>CAUQEW010000010.1:0-174893 GCA_963517115.1 uncultured Lachnospiraceae bacterium | reverse complement strand
AGTGAAAAACAGAGCTACTGCGATGTTTTTCATATCTTTGAGGCTCTATAAAGGATATGCCGCCGGAAGGCAAGGTAGACAAAATGAATATATATGCGGCGATATTCATTACACAGCCTAAATTAGGCTTATGACACCCTAACCAAGTACCGCTATTCATTCAATAACCTTCATTGGACTTTCGTTGCTAGAACAATATGGTAAAATATTAAAAGTTAACTTCAGTTCCGTAATAAGTACAAGTTAACAACTTTTCCATTTCCAGTGGTGTGATTGGTCTTGGGTTAGAGCCGGTACAAGCATCACTAATTGCTAATTCTGCAATATTTGCAACTTTTTCTATGAATTCAGCTTCATTAATTCCAAATTCCTTTAGTGACTTTGGAATACTAAATTTGGCATTATATTCATCTATTTTATCACAAAGTGCCTTTACACATTCAGCATCTGTTCCTGTAATACCGACGCTTCTGGCGATATCTGCATAACGAGATTCTGCATTCTTTGCATTAAATTTAATTACATATGGAAGATAGATCGCATTTGCACATCCGTGAGGAATATGTCCGGTTGAAAAAGCAGCACCCGTTTTATGTGCCATTGAGTGTACAATGCCAAGTAAAGCATTGGAAAAAGCTTGCCCTGCCAAACATTGTGCATAGTGCATCTGTTCTCTTGCTGGCATATCCCCTTCATAAGAAGCTGGAAGATATTCAAATACCATTTGAATCGCTTTTAGAGCAAGTGGATCTGTAAATGGACTGTTAAGAGTTGATACATATGCCTCAACTGCATGAGTTAATGCATCCATTCCAGTATGTGCTGTTAAAGTTTTCGGCATTGTTTCTGCTAAAGAAGGATCTACGATAGCAATATCAGGAGTGATATTAAAGTCAGCCAAAGGATATTTGATACCTTTAGAATAATCAGTAATTACTGCGAATGCAGTTACTTCCGTAGCAGTACCTGAGGTAGAAGGAATTGCTATAAATCTTGCTTTTTGTCTTAGTTCAGGGAAGGAAAATGGTTGAATAATTTCCTCAAAATTAGTATCTGGATATTCATAAAATACCCACATAGCCTTTGCTGCATCAATCGGTGAGCCACCACCCATAGCAATGATCCAATCCGGTTGGAATTCCTTCATTACTGCGGCACCTTTCATAACTGTTTCAACGGATGGATCCGGTTCAACATTATCAAATAATTTTGTTTCAATACCAGCCTCTGTTAAATAATTAACTACTTTATCTACAAAACCAAACTTTTTCATGGAACCGCCGCCTAATACTAATATAGCTTTTTTCCCTTTAATGTTCTTAAGTTGCTCTAAAGCACCATTTCCGTAGTACATATCTCTTGGTAAAGTATATCTCATCATAAAAAGATCCTCCTAGTAAATAATATTATTGTGTTTTATAAATTGTCACTATTATAACATTGTTAATATATTAACACAATAGTCATTTTATATAATTATTTGTTAAAATTGCTACTTACATTTATAAGATTTTAAAGAAAAATCATTTAACCTGGCTACTCCAAATGAACAGTGTAATTTTAAATCTATTGATTCATAGGGAAGAGCAGATTTCTTACTACAAGTATGAAATGTAACCTATTAATGTGACCTTATCACAGATAACCATAAATATATGATTATAATAGAAATATAAGAAAGTAAGATAATATAAAATAAAAGTTTAACAAGGAGGAAATGAAGATGTTTGGATTTTTAATAAAAGAAGAAGGAAAAGTAATTCATGTGAATGACATGGATAACTTAATTGGAAAAGTAGAATTAATAGATATTAGAGAGCCATATGAATATAGAAGTGGAAGTTTAAAAAGTGCTAAAAATATTCCGATGGGCGAGCTGATAAATGAACCAACTAAATATTTAAGTAAAGACAATACCTACTATGTTATGTGTCAATCAGGAGGAAGAAGTGGGCAGGCTTGTAATTTTCTACGTAATCGTGGATTTGATGTTATCAATGTCGCAGGAGGAATTGGATCTTATATAGGGAATAAGAGAAAATAGAAAAATAGATATTGACAAAATAGAAAGGTACTTTCATAATACACAAAGGTACCTTTCTATTTTATTGTAGTCAATTTGCATATAGCAATATATAGAAAGATAACGATAATTATTGGCCAAATAATTAGATAGATCAAAGTGAGATATAGATCATTTTATTCGTACATTATCCAATAGATATAATACTGTCATAGATGATAAATTGAACTTTTCAGCAGGACAAAAACAGCTACTTACAATTGCCAGAGCGATGGTAAAAGATGCTCCGCTTCTAATATTGGATGAAGCTACAAGTTCTGTAGATACTCGTACAGAGATACTGATCCAGAAATCTATGGAGAAATTAATGTCGGGAAAAACAGCATTTGTTATTGCGCATAGACTATCAACAATCAAGGACGCTGACTTGATTTTGGTAATGAAGGATGGCGATATTATTGAAAGTGGAAATCACAAAGAACTTTTAGCGCAAAATAATTTCTATGCAGAACTATATAAGAGTCAATTTGAGCAGGTTTCATAAGGCGTATGTTTGAAAAGTTGGTTTGATTTAAGGCAGGATCATTCCAATATATAGGTATAAAAAGTATGAAAAAGACGTTTCATACAATGCTCTGTATTGAAACGTCTTTTTCATAGATTAAGTTATTTGGAAAGACTTGTATAAATTTTTTCACAGTTATCCTTCATACGATCCAGATAAGTCATGTCATCTTCAGCACTTTCAATCGTATGGATGATTTCTACATTAGCACCAACTTCATTCGCAAGTGTTTTGGAGATTTCAGGGCTTGCCATATCTTCAGCAAAGATAGTGGTTACATTATTTTCTTTGCAGTAATCTACAAGTTCTGCTAGTTGTTGTGTACTTGGTTCTCCTTCTGCAAATACGTCTTCAACACTGTTTTGCTCTAAGCCAAAATCTTGGCAGAAATAATTGAATGCGGCATGACCCGTTACAAATCTCTTGTTATCTATAGAAGAGAATTTCTCATCATATTCATTGAATAATGCCTCGAGCTGAGCGATATAATCAGAAGCATTTGCTTCATAGAAATCTTTATTGACAGGATCAGCTGTTGAAAGTCCGACAGCAATATTTTGTACTTCAATCACGGCACCTTTTAAACTTAGCCATAGATGAGGGTCATATGCTCCATGTTCATCGATTTCCGCTTCCTCTGAATTCTCAATTGGTGTTGCATGATCAGATGCAACAACTACGACTAAATTATCATTCTCAGCTGCTTTTAGTGTTTCCTCTACCCAAGACTCCATACCAAAGCCATTGTAAATGAATACCTGTGCATCGCTAATTCTTGTGATATCAGCTGCCTTAGGTTCAAAATCGTGTGGTTCCATCCCATTAGGTATAATTGTAGATACTTTCACCTTATCCTGTCCAACTGCTGAGACAAATTCAGCAATTGCATTAAAGGTTACGGATACTTCAAGTTTTGAATTATCTGAGGTTGTATTTTCTGACCGGCTTTCGCATGAAACGAAAGAAACAGACAAGCAGATAATTAGCATTACTACTATTATTTTTTTCATTGGTTAAATCCTCCTAGTAAATATGTTGTGCAAATAGTTTGCATTTGCAAATATAATATACCCAATACTAATACTTGTCAAGATATAATGCAAATGATTTGCATTTGCTATTTACAAAACAGCAAAAGTGGACTACAATCAAATTTAGGAGGATTACTTTATGATAAATATTAATAATTTATGGTTTTCCTATACAGGATTACAACCATATATTTTACAGGATGTTAATTTGGAGATTATGAATGGAGATTATATTTCTATCATTGGAGATAATGGATGCGGTAAGACTACCTTAATGCGCATTATGCTTGGTTTTTTAAAGCCGACGAGAGGAAATATTACGATTGACACGAAATACATTGGTTATGTACCACAGAAAAATGATTTTACGAATTCCAATTTTCCTATTACTGTTTATGAAGCTTTGAATTCTTATCGCAAGCTTTTAAAAATAAAAGACAAAGATGTAATTATGGATTCCCTGAAGCTGATTGGTATGGAGAATTTAAAGAATTCTTTAATGGGAAAACTGTCAGGTGGGCAGACACAAAAAATATTAATAGCAAGGGCACTGATGGGAAATCCCAAATTATTAATACTAGATGAACCATCAACAGGTGTTGACATAGACAGTCAAAAGGAAATCTATGGGATGTTAAAGAATATGAGTATTAACCAGAATATAACGATTTTAGCAGTAGAGCATAATCTTGAAGCAGTAATTGCTAATTCAACGAAAATATATCATTTACAAAATGGTCATGGCCATCTTTGTAATCCAGACAAATATGCAGCTGAATATCTTCATCTAAAAGAAAGGACGGATAACTATGCTTCAATATAGTTTTATGCAAAATGCAATCATTGTATCATTAATGATATCAATACTCTGTCCCTGTATCGGTATATTTTTGGTTGTAAGGCGATATTCTATGATAGGAGACACCCTATCTCACGCATCTTTAGCTGGAATTGCACTTGGGTTATTAGTTGGTAAGAATCCAATTGCCGGTGCTTTTATATTTACCTCGATCTGTGGTGCATTGATTGAGTTTTTAAGAAATTATTTTAAAAAATACACGGATTTAATATTATCCATTGTATTATCCTTGAGTGTTGGTATTGCAATATCCATCATCAGTTCGGGAAAGCTGAACACGAATGCGGAATCCTATATGTTTGGCAGTATTTTAACGGTAACGAAGACAGATATGATTACGATATTTATATTAAGCATTATTTCTGTGTTAATATTAATATTTCTTTATCATCAGTTATTGTATATCTCATATGATGAAGAAGCCGCAAAGGTAGTTGGCGTTAAGGTTCGTTTCATAAATTACATGTTCGCAATATTAGTTGCATCAGCTATTGCAGCTTCTATTCGAATTGTTGGAGTATTAGTGTTGAGTTCTATGATATCCTTACCTGTGGCTGCGGCAATGCAGTTAGAAAAAGGCTTTAAGGTCACATTAATTGCGTCTGTTATTTTTAGTATAATTGATATCATGACAGGATTATTCTTATCCTATTATGTGAATGTGGCACCGGGAGGCTTCACCGCAATCGTTTCAGTTATTGTGTTACTGCTTGTGATAATCATTAAAAAGGTTCATTATAACATCTTACACTACGAAAGGAGGCAGGTATAATGCAAGAGAATGTATTTAAAAAAAATGGGTTAAAGAATACGGAAAGTAGAAAAATAATACTGGAAGTCTTCGAAAAAACCCATGAGCCTATGACTGCAGAAGAGATATTCCTACTAACAAGACAGCGGCATGAACTTAATTTTTCTACAGTCTATCGAACACTTTCAACACTTACTGAAAAGGGTATTATATTAAAAAATGTCGGAGGTGACGGCAAAGCTTATTTTCAAATAAATAGCAATAAGCATAGTCATTATCTTGTATGTTCAGATTGTCGAAAACGTATTCCTATTGATGGATGCCCTCTGGAAGAAATAGGACAAAATCTAGTAAAACAGACCGGTTTCCATATAACAGGGCATAATCTTGAGTTTATTGGAGAATGTCCGGAATGTTTTGAGAAGAAAAAACAACACTGATCTATATCTATCTTAGGTTCGTATATTAGCGAACCTTAGAAATAATGCACAAAATATTTTTCCTTATCATATGCATTATAGCTATTTACTTTTATAGGATAAGTAGTATTATATTATAAGAACCAACGTAGGATGTAATACGTCGAACTAAGAAAGAAGAAGGTTGAAAGAAAATATGTATATGAAAGGTATGCCACAGTTGATTCTTTCAACCTGTTTTATTAGTGGCAGTACTGCAGACAAGTCTGCGGTATGCAATGGGTGTAAGAGTGAAAGAAATTCACTTTCACTCTCCCCTTTATTTGTACGCGTGCAAAGCACGCAGATGGGAGCCAAATATGAAAGTAGCATTGGTTTATACAAGTACAACACCAGAATTAATTAATTTAGTGGAGCAAGAGGTTGGTAAAGTGCTCCCAGCTGATACAGAGGTAATGAGCTATCAGGATCCTTCCGTTCTTACAGAAGTAAGAGATGCAGGATATGTTACAGCACCAGCTGCAGCAAGACTTATAAGTATGTATATGACAGCAATTTCAGATGGTGCAGATGCCATTTTAAATCTTTGTTCTTCAGTTGGCGAGGTAGCGGATTCGGTACAGTCTACAGCAAAATATATCGGAGTGCCAATTGTTCGTGTTGACGAAGAAATGTGTCGCGAAGCAGTGAGAAGAGGAGAAAGAATTGCAGTTATGGCAACTCTTCCTACAACCTTAGAACCTACTAAGAACACAATTTTTAGAGTTGCTAGAGAAATGGGAAAGCAAGTAAAATTAGTAGATGCTTTAGTAGAAGGGGCTTTTGGTTTAGATCAAGAGCAATTTAAATTATTAATGGCTAAAAAAGCTGGAGAAGTTGCGAATGATGCTGATATCATTCTTTTTGCTCAGGGATCCATGGCATATTGTGAAACCTTCATTGCAGAGAAATTCAATAAAACTGTTTTATCCAGTCCTAGATTTGGAGCAATTGCCTTAAAGGATGCATTAATAAATAAGGGATTACTGATTTAGAGAACTGAGGAGGTACCACATGAATGATAAGAGTTATTTGAATGAATCATTAGGAGGAAAATCCATTGTTGATAGGATTGTAGATAATATAACGAATGCGATCATTAATGGAGAATTAAAGCCCGGTGATAAAATACCTACAGAGACAGAATTATGTGAATCTATGGGGGTTGGAAGAAATTCAATCCGTGAAGCTATTAAGATATTAGAAGCATATGGAGTTGTTCATATTAGACGTGCAGAAGGAACTTTTGTAAATCAACAGTATGATAGTAAGATGCTTTATCCATTACTCTACGGAATAATTTTACAAAAAGATTCTGCTGATCAAATTATTGAACTTCGTAAGGTAATTGATATTGGAGTATTACAGGTTGCAGTTAATAAACTAACGAAGGAGAAATTAAGTCAAATTGAGAATTCTCTAATAGAATTGGAAAGAGCAATTACTTCACCTAATGCTGATGTAAGCAAAATTTATGATGCTGATGTAATGTTTCATGCAGAAATCGTCGGAGTAACGGAAAACATAATGTTAAAAAGTATATGCTTATATGTAGACAAGATTACGAAACAATCGAGAATTCTTGCAATTGATCAGATATTGAAATTAAAAGCTACTGACCAATTACTAGAGCTTCATCGTAATATCATAAAGCTACTAATAGAAAAAAAAGTTGATAGGATTCCAAGTGTTGTGGAGGAGCATTATCAATATTGGCATAATATTAAATAATTATATAGTGGCAGGTGTTTCGTTTAACATCTGCCATGAATGATTACATGGGTTTTATAAGAATAAAGGAGAAATATTATGGATAAAGTACTAATTTCTGTTGCACCGGTTGCAGCCACGGATAAAGTGATAGACCCAGTTAAAATTGCACAGGATGTAATTGCATGTTCGAAAGCTGGGGCAGCTATGGTACATTTACATGTACGTGATGCACATGGTAATCTGACTACGGATATGACACTATTGGAAGAAACTCTTCATTTGATTCGTAAGGAATCTGATATTATTATTGAAGTGTCAACTGGAGGAGTATCTAATCTTACCATAAAAGAGAGATGTGCACCTCTTTATTGTGATATAGTGGAGGCATGTTCCTTAAACGTAGGTTCTACTAATTTAGGAGATGCTGTTTACTGTAATCCAATTAATGATGTGGAATATTGTGTGCAGAAACTATTAGAAATGAAAAAGACACCGGAAGTTGAAGTCTTTGAAATTGGTCATACTCATGTTATGAAGGAATTAATGGAAAAATACTCGTTTTGTAATCCAGTCTTGTTTAGCATTGTATTGGGTCATAAGGGAGAAGCCCCTGCTACACCGGAGGCATTAGCGGCTATGATTAGTATGATTCCTAAAGAAGCACTTTGGGGAATAACACATGCCAATCGTAAAGATTTTTCTCTTATAGCAGCCGCTCTAGGAATGGGTGCCAGTACAGTAAGAATTGGATTCGAAGACAGCAGGCACCTAGATGCTAATACACAAGTGGAATCCAATTTACCATTGGTAGAGAAAACAGTAAGACTGCTTAAGGCAATGGATAAAGAACCATTAACTCCAGATGAAGCAAGAAAATTATTTCGTATATAGATAGCAGGTGAGAATATGGATAACGAGAAAACTCTAGACATATCAATTTTAAATAAATATCCAGTGGTTAATATTGAAAAGATACAAACACTATTGATTCAGGAAATTGAGAAGAATAATCAAAAAATTGTAGTATTAGATGATGATCCCACTGGAGTGCAAACCGTGCATGATGTTTCGGTGTACACGGATTGGTCATATGAGAGTATTGAGAGTGGATTCAGAGAAAAGAATAAACTTTTTTACATCTTGACTAATTCCAGAGGATTTTCGGTTGAACAAACTACGAAGGCACATCATGAGATAGGACAAAGAATTGCAGAGGTCGCTAAAGAAGAAAAGAAGGACTATTTAATTGTCAGCCGTGGGGATTCTACTCTGCGAGGTCATTATCCACTAGAGACAGAAGTCTTAAAAGAAGATATAGAAAAATGCTCTGAGTTAAAGGTTGATGGTGAAATTTTGTGTCCATTCTTTAAAGAAGGCGGAAGATTTACAATAGATAATATACATTATGTGAAGTATGATCAGAAGCTGATACCTGCGGCAGATACTGAATTCGCTAAGGATAAAACATTTGGGTATGAATCTTCTGATTTATGTGCTTATATAGAAGAAAAGACCCAAGGAGTTTATTCAAGAGAAGATGTGATATCGATTTCTCTTGAGGAGTTAAGGCATGTTAAGATAGATGATATTACAGAAAAACTCCTAGCAGTAAAGGATTTTGGTAAGGTTGTAGTTAATGCCATAGATGTTTGTGACCTGAAAGTTTTTTGTGTAGCATTATATCGTGCACTAGCAAAAGGAAAGTATTTTCTTTTTCGTACAGCTGCAGGTTTTGTAAAAGAACTAGGGGGAATTATCGATAAACCCTTGCTTACAAAAGGAGAGATGATAGTAAAGACAGTGAATACTGGTGGAATTATTGTAGTTGGATCTCATACGTTAAAGACTACCAGTCAGTTAGAAAGTCTAAAAACAGTTAAGGGAATTGAATTTATTGAGTTTAATTCAGATCTTGTTCTGGAGGAAGAACTACTAGATGAAGAAATTAATTCAGTGATTGCCAAAGAGGAAAAATTATTAAGAGATGGAATAACAGTTGTTGTTTTTACTAAGCGAAAGTTATTAACTCTTGAGCAGGATACGAAAGAAGAGGCACTTCTTCGTTCTATTAAAATATCCGATGCAGTACAGTCATTAGTTGGTAGACTTTCTGTTACTCCGGCATTTGTGATAGCAAAAGGAGGTATTACCTCCAGTGACGTTGGAACGAAAGCATTACAAGTAAAAAAGGCTAATGTGCTTGGACAAATAAGACCGGGAATCCCTGTATGGCAGACAGAAGAGAATAGTAAGTTCCCCAATATTCCATATATAATATTCCCTGGGAATGTGGGTGAAGTGACTACTCTTAAGGAAGCAGTAGAGATTCTTATTAGTTAGCTCTGATAGATAAAGTTATTGGTATCAGTCATAATTGAAGGAGGATATTTTTCCTCCTTCTTTATTATAATTTATAAAAAATAACCACAAAATTTAATTTAATAGTTGTTAATTATTATCCATAAAGTTTTGGTTTATTTCTATTATTTCGTTAATTTTTTCTATTGGTATCGAAAAGGTGACATCGCTGGGCTTTTTAAAATAATAGCCTTGTAACAGGTCAACACCCATTTCAATCACTTTTTTTGCCTCCGCATAGGTTTCAACACCTTCACCAATTAATACAATGTTACGCTCGTGAGCATAAGAGATTAAATTTTCGACAATCTTTTGTTTGTTTATGTCAGTATCAATATTTTGAATTATGCTGATATCGATTTTCACGTACCTTGGAGAAAGATTTAAGAGAGAAGTCTCACTATTATACCCACTTCCATAATCGTCTAAGGCAAGTTCAGCATGCCAGTTTTTAATATGAATTAATTTGAGTTTCTGAATATCTGTATTTATTTTTTCTTCTTCTGTAATCTCTTGTACAATACAATGTAAATAATCATGATAGAGTTCTTCAAACAGTAATGTGTCTTTATTTGAAAGGATTTGATTTGGAATCGAATTAATAAATACTTTACAGTCTCCTCTGATATGCTTTTCTTTTATATGATATACAAAACACTCCATTGCTTTAAACCAAGTCAAACGCTCGATTTGATTTAGCTTAAATTCCTTTTTTGCTAAGGTTATTATCTCAAGTGGGGACTTCAGGGTTTTCATATTAGAACGCATCAATGCTTCATATGCAAATATTTGTCCGTTTTTAGCACTTATGATTGGCTGAAAATGATAGGTTACAGCTTGATGCTCCAATAAGAGTTCTAACTCTTCTTCGCTTTGTAATAAATATGATTCTCTGTTATAGCTTCCTATGTCAAAGTCATTTAATTCACCTTTTGAGCTATTTTTTACTTTATACATAGCAAAATCTGCGAATTGCAAAAGTTGTTTATAATCAGTGCTGTCATCCGGATACCAAGCGATACCACCAGAGGCTTTTAGTCGGTAGGTTCTTTGATCTAGAAGTAATAATTCTACATTAAAAAAGTAATTCTTCATCTCATTAATGAGTACACGAATCTCTTCTTTGGTATCATACCCATAGAAGAAAACAAAGAACTCATCACCTGACATACGTGCGACTAAAGTTTGTGAAGGAGTAGCATCTTTAAGACTTTTTGCAGCACATTTTATGTATTCATCACCATAATCATGTCCATAAGTATCGTTGATATATTTTAAATTATCTAAGTCAAGCATTATCAAGGCTGAAATCTTCAAAGAATCCGATTGTTCAAAAAGGTTGTCCATAATACGACTAAAAGCTCGTCGATTAATTAAATCAGTTAGAATGTCATAATCACGTTCATGTTCAATTTTTTTTAATTCTAGAGTTTGTTTGGTGATATCTTCCGCTAAACCAATCCATCTAATTTCGGATTCAATGCATTTTAATTGGATCCATAATTCTAGTTCCGTATTTACAATATGGTATACAACTACATGATAACCTTCCTCTATGTTATCGTCTATGATGTATTCGCTTAGCTGTTCCATGTAATCATTGAATTCAAATAGGCGTATATAAGAAACATCAACATGATTTAGGCCAAATATCTCAAAAAAATGCTCTGTAATAAAAAGTGATCCTGCTTCAAGATTAATATCAAAACCAGCTATTTTTATACTTGCCATTTCCATTATCTGAGTAAATTTGGAGGCTGAATCATATACATTACGACTTAATGCTTCTATCGCGATTGCCAAGTCATCTACCTCATTGATGTTTGTCATGGTGAGAGAAGTGGGTAGATTAGGATTGCTTGTTCTAATATCGTGAGATAGCTGAGCAATTGGTTTTGCAACTCTATAGCAAATGATATAGCTAATAACACCACTTATGAGCGCCACGAAACTAAATGCTATAAAAAGTGCGCCAATAAGTTTGTTAGAAAAGGTAAATAGATTTGAGGTTTGAATAACTGCCATCAAGACCCATTTCTGATTCGAAAATGGTGTATTGGAATTATATGGTTTTATATAATTCATACATGCCATATATTTTTTATTTCTAATCGTTGAAACATTAATTTCATAGCCAAAATTATATTTTGAAGGTTCAAGAGATGTATAGTTTTCTTCCTTTAAAAATAGTTTATAGGTAGGACCATTGATAAAGACATTACGAAAGAGAAGTTCTTTATTTTGTGTAGTACATAAGATATAGGCATTGGAAATTTTATCGGATATTTCGTTGTATGGCAATTGTTTTCTTAAATAGTCCAGGGATATTTCCACACCTAAAACACCATAAACTGTTCCGTCTTGTAAAATAAGTGGAACCGAGTATGCAATGCACTTATGGGAGCTGTCATTACCACCTAAATAGTAAGGTTCACTCCAATATCCAAGATCTGAATAAGATAATTCTGGATAATTGAGTGCTGCTTTATATGGTTCTATAATAAAGGAATAGTTTTGGTTACTCTTTATGAATTCGAAATTTGGCTTCCAGTTTACGCTAGTTGAAATCTCTGTAGTCTGAGCAATCTGCCAAGGTGCACGTTCCATTATTAAGTCTTCATTTTTGTAGGAGGTAGCTGATAAAGGGTCAGAATCTCTGATATAAACACCTTGTTTGTGAGATATGGAATCTTCGGATAATTCCTGCTGGTTCAGAATTAGAAAGACACCCGTAGTACCGTTTGAACGTAGCATAGAAATTAAATCATCAGTTACATTCTCAAGAAATGGTAAAAATACAGAGGAATCTTGTTCTAAACGTAAAAAATTGGTCTTACTTTCACCGGCAATTTCTTCAGCTGCCTGGTTGATTGAACTAACCGTCTGACTTACATTAGACCAACGGTTAATCATCTCATTTTCCAGATAGGTACTACGATTAATAACACGTTCCTGGAGAATATCTATTTCATTTTGCGATAATTGTGGCAGTATATTTGTACAAGATATCGCAATTACTAAAACGCCTATTTGTAAGAGAATCAGAAAGCACATTGGAAGCAATATTCTTCTCATAATAGATTTATTCTTAAATTTCGAAGGATTCATATGATAGATTCACTTTCTTATCTGCTTAAGTATTTTTGATAGTAATATAATAATGTATTAATTCATTAACTCCTCTAGGCTTTGTCTGGTTTGTTCATACCAGTTATCAAAGTATTCATCTGATTCAAAGGGAGCAAGAGCATCTTCTCTTGTCATACCTTTTTTAAGATTTTTTCTAACTGTAGCAGCATCAAGTTCAGCAATTTCAGCAAGTGTACAATCAAGGAAGTTACGAATCTCAAAACTGTTTTCAAATGCTTTCTGTGAATATAATTGATAATGATTCACCATATCTGCTGCAACTAATAAAGCAGCCTTAGTAGTTGTCGAGAGATTTGATGTTTTTAGTGCAAGTGTAAAGGATTCTTTTTCAACTGCTTTTTTGGTTACTGGAAGATAAGTTGAATGTATAGAAAAATTTAGGTTGTGATCTCTCATAGTAATCCACTTTAAAAATTGTACACTGGCATAAACTTCTTTTTCACTGGAATTCGTTACCACCATACCGGCACCTTGCTGAACTGCATATAGTTCGCCGCCTTCAAAAATAGGGGAAGAGTATATTCCTGTTTTGATGTAATAGACTTTCTTATCCTCAATGATTATTTCATTAGGAATATAAGTAGCACCTGCAGAAGAGCCAATATATGCGAGGAGTTCACCGGTTTTCATATTGTCACAGCGAAATCTACCATTTGCTAAAAAATAACCTTTAATATAAGGAATATAATAATTATCCCATAGCTTACGTATGACAGTTTTATCAAAATTAAGGGATGTTTTACCATTATCCACAGAGAAAAGTTCACTTCCAAGCTGCATTGCACCTATGTATATATAATTGGCGAGTGCATCTCGACCAAAAAAGGCTCTACCATCATTTAGCTCAGTAGTCTGGCTATCAGTCCATTCATAGTATGTTTCTGCAATTTTAACGATACCTTCAAAGGTTTGAAGATTATTTTTATTTGCACCAGTCGCTTTGGCAAAAGGAATCCAGTCAGTTTCATTTAAAATTAATACTTCAGTAGCTTTAGCAATGGGAAACAATTTTAGAGAATCTTCAGAAGAAAAGCGGCCTTCTTCAATATAACCATCAATATAAGTGGAAAGTTCTTCATTGCTAAAATAAGGCGTTAAGTCTGCAACAATACCAAGCTGATCAATCTCATAAGCAGTGTCTGCATAAGAGGCGAATATATTTGGAATATCAGAAGCACCTACTTTTTTATTTGCAGCATTTTGTACATTGGTGGTTATGTCTATAATACTACCTTGTGAAATAGCATCAATAACAATTCCTTTTTCAATACCTACGGTATTATTAAATTCATCCACCAATTGATCAAAGGCATCTTGCTGAGAAAAATTATAGCAATGCCAAAGGGTTATGGTTATAGGGTTATTAGGGTCAAGCTTAACAGATGATGTTTCTGAATATGAATTTGTAGAACAACCAACTAAAAGAAGAAAACAGATTAAAAGTATAAAAAAAAACTTGTGAAGTCGATTCATAGGTGAGACCTCTTTCCTATCGTAATATAGAATAAGTACGAGAAAAAACTAATTGAATCATATTACCATAAAATTCGCTGTATTTCAACAAATTGATTATGATTTTGAGCCTATTATGTTACTATTCAGCCTTACCGCTTCATAGCAACAATTTTTGCACAGAAATGATGCTTTTCATCATTTATATGAGTGATATGAAAAATTTACTATATGTATAATTTTTTTAATAATAATGCCGATATTAAAGTTATGATGTGTGAATATGGGTTCAAGTTGTAAGAACTCATGGGTATATAAATAAATGAGATTATAAACATAATTTAGGGGGAAAAGAAAATGAATGTTAAGAAAAGTGATATGTTACAGCAATCACAAAATACGAATAAGCAGAATTCTATATTAAATCAATCAAAAAGTGAAAAACAGCAAAAAAAAGGATCAATCTATGCCGGCAATTTAAATATGATGAATCAACAGGATGACATTGCAATGAAACATGTACAGGCACAGAAAAAAGCGATGAAAAGTATATTAGACCAATTTACGAAGGATGGAGCTATTGATGATAACTTAGCTGCTCGCCGTATACATCAAAGTGAATTAGCAAATGAGGCAAAAGCAGCACAAGAAGAAGTTGGTAAAATTCAGGATTTACGTCAGCAACTGAAAGATTCAAATGAAATTGATGATAATAGTGAGGAACAAAAGAATTTGGAATTACTGGAAAAAAGCATGGATGCGTCACAAACATTGTCAGACGATGAAATGGAACAGCTAAAAAATATGGGTCCATTGACAGAGTATCAGAAATCGGCCTTGAAATATAATTCTATGGAAGAAGTATGGCAGCAACGGGCAGATGATGCCTTGCAAGGAATAACGAATGAGGGAAAAACAATAGTCGCAATAAAATTAGAGCTATTAAAAATTCATCCTATGACAGATGCACAGAAAGAAGCAGCCGAAATTATGGATGCTGCAAATAAAGAAGTTATTGGATCGATTATACAGGAATCAAAGGATCATATTGATGAAGAAATAGAGAAAAACGAAGAAGAGGCCGAAAAACAGGCCGAAAAACAAGAGGATAGTGAAAGCAAAACTGAAGACTCAAAACAGAATAGTGAAATTAATGACTCGGATCAGCTTCAGCAAGCAGTTACGACACAAGATAAAATGCTTAGGGATTTAAAAACATTAATTGAGAAAGAGAAAATATTAGATGAAGACGTCAAAGGTATTACACTTGATGAACAGATATAGGAATGATCACAAAATGGTAATATAGAATAAAAGAATTAAAGAGGTTGTACTTCACTTTAAGAGTGGAAGGACAACCTTTTTTAGATAACAATTTTATAGTTCTCAGGTACGTTTTCTAGACGGATTCAAAAAGAGCTCTTTTTGACCGCAGGAATTCTAATTTCAACCTCGGTGTATTCTCCTATTTTACTGTGATAGGATAGACCAAATTCTGTATTGTAAAAGAGTTGAAGTCTGTGATGTGTGTTGGAAATACCAATTCCACTTCCAGTAGAACTTTCAATTTCTCCTGATAATAATTGATCGATTTTCTCATTTGGTATACCAACACCGTCATCTGAGATGAGAAAAACTAGAGTGCTTTCTTCCAACCATCCAGTAATTACAATATTACCTTCTTTACTTTCCTTACCGAATATTCCATGTTGTATTGCATTTTCTACTACTGGCTGAAATATTATTTTTGGAATAGTGTAATCTAATATATTATCAGGAATATCAACGGTGTAATGTATTTTGTTATTGTATCGCATGTTTTGCAATTGAATATATAGTGAAACATGCTCTAATTCTTCTTCAATGGTTACTACAATATTTCCTTTACGCAAGGATATTTTATAAAATTTAGATAATGCTTGAACTGCATTTGAAACCTCAGTATTTAAGCCTTTTTTTGATAGCCAATTAATCATATCTAAAGTGTTATAGAGGAAATGTGGATTAATTTGTGCTTGGAGAGCCTTAAATTCAGCTGTTCTTAATTCACTTGCAGTAGCAACTTGTTCTTCTGACAGATTATTAATCTCATTGATCATATAATTATAGGTCTCAATTAAATCTCCTATTTCATCATGTTCCATAGGAGTATGAAAGGGGGTAGGTTTATTTGTTTTTACACTCTTCATCTTATATATAACATTAGAAATGCGCCGAACAATAGAATTCGATAGGGATAAGGAAACACCGCAAGCGAAGACCAGAACAATAATATAAGCTACTAAAAATTCCAGGATGAGTAATTTATTTTCGGACCAGATACTAGAAGTTGGAAGGACAGATATCATATACCAATTCGCTCCGCTGATTTCGTTGTAGGATATATAACATTTTTGAGAAGAAAAATTCTTGACTTCGAATTTGTTATTATCTTGTATCAAACGGGGGATTTCATCATAATAAACAAGGTATTTACCCACTAAATTAATACTGGAAGAGGCGACAAGAGCATCTCTTTCATTGATAATATATTTAGCACTTTCTGATAGAGTCGTGTATTCTTTTAATAAAGAACTAATATAAGCTTTATTAAAATAAATAGAGACATAAGCAGATTCCGTTTTATTGCCACCACTTATTTTACGTGTAATGGATAGCTGTCCTGAATGTTCTTTTTCTTGAGTTGTAAGATAAAGCGTAGGACAATACAACAATCTTTCAGAATTACTGGCAAAGATACCATGCCAATAAGAATTTCTTATCGCACGATTTGATTGAAAGATACCATAACTTGACAAGATAGGGTCATTATAAATTTGTTCATATGGTGTATCAAGATAAATTTTAATATCAGTAATAGTAACACCATCTATCTTTGCATCAATAGTCTTTGTAAAAGAGAGCAGTTTGGATGTAAAGGTAGCATAATCATCACTACTCAAATTATTAGTGTTTGTTGATAAAAGCGCTGTAAATACTTCATCATTAACAATTTCACTTGAAGTATTACGAATATCTTCGACCGTGCTCTCAATGGTGCGAGCTGTTTCTCTTGCTAAATTTAGTTCGGTTTCTTTTGTGTTTGAAATAATAATATGAAAAAGTTGACTATAAAACAAAGCAGTAATAATTAATATCGGTGCTAAGATAAGAATAAGATGCGATATTAACAGTTTGTTTTTCAGCTTCATATCATTGGAATAATAACGAATTATTTTTCTGAATTGTTTTATCATTTAATAAATCTCTCCCTATATTCAGATGGTGAAAGACCAACTAATTTCTTAAAGGTTTTACCGAAGTAATTTCCATCACTATAGCCGACCTTTGCCGATATATCGGAAATCTTACACCTAGAATCCATTAATAACTTTTTTGCCTTTTCTAATCGAAATTCAGTAAGGTATTGATTCAAAGTCTTGCCTGTCTCGTTTTTAAATAATGTGCAAACATAAGATGATGACAAATAAACATGTTCACTAATATCTTTAACAGAAAGTTGTTCATTTCGATAATTTTTGCTTATGAATTCTTTGATTGCATAAACAGTAACATTATCGTTAGTAGCCTCCTCTAAGGAAGAGAAAAGTAAATTAATCTTATCAAGTAACAATTGATTAAGTTCTGATAAACTGTTGTTTCTTGAAATATAATCAAGTATCGTTGCACTATTTTCATTATAAAATATTGTTATATGCAGATTAGAGGCAGTTTGAAATAATATAAGGAACAAATTATAATACAAATCCTTTACATAAGTGGGCAATATGTGTTGATTATTCTTATGATTATGGAATAAGGAGGTAACAATCTCTAATACCTCCTCCTTGTTTTGCTCATTTAGAGCCTCTGTATAACGGGAAAAATCCGATTGATTAAACGTTGTCGGAGTAGTGGCAGAAGCCTCCGATACAATGATACTATTATATTCGTAAAAAAAGGAGCTCTGCAAAAGTAATACAGCTGAATTGTAGGATTCAGAAATATTTCGGATGCCATGTACCGTCTTACCTACAGCGATAAAATACTGATATGACTTTTTTAAATATACAGAAATTGAATTGCAGATATTTTGAATCATATATTCGCTTATTTTATTATTCGAGAATAGGTGTAGGATTATATATTCATCATTTTTAATTGCAAGGATATTATTAGCTCGATATTTTTTTGCAATTTCGTCTATTACATAATAAATTTCATTGATATTCTGCTCTAAGATACTTGAAATTGCAGTTTTTAAAGTAATGATTATGGTTGTAAATTCTGTTGTTGGTTTAATAGGATAACCTAAGTCTTGAAATTGTTTCGTGTAATCAAGATAAAGCTCTTTTGAACCAGTATAGATAACTTGCAAAGCTAACTTACTTTGTCTATATTTTAGGTGAGTATCAATAGTAATCTGATTTTTCACATGAAGTAATTGTGTTTCTATAGCATTCTTAATAGATGCTTCTAATTCTATAGCATCAATAGGTTTTTCAACATAGCTGATTACTTTTAACCGAATCGCTTCTTTCAAATATTCCCTATCAGAATAACCACTCATTAATATGATACTAGCAATTGGTATTTCTTTGCGAAGCTCCTTTATCATTTCAATACCATTCATTCTAGGCATTCTAACATCACTTATAATGATATCTGGCTTGTGTAGCTTACCTAGCTTGATTCCGTTTATACCATCATCAGCTTCATAGATTTCAAGAATACCTAATTTTCCCCAATCAATACTGGCGATGATGCCTTCTCTAGTTAACTTTTCATCATCGACAATTAATATTTTCATACAAACCCCAATCTGCCCACTTTGTGGGCAATCCTTATCTAATATATTAATATGTTACCCCAAGTAAGTAATTAAATTATAAAGTAATAAAAAACTATTATATTAAATATTTAAACTATCATATTTGTTATTCTACCTATATTTACGATTATACAATAGATAAAAAAGAAAAACAAACAAATAATGAAGGAAATATATGCAAAACAATAAGAAACAACAATAAAAAACTATATTAGCAATAAGAAACAACAAATGATAGTAGAATATTACCCTTCATCTAATAATATTACCATAGGAATTAAAGAAATCAGATGTTATTCTATTATTAACTTAAGAATTCAGGGGTAAGCAATTAAATCCCCTTTTTGTTTCATAATATAAGAAGCACTTTTAATTTTTTTAAAAAGGTGGAAGGAGAACAGTGTGAAATCAAAACACTTTCACACACCCTTGATTTGAACGCGTGCTAAAGAACGCAGATGGGAGCCAAATATGTCCGAATATGTACTTGAATTAAAAGGGATAACAAAAATATTTCCAGGTGTAAAAGCCTTAGATAATGTACACTTTCAATTAAAAAAAGGTGAAATACACGCATTGATGGGTGAGAATGGGGCAGGAAAGTCAACCTTTATCAAGGTAATTACTGGAGTGCATAAAGCAGAAGAAGGTAGTATGCTTCTAGATGGTAAAGAAGTTGACTTTAAAAATTCTAAAGAGGCAGGGGCAGCAGGAATAGCAGCGATTTATCAGCATGTTACAGCTTATCCACATCTTACCGTTACAGAAAATATTTTTATGGGTCATGAAAAAGTTCAAAAAGGTACTGGTAGAATTCTGTGGAGCCAAATGCATGCAGAAGCAAATGAATTGCTGAAGGAATTAAGTGCTGATTTTGATGCAACAACAGAGATGGGTACATTAAGTGTAGCTCAGCAACAAATGGTAGAGATTGCAAAAGCATTATCAATGAAAGCAAGAATAATTATTATGGATGAACCTACTGCAGCGTTAACGAATAGAGAAAGCGAGCAATTATACAAAATTGCAGAAAAGTTACGGGATGAAGGAGCTTCTATTATATTTATCTCACATAGATTTGAAGATATGTATCGCTTAGCAAGTCGAGTTACGGTATTTAGAGATTCAAAGTATATTGGTAGCTATGATGTAAATGGTATTACAAATGAGGATTTAATTGTAGCAATGGTAGGACGTGAAATTACTCAGCTTTTCCCAAAACCTGACATCAAGATAGGCGAAGAAGTATTAAGAGTTGAGAATCTTAGTAGAACAGGATATTTTAAGGGTGTCTCCTTCCATGTTAACAAAGGTGAAATATTAGGATTAACAGGACTTGTAGGAGCTGGGCGTACAGAACTCTGTGAAACAATCTTCGGAATTGAACAAATAAATGAAGGTAATATCTATCTAAATGGAAAAGAGGTAAAGATAAAAGATCCATTAGATGCTATGAAGTTAGGAATTGGTTATCTTCCGGAGGATAGACAAAAACAAGGTTTGATCTTAGACTGGGGAATTGGGCAGAATATCACTTTACCTGTGATTGATAAATTAGGGAGTAAAGGATGGCTTAATATTAAAAAAGAAAGAGAAACTGGAAAAAGATTGGCTGAAAAGGTAAATACGAAAGCAGTTACGATTTTTGATAAAGCCAGTTCTTTGTCCGGAGGTAATCAACAAAAAGTAGTAGTGGCAAAATTATTAGCCTCAGACTTAAAACTAATTATTCTGGATGAACCAACTAAGGGCGTTGATGTAGGAGCTAAGGCAGCAATCTATGAGATCATGGGAGAATTAGCAGGACAAGGATATGCCATTATTATGGTATCTTCTGAAATGCCCGAGATTCTTGGTATGTGCGATAGAATTGTTGTAATGTGTGACGGCAGAGTAACAGGAGAACTTGCACGTGGAGAGGCAACACAAGAAGGAATTCTTGAGAAGAGCATGCAAAAATCTAGCCATAATAAAGGTTAAAGCGAGGTGGAAATCAAATGAAGAATAAGAAATTTGATATCAAAGTAATAACAGGTACAAGAGAAATGAGTTTAGTTATTATTTTAATTGTATTATGTGTATTTATACAGGTAAGAAATAACTCCTTCCTATCAATCACAAATATTAATGATTTAATAACAAATGCAGTTATGATGAGTATACTGGTAGTCGGCATGATGTGTGTATTACTAATAGGAGGCATTGATATTTCAATTGGATCAACAATAGCTTTCTCTGGTATGACAGTTGCATTGATGCTAAAAGCAAATCCAGCAATTCCTACCTTTTTTGCTTTTGTTGTTGGAATACTGGTAGGTGCATTATGCGGATTGATCGTAGGTCTTGTTATTGCAAAGGGTAAGGTAATACCGATTATTGCAACGATGGGATTAATGAATATCTATAGAGGGGCCACCTATCTTATTGCAAATAATCAATGGGTAGCATCCTATCAATTACCTGATAATTTAAAAGCTTTTGCAACAGGTAAAGTTCTCGGAATAAATAATATGATTCTTGTAGCAATATTTATCTATATCGTTTTCGCGTATTTTATCAAATTCACGAGAACGGGAAGAAAGATATATGCTGTTGGAAGTAACATAGAAGCAGCAGAGATTAGTGGTATCAATATTGATCGAATTAAGATTTTGGTTTATTCCATTATGGGCGGTTTAGCCGGTTTGGTCAGTGTACTTTGGATTTCTAAATATGCATCGGCGCAAGGTGATGCGGCTTCAGGACTTGAAATTGATATTATCGCTGCTTGTGTTATTGGTGGTGTTAGCTTAAATGGAGGAAAAGGAACAGTTATTGGTGTAATACTCGGTACTATTACCTTAGGTATCTTAAATAATGCATTACCTCTAATTAATATATCACCATTTTGGCAGGATGCAATTAAAGGCTTAGTTATTATTATAGCGATTATCATTAATACTAAGACTCAGAGATCCATTGATAAAAAGAATCTAAAAAGGAGGGAACTTTAATTATGAAAAAGACAGAAAGAATTATAAGTGCAGAAGTGAAATTTTCATGGAAAAAGTTTTTTCTTCAATGGGAATGGTTCTTGGTTATATTGTTTATTGGAATTAATATCATGAATGCGAATTTGTCTCCTTATTATATGAATGCAGATGGTCTACTGAATGCAACCTCATCTTTTTTAGAAAAAGCTTTTATTGCTTTACCAATGGCCTTTATATTAGTGCTTGGTGAAATTGATATATCAGTGGCTTCAACGGTAGCATTATCCTCTGTTATTATGGCAGTTTCCTATAATGATCTTGGTATCCCAATGGAACTCGCAATATTAATTTGTTTAGGAACTGGAACTCTTTGTGGATTTATTAATGGTTTCATTTTAACAAAGTATAAAGAACTTGCACCTATGATTGTAACATTAGGAACACAGATTTTATACCGTGGTATAGCAACTATGATCTTGAAAGATCAAGCCTCTGGAGACTTCCCAGGTTGGTTTAGCGAAATATATTGGGGCACGATTGGTAATATACCATACATGTTGATAGCGTTCATTGTTTTAGCAGTAATCTTTGGTATCGTATTACACAAAACAACATTTGGAAGAAGAGTATACGCAATAGGTAGTAATAGAGTGGCAAGCAGATATTCTGGAATTCAAGTTGATAAAACACGATTATTAATCTATACGATAACAGGTACCATGGCAGCAGTTACCGCAATATTCTTAACCTCAAGAATGGGAAGTACAAGACCTAATATAGCGACAGCATACGAAATGGATGCAATCGCAATGGTAGTACTCGGTGGTATATCAACAAGTGGTGGTAAGGGTAGATTTATCGGTGCGATCATATCTATATTCATCATTGGTTTCTTAAGATATGGCTTAGGATTAATCAACGTAAGCTCACAGGTTATGTTAATAATTATTGGTACTCTACTTATTGGGGCAGTAATGATACCAAAATTAAACCTGGGAAGATTTTTCAAAAAAAGGGTAGCAAGCAAAGTATAATAAATTATAATAATGTTACTTATGGCGAAAGCTATTAATGTATAAAAAATTATTTTAGGAGGATTATTTAATGAAAAAAATGAAAAAAGTTATTTCGTTATTCCTTGTTTTAACCATGGCTTTAAGTTTATTAGCAGCTTGTGGAAGTAAGGGAACAGACACACCAAAGGATAATACAACAGAGACTACACCAGCAGCAACAGATTCAGTAGCAGGTAAGAATTTTGCTATTTTAGTAAAAAGTGCTGGAAATCCTTACAATGAAAAAGAAAGTGCAGGATTTAAAGAAGTAATTGAAGCAGCAGGTGCTACAGCAATCGTTAAAGCTCCAGAATCAGCTACTGCAGAAGCACAAATTACAATGATTAATGAATTAGTAGCTCAAAAGGTAGATGCAATCGCAATCGCTGGAAATGATTTTGATGCTCTTCAACCAGCGCTTAAAAAAGCAATGGATAAAGGAATTAAGGTTTTATCACTTGATGCAGCTGTTAATGCTGATAGTCGTTTGGTTCATATTAATCAAGCAGATAGTGAAAAAATTGGGCGTACTTTAGTACAAGCAACAAATGAAATGATAGGCGGAACAGGTCAAATCGCTATTCTTAGTGCAACTAGCCAAGCTGCAAACCAAAATGTTTGGATTGAGTGGATGCAAAAAGAATTAGAAGAAGGAAGTTATGCTAATATTGAATTGGTTAAAATAGCTTATGGCGATGATGAATTCCAAAAATCAGTTGATGAAACAGAAGCTTTATTAAAAAATTATCCTGACTTAAAAGCTATTATTGCTCCAACAACTGTAGGTATTATGGCTGCTGCAAAAGTAGTTACTGATAAAGGTTTAATCGGCAAGGTTTCTGTAACCGGTCTTGGTCTTCCAAGCGAAATGGCAGAATATATTACAAATGGTTCATGCCCATGGATGTACCTTTGGAATCCAATTGATGTTGGTGGATTAGCAGCATATGCTTCAATTGCTCTTGTAAAGGGTGAAATTACTGGCGCTGCTGGTGACAAATTTGAAGCTGGTGCACTTGGTTCTTACGAAGCAATTACAGCAGCAGATGGTGGTACAGAAGTTCTTTTAGGAGCACCATTTAAATTTGAGCCTGCTAACATTGAAGAATGGAAATCAGTTTACTAAAATTAAATAAGAGGCTGTTGTAATTGGTAGCTGATTGTAATAGGGGGAGAGCATGCTCTTCCCCTATTTTTACGAGGAGAGTTTGCTATGGAAGCAATTATATCAAAATAGTTTAAATAAAATCTATTAACCTAAGGAGAGCTAAATATGCAGATAAAGCATAAGCTAAAAAAACTAAAGGTAAAAGAATTAGGTATAAAAAGGCAAAAATCAAATAAAGATTCTATCGCAGTAAAGTTGGGCAGTTCACTTAAACTAATCAGTATGGTTAGTGCCTTTACAATAATTTTAGCATTTATATTTTTAGTCAGTATATCAAAAGATGTAAAATCTTTTCGAGATACTGCTTTTTTAGCTACAGATTATTCATGGAAAGCACGGCATTCATTGGTTTTTATAGAAGCAAATTTACTAAAAGCAACTACGAGCGGAGACCTTGATAAATCGGATGAGTATTTAGTTGCAGCAAAAACGGCTGGTAATGATTTAGTAAGTACAGTTGCTGTATTAGCAAAGCTAAAGGTTGCATCAAAAGAGGAAATAATTCAATTGAATGATTTATCGATGAAAATGGAAGGAGTAAGAACCACTATGATGGCGAAAGCTGCGTTACATTCAGTGGGAGGAAACCAGAAAGTAAAAGAGCTTCTAATGGATGAGTATCTTCCTTTGACTAATGAAGCAGGTAAACTCTTGGATCAGATGGCTATTAAAGCAGAAAAGTCTGCGAATAAATTTGTTTTTCGTTCAGCTATCAAATCTTACTTTAGCATCGGAATTCTGATTCTGTTTTTTGGATTAACAGTATTTATTCTATATATTACCGCTAAATCAATCATTAAAAGGATTACAATACCTATTGTACATATTAAAGATGCTCTATTAGAGGTATCAAATGGAAATTTAGATATTGCATTAAGCTATGAGTCGAAGGATGAGTTTGGAGAATTAGCTAATTCGATTCGTGAAACCATTTATGAATTAAAGAAATATATTGATAATATCAGTACGGCATTACAAAAAGTATCGGATAAAGATATGAGAGAGGGTATTGATATTGAATATAAGGGCAACTTTCAACCATTAAAGATTTCGGTTAATTTTATTGTTGAATTTCTTAATGAAATGCTATATAAAATGAAAGGAGTAGCTTATCAAGTATCTCAAGGGGCATCACAAATGAAAAAATCTTCCCAATTATTAGCAGATGGTGCAAGTGATCAATCAAGTTCTGTTGAGGAATTAGCGTCAACAATACATGAGGTTGCAGAAGCTGTTCACTCCAACGCAGATAATGCAAGGCATGCAAATCTATTCTTTGATGAGTCTATTAAAGAAATTAATAATGGGTACGCTTATATGGGAGAATTACAAAGTTCAATGCAACAAATTACAGAGCAATCAAATCAGGTTTCTAATATTGTAAAAATGATAGATGAGATTTCTTCACAGACTAATTTATTATCTTTGAATGCCGCTATCGAGGCTGCAAGAGCTGGAGAACACGGCAGGGGTTTTGCAGTTGTTGCGAGTGAAATTGGAAAGCTTGCAAAGGACTGTGCAGAAGCCGCAAAGAAATCGACAAATTTAATTAATAATACTTTAGATGTTGTTGGAAAAGGATCTGAACTTACACATAGGACAGCTATTGTATTTGAAGTAATTGTAAAAAATTCAGAAGAAACAAGAATTTTAGTTAGCGATATAGATAAAGCTTGTTCTCAACAATACATCTCTTTGGAAGAAATATTATTAGTTGTGAATCAAATTGCAGAAATAACAGAATCTACTTCTTTTGCTGCATCAGAAACGGCCACAGCAAGCGAAGAATTAGCGAATGAAGCTGAGACTCTTAAGTTAGTGCTAGATGAATATAAATTACTTTTGTGAGATATATGAAATACCTTTTCAAATATATATAAAATATAGCTTGACATTTGAAAAGTATAGAATTACAATAACAAAAAAGGAACAGGGTGGTTCACCCTAGTTCCTTTTTTTGTATAAAAAAACAATCTTAGGAGGTAAAATTATGAAAAAAATTGTATCTTTATTAGTATTATCCTTACTTACAATATCTTTGGTTGCATGCTCAGGTGGTGATAAACCGTCTGAAGAATCAAGTACAACCGCTAGCGAGGAAACTGCTGCTACAGAAACAGCTACAGCTACCAGTGAAATTACTACAATAAAACCTGGTAAATTATTAGTTGGTATGCAGGTTGATTACGCTCCTTTTGAACAATATGCAGAGGATGGCATTACAGCAGTTGGTTTAGACTGTGATATTATTGAAGCAATTGCCAGCAAGATGGGATTAGAGGTTGAATACGTTGATACTGCTTGGGAAGGAATCTTTGCTGGGTTAGATACCGACAAATATGACTGTATCATCTCTGGTGTAACAATTACTGATGAAAGAGAAGCTGCCTATGATTTTACACAATCTTATGTTGAAAATTATCAATGTATGGTTGTCTTGAAAGATACTGCTATTACAGCAAAATCTCCAAGTGAAACCGCAGGGCTTAACGTTGCTTATCAGTCAGAAACAACATCTGATATTTATATAACTGACTTAATTGATAAAGGACTTGATGTTAATGTATTTGAATATGAAAAAATCCTAGAATGCTTTACAGAATTAGAAGTAGGAAGAGTTGATGCTGTCGTTTGTGATAGCACTGTAACTTACCCTTTTATCAATAAAGAGAATAGCCCATATGAAATTGTTTGGAAACAAGAGGAAGCTCCAGAAGAAATGGGAATTATGGTAAAGAGTGGTAACACCTCATTACTAACTGCATTGGATAACGGTCTTACAGACCTGAAAAATGATGGCTCACTTGATAGTTTTATGATGACCTGGTTTTCTAAATAATAATTATTCTATCAATAGCAAGAGTCCTATATCAATCAAGTGAAAGGAAATAAAATCGTATGGAACTGTTACAAGATATGATAAGTTGGATACCTTCTTTACTGAGAGGCGCTAAAATAACAATTGCTTTGACAATTATATCTGTTATAGTTGGCATTACCTTTGGATTATTCCTAGCTATTGGTAAAATGTCGAAGAAGAAAATATTGAATAAGATATGCTCAGGTTACATTTTTTTCTTCAGAGGTACTCCATTATTAATGCAATTATATTTTATCTATTATTCCTTGCCTCAGATTAATGCCCTGTTAACAATAAACAATAGATTTGTAGCGGCATTCGTTGCTTTTGCATTAAATAATGCAGCATATAGTGCGGAAATTATCCGTGCTGCTATTCAGTCTATTGATAAAGGGCAGCGAGAAGCTTCAAAAGCTTTAGGCATGAATTATATACAGACTATGAGATTGGTTATTATTCCTCAATCATTTCGACGATTGATTCCACCTTTAGGTAACGAATTTATTATGGTTTTAAAAGATGTTTCATTAGTCTCTATTATCGCATTAACTGATATAACTAAGGTAACAAAATCATTGTCCTCTTCGGCCGCTTCACCATGGCCATATGTTCCTGCAATGATTATTTATTTAATTATTACAGCCATATTTACATATGTCATTAATAAGTTAGAGAAGAAATTCTCGGTATATGATTAGGAGGAAATATTATGTCAATGATTAAAACAGAAAATTTACGCAAAAGCTTTGGAGATTTAAAGGTTTTGAATGATTGTACGCTGTCAATAGAGCCAGGTGAGGTCGTTGTTATAATTGGACCTTCTGGTGCAGGTAAATCCACCTTCTTACGTTCTTTAAATCATTTAGAAAAAATAAGTAATGGGAAGATATGGATAGAAGATCAATTATTAGACAATCGAATACATTCTGTTAATCAAGTTAAATTAACTCCGAAGGAACGTAACAAAATTCTGCTAGAAGTGGGAATGGTTTTCCAACGTTTTAATTTGTTCCCACACAAAACTGTTTTAGAGAATGTAATGTTAGCACCAATTAATGTTAAAAAAGTACCTCCCGCAGATGCAGAGCAGATTGCTAAAGAATTAATTTGCAATGTTGGATTGTCAGATAAAATGAATGAATATCCCTCTCGTTTATCAGGTGGTCAGCAACAACGTGTTGCTATCGCACGTGCTTTAGCAATGCAACCTAAGATTATGCTATTCGATGAACCAACCTCAGCTCTTGATCCAGAACTTGTTGGTGAGGTTCTAGCAGTTATGAAAAAATTAGCGGCTGATGGCATGACAATGTTATGTGTTACCCATGAAATGGGATTTGCAAGAGAAGTGGCAGATCGAGTCATCTTTATGCATAATGGTGAAATTATCGAACAAAGCTCACCAGACGAGATGTTCACTAATCCAAAACATGAGAAAACAAAAGCTTTTTTAAAATCTATATTGAATGCATAGCGGTAAGTGAGAATTAGGATTACATTAGAACTCCAAAATATTTCTTGTTAATTGAATTGTTATTACTTGAAATACGAGCATTATCAATGATTATATGAATATATTATTGTAAGAAATCAAATAAGGCCACAAATATGCCGACTGGAAAAGCTGACAATCAATTAAATCTAGCACTGGATGTTACTCAAGAAACCAGAGAGAAAACCCTTGATCTTGATGTGGGCTATATCCCTGTTATCAATACTTGGGAACTAATCGTTAAATATAGCGGTAATATTAGCAGAATAGCAGAAGAATTGGACTTAACCGTAGTCCAGCTGCAGAATGAATATGCTATTATTACAATTAGAGAGGATCTAATTGATCGATTATCAGAATATGAAGAAATAGAATTTATAGAAAAACCAAAGAGGCTTTTCTACACAGTAAGTGAGGGAAGGACAGCCTCTTGTATTAATCCTCTTCAGTCAGCTCAATATAATTTATTTGGGAGAGGAGTTATTGTAGCTATCATAGATTCTGGTATTGATTATTCTCATCCGGACTTTCGAAATGAAGATGGTACTACAAGAATAATAGACTTATGGGATCAAACGATTGCTGGAACACCACCTGAAGGATATAACATCGGAACACTTTATACCAGAGAAAGAATAAATGAAGCTTTGGCTGTAAGAGATATGGGAGAACGCCTGAATATAGTACCGAGTACAGATTTAAGCGGCCATGGGACCCATGTCGCAGGTATTGCAGCCGGTAATGGCCGAGGAAGCAACGGAAGGTATCGGGGTGTGGCATCTCAAAGCGAATTAATTGTAGTAAAACTTGGTGCTTCTGTAGGAAGTTCATTTCCTAGGACGACTCAGCTAATGGAAGCAATCGATTTTGTGGTAAGAAGAGCCATTGAACTAAATATGCCAATTGCAGTGAACTTAAGTTTTGGCAATAATTACGGATCTCATGATGGAGCTTCCTTACTGGAGAGTTATATTAGTGATATGGCTAACCGTTGGAAGATGAACATAGTTATTGGTACTGGTAACGAAGGTGCTGCAGGAAAGCATACAAGTGGGATTCTAAGCTCTTCACCTGGATCTGCGCCGGAGATAATTGAATTAGCAGTAGGAGAATTTGAACAGACTTTTAATCTTCAAATATGGAAAAATTTTTATGATCAGTTTGAGATAGTATTAATTGCGCCAAATGGAACTAGAGTTGGTCCAATACCAGAACGTTTGGGCACACAGCAATTTAACATTGGTCAGACACAGATATTTCTATACTATGGTGAGCCACTTCCCTATAATAGTCAGCAAGAGATTTATCTTGAATTTATACCTGTGACAGATTACGTAGAATCAGGCATCTGGAAGATAGAACTAGTTCCTATAAATATTGTTGTGGGTAATTATGACATGTGGCTTCCTTCAGGTGGAATCCTTAATCCGGAAACAGAATTTTTAAGACCAACAGAGCAAACGACTTTAACCATACCATCAACCGCAACTAGAGCAATAACGGTGGGGGCATATAATGCATATTCAGACAGTCTTGCATTTTTCTCAGGAAGAGGTTATCCAAGAGGAGGCACAGCGGTTAAACCAGATTTGGTTGCCCCGGGTGTGGATATTACGTCAGCCGCTCCGGGTGGAGGATATAGAAGTCAATCAGGAACCTCTATGGCCACTCCATTTGTAACGGGTAGCGTAGCATTAATGATGGAATGGGGTATTGTTAATGGTAATGACCCTTATATGTATGGAGAGAAAATGAAAGCCTATCTGGTTGCAGGGGCAAGGAAGTTGAGTTTTGAGAGAGTTTATCCGAATCCGACGCTGGGGTTTGGAGCTTTGTGTCTGAGAGAGAGTTTTCAGTTAACGCAGTGAGAATGTCTACTGATTTCATTACGGATTTTGTATGTTTCATCGATGTTTAATTTAGATATTATTAGAAAGTAATAACGGGATAAATGTTACATAGATTAGTTTTTTAGACACTGAAGGAAATATATTGGTGCAAACTGTAGGGAGTGGCGAGAGCTACTCCCTTTGTCTATGGGATGGGGAAGGAGTGAAGTAATTATTTGTAGTAGAGCCTTATTAAGGATGAATACATGGGTTTATTAACTCCTGAAAATATTATCCATTTGTTGCGGTGTATAGGGCATGTTATGATTCATCCACCTTACAATTTGACTGCTTGTTTTTGATATTAATGGATAAAATTGCTCGCATATAGCAATATAAAACCTCCAAACTGAGTAATATTTTTTTGCATCAGTTTGAAGGTTTACAATACTTGGAGACTCCTATTTACGCAAATCCGAAATACCTCATTATACCCAAATAAATTCCATAAGCAAATTGATATTGATTGTCTCGCAGTTTTTCTGCATCAGATACATTAGATAAGTAGCCAAGTTCTACTAAAATCGAAGGCATTGTTGTGTTACGTAATAAATACAGTGATTGGTTTATTCGAATCCCATTATTTCTAGTACCGACCATCTGAGTAATGCCATCCATCACCTGTTCCGCTAACCATTGTGCCTGAGTATAATACTGATATATATAAACTTCAGTACCATTAATTGCAGGATTAGGATTTGAATTACAATGTATACTAATGAAATAATCAGCAGGCCATTCGTTTGCCATACGGACTCTTTCTGCTAAACTTGTATTGTTGTTGGTGCCTAGTACTGTATTAGGAGTTGGCCTTGATACACGGGCTTCAAATCTAGAATCATTATTTAATAAATTTTGCAGATACAAACCAACCTGATAATTTATTTCTGATTCAGTCAAGCCATTACCTTCGGCACCACTGTTAAAATATCCGCTTGGATTGTGACCTTGATCTATAAAAATTTTGATAGGCAAAGAAGCTCTTCCTTTCTATTTTATTATAACCATTATATTCTATCTTCTAAAATATGCTACTTTGACTTAGAATGATTAATAGCTGTATGTTTATATGGGGGATTTAACAACCTTTTTTGTTAGCAGTGCTACGCCAATAAAAGGAGAGATGGCAAAAAAAACGTGCCGCATCCTAACTTAAAAAGTTATTTTGCGACACGTCCGTTATTCTCCTATGGATATTAATTTTTGTCTTGAGTAAAGGAATAGTATCCCAATACAGAGGAATTCGCTTCTTTTGCAGATTGAAGTGCTTCTTTTGGATTAGCAGTATTGTTCGTTAACAAAGTATAGCGATATTGATGGAAGCCTCCAAGGCCAACTTTAAAATTAGTTTCCCAGTAATTATTCATGATCCAAGCATAGACATCGTCAATGTTATTGGTATCTTTTTCACCACAAAGTCGAATTTCATGTGCACAGATATCGCCCATGCTAATGAGAGGAGTGTCTGGTGTTGCTATAATTACAGAGCCTTTTTTTGAAGTATAACACATTCCACTCTGTAAAGAATAAAAGTCAATGCAAGTTCCAGGTAGTTGATCAATGCGAGGGCGAAGAATTGCGTTTGTTTTTTCAATCCAAAATTCTTCTGTGCTGTCTCCAGTGGTAAAAGGAAGAGCTAAATAAAGGTTTTCTGGATGCCAAACGCTGTCTTTATGACATCGGAAATCGATATCAATTCGGGGGTAGTTTTTAAATGCAGTTAATAATAAGGAGCAAAATCCAGTTCCTTCTAGCTTATACTTGATTTCCACGCGGGAATAAATAGCACCATCTTCTAATACCGTTACTTCTTGAGGGATACCAGAAAAACGAGCGGTTGCAGAAGTCTTTCGATTACGTCCCATCTTGCGGCGAGTTTCGCACTCAGTATTTGGGGTTGCAGAGGTTACTTCGTAAATTGGAGTGAATGGATTATAGATTGCATTAGGTCGTATGAGTTCCTGATTTTTAACTTTATCAAATATTGATACGATACCTTTTGATTCATCAAAACGTAGCGAGAAAAATTGATTTTCAAGCCGGTAAGGTGAGACGGTAGCACCTTCTACAGATTTTTGCTTTTCAAACATACAGTAGAGGTCTTTAATTCCTTCGATACCATGTGGTGCTACTGTTCCAGACGAGTTTAATACAGGTGCGTTAATTTCCTTAATAAGAAAATGCTTTTTCTGCTTTGCCCTTAGTGTTACCTGTAAGTTAAATTCAGGGCCTCTTGAATAGGAACCAAGTTGATGAGGTATCGTTTCACCAGTTTCGCTATCAATTACTTGAAAATGTTCATGTCCGTACAATACTTCCATATTCAAATGAAAAGTGTCTGTTACGGTTCGATCGTGTTGATTAATGGCACATAAAATAAAATCGTGCTGAAAAGATGGTGGAGTCTCACCGTTAGCAAAGGTAATTTGGTCACACGCTCTTGAAGCATATTCGTTTGCCTTTTGGGCAAATAAGCTTTTACGAAGGTCAAGTTTATTTACATTTGGATGCCAAGGTTCTGATACAGATGAGGAATAACCCCAGGTATGTTCAGCATAAAATATCAAGTTATAAGTAGCTCTGTCCAGCAACGTGGAATCGCAGATTTCACCCTTTGGATCTAGTGATCTAGCTGCAGCTAATTTACGTCCAGCTTCGCGATAATGCTGAACAATATTTGGTGTTGAACCAACGCCATCCGACCACCAATCAGTCCAATCACCAGAGTAGGTTGGTATATCTTGTGGTTGATTACGCAAGTGAGTAAAAAATTCATCGAGAGTGACCATTTTTAGTTCTATGGTATCACTATGAAGAGAATTATACTTATGAACGAATTCAATGATTTGGGTATTTGGTGCACAATTATCAGTCATCATACCAGATAAACTAACAGGTACGAAATCATAAGGATAATCCTGTTCTTTTAATACTCGAGCATAGGTTTCTAAGCGAAGTTCTGCTTTTTTAATGAGATCATGTTCTTTATTCGTTAGGCCATCGTGAATGGTATATTCAAAACTGCCTTGTTGAGAAAGACCTAATTCGTTACCAACTAAATAATGCTCACCATTCCAGACAAGTACTTTATTACCTTTTGGCGACTGCCAGTAGAAAGGAGTCTGCTTTTTAAAGAGAGGGTGGTATCCATGATGTGTATGAATACAGGACATTAGATTTTCAACGCCATTTTCATAAAGTGAATCGGCATATCCCCAACTATAACCGTTGATATCTGCCGTTAAGCCTGATTTCATTTCAATGTTATGTTGCTTCATTAACTTGACACAATGCTGCATGGTATGACTCAATACATCTGCGTCTACAATCTCGGTAAGGTTTAAATAGTTACCGGAAAGTCCGATTTCGCCAGACTTTACATAATTTAAAAAGTCATTTCGATAGGCTACATCAGCTGTTTCTAAGAACTTTTCCACACACCAGAAACTTTCACAGTTCCATTTGAAACCAGACCATTCTTTTTTACCAGCATGAATTGCATTTAAGATATCCACAGCTTCTTTAATAAAGTAGATGTGATGCATTTCAATTTTTTCCTGATAGTCAGTATATCCAATATCAGTATGACTGTGATGAATTAAGTAAAATATAAAATGTTGTGACATATACGGCTCCTTTTCAAAAAGATATCATTTATAATTAATATGTAATAACATATTAATTATAAATGATATCTTTAGTTTTGTAAATATGAATTTTTAAATATATTATCTCGATATTTTGATCAGAAATTTATTCCGATCTCCCGGATAGTAACTTTCGGAATATTCGATGGCTATACCGTCGGCATTATACCCTACAGAGGATATATAATGGGATGGTGACCCTTCTTTCACCATAAGAAGTTGAGCAGTCTTACCATACAATGTCTTAATCTCAAGTTCACGAACAACATTAGTAATAATAATTCCATTTCGCTCTAATACTTCATAAAGTGAAAAGGTTTCAAAGTCATAATCTGTAATAGACGGGGCAATTTCAAAGGGAACATAAACGGTGGTTAGAACAACAGGTTTCTCTTCATTAATTGGACGGACATAACGCAGACGACGTAGTTTTATGAGTTTTGTGCCAAGTGGAACATTTAATTGGTCACAAACATGCTCTGGGCAGGAACAAGTTTTTAATTCTAGAACTACAGTCAGTGGTGTGAGGCCTTTGTTGAGCATTTCTTCATTATAACTTTCGATAAATTGAGTGGATTCTTGTATCAATTTTGGTGTTGTTACAAAAGTCCCTTTTCCTTTTACACGGGATAGATGGCCTTCGTTCACTAATTTTATCATTGCGGTACGGACGGTTGGGCGGCTTACTCCATATTGTTTGCAAAAATCTAATTCGGTTGGAAGCATGTCTCCTGTTTTAAGAGTTTTATCCTGTATTTTTTTTAGAATATCATCAATAATCTGATCATATAGTGCCATTATGTTTCTCCTCTTCTTAAGTGGCCAGTAGTAGACGCTTAATATTCTTATACAAATAATACTACGCGTTCCTTTAAAAATCAATGGTTACCTATTCAAATAAGATGGAAGCTGCGAGCAAGGAGTTATCGGAAAAGATCTTAGAGGGGAGAACACTCACACCAGAGGAAGCTAATAAATCCTTAATTGGAGAAGAAAATAATGGAAAACTCTTTGCTACATCACCTCCTATAATTAAGGCCTCCGCATGGAACTGTTGAATAAAGGTAGGTAAAATTTCAGTTAGCATAGTACCAAACTCTTGAAATAAGGAAAGAGCATATGGGTTGCCAAGTTGGGCGGTGTCAGCCAGTTCTTTCACATCCAGTATATTGGCTAAGTATGGATTTTGATGTATCATTCTTCGTATTCCCGTAGCTGAGATATAATTGTCTACAATGCTGTCCCGATAGGGAGTCTTATAGATCCAACCATTCTCAGGAACCTCAAGTCCTTCTTTTACTAGTTTTCCATCTGCAAAGAAGCCTGAACCAATACCCGTTCCGATACAAACCGCAAGGATTCGATGAAAGGGCCTGCCTACTCCGAAAGTACATTCTCCCATACAATATAGGTCCGCATCATTGGCAAAATGAATTTGCGTTGAGAATGGAAGTTTTGATAGAAGGATATCCTTTAAGGGCACTCCATAGATCGAATCGTATTTATTTAACCCTTTCATTAGGGAAATACCTTTCTGATAATCAAAGGGTCCAGGAAAACCAATTCCAATACCATTGAATGCATGGCCTGTCTGAGTAGCTGAGTCTGCCATAGTACAAATAATATGAAGAAAATTATCAATGATTTGATCTGTAGTTTGGTCTGATTTTGCTGGAAAACGTTTGATTTCCGAAATAAATTGTCCATCTGCTGTGATCAGGGCAGTTTTAATGGAGGATCCCCCAACGTCAAATGCAAGATATGTTTTCAATATATAACCTCCTAGTAAATATGTTTTTCATTTATTGTATCATGTATTACATTTAAAAGTAAATACTAAAATATCTGAGAATGAGAATAAGATTCTTGACATATGTAATGACATATAGTATATTTAATTCATAAAAACCGAACGGAGAATGACATATGTACTTATTTGATAAAAATTATGATAAGTTTCCGGAAATTAAAATAGATGGATACGATCATCATGTTACAGAGGGTTATGATTCCATTATTGCTAAGATTAGAAAACATAATATTTCCAGTGAAAAAGTAGTTATCATAATAGATTTTTATCCAGGGATAGAAGAACAAGAAATATTGAAGGGGTTTGAACAATTGGAACCGGAATTAATTATTTCGGCTGAGGATTGCATGGTGGATCGCTTTACATATCAAGAAATGATACAGGATAATCTTACTGATGATCGAGTATTTGGTAGGATGTGCGTTGGACGGTTAGAAGAGTATTTTCTATTGGAGAAACTAGAGCAGGCAAGGGAAAGAATTTCGTACGTTAAAAAGGGTATCGTTTTAGTTTATGGTGTTGGAGCGGCTCTAATATCAGAAGGAGATATCCTTATATATTGCGATATGGCTCGTTGGGAAATTCAAAATCGCTTCAAAAAGGGAATGTCGAATTACCATACAGATAATAAAAATGCAGCGTTTTTATCAAAATATAAACAAGGTTATTTTGTGGAATGGAGGTTAGCAGATCGTCATAAAAAAGGCCTATTTCATAAGCTGGATTATTTAATTGATTCTAATTTAGTACAATCTCCTAAAATGGTTACGGGTGAGGCTTTTCTAGCAGCAATTAGAAAAGCAGCTTATTGTCCATTCCGCTTGGTTCCTTATTTTGACCCAGGAGTATGGGGAGGACAGTGGATGAAAGAAACCTTCGATTTACCGAAAGAGGCCATTAATTATGCTTGGAGTTTCGATGGGGTACCAGAAGAAAACAGTCTTTATTTTCGATTTGGTAAAGTAAGATTGGAGGTACCAGCAATTGACTTGGTTTTCCTTCAACCAAAAGAATTATTAGGTGACCGCGTGCATGGAAGGTTTGGAGATGAATTTCCAATCCGTTTTGATTTTTTAGATACGATGGGTGGACAAAACCTTTCATTACAAGTGCATCCTTTAACAGAGTATATCCAGAATACATTCGGAATGCATTATACACAGGATGAGAGTTATTACATATTAGATTGCGATGAGAAAGATGCTTATGTATATCTCGGACTTAAAGATGGAATTAATCCAGAAGAAATGGTTACTGAATTAAAGGAAGCAGATAAGGGTAGGAAAAGCTTTGATACTGAAAAGTATATTAATAAGTTTCGAGTAAAGAAGCATGATCATGTGTTAATTCCAGCTGGAACTATACATTGTTCAGGAGCAAATACCATGGTATTGGAAATAAGTTCTACGCCGTATATATTTACATTTAAGTTATGGGATTGGGATCGAATAGGTTTGGATGGTTTGCCAAGACCAACACATATTGATCGTGGAGCGCAGGTAATTCAATGGGATCGTACGACATCTTGGATAAAAGATAATTTGCTTGATCAGGTTACTTTACTATATGAAGAAGATGGTGTTTCAGAAGAACGTACCGGTTTACATGAGCGTGAGTTTATTGAAGTAAGAAGACTTAAATTTCGTAAAGAGGTATTGCAAGATACGGAAGGTAGCGTGAACGTTCTAAATTTAGTGGATGGTGAGGAAGCGGAGATATTTAGTTCTACTGGAGATTTTGAGCCATTTGTAGTCCACTATGCGGAGACCTTTATTATTCCAGCAGCAGTAGGAGAATATGGAATACGACCGACTGAAAAGTCAAAAGGTCAGGAGTTAATGACAGTAAAAGCATCTGTCAGGTAACACTAGTTTCTAGGAAGAGTGCAAAAGATAGTGCAAATAAATTATTATTTTTTAAAAAAGGAGAGGTATATGAGAAAGAAAAGTATGAAAAGGGTAATGGCAGTATTGTTAGGGTGTATGTTAATATTTAATATATTTGGGTGTTCCAAGAAAGATGATTCAACAAAAACTAATAATTCTGAAAAGCAGACACAGGAGGAAGCTACTGCGACTGAACCTGCAGCAGTTACTAAACTATCGGAAGATGAAATATTCAAACCATATGATGAGACAGTAACGTTAACGGCTGCTCGCATTGGTATTGCAAGCAATAATCTTCCTGAAGGAGAAAAATTTGAAACCAATCAATACATACAATGGGTTGAGAAAAAATTAAATATTAAGCTTAACTATACTTTTTTAGGTACCGATGCAGAATCGTATAATACTAGAATCAATTTGATGATTACTACAGGGGATATACCGGATATTACAATTGTAGACCACACGATGTATTTAGCAATGGTGGAAGCAGGTTTACTTGCAGATATGACAGATATTATTCCGATGTACTCTTCTGATTTGATTAAAAATTATTATGACTCATATAATGGAAACCAGTTGGAGTATTCCAAAGTAGATGGTCGTATCTATGGAATTCCAAATGCAAAACCTCAGGACTGCCAAGAACTTCTTTGGGTTCGTAAAGACTGGAGAGAAAAACTTGGAATTGCAGAACCAAAAACGATGGATGATATTATTGCACTTGCAAATGCTTTCGTAACACAGGATCCAGATGGTAATGGTAAAGACGACACAGTTGGTTTATTAGGAGATCCTGCTTTATATACCACAGGTGGTGCCTTCGTTCTTAATTCTATCTTTGGTGCAGAAGATTCATACCCAGGTCAATTTATGAAAAATGATGCTGGAGAAGTATTTTATGGATCTGTACAACCAGAGACAAAGGTTGCACTTCAGACATTAGCTGATATGTATTCACAAGGGTTAATTGATCCAGAAATGGCATCGAGAGATTGGAATTCAAATGCAGGTTTAGTAAATACCGGTCTTGCAGGTTTATTCTTTTATCCTTGGCATGGAGCATGGATGGCAAGCAATACGGTGGCTGCTAATCCAAAAGCAGAATGGGAAACTTTTGCTGCACCAGTCAATGGCGATGGAATTGTTACTACTATAGTACCAGAACCAGCATTACAATATATGGTGGTAAGCAAAAATTGTAAAAATCCTGAAGCAGTTATGAAACTTCTTTCTGTTGAATATCAAGGATTACGTATGATAGATGAAGAAGCATCTCAAATTTATGAAGGTCTTGGAGTTTCATGGGAAAATTGGCCATTTGCGTTTGAATTAAATTATAAAGATACGGTATATGACGATGCAATCGCAATCCAAGAAGCAGCAAAAACAGGTGATACAAGTGCTCTAAAAGCAAGTATGCATCCAAACTATGAGCATTATATGAATTACCTTGAAAAAGGTGCTGAAGATATGGTTTCATATGGTAATGCTTATGCATTTGGCGTATCCGCTGCAAAGACTGGAGATCCACTTTTCAAAAGTATAGACGCCGCTTTTTATGGGACGACAGAAACAATGTCTATGAAAAAAGCCAATCTTGACAAGATGGAAAATGAAACATTTCTAAAAATTATTAATGGTAGCGAACCTATTTCTGCATTCGATGAGTTTGTAACTAAGTGGCACAAAGAAGGTGGAGATGAAATTCTATCTGAAGTGAATGAAGCAGTAAAATAAAGTTCACTAAATTGAGGGGGAACTGGAGTGTATTATAAAAAGTATCAGAAGTATTATCATTTAATGATGTTGCCAGGTATACTACTTCTATTGGTCTTTTCTTATTTACCAATGTGCGGTATAGTGATTGCGTTTCAGAAATTTATACCGACAAAAGGTATGTTTGGATCAAAGTGGGTAGGACTAGCGAATTTCAAATATATGTTCAGCATGTCATCAAGCTGGGAAGTATTTGGAAATACAATTACGATTGCTGTATCAAAAATAGTAATTGGATTGTTGCTTCCAATAATTATTGCACTACTAATTAATGAGGTAAGGAATAAGTTCTTTAAAAAGAGTGTTCAGACGGTAATATATCTTCCTTACTTTTTATCATGGGTTATCCTTGGTACTATATTTAGCACAATGTTTTCTGGAAGTGGTGTTGTAAATTCGTTACTAATGAATATGGGAATAACAGCGGAACCAATACTGTTCATGCAAAGTAATCATTGGTTTCGATCCATTATAATAGGTACGGATGTTTGGAAGGCTTTTGGCTATAATACGATTATTTACATTTCTGCACTAGCGGCTGTAGATACATCGCAATATGAAAGTGCGGTAATTGATGGTGCAAACAGATGGAAGTTAGCAACGAAGATATCATTGCCATCTATCTTACCAACGATTATTCTACTTGCAACACTTAGTCTTGGTAGTATACTGAATGCAGGTTTTGAACAGATTCTTACCATGTATAATCCGATTGTGTATTCATCGAGTGATATTATTGACACCGTAGTTTATCGTATGGGGTTACTCGAACAGCAATATGGTATTGCTACTGCAATGGGACTTATGAAATCAGTGATTAGTTGTATCTTAATTATTATTTCTTATGTTTCTGCTAAAAAATTAGTAAATTACGATATATTTTAACATTAGAACAGGAACTATTCCATTTGTCAGTGATGTCAAGTGGAATAGTTTTACTAGAATTAGAAAGAGGTGTCTATATGGTTAGGAGTAAAACATTTGGTGGGAGATTAGCTGACGGTATCATATATTTTATCTTAGTACTGATAATTGTTATATGTCTAATACCTATTATTAATACACTGGCATTATCGTTAAGCTCAAGTACTGCGGCAAATGCAGGAAAAGTCTTTTTATGGCCAGTTGAATTTACAAAAGCATCTTATCAGCAAATTCTTGAAGATAGTGCTTATTTAAAAGCCATTATGGTTTCCTTTGCACGTACAATCGTTGGAACAGCCGTAACTTTTGTCGTTATAGTATTAATGGCATATCCTTTGTCGAAAACGACTAAAGCATTTCCAATACGGAATATTTATATGTGGTTCTTGATTGGTGCGATGCTTTTTAGTGGAGGGTTAATTCCTACCTATTTGGTTGTTTACAAATTAGGATTAATCAATAGTTTCTGGTCAATGATCTTACCATGTGCTGTTCCGATTTTTAGTGTAATCTTAATAATGAATTATATGAAAGGACTACCAGCAGAGGTTGAAGAATCATCACAAATAGATGGAGCGAGTCCATTAACGACTTTAATCCAAATCATTATGCCGATGAGTAAGCCTGTATTGGCAACGGTAGCATTATTCACAGCAAGTGGACATTGGAATCAATACTTTGATGCCATGATCTATATGAATAATCCAGAAAAATGGCCGGTTCAGACTTATATTCAGTCACTTAATGTATCAGTTCAACAAATTGCATCGGTGACTGATCCAAATGAAATTGCGCGTCTGCTGAAAATTTCTGGAGTTACCTTTAACGCTTCAAAAGTTTTTGTTGCAATGATTCCTATATTAATTGTTTACCCATTTGTTCAAAAGTTCTTTGTCGGTGGTATTATTATGGGTGCTGTCAAGGGATAGCCAAAGGAAGGTTGTTATTACTAAATATGAACAAAGCTCGACAAATACGTTAAGTGCAGTTAGCGATTACATAGATTTGGGAATTTGTGTACATATTATCTCCATTGGTGAAAAATTATTTATTTGAGGTATTGTTTTGAGTACCATTAAGAGTTAAAATATGGTATATATTTATCTTGTTATTGGAGCAACGTAGAGAGATATGACAATCATAAATTACAATTCGAAACAACTTGATTTGTAAACTTTTCAAGATAAACAGATAGGAGATAATATGTTAAGCTTTATTACAAACAGTCCCATTTATATTAAATGGAATAGACCACTCATCAGTCGCACGAACGCAGAGTTGCGTAGTAATTTTAAATTAAATGATGATGCAGATATTTATAGAATGAAGCATTATTATTGTAGCTCGGAAAACGAGAAAAAAAAGATTCCTGTTTTCAGTGAGTTTTTTCTATTTGATATACCTCCAAATTTAGACTTCGAGCGGAACGATATCACTTGTGCGGATTTTATCAATATGTTATGGCCGGATAAAAAATATAAGTTGTCAGAAACTGAGATAACATTAACAATTGCGGATCAACTCCTTAGTAAAGAAATGCAATGTGAACTTTATACGAATTTGTTATATGTAAGACAGACTATTTCGGATCGAAATAAAGTAGTAGGTATTAATATTTCTTATCTCAATCCCACTCAATGTACGATACATATGGGTGCGACAGCAGAAATTATTTAATTAAATATTATGGAAGAGTGATCATTATCGAGGTTAATGGACCTAGCTTGTATGAAATTATTAGTGGAAATATGCTGTGCTCACAGAGTCAGATATAACAAAATTCTCTAAGCGATAGAATAGATACTTCATTGCTTATAGCAAAAAGAACAACGGAGAAATCGGTTGTTCTTTTTGCTATAAGGCGTTAAAATTTGTATATCTTGATCGGTTTATAGGAAATAAATGTATTTGATGTTCTTGAATTCTGAATTGCAGCGGATATGAGGCATGGGTGGCAGATAAACAATGGCTGAATATCAATTTACGCATGAACTACCCCAAAATCAGAAATAGTAGAATCTGGATATTTAGAAAGCAGGTTGGACAATTTTGCTTCTAGCTAAAAATGTTCTGGTTCAAAATTCTAGACGGAAATGTTCTTTTGGGCAATATTGTGTGTGTCAGTAAAGCAAGATTAGGTATATTGAAGTAATGCAAGAATATGGTATTGATATTTCAAACAATAGTGTGGATAGACTTATGGATTATTATAATGAAGGTAGAAAATATCAGTACGTGATAACAGTTTGTAACAGAGGAGAGGAAGAGGATTGTCCAATTTTTCCAGGAGTTGTTACAAGGTTGAGCTGGAGTGCCTTTGATGATCCTGACAACTTTACTGGTTCAGAGGACGAGAAAAAGAATAAAGCGAGAAAATTACGGGATAATATTGAAAAAAGAATTGATGAGTTCGTAAATACGGTAAAATAAGTTGATAATGAAAACATAGATATCAAAAGAAGCAACTACATGGCATACTGCAACGTAGGTGCTTCTTTTATTTTGGAGTTTCTTATACTGAATGTTAAGAAAATAAACTGAATTAATCTGTTTAAAAATTCACATAACGATAAATTAACGTTGACAAAAAATGTGCAATGTGTATAATTAGGTTTAGAGAGTACACGAGTACGCATATAATAATATACAAAAAAGAAAATAAGTACACGAGTACGCTATCCGTTAGTATTCTTGAATAATTTGGATGCAAGAGATGTGTATAAAAGGAGGATACATAAAAAAAGAAAATACCCTAACTTTTATTTCTGAACTACAAACAAACATATAACCGTTAGGATATCTCTATATAAGTAATTTAAATCGGGAAAGAATATAAGTAAATATTATTTAGAATACTAACATATTTTTCAAAATTGTATCTTCAAGTAAGAAATATTATGTAATGTGTGCAAAGCACACAGATGGGAGCAAATTATGAAAATGAAAAAGTTTATCAGTATACTAATTATGATTACTATGATTTCTACATTGCTAATAGGATGTGGGAGTACTAAAAAAGAGAACCCAGTGACAACAGGAGAAAACACATCAGGTGACACAAAGGCAGAAATAAAAACCGAAGTAACAAGCAATGAAAAGATCACTCTAGAATTTTGGAATGTTTTTACCGGCTCCGATGGAGATATCTTACGTGAAATCGTAGATAATTATAATGAAACCAACACAGATAATATTTTTATTAATATGGATATTATGCCAAATGATACACTGCAGCAGAAATTACCGGCATCCATAGCAACCGAGACGGCACCGGATCTTGTCTTGTTTGGTGTTGAAAATATCGCACCTTACGTTAGCAATGATTCTCTTGAAGATATTAGTGATTTTTGGGATGTAACCGGAGTTGATAAAAGCAATTATTTAGCAAATGTTGTGGATTTATCTTATTTAGATGGCAAATTGTATGGAACACCAATGCAGTACAATGTTTCTTATCTTTATTGGAATAAGGATTTATTTGAAGCGGCAGGACTTGATCCTGAGGTACCACCGGCAACACTGGATGAACTTACAGAATATGCTGTAAAATTAACAGATGCATCAAAGAACCAATTTGGACTTGCATTACCAAACAATGCGGTATATATGCAATTTTTATGGGCTAATGGCGGTGATGCGGATGACCCAGCGACAAAAACTAATCTGTTAAATTCAGAAGAAAATCTGAAAACATTAGAATGGTTACAGGATTTGACCGTGAATAAAAAAGTTTCACCAGAGAACTTAACCGGATCTGATGCAGATACAATGCTTCAAGCAGGACGGATAGCAATGTATATGAGTGGTCCATGGCAGATCAACGGGCTTAGAGAACAGGGAATCAATTTTGGTATTGCTCCATGTGTGGCAGGAAGTGCAGGCTCTTTCTCACCAGCTGGTGGGTGTAGTTATGTTATTCCAAAGGGTATTGATGAAACAAAAAAAGCTGCGGTATATAAATTTATGCAGTACTGGTTAACCGACAATGTATTAAAGGAATGGTCACAGAGAAATGGGTTTCCGGTATGGTCTAAAACTTTGGCAGAAGATTCGGATATTATGAATGATGAAGTATTAAATTCGATATCGAAAGCAACGGAAATTGGTAGATCTTATAATTTAGGATTCTCTTTAGCAAGCCAAATTGATAATGATATTATGATTCCAATGTTTGAGAAAGTTATGGCAGGCGCGACTGCTCCAGCGGATGCATTACAGGAAGCATCAGATGCTATGGATGCTGTTTTAGGTAATTAATCACTTGAAGCATCCTGGCTCCATAGTTGTCAGGATGCTTTTTAGAAAGGATCAGTTATGAATAAGAAGAAATATCAAACAAGATATCAAAAAAGTGCATATCTTTTTATTATGCCATCAATGATAATCCTAAGTGTTTTTGTTTTTATACCTTTAGGAGCATCTCTGGTTATTAGCCTACTAAATATGAATATTTTTATGAATGATATTTCATTTGTAGGAATTACGAACTTTAAAAAAATATTGACAGATAGCAGAGTAAGCAATTCAACATTTAACAGTCTGTTTTTTACCTTGTTTGAAGTTCCATTGCAGGTAGGGTTGGCATTAGTACTTTCCATTTATGTTGCAAAAAACAACAGGTATACCAGAATGCTACGTTCTGTATATTATTTGCCCTTTGTATGTTCAATGACAGCAATAGGTATAGTCTGGTCGATGCTTTTGGACCCCAATATGGGATTAGTTCCATACTTATTAAAAAATATTGGATGTGAAACCATTTCATTCTTAAAAGACCCAAATCTCGCAATGCCTACTGTTATTGTGGTTACGGCTTGGAAAGGGTTTGGATATACGTTGACACTGATTACGGCGGCAGTTCTGAATATATCAAGTTCTTTATATGAAGCAGCAGAAATGGATGGAGCAGGAACTTTTCGAAAATTTATACATATTACAATTCCGGGAATCTGGTCTACAATTAGTTTTTGTATTGTTACAACAACAATTGGCTCTATGCAAGTATTTGATCAGACCTATGTTATGACACAGGGAGGGCCGTTAAATAAAACAGAGACACTGGTGCAGTATATTTATGACAGAGGGTTCCAAACTGCTCCATATGACTTAGGTTATGCATCCTCAATATCTGTATATCTGTTTGTTATAATTGCGGTAATAACATTTATTTTAAGAAAATTTGTGTTGGAGAAAGGGGATTCTGGTAATGACTAAGAAAATATCAGTTAGTAAGGGTATTGGTATTCTTCTTACATTTGGAATAGTAATTACTGTACTACTTCCATTTGTATGGTTGTTTGTATCATCTTTTAAAACAGATATCGATGTAATTGCTTATCCACCCTCCTTCTTCCCTTCCAAATGGACAATCAGCCAATATAAGTATGTAATGAAAAGTATACCAATATTCTCTATGGCAAAGAGTACTGTTATTTTTGCAGGAGGAGTTACAATTACCAGTGTAATGTTTGATTCAATGGCAGGCTATGCGTTTGCTAGAATGAATTTCAAAGGATCCAAGTTATTGTTTTCCATCATTTTATTAACAATGATGGTTCCTTTTCAAATTATTATGACTCCATTATATATAGAAGTCTATAAACTGAATTTGCTTGATACATACGCCGGATTGATTTTACCAAGGGCTACAAGTGCATTTGGAATTTATATGATGAAATCATTTTTCTCCGGATTACCAAAATCCATTGAAGAATCTGGAAGAATAGATGGTATGAGTGAGTTTAGAATATACAGATCCTTAATGTTGCCGCTATGTAAACCGGCAATTGTAAGTTTGGGTATTTTCCATTTTATGAATAACTGGAATGATTTACTTTATCCGTTAATGTTGACCAGTTCTTCAAATAAAAGAACATTATCAGCAGGATTGGCAGTATTAGTTGGAAATAAAGTGATAAAATATGGACCGACATTAGCAGCGACTATGATATCAATTGCTCCACTATTGATTTTATACATTTTCTCTCAGAAATACTTCGTTGAAGGAATCGCTACATCAGGCGCAAAAGAATAGAAAGGTAAAATTACTATGAAAGCATCCATTATAATAAATAAGAACTTTAAAAAAGGAAAGATTGATGAAAAAATATATAGCTCTTTTGTGGAACATATGGGGCGTGTTGTATATACAGGAATTTATGAACCGACACATCCTACAGCCGATGAAGATGGTTTTAGACAGGATGTATTAGAAAAAGTAAAAGAAATGGGTGTAACAGGTATCAGATATCCGGGTGGAAACTTTGTATCCTGTTATGATTGGAAAGATGGTGTAGGGCCGGTAGAAGAACGTCCAAAAAGATTGGAAATTGCATGGAGAGCCATTGAAACAAATGAGTTTGGAACAAATGAATTTATGAAATGGGCAGAGAAAGCAGAGATTGAGGCAATTTTTGCAGTTAATCTTGGAACCAAAGGCATTGAGAATGCTGTTTCACTTGTAGAATATTGTAATATATCGGGAGGAACATTATTTAGTAATATGAGAAGGAAGCATGGTGTAGAAAATCCTTATAATATCAAAATCTGGTGCCTTGGCAACGAGATGGATGGAGACTGGCAGGTTGGTCATAAAACAGCAGAAGAGTATGGAAGGCTAGCACAGGAAAGTGCTAAGGCAATGAAATTAGTGGATAGCAACATAAAGTTAGTGTCCTGTGGAAGTTCAAAGTCGGATATGCTAACATATCCAGATTGGGAAGCAACTACTTTGAATTATACGTATGATTATGTGGACTATATTTCTCTGCATCAATATTATGGAAACCAGGAAAAAGGAACGAAATATTTCCTTGCCCAATCTCTGGATATGGAAAAATATATTCAAACAGTTATAGGAACGTGTGATTTTGTTAAAGCTAAGAAAAGGTCAGATAAAATTCTGTATATCAGTTTTGATGAGTGGGGTGTATGGTCAATACCGGATGTAGAAGTTGCATCCCAGGTAGATGAGCAAATCTGGCAGGTAGCGCCACAACTTAGTGAACAGATTTATTCTTTGGAAGATTCGCTATTATTTGCAAGTATGCTTATGAACTTCCTAAAAAATGCAGATCGGATCAAGATAGCTTGCCAGTCCTTACTTACTAATATTAGTGCTGCTATTATGACTGAAAAAAATGGTGATGTGTGGGTTCAGCCTATATTCTATCCATTTTCTTATACTTCCAGATATGGAAGAGGAACTGTTTTACGGGATGTTATAGAATGCGAAACTTATATGTGTAAGGAGTTTGGTAATGTGCCCTACGTGGACAATGTAGTGGTACACAATGAAGAATCTGGTGAAATAGTTATTTTTGCAGTTAGCCGTAATGAAAATGAAAAAATATCAGTCATTACTATAATTCAGGAATTTGATTTAAGTCATGGAATTGAACATGTAGTATTAGAAAGTAGAGATAAAAAAACAACGAATTTAGAAAATCATAATGCTATAAAACCATACATTGCTGATGATATAAAAGTATCTGGTAATGAAGTTGCATTTGTATTAAATCCCTTGTCATGGAATATGATAAGAATTAAATTGAACCCTTGTGGTGCTAGTGTCTAGTCATGAAAAATGTTGCATAAATATACAGAAATTCAGTTATCCAGTGATTATGAGACTCAAAAGGAATGATGGTACATTTATCAATAAAAGTGTATCGCCATTCTTTTTATTATGTGGTATTATAAGAGTATTATAGAATTCTGTTTATCGGAGGGGAATAATAATGGGAATAACTACAAAAGATTTAGCTAAAATATGTGGTGTATCCAGAACTACGGTACACAGAGCATTGTCAGATACAGGGAGAATTAATCCTCAAACCAAAGATATTATATTGAAAACGGCAAAAGATTATGACTATAGGCCTGATTTACTTGCAAGAGGTTTAGTAAAAGGTCAAACTTTTTATATTGGAGTTGTAGTTCTTGATGTAAATAACCGTTATTTTTCACAAATGCTTAGCGCAATTGAAGTGGAAGCAAGAAAAAGAGGATATTTCATTAATATTACACTTCATGAGAAAGACAAAGAAATGGAAAAAGAACAGCTTAACCGTTTAGCTGATTATCACGTAGATGGAATTATACTATCTTCAATAAATAAAGGATATGAATATAAGAAATTCTTAGAAGGGCTAGATATACCGATTGTTTCTATAGACAACAAAATAGCAGAGGGTATACCTTTTGTAGGAATCGACGAAAGAATGGCGACAAAAGAGGCTACTTTACAAATATTGAAAAAAGGATATGAAAAAGTAGTTTTTGTATGTCCCCCATTAGAAGATAAGGAACATGAAAATATATATGTTCATGAAGAAAGAACTATCGGGTTTGAAGAAGCTATGAAGGAATATCCGGATAGAAAGAAAGTAGTAATTGGTAAATTTGGTTTTTCAGAAGATTGTTATAAAGAACTGGAAGGTAACAATAGGACAGCTTTTTTTTGTACCGGTGATATGTTTGCACTGGATCTGATGAAGTTTTTGACTTTAAAAGGAAAAACGGCTCCCAAAGATTATGGAATTATGGGATTTGATAATATTGATACATTACAATATGTATCACCAAGATTATCGACAATATATAATTCAGTGGAGGAGGTTGCGAAGACAGCAGTAAACCTACTTTTTGATTTAATAAATGAAACAGATAGCGAGATTGAGAGAATATTAGGATATGTGCCAATTGAAGGAGAAACATTATAGGGTGAATTAGTCTTATAACATAGATGGTACAGTTGATTATAGCAACAGGTACTGACTTATCAAGTTTTAATAATACTGAGATTAAGATAAAAAATTGAGGAAAAGACTTTTCTAATTGATTTATATACTAAAACTTCGCACATGTAAAATGCATATGCACCTTCAAAAGTCAATATTTTTTGGCAATATAATAGCACTGAAAAATAGTATTGCTATTTTGATAGTTGTTATGATATAATGCTATCAAAATAAAATAATCAGACACTTCTTTACCGCCGGGTAAAGAAATTAAGCGTCAGGCTTCCTATCGTTAGGCCATTGAAGATAGGAAGTTCTGGCGCTATTTTTTTACTGATGAGGAGGTAGACATGGCGTTTCTGCTGTCTGCATTAGCAGGTATAACGGGCATGTGGCTGGCATTTCCAGTTACGGAGGGAATGGTTGCTGTATTGGGTTTGATACTTTATGGCAGATTTTCATTGCCCAACGCTCCTCCTTTATATCATAGGAGGAGATAAGAATAATGCAATTAGATAAATATGAAAAAGTAAATTAGGAGGATTAAATGATGCATGGTTTCAATTATAAAGATATTTATATGGAAGATGGAAAAAGGGTATTGGAAGTGAATATCCTTCCAGAAAAGTATTGCAATTTTGATTGTATATTCTGCCCGGTCGGAAGGTCGAAAAACAAAGTGGATACCCAAAGGTCGTTTGATAACTTAGATGGTTCGTTTGCTGAACTGATAGACCATACAAAGGCAGAATTAGTCTTTATCAACTCAAAAGGAGAAGCCTTCGTTCATGATAAAATCAGCGATATCATTGATGTCATCAAAGCCAAAGGGCTGCCTGTCCGGCTGCTTTCCAATGGATATCTACTTGGAAGAGAGGAATACATGAAAATCGCAAATCAATGTGATGAGGTCATCGGAGAGCTAAAGGTAATCACAGAAGAAGATTTTCAAAAAGTCCAAAGACCAATTAAAGGGTATACGTTAGCAGAATATATCTCCAATATGGTGGCCTTCCAGAAGCAATACAAAGGTAAATTCATCTTTGAAATCACGATTATCAAGGGCTATAACGATGATAAAGCTTCGATTCAGAAATTAAAAAATGTGATTCAAAAAATATCTCCTGACAAAATAATCATTGTAAGACTGGAAGAAGATAGATTTCAGAAAAAACTTGGGATAACGGATGAACGATTTGCAGAGATTTCAAATGCGTTGCAAAATATTGTCCAGTAGTATGCCTGACGATTAAGTGAGGATGCAAGTTGAATATTATTATACAAACCAAACCATTGGTAATGTATGAAGTTAAACTTCCTTAGAAAGGTTGCTGATGTACTTTTCGCCCCAGATCTTTAAACTATCTAGTACAGTTGTAAAGTCTTTACCCATATCGCTGAGTGTGTATTCGACTTTAGGTGGTAGCTGAGGATAAACTTTTCTAATAATCATACCGCAGTCTTCAAGGGCACTTTCTTGAGTTAACATGATAAAGCTTCCTAATTTTTAATAAGCTTAACTAAATACTTATTTATTGATTTCTTAGAAGATGAAGTAGTTAATGGTGTTTCGGATAGTTTTCCGCTTACATGGAGATACATAAAGCAAAAAGGGAATAAAAAATGGAGTAACATTTCCAGTACGAGAGAAACGTATTTCAACAAATTTTATCCGATAAAATCGAGAGGAGATTTATGAATGGAAAAAATCAAAAAGAATTTTGGCTTCGGTTGCATGCGGTTGCCGATGAAAGATAATGAGGTGGATTATGCTGAGTTTTCAGCAATGATAGACACCTTCATAGAAAGTGAGTTCAATTATTTTGATACGGCACATGGCTATGTTGGTGGAAAAAGTGAAACTGCACTTAGAGAATGCCTTACAAACCGCTATTCTCGTGATCAGTACATTTTGACCAACAAACTCTATACCCATTTTTTTGAGAAAAAGGAAGAGATACGTCCATTATTTGAGCCTCAGTTAAAAGTTTGACTCTGTCTTTCTCTTTTTTATTCTCACGAGTAGTGCTTCCGATAGCCTGCCGGACTCATGCCATACACCTTTTTAAACAAACTAAAAAAGCTGCTTTTATTCTTATAACCAATGATATCAGCGATCTGTTCGATGCTATCATTGGTATAGAGCAAATAGTTGATGGCATTTTGCAATTTAATATTAACGATCAGATCACGAAAGGTCTGACCGGTATGTTTATGAATTAGCGAGGACAGATACTTTGGATGGTAATTAAAATGTGCAGCGACAGAATCCATTCCAGCACTCTGGTAATGCATATAAATATAGTCAACAATCTCAGCCATTGCAGGATTGCCGTGACTATTTTTTTCATTATAACTTCTAAGAATGAAAGAGAATATCAAGGTAAGCAGGGATTGAATTATTACTTGGCTATATTTCTTTTTATCAAGATATTCTTTCAACATAAGTTCAATCATATGTTCAAGATCTTTATCTAGATGCTGAAGATATAAATAGGAAGTTTGTTTTTCATTTTCAAGTCGATAGCGAATGAAGAAGGTGTTAAGAACTGGATCGTTAAAAAGTATTTGAAAGATGGACTTTTGAAACAGTTCTTTTGGAAGTACGATGTTAAGTATTAGGTCAGTTTCTTCGGAATATTTTTTGAAATAGTGCATCGCATTGGGATTCATGATACAAAGATTTCCTTCTTTCAGTTGGATTTCCTGATCATTAATTACACCAATTGGGGTACCCTTACATACATAAAGTAATTCGAAAAAATCATGATAATGTATATTATTATTAGCCAATTCATGATGGAAGGACATGAATAGGGTAGATGAGGCATCAGGAAAGAACAATTTAGATGATAATAGATGTGGTGAATCAACGTTTAATTGTTTTGATTTCTCGTCTGTGAATGTTTTCCAAGCATATTTGGCATTTTCTTCATCAATTAAATGGGTATGTTTCCAAAGCTGATCAATTAGCTTTTGTTCCATGATATCTTACCTCACAACACATTATTTGTTACCTCGAATTATTACTTGATTTATAAATTTATTATATAATTTATAAGTAGAAATAGCTACATACTAGATGAAATTTACGAAAAATAGTCAAAAGTTAATACTGAGTACAATAACAAAAAGTACTTAATGTGGAAAGAACTCCGACATGAATATTTTTATCAGGTATTGTTTGTAATTATAAGAATACAGACATGAAATGCATTGGAATATTAGCTAGGCATTCTTTTTCGTTCTTTGCTTCAATTGTTGTAAGAAAATTGTGGAAAAGTGTGAAATGGTAAGAATAAGGCTAGTCTTTAATTATTACAATAAAATCAATCTTTGAAAACAAATCAATAAAAGGAGAATGAAAAAATGAAAATCATATCATGCAAAACAAATCATATTGTTAATCCACTCGGTTATGGCATGGAGCATGCAACAGTTTCTTGGATTACGGAGGATACATCCTCAAAGAAACAACTTTCTGCACAAATAATAGTAGCAAGTGACGCACAAATGAAGGAAATATTGTTTGACAGTGGAACAAATGCAGAACTGTCAAGCTTAGCATTTGACCTTCCAATCGAATTGATCCCATACACAAGATATTACTGGACAGTAAAAGTATGGGGATATGCTGGTGATGAGGCAATTTCTGAAGTGAACTGGTTTGAGACTGGTAAACGTGAAGAGAGCTGGCAGGCAATATGGATTACACCAGTGTGGGAGGACAAAAACCTACATCCGTATATGAGAAAATCATTTTACATCAATTCAAAGATAAAGTCTGCTAGAGCATATGTTACTGGTATGGGACTTTATGAGTTAGAGATTAACGGAACACGTATCGGAGAGGAACTTTTAACTCCATACTGCAATACTTATGATGCATGGGTTCAATATCAGACCTATGATATTACAGAGGCTATGAAAGAAGGCAATAACGCTGTTGGAGCAATGCTAAATAACGGCTGGGCAAAAGGCCGATTTGGAACCTTTGGCGATCTGAATACGCCGTATTGTGATCGCTTTGCCTTGCTTTGTGAGCTAAGGATAACCATGGAGGATGGAAGCGTTCAAATAATTGGTACAGACACAGATTGGAAGTGTAAACCATCACCGATTGTCGCTGATGGGATCTATGATGGCGAGACCTATGATGCATTACTTGAAATTTCTGATTGGTCAGAATCAGAAGCTGATGATTCAGATTGGGATAAGGTAGAAGAATTCACACCAATTGGACTTGGTAAGGTAATGGACAGACTATCACTTCCAGTAATTGTGAAAGAAATAATAAAACCGATTGAATTAATTCATACTCCGGCTGGTGAACTTGTATTAGATATGGGACAGAACATGGTAGGATGGTTACGTATACATATTAATGAGCCAAAAGGATCCCAGATTAAGATTTCCTATGGAGAAGTTCTACAAGAAGATAACTTTTACCGCGATAATCTTCGTGGAGCAAAAGCAGAATATATCTATATCTCAGACGGCACCGAACGTATTGTCCAGCCACACACAACCTTTTACGGTTTTCGTTATGCAAAGTTGGAGGGCTTTACACAAGATTTTAAGATGGAAGATTTTATAGGATGTGTTGTTTACTCTGATCTTGAAGAAACAGGAAAGATTGAAACCTCTGATCCATACGTTAACCGCCTTTTCTTAAATGCATTTTGGGGACAAAAAGGAAACTTTCTTGATGTTCCAACGGATTGCCCACAACGTGATGAGAGAATGGGATGGACCGGCGATGCACAGGTATTTTGCGGTACAGCCTCCTTCAATATGGACACCTACGCATTTTATGTTAAATTCATGCAGGATGTATATGAGGAACAAAAGTTTTGTGACGGTATGGTAGCAAGTACAATACCGACCTTCTGCAAGATTAAAAGCACAGAAAGTAGCTTTGTCGCTGGTGGAGCGTGTGCATGGTCAGACTGTGCAACCGTAATTCCATGGGAAGTATATCTTCATTTTGGTGATAAGACAATACTGGAGAGACAATATGATAGTATGAAAGCATGGGTCGACTGGATACGTAGACAGGACGAAAAATCAGGAAATAGAAAACTATGGACTGTAGGCTTCCACTTTGGAGACTGGCTTGCATTAGATGGTCCAATCGAAGGTGGAGTAATGGGAGGAACCGATAACGGTTTACTTGCATCTGCTTACTACAGATTATCAACAAACATACTTTCAAAAACAGCTGGTGTACTTGGATTTAAAGAAGAGGCTGACTTTTACGGAACGTTATCAGAACAAATCAAGTTAGCAATTCAGGATGAATTTTTCTCGAAAAATGGACGATCTACAATTAATACACAGACTGCGCATGTAGTAGCATTGCATTTTGACCTTGTGCAACCGGAAGTTAGAGACAGGGTAGTGAAGGATTTACAGGCATTACTGAAAAAGAGCGGAATGCATCTTAAGACAGGCTTCATTGGATCACCATATCTGTGCCGCGCACTTTCTGATAACGGAGATTCCGATAGTGCATATAAGCTCATCTTTCAAGAGAATTATCCAAGTTGGTTGTATGAAGTTGTTATGGGAGCTACTACGATATGGGAGCGTTGGAATTCCATTATGCCGGACGGTAAAATATCCGGAACGGGAATGAATTCATTGAATCATTATGCTTACGGTTCGATCGTTGAGTGGATGTACCGTAACATGTGTGGTATCAATCCGCTAGAAGAAGCACCTGGTTTCAAAAAATTCGTTATTAAGCCGGAAGTTAACGGTAAACTGTATTATGCAAAAGCATCAGTAAAGTCTTCTATGGGCTTGATTGAAAGTGGATGGATCAGAGAAACGGATGGAATGTTAACGGTTAACATCGTTGTTCCTTTTAATGCAGAAGCAACGGCATATCTTCCGGATGCTGATCTTAAGACCGTAAAAGGTATAAAAGGATTAGATGCAGTACAGGAAAATGAGAGGATTAAGGTAGTTCTAGAAGCAGGCAGTTACACATTTTCATATGCGCCAACCCAGAGCTATGAGATTCAATATTCTATTGATACACCTCTGAGTGAATTAATAACAACACCTGAGACGCATGAAATCCTGGCTGAATTTGCTCCTCAGCTGTTACGTCAAGCTACGGCTGGTGAGGTGGTAATGGAGTTGCCATATAGTATCGGAGACGCCGTTAAGGGAACCGATACCTTCTTTCTCATGATGATATTGGGAGACGTTAACCTAAATGAGTTGAATGATAAGCTGATGAAGGTGCTGGTAAAAATTAGAACTGTGTGATCACGAGCAGTAATTGGAATCAGGATGAATAACATACGCTCTTGTGCAATAGAAATAATAGTTACTGAAATTCTTGATAACTGAAAAATAGCATTGTCATTTTTATAGTTGTTATGATATAATGTTATCAAAATAAAATAATCAGACACTTCTTTACCGCCGGGTAAAGAAATTAAGCGTCAGGCTTCCTATCGTTAGGCCATTGAAGATAGGAAGTTCTGGCGCTATTTTTTTACTGATGAGGAGGTAGACATGAAAAATCAAACTTGTTTAAAAGAATTTGTGCGTTATTCTATACTGAATGTTTTGGGCATGATAGGTTTATCCTGTTATATACTTGCGGATACCTTTTTCGTTTCAAAAGGATTAGGATCAAATGGCTTAGCTGCGCTGAATTTAGCAATTCCTGTATATTGCTTTATCCATGGGAGCGGCTTAATGCTCGGAATGGGCGGTGCGACAAAATATTCCATTTTCAAAGGGCAAAAAGCATATAAAAAATCTAACCGATTGTTTACAAATGCAGTATATGCAGCAGCTATATTGGCAACTGTGTTTATGCTGATTGGTCTTTTTCTTTCAGAAGAAGTAACGATTCTTTTAGGAGCTGATAGCGAAATTTTTACCATGACAAACATGTATCTGAAAGTTATCCTGCTGTTTGCCCCCGCTTTCATGATGAATGATATTCTGATTTGTTTTGTAAGAAATGACGGTGACCCCAAATTATCTATGTTTGCAATGCTTGGCGGAAGCTTTTCCAATATACTTCTTGACTACATTTTTATATTTCCGTTACAGATGGGAATATTTGGTGCTGTATTAGCAACGGGATTTGCGCCTATAATCAGTATGCTGATCCTCTTAAGGCATTGGTTGAAAAAGAATAATGATTTTCATTTAGAAAGAGCGAAACCGCATTTTGCAACGATACTTTCCATTCTTTTGTTAGGTTTTCCGTCCTTTATTACAGAGATATCTTCAGGAATCGTAATGATTGTTTTTAATAGCATTATCCTGATACTTCAGGGAAATGTCGGTGTTGCTGCTTATGGCGTAATTGCAAACCTGTCACTTGTGATGGTAGCAATTTATACGGGGATCGCGCAGGGAATGCAACCTTTGATCAGCAGAGCCTATGGGCATAGTGATACAGCAAACATTAAACAGGTGTTGCGTTATGCAATTACAACAATGCTCGCCGCTTCGTGTGTAATTTACCTGACAGTCTTTTTGCTTGCCAATCCGATAGCAGGCATATTTAATGGCCAAAACGATGTACAATTACAAGGAATTGCGACAGCTGGCTTAAAAACATATTTTACGTCCGTTGCTTTCGTAGGATTTAATATTGTAATTTCTATGTATTTCACCTCAACAGATAAAGCCTTTCCTGCATATTTGATTTCCTTGCTAAGAGGTTTGGTTATGATTATCCCTATGGCGTTTCTGCTGTCTGCATTAGCAGGTATAACGGGTATGTGGCTGGCATTTCCAGTTACAGAGGGAATGGTTGCAGTATTGGGTTTGATACTTTATGTCAGATTTTCATTGCCCAATGCTCCTCCTTTATATCACAGGAGGAGATAAGAACAATGCAATTAGATAAATATGAAAAAGTAAATTAGGAGGATTAAATGATGCATGGTTTCAATTATAAAGATATTTATATGGAAGATGGAAAAAGGGTATTGGAAGTGAATATCCTTCCAGAAAAGTATTGCAATTTTGATGGTGGCCTTCCAGAAGCAATACAAAGGTAAATTCATCTTTGAAATCACGATTATCAAGGGCTATAACGATGATAAAGCTTCGATTCAGAAATTAAAAAATGTGATTCAGAAAATATCTCCTGACAAAATAATCATTGTAAAACTGGAAGAAGATAGATTCCAGAAAAAACTTGGGATAACGGATGGACGATTTGCAGAGATTTCAAATGCGTTGCAAAATATTCTCCAGTAATATGCCTGACGATTAAGTGAAGAATCCCCCATTAATGAGATATGTGAAAATGAAAGATTCATTAAAAATATTTTAGATTCAAGAGATAAACTAAAGAAAACGAGTAAAAACACTGACTTTTGCCACCGTAAAGCAATCCACTTTACAGTGGCATTTTTTGTGTCTGGAGGCGAGAAAAATTGAAAAATATAAAAAGTCCCGAAATATCTATTATGGAAAGTGAAATAATTTTATTTATATTGCAGTCTGCGGTTGAAAATTATGTTAAGCATGGCTTTAAAGAGTATGATAATAAACTGCATATTTATGTAGAAGGGAGAAACTTGACTAGTTGATAAAATAGAAATGAAAAGCCGATTCTTAAAAATAGCATAGAAAAATATAAAAATAGCCCATTGTGATGCACGTTCGAATAGTAGATAAGAGATAATGAAAGAAAATCGTGTTCTTGAATATAATCTAGTTGTAGCTAGAATGATTGCAGTAGCTTTGTATCCAGTCGTTTTCTATAATCTAAGCCTTGGAAATTCAGATAAACTTGGGGATGCCATTTGGTATTTGCATGATGAGTTGCATATCAATTGGGAGGAAAGCGAATAGAAAATCATAAAATTTATCATTAATAGCAAAGACAAGAAACTACAGAAAATGATTAGAAAATTTACTGATTTTGTTCCATTCCGACTTATACGTATTCTATAAGAGAGAGATTGAAAATGAAAGAAAACATGATATGACATATTTAGTAATTAGTGCATGGATGGGAAGTACTAAATCATTATAAAGATAATGGCTTAGTGCTTCTTTTTATAGAAGAATAGCATAAAACTCATAGAAGTTTAAATCTAAACTGTGCAATTGAACTAAAATATAAAAATTAAAATCAAGCACGGAAACCAATTATATTACAAAAATATGTAAAATATGGTAGCGATTTAAACTTATTAGTTGTATAATTACTTTGAAATAAAAGAACAAATAAAGTTTGAGTTTAAAAAATCGGTAGCTTTTAATCTAATAATTAACCAAGTATAACAAAGATTAGTAACTGAGAGATATTTATATAAAGCCATAATAGTAGATTTTCATAATGTTCAAATTTTTATAAAAAATTTAAATTTAGCAAGAGGAGATATCTTATGCAGCAAGTCGTATTAAGAGAATTATGCTATAATCACAAAAAGATTGTATTTAATAGGGGAGAAAATTATATTATTGGATCTCCTGGCACTGGTAAATCTACATTATTTCACTTGATTCAATATATTCTTGGCATAAGAAAATCATTACCTAGGATAGTAACACCTTATAATATAGATATTCTTTCATTAGATATAAGTTTTGGAAACAAATCTATACAAATATCTAGAATGTTTGAAAGTGATAAAATTATTATAAATGGTGATATACAAGGAGAAATTATTGTTTCTTCATCAAAGATTGGAGATATTTATAACGAGCTGTTACAACCTAATATCTGTAATGAAAATGATAAAATTACTGGAATTGAAATTCTTAGAACTGCATTTTTAGGTGAAGCTATTTCAGATCCATTAAGAGAGTCTACAAAGACTTTAAATAAGATTTTAGGTATAAATATAGCACTACCAATTCAGATAAAAAAAGAGATTAATAATTTTGAAAAAGAGATTGAATTGGAAGAAGTAACAAATCAGGTTCTCAGAAATTATATAAATAGAATTGAGAATATTATAAAGAAGAATGAATTTATCCATTTAAAGAATGAAGATATCGATAATGTTGTAAGTATTTTAGGTAAAGAGTTTAAAACAATGCGTAATGAATCTCTACAAAATATGCTTTTACTTGATGAAGCAAAAGAATCATTAAATAGAGCTAATACCTACAATGAGGAATTATTTATTGATAGAACAATGATTATGGATTCATATCTAAGTAAATTAATGTCTCGATTTCAAGTAATAGTACCTGTGAAAATTCAAGATGTATTTAATAATAAATTACTATCTAAAAAATCGCTAGGAGAAACTTATTTAATTAAACTTTTAACATCAATTACTTTATGTCGTATAAGTGAATTTGATTGGCACAACAGTAGCGGACTTCTTGTTAATGATGCAAATCAAGGAATGCTAGATCGATACGCTTTAGAACAATATAGAAAGATTATTTCAGATGAATGTCGTGCAGGGAAATTACAATATATTGAATTTGGGTGTGATAAAAAAACAATTCCGCATAGTGCTATAATTTTAGAATTAAATGATAGGGGGGTTTAATATGTGGAAAAAAGCTAAGCTTAATCTCGCTTTTATAATCCCCATATTAAGTTTAATTGTATCAATTTCAATATTGTTATTTGGAAACAATATTTTTGATAGATTTACAGGGCCTAAAATTATTATGCAATCAAATAAGGTTACATTGAATTATCCCAAGGACATGATGCTAGCATTAAATGAATACTCTATCAAAAATAACGACTTATTATTCCCTGATTGTTATAATGTTATTACTATAAAGAATATAGGATTTATGCCATCTATGAATGTAAATATACAAATAAATGTTGGGGGAGACATTTTTGATTTATCATCTTTTAGTTCTGAAAGTGTTTCAAAAAAAAATCAAATAGATAACTATACATATAATATCCAAATGCCAAGATTATCAAAAAATGCATATATAGTAATTAAAGTATGGACTATTAATAGTAATCAACCTATAAGTGTTATATATGTAGATGATTATAACAGTAGACAATTAATTGAGAGTGATTCATCTAGTGATTCATTTTCAATAATTAAAGTGTTGATGATTGCAATAATATTGATGTCAATATTTTTTCTAGTAAAACATTTGATGGTTAGAATAGGTAAAATTCTTGAAGAAAAAAGAATACAACAAGAGTATGAGATGTTGATGAAATTAAGTGAAATGTTTGAGGAAAAAGAGTCTGACAAGGAAAAACTAGAAGAAATAAATATACAAGATGCTCGTACGTCGGGTGACGGAAGTGAAGAAACTAGAGAAAAACTAAAGAGGCTTCTCCGAAAAGTCAAAGAAATGTAATACGATTTATTAAATCTGTTGTTTTTGCTTTACTTTTTGCAACTAAAGAGTCTCAAAAACCCTTATATATTGCTTAGTCAGAGAAAGACGTTGTTTTGAAGATCAGTGTATAGATATCTCTTGGCTTGAATACAACAACCTAGTCTAAAGGCACATTATTAAATAAATAGTAAGATTATATTTAGTGTTGGAAGCAAAACTCTCAAGCTGAATGAAAATATTTTAAATAATATTTTTTCTCTATACTTGACACAGTCAGGCAATGAAGGAGCAGTTCGTAAACATGCAAAAGGTTTACTTAGTTCTCCATCAGCAGCTAGTCCTGAAATTGTAAAATTAGAAGTAGGGGAATTCGAGAATATATTTAACCTTCAAATATGGAAGAATTTCTTTGATCAGTTTGAGATTGTATTAATATCTCTAGGTGGTATCACAGTTGGGCCAATTCCAGAACGTTTAGGGACGCAGCGATTCTCCATCGGGCCAACAGAGATATTATTTTAGTCCTCTTCCATTTCAGCAGTAAAAAAACTTGAATTGATACCAAGGATAGATTATGTAGAATTTGGAATATGGAAGAGTGAACTGGTTCCTAGGAAGATTGTTGTAGGCAATTATGATGTCTGGCTTCCTTCGGGAGGAGTGCTAAAGGGTATAAAATGCATATACAGAAAGCTTGGCTTTTTTCTCAGGAGAGAGGGTTCCCAAGAGGGATTACAGCAGTGAAATCGGATATTGTTGCACCTAGGGTAGATATAACAATAACATCAGCAGCTCCTGGTGGTGGATATAATACACAAACTGGAACTTCTATGGCGACACCCTTTTGTAACGGGAAGAGTTGCCTTAATGATGCAGTGGGGAATCGTGAATGGGGATGATCCTTATATGCATGGGAGAAAATGAAAGCGTATCTAGTAGCCGGTGCAAGTAAGCCGAGTTTTGAGAGAGTATATCCTAATCCCACGTTGGGGTTTGGGGCATTGTGTTTGAGGGAGAGTTTCCAGTTAACACAGTGATAAATATATATTGATTACAATTGGGCAATATAAGAATGAAGCAATTTAAGAGGATGGATTCAAAATGAAATGATTCAATATCTTCAACGGCATAATCTTTTATACCTGAAATTCCATTTAAATTAAGACCTCCTGAAAAGCGTGACTTAAAAATTGCCACGAAATTTTAGAATATAGTTATTAATCATTATGAAATAACTGATGTTTAAACCGGTAGAATTATTAATGAAGAGAGAGTTTCTGAGTACGGAAAAATTGTAATTGATCATTTTATACCTTGGTCTTTTGTGACGAATGGTGAGATGTGGAATTTGACACCAACATTTACTTCAGTTAATAGCAGTAAAAGCAATAATCTCCCTGGCAGAGAGTCGGATAAGAGAAACTTGGCCAGACAACAGTTTAGAGCAGACGGGAAAAACAGGTTTTGAGATATTATAAAAAGCCTAAAAGAACGGAGGATTACAATGTCTACAAGTAGTAATGATAACGAACTCAAAATTGATATAAATAAAAATATAATGTTATGTCTGGATTTTGGTTATGGGATATTAAAATCAACAAAAAGTGATATTGAATTTAGAAATGCTATAGTTTCCATTCATAATGGATTAGAACTACTTATGAAACTATATTTACAAAGTAAGGATAAATGTTTAGTTTATGATAATATTGATCATTATCTCTTGATGTATGGAAGAGATGATTTAATTAAAAAAATTGATTTAAAAAAATTGAAGCTAAATACAATAAAATTTTCAGATTGTATTAAAATTTTAAGTCATTTTGAAGAAATACCAGAAACGCATGTTATGAAACTTAACCAGATACGTAATGAGTGTATTCATTACGGGGGTGTTATCTATAAATCAGAAATAAAGATGATTTTAATAGTTTATATTTATCCATTTATTAAAAAATTGGTGACGGCATTAGGTTTAGATCTAAGGATTTTTATAAATGAAAAGAATATAGAAGCAATAGATAAGTTGAACAAGCATTTTTCTGATGCAATTAATACTAAGTATATTGAAAAAATTGAAAGAGCAAAAAAACATTACAATGATGAATTAACAGAAGATGAAAGGCAAGATAAACAAAAGTATCAAGACTATAAATTTAAATCACCAAGTAAAATAGTAACTTGCCCCGCTTGTGGTAAAGATTCATTACTTAAAATTCATATGAATATTACCAGAGAGGTTCTTGAAAGTTTTTATATTAATAGAAAAAATCTAGTTTTAGTAAGCCTCACCTGTCATCATTGCGGATTAGCTATTGATGAACGTAATTTACTATTGCTTCATTATGCTTCAGAAGAAAAATCCTTACCTGATACCAGAAATTATTTTAATTATTTCAATGATTGTCCAGAGGAAGATTGTCCAGATTGTCCAGATTGCCCAGAGGAAGACTGTCCAGATTGTCCAGATTGCCCAGAGGAAGACTGTCCAGATTGTCCAGATTGCCCAGAGGAAGACTGTCCAGACTGTCCAGATTGCCCCGAGAGGGATTGATCTGAATATAGTTATTTATTCGAATCTGAAAGTTATGAATATTCGGATAAGATTATTGTACATGTAGAAGAAACTTTATGAACTATAATATTATTTTGAAAGCGAGAAAAATAAATTGCAAATATATATTATTCCTACGTATGAGTGCAACTTAGATTGCAAATCGTGCTATGCTAAAAAAAATCAACAAAGATTTCCTCAATATCTTTCATGGAAAGACTTTACAACAATTTATGAAAAATTTAAATTTGATTCAAATAATTTTTTATTTATTGGTGGTGAAGCTACAAAATGGAAGTTTATTAATGAAGCTATTCTCTTCCTTAAGAATAAAGATAAAAACATAACATTATTTTCTAATGGTATTGAAATGATTAATTCTATGCCTAATAACATCATAATTAATGGTAACAATTTATTTGATAATGAATATTCATCCGTTATACTTAATAATATAGGATTGTATAAAAAGAAAAAAGTTAATGTAATATTGAGATACAATATAAGTGAATATTTTAAAAACCATGTTCAGGATGCCATCAATTTTGCTGAGAAATACGCTGATTCAGTTTCGTTATCTGTATTATTTCCTGTTGATAAAAGTGATATAAATATTGGACAATTAGTATATCAAATAGCAAAAGAATTGTCATTAAAAAAAATTCGAGTTAAAATTGCTAGAGCTACGCCACTTTGCTTATTTTCTGTGGACCAGAGAGTGTATTTAGAGGAAAATTGTAGTTTGAAAGGTAGATGTGCATTACCAACAAACTCCATAGTCATTAATCCTGATGGAAAGTCTGTACAACCTTGTGTTGAGCTCTCAATTATTAAGGATATCGATTGTTTCTCAAAATCATCTGCTAAAATTCTTTTTAAAAATGAGATCAATTCTATCATAAAAAGAGCGGACAATGAGTGTAGTAATTGTGAAATGTATAAAAATCAAAAATGCGTTGGTGGATGTTTATCATATATTGATTTTGGTGTAATTGACAAAGTAGCAATTAAACTAATTGAATCAATGTCATTTAGATAATTAAGGATGACGGTTACCTAGAGAACAAATGCTACCATATATGAGCAAAACAAGTGGTTCATTATAGTTCTCCATGGGTTGTAAATGTTTAATTGTGTTTTTTGCATATGACAAATAAGCAGATTTACATCTGCTTCAAAAAAAGGTATTATATTAATTGGTGAAACTGTTTAAGCTGCACGATATAGGAAATATCGTGGTTTTCTAAAATGAGCTGTTATGAGCCTTGGGTATTGGCGTTCATTGCGAATTGGAATCAGTTCCTTTTGAAGCAGAGACATCACATCTATTGAGTCTTTCTCTGTTGCCAGACGGAGAAAGACTCTACAAATATGGGCTGCCACACTGAAGTTTACTTTATATTCGTGTTTTGTCTCTTTATGTTCAACAACTGTATGATTGATAATAATTTCTGTTATATTATAGGTAATCAGCTTAGCCCATATTTCTTGTTTGATGTATTCGGGTTTATAGGCATGAAAGTTGCTCAAACCAATTGAATATTTTAATTTACGAAACGAAGATTCAATTCCCCATCTGGAAAAGTACACCTTCTTAATACGTTCAGCCGGAAATTCGTTAGCGGGAAGATTCGTGACAATACATTCATAAGAAAAATCTGATAAAGGAAATCGGACAATCCGAAACGACAGTTCGTAGGTATCCCCGGAACCATATGTAATGAAATCAAATGAGGTTGCCTTATCTATGAAACGCTTGTATCCTTCTGTTAGAGTCAATTTTTTCGAATGATTACGTACCAGAGTGACTTTAACTGTAATATCGAAGGATTCGTCATCTGGAAACTCAAATCCACCTACTAATCCTTTGGAATGAATATCTTTTGTACGAAAGAGAAAATACTGTTCTTTGTCTATGACATGAGCCATGTTGTTGTAAGAACAATAACCTCTGTCTCCAATAAAAACATTTTTTGTATCCGGAAGGATTTCATGCCGGTCGACAATATCACAAAAGGCTCGAAATTCATCTTTATTGTGGACTGGTTGAATCAAAGCATCGGTATAGGTATGTCGGTCAAGATCATAAAAAGCATTTAAGTGCATACTGTAGAATCCTTTAGCAGAATGTCCTTGGGATACAAAATACTCAGAGGATGCAAAAGATGGTTTGCTAAAGAAAGTGAATGTGGAACCGTCTGCAGCAAGAAATCTGTATCCGGATGGTTTTTCTATAGAATTAACGGATGAATTGAAATGCTAAAAAACAGCTTCCAAGGCATCTGGTTTAAGCTTCGCACGCTGTTGGTTAAATGCAGAAGCAGTTGGTGCAAGAACATCCATATCGAAGAAATCTAACAACTCGTTTTTGGTACTGGAAGAACCTTCTGAGACCAGAAAAGAGATAAGTTTATCGGCTGGAAGCTTTTTATTACGAGACAGGTCTTTTGGGGGATTAATCGTGTATTGAGAAATATTTGACACAACACTGGCAACTGAAGAAGCAAAAACTGATTTGATTGTTTGATGAAACATATAAATGTACCTCCATTAATTAGAATGAAATATAGTTCTAATTAATGGGCCGCTCTCGCTACCTCGAAAAACAATCAGTAGTGAGAGCGGCCGCACATTTTGGATGATGTGTCAACTATTATTTTAAGATTTTAGAAAAAAATATGGTTAGACCCCCATTATAGGAAATCTAACCATATGGATAAAAAAGTTATCTAAATGACATTGCTAATTGAATAGTAACTACTCTTTCTATAATAAGAGAATTTGCTGATGATAAATTAAGAGAATTACTTAAACAGAAAAGTCTTAGTGACAAGAAAGACAACAGTGGATTGGAGAGATTACGAAATACTGAGTTAGCAAAAATGATAAATTCAGATTTTAAGCACAAGGAAATAGGGGCAAAACAGGCCCCAATAGTATAAGCGCATTTGAGAAGTTAACAGAGATAGCAGAAAAAAATGATAAAATACTAAATAAAACATTTGGCAAAGCATTAGTTAATGCTGAATTAATTGATGATTTTTCTCCAGAAGGAAATTTTGGGATAGGATTAACTAGAAGATCAGATTTAGTTTGTAAAACTAAGTTGGGGGAAAATAGATTAGAATTTATGTGGAGAAAAAAAACCTCACAAGCTGAAATTGTAAATTATACTTTAACTAAATTATATAATTACGGAAAGGCTATTGGTATTTTAGAATAATGAAAACCGATATTTATTATTTTTACATCAAAATTTAAGTTGAATTGAATCCAAACCTTCTAATAGAAATTTAAAGATTAGAGTTATAATTAAACCCATTTCCTTATGCTTCGAAGAGACCTTTAAGATGATTCGAATAAGGGATTTGCATAGAAAAATCATTTGATGTTTATCTAGATATGCTGGCAGTAATAAAAATTTTGATATCAGATTTTGCCATCAAGCATCTAGTCAACAATGATTTTTCGTAACTGTCTAGAACCCTTACCTTTTCTTTCGGTAAGACCTATAATTTTAAGCAGAACAAGAAAAAATTTTAATATTAATTTTCAAAGAAAGTGGGATACTCACCCGATTTTTCGGGATTATGCTACATTGCAACAGTAAATGTACTGTCCAATTTGGAGAGCATTAATGCTGAATTTATTAAAAAGGGAATTGAACGTATAGTTCGATTAGTGATATTAAATAAAATTGCAAAGAATCAAATGAATTCATTAACTCATGATGCATTGGATAGATTGAAGAAATTGAAGTGATATATTTAACTACATTAAAACTATCAGAGGAGATAATCACTAAACCCGATTTATCGAAAAAATCAACTAAGTAGGTCAGAAATATTTAAGTAATATATTGAAATAGCATAAGATAAAATTGTGAGGCACTTTGGTGCCTTTTTTTTTGTAATTTAATAAAAAAAGTGGGATAATCCACATGATTTTTCGGCAGTAACATTGGCTCTGGAAGTAAAACGTGATCCATCTGTAGATAGATTTGTCATGACATACCTGTTGGGTAACCAACTAAAGTCTGGAATCGTAGTATTAAGAATTGCAAAGATTATTTACAAATAAAGGCATATCATGATTTAATCCGTCTGCAATACCATACCTTTCTTGCAATATGGGATGATTTGGTATTTTGTGTATTTTAATGTATATTTAGTTGAAAATTAATGCTATAATATTATATGTTTTATTACTATATAGACTAGGAGGAATTAATGACCAACTCTAAAAATAAACCTAAACCTAAGACAAACAGAACAGAGTTTCTCGATGTAATAAAAAGAGAAATCTCAGCATGGAGTAATTACTCTTGCATGATTTGTAAAAGGAATATTCCTAGAAAAAAACTACCGGAAATTGCCCATATTATTCCGGCCAGCCCCGACGGTCCAAGGAGTGAGTATAGAAATACTGTAGATGATAAATTTATTTTATCAAAGCAAAATGGTATATTATTATGTCCAATATGCCATATTATAGTGGATGAAACTGAAGTAGATAACTACCCACCCGAAAAGCTATTTGCGATCAATACATATTATTCTGAAAAGTATGAATTAGAGCAATTGGTTAAAAATCAATTGTTTTCTGATACGTTTATTGATGATGTAAAAAAGGCCACATCAATACTACAAAAGAATTTAAATATATCTGAGATAGAAGAAGAAGTTAAAGAGCACTATTCGAAAGATATTTATAAAAAAATAGATTTAACAGATAAATTTAATAAAAATAATTTTAATAATTCGACTATTGCAACTATTAAAGGCTTTGTTGAATATAAAGCAATTAACTATTACTATTCTCTCTCGTATAACGAAGAAGAAATAGGAAATATATATTTTTTAGTCTCTATTCAAGTATTATATAAAAAGCTCAATAAAAAGGGTATATCAGAGCAACAAAAATATGATGAGTTACTATCAATTTTAAAATCTGCATGTAATGACTTAATGTTAGATGAAAAGGAACTTTTAAATTATTATTTTTATATTTGCGAGGTATTTAAAAAATGATTATTGGAAACAAATTTATGCCTTATTATAATACGATTAGTTATAAATCTACTAAAATCTATAAAATTATTAAAGAAAATGCTTCTATTACTTTCTTAGATTTATTAAGTATAGCCAATTTTGATATCTTGGAATTAATATACTGTATAGAATTTTTATTTAATATTGGATATATAAATTATGAGGATGGTAAAATATGCTTACTAAAATAGAATTTACAAATATTAAAATTGAATCTATTGAATTTAAAGATGGTGTAAACCTTATCTATGGAGATAAAGTAACTAATGCTGCAAGTAGTAATAGTTTAGGCAAAACCATGCTAATAGAAATCATAGATCACTTATTGGGTGCTAGTGATACAAAAAATTTTGATTATAATGAATTAATTAATGTATCAGTAGTTGGTACATTTCAATTTAATAACAATGCTGTAATTATATCAAGGCCACTGGTACAACATAATATAAAAGAAAAAAATGTCATTTCCATTATTAAAAATAATATGCCAATTTTGAATAAAGGTGAAACGGGTGAAATAACTTTAACAACTTGGCTTCAATTTTTGAAGATATGGTATATTAGAAATAATGAAATATCTTTTCGACAAAATAATAGTATGTACTTTAAAAAAGATAAAATGGACGATTTTAGGGAATCTACAAAAATTTTCCCTTCAGATACCCTTTGGGAAAGAGGTAAATGTCAATCATATTTTCTTAATTTAGATTATACACTTGTTTCAAGTGTTAAACACTATTCTTCTAAAGAAAAAGCGGTTCTAAAAACATTATCACCCTCACTAAAAAAAATATTAACAAAAAAAGAAGAACTAGTTGAAAATTTTGACAATTTAGAATCTGAATACATAGAAGTATTCGAAGAATTAAAACATATAAATAGTATAAAACGTATTTATGCCAGTAAAAAAAGAATACTAGAAAAAAATATAAAAGAAATTAGGAACACTAAAAATCAAAGTTATAATATTCAATATGATATTTATAAAGCTGAATTAGCTAATTTTCTTATTAAGAATTATGAAGAGTCAAAAAATTTTCACGAACAATTACTTACAGATAATGAACAGCTCATTTATAATGAAATAACTTCACTATCATTAAAAATAAAAGATTGCGAAGAAAAAGTCAGATCATTACATGAAAGACAAAATGTTATAGTAAAAAAAAGAAATGAATATCAACAAATAGACGTAAGACAAGATGCATTAAAACATTTGCTTGCCGATACATTAGATAATTCTGATATTGCTCAAATTGCCAACGAAGTAGATAAGGAATTGAATATTACTTATCGTAATGATTTAGATAAAATGTTATTTTCAAAAATGATAAAATTGTAAAATATACCAATTTTTTAAAAACTACTGTTAATAAAATATATAATGATATAGATACAATTAATTTTGAGATATTTGTATCTAAAGATTCAAATCTCGAGATAGACTTCACATTTGAGGGAACAAATGGAGAAGGTAAGGGCAGCATGAGAACATTAATATATCTTTTTCTTTTATTAAAAATAAATCCTAGTAAGAAACAAGATTATTTTATCTTGGATTCCAGCTCATTTGATTCCATAGATAGGGACGATTTTGATAGATTACTATGTTTGCTTGATATTTTCGGCAAACAAAACAATGTACAAATAATATGTGCAGGAAATAAACAAAATTTTAATACAGATAATAGTTTCTATAAAGCTATTGTATTAACACCAGAAAAAACATTATTTCATCAAACGCTAACTGCAATCAAAAATAAGTTAGGATAACGTATTTATTATGGATTATAAAGGACACGAAGCACTTAAAAAAGTATTAACTGAAATATAAAGCCAATTTGATGATCAATCAGGATAAACCTGGTATGCATATATTTTAAAAGCAATCTAAGAATCAGATAAACCACACTTGCATGGTTGCCGGGGCAAGGAAGTTAAGTTTTGAGAGAGTCTATCAGAGGTGGGGTTTGGAGCTTTGTATTTGAGGGAGAGCTTTCAGGTGATGCAGTAAAAAAGAAAATGAAATCTATTGTTCTTTTGGTATGCTAGGTAGTCGTACTTTATTATCTTAAACTTCCGTAGAAAGGTTACTGATGTACTTTTCGCCCCAGACCTTTAAACTATCTAGTACAATTGTAAAGTCTTTGCCCATATCGCTGAGTCTGTATTCGACTTTAGGTGGTATCTGAGGATAAACTTTTCTAATAATCATACCATAGTCTTCAAGGGCACGTAATTGTTTGGTTAAGGTTGATTGGGTCATCTCAGGTAAACATCGTTGTAGTTCGCTAAAGCGAAGTGTCTGCGCACTTAAGTGGTGTAATAGAATTAAGGCCCACTTTCCTGAGAGCACTTTTTGTGCTGTAGCATAAGGACATTTTCCGAATAATTCTTCTTGAGTTAACATGATAAAGCCTCCTAATTTTATTGTATTTAAAAAGATACTATATAACAAAAAAGATACTATGTAACAAAAAAGATACTATATATCAAAAAAGGTAATATGTATCAAAAAAGATTGCACTTGTATAATTTGAGTTAGTATATATAATGATGGTATAACACATTATAACATGTATATTCAAATACGAAAAGAAAAATAAATTATAAATTGGAGGATATCATATGAAATTATTAGTGACAGGTGCAACAGGTAATTTGGGAGGATTTGTAATTGAAGCATTATTGAAGAAAGTCGATGCAGAAAATTTAGCTGTAAGCGTACGTAACCCAGAAAAGGCAGAAGGCTTGAAGGCAAAAGGAGTGGAAGTGAGATATGGTGACTTTGACAAACCAGAAACACTTGAGTCTGCTTTTGCAGGTATTGATAGACTGTTAATCATTTCAGCTAATGGTGATAATGAAACCAGAATTCGTCAACATCAAACAGCGTTAGAAGCTGCAAAGAAAGCACAAGTGAAATTGATTATTTATACCAGTGTTGCTAATGCGACATACAGTAAGCTTGGATTAGCTGAAGTACACCGTAAAATGGAAGAAGGTATCCTGAATACCGGAATTCCTTACGTATTTTTGAGAAATAATTGGTATATAGAAAATGAGGTTTCGAATATTCAGGGAGTTTTAAACGGAGCACCGTGGGTGACATCAGCTGGTGAAGGAAAAGTAGGCTGGGCACTAAGAAGAGATTACGGCGAAGCAGCAGCGGCTGTATTGGCGGGGTCAGGCCATGAAAACAAGATTTATGAACTTTCCAATAAACCATTATCTCAAAGTGAATTGGCAGTTGTAGTAGGCAAAGTTCTTGGAAAAGAAGTTAATGTGTTGAATGTTGATGATGCAAGCTACAAACAGGGATTAAAAAATGCTGGATTACCAGACTTCGTTGCAGAGTTATTTACCGGCATTCAAAAGGCTATCCGTGAAAATGCATTGGATGTTGAGAGCAACGACTTTGAAAAGATCCTGGGTAGACCAACGACTTCGATTGAAGAAGCTGTGGCTGAGATTGTAAAGAATTTATAAAGATATAGATTTATTATATATAAACCAAGCATGAATAGAAAAAGACCATTTTCAAAGGAAAAAATGGTCTTTTTTAGTGCCCTCATATTATTATAAATTGATTCATAATTTCATTTAAGAAGATACTAATTTTTTTTTCTAAATTCTTGAGGCGTTTTACTTGTTAAGATTTTAAACTGTCTTGAAAAGTATGATATATTTGGAAAACCGCTGATCAAAGCAATATCTCTGATGCTTTTTTCACTAAAAAGCAATAATTCTTTTGCTTTTTTTATTCGCTCATTCAAAATGAAGGAAGTTAAAGATTCTCCAGTCTTTTCACTAAATACATGAGATAAATAGTCTTGGCTTAGATATACAAGAGATGCTAATTTTTTTCTGTTTAAATCATCATCTAGATTATCCCGAATATACTTCTTAATTACTTCAATTGATGAATCTGACTTATCAAAGGCTAAAAGACTATCATCAAATACATCTATAACATGAGATATCCAAGTCTTCATGGATTCCACAGAATTACAAGCTTGCTCCAATATTTGCTCTGAGGTATTATTATCAAATAATATATGGGCTGATTTGCCATTTTTTTCAAGGGTAGAATAAATAACTTGCATAAAATCTTGATTAAATCGTATTAAATCACTTCTATTCGCCATAGAAGACTTTTGTAAATCAATTAAAAAGTGTAGAGCTCGTTCTTTTATTTCTGTCTTCTTATGTTGCATCAGCATATTTGACCATTCACTCATAATCGCAATATTTGTATAATGTTTTTCTGTCTTAGGATGTGTAATATCTATCACTTTGCATTCTTCACTTATATTGTTGTATGCAAAGTCATATAAACATTTGAAAGAACCGCCGGTATTTAAAAGGGAAGTATTGCTGCCTATATATAACTGGAACAAGCCAGGTAAAGACATTGTGAGAGCATGTATTATTTGATTGCAAATTATTATATATGTGGATCGTTCGATGAAATCATCTTTGCTTAAAATTAAAAGAAATTGCTTTTCGTTGATTCGTGCTAGAATGGGATTAATATTAGCATTCTCTAAAACTTCACTAATTACATTTTTAATTGCAAATTCATATAAGTTAATTTCCCATTGGACTTCTCCAGTTTTATTATATGCTTGAAGCAACGAGATATAAAAGCTTTGAGATAATAATTTCTGGTGCAAATCATATTGCTTCAGCTCTTTTGATATCTGTTCGATTTTTGCAGGTATTACTTGCATACATAAATTGCTCCAGAATTGCTCTTCCAATTTCTTTTTACTATTATCCCAGTACTTAGATTTCTCCTTGTATAATATCTGAACTTCTAAATGTCTTACTTTATTGATAGCTGTTAACATGCATTCATGCAACTGATTATTATCAATTGGCTTTAATAAGTAATCGATACTCTGCAATTTTATTGCATTGCTTGCATAATTAAAATTCGCAAACGAGGTTAAAAAAATAGTTACCGTATTATAACCGTTGTCGCGTACCCATTTTAATAAATCTAATCCACTTCCTTTGGGCATTTCAATGTCACTAATCATAATATCAATATTATATAATTGATAAAATTCTTGTGCGTGCTGCATATTATAAGCACAATAAATATGTTCGATTCCCAGCTGCATATTATCTATGGTAGCGTATAAACCTTCGAGGCTATAATACTCATCATCAACTAATAGTAAATTCAAAATACTTCCTCCTTAATAAAATTCGCAATAAACGGTAATTCAATATCTATTTGAGCACCAGCTTCCGGTCGGTTTGAAAAATGAAATTTACAATTTTCAGAACCAAAGGCTAATGAAGCTCGTTGTAGTACATTACTTATACCAATATGCTTCGTAGTAGAATCCTTCAAATATTGGTTAATATCTTGTAAACGATTTAATAATTCGTCATTAAATCCGCAGCCAGTGTCCCAGATGGTTATTGCAATGAACATTCCATTTTCATTTTGTACAAATGAAGAACTAATATGGATAGCAATTTCTTTCCCCAGAACCACTTCGTATTTTATAGTATTTTCAATAAAACTTTGAAGTAATTGAGGGATGACGGTTGCATGCAAGGTTTCCGGCATGAAATCCGTATGTAAGGCGATACTGTTTGGATAACGAATCTTAGATAACTCTATATAATTTTCTACATGCACTATTTCTTGCTTTAGGGATACGGTTTGACCGGAAGAAAGTGTATAGCGTAAATATTGACTTAAGTCTTTTAGCATATCCTTCAATAAATTAGTTCGATTAATTTCAGCAAGTTGGTATGCCATGTTTAAACAATTTATAAGAAAGTGGGGAGTGATTTGTAGTTTTAGATATTGGGTATAGATTTGCTGCCTAGATAATTTTTCCTCATAAACGTCAATTTTTAATGTTTTAATTTCTCCTACCATTTCGTTGAATGCGTTATTAACCGCCTCAAATTCGGTACATACTCCATCAACTTTAATTTTTGTATCTAAATTACCGTTTTTTAAATCATATATGGCTGAATTTAAATTGGTTAGAGGATGTATAACTAATCGATTAATAATATAGCCAATTAGTGCCATTAAGATTATGACTATAATAAAAATCACGAATAAAAAAGGGATATATTTATTAATATCCATTAAAAACTGATTTTCGGGTATAAGTGATACAATATATAGCTTACCAAAATCCACTCGGGAGGAAACAATTAGATTGCGCTCATTATCTATATCTACATATTGATATTTGGTGTAATCAGTAAGTTTCTGCAGGGGTATCATTTTTATTCGAGGGTTATTGCCAGTTATAACTCCTTTATCATTAACCATGAAGACACTTTGAGTAAGTTCTTTACCAACTAGTGGTTGCAGTAGATTTTCGGTACTGATCCATGTTCCGACATAACTGTTATGTATTTGTAATATGCGAAACAAATAATATTTTCCATCTATATTTAATGGAAACCAAATACCTTTATTTTCCTTCGTTATTAAGGTATTAAGATTGACCCTTTCACAAATTTCATTCTTGATACTATTATAGGTATCGTATGTCGTATCAGATTGAGTCTCATCTATATAAGTATTTCCCGCTACAGAATAGAGGAAGAAACCATCCATATTATATATTGATAAAGCAGAACTAAGGCTTTTTTGCATATGGTATGTTGAAGAAAACCATTGATCTGATGATAAGTCATTATTATCTATGATCCGGATATCACCATCATCATATGCAAAATTTTTCAGGTAATTTTCTGTTGTATCAAGATTCTCATTTAGTCTGTTTTGATAAATTGTAAGTGTCTCTTTCATTGAATCATAAATTTTATTCTGAATTTCTCGAAAGGCTATAATATTATTAATTGCCATCAATACGATAAGCAATATAAAAATAAAGATTATAAATGTAGCAAGCTGAAAACGTAAGGAATGAATTTGTTTAAGCTTCAATCGTTTAAGCTTCAATAGCTTATACCCCCTTTATCTAAAACATTGTGGATATTATCTAAACAAGATGATATCATAGATTAAAATGTGTTGCAACCTTTTACAATAATGTCAAAGAAAGTTGATAAATCATAACATAATTGTGCAAATTCACAGCATCATAATTCTTTTGTTTCATAGGAATGTTAAGTTATAATAGGTTTGTCAAAGCATACTTATATGACAAGATTAATACAAAAACAGAAAAGAGAGGGATAATTATGAGAAAAGTATTAGCTTTATTTTTAGCAGTCATGATGATTTTCAGTTTAGCTGCCTGCGGCAAAACAGAGGATGGTAACGATAGCGGCGCAAATACAAATGATAATACGCAAACGTCTGAAGGAAGTGAAGAAACTTCAACAGCAGGAAAAGACACAGGAGAAATCACACATCTTGTTATGAGTTTTATGACATGGACAGGTGCGCCTGTTGACACAGAAAAAGTTCAAGATGCAATCAATGTAATTACAAAGGAACGATATGGAATTGAAGTAGAACTGCAAATCTCCGACAGTAGCTCCTATAAACAGAATATGACTCTTGCTTTATCAGGCGGAGAGCAGATTGATATTATGAGTACAATATTATGTAATTATAACTCCATGGTACAGCAAGGTTACCTTCTAGATCTTGAAGAAAATGACCTGATCAAGACTTATGGTTCCGGAATCATTGATGCCGTTGGTGCTGAATATGTTGATGCATGCCGGATAAACGGTAAATTATATGGACTACCAAATAACCGTGATATGGCACAAGGTCGTGGATGCGCTGCAGTAGCGACAGAATACCTTGAAGGAATTGGTTATGCAGCTAGTGGCAGCGAAGAAATTATAAAAATATCTCAAGAAGAATTGAATGATATTTATGCTAAGCTCCATGAGAAATACCCAGACCTTGAAGTTTACAGGCCTGTAGTACTATCCATGAGTCAGTTCTCAGATGTTGATTTACTTGGTGGTAATGCATTTGGTGTATTATTGAACTATGGAAAGGAACTAAAAGTTGAAAATCTGTTCACCAGTGATTTTTATAGAGATTATTGTGCACGTGTTTATGACTATAATAAAAAAGGCTATATTGGTAAGGATTCAGCAACTGATTCTACAGCAGTAACAGAACTTGTAAAAGCAGGAACCCTAATGAGTTATACTACAGGTGGTAAACCCGGAATTAAGCAACAAGAAACGAATATGTGTGGACGACCGATGACAATCTTCCAGACCAAGGATGATTTTGTTAGTTCTGCTGCGGTTGCATCCTTCCCATGGGCAATTACAATCAATACGGTGAATGCGGAAGCGTCTATGCAATTATTAAATGCTCTTTATAATGATGCAGATTTGGCGAATCTTCTTAGCTGGGGTATCGAAGGAGAACATTATAAAGTTCTGGATACTGGATTAATTAACTTTGCAGATGGAGTAGATGCAACAAATTCTGGTTGGAATCACTCTGTGGGTTGGGCAATGCCTAATCAGTTTATTACCCAGGTATGGGATGGAAACGACCCTGATCTATGGATGAATATCAAAAACTTTAATGAGAATGCTCAAAAATCAGTTGCAAGCGGATTCACTTTTGATACTACTAACGTAGCTACAGAAGTCTCTAGTGTTCAAAATGTATATGATGAATTCCAAAAGAGTATGGAATATGGATTTTTAGATCCGGCAACTGCTATTGATGAAATGAATGCAAAGATGGAAAAAGCCGGTCTTGATAAAATCATTGCCGAAAAGCAGACTCAACTTGATGCATGGGCAGCAGCCAATAAGAAGTAAAACCACGTTATAGATTATAGTTTAATATTTTTAGTAATTGACAATAGCTGGGTTATGTAATAATTCAGCTGTTGTTAATTATTAGAGGACAGACCTAAGGAGATGATGACTTGAATAATGTAAAAACAAAACGAGCAAAATTGAAGCGCTTTATTCCGATCTATATTATGATGCTACCTGGACTCGCATATCTTTTTATAAACAACTATATGCCTCTTCCTGGGCTGGTTATTGCATTTAAACAGTATAATGCCAAACTGGGAATCTATGGAAGTAAGTGGATTGGATTTAAAAACTTTGAATATCTATTTAAAACGAGTGATGCATGGGTTATCACCCGAAATACCATTTTATATAATATTGCTTTTATCATTATTAATACATTTATGGCAATATTAGTTGCAGTTATCTTAAGTGAATTGAATGGGAAAAGGAAAAAAGTATACCAGAGTGTTATCCTTCTACCAAACCTCATATCTACGGTTATTATTGGATATCTGGTATTTTCATTCTTTAGTGTTGAAAATGGCTTTTTTAATAACTCACTATTGCCCCTTTTTGGCAAGGAACCGATTGATTGGTACAGCAAACCAAAGTATTGGCCAATCATTATTATCTTTGTAAGTGCATGGAAAAGTGTTGGTTATAATTGCATTGTATATTTGGCAACAATTTTGGGCTTTGATAGAGCATATTATGAATCTGCTTTAGTAGATGGAGCAACCAGATGGAAACAATTTAAATATATCACTCTTCCATTACTGAAGCCTACGATAATTATGCTTACTCTTATGGCTATCGGTAGAATATTCTATTCTGACTTTGGACTATTTTATCAGGTGCCTTTAAATCAGGGAGCTTTATATTCTGTAACGAATACAATTGATACCTACGTATACCGTGGTCTATTACAGCTTGGCAATATATCTATGTCTTCAGCTGCAGGATTATATCAATCAGTTGTTGGATTTATACTGGTTTTAGGTGCAAATATGCTGGTACGCAAGTTTGATAAAGACAGTGCTTTAATCTAAGGGGGGAATTGAGTATGAAAACGAAAGAATCAAGAATTTATGATATGATAGGTCATCTAATTATGACAATTCTATCCTTGTTAGCAATAATTCCGATTATATTAATGGTTGTATCTTCAGTGACTGATAATGATTCGCTTTTACAGAATGGTTACTCTTTTTTTCCGGAAAGGTGGAGCATTTATGCATATGAATGGATTTTTAAATCAAATAGCAGTGTGGTACTACATGCGTATGGAATGTCCTTTCTATTGACGGCAATCGGAGTAACAGTTAGTCTGATTATAACAACGTTACTGGCGTATGGCTTATCAAAAAAAGATCTTCCATTACGTGGTCTTCTGACATTCCTGGTGTTTTTTACTATGTTATTTAATGGAGGATTGGTTTCAACTTACATAAATTATACGAATGTTTTCCATGTCAAAGATACCTTTGCCGGCCTATTGGTACCAGGACTTATGATGAATGCCTTCAATGTACTGCTTATGAAAAGCTATTTTGTTACCAGTGTTCCGGATGAAATTCTCGAAGCAGCATATATTGATGGTGCGGGTGAGTTTAAAACAATGTATTCGGTAGCGCTTCCCATGGCAAAACCAATCATTGCAACGATTGGTATGTTTGTTGGTATTGCGTACTGGAACGACTGGAATAATGGATATATCTATATTGTAAAAAACACAGATTTATATAGTATACAAAACCTTTTAAATAGACTGATGCAGAATATCCAGGCATTAACTCAGAATGCATCTAATCTGTCCAATGCAAACCAAGGTTTAGCCCAGATACCAACAGCAACAGTGCGTATGGCGCTTGCTACATTAGGTATTCTGCCAGTTGTTGCTATTTACCCGTTCATTCAGAAAAACTTTGTAAAGGGAATAACACTTGGTGGTGTAAAAGGCTAGCGGAAACAAGAAAAATTAAAATGCTCCGGTAAGGTATTCTTGCGGGAGCATTTATTTTGGTAAGGTGTATATAAATAAACAGCTATAGAAAAGGTGCATGTCCTGCATAAAGCTATTAGCAACTGGTTGGTAAGGGAAACAGTGGGGCATAGTGATATGTGAATTCTATAAGGATAGGGTAAACTAAAAATGTATAAATATAATAATTTATCAAAATAAGGAGGTTAGTTTTATGCATTGGAAAAAGAATATGGATCCTTTGAATATGTCAAAATTTCATGACATTTTGATTGAGGATGGGGATGGCAACATCCAACCAAAGGATGAGCCTTATTTTAAGGCTAAATTAATTGCACCGGGGACATGGCAGGTACTTAGTGATGGTGATTATACCTATGTGATTGAAGGGGATGATGAACTTATTGCTATTGACAGTGGTATGGGTGCCGGAAACATTCGGAAGTTTTGCCAGACCTTGTCCGACAAACCTTTGTATCGCCTTTTCAATACCCACAATCACTTTGATCATACCCTCAACAACTTTTTATTTGATGTTGTTTATATGTCACCCAAGAGTTTTGAAGGCAGATGCCAGGCTTTCGGAGGTTTTGAAGGTATGGATATCCCTGATGATTATCCGGTTGTTTTTCTTGAGGACGGAGATGTTATCAACCTGAATGGCCGTGAACTGGAGGTATTAAATATTGAAGAACACTGCAGCGGCTCGCTCCAATTCTTAGACCGTAAAGAGCGCATTCTGTTCTGCGGCGATGAACTGAACGGAAACTTCTTTGACAGCCGGATATCGGTAGAGCATTCTTTCCGTAACGTTAAGCGTTGGATGTCATTCCGTGATTCCTATGATCTTCTCTGTGCCGGTAACGGCATATACGATGCAATTTATGTTGACAGATACTATGAGGCTCTGAAGTACATACTTGACGGTCATGAAAATGAGGGAGAGGAATTCTATGTCCCATATGAGGATCCTAGGGCGTCTGTCAGAAGTAAGGACGGCAAGCCTGTATTCGCGCGGCGAAGCCCTGATATGATTTTCGTGGCTGACGTTTTGAAAAAGTCTGGCTTCGAAAAGCACCTTGAGTTGAGCAGTGGTAGTGGCTGTTTTTGCTTCATGAGGAAGATGACGCCGGACGGAATCTTTGACAGGCAGCTGGTAATGAATGGTTGCAGTGTTTGCTACTACCAGAATAGAATTTGGGATAAATAGAGGGTTGATTCGAACAATAAAAATTAATCAATGTTTTAGAAAAAAAATAGTTATTAAGGAGAAAATTATGAATAATAAATTAAAACCTCGAGTAATTATTACGACAGACTTAGAATGCGATGATATGAACTCATTAATCCATCTTTGCCTTTATCTGAATGAAATCGACATCGACGGTATCGTATATACTTCATCGCAATTTCATTTTAACGGGGACAGGGTACATACGCTCGGAGAAGTGAATCCAAATTACCGTTGTATCGGGGAAGCTGCATATAAGACACATATCGGATATCCTCACCCAGATCCCGAAGCAAAAAATCTGATGAGTTACCGACCATTCGAGGTTGGTTGGATCGAATCCCTATGGAAAAAGGAATATGCTTTAGCTTACCCCAATTTACTGAAAAACAATCCGGATTTTCCATCGCCTGAACGATTACTGAGCATTACGAAGTACGGAAATATCGCGTTCGAAGGGGATGTAAGGGAAGAGACCGAGGGTTCTAATCTAATAAAAGAAGCCATTCTGGATAACGATGAAAGAATACTGTACCTGCTTTCCTGGGGTGGAGTGAACTCGATTGTCCGCGCATTATTATCAATCGCAGAGCAATATCAAGGTACGGATCAGTGGCAGGATATCTACGGATTAGTCTGTCGTAAAGTCAGAATTTTGGGTGTGTTTGATGGTGTCGGTCAGGATAATAGTTATAAGGATCACGCAGAGACGTTATATCCGGACATTAAGATTTTGAATACGGATTTTATGTATGGAGGTTTTATGTCTCCTGTCAGTGAGCAGGGGGATTGCATTGAGACATTCGGCAGCGAATGGCTGAAGAAAAATATTAAGTTTGATCACAGTGAATTGATGTCCAAATATGGTCTTTTTGGAGACGGAACTTATTATGAAGGTGAGGAAGATATTTTCCAGTATGGCACTCAGCTTTCATTGAACTGGGGGTTTGACGCTGTCCCTAATATAACTTTCAATCCATATGATTTTCTTGGAGAGGGCGACAGTGGGACATATGTTCTATTGTTCGATGTGGGATTAAGAGGGCTCGAGAATGGAAATTACGGTACATTACTAGGACGTGTTTTTGAAAGCGCTAAAAAACCACAGAAGGGTTACAATTTCTTCACTGGAAGAGAGGGAAACCCAAACCGGTTTGTTCGTGCGTATCAGGAAGAATGGGCAGCCCGTGCCGAGTGGTGTATCAAACCGTTTGAAGAGTGCAATCATCCGCCAATGGTCAGTGCAATGAATGGGGATATCACGGCAGCGGCAGACGAGGTTGTATTATTGGAAGGAAGTGCTTCAGATCCGGATGGGGATTCCTTAAGATCATATTGGTATGTATACCATGAAGGCAGTAATTACTCAGGGATAGTTAACGACTTGCGCGTATGGGAGCCGATGCGTTTTTGCACACGATTTACGGTTCCGGCTGATGCAAAACCGGGTGATTATTTTAATCTTATATTAGAAGTTCAGGATGATGCGGAAAAACCGATTACCAGATATTCACAGGTAATCGTGACAGTGATAGAATCAGAAAATGATCTGAATGAAAAAAGTAAAACTCAAAAAGTAAACTTTTTAGAATCGCTAATGAGTGAAGGTGATGAATAACTAAGGTTATTAGCTTGGATATGACAATTGAGTCTCAGGTATGGATTTTCGTATCTGAGACTTTTTTCTGGATCAGGATATACAATAGCAGAATAGTAACAATTTATGACAGATATGGTCATTTTAGCTGGATTCCAGCATTAAATAACCAATGTTACCTTGATTATAACAAAGAACCTGTTGTTATGTACGGCAAGGAAGTGACATTGTTTGAATGGATATCAATGCAGAAAAAATATTAGGATTAGAATTAGAGGAAAAAGATAGACAATTTCTTGTATCTGTCTATTGAAGTATATTATACATAAGTGTAAAATGGAAACATGTAAAATATTACTATAAAGGAGGTACAGGATGTTTACTTTTAACTATGCTGAGGGGGCATCAGTGTTAAGTGTATTTGGTATTTGGATATTAGTTTTTGTGGTATTATTTGGTTTTAATGAAATAGCGCGTAGATGGAAATATGTTGGTTTATTTAGTTTTGTAGTTTTACCAATAGCACTTTCTATATTATGGTTTACGGTATTAAGTGATACAACTTATACAGACTGGTTCCATTTAGCAAAGGTTTATTCTTCTACAGTTGGGTGTATCGGTTTTTGGTGTATCAGGCATGTTAAAGGGAAGAATAAAAAGACAGGTAAAGAGTGGAGATTATCTGATAAAAAATGGGCATTATGTTTCCCACCACTTATTCTTGCTATTAACATTCTGGAAGCAGTAACTCGTGATTTCCAAGTTGGCATTCAATATAGCGGTGGAGGAATTCTAAAAGATGAAGCTATGTATGTGTTAGGTGGCTCCTGGAATTTCATGAATGGTATTGCAGGTATCCTAAACATCATAACGATTACCGGATGGCTTGGGATTTGCATTAAAAAACAGACTGCTAAAGATGGAAGCAAAGATATGCTTTGGACTGATATGCTATGGTTTTGGATCCTTGCATATGATTTATGGAATTTTTCTTATACATATAATTGCTTGCCAGGTCATGCTTGGTATTGTGGTTTCGCTCTTTTATTAGCTCCTACCATTTGTGCATTTACGGTAGGAAAAGGAGCATGGTTACAGCATCGTGCACAAACGCTGGCAATATGGTGTATGTTTGCACAGACCTTCCCAGCATTTATTGACAAGGGCGCGTTTGCTGTTTCATCAACCTATAATAAAGTACCATTATTTGCATTTAGTTTTATGGCATTGGTTGTAAATATAGCAGTATTTGTTTATATGATTTACAAAGTGGTAAAGACAAAGAGAAATCCTTATCTTGGTGAGCTTTATACAGACTTAAAAGAATATAAGGAAATTAAAGCACTTGCAGAATAAAGATATGGCATTAAAATATAGAACCAAGATAGTTAACCTAGTAAAACAAGGGGTTCACTAACTTGGTTCTGTTTTTATCCTACTATAGCCAAACCAAAGGGTAGAGTGGGATTATCTACCACAACATTCAATCATTACTTAAAGATCTTTTTTCCTTTCCTTTATTCACTTCACGGAATTGCCCAGTTGTCAGCTGGAAGCATTCTATGTAAACACTATTCAACGAATTTAATGGAGCTACGTGGTATTATTTTGGAAGAGTTTCATTTGAATGATAGAGATAAGAAGATTGAGGAAGAGGAATGAAAGTACAGAAAATAGAAATCAGGACAAGTATTGGTAATGATGTAGATTTTAGGACAACTTGGGATTTATTATTGAATTCCAAGGATTTTTATCTGCTGATTCTAGACTAAGTTGAAATCGTGGGAAACAAACTGAAAGGCATGGCTTCGGTTATGCCAAGAGGAGGGTACAGTAAAACTGCACCCTCCTCTTGGCAATCTCTATAAAATTTTTATTACTTATCTCCGTCAACTAATTAATCAATTTATTATCTATTTAACTTCCGAATATTTTATTCTCGAACCATTCCAAACAGCATCCACAGTACACCATGTTACACAAGGCCAAATAAACGTACTATATTCGCCACAATCAAGCAGATAGCAATACCCGTCACAGTAGGGATGGCGAAGGAAACAACCGTCCATTTCAGGCTTTGCGTTTCTTTGCAGATGGTCAAGCAAGTGGTTCCGCAGGGCCAGTGCATCAGAGAAAAAAGCATGACACAAACTGCAGTGAGCCAAGTCCATCCATGGCTAACAAACAGTGTGTGAAGCTCAGACAGACTCTCGAAATCGGTCAGCGAGCCTGTGGACATGTAACTCATAATGATAATGGGAACCACAATTTCATTGGCGGGAAAACCAAGGATGAATGCCATCAGAATATAGCCGTCCATACCAAGTAGACGTGCGAATGGGTCAAGAAATCCAGCACATTGTGCAAGCAAGCTTATGTCGCCAACCTGAATATTGGCAAGCAACCAGATGATCAGCCCTGCCGGTACGGCTACCAAAACAGCGCGACGCAGGACAAACAGTGTCCGATCAAAAATAGAACGCACAATAACTTTGCCAATCTGGGGGCGGCGATAAGGAGGTAATTCAAGGTTAAAGGAAGAAGGTATGCCTTTTAGGAGTGTTTTTGACAGAAGCTTTGAAATGAGCAGGGTCATCATAACACCAAAAACAATGACTGCCGTTAAAATTAGTGTAGATATGGCGGATTGGAAAAGTCCTGTAATTGTACCTGCAAAAAACATGGTGATGACGGCAATCAGGGTGGGAAATCGGCCGTTACACGGAACAAAGTTGTTTGTGAGAATGGCAATCAAGCGTTCACGGGGAGAATCGATAATCCGACAGCCGATTACGCCGCATGCATTGCACCCGAATCCCATACACATTGTTAAAGCCTGTTTTCCATGTGCACATGCTTTACGGAAGAAATTATCAAGATTAAATGCAATGCGAGGAAGATAGCCTAGATCTTCCAGTAAAGTAAATAACGGGAAGAAAATTGCCATGGGTGGCAACATAACCGAAACCACCCAAGCCAGTGTCCGATATACGCCGTTTACCAGTAGACTGCTTACCCATGCTGGCGCAGAAATCCACAAGAAAAACTCTGCGATTCGGTCTTCCAGCCAGAACAGGCCATTTGCGAGCAATTTCGATGGAAGGTTGGCTCCTGTAATTGTTAGCCAGAAAATCAGACACAGAAGGAGGAGCATAATGGGGATACCCGTTGCTTTGGAAGTCAGAAGCTTATCAATTTTTCGGTCACGTGTAGCATATTCATTTTTTTCATATACAATTGTGTCACGGCTGATTTCTTCGCAGGTTTCTACGATTTTGGTAACAATCTGATCCTGGAAAAAATCCTTTTGAATACCTGCATGTTCCAGAGATTCTTTTGCCTCTGCAAGATGATACGATACTTCATTCTCTGATAAAATGTCATAACCGAGATAATTGTTCAGTGACTTGAGCAAGCTATCATCGCCGTCTAGTAGCTTGAGCGTCACCCATCGGCTGCTTAGTCTGCCACCTAGCACTTCTTCGATTGATGGCTGAAGAATAGATACGGCTTTTTCGATTTCCTCACCATAGGTAATTTTCAGAGGCTGCACATCCGAATGTTCTTTCGTTAAAGCTGTCACGGCATCCATAAGCTGATTCAACCCTTTACCACTTCGAGCACTTGTTCCAACGACCGGGATTCCCAGTTTTTGTGAAAGTAGTTCCAAATTAATACTGATTTTTTTCTTTTTGGCTTCATCCAATAAATTAACACACAGTAGGATATGATTAGAAATCTCCATACTCTGAAGAACCAAATTCAGATTGCGTTCCAGACAAGTTGCATCAGCTACCACCACTGTAGCGTTCGGTTCCCCGAAGCAGATAAAATCACGTGCAATTTCCTCCTCTTCGGAGTTTGCCATTAGAGAATAAGTACCCGGAATATCCACCAATATAAAATTTGTATCTTTGTATCGGTATTTTCCCTGTGCATTGGCCACGGTTTTTCCAGGCCAGTTTCCAGTATGTTGCTTCATTCCTGTTAAGCTGTTAAATACCGTACTTTTACCCACATTGGGATTGCCTGACAGTGCAATAATTTTATCTTCCGGAGTATCTTTTTCAATATGGAGGCCGCAGCCTTTTAATAATTCTGTTCCACTTGATTTGCAAAATAATCCCATGAATAAATAAACCTCCTTATAAGAATTGTAGGGAGAAAACGGCATAGAATCACATGCTTTCAAACGTATACGAAGACCGCATTTATGTACGAAAGCATGTGCATAATTCGCATCTTAGTTTAATTTAAGAGATTGATACCATAATCTTACCGGATACGTCGGTCCGCAGTGCAATGACGGCACCCCTGATCAGATAGGCCACTGGGTTGCCGGACGGGCTTTTGTAAAGCGGCTCTATTTCCGTGCCGCTGATAACGCCAAGATCTAGCATACGCCTTCTTATTGAACCATCGGAAGTAAGAGACGTAACGCTTGCTGTTTTGCCGATTGGCAGTTGATTTAACGGTATTTCAATGCTATTCAATGTAAACCTCCTCAACTAATTAAATAATGATAGTGTCGGTAAAAAAGATTTCCCTAAACTAATATATGGTTCCTAAACTAAAAGTGTTACGAATATACTGTACTGTTACAAAAATAAATTATAAAAAGGATAGATATCATGAATAACAATACAAATTTGGATTTTCGTACCGTTCGGGGATATCAGCTTATGAATCAACAGGGGGGTCAATTGACGCCTGCTTTGGAAGACTATCTCGAGATGGCTTATAGGCTTTGTACTGAGAATAGTTACGCACGTGTGGGGAAGCTTTCTGAATTGCTGCATGTTAAGCCTTCATCCGTTTCAAAAATGATCTTCAAGTTGGCTGCTCTCGGATATTTGGAATACGAGAGGTATGAGATCATCCTTTTAACGGAGAAAGGCCGGGAAATAGGTGCTTATCTTCTATATCGTCATAATACGGTGGAACAGTTTTTGAAGCTGATTGGATGTACCGACCCACTTGAGGAAACGGAGCTGATTGAGCATTCATTAAGTTCCACTACTGTTTCCGATATAAATACCTTACTTGAATTCTTTAAATCAGACGCAGGTGAACAAAAAAGCTTCGCGGATTTTAAGAAAAGCAGACGGGATTAGGTTATACGGTAATACATGAAAAGCAAGTACTTTAAAAACAATTTGGAATGTGGTATCCTTAAAGATAACAAATTATTTATATCTTCCTGATATCGAGATAGCAGGTTCAAAATAAAGATTCTCTGTGATTAAATTTATGCAAAGGATCTTTTTTGATATCGTTTCCGTAAACTGTGTAAATGGCATCAAGGATAATATTTTACATACCCAGTTTATGAATGATAAGATACTTATAATGCGAGTATGAATAATGTAAATATTTGGTAATATTATTAAATACAGATTAAGGAGTATAAAAATGGGTAATAGAATCAAAGAATTAAGGGAAAAAAGAGGGCTAAAGCAAGAAATTTTGGCGATTGAAGTAGGAGCATCACAACAGACAATTAGTAGAATCGAAAAGGACAAATATAAAGCACCGACAGATTTGTTAATAAATATAGCACAATATTTTAATGTGACAGTAGATTATTTACTGGAATTAACAGATATAAAAAGAAATTATGAAAGGCAAATAAAAGTTGATCAGAAGTTAGATGAATATTATGATTTAATTATGGAATACGAAGAATTAGATAAAAGTAATCAAAAAACCATGTTATATTTATTAAAGCGTTTAAAAGAAGCACAAGATGAGGTTATCTAAATGGAGTGATAGCATGATAAAAATTGCGATATGTGATGATGAATCTATTTTTACCGCAAACATGGAAGATATGTTGATAAAAATAGGCAAGAAAAATTCAATCGAAATAGACATTAATGTTTTTTTTGACGGTTCAACACTTGAAAAAAGTTTTTTGAGAGGAGAGCGATTTGATCTTATCTATCTAGACATTGAAATGAAAACAATCAATGGTATAGAGGCTGCAAAAAATATTAGAGGAATTGATCAAGATGTTTTGATTATCTATGTATCCGGTTATGAAAATCATATGAAGGAATTATTTGAAGTGGATGCATTCCGTTTTATTAGCAAACCTATAGATAGTGTAATTTTTGAAAATTATTTTATAAAAGCATATGAAAGATTATGTGCTTGTGCTACATATTTTGAGTTTCAATATAATAGAGAAATTTCGAAGATTTTGATTGGTGATATTATTTACTTTGAAAGTCATGGAAGAACAATAAATATATCGTTAGTAAATGGGGAAGAGAAATATAACGGAAAAATTAATGATATAGAAAAAACTTTGAAAAAATGTAAAATTGCATTTCTAAGAATACATCAATCCTATTTGGTGAGTTATAAATTTATAAAATGTATGAGTATGACCAATGTAACATTATTAAATGGAAAAATACTTCAAATCAGTGAAGATAGACAAAAAGCTATCCGTAAACAATATTGTTCATTATTGGGAGGGGAGATTAGTGATTAATTTTTTAAGTATTATTGAATGCTTAACTGCTATAACTTCCGCCTGGATAATAAAAAAATATTTAGATATATTCTTTAAAAAGAAGAAAAGAGTTCATATTCTAAATATTCTGACATGGGGTTCCTATTTATTTTTTCAAATAACTATTGGAAAAGCAGAAGATATGACTCCGTTAATAAGGCTACTTATTGATATTATTGTAGTATTATTCATATGTTTACTTACCTATGAAGGAGATATACATAAAAAAATTCTGTTATCGGTCTTAATGCATGTACTTTGGATGGCTTCGGAATTATTAACATCATATATGTTTAAATATCAGCCATTAAATCTATACGAATCAATAACCTTTGGTTCCATTATTTCTAAGATTTTTATGATAATAATTGTAATCTTGTTAAGCATTTATGTTAATCCGAGAGAAAATAAAGGAATTTCGTTAAAATATTGGTTTCCTTTATTTTCAGTTCCATTAAGTAGTATATGTATTTCATATAATATTTTTGTGCTAGAGGAATCAAATAATTCTTCGATGGCTCTTTCACTTGTTTCTTTTATACTAATCATATTTATTAATCTTTTAATTATTGAAATATATGACAGGCTTTCAGAAAGCCTAGAAATACAAAAAGAAAATGTTGTATTTGAGCAACAGTTAGAATTATTAGAAAAGCATGCAGAAGAAAGAGAAGAAGCAATGTCGGATTTAAAAGATTTGAAACATGATATAAAGAACCACCTAGGGTATTTAAAGGAAATAATTGAACAAGATAGAAAAGAGGATGCTATAAATTTTTTGCATGATATTCTTGAGGAAAGTGAATTTAGAAGTTTTGAAGTTGCTAAAAGTGGGAATGCGGTAGTAGATACATTAATTAATTATAAGTATTCAGTAGCAAAGAAGTTTGGAATTAAATTCAATATAAATTTGTTTATTCCTTGTAAATTACCATTTAGAGAAAAGGATTTATGTGTAATTTTAGGGAATGCGTTGGATAACGCCATAGAAGCAGCGAAACAGAGTGAAGATGAAAAATTTGTTGATATATCAATTGTATGTAAGAAAGAAGCCTTATCAATTGTTATTAAAAATTCTTTTAATGGGATTATTAAAAAAGATAATAGCGGAACTATATTAACAAGCAAAAAAGAAGAAGCAGATTATCATGGACATGGAATAATTTCTATTAAAAAGGCAATCCACAGATATAATGGGGAAATGGTTATTGAAACAGAAAATCAAATTTTCCGATTAACAATATTGTTGGACTTATAAGGGGAAATCTTACAGGAAACCCCGATATTTTGACAAGATGTAAAAAAATGTAATTTAATTCAGTATAATAAAAATATAAAAATAATATCAAGGAGGACAAGCAGTATGAGTAAAGAAAGTAAAATTATTAAAGGTTCTAAGGTTGCAAATATGTTGGCTTCTACAGCATTAACAGTTGCTGGTGTGGCAGCAAATACCAAGTGTGTTTTTATCTATCATCAACCAAAAGCTCCAGATGGTATGAAAAACTTAAGAAAATTCTAACTATGGAGAGAATAGCACAATTATTAACGAAATATGTGATTAGTAAAGGTATAGCTGAAGAAAGATTATACGAGATTTATAAGTATGGTTTCCAAATTGGTTTGGAGGCCATACTTAGTGTATTTATAAGTATTTTTATTGCAGTACAAATGCAGATGATTCCTGAGGCTATGCTGTTTTACCTAATTTTTATTCCATTACGTATTTATGTAGGTGGTTTGCATTTGGATAAATATTTTTTATGTTTGGTATTTTCTTGTCTGACATTAGTTGTAGTGCTGGTAGCTACAAAGCATTTTCAAATTTCTTGTGACTATTTATTGGTAATCTCTATAATAATGTTGTTATTTATAAAAAGATTTGAACCAGTTGAACATGTTAATAGGCCGGTTGATGAAGAAGAGCAAAATTATTTTAATAAAAAATTAAATGTTATAGTTTTAGCCGATTTTTTGTGTTTAATAATATTCTATATATTGAAGAGAAGGGAACTACTTTTTCTAGTTGCTATAACATTACTATTGGTAGCTATTTCTATGATACTTGGGAAAATCAAATATAATAGAGATATAAGAAAAGCTTGAGGTATTTAAATTCGCTACATAGGATTAGAAAAAAAATACATAGAGTAAAAAGGCGGGTAACGCATCGTAGTAGTATTAGATGCATTACCCACCTTTTTATGCACTCCTCTGGATACCGAAATAATCCAGAGGAGTGTTTGTAAAGTTATTAAAGTATGTGACCTTAGTATATTATTAACAGTTCTTCAAAGACTATACACCAATTTATAACAGTAAGTATCATATATAAAAAGGTTGAATTTAAGTTTACAAAATTAATATAATTCTCTTTTTAATTAGCATAAAGATGGCCAACTTTAAAAAAAATTAAAGGAGAATAAAGAATATGAAAATTAGTTCAACAGGTCTTACTTTTATCAAAACATGGGAGACAGAGGATGGAACAGCTGATTTAACCGTATATGAAGACGTAGCTGGTTATTTAACAGTGGGATACGGTCATAAGGTTACTTCTGCTGACAATTTAGAAGAGGGAGATAAAATTACAGAAAAGCAGGCGACTACTTTCCTTACAGCTGATTTAAAGACAGCTGAAACAGCCGTAAATACTTTACCTAAGTTATCTAGTATGAATCAGGATCAGTATGATTCAGTTGTTTCTCTTGTGTTTAACGTAGGAACAGATCCTGTTAAAAAGACCAGTAATGATTTGTATAAGGCTCTGAATAATAGCAACACTTATAAAACACCCATTTCTACAGCTTGTAAAAATGCTGTTGTTACAGGTTTCACCTATACAAAGGCAGGTGGAGACAGGATTTTAGGATTAGTAAACAGAAGAAATGCTGAATTGAATGTATTCCTTGACACTGATTCTGTCGAATACATTACAATGGACTAGTATACAGCTAAATATATAAACAAAAGAGGTATGCAGGTAACTGTATGCCTCTTTTGTTCTTGACATAGATTATACGAAGGTATAATATAATACATATTGATAACGTTATTTGTTAATGAAAGGAACTAGATATGAATGATAAAACTAAGCGTTTAGGAGATGCAGAACTGGAAATCATGATTGTAATATGGCAGAGTGAAGAGGAGGTTACATCTAATTATATTTTGGAGAAGTTAAAAGGTCAAAGAGATTGGAAATTATCAAGTCTTATGACTTCCCTTTCAAGGTTAGCAGAAAAAGGTTTTGTTAATTGTGATCGGACTACAAGAACAAATCTTTATTCGGGAATTATTACGGAAAATGAGTTTAAGGCGAAAGAAGGTAAATCATTTTTAAACAAGTTGTATGGAAATTCCATACAGGGACTAGTAGGAAATTTATATGACAATAAGGTACTTGATAAAGTTGACATATCAGATCTGCGGAAATATCTAGATGAATTAGAGGAGAAATTATGATGGAGGGGTTTCTTATTACTGTAGTAGAAATTTCAGCTACTACAAGCGTACTTATTCTATTGTTAAAAATATTGTCTCGCTTTTTAAATAAGAGGTATTTTGCTAAATGGAAAAATATTTTATGGCTGTTGATTGCTATAAGATTGCTAATTCCCTATAACATATCGCTGTCAAATGCGTTGGTAGAGGTTCAAGTTCCCAAAACGAGTAGTATTACGCAAGTATGGAAACAAAATGTAACGGAAAATATTCAAGTGGTAGAGAAGGATTTAATAGGGCAGGATGCAGAGGATATCAATAATACTTCGAAGATATCAAATAAAACGAAAATAAGTGGAAATAAATTGGTTGTAATCATATGGATTTTGGGATGTCTGTTATTTTTAAGTCATCAATTTGTAAGACATCAGGTTTTTAAGAGAAAAGTTATGCGCTGGAGCAGACTTTGCAAAGATACATGGATGATAGAACTAGAAAAGCAACTGGTCGTGAAGATGGGAGCAGGTAAAGTCCCTCCTATTCGGATCTGTGAGGAAACTATAAGTCCTTCTATTATGGGAATGTTTCATCCAGTATTATTGTTGCCAAATAATGAATATTCGGTGAAAGAATTAACCTTTATTTTGCGGCATGAACTAGTACATTATAAAAGATGCGATATATGGTATAAATTATTTATTTTAATTGTGAATAGCATACATTGGTTTAATCCATTTGTGTGGTTAATGCGTCATGAATCAAATGTAGATTTAGAATTGTCATGTGATGATGAGGTGATTAATGGAACTGCTATAGAAGAGAGAAAAGCTTACAGTGAAACAATTTTTGCATGTATACATCAGCAAAAGGAAAGGCGGAGTGCATTAACAACCTATTTCTTTGGAGGAACGAAAACATTGAAAGAGAGGTTTGAAAATATATTGAGTCTACGGAAAAAAAGGAACGGTAGCATACTGGTAATCGTATTAATGGTGATAATATTTGGCATTGGAAGTTTCATAGTATTTACAGATTCCAATAAAGAAAATCCGGTAAGTGAAATATTGGAACAGGATAATGAGGTGACAGCAGAAGTGAGCAATAATATAGAAAATTCTTCTGACCTTTCAGATTCGGAACCTACCGACATAATAAACACTCAGGAATTCGATAAAAACTATATAGATACAGAACAAGTCGAAGCAGTTATAATCAATGATCATAATAGTGTTTATCTAGGCAATATAGGCACACAAAATATATCTATGGCTATTTATAGAGATGGTGAGCAATTAACTGCTTCCTATATTACACAAAATGAAGAGGATGGTGAAATTAATTTGCGAGGAACCGTTCAAATTAATACTGCTTCTTTTATTTTATACAGTGAAGATAATGACACAATTTTTACAGGTACAATTAAACCTGATACCGAGGAAGGTGAATTGTTAGAAGGAACCTATACATCTTCAAAAAATGAAGCTGAAACCCCATTTACTCTGGCACGTTCACATACGATAGGCATCACATTGGAAACACGCTACCCGTTAACTACCTCTAATACGGAAGATGTCGAAGAATTTGTAAGAAAGATTAAAAAGTATGTAAAAGAAGATAATAAGGAAGGTCTTGCAGAACTTATTAATTACCCAATCCGTGTACATATTAATGGTACAAAAGTTACAATAAATAATGCAGAGGAATTTGAACAGAACTATGATGATATTATGAATGCCGAATTTAAGGAAAAAATTTCAAATAGCTTTACTAAATACATGAACAGCAATTATATGGGTATTATGATTGGAAATGGACAGATGTGGTTTGACAATTGGAAAGATAAAGGGTTGAGAATTTATGCTATAAATAATTAATAATGGTACCACACATTTCTTTATATAATTACTATGTTAATTTTGGAGGTTTAATGGGAATCATGCTTGCAAATGGAAAAATATGGATTAACTGTTTTGATGATAAAGATGGGTTGCGAATTTTTGCAATTAATAATTAATTTAATGATTTTAAAGGAAAACTCGTGGAATATTTTATAAATAAAAAAAGAACAAATAAGGTTATCCTTACTTGTTCTTTTTTTAGACTTATAAATCCCTTGTATCTTTATCCATAAAGTATAAATTTTTAACGTAAATGGGTGAAGTTAGGAAATATAAGATTATTATTCAGAATAAATACTCGTTATTCGATCTATTTCACATTTCATATTTAGTGCCATCTCTTTTAACTCTTCCATACTAGGTCGATATGAATCTTTAAATAATTCCTCCTTTGGCAAACTCCAAATAGGAGCCTTGTCAGGAATGTCGTCTTTAACCCTCGGTATTAGGTGCCAATGAACGTGGCCATCTAGATTACCTAGCATGGCATGATTCATTTTATCTGCCTTAAATACATTGTAAACTGCTTCTGCTACAATACTCATTTCTACTAAATGCTTCTTACGATATTCATAAGGCAAAAGATGAAGTTCAGTGATATGCATTTTACACAAAAAAATTGTATATCCTTTATATTTTTGATGATCTGCCATTACTACATAACCTGTATCAAGTTCTACTACAAAGTATGGATTTGTTCCATTTTTTATCATTTCAATTCTTTCGCAAATTAAGCAACTCATGTTTTTCTCCTTGACATAGTATTCTACCATTTAACAATGTGTAATTTATTCTTAAGTATATAGTAATACAGATTCTTCCAACTATCAATATTTAATTTATAATGTACTTAATGAGCTAAATCTTAATTTAAAAAAATACCACACCATGAAAAAACCTAAATTCTAGAGGTTTATTAAAGTGCGCCATTTTCAGGATGTTGAGTTGATTTATACACAGATATCATAAGAAATATCTAAGAGTAGTGCAAAAAATGAGCTGTGCATTGGCGGTATATTAACCGCTAGTGCGACGGCCCCATTATCGAATTGGGAAAATTTGACATAATATTAAGAACTTTTGACACTAACGAACAAAATGGATTAATTTTTGATAATATAATTTTAGAAATAAAAATTAAAAACTGTTTATATAAGGAAGGAGATAAAAATAAGAAGAATATAAAATTTTTAGAAGACTATAAATATAAATTTCTAAAAATTTTGCTAGAGTACAATAAATTACCAGAAGAACTTAACAAATAGTTTTCGGATAAAGAATTGGAACTGGCTATTACAAATATTTGTAGAATGGTTGAACATGAACTAATCATCCACTATAGACAAAGCAGCAGGTTTTCAACCGAAAACCTGCTGCTTTGTCTATAACTATCTTTAATCACCTGAATTTGATTTATCATTAGAGTTATTTTTAGTTAAAATCTTTTTACTTGCATTATCTAAAATATCTTCTGTAATTTTTAAACTTTTTATGAGTATATAAGGTACTTTTACATTTAGAACAACTAAATTCTCTAATATACTTATAATTTCATTGATAATTAGTAAGGAAAAAGTAAACCAGCCTAGTAAATACATAAATGATAAATTTATATTCAATACCTCTTTACCAACTGTTACAAAAATTGAAGAACAACTAAACGCTATACCTATAACTATCCAATATCCTAATTTATTTGTAAGCCCTTTTGTACCTTTATGTGAGGATACTTCTTTTAGTTTTATTGCTTTTAATATACCAGTAATCCAATCTAATAAATTAAAAATCATATAACTTATAAAAATATACCAATAGTTACCAAATACTGTTGTTAACAATGTCAATACAATATCTTTTACTATCATTCATAGTCACCTCCCTTCATGGCTTATAAAAGATATAAATCATTTAAATTCAAAGTTGTAAACAAACAAATTTAATTTATTTGCTACATTAATAATCAAAAATTTACTAATTATGTAATTTAATACTTGTACTAGTTTACAAATTCTACCTTTTATTCTTTTTAATAAGAAAAGAAGGAGGTATTGAATTATGGAGGAAATATTACTAACTACACAAATTAAAATATTTAAAGAGTTAAATAATCAAGATGCATTAGAAAAAATAATTATTAAAATGCAGCCATTAGTAAAGAAATATATAAGAAAACTTTATTTTATGGAAAAAGATGATGCTTCACAAGAATTGAATCTATCGTTAATAGAATCTGTTACTAAAATTAAAGTATATGAAAATGAGGCAATGTGTCTTTCCTATTTAGAAAAGTCAGTTTTTAATAAATATTGTATTTTATGTAGTTTACATATAAAATTTTCTCAAAATTGTGACGAATTTCAGGAAGTTTCTGATGAAGTACCATATTCTGAAAACTTTAATATCGTTGAGCTATGTTATGATTTGGAACAATTACTTAAAAATAAAAATAGTAATCAAAAATATATTGCCAAATGTTTACTAAATGAAGTAAGTGATAGAGAAATAGCATTAAGACTGGGAGTATCACGACAATATGTTAATAGAGTAAAAAAGGAAATACTTAAGAACTATTTTTGTATTTAAAAAAACTTTAGAGTGTCTTGCAAAAAAATGACTTCCCTAATATTGGATAACTCCAAACAAAACGATCTAGTAACCCACCGGCATAACCGGTGGGTTATTTTTAACGTTCACACAAAAGGAGCTGCTGCAAATAGCATAAACGAAAGAGTTTATTTGCTATTAAACAACAGCTCCATACTGAATAGTGAAAGAATCACAATTATTAATTATACGGCGTCTATTCCATCAGCGATTGCTTGTGCAATATCATCCCAATGTGATAGCATCCAATTTACATCAGTTTGATTATCATGAAATGCTACTTCAACAATGACTGCTGGAGCATTTGTAGTACTAAGTTCTACTAAACTACTAGATGCAGTATTTGATCTTCCGGTAGCAGCACCTGAAATCAGTTTTAACTTTTTCAAGATAGCAGCACCTAATAATTTTCCTGTAGTTGAACTTGTATAATAATATGTTTGAGGTCCAGTACCACCGCCTGCATTTGAATGTAAAGCAACATGATAATCAACGTCATAGTTATTTGATGCATTGATTCTGCTTGTTAAAGATAAGCTATTATCACCGCCGTACACCGTATATCCCATATCCTCTAATTTTGGTACTACTAAATCGGATAAAGCCTGCATTCTATCAGCTTCAGTCCCATAGGTACCTACTCCTACATTTGCTGTTTGACTTGATGGTGAAATATAAATTTTCATAATTACCTTTCCTTTCTTAAATAAGTATTTTTATAGTTATTTTAAATCTATTGTACAGGTAGTAGGCACTACCTTTTCCTTTGCCTAAGAGGAAAACTTTTATACATCAGATTCATTATATATAAACAATTATTAATTAAATTTGTAAACTAAAATGAATGGAAAATTTTGTTTGACAAATCAATCAAAGAATTGTAAAATGATTACATATTCATTAGTCAAATGACGAATATAAGAAAGGATATAAACAAGATGAAATATAAGAAACTTCCGGATTCCGAATTAGAAATTATGCTTGCAATTTGGCAATCTAATAAACCAGTAAACTCAGCGTATATACAAGAGATACTTAAAGGAAAAAAGAATTGGACACTGCCTACTGTTTTAGGATTTTTAACAAGACTTGAGAATAAAGGTTTTGTTTCTATTGAACGGGAAGGAAGATATAATGTATATACTGCTTTGATTGACAAAAATGAATATTTGGAAGGAGAGAGTATAAACCTTTTTGAAAAACTCTGCGGAAAATCTCTGAATACCTTTATTCTGTCATTGTATAATAGTAAAGCTATCCATGATGAAGATCTAATCGAATTAAAAAAATTCATTGATAAAACTGCAAAGGAGGAGTAATTTATGTTACGCACTCTTATTGGAGTATCTATTTCTACCGGAATAGTAATTGGAATAATAATATTATTTTTACCTTTATTAAATAAAAAGTTTACGGTAAAACTCAGATATTGGATTTGGCTTTTATTAGCCTTTCGATTGATTATTCCATTAAACTTTATATTTGAAAAACCATTAATAACATTAAACATACCAACAACAATAAAAACTACTATAAAAACGGATGATTTATATATAAATAGTAATGAGAATTCTATTTTAGAAAAAGGATTAATGAATGAAAAACCAAAAGTAATGAATGAAAAAAACGAAATTAAAAATTATAAAATAAATGTATTATTTATTATATGGATAATAGGTGCTATCGGTATATTTAGTTATCGATTTATCGGATATTATATGTTTAAGAAAAGCGTTCAGAGATGGATACTTTATCCAAGAAATGAAAAAGCTGAAATTATTTTGCAAGAATTAAAAGATGAATTGAATATAAAAACTAATGTTACATTAATTATTAGTGAAAGAGCACCTGGTCCACTGGTATTTGGATTCTGTCATTCTATGATATTATTACCAAACAATCAATATCCCGCCAAAGATTTAAAAATGATATTAAAGCATGAATTAATTCATGTTAAACGGCATGATATCTGGTATAAACTGATATTGGCTATTGCTGTTTCCATTCATTGGTTTAACCCATTCATATATGTAATGATAAATAATGCTTATAGAGATTTGGAACTATCCTGTGACGAAGAGGTTCTGGAAGGAAAAAACTTGGAATATCGCAAATTATATAGTAATGCGATCTTAAGAGCTATGGTTATTCAAAAAGTTAATAATAATATATTTTCAACTTATTTGGGAGGTAAACAAATCATGAAACAAAGATTCAAAAATATACTAGAACAACGTAGAAAGAGCAAAGGTATCATCACTTTTTGTATTGTTTTTATAATAATAGGTAGCATGAGTGGATTAGTAGCTTGTTCTTATAATAAAACAAATACTGATTTGCAATCAGAAAAAGTAAGTACTAATTCTGCAACTGATGAAATAAGTACTGTATCTAATGAAATAAGTACTGCTTCTGATGAGATAGTTTCACCTACAGACGTTTTGACGACTGAAGAAGCAGAACCATCAACAACCCAAGAGAGTGACCCAGTACCGAATCAATCAATATCAGATAACGAAACAACATCAAAGTATGAAACAGAAGCAGATTTTCTAAACAGTCCAGAAGGAGTAAGTTTTCAAGTAGTTGCTTTTAAATGTGCAAAAGCGTTTCTAAGTGGAAATTTAAAAGAAGTGTCAGAATATTTTATTGACCAAGATAATGCTTTAATAGTAACTAATAATGTTTTTGATGATATAGATTATATAATATTAAAATGGACTCTTGGAGATATAAAAACAGAAAATGAAATCAATGCTTCCTATCAGTTTAATGTTAAAGGAGAAGATACCGTATCTTATCTAACAATGTCACTGCAAAAAGTAGATGATGAATGGAAAGTAAAAGAAATTGTAGAAGAGAAGTAATCCAAAACCAAATCGATAATAAACTAATGACATAATTTTTAAATGTAAGGGAGTTGATTCTGATCAGCTCCTTTATTATATTTTCAAAATGTAAACGTTTACACTCTAAAAAGCTTGCGATAAAATAAAATGGCATTTTAGTAGCAATAATGCACAGTTATAGAACATAAAATTTGATATTAATATACAAAAATATAATTAATACAATGTAAACGTTTGACATTAAAGAAGATTAGTGGTTTAATACATTTGTAACAGTTAAGTGAATAACAGGCAAAGTATTTTCACTTAGCGTGGAATAAGAATATTATAATTTAATCTACGGAGGGTAATTTATGAGAAGGTATTCAAAAGTATTAGCACTGATTCTAGCAATGGCATTGACAGCAACATCTTTAGTAGGATGTGGCAGCAGTAACGGCAACAGTGGAAGTTCGACAGATACAAGAAGTACAAGTGAGGCAACTACTACAAGTACGGGAAATTCTGGAGATTATGATTTTTACATATTCAATACAAAAGGTGAAAATGCAGATGCTTTACAGGCAGCGGTAGATGCTTATTCCAAAGAAACCGGAGCAGTTGCAAAAGTGTTTTCATTAGGATCTGGTACAGACAGTTCTGAGTTATTAAGATCAGAACTAAGTTCTAGCAAGATGCCAACTATTTTCTGCTGTATGAATTCTGTAGACTTAGTTGAATTCACAGAAGGTGGATATGCAATGAATTTATCAGAAGCAGCTGATGAAGATTTCCTTAAATTAGCAACTGATATTCCTGAAAACTTACTTTTATCAGATGATGCAGGAAGTTATGGTATTCCTTTCAATATAGAAGGCTATGGATATATTGTTGATACAAGAATGTTAGCCGCATTATTCGGAGAAGACAAAGTTGCCACTTTTATTGAGGCTTATAAAACAGCAACATATGATGAATTTAAAGCTATGGTTTTAGCAGTTACCGATTATATTAAAAATGATACATTATCAACCATTACGTTAAGCGGTGAAAGCTTTGATTTAGTTGAAAAGTCAGATTTATCAAAATCACTGGAAGGTGTATTCTCAATGGCTGGTTCACAAACTTGGACCTATGGTGACCATTTAGTTAACATTGCAATTGACGCTGTTTTCTCAGATGCGGCAGCTACCAAAAATGCTACAGCTGAAGAAATCGATGCAGCTAAAGATGCATTAGAAGCATATGCACAAGTAATAGATTTAAAATCATCTAACGCAACAATTGACAGAGGTTCTGAATTAATAAATACAACAACAAGTGGTTATGATGCTTCAGTACAGAATTTTGCAGAAGGTAAATCATTATTTATTAAACAAGGGAATTGGGCATATACGAATATTATTGGATTTAATGCCGAAACTGCTGATACTTTAACATTCTTACCAATTAAGATGCCATTTACCGATGACATGATTAAAGTAGAAGGTTTAACTGCAGAATATATGAGTGAATCAATCCCGGTATTTGTACCTAATTATTACTTAATTAACAAAAAAGCGAGTGATGCTCAAAAAGAAGCAGCAGAAAAATTCTTAGTTTGGTTAAACACAACAGAGCAAGGACAAAAATTTGTTATTGAAGATATGGCATTTATCCCTTACAATGCAGACCCTTCAAAAGTTTCAACAGGTTATAGCTTAGGTGATTCTATCCTTGAATATGTAGTAAAAGGTAAAACTCTTACAAATGCATATGCTGGATGCCCAAATAGCTGGTCAGGAGATACCTTAGGCGGTTACATAATGGAAAATTATTTGAATAAGGAAGTATGGCCGGATAATGCTTATGAAGACATTGCTGACTTTGCAATATCTAATTGGAAAGAGATGGCAGGTTTAAACTAGTTCTAAATATAGACAAGTGCCACATTTATAGTGGCACTTGTCTGTTAAAGGAGGAATTTTATGGAACGTTACTACAAAAAAAGATTTTGGCCGTTAGTTTTACCGGCGATTATACTGTTTACTATAGTGATCATAATTCCATTTATACTTGGTGTTATCTATTCCTTCACAGCATGGAGAGGAACATACTTTGCTGGGGGTGATCATTTCTGGGAAGCTTTTGTTGGCTTAGATAATTATGCATCTGCATTAAAGTCAAGTAAGTTTACAGAATCATTTATGTATACATTCAAATTCACTTTGGTAGCGGTAGTTGTTATCAATATGGTATCACTGACTATGGCGTTACTTGTAACTTCTGTTAGAAAATATGCAGGAGTTTTCAGAACTATTTACTTCTTACCTAATTTGCTAGGCGGTTTAGCATTAGGATATATATGGTCATTCATTTTTGAAATTGTTTTTTCACAAATTCTTTTTAGTGAAAGTGGATTTCTCTCTATACCATTTCTTACTAATATGACACAGGATAATACAAAAGCTTTGTTTGCTTTAACAATGTTGGTTACATGGCAAATGGCTGGTTATATGATGATTATATATACTGCCGGGCTAAACAACATTCCAACGGAATTAAATGAGGCGACTAGAATTGACGGGGCTTCTACTTGGCAGAGATTTCGTTATATTACAGTGCCTATGCTGATGCCTTCTTTCACAATCGTATTCTTTTTAACTCTGGCAAATTGTTTTAAATTGCTTGATCAAAACGTAGCATTAACCGATGGTAATTTTGGAACCAGAATGCTGGCACTTCAGATTCTTAGAACTACAAGAGATACTTCGCCACCTAATTATGGTGTTGCGCAGGCTGAAGCTGTTATTTTCTTTATATTAATTGCTACAGTTACTTTGATTCAGGTTGCTATTACGAAAAAGAAGGAGGTTGAGATGTAATGAAGGCGAAAACGAAAAGTAACATTGGACATTTCTTAATCTATTTCTTTCTAATTGTATTAGCCATTTATACAATCGCTCCATTACTATTTCTATTGATTAACTCTTTTAAGTCAAATAGTGAGATCGTAAGTTCACCTGTAGCTTTGCCGAACAATTGGACTTCTGAGTTTATAGCAACTGCAATGGAAGCCATTAATTATTTTAAAGCACTTGGAGTAACAATATTGATTACAGCAACGTCTGTTGCGCTACTAGTTATTGTCTCATCTTTGTGCGCCTGGGTAATGGTTCGTTGTAAAACGAAAGCATCCACCATTCTGTTTATGGGCTTTACCGCAGCAATGTTAATTCCTTTTCAATCAGTTATGTACCCATTACTGAGCCAATTTGATAAATTTGGCATGAAAAACGTAGGTGGACTGATTATCATGTACGGTGGTTTTGGACTGAGTATGTCGGTATTCTTATACCATGGTTTTTTTAAAAGTGTTCCAGCTTCATTGGAAGAAGCTGCCATATTGGATGGAGCCAGCCTTTTCCAGATGTTTTTTTATGTGGTATTTCCATTAGTTAAAGGTACTACAGTTACTGTTATTATTCTGAATACAATGTGGATTTGGAATGATTATCTGCTACCATTCCTGGTTATTGGTAACAGTAATGGTATCAAAACTCTTACTTTAGAATTGTATTTTGCTAAGTTGACATCTGGTCAATACGGGAATCCCTGGGAGTTAATTTTTCCAGCCGTCTTTGTAACAATTATACCAATTATAATTTTATATATTTTCCTACAAAAATATATTATTAAGGGTATAGCAGACGGTGCAGTCAAATAATTTACTTGAAAACAAGTGGATTTAAATTGGGAAAACTCTAGTTTACAGAGTGAAATATATGATATAATGAAAGCGGAATGAGGAATTGCAAGCTTGCTTGCAGTACTGAACAGTATAATAGGGGGAATAATATGGCAGGTATAAAAGATGTTGCAAGTCTGGCCGGGGTTTCGATAGCAACAGTTTCCAGAGTTATGAATAATAAAGGACCACTTAGCGAATCGACAAAAAAGGCCGTTCACCGCGCAATGGAAGAATTGAATTACCAACCCAATGATTTGGCGAGAGCCTTGGGGAAGAAGAAGCAATCAAAAATTATTGCACTTCTTTCTTTACCATTGCAACATCCTTTCTATTCTGAACTTATTACACATATTGAGGAATGCTTGTATGAGAAAGGATACAAACTATTACTTATTACTTCTTTTATGGATATTATAAAGGAGGAAAATTGTATCAATTTAATACAAAGTCATATGATAGATGGATTAATTATAGGGGGACACACGGTGTGTGAAGATATCTTTTTGAATACATCAATCCCAATCGTTACTGTGGAGACGATACTTTCTAGCAATATTCCATATGTAATTAGTGATAACTATCAGGGCGGTTTAACGGCCACCAAGCATTTACTGGCAAAAGGGTGTAAAAATCTAATTCATATCTGCGGTGATATTAAATTCCAGCATGAAGCAGATAAACGTGCAATTGCATTTGAAGATGCCTGTATAGCAGCAGGTGTTCAATATTCTGTGTATAATACAACACAGCAGATGCTAAAGGAATTGGATTATTCCCAGATTGTAAATAAACTTTTATTTGAACATCCGGAAGTTGATGGTATTTTTGCAAGTTCAGACGTTATTGCTGCAGAGGTTATACGAATGGCAACTTCTTTAGGATATCGGGTTCCGCAGCAGTTAAAGGTAATCGGTTTTGATGGTGTAAAAATGAGCAGACTAATGAACCCTCCTTTGACTACGATAGCACAGGATATGAAAATGTTGGCCAGTCAGACCGTATCCAAGCTATTGGATGCAATTGAAAAAAAAGAAGTACCGTTAGAAACAGTAATTCCAGTTACATTAATTGAAAGACAGACAACCTAAACTAAAGGGACTGACACATGAACTAAATAACTGGGATTGTGTATTCGGTGACCTGCTTGGAAATATGATATTATGATAATTGGTGAAACTGAATATGGTGTTTCAGTTTGAATATATAGATTTTGACTTTGAGAAATCAATAAATAGAACGATCACCTTCCAAAATCAACAGAAATAAAAGAAGTATTAAAATCACACAGGTTTATACATCTGACTGTGTAGTTTGTTCTAATTTCTTCATATCTACGAGTAATCAGGAGGATTGTGATGTTTGAATTTAATAAAAAGTTAGTGCTTAAGGAAGCTAGCCTTGATGTCTTGACGGTAGGAGAACTTTTGGTGGATATGATTTCGGCAGACTATGACGATAATTTTAAAAGCAGTTCTTATCAACGCTTTTTTGGAGGCTCACCCGCCAATATTGCCATGAATGTAAAAAAACTCGGTATTAGTTCTGCTGTTGCAGCAGCGGTAGGGATGGACGGATTGGGTGATTTTCTGATCCAGTGTATGGAAGAGGCACACCTTGCCACAGATTTGATTCAGAGGGTGGAATATGCTACGAGCATGGTTTTGCTGACTAAGAGCAAAAGTAGTCCAGTACCTGTTTTCTATAGGGATGCGGATTTTCAGCTGGAATATTCGTCAGGGCTTGATACAGCCTTGAGAAATTCTCGAATTGTCCATTTCTCTTGCTGGCCTATCTCAAGAAAGCCGTCACGCATATTGGTAGAGAAGCTGCTAGAGGAGGCTAAAAGTTATGGAACACTTGTAGGCTTTGACCCAAATTATCATCCCATGTTATGGGAAAAAAGGGAAGACGGTGTTGAGTATATAAAGTCTGTCATAAGTAGGGTTGATATTGTCAAGCCCTCAGAGGATGATGCTGAGCGGCTGTTCGGCAGTGCTTCCCCTGAAAAACAGATGGAAAGGTTTTTACGCCTGGGAGCCAAGTTGGTCATTTTGACACTGGGAAGCGACGGAGCCCTAGTATCAAATGGTGTTGAAATGCTGAAGCTCGATACAATGGCTTCGGAGGTTGTGGATACTACAGGGGCTGGAGATGCCTTTTGGTCAGGGTTTTATGCAGCCGTTTCCAGAGGGTATACGCTTGTTAATGCACTGAAAGCGGGCTTGGCTGTCAGTGCTTATAAATTGAAATATACCGGAGCAGTGGTGAATCTGCCTGATTTGGAAACTATTGAGAAAATGTATGGTATTCAATTTACAGTACGTAATTGAAGGAGGAAAACCCGTGACAGTTCAAAACAAGGTACAGCTTATAACATATCCAGATTCGCTTGGAGGTAATTTGAAGTCTTTAAGGCAGGTATTGCTGGAATACCTGCCGGATGTATTTAAAGGTGGTGTGCATATACTTCCGCCTTTTCCTTCATCAGGAGATAGAGGGTTCGCACCGTTAACCTACCTTGAAATTGAGCCGGAATTCGGAACCTGGGAGGATATCCGAGCAATTGGAGAAGATTTTGATGTTCTTCTTGATTTGATGGTGAACCATATTTCCAGGCAGTCGGTCTATTTCAAGGATTTTTTGAAGCATGGACGGAAGTCGCAATATGCGGATATGTTTATCACCGTCGATAAATTATGGGCGGATGGAATACCTGTTCAGCAAGATATTAACCTGATGTTTCTGCGCAGACTGGTACCATATTCTGTATTTGCTATAGAAGAGACAGGTGAAGAGGAAACGGTATGGTCAACCTTCGGAAAAACAGACCCATCGGAGCAAATTGACCTTGATGTTTATTCGGAAACAACTAGGCGAATCTTAACGGAGTTTTTTAGGAATTTTTCTAAAAATAATGTTAAAATAGTACGTCTTGATGCAGTTGGCTATGTTATTAAAAAGCTAGGGACCAGTTGCTTTTTTGTAGAACCTGAAATATATAGGTTCCTGGACTGGTTAAAGGGAATGGCTGATTCTTTTGGGATTGAGCTACTTCCTGAAATCCATTCTGACCATGTTATCCAGTTCGAGCTGGCTAAGAAAGGTTTCTGGATTTATGATTTTGTGCTTCCCTACACTATATTGGATGCGCTCGTGAACAAGGACAGTACAAAATTATGCGAGTATTTGAAGATCAGGCCGGAGAAGCAATTTACAATGTTAGATTGCCATGACGGAATTCCTGTGAAGCCTGATCTTGATGGACTTATCGATAACGATAGTACTCGCAAGTTAATCGATTTATGCCTCGACAGAGGATCCAATCTGAGCAGGATTGTTTCGGACATGTATAAATCAGAAGATGGCTTCGATGTTCACCAGATTCGTGGTACCTATTATTCTGTATTGAATTGTGATGATGATGCATATATTGCAGCAAGGGCGATTCAATTCTTTACTCCTGGAATTCCACAGGTTTATTATACTGGACTTCTAGCAGGTGAAAATGACTTTGAGGCAGTAAACAGAACAGGCGAGGGGCGTGATATTAACCGCCACAATTATTCTCTTGATGAAATAAAAAAATCCATTGATAGAGAAGTAGTACAACGCCTCTTGGAACTGATACGGTTCAGAAATGATTATCCTGCCTTTGACGGTGAATTTAAAATAATGGATTCTGCAAAGAGTGAGATTAGGATGTCATGGAGTAAAAATGAGAAGTTTTGCAATTTGTTTGTAGATTTAAATTCTTCACGTACTGAGATAAATTACATGGATCAGAACGGAGACGTAATTAGATATATTGTATGATAATAGTTGGCGCAAATCTAATACTTACAGTGAAACTCATACATTTTCTGTTGACGCGGTAAAGAAAATCTGGTATAAATAAACTAATAGTATATTATGTATAATACAAGAGAAAAAGGTGATAAATTGACTGAAAATAATGGTGCTCAACTTCAAAGTTGTATAAGATGCGATAAGATCTTTTTGTTTACTGGAGTAGGTAAATGCATTTGTGCTAAGTGTAATGCAGCTGATGAAGAAATATTTAATACTGTGAAAGACTATATTTATGATCATCCATCTGCTATGATAAAGGAAGTTGCGGAAAAAACGGGTGTTAAGATAGGTAGGATTAAATCTTATTTAAAGGAAGGCAGGCTTATTATTTCTGATGATTCGGCGATATTTTTAAATTGCGAAGTTTGTGGTGCTCAATTGAAATTTGGAAGAGTGTGTCGTAATTGTGCGGATACGTTAAGCAATGAAATGAAGAGTGCAATGGAGATTAATGATTATTCAATTGGTGATAAACCTGTAAATAATCATGGTGCCAAAATGAGATATTTCTAAAAATTTTTATTAGTACTGGCTCTAACAAAATCAATTATTCAAATTATTTACATTAAGGGGTGGAGCTGTAAAAAAGCATCACCCCAATTTTTGTTTCATATAGACAGATAACACTCTTGTGTCACATAAAAATAATAATATTATCAATCATATAATTAAAATATTATTAAAATCTCCATCAAATCTACATAAACAAGTATTATGATGAAGAAAATAAATAATAACTATTTTTACTCGAAACATACCATAGTAGGGTATAGTATATCGGGGTATAGTATAGAATATCAAAGGAGAGATATCTTATGTCAGAAATTATTAAGAAATTAAACGTAGAAGGAATGTCTTGCAGTCATTGTGAAAGAGCAATCAAAAATGCTCTAGATGAATTAAGTGGCGTATCAAATACTGAGGTTGATTTGAATGGAAAGATGGTAACCGTCCGATATGATTCAGAACTTGTAGCAGAAACAAATATAATTGAAGCAATAGAAGAAGCAGGATATGATGTAGTTTAATTTTTATAGATGAGATTATTAGAGGAGGATAAATCATGCAGAAAGAAAATCTTCAAATTGTGGGTATGACATGTGCTGCCTGTGCCAAAACAATTGAACGAGTAACAAAGAAAATGGATGGAGTTACGTCTTCTATTGTGAATTTTTCTACAGAAAAACTAGTAATAGAGTTCGATGATCAGAAAGTATCCATACCAAAAATAAAAGAGGTTGTTTCCAAAGCCGGTTATGAGGTATTGGAAGAATCGAAAGAAAAAGAAATCACTATACCGATACAAGGCATGACATGTGCAGCATGTGCGAATAGAATCGAAAAGGTTGTTTCTAAATTGGAGGGAGTTTCAACTGCTTCTGTAAATTTTGCGACAGAAAAGCTTGTAACAAAATATAATCCCGAAAAGGTACGAATATCAGAGATAAAACAAGCGATAGCAAAGGCCGGATATAAGGCATTAGAAATTGAAACAAAAGCTGCTGTTGATGAAGATAAAATCAGAAAACAAAAAGAAATAAAAACATTATGGACAAAGTTTATCATTTCTGCAGTGTTTTCCATTCCATTATTGTATTTGGCAATGGGTTCCATGATTTGGTGGTTACGCTTCCCTATTCCTAATGCATTAGAACCGATGCAATATCCGCTCAATTATGCTATTGTACAAATCATATTAACACTCCCGATTTTAATTGTAGGAAATAAATTTTATACTGTAGGTTTTAAAGCAATAATAAGACGAAGTCCTAATATGGATTCGTTGATTGCTATGGGAACATCAGCAGCAGTTCTATACAGTTTATATTCAACTTATAGGATATCGATTGGTGATTTTGGTTACATGGAGGATCTGTATTTTGAAACAGCCGGGGTTATTATTACATTGATCTTATTAGGAAAATCACTCGAAGCTGTATCAAAAGGAAAAACATCAGAAGCCATTAAAAAGCTCATGGGTCTTGCACCCAAAACAGCAATTGTAATTCAGGATGGAAAAGAAGTTGAACTACCAATAGAAGAAGTAGAAGTAAATGACATTATTCTTGTAAAACCAGGTGATAAAATACCGGTAGATGGTATCGTACAGGAAGGTCTTACCTCAATTGACGAATCGATGCTCACCGGTGAGAGTATGCCTATAGAGAAGAAACAAGGCGATAAGGTATTTGCTGCAAGCATCAATAAAAATGGTTCAATTAAATTTAAAGCGACAAAAGTAGGAAGTGATACCGCTTTGGCGCAAATCATAAAATTAGTAGAAGATGCTCAAGGAACAAAGGCTCCAATTGCTCAGATGGCAGATATCGTTTCCGGATATTTTGTCCCAATCGTTTTTGTTATAGCTCTTCTTTCATCGTTAGCGTGGTTAATTAGTGGTCAATCAGCAGTATTCTCATTAACCATATTTATATCCGTACTTGTAATAGCTTGCCCATGTGCTCTTGGACTTGCAACACCAACTGCCATAATGGTTGGAACCGGAAAAGGAGCTGAATATGGAATACTAATTAAGGGTGGTGTAGCACTTGAAACCACACATAAAATTAATACAATCGTATTTGATAAAACTGGTACGATAACAGAAGGAAAACCTGAAGTAACAGATATACTAACAATAGGTGATATTACAAAAAATAGATTATTACAAATAGCAGCATCAGCAGAAAAAGGCTCAGAACATCCACTTGGTGAAGCAATTGTTCGGGGTGCAGAAAAAGAAAACTTAGAAGTTTTAAAACTTGACAGTTTTGAAGCAATACCTGGATACGGTATTCAAGTTATTATTGAAGGATCTAAGATACTTCTAGGTAATAGAAAGTTAATGGTAGATAGGGGTATATCACTCTCTGCATTAGAAAAGGAATCAGATAGACTGGCATCTGAGGGAAAAACGCCTATGTATATTGCAATGGGTGAGGAACTATCCGGAATTATTGCAGTTGCAGACGTTGTGAAAGAGAGTAGTGCTAAGGCTATCAAGAAGCTCCATGAGATGGGTATTGAAGTGGCAATGATCACAGGTGATAATCGAAGAACTGCAGAAGCAATTGCAAAACAAGTGGGAATTGACAGAGTGTTAGCTGAGGTACTTCCACAGGATAAATCAAATGAAGTTAAGAAATTACAGGCTGAGGGTAAAATGGTATCCATGGTTGGAGACGGTATTAATGATGCTCCAGCGCTAGCACAGGCAGATATTGGTATAGCGATCGGTTCTGGAACAGATGTTGCAATGGAATCAGCAGATATTGTATTAATGAGAAGTGATTTAATGGATGTTCCAACAGCAATTCAATTAAGTAAAAGTACAATTAGAAACATCAAACAAAACCTTTTTTGGGCTTTTGGTTACAATGTACTCGGAATACCGGTAGCTGCAGGACTACTCTATGCATTTGGTGGACCAACATTAAATCCAATATTAGCGGCTGCTGCAATGTCATTAAGTTCTGTATCCGTTTTAACAAATGCATTAAGGCTAAAAGGTTTCAAACCATATAAATAATTGTATGCCTGCATAGTGGGCAGATAGGAGCAAAGAATGAAAAATAAAATTATTATAATAACACTTCTTTTAGTAACAATGGTATCACTGTCCGCTTGCGGGCAATCAGATGTTATAGGTAAGGTAGCAAAGACTTCATTTGCAGATGTATTAGTAGCCATACCTGATCAAGTTAAAGTAGATGAGATGAATGGTGGCTGGTCACTAAGTGCACCAGATAATACAGCAAGATTTATCTGGAGTAAAGATTATAGCAAAAGTCCGATTCATGATGTAATGCTAGAATTTGATGCAGCACCCTTTATCAACGCTGGTGTAGATGTGAATAAGCTTCCAGAGGGAATTGCTTTCGAGGATAAGATTATGCTTGGAACCAAGTTAGGTGATGATGAACTAACATATAGTGGAGAGGCAACTCCAGAATCGTCCTTTAATCAAATTGTTAAACTCTATAGAGAATCGATTGGATATCATGAAGTATTGGATCATTACGGTGTCGATTTGGGTAATGGAAATAAATTCGAATGGGCAAAGGACATGAGTACCAATGATAAAGACATCGTATTTGTAGTTGATCCTGAAATCTTTATCGAAGCAGGTGTTAATCCGGATCAGGTAGAGGGTTGGGTATATGCTTCAGTTGAAATGAAAGATAATAGTGGAAAGACAATCGAAGTTAAAAAATTTCTAAAACCTTTTGACTTACAATAATGATTACTATTTTAGAAGGTGGTGTTAGATAGATGAGTGATACTGAGAAAAATTGTTGTATGGAACAAGATTATGGAGACAATGAGCTTAAGAATACCAATAGAACTTTAAAACTCAAAAAATCACTTGTAACCAGACTTAATAGGGTAGAAGGACAGATTCGGGGAATAAAAGGGATGATCGAAAAGGATTGCTATTGTGATGATGTGTTAAATCAAATAACAGCAGCAACGGCAGCTTTAAATGGAATAAGCAAGTTAGTACTAGAAAACCACATCAGAAATTGTGTGGTGGACAAAATTAAAGATGATGAAAATGGAATAGTAGATGAACTCATTACTACAATTGATAAAATGCTCAAACATTAGCTCAGTTGAAATAATTAATGATCATTTGTAACACCTACTTTCACTTGTTTTTAATATTTATAATAAGACAACAAAATAAACGTAAGATAAATACAGAATAAACACGAGTTTATTTTGTATTTATCTTACGTTTATTTTATTAGTTTATTATCAAAAATATACATAAAAATAGAAAAGAGGTTTGATTACAGTCAACAAAAATTATATACCGAATAAGAAAAACAGGGAAGTATATAACCAATACTTTAAAGTGTTCAAAGCATTATAATAACAATAGGAAAAACTTCAAGATGCTAAATGAAAAAAAATAGATTTTGCTGCGAAACGGCTGCGAAAAATTTTATTAATACTATATTGCATTATATACTAGATAGTGATATTATATATTATATGATAAAAAGTATTCACTTTTCAATCACTTAGAAAGGAGCTGACTTATGAATGCACAATTTAAAAAAGGGGCACTAGAATTATGTGCGCTTTCAAAATTAGTAGAAGCTGATCGTTACGGATATGAATTAACAGATTCAATATCACAAAAGATGGTAATCGCAACAGGAACATTATATCTTATCTTGAAGCGATTAAAAGATGATGCTTACGTTGAAACATATTTAGTGGAATCCGAAGAGGGTCCTGCTAGAAAGTACTATCATTTAACAGAAAAAGGGAAAGAATACCAAGTTGCTTTGAAAAAAGAATGGATGAATTTTGTAAGTGTCGTACAAGAAATTATAGAATAGGAGGATGGATATGAATAAGATTGAATATTTAGATGCATTAAAAAAAGCATTAAAAGATACAGATCAAAGTGTAATGGAGGAAATCGTATCAGATTATGAAGAGCATTTTCAAGCTGGTATAGAAAATGGTAAAAGTGAAGAACAAATTTGTGAAGATCTGGGTTCAATTGATGACCTAGTTAAGGAAATTAAAGAGGTATACAATACTGACAGCAAGGAATCTAAGAAGGCAGAAGAAAAGAAAGCGTATGACGACCAGACGGATTCAAAGAATAAAAAATTCAAAGAAAGATATTTTAACTATAATAACATTGATGGTGATAAGATTGGTAATGCAATCAATAGTGCCTTGGATTCAGCAGGCGAAGCAATCAGTAATATTAATGTAAAAGAGATTAGTAATACGTTAATGAGTACATTAGACCAGGCTGCTTCTTCCATTAGTAATTTCGCAGATAACTATCTTAAGAATCAAGGTTCTGGTCCATTTGATTTCAATAAGCGGAATACAGAAGGGTATCAGGAAAACGTATCAAAAAGCTACGATGATTCCGAAGAATCCCCAAAAGAAGAACCAAATGATAGTAATGTAAGTTATGGTACTCAACCTACTGATGAAACTTCTAGTGATGCTCAAACTGATATTGAGAATAAAACTACAGAAGCTACAAGTAGTGAGGAAGGTTGTGAAAAGTCAGAAACTGCTGAGAATAAAAGCATGGGTGAAGATGCAAAAACTGGTAGCAAAGGATTAAATCTTGTCATAGATGGTATATGTGCTGACGTTAATGTGAAGAAATCTTCCAATGGTAAAATAAATATCAGTTATGAAAACAACGGTAATGCGAGACAGAAACAGATGTATGAGTTCTACAGCTATAAGGAAGGAAACACTGTTTTTGCAGGTATCCGTAGGGTTGGTAATGCTGTATTTCTATATAGCCTTAAAATAAACTCAATTAATATTAATATAGAATTACCAGAGAATATAAGTGATGTCAACATCAAAACAGCAAACGGAGATATTAAAATTACCGATGTGAATTCAGATCGAATTGTGGTAGAGACAGCAAGTGGCAATGTTTCAATCAATCAAGTTTATACAACATACTTTCGAATCAAATGTTCAAGTGGAGATATTGAGATTAATGATGTAAATAGTATCCAATTAAGTGCAAGTACCATGAGTGGTGATGTTAAGGGTAATAACATCGAAGCAAAGGATCTTTCACTTAAAAGCTTAAGTGGTGATGTGAAGGCTAGAAATTTAACTGCTAACATTATAGATAATAGTTCGTTAAGTGGTGACATTGATATGGCTAATGTGAAAGCAAGTGAATGTAAAATCAGAAGTACAAGTGGTGATATTGATATTAGTGATTTTACAATGAACAACGCGGATGTTAGCAGCGTAAGTGGTGACATAAAACTTTCCAATATAATTGGAGATGGCTTAAGGGCTAGCAGTACAAGTGGAGATGTGAAACTTGAAGTCAATATTAAGAAATGCCATGCAAGTTCGAAGAGTGGTGACGTTGAAGTGAAATGTAAAGGAGATGTAGTATTAGAATCAAGTAGTACGAGTGGAAACGTTAATGTTTATTTAAGAAACTATGGTAACGGATACTGCGTGAAATCAAGAACTACCTCTGGAGAATTATATATTAATTACAACAATGTGCGCCAGAGAAATCTAAAAACAGGAACCAATACGTATGGAAATCAAGGAAGTGAGTTAATTTTAAGTTCTGTAAGTGGTGATATACACTTAAACGACTAGACTAAGCTTAATAAATACAAAAGGATTGACTAAAAATTAATAGAACTCTAACTATAAAAATTGCTAACTGGTTTGAACCAGTTAGCATTTTTTTTGTAAATATAGTAGTTAAAAATAGACTTGCTGAAAAACTCAAGGGCAAAGCGCCACATGAGTAAGTGAAACAGTTCCTTTTAATTTAACAATAAATTTACGAGAATGAAAGGTTGGAATTAACAATTAATTGGTAACATGATTTTGATATTATAAATAAAGAAAAAGGAGATATAAAATTATGAAATCAATAAAGAGAGCTATTTTAGGATGTATGGCTATACTAACAGTATTTTCGTTAACAGGTTGTTCTACGATTAAAAAAGCGGAGGCGAAAAAAGTTGATTTAAACAATATGTCTTTAGAGAAGATAATTGAAAAAGCAAAAGAAGAAGGAACCGTCGAATCTGTTGGAATGCCGGATACTTGGGCAAACTGGGGAGAAACTTGGGGAGATATTAATTCTCTTTATGGCATTAAACATAATGACGTAGATATGTCGTCAGCAGAAGAACTTTCAATTTTTGAAGCTGAAAAAAATGATGCTACTAAGGATATAGGCGACGTTGGGCAGGCATTTGGACCAGTTGCAGTAGATAAGGGTTTGACACTTGCTTATAAAACTTCCTACTGGGATGATATTCCGGATTGGGCTAAGGACGAAGAAGGGAATTGGATTATAGGTTATTATGGTACTATTTCCATTATTACAAACAAAGACCTAGTAAGTACTCCTCCAACTTCATTTGCAGATCTTTTGGAAGGTGACTATAACGTTGCTGTTGGAGATGTTACTAAAGCAAGTCAAGCACAAAACGCTGTTTTGTCTGCAGCAATTGCAATGGGAGGTTCTGAATCTGATATTCAGCCAGGTTTAGATTTCTTCAAAAAATTGGCTGAACAAGGAAGACTAGACATGGGCGAACTATCCCTAACAAGACTTGAGAAGGGTGAAGTAGCGGTTGCGTTACTTTGGGATTACAACGCACTCGGTTATCGTGATCAATTCCTTACGAATAGTCCAAATGCGAATTATGAAGTAAGTATTCCTTCTGATGGCGCAATTCAAAGTGGTTACTGTACCATTATTAATACTTATACAAAAAATCCTTATGCAGCAGCTTTGACAAGAGAATATATTCTTAGTGATGAAGGACAAATCAATTTAGCAAAAGGATATGCAAAGCCAGTCAGAAGCAGTGTTGTTCTACCGGATGAAGTAAAGGCAAAAATGATTCCAGATGATCAATACACCAATGCCCGTATGACAGAAGATTACGCTGCATGGGAAGAAACATCAAAGAATATTGGTACACTTTGGCAAGAAAATGTTATTGCATATGCAAAATAAGATATATAATATATAATAAGTTAAAGTGAAATTATACTTGATGGGATGTCGCCTGGGTAATTGAGTTAACTAGCGACATCCACTATTGATTTAAGAGTCTGTAGCACAGACAGAGGGGAGTTAGTTTGAATAATAAAACTATTTTAATAATCCTAGATGGTTGTGGATATGATGTGGCAACAGAAAATCTGGGATTTCTGGAACATCTTGTTGAGATAGGTAAGGGAAGTAAATTCCGGGTACATGGGGAACTTCCTTCTGTATCAAGACCAATGTATGAAACTTTACTGACAGGTCTTCTCGTTTATCAGCATGGAATTACCAATAACCAGATTGTCAGAACCTCCAATCAGGTCAGTCTGTTTGATCTGTGTATGGATAACAATTTAACTACAGCTGCATCTGCTTATTATTGGATGAGTGAGCTTTATGTACATGCACCCTTTCGACATTTTATAGATCGAGTTCAGTTAAAAGGTGATGCCAAAATTCAACATGGAATTTATTATTTTGAAGATCATTATCCAGATTCTCATGTATTTGCCGATGCAGAATATTTACGTCAACAGTATTCATCAGATTTTATATTGGTTCATCCGATGAACATAGATGATGCAGGACATAGATATGGAAGTAATTCATCTGAATATCATCGAGCGGTAGCAAATGCGAATGTATTTATATCCACGGTTGTACCTATCTGGATGGAAGCTGGCTATCAGATAGTAATTACAGCTGATCATGGTATGAATGAGCATCATCTTCATGGAGGCAATTCAGATTCGCAGAGAATGGTACCTCTTTACATAATTTCTGATAAAGTAACGAAGGGAGAGCATACCGAAAAAATAATTTCCGAATTATTGATTGCACCAATAATTTGTAGATTACTTAAAATTGAACCTTCGCCTAGTATGAAATCATTTTTGGAAATGGAGGCTGATATTTTTGAAGTATAAATCGAAATTATACCTCTTCGCAATTCTTCCCTTTTTATTATTGGTAATCTTTTATGAAATAGTACCCATTGTTCTGATAGTTATAAGAAGCTTTAAGCCGGAAGATGGAATGGGAGTTACACTTAGTAATTATATTTTAATCTTTACAAAGAGATTATATCAACAAGCGGTTATAAATAGTATCTTAATTGCTATTACATCTTCAATTATTGGAATTATTGTTGCTTTTTTGGGTGCGAAAGCAGCCAATGAAGCTTCTTCAAAATGGAAAAATCTATTTATTAACATTCTAAATATGACTTCTAATTTTGCAGGAATACCACTAGCCTTCGCTTTTATAATCTTATTGGGAAATGTAGGAATTCTGGTTGTATTTGGTAAATCATTGGGAATTAACGCGCTGGCGAATTTTAATCTTTATTCAGCAAAAGGTTTATTACTTACTTATATTTATTTTCAGATTCCACTCGCAACGCTTCTATTGATTCCTACCTTTAACGGATTAAGGAAGGAATGGAAGGAAGCCGTTATTCTTCTTGGTGGTAATAACTTGGTTTATTGGGCAAAAATTGCCCTTCCGACGATTCTTCCAAGTATACTTGCTACGTTGAGTGTGTTGTTTTCCAATGCAATTGCTGCCTATGCAACAGCGTATGCGTTGCTTGCTAACAACTATTCGCTGCTGCCTATTCGAATTTCGGAACAGTTTATTGGAGATGTAGTACAGAGAAAAGAGTTTGGTTCCGCACTTGCAGTTGTACTGATGTTAACGATGGTAATTGCAACCGGTATCAATAATTATTTTGTTAAGAAGTCAAGGGGAGGTGGTCACAGTGAAAAAAAGCTTTTCCTCTAAAATTATAATAGTTCTGATATGCTTGTATTTACTTTTACCACTTTTTTTAACTTTTATTTATTCTATTTTTACGGAATGGAATACAATACTGCCGGAGGGATTAACTTTACGATATTATAAGGATATTTTATTGGATGAAAAATTTCTGATTTCTATTGTTCATACGGTTATTGTATCTATTGTGCCGTTTATAATCTGTACTATAGTTGTATTACTTGCTTTATATGTCATTGAAGTATATCACCCGGAATGGGATAAATATACCCAGATGTTATGCAATATTCCTTATGCGATCCAAGGCGTTATCCTTGCTATCTCAATTCTTTCCTTGTATGTCAATGCACCGTGGCCTTTCTCGAATCGATTTGTAATGGTAGTACTTACCTATTGCATCGTTATTCTGCCATATATCTACCGCGGTCTTAAGAATAGTTTGGATTCAATTAATGCCAAACGTTTGATTGAAGTGGCGCAGATGCTGGGAGCAAATAAACTATACGCATTTTTTGCAGTAGTAGTTCCTAACATACTTTCTGGTATTACGATTGTTGCAATGCTTTCCATATCAATGGTATTCGGAGATTTTGTTGTCGTTAATATTATCGGTGGCAGTTATTTTGAGACAACACAGATGTATCTGTACAAAAAGCTATTTCAATCAGGCCAGGCCTCCAGTGCGATTATTGTAATCATGTTTGGAATAACGCTTATGATATCCGGTGTTATGAACGCACTAAAGAATAAGGGCAGACAAAATAGAGAGGAGACATACTAATGACTTATATCAGCTTTGAGAATATTAATAAATGTTATGGTGAAAATCATGTACTCATAGATATTAATCTTGAAATCGAACAGGGACAGTTAGTGACGCTGTTAGGACCCTCCGGATGTGGTAAAAGTACGCTCTTGCGTTGTTTGTCAGGGCTAGAGTCCATTACGGATGGGAAAATCTCAATTGATGGTGTAGATGTTACCAATATTGATCCCCAATATCGCAACATAGGAATGGTTTTTCAACAGTACAGTTTGTTTCCCAATATGACAGTCTTTGAAAACATTGCATTTGGTTTAAAAATGAAGAAAATGGGTAAGCCAGAAATTGCAAGAAAAGTAACAGAAGCAATCGAAATGGTAGAGCTAATAGGAAAGGAAAAGGCATATCCGGACAATCTTTCCGGTGGTCAGCAACAGCGTGTTGCAGTTGCCAGGGCTATCGTAACTCAACCTAAAGTACTGCTTCTAGATGAACCGTTTAGTGCTATTGATGCAAAATTAAGAAAATCCCTTCAATTTAGCATCAAGAAGATTCAAAGAGAACTAGGAATCACCTCAATCTTTGTGACACATGACCAGGATGAAGCCATGATTATGTCTGATGTGATACATCTATTTAATAAAGGAGTAATAGAACAGTCCGGCTCACCCATTAGTGTATATACCAATCCGAAAACAAAATTTGCAGCAGAGTTTATGGGACATTATAATATTATATCAGCAGAACAATTTGATAGGATTACCGGGACCTTGCATGCTGTGTCAGACAATGTTGCTATTCGTCCAGAAGCCATGGAGATTTCGTTAACTCCATTTGCAGAAAAGGAAAATTTTTATCAGTTCCAGGCAGTTGTAGTAAATCACCTTTCTCACGGTAATGTACTTCGATATAAGGTGGAGGCAGATCATGTATCATTACAGGTTGATGTATTATTCCGAAGTTTTTACTTATATGAAAATGGTCAACAAGTTTATATTTCTGTTGAAAATAGAAATTGTCTTGCGATATAGATTTCATCGTGAAAAGAAATCTGCAAGTTATATCCGATGTTGGGGTTGGAGCGTTGCGTTTGAAGGAGAGTTTTATGTAGATACAGTAATGATAAATTTATGTATGATAAATTCATGAAACAAATTAGATTGATATCATCTATGTGTACTGATATAATTAATTAAAAATGTTTTTTAATCTTAGGTTCTGTTAGACAATACTGTTGATATAGGTATATAAATTCACCTCATAATGTTATAATAATATATTTCAAAACATTATGAGGTGAATTTATGCCAAGTGTTGTTACTTTAAAAGAAGATATTAAAGAACTTTCGGATTTTCAATTACAGGAATTGTTTAATTATATTGGTGAAATAATGACTTTAAATTCTATATCAAGTAACCTTAATAACGAATTTAAGGAAATTCGATTTACTAAAGGGGAGGTATGCCCTCATTGTAATTCTACTTCTGTTGTTAAAAATGGAAAGTTAAACGGAAAGCAAAGATACATTTGTAAATCTTGCAAAAAATCTTTTAATGACTTAACTAAATCTGTTTTATCTTGCACTAAATTACCTTTATATAAGTGGGTTCAATATGCAAAGGGAATGTAATCGGACTTTCTATAAGAAAGAATGCTAAATCTGTAGGTGTAAGTGTAAAAACATCATTCTATATGCGTCATAAACTCCTTGATTGTATAAGAACATTTATGGGAATTGGAAATGTAGATGGTGTAATTGAAATGGATGAGACCTTCAATAAAGAAATAATTAGAACTAAAAATATGTTAATACATAGTACAATTCCTTTTGTAGATACAAAGATTAAAAATTATAAAGAAAGAATAGCAACAATTGTATAACTCAAACTTGTTAATAAATACAATTGTAGTATAATATGTATACAGAGTAACACATATTAGTAAATTATTATGTAGTTACGCAAATTAATATAAAACCGAAACATATTGGTGCAGTTTTATACATTCAAAATGGAGGTTACAATGGATAATTTGTGGGAACGCTCTATACCTTTTTATAATATGGGCATTAAAGAAATAACAGTTATATTCACAGAATATGATAAGCATTTTGAAATATTGAATTATTTCCCAATAAATGTTGGATGTAGAAACAGTAATTATAAAGTGCATACGAATAAAGGATACTTTTTGTTAAGAATATGTCCATTAAACGATATTAGTTATAAAAAAGAGAGAACTATTAGCGAATTATTTTATGGGTACTTAAATATCCCTAAATTGCTTTTTGTATCTGAGGATAACATTACACAAAGAATATGTTTAATATATGAATATATACATGGCGAGTCTATGCAAGAAATGTTGATACAAAGAGGTAAGTTAGAAGATAGCATTATTATTCAAGTTGCCGAAAGTGCTTCATATATACATAACTATGATATTGCAAATAAAGGTGTATTTGATAATGATTATCCCCCGTTTCTAACATGGTATGATTTGTTTCTTGAAAAAGAAATTGTTACAGAGCGTATTGGAAAAGGAATTAAAGAAAGAGTTAAGATACTTATATCAGATAAAAAAAGATATTTGTATGAAATTGATAAGTATATAAGTTTTACTCACTCAGATTTTCGTCCTGCGAATATGTTAATTGATAAAAATAATAGTATTTGGATTGTTGATTGGGAATTTTCGGGCTTTGGTCATAGTTTAGGAGATATAGGGCAGTTTTTTCGATATGAGAATAACTTTAATCACAAGCAAATTAGAATGTTTCAGGAGGCATATAATAATTCTTCTAATAGAAGTTTGCCATCCGATTGGTATGAATTGAGCAAACTTCGAGATTTAGTAAATCCACTACAAATGCTCGGTGCAAAAGAAAATCTTTCACAAAAATATACTGATTTAAAAGATATTATTTTAAATACATTGGTTTTTTTTGGTTACTAATATTTGGTTAAAAAATTATTTTATTTATAGAACTCATTTTAGTTTATACGCAGTTTTCTTATATTATGTATTAACAGGTAGTCTAAATTTAAGTCGAAATTGGACTACCTGTTTTTAGAGTGTATATTTCAACAATTTAGTCTAACAGAGCCTAATCTTAAAGAAAGGGAAGTTAATATTCATATGTATAAAGAGATTATAGAAAAATACGATGCTGAAAATAATTTAAAAAGAAAGACTGAAAAGAGAAAAGCATATCATATAGCAAATCAGTTTGTAAAAAAGGGTGAGACTGTAATGGTTGGTTCGTCTCTCATGGAGCTATTTCCTATCAATGAAATTATGCAGGGAAAAGGAATAGAGGGTTGTATCTATAACAGAGGTATTTGTGGTTACACCACTACGGAATTGTTGGATACGATGGAGGAATGTATTTTTGAGTTAGAGCCATCTAGAATATTTATTAATATAGGAACCAATGATATAGGCTCCCATGAATATGAGCCAACAAAATTGCTAGATAATTATGGTGAAATTCTACATCATATCAAGATTAGACTACCTGAAAGCAAGGTAATAGTTATGGCATATTATCCTGTGAATACAATGGACGATTTTGGACTTTCCGAAGAGGATAGAAGCAGTATGTATAAAACGAGAACGAATGAAACAATTACGGCTGCTAATGTTGAGATAGAAAAGTTATCTAAGAAGTTCGGATATGATTTTATCAATGTTAATAAAGGGCTTTACAACCAAAATAATAATCTGAAAAAAGAGTATTCTATTGAAGGATTGCATATGTGGCCAAATGGGTATGAGGTAGTTTTTACTAATTTGATTGAGTATTTATTATATACATAGTAATTATGATGTAAAGACCATAAATTCCTACAATAATAGGCTTATGGACTAATGTTCACATTATTAATATGAAAAAATAGTAACAATTATTAGGAGAGAAAAGATGAGTTATAAAATACTTCTATTTGATTTAGATGATACATTGTTAGATTTCGGCGCTAATGAAACTGATTCGTTAAACAAATTATTTCAGCAACACGGATATATTTTTTCAGAGGAGTTGTTTCAAGTATATAATTCCGTCAATAAACAACTATGGGCCGATTATGAAAATGGAAATATAGAATTAGATGATGTGCTAAACTCAAGATTTTCAGAAACTATGTTAAGACTGGGAAAAGTTGTGGATGGCATTGAATGGGAAAATATGTATAGAGAACTTTTGGGCAATGGATGTCAGCTTATGGAAGGAGCTTTAGAAGTATGCCAGAGCTTATCTACATCCCATAGACTGTTTGTTATCACTAATGGTGTAACTAAAACTCAGATAAAGCGGTTGAGGCAGTCTGGTTTATATGAATTTTTTGAAGACATTTTTGATTCTCAAAGCATTGGATTTCAAAAACCATCAAAAGAATTTTTCGACTACATGAAGAGTCATATTAAAGATTTTAATATACAGGAAGCTCTTATTATTGGAGATTCATTAAAAGCAGATATAAAAGGTGGTATCCTGTCAGGAATTGATACCTGCTGGATTAACAGAAAGTCACAAAAACACTCCGCAGAAATTCAAAGTACCTACACGGTCACAAGCTTAGTGGAATTATATGAAATCTGCACCCCTATAAGATAAGCATAATGGGATGGGTAATAGAGGTTTATCCAAAATCAAACGTTTATTATTAGGCTCTATCACCCAAAAAGTACTTTCAGAGTCACAATGTCCGGTATTAGTAATTCATACTGATATTAACGATTAATGAACATTCTTATGTCTTGAAGGTATATAGTTTATTAAAACGGCAATCGCTTTTTGAGGATTGCCGTTTTAAAGGATTATCCTTATAGTTCTTCTGATAAAATCTGGTAAATTGGTGCACCCTCACATTGTGAAGGGATTCTTGTACCAAGCAAAACGGCTATCGTTGGAGTAACATCGACCTGACGGATGACACGGTCTGTAATGAAATTATTCTTGATACCCTGACCGGCTGCAATGAAGATAGGGGACACAGAGGTACCATAATAACCTGCTGCAGTTGTGAGGCCATCTCCATGCAGACGGTTGAATCCCTCTTCTATGGTGAAGAAGATATCACCGCATTCAGGACCATTTGTACCAAGGATAACTGCATCTTTATTTCTAAGGGCAATTCCTACAACACGTTTTCCGGTACGATCATCTCTGTAGTTATATAAGTCAGATATAATCTGTTCCTCTAAATCATATTTATCCTTCAGGTCTACAATACCATATTTATCCCGATCCTTGAGGTTAATATAGATGTAGTTGCTTCGAATCTGGACGGCACGGGTTTTTTTCCAGTCGATTTCACCAAGATTGTTGCCGTCTGCATCTTTTTTCATGACCGTATATCCCAGTTCTTCCATGACTTTAGTATTTACACCTGCGTATTCACCAAGAATTGGAGGTACGTTTTCACCGACCAAAAGTCCATGATCAGAAACGATGAAAATGGTATAATCTTCATCTAAATAGTGTAAGAAACGTCCGAGGTAACGGTCCGTCTGTTCGTAGAAACGTTCAATCAATTTCTGATATACTTTTTCATCCGTATAATTCCAAGGTTCTAAGGTTTTCCCAAGATGCCAGATCTGATGGCCTGCACAGTCAATATTATGAAGGTGGCTGAAAACAACATCATAGTTTTCCTGGTCAATCATATATTGAAGGCAATCTGCCTGCCACTGGCTATAAATATCCCAGGAAGGTTCAAAAATCTGATCTACCAGTTCGGAGTCTTCTCCACCAATCAGGCTCACTGGAGGTATCTGACCTACATTTTTTAAAATCTTATCGTGTAAAGAAACCGGGTGCCAGAGTATGTCATTGGTTGTATCTAAGGCATTGCTAATCCATAAACGAAGATTTTTTCCATCTGGGCTTAATTCTATTATTTTATACGATCTGCAGCTAGATTTGGTAACACCGTTTTTCGTAGCATTGTCTACTATGCCAGTTACCATTTCACCTTTTGGAATGATAACAAATGGTTCTTTGTCCTCTTTGGAACGATAGATAGATACTGTATCATAGATACCGTCTTGATTCTGCGTTATAAGACCATAGCGTTTTTCATTTCCGTTAGAGATAAGAAGTGTAAAGTCTAGTGCATTTTCAGGAGTCACAGTCCAATCACTTGCCGGTTTTATCGGAGAGAATATCATATCGTAAGCTACTTTTGCACCTATCATCATCTCTGTGTCATCTAGGCTAGTGATATAAGTTCTTATTTCTCCGCCTTTTCTTGCACCATCTCCCCACCAGAGTTCCATCATTTCGTCGCCTTCCTCGTCGCTTACGGGTAAGACTTCATTCATATCTGTGATGTTACAACCAACACCGGCTGCCTTTTGCGTTCTAGGGATAAAACGTAAGTTTTTTGTATCAGTTGAGGCATAAATAATTTTTTCCCAGTCCATCTGAGCGACACCCATATTAACAGAACCAGGCTGTGTACCGTCTACAACATTAAGAAGTGGACTCTTGGAAGTTGGTGGCCATGAGGAACCCGGCCAGTGCCATACTAGTGTCTTTAAATCAGCCTCCGCGGTTGTATTCCAAATCTGTTCTGCTTTGCAGTTCCTAGAATCCATATTATATACAACAGCGTCTAGACTTTCTGGAGATTGGCGCCAATAACAGGTAATTCCATGGGTGCCAGGATAAGCACCGGTGGCCAGTGTGGTCCAGCAGGGAGGTGTAATTGTAGGAAGTGCCCCAAGCATACCAAGTTCTTCTCTTGCAGAACCATGCTCTAGATATTTTTTGATATTTGGTAATCTACCTTCATCTAATAATCTTTTGGTAGTAACAGGATCCATACCGTCAATACCTAATACAATCAGTTTTTGTGTTTGTGCTGTTCTTTTCATGTATATTATCCTTTCATAAGAAACCAATATCATACTATTCATATATAATTAATATAATATACGAATACTTTTCAAATGACTAGCTGAAAATAAGAATATGGGGTATCGAAAAGAACGATTTCTACGCTTCACTGGTGAATTTTACTTGACGAATGATGATAAAAGAATTATATTATCCATAAGTATTTAAATCCTATTAAAACTATATGAATAATGGTAAATGAATTCAGGAGGAGTAAAATTGAAATTTGAGCAGTTATTTTATTTTAAAGAAGCAGTAAAGTATAATTCAATTTCGATTGCATCGGAAAAAAATTATATGTCCCAGTCTTCTGTTAGTTATTCTATTTTAAATTTGGAAAAAGAATTAGGGGTTGATCTTTTAAAGAGAACGAATACGGGAGTTACTCCAACACATATTGGTAACCTGGTACTCCAAAAGGCTGAGGACATATTTGAGGCAGTAAATGATATAGTAGAGATGACCAAGGAACAAAGGAACTCCGGTGTTGTCAATATTTCTTGTATTGCATGTATCTGTGATTGGATTATTCCTAAGACTCTTCAAATACTAAAGGGTAAGACAGCTGATATCTTACTCTCTGTTACAACGGCAGAAAGCAGTACGGTTGCTCACAATGTTTCTTCCGGCATCTCAGAATTTGGCATCTTAATCAATTATGAAGGCCTAGAGCGAAATACGGACCTGAAATATACACCACTGTTTCGGGATGAATATATGCTTTATGTGGGCAAAAATTCTCCTTATTGGGAGAAAGAAAGTATTACTTTTAATGAGATAGTGAAACAGCCTTACATAGCATATCGGGATGAATTCAGGAAGTATAATGGCGGACTTACTAATATGATTGGTGCGAATAGATTTCCTAATATCATTTTCCGCACAGATGATTTGGATTCTATCAAAAGCATGATTACCCAAAATGATTATGTGGCCTTTTTCCCAAGATACATGTCTGAAAATGATTTCTATATTCAAAGCGGAAGGATTAGGAGACTACCCATATCAGATAGGAAGTTGAACTTTGAAGTGGGATATGTAGAAAGTATAAAATATAAGACTAAAAATATAAATAAGATTGTACTGGATGTGATAAAAGAAACGGTAAATGCACTGAAGGTCTGTTAAGAAAACAGGGAGGAACGAATTGTGATATATGGAATAGGAGCAGGTATTTTGTGGGCAATGGAGACAGTGGTGCTTTCCATTGTACTTTCTACAGGTACTTTTATACAGTCAAAACAGGCTATTTTTCTAGCCCCTTTTGTAAGTGCATTTCTTAATGATGCCCTTTCTAGTGTCTGGCTTTTGATCTTTAGAAAAACAAACAGACAGTATCGTAACACAAGTGTTTTAGAAACTCTAAAAAAGAAAAATGGGAAAATGCTCATACTTAGTGGACTGTTTGGCGGACCGTTAGGCATGAGCGCTTATCTTTTGTCAATCAAATATATTGGCGCTTCTTATACTGCTGTTTTATCTGCCCTTTATCCGGCCATAGGTTCTATCATCGCATGGATTTTCTTAAAGGAGAAGTTATCAAAGAAGCAGCTTGCTGGTGTCTGTCTATGCGTTTTTGGAAGTATCGGAATGGCGGGTATACCAAAAGGAGATGGTGGAAGTATTAACTATTTTGTTTTTGCTTTTTCATGTGCACTCTTTTGGGGGTTGGAGGCGGTTATTTCTTCATATGCCATGAAGAAAGGGGAAGTATCATTTGAGATAGCATTACAGATTAGACAGGGAACTTCCATCCTCTGTTATGCATTGCTTTTTCTTCCCCTGCTTCACGCATGGGGGTTCACCTTACAAGTGCTGACACAAAAATATATCCTACTTTTATTACTTACCGCATTTTTGGAGACGGGTTCCTATCTACTTTATTACAAAGCCATCAGTGCGACAGGGGCGGCAAAGGCAATGTCCCTTAATATTACGTATATTATCTGGTCCGTTCTTTTTAGTATTATTCTTTTTAAGGAAATGCCTCAGGGATATGAGGTAATCAGTATCGGAATATTACTAACAGGGGTTCTGTTCGTAGTCAAATATGGGAAGGTAAATAAGGCGGAAAAAGCCGTATGAAAATATTGAATACCCCATATTCAACAAAAGGGTGTTCCCTTCCGCACCAAATTAAGTTAAAGTATCCACAATGATATCATACATATCCTATTAAAAAACTATGAATTGGAGGGAGGCAATCATTAAAAACAAGAGAATAAACTATAGTATAAGTATTTTGACTGGAGTCGTAATCTTTGCATTATGGACGATAGCTACATGGAACGGAAGAATTTCTAGTATAATATTTCCATCTTCTGCGGAAGTATGGAATAGTTTTCTAGATCTACTAAAAAACGGTTATAAGGGATATGCCTTATGGGAACATTTATCCGCCAGCTTAAGAAGACTTTTTATAGCATATATTCTTGCTGTAATAACAGCAATTCCATTAGGACTTTTAAGCGGATATTCTGAAAAAATAAGAGCGGTTTTTGAACCAATTATCGCATTTATCAGACCACTTCCACCTTTAGGCTACTATACCATTATTATATTGTGGATGGGTATTGGAGACAGTTCCAAGATATTGCTTTTATTTTTAGGCGGATTTGCACCGATTTATCTTTCGTGCGTCTCCGGTGTTACAAGAGTAAAGGAAGATTATATCAATCGGGCAAGGACATTAGGTGCTAGTAAAAGGCAAATCTTTTTTTATGTTATTTTTCCATCTGCATTACCAGACATCTTTGTCGGTTTAAGGAATGCTATGAGTTGTGCATATGCAACTTCCGTAGCGGCAGAAATGGTTGCGGCAGTATCGGGTATTGGCTGGATGGTTCTTGATGCCAGCAAGTATCTGCGTAGTGATGTAATATTCGTTGGCATTATTATAATGGGTATTACAGGAATTATATTAGATAAAATGTTACTTTACTTAGAAAGAAAGATTGTATTTTGGAAAGGTAAAAACTAATTATTAGAATGAGGAGGAGATAAGTTAATGAATAAATTAAAAAAATTATTATTTATGGGTTTAATATTAATTATGGGAAGTCAGCTGATTGCATGCGGTTCTAAGAAAGATACAGCAACCACAAAAGACACAGCAACTACAAAAGATACATCAACTACAAAAGATACATCAACTACAAAAGATACATCAACTACAAAAGATACATCAGATGTTGGGGTGGACCCTATTACGGGAGAAACTTATCCGTCCGTTGTGAATATCGGCGTGATAGAGGGTGGCCCAGAATCAGCTATTTTGGTTAAAGAGAATTATTTTGACGATATAGATGTAAAAGTTAATATGGTTAATTATTCCGCTGGAACGGATATTAATAATGCAGTTGTTTCAGGAGATGTAGATGTTGCATCCTTTGGCTCCTCACCAATCGCACTTGGAATCGCCAATGGGATTGCCTATAAAGCAGTATTTGTAAGCTATCTTGAAGGTGGAAATATTGAAGCACTGGCTGTGAAAAATGATGCAGGAGTCAGCTCTGTTGCTGACTTAAAAGGTAAGAAAATAGCTACACCATTTGGTACGACTTCTCATTATGCATTATTGAATGCATTGGAACTGGCCGGACTTAGTTCTTCTGATGTTACCTTGTTGGATATGGGTGGGCAAGACATTGTGGCTGCATGGCAACGTGGAGATATTGATGCAACCTATATCTGGAGTCCGGCATTGGATGAATGTATAAAAGATGGAACCATTCTTACTAATGATGGTGAATTAGCTGAGAAGGGAATTACGATTCCTGAGATTGGTGTGGCGAGAACTGAATTTGCAGAAAAATATCCAACATTGGTAAGCCAGTATGTGAAAGCATTAATTAATACCTATAATCTAACACAGAGTAATCCAGATCAGGCAACCAAGGATGTTGCGGACTGGGAAGGTGCATCAGAGGAAAATGCAAGAGGTCAGGTAGAGGACAATATATGGGTATCTGGTGAAGACCAGCTTACAAGCGATTATCTTGGTACTTCAGATAAGAAAGGGAAATTAGCTGAAACATTAAAAACGATTGCAGATTTCCATGCGGAACAAGGTAATCTAAAAAGTTCACCGGAACTATCCGTAATTGAAGACGCAATTGATTCCTCTTATGTTGAAGCGGCTTTAAAATAGTTATATAAAAATGAATGCAAGTATTCATTCACAGAACTTGGAGGTAAATCATGGGCGACGAAAAGGATAAGAAAGTGGAAGATTTTTTTGAAACAACAAATGAACTGATATCCATGGAAAATGTGTCTTTAGTATATGACAAGGGCGCAGGGGCAATACCGGCAATTGATCATGTTAATATCGACATTTACCCCGGAGAATTTGTATGTGTGATGGGACCAAGTGGGTGTGGAAAAAGTACGCTTTTGAACATATTAGCTGGATTCATAACACCAACAAGTGGAATTGTGAAATTAAGTCAGACAGAAATTAAAGGTGTTGATTCACACAGAGGTGTCGTTTTTCAGCAAGCTCCGCTTTATGAATGGTTTTCGGTTCGTAAGAACATTGCTTTTGGCCCAAAGATGAAAAAAGTTCCAAAGGACAAAATTAAAGTAGATGTGGAAACATATCTAGAAAAAGTAGGATTGTCAGAATTTGCGGATAAAAAAGTATATGAATTATCAGGTGGAATGAAGCAGCGAGCTGCAATTGCAAGTGCATTAATTAATAACCCAGAAATTTTATTAATGGATGAGCCATTTGGTGCATTAGATGCATTAACAAGAGAGCAGATGCAGGGATTGATACGTAAAATATGGTGGAATACAGGAAAGACTATTTTCTTTATTACCCATGATGTGGATGAGGCGTTGATGCTGGGGACACGAATTCTTGTAATGTCAAAACATCCGGGGAAAATTATTGCTGATTTTCCGGTGAATTTTACGAAAGATTACATTGAGGATAATTCAGATGATACAAGATATACGGAAAATTTCCATCAAAAGAGAAAATATATTTTACAGCTAATTAATGAACAATAGAGATTTAACGATTGATCTTTTAGAGCCTAAAACAGTTGAATAAAAACCATCCTTAATTTTTTCTATTAATTAAAAGAAAAAATTAAGGATGGTTTTTATTTGTCATAATTGCATGAAATATCTAGGAATATAGCTTGAGAAATGTGAATTATTTCATGATTTTCTTGTAACTTTAAAAGTTGATGTTATAATGAGGGATAAGTTGTATAAATGAAAAAAGATAATATTGGGGGGTTACGATGTCTGTTACATGGTTTAAGTCAAGATTTAGTTCGATTTCTTCTAAACTGTTTCTATGCTTTTTTTTAATTTGGTTTCCTTTTTCATGCATTGTAGCTGGAGGGTTATTAGTGACCAGTATACGGCTTACAGAGAATACCATTAATGGTACAGAAGATAAAATTGCTTATTTTTCAGCTATTATTAATGCGGATTTGAATAGGGTAAAAGATTTACTTTATACTATGTGTGCAGATGATGAGGTAACGCAGTTTGCCCTACAGCGTGACCAGTCCTTTGAATACAAGGACTATTTAGCTTATGTAAGTGCATATACAAGATTAAAGGAATATCAGCAGACAAGTATGTATATTGATGATATATTTCTGGTTTTACCTAACACACAAGAGCTGTTATCTGTGAATCATAGTATAGACAGTATTGATAATGATATACAGAACATGATTAATGAGTATCAGAAGTCAGGAGTTTCTTTTTTCATTCAAGGTGATAGTTTGGTTTATCTGTTTGAAAGTTCCAACAATATAATGATGGGAATTAATGTTTCAGTTAAGCACATTCAAAATACACTTCAATCCTACGAACGGGATGCAACGTATGATTTTTTTCTTATTGATTCTATATCAGGACAACTACTCGGTGAGGATACCGTTGGAAAATTGGGATTGGATGTCTACAATGTAATCTCGGACAGTAAAACAATACCGGAAGAAATACAGATAAAAAATGTAAAATACATAATGGGGCAGATTAGAACCCAGAGTAACCATTTTGACATAATAATATATACGGATAAAAAAATACTATATAAGGATGTTTTTTTTGTAAAAAACCTTTGGATATTTCTAAATATAGTTGCTATTAGTGTACCATTTTTAATGGTTGTAATTATTAGTAAAACTTTACAGAAACCTATGAATAAGTTGGTAAAGGCAATGCAGAAAGTAGAAGAGGAAGTTTATGATTTCAGATTGCCGTTGGATGAGTCATCAGAATTTAGATATGTATTTCATCAGTACAATTGTATGGCAGCAAAAGTTGAGAAACTAATTCAGGAGGTATATGAAAAACAATTACAAGTACAGCAGTCAAAACTAAAACAATTACAAGCTCAGATTAATCCACATTTTCTTTTTAATAGTTTCTATATGGGTTACCGAATGGCAAAGTCGGGAGAATCAGAAAAGGTTGCGCAGCTTTGTGTTTATCTCGGTGATTATTTTAAGTCACTCACCTATATATCAGACGATTATATAGCACTTGGTGAAGACATCAAGTTTGTTAATACCTACCTTCTTTTAAATCAAATGCGTTTTCCAGATAAACTTTTATATGAAATAAAGGTTGATAATGGGTTAGAGGAAGTTTTGATTCCACATCTATTTATACAGCCATTAATTGAAAACGCAATCAGGCATGGAGCAGAACGGATTCGAAGTTCCTGTACTATAATATTACAAATTAAGGATTTTGGCGAAATGGTACATATTTCGGTGGAAGACGACTGCAACATTATAACGGAAGAGAAAATAGAAGAATTAGGAGAATTGTTAAAACAAGAGGAATGCCCGCAACAAAATGTTGGATTATGGAATATCCAACAAAGATTAAAAACGATACAGGAAACACCGGAGGGTAAACCCGGAGGGTTGCATATAGAGAGATTCGAAACAGGCGTATTTAGAGTTTCATTTAGTATGTTAAAAAGGAGAAATTAAAATGTATAGTGTTTTAATCGTAGATGATGAAATTGTTATATTGGAAGGCATTAAGGAGGTGATTTTATCTGCAGAATTACCTCTAAAAGAAGTGAAAACGGCATTGTCAGCCCAAGAAGCAATCAGTATGTTTCAGAAAACACCGTTCGATATTATATTGTCCGATATTAGCATGCCGGAAATGGATGGCTTGACAATGATACAGGAGACAAGGAAATTATGGCCTAGTACAGCCGTTATTATATTAACAGGATATCAAAACTTTGAGTATGCCAGAGAGGCATTACGTTTGGGATCTATGGATTATTTATTAAAACCAGTTACAGATGAACAACTAATCAATTCCTTTAAAACCGTTATTAATAATCTAGATCAGGGATGGTTTCGAAGATTTTATGAGAAAGAGTTATGGCGACAAGTAGATAATGAGTTAACTATGGAGCAGAGAAGTTATTTATTATGTGTAATGCAACAGAAAAGTACGTTGGCTATTACCCAAGAGAAATTGCACAGTTTAAAGATTCCTATGCAGGTGGGTGAAAAGGTCAGAGCTATTGTTGTACACTATGACGGTATAAGTATAGGTCAATCAGTAGAAACAGAACGGAAACCACATTACTGGTTATTAAACATTTTACAGAATATAATGTATGGTTATGAGAAAGTTTTTGGTTTTCAATATGATTCCAATAGCTCGGTATTCTTATTACAGCCGATGTCGGAACAGATATTAGATAACACAACATTGTATAAAGAGATAGAGGAAATGCAAAGCTATTTTTTTGAGAAAATAGATACGATTATATCAATTGGTATTTTATATAGTATTGATTGGAAAGACTGGGTGAACGGGGTCTTTGAGATTATTTACAGACAAGAGGAAACGAGAGATTTAGGACAATTATTTTGTGTAGATCATAATACATATGTGAAGGAAGTAATGGAAACAGCCACAGAAGGTGAAAATTGTAATTTTTTTGTTCAGCGGATTCAAGAATATATTAGAAATCATGTAAACGAGGATTTATCACTGTCTTTATTATCAGATAAATTTCATATTAACCCATCCTATTTATCCAGAATGTTTCATAAAGAGTCGGGTTTACAGCTTTCTGTATTTATTGCTGAGGTTCGAATTGAAAAGGCTAAAAAGCTCTTGAAATATTCAGATGTTAAAATTTATGAAATAGCAGAAAAAGTTGGATTTGATACAGCAGGATATTTTACAAAAGTCTTTAATAAGATTGTTGGGATATCACCAAAGGAATATAGAATGTTAGAAGTCAAAAACAGCATAGAATAAAGCAACATATTACATGAAAGTAAAAACATTCCCATTTTATATAGGAATATATCGTGATAAGATATTGATAGAAAGATTCATAATAATTACGGCCGTAATAATGAATTTTATCGTTCCCAAAGAACGATATCTTTGGAACTAAAATTTATTGGAGGATGGTAAAATGAAAATGTTAAAAGGAGTTCTTTCAGTGGCTTTATGCTTGTTGTTGATGGTATCATTAGCAGCATGTAGTTCTAAAAAGGGAGCGGAAACTTCATCAGAAACTACAGAGGTAGCAAGTACGAAAGATACAGCAGAAACAGCAGAGGTTGTGGGGCCTACAAATGAAGATGGTAAAATGAAAAAATATTCACCGGAAATAACCTTAACTTTTAATAAGGCTGAAGTAGTAACAACATATCCAGAAGGTCAAGATGCGCAGAATAATGCATTGTATGATATGTGGAAAGATTTAATGGGAATCAAAATTGAAAATCAAATTTTATGCCCAACTAGTTCTATGACAGAAAAGATGCAATTGGCTATCGCCTCCGATGATATTCCTGATATCGGAATTGTTGATGCTTCCATGATGGCAACATTAATTAAAAATGATATGGTTGAAGATATGACAGAATATTATGATATGTGGGCAACTGATAACTTAAAAGAAGTTGTTGGACAAAATAATAACGCATTATTTGCTCCAGTCGTAAAAGATGGCTCTTATATGGCACTACCGGTAGCAAACACACTAGGAGACAGCTACCCAATTATGTGGATACGTAAAGACTGGTTAGAAACACTTGGTTTAGAAACTCCTACAACTATGGATGAAGCATTAGATGTTGCAATGGCATTTGCTACACAGGATCCAGATGGCAATGGTGCAGCAGATACTTATGGCCTTTATCTTGATAAGGATTTAAACGGCTTAGATCACATTATGGCGGCGTATGAAGTATACAGCAAAGACGAGTATTGGGTAAAACTTGACGATGGTTCTTTTGCTGCTGGCTGTATAGCTACGGAAGCGAAGAAACCTTTAGCTAGAATTTCCGAGTTATATGCTGTAGGAGGAATTGATCCTGAATTTGCTGTAAAGGATGCAACAAAAGAAGACGAGCTGGTTGCTTCAGGAAATATTGGTATTTACATAGGCTATTTCTATAGCCCACTTCAAGCTCTGAAAGATTGTGTAGCAAATGTTGAAGGATCAGATTGGGCGGCTGTTAAAATGCCTGCGGCAGAGGGCCTTGATTCTTATAAAGCAGCAGTTAATCTTAATGTATATGGTTATCTTTATGTGAAAAAGGGCATCGAAAATCCAGAAGCAGCCGTAGTAATGTTAAATCATTTATGCGATGGCTATGCAGCTCCATGGTTATCAGATCAAGATTCAGAATTCTATACAAAATATAATGAATTGGCTGCTCAGGAAGAAATCAGTGCATCTGGTGCCAATAATTTAATGCCATTCCAGTTAGCTGGTAACATCAATTGGGGTGAGAAATTTGTCGAAGCTTATGAATCTGGCGAGCAGCATGTAGAAGGCAAAGATGCTGACTATCAGAAGGTCTTAGATACTACATTAGCGAAAGAAATGCAGTGGGCTTGGAAGAAAGTATATTTAGAGGGTTACTTAGCAATTGATTTTGATAATGTTCGTTATAGTGACTATGCCAGCGCACCTACAGAAACAGCTGTAAAGACACAATCTCTCTTAAATACTCAGAAGCTGAAGGATTATATCTCAATTATAATGGGAGAGCAATCAGTAGACTATTTTGATACCTTTGTTGAAACCTATAACAGTATCGGTGGCAAACAGATAGCTGAGGAAATAAAGGCGGCAACAGAGTAGCATTGAGTATATAAGAATAGTTCGTGAGGGTGGATAATTTAAAAAATAATCCACCCTTTCCTAAAAAACTTGGATGGTGTAATATGACGAAAACATTAAATAGAAAGACGAATAAACAACCAATAGCAAAAAGGTTTGTGAAAGAATTTAAAAACAATTGGCAGCTTCATGCAATGATTCTACCAGGAATCCTGCTGATTATCATATTCAAATATGTACCATTGGCAGGTATAACCATAGCCTTTAAAGATTTCTATCCAAGTAAAGGTATATTTGGATCTGAATGGGTGGGACTGGATAACTTTAAATACATGTTTGCCTTGCCAGATACTACAAGGGTTTTATGGAATACGTTAAGAATTGCAGTATTCAAAATTTTGATTAATTTTCCAGTACCGATTCTGATTGCAATTTTATTAAATGAAGTAAAAAGTAAAATTTTCAAACGTTCTGTACAAACAATCATATACCTTCCATATTTCATTTCATGGATTATTTTATCTGGTATTATATTAGACATGTTTGCATTAGACGGAATGATTAATAGTATATTAAACTCTTTTGGTATAGATTCAGTCTATTTTCTAGGTAATAAATCTACTTTTGTTGGAGTACTTGTTGGAACTGATGTATGGAAAAACTTCGGATATAGTACTGTTGTCTATCTAGCGGCAATAACAGGCGTGGATGAAGATCTTTTTGAGGCAGCTAAAATCGATGGAGCGAATCGTTTTAAACAAATTATTCATGTAACTATGCCAAGTATAGCACCTATTATAATGCTGATGTTAATATTGAGCCTTGGTAATGTCCTCAATGCAGGTTTTGAACAGGTATTTAATTTGTATAATCCATTGGTATATGAATCGGCAGATATCATTGATACCTTTGTATACCGTATTTCTTTAGTAGAAGCAAATTATAGCCTTGGTACTGCGGTGGGACTTCTGAAATCCGTGGTTAGCTTTATATTGATAGTAACAAGTTATAAATTGGCTAACAAATATTCAGATTATACAATATTTTAGTATGAAACATTCAGGCTTGGAAGGTTGAAAGAAAATATAGTATACGAAAGGTGTGCAATGGGTGTAAAAATGAGTACATTACGACACAAATCATATAGTTACAATACATTCACTATAATAAATGCTATCTTTTTGATTTTAATTTCTGCTTTATGCTTGTTTCCAGTGATACATATATTATCTGTGTCACTTAGCAATCAAGCAGCAGTTTCAGCGAATCAAGTAAAGTTATTTCCGGTTGGTTTTACACTAGCATCCTATAAAGTGGTAGCGAAGCGAGCAGCCTTTTGGATTGCATTTAGCGTTTCTTTAAAAAGAGTAATATTAGGAGTAATTATTAATACAGTATTAACTGTATTAATGTCCTATCCTTTGTCAAAATCGGAAGAGAGCTTTAAAGCAAGAAAGTACTATGTCTGGATTCTGATTTTTGTTATGATATTTGATGGTGGGTTAGTACCAAATTACATATTAGTAAAGGATTTAGGCTTATTTGATACTATATGGGCATTGGTTCTTCCTGGAGCGGTCCCGATTTACAATATTATTCTGACCATGAATTTTATGAAACAATTACCTTATACCATTGAAGAAGCTGCAATGGTGGATGGCGCTACCTTTTTCCAGCGTTTTATAAAAATAATTATTCCCTTATCAAAACCGGTTATTGCTACTGTAACTCTATTTAGCTTTTTAACTCACTGGAATTCATGGTTTGATGGTAAGATTTATATGAATAAATCAGCGAATTACCCTCTTCAGACATATTTACAGAACTTAATTACAAATACAGATGTTACCAATGCAAGTGATGCAATTGAAAAGTCACTCTCAAATGCAAAGACATTACAGGCAGCACAATTGTTCTTAACCTTGCTTCCTATCTTAATGATATATCCTTTTGTACAGAAATATTTTACAAAGGGAATTACAATGGGTGCTGTAAAAGGATAGGTGCGCCTAGAAAAGGGCAGATAGATTAACGGGCGGAAATCCCGTACGGCAAGGTCTAGCAAACCACCGTTAACGAGTCTTGGGTGTTGTCTGGTAACAGGCAGGGCTAAGCGTAGACAGTTAGGAAACAGGGTTGCAATGCTATGGAGCTTCGAAATTTTACAAAGTCTCAAAGGCCGACGCAGTTTATCCATGCGGAAGGCAATATCATGACATGCGCTATGCGAGCATGCTGTGGCTTTGACGGAGTCAGAGAGCCAATCATGTTTTACAATGGTTATCCAGTCAACTAGGGAGAGCCTGTGATTTCTTGTAGCAAGGCTACAAGTATGACGTACAACTATAAAATGAAGGAAATCAAACGAAACACAGGCAGTCGGACACTTGCGTAGTACCGAAGAAACCAGTAATGACGGTGGAGGGAAGGCGAGTGCATAATAACACTCTTTCTGAGGACACATTTACCGTACTCAGGGACGGAGGGATAAATGGAAACGAAATTAGTATACCCTCTTTACTGGTTTTGGCTTATATGCCCTGTTCTTGAGTCTGAGCACTAAGTTTCTGATGTTTTCCTCAACTTTTCGGCTATATTCCTCCTTTGTTACCTCATCAATTCCTACTGCTTTCTTTCCGTCTAGCTCCCTGTGGCATTGTAGTAGTAATTCTTCATTTAACAGATGATAAAGTGATTTAAATATCGGTCTTTCTTCATGAGCAGATTTGTCTGCTATTCTACTGGTACTCTGGTATAAGGCGTACTTTGAAAAGCGTGGGGAAGGGAACAGTTTCCTTATAGTGTATGCGGATGATTACCTAGCAGGATTTGAAAACAAATGGGAAGCAGAGAAATACTTCATAGAAATGCAGAAGAGATTAGGGAAGTTCGGTCTAGAAATAGAGACAAGCAAAAGCAGACTTTTGGAATTTGGCAGATATGCGAAGGAAAGAAGAAAGAGAAGGGGAGAAAGAAAACCGGAAACCTTTGATTTCCTAGGATTCACTTTCTACTGTGGAGAAAACAGAGCAGGTAAGTTTTGTGTGATACCAAGAACCAGTGGGAAGAAATTCAGAGCAAAGCTGAAAGATATGAAACTGTGGTTGAGGAAACAGTTAATGATTCCGCTAAAATCAGTTATGAAAACGCTCAATCGGAAACTGGTAGGGCATTACCGCTACTACGGAGTAACTTACAACGTACAAATGTTGATTAAATACCATTACTACACGACGATTATGCTCTATCGTATGATGAATCGCAGAAGCCAAAAGAGAAGCTATGACTGGGAGGGATTCAGGATGATGCTAAGGCATTACCCACTAGCCTACCCAAGAAGCTATGTCAATATCTATGAGAAATAAGATTTGTATCTGTAAATGTTATTTTGAAGAGCCGTGTGCGAGAAAGCCGCACGCACGGTTCTGAATAGGAGTTTACATCGTGAGGTGTGAATTTACTAAACTAAATTATTTATGGAAGTATCGCAGATAAAGCTGAGATATGTAGGGAGAGATATTATAATGGAGAAGCGATTAAGCGAGTTATTAGAGAACAAAGGTGGAAACTATATTCTTCCTTTTTTCTGGCAACATGGAGAAGAAGAACAGTTGCTTTGTGAGGGTATGGAGAAGATTTATGCTTCAGGAATTGGTGCTGTTTGCGTAGAATCAAGGCCTCACCCGGATTTTGTTGGCGAAAAATGGTGGAGGGATATGGATATCATAATGAAGGAAGCCCGCCAGAAGAATATGAAGGTATGGGTATTAGATGATGCACATTTCCCAAGTGGTTATGCCAATGGACAGGTAGAGAATCATCCATCTGTTGGAAAGAGATTCCTAGATCATTATTCTATTGATGTTGTTGGACCGATGAAATTTTCATCTTTTATAGTGAAGCTTGAAACAGAGGAACAGTTAGTTGGTGTTGTTGTGGGATTACGAGATAGGTTCGATGCAGGCAAGTTATCTCAACTTCAGGACGTAACACATTTAGTCAAAGATGGAATGCTTTACTGGGATGTGCCAGAAGGGTTATGGTGTGTGAACATAATTAAAACTACTACAAAAAGTAGTTGCAGGCCAAATTATATTAATGTAATCGATAAAGAAGCAGTAAGATTTTTTATTGATACAGTATATGAACCCCATTTTTTACACTATAAAGAAGAATTTGGTCATACATTTGCTGGATTTTTCTCAGATGAACCAGAGATTGGAAATGTTGGTGGTGGTGACTATGGGCATGAAGCTTATATTGGGCAGCGCGACATGGTTCTGCCCTGGTGCAAGGAATTAGAGGATATGCTAAAGGTCAGGTGGAAAAAGAAGTATGTTATCAATCTGATAGGATTATGGCACAATATTGAGAATATTAGCCCTGCTGCAAGATTATTCTTTATGGATTGTCTAACACAATTATATAACCAGAATTTTTGTACTCAGATTGGAGACTGGTGTCGAGATCATGGAGTGGAATATATTGGACATGTAATAGAAGATGGTGGAACTCACGCAAGGCTGGGACTTGGGACTGGACATTTCTTTCGTGCTTTATGGGGACAGGATATGTCTGGAATTGATGTAGTATTGCAGCAGATTCGTCCGGGTTTAGATGATACTCCATTCTTTCGGATTGGTGGAAAACAATTCTACCATGGAGAATTCTTTCATTATGGGTTAGCAAAAATGGGCGCGTCCCTAGGTCATATGGACAAGAAGAAACAAGGACGTACTATGTGTGAAATGTATGGAGCATATGGGTGGGCCGAGGGATTAAAATTAATGAAATGGCTGACAGATCATATGCTTGTGCGAGGTATTAATCATTTTGTGCCCCATGCATTTACAATGAAGGATTTTCCAGATCAGGATTGTCCTCCTCATTTTTATGCAAGAGGTATGAACCCACAATATCCATACTTTAAATATCTAATGAATTATATTAACCGGATCAGTCATTTAATCAATGGAGGATTACATATCCCTAATGTAGCAGTCTTATATCATGCGGAAGCAGAATGGGCTGGAGAATATCAACCTTTTGAAAAAGTAGGAAGAGTATTAGCAAGAAATCAAATTGATTTTGAGGTAGCACCTATTGATATCATTATGCAATCGCAGGTGACGGACGGTCAGTTAATAGTAGGAGAAGAACCCTGTAAAGCATTAATCATTCCTAAAAGTAAGTTTTTACCCGCTTATTTCATGGAGTGGTGTCAGCAGGCAGAATCAAGAGGTTTGACCATACTATGCATAGGTGATATACCAACTGGAATCAATAATCCCAATGAAGCATCGACTTATATCAATAATTTAAAGAGTATTACATTGGAAGATATGGTACCATATCTTCGTCAAATTGGTGCATATGAAATCTTACTTACAAAAGCAGCACCAGACTTACGGTATTATCATTATAAACAACCCAAGGGAGATTATTATTTATTCTTTAATGAGTCCCCAAACCAGACAGTGAGCACTACAGTAAAAATCCCTGGAAATTATGAAATGATTTACCAATATGATGCATTTGATAATAAACTGATGCCAGCTGAATGTAACAATAGAGAATTAGTACTTAATTTAAGTCCATATGAAGCCTATATTGCATACATAGGACCGATAGAAGAACAGAAATTATGTGCAAATTCGAGATTAAAAAATTACACGGAAATGGAAATAAAAGGTCCCTGGACAGTGACAATGTGGGAAACTGGAAGAGAAAAGGAAACAAAAGAAATTAAGGAATTAACCGAACTAGTGAATTTAACGGATGCAGAAGAGAAACCATATTTTGCAGGAGTAATGGAATATGAGACAATCTTTCATATTACAGACAAGACAGAAGAGGCTGAACTTGATTTTGGAGAAGTATTTGAAACTTTAGAAGTATGGATCAATGGTAAGAATGCGGGTGTTAGAATTGCACCACCCTATCGTGTGAATATCGGAAATCTGATAAAGCAAGGAGAAAATCATCTAAAAGTACTCGTCGTAAACACGCTTGTACATAGCCAGAGGGATCGTTTCTCGATAACTTTACCAATAGAACCATCGGGTTTATTAGGGCCTGTTGTATTGTTTAAGAAAGAAGGATGATAGATTGAACTACTATACAAGTCTTGAATATATGGCTAAAAAGTTTGATGAAGGTAAGAAAGAATTCGCCTATACAGCCCAGACAATTGAGGAACATGAAATTTGGAGAGACCATGCAAGAGCAAAACTAATAGAGATATCAGGAATCAGTCAGTGTCAAAAAGCACCTTTATTACCGATACTAGTCAACAGCTCCATAGAAGAAGGATATGTTAAAGAATCCTGGACAATTCAGACGGAACCAGGTGTAGTAATGCCATTTTACTTTCTAAAACCAACTGGAAACAATTGCAGAGCGACCATGATAGTTCCACACGGACATGGTTCTGGTAAAGAAGCAACAATCGGAAATAGGGATAACCCAGGAGTAAGAGCTCATGCAGAATGGCTCGAAAAATCTTGTTTTGCACGAGAATTGGTTAGGAATGGTTACAATGTAGTCTGTCCGGATGCTAGGGGGACGGGAGAACGGAGGGAATTTGTACAGCAGGGAGATACAGCAGAAAATTGGTGCAGCAATTCCCATCGAGAACTCTTACAGATAGCCATCGGCTTTGGACAATCTATAATTGGATTATTCACTTGGGATTTAATGAAACTGGTAGATTTTTTATGTACAAGGCCAGAAGTGGATAGTGAGCGAATTGGATGTGCAGGAATGTCTGGAGGAGGGCAGCAAACGCTTTGGCTGTCTATGCTGGATGAAAGGATAAAGGTAGCCGTTACAAGTGGATATTTCTATGGAATGAAAGAATCATTACTTTTACTGCCACATAATTGTGCATGTAATTTCGTCCCAAACATTTGGAAAACAGTTGATATGGGTGATATGGGAGCCTTGATAGCACCGAGATCATTTCTCGTAGAAACAGGAGAAAAGGACCCGCTAAATGGAAAAAGCGGTCTAAATAATGTACTCCCACAGTTTGAAATAACTAGAAAAGCATACCAGATTTTGCATGCAGAGGATAGACTACATCATTCCATTCATCAGGGTGGACATGTATGGGATGGAAAAGATGTTATGCCTTTTCTTGAGAAATGGTCGTAGTGTTTGTAAGGAAATATATGTAAATAATTTTTAAAAATGTCCCGATATGGTTTTAACAGAAGCACCAGCAACGGCTGGTGCTTCTGCAATTTTTTAGGTTGTTGTTTGCAAGCATAAGTGAATTGTGTATGTGTCCTCTTCAATAGAAGGGGCATTTTTATGTTCATCAAAGTAGGTACCAACAATAGAGCTGGTGGCATAATAAACAGTGTAAGAAAATTTATATCAAAGCATAAAAAAGTATTGACAAAATAAATTCATTGACATATACTAACAATTATCATTATTCATACTTAACAAGTATGAATAATATGATATAAAATAATTTGGAATTATTTTTCTAATATTTGAGACCTTTAGGTCTAATTTATAATATAAGAGGGGGTAGCATTGTGGATTGGGAGTTCATTACAAAACATATACCATTATACATAGATGCCGCAAAACTTACGGTAAGGTTGGGAAGTATTGGAATTCTATTATCCATTATTATTGGATTTATTAGTAGCCTCATTATTCATTATAAAGTACCTGTGCTAAAGAGAATTATAAAGGTTTACATTGAATTATCAAGAAATACCCCTCTTCTTATTCAATTGTTTTTCTTATACTATGCGCTCCCTAAACTAGGTATTAAAATTGAGGGAGAAACTTGTGCGATAATTGGGCTTGCCTTTTTAGGAGGGAGTTATATGGCTGAATCCTTCCGAAGTGGATTGGAAGCAGTGAGTAATATACAAATTGAATCCGGACTTAGTATTGGCTTAACTAATTTTCAGTTGATTCGATATGTTGTTGTACCACAGGCATTTGGAATTGCTATTCCATCTTTGGGAGCAAATGTAATATTTCTTTTAAAAGAAACCTCCATTTTTAGTGTGGTTGCATTAGCGGATTTAATGTCGGTAGCCAAAGATTTAATAGGGTTGTATTACAAAACTGACGAATCACTTATTATGTTGGTTATCTCTTATTTAATTATTTTACTTCCGATTTCGATATTGTTTACCTTTATTGAGAGGAAGGTGCGGTATGCAGAATTTGGGAATTGAAGTTTTATTTCAGGGAAAGAATATGATTCGCTTACTAGCCGGCTTATTGGTCACCATTAGAATCGCTGTGATTGCAATCTCCGTTTCCGCTTTTTTAGGAATTATTTTTGGTGTTATCATGACATCAAAAAGTAAAATAGTAAAATTGATTTGCCGTATATATCTAGAGGCAATTCGTATTATACCAATCATCGTTTGGCTGTTTATTTTCTTTTTTGGTGTTACAAAAGCATTTGGTGTAGATATCGATGCAGATATAATAGCAGTGATTGTATTTTCTATGTGGGGAACTGCAGAAATAGGAGATATTGTAAGAGGAGCAGTATCTTCCATGCCAAAACATCAAACTGACAGTGGTAAAGCATTGGGTCTTACAAAAATCCAAATTTACAGATATGTCATAATTCCACAGGCAGTCAGAAGAATGGTTCCGGCCACCATTAACTTAGCAACTCGTATGGTTAAGACAACTTCATTAATCGTATTAATCGGAGTTGTCGAAGTGTTAAAAACCGGACAGCAGATTATAGAAGCATCTCTTTTAAAAAATCCTACTATTTCGTTGTGGGTATATGGTTTCGTTTTTTTTCTTTATTTTATTATCTGTTATCCCCTTTCTTTATTATCAAAAAGGCTGGAACTAAAATGGAAGAATTAAGGAGTTGATTAATATGGAAGGCCAGGAAGTATTATTAGAGATAGATCATTTGAAAAAATCCTTCGATCAAACAGAAGTTTTGAAAGAAATTTCTTTTGATATACATAAGGGAGAGGTAGTAGTTATATTAGGACCCTCCGGATGTGGAAAAAGTACATTGTTACGATGTATCAATGGACTAGAACCTTTTCAATCAGGAACCATTAAATTAGATAATGAAGTGATTTCAGAAAATGCTACTCAGTGGCATTTAATTCGTCAAAAAGTTGGGATGGTTTTTCAAAGCTATGATTTGTTCCCCCATATGACAATTTTGGAAAACATTTTATTAGGACCAACAAAAGCGCAAAAGCGTAATAAAAAAGAGGTGACGGATCAGGCTGAAAAACTTTTGGAAAGAGTCGGGCTATTAGAAAAAAGAGATGTTTATCCAAGACAGTTGTCAGGAGGACAGAAACAAAGAGTTGCTATTGTTCGTGCTTTATGTATGAATCCGGAGATTATGTTATTTGATGAAGTAACAGCCGCCCTTGACCCGGAAATGGTAAGAGAGGTTTTGGATGTTATTCTCGGATTAGCTAGGCAAGGTATGACTATGGCAATCGTAACTCATGAAATGCAATTTGCAAAAGCAGTTGCAGATAGAATTATTTTTTTGGATGGAGGTGTAATAGTAGAGGAAAATACACCAAAAGAATTTTTTGAAGACCCGAAAACAGCTAGAGCAAAACAATTTTTAAACATATTTAAATATACTCTCGAAATTTAATGGAGTTACTAAGGAAAAGGCCTGTTTCCTAAAACCAGTTCAGAAAGTCGAGAGATAAAATAAGGAGGTTATAGAAAATGAATGAAACATTGCAAACATTATTAAACAGAAGAAGTATCCGAAAGTTTAAGTCAGAGCAAATTACAGATGAAGAATTAAATGCTGTAATAGAAGCTGGAAAATATGCAGCAAGCGGTGGAAATCAGCAGTCTGCATTATTTATTGCAGTCCAGAACAAAGAAGTATTACAAGAGATTACGAAATTGAATGCAGACGTTATAGGAAAAGATATTGATCCTTACTATGGCGCACCAACTGTTATTCTTGTACTTGCAGATAAAAGCAAGGCTGCTCCGATCGAAGATGGGAGCATTGCTATAGGCAATATGCTTAATGCAGCATATTCAATTGGCCTTGGTTCATGCTGGATACACCGTACTAAGGAAATGTTTGAAAGCGAGAAAGGAAAAGCTTTATTGAAACAGTGGGGAATTGAGGGTGATTATATCGGTATTGGTTCTTGTATCCTTGGTTATGCGGATGGCAAACAGCCTGTACCGGCACCTAGGAAAGAAAAATTTGCAATTTACGTTAAATAAATTTACGAATGTCGCTCAAAAAGTTTCTGGTAATTTATTTATGAATATCAAGGTTTATGTAACTAATTATGAGGAGGAGTATATATTATGAAAAAAAATTTGAAATTAGGCACATTATTATTAGCAATGATTATAACGATTGGATTATTAACAGCATGTGGTGCAAAAAAAGAGGATAGCACAGCAAGTACAGATAATGGTGCACAAACAGCAACTGACAGTACAGTAGCAACTGACAGCACAAAAGAAACTGCTTCAGCTTCAACCAGCTATATCGATCAAATCAAGGCAAATGGAAAAATCCGAATTGGTGTATTCAGCGATAAAGCACCATTTGGTTACATTGATGAAAATGGAGACAATCAAGGATATGATGTTTACTTTGCTAAACGTATAGCAAAAGATTTATTAGGTGATGAGAATGCAATCGAATTTGTGTTACTTGAGCCGGCAAGTCGTGTTGAGTTTCTACAGACAGATAAAGTTGATATTGTTTTAGCCAACTTTACTGTAACAGATGAAAGAAAAGAAGCTGTTGATTTCGCAGCTCCATATATGAAAGTTTCTCTAGGGGTAGTTTCACCGGATAATGCCTTGATTACAGATCCAACTCAATTAGAAGGTAAAAAATTAATTGTTATAAAAGGTACTACAGCTGAAACATATTTCACAGAGAATTATCCAGATCTTGAACTTGTGAAATTTGATGAAATATCCGGAGCATTTAATGCCTTAAAGGATGGTCGTGGAGATGCCTTATCTCAGGATAATACACTGCTTTTTGCTTGGTCAATTGAAAATGAAGGATTTACAACAGGTGTAGAAAAATTGGGTGGGCAAGATACCATAGCACCAGCTGTAAAAAAGGGAAATACAGAATTATTAGAATGGTTAAATGAAGAAGTTAAAGCATTAGGAGAAGAAAACTTCTTCCATGCAGATTACGAAGCAACACTACTTCCAGTATATGGAGATACCATAGATCCAGAAAGCGTTGTAGTAGAAGGCGGAGTAGTTAAATAAGTAAAAATAAAGGAAGAGAACTTATGAAAACCAATAGCTTCATTACAAATCTATACTGTCCGAAATGCGGTCAGGTTTATGACTACAAAGTGAAACAACAATTGTGCACTTGCGGTTCACCACTTTTAGTAAAATATGATTTAGAGTCTGCAAAAAAAGTATTGCGAAAAGATATTATTGCTACTAGAGAGGCTAACCTTTGGAGATATAAAGAAATATTACCGGTACTAGATGATGAGAATATCGTTACCTTAGGTGAAGGTTTAACACCATTATTACCTTTAAAAAATGCAGGGAAATTAAGCAATATAGAAAACCTCTATATAAAAGACGAGGGGATTATTCCTTCCGGAACTTTTAAAGCCCGTGGTGCTGCAGTAGGTGTATCCAAAGCAAAGGAACTAGGTGTTGAGACGTTAGCTATGCCTACTAATGGTAATGCAGGAGCTGCATGGGCTTTATATAGTGCCAAGGCGGGGATTGAAGCAAAAATTATTATGCCCGAAGATGCCCCTTTGATTACACGAAATGAATGTGCAGCTAGCGGAGCAGATTTATATTTGGTAAAAGGTTTAATCAGTGACTGTGGTAAAATCGTAGCTAAATCAGTGAAAAAACATGGTTGGTATGATGTATCTACATTAAAGGAACCATACCGTATTGAAGGTAAAAAAACCATGGGCTTGGAGATCGCAGAGCAATTTGGATGGAAGGCACCGGATGTTATTCTCTATCCAACAGGTGGCGGGGTAGGTATAATAGGAATATATAAAGCGTTCAAAGAATTGCAGGAACTGGGCTGGGTTGATGCAAAATTACCTAGACTGGTTGCAGTGCAGGCTGCTGGTTGTGCACCTATAGTAAAGGCTTATGAAGAGCATGCAAAGGAATCACAGTTTTGGGAAAAATCTCAGACAGTAGCATTTGGTATTAATGTTCCAAAAGCATTAGGAGATTTTCTGGTATTACAGGCACTTTATGAAACAGATGGATGTGCAGTAGCAGTTGAAGATTCTGAATTACTGGATGCTATGAAGGAACTGGCAAAGACCGAGGGTAGTTTTGTCTGCCCAGAAGGTGCGGCAGTATATTCTGCAGCGAAGAAACTTCGTAATTCCGGATGGATTAAAGAAAATGAGTCGGTAGTGTTATTAAACACCGGTGCAGGGATTAAATATCCAGATACATTAAAGTTTTCGGCACCTTACTTAGAAATGGATGCCGAACTATAGTATTGAGTTTATTATAACGGGAATATGAATATATTTATTGAGAATTAACTCTGCAAAATGGGCCTACCAATTTTTGGTGGGTCTATTTTTAGTTCTTAGATGATTATACAATAGCCCATGGAATCATAGTTCGAACAGATGAAGAGGTAACCTAGTTTGCCAAACAGCGTGACCAGTCCTTTGAATACAATGACAATATAGTACATTCAATATACAATTCAATCGTACGAGCGTATACTACAGTTTAGTTATTACCTTATGCTATTCAATCTATAATCACTAGGATGCATACCTACTTGAGCTTTAAAAGTACGACTGAAATAAAAGTTATCATTGTACCCCACAAGTTCAGCAATTTTTTGGACTTCTAATTCTGGATTGTTGATAAGTAAGCGTTTCGCCTCGTTAATTCTTAGCTTAGCTAGGTATTTGGAAGGTGTCTGACCAGTATGCGCTTTAAATATTTTACCAAGATATTCTGTAGAAAACCCGAAATGTTCAGCCATTTCACTTAATGAAATATCTAGTCTGTAATTTTCACATAAATATTTCTCCATTAATTCGCAGATGGTTACTTTATCTAAGTTATTAGAATTAGACGATATCGTTGTGAGTTCGTTATGTTCAGAATCCATGGAAATAATAACTTTTTGTAATGAAATCATAAGTGCTTCTTTCGAAATTGGTTTTAACAAATAATCAGTTACGCCGTATCTTAGTGCTGATTGTGCAAAGGAGAAATCGCTGTAACCTGTTATAATAATAATTTTAATTTCGGGATGGTTTTTGTTAATATAGGCAGCTAATTCTAAACCATCATATTGAGGCATTCGAATGTCAGTGATCACTAAATTAGGACATATTTTGTCAATCAAAAGTTGAGCATCGAATCCATTTGAAACGGCGCCTGCTAAGGTCAAAGGAAGGGAGAGTGACTCAATTTTTTTTATAATATTTTGTTGGATTAAATTTTCATCTTCTACTACTATATATCTATAACTTGTGATAATGCTCATAATATTCCTCCTTTGTTTTATAGATTGGTCCTCCTAAGATAAAAATAGTTCTTTTGGGGTAAGTATTTTCAATTTTAAATATGGCCTTATCACCATATAGAAGCTTCATTCGCAAATAAACATTTTTAAGTCCCATTCCGCCTATTTGTAATGATTTATATTCTTCTTTTATATTTAATGTTTCATACAAATTCATTAAGTAGTTCTTTCTATCATCGGTCAGACAACCACCATTATCCTGAATTTCAATAATCCAATGATTACCTTCTATTCGAGCAGTTATTTGTAACTGCCATGGTGGAGTTTTATCAAAAGCATATTTAAAAGCATTTTCTACAATGGGTTGAATAATCAACTTTGGTATTAGAACATCTTCCGCATCTGGACTTACTTTTCTGATATATTCAAAATCATTCTTATAACGCATTTGCATACAATGCAAGTATTTTTCTGTGGAATATATTTCGTCTTTTAGAGGAACTATCATTTCTTCGGAGGAAGAAATATAGCGAAAATAATCACAAAGTGCATAACACATCGAGATAATGTCATCGTTCATGTTTTCTTCCGCCATAATACTAATGTTAGTTAGGCAGTTATACAGAAAATGAGGATTTATTAGGGATTGTGTTGCACGTAATTTTGCTTTCGTTTCTTCTGAATGAGATAATAGTACATCTTGGGAAGTTGAACGAAGTTTTTCATACATTTCACGAATGGATTCACAAAGCTGAGAAATCTCTGTTATACTACTATCAGCAGAAGTTAGGATAACCTTCCGTTCATCTAAAACACGATTAATTGTTATTTTTTTAGTTGCATTTGTTAATTTACTAAGTGGTCTTGTTAATCTGCTGGATATGAAAAAACAAATAGCAAGTGTTAAAATTATTGATAAAGTAATAATTATTATAAAAGTGTTTCTAAACTGATTTATAGAGGAATAGATAGAGGCTTTTGGATTGATGGACACTACAGTCCAGCCATAATTATCAATTACCTTATAAGTCAATAATATTTGATCTTTTTTGTTTCCAATTGCCTGAATCATTTTTCCGTTGGAAGGAGAAAGATCATTTTCTTTTATTAGTGAAAGATAATTCTCTGTTGCTGTTGAAGCATAAGGATATACAAGCTCGCCACGCTCATTATAGACATACACGGAAGCAGAAAGGCTATTTCCAACAAGTTCTGGAATTAAAGAAAATATTTTGCCACAGTCTTGAATTACTTCTACAATTCCCTCTGGTTCTTCTGCTTTATTAAAAAAGAGACGAGTTAATGAAATGAACTTTCTGCTTAAAAGATTCTCACCTTGAGCAGGAAAATCCTTGTGAATTGTTAGTGAAGAAAAATATCTATGTCCTTGCAAATCCATAGTAGGTTTATACCACTCATAGTCTTCTAACTGAACATTTTTCACTCGCTGATAATATCCGGAACCAACACAATATCCATTAAAGGTATAAAGATTAACCTGTGAGGCAGATTGAAAAGGACCGATTATTGCAGTTATAATATCAAAAATAGCAAGGGAACTTTCTCTTGAACTCCAAAAATCTTCAAGGTTAACTTTAGAATACTGATGTGTATTTGAGAACTCAATAAAATTACTTTTTATTGCATTAGAATATACGATATTCATGGATATCCCAGTCATATTATCAAGTTCAGAATTAATCGAACTGCTTATGGAGGCACAGAAATTTTCCGAGTTTCGTTTTGCTTCGGCATAAAGATTACCACTATAATAGTGATAAAAATATAGAAAAAAAGTACCAAGTAATGATACGATTAAAATTCCATAGACAAAAAAAAGGTACATTTTTTGTGAATAATGTTTATGTTTCAATACACTGACCTCCCTTTATAAAAAGTATTATATAATAGAGTTCAAAATAATGCAAATGGGAGATTGTTTTTGTCTATTATATATAATTGGAGATCATGTTATCATAGATTAAAAGTAAAGTACAATATTTTATGAATATAATAGATGCTATTTAGAAACAATATTTTATTGATAAAGTATATGTAACAACTATTAGGGAGGAATTATTATGATTAAAAAATTATGGAAACAGGTAGTTGGGATAACGATGATTACAGTGTTATCAATTGGAATGCTGGCAGGCTGTAGTAATAAAAACAGTAATGATACTGCAAGTGATTCTGGGGAAAAGAAAAATGTTACATTAACCTTTGGCTCTCATCAGTCTGGACTTCCTACTTCGGGAGTAGTTCAAGAACTTGCTAAAGAATTTGAGGCAGAAACTGGAATTAAGATTGATTTTCAGATTTCACCGGATGCGCAATGGCGCGATTTAATTAAAGTAAAATTAGATTCTGGAGAAGCTCCAGACATTTTCTGCGCAGATACACCAATTAACTTGGCATCTAGTATGAAAATGGATCAATATACGATTGCATTAAATGATCAAGAATGGGTAGCAAGAATTGATAAAAATGTATTGCCAGCAATTTCTATTGATGATAAGGTATACGGAATTACCTTTCCAGGTAAAAAGATGTATTTCTATATTTACAATAAAGAAATTTTTGCCAATTTAGGCTTAGAAGTTCCAACTACTTATGAAGAATTTAAAAATGTGTGTCAAACTATTAAAGATGCAGGTATTACACCAATCTTTGAAGGAACTACAAATGGATGGCATCAAGTTCTTCCGTTGTTTGAAACAGGTGGTTTATATCAAAAAAATCATGCAGATTTGTATGATAAGTTAAATGCGAATGAAATTGATTTAGATGCGGTGCCTGAATTACAGACCATTATATCACAGCTAAAAGAGTGTGCAGAACTTGGATATTATGGTGATGACTATCTAAGCAACTCTGTTGAAAATGCGAAAGAAGCAATTGCTACGGAGAAAGCAGCAATGTATATAGCAGAATCCGCATGGAGAAATGAAGTAAAAGTAGATTACCCAGATTTTGATATAGAGAAACTGGGAATGTATGTAATGCCTTGGGGTGATAATCAAGTAATTGGTGTAAATCCAGCATCCAATGCTTATTTTATTAATAAAAACAGCAAATATACAAAGGAAGCGCTTCAGTTCTTTGACTTCTTGGCTAGACCGGAAAATTTACAAAAACGTCTTGATGGACAGCCAGGATTATCCGAAGTATGTTGGCCAGAAATAAAAGGTAATTATTCAGATGAAGATCAAGCATACATTGATGCACATGAAAAAGCAACCGTTGTACAGGTAGGTGTAAATTATATTGACAGTCAATGGATGGATGTAGGAAAAGATTTAGAATCCATGTATACTGGTACGCTTACACCAGAAGAGGTACTAAAAACAATTATGGATCGTAGGGCAGACCAAGCAAAATTACAAAAAGATCCAGGTTGGACTGAATAACAATAAAAGGAGCCAGCAACTTGTGGCTCCTTTTCTATAGAAAGGCAGAGATTAATATGAACAGAAATAAAGTATATCCTTGGTATTTTGCCAGCGGTGCAGCAGTTATTTTCTTTTTACTATGTTTTTTACCTGGTGTCATTGGAATTATTTATTCCTTTACTGATTGGAATAATTTTACTACAGAAGTAAACTTCGTAGGATTAAGAAACTATATAGAAGTATTTCAAGGAGATTCAGAATATAGAGCATATATTCTAAATACCATTGTCTTTACCATAGTCACAACCACTATGAAAACTGTGGTAGGTCTTGTACTTGCAATACTTTTAACACAAAAATTTATTCGCTTGAAAAATTTTCATAGAATGATAATATTCTCCCCACAGGTAATGTCCTATCTAGTTGTTGGACTTGTATTCAGAAGTATGCTTCATCCCAAAACCGGGTTTCTAAATAATTTTCTCCGTTCCCTTGGTCTGGATTCAATTGCACTTAATTGGCTAACGGATTTAAAAACGGTTTTTCCAACAGTTATGACGGTAGATACATGGAAGGGAATGGGTTATATCATGGTGGTTGTTATAGCAGGACTATTATCCATTTCACCAGATTATTATGAGGCAGCAAGCATTGATGGGGCTAGCTTTTGGCAGAAATTTAAGAATATAACGCTACCTTTGTTAAAACCCATTATTGTTAATGTTACAGTACTAAATGTGACTTACGGTCTTAGAGTATTTGATATGATTTATTCCTTGACAAATGGGGGACCGGGAAACGCTACTGGAGTAATAAATACAGCAGTATATAAAGAATTTTCAAAAGGTGATTTTGCTATGGGTACCACATTATCCAGTGTTCTATTTTTCTTTGTATTATTTCTTTTGTATTTTATTATTAAATCTATGACGAATAAGGAGGTGGAGGCATAATGGCACGTTTAAGAAAGATATTAACTAGTATAATTGGAAATTTAATTTCAGTATTCATTAGCCTCTTGGTTTTAATTCCGTTGGTGGTTCTTGTTCTAAATTCATTTAAAACGGCAGGAGAAGCGAATAATATGTCTTTATCCCTTCCAACAAAGTGGATATTTGAAAATTATACAGTGGTAATTGAGCAAGGAAAATTAATTTCATCCTTTTTTAATGGGTTGTTATATGCAGGTGCAAGCGTAACAATTACAGTTATAGTAGTATCTGCTGCTGCATTTGTTATCTCCAGGAACCGCAAAGGAATCAATAATTTTTTATACTATTTTATTATTTCCGGAATTGCTATGCCAATTAACAATGTTGCTTTGATGAAAGTCATGCAAGGACTTAATTTGGTCAACACTAGGTTTGGAATCATTTTGCTCTACGCAGCAATCAATATTCCATTAAGTTTATTTTTGACCTATGGATTTATAGGAACAATTCCAAGAGAGATTGATGAAGCAGCAGTTATTGATGGATGTACACCATATAAATTATTTCTCAAAATAATTGCACCGTTATTAAAACCAATTATCTCTACATTATTTGTCCTAAATTTTATGTCAGTATGGAATGATTTCACTATGCCATTGTATTATTTAAATAATTCTAAAAAATGGCCGATGACATTGGCGGTATATAATTTCTTTGGAGCATTTGAAAACTCATGGAATTTGGTAAGTGCAGATATTGTACTTACATTGATACCGGTACTGGTTATATTTATTATAGGACAAAAATATATTGTTGGTGGTGTTTCTGCAGGTGCAGTCAAAGGTTAATTTTAAGCGTGCATGACTTCAGAGAAGTCATTAAGCACAACAGGAGGGCTAAAAATGAAGTTTACAGATGGACAATGGTTAACAAAACCTAATCATGTATTTCTGCATCCACAGCAATTGTTTGATGTAAGTTATAGTAATAATGAGATGACGGTTTATGTATATACAAACTTTGTAAAAGGGCGAAACCAAACTTTGGATCAGGGGACTTTTACTATTCATTTCACAGCAGAGCAAGTAGATACGATTAGTATAAAGTCAAATCATTATGAAGGTATCAGAAAGAAAGGACCAGAGTTTAATATTATCAGTGATAAACTGGTAAAAGCAACTTTTGAAGAGACGGAAGATTCTTATAGCTTTCAATCGGGAAAATTAAAGGCATTGGTTACAAAAGTACCTTTTTCTATAAATTACTATTACGAAGATAAAAAATTAACTGGCAGTGAACCAAAAGCAATGGGAAATATAACAAATGAAAAGATGCGAGTATACATGCGTGAGCAGCTGACTTTAGGCGTAGGGGAATATGTATATGGTCTTGGAGAAAGATTTACTGCCTATATTAAGAATGGTCAGGTTGCAGAAATGTGGAATGAAGATGGTGGAACTGCTTCAGAACTGACATATAAAAATATACCATTTTATATTACAAATAATAACTATGGTGTATTTGTGCAACATCCAGAGAAAGTATCTTTCGAAGTAGCTTCGGAAAATGTGGAAAGAGTTCAGTTTTCTGTGCCTGGTGAACAGTTAGAATACACCATAATTGGTGGGAAAAATATGGGAACAGTAATAGAAAATTACACCAAGTTAACAGGTAAACCATCACTACCACCGGCTTGGTCATTTGGACTATGGTTAACTACATCCTTTACAACAAGTTATGATGAGAAGACAGTAAACAGTTTTATTGATGGAATGAAAGAAAGAGAAATTCCTTTGCATGTATTTCATTTTGATTGTTTTTGGATGGAAGAATGTGAATGGTGCAATTTTGAATGGGATCCAAAGACATTTCCGGATCCTAAAGGAATGCTAAAGAGATTGAAAGAAAAAGGACTGAAAATATGTGTATGGATTAATCCTTACATTGCCCAGAAGTCCAAGTTATTCAAAGAAGGCATGGATAATCGTTATCTTGTCGAATATGCAAATGGAGATGTATGGCAATGGGATAAGTGGCAGGCTGGAATGGGGCTGGTAGACTTTTCAAATCCGGAAGCATGTAAGTGGTATCAAAGTAAGCTGAAAACACTTTTAGATATGGGTGTGGATTGCTTCAAAACAGATTTTGGTGAAAGAATACCAACAAATGTGGTATATCATGATGGTTCTGATCCTTTAAAAATGCATAACTATTATACTTACTTGTACAATAAATGTGTCTTTGACTTGCTAATTGAAGAACGAGGGAAGAATGAAGCAGCGGTCTTTGCTAGATCAGCTACGGCTGGTGGGCAGCAGTTTCCAATTCATTGGGGCGGCGATTGCTGGGGAACCTATGAATCTATGGCGGAATCCTTAAGAGGCGGATTGTCTCTGTGTATGACCGGTTTTGGATTTTGGAGCCATGACATTAGTGGTTTTGAAAAGACAGCGGCACCAGACTTATACAAAAGATGGGTTGCTTTTGGTTTACTATCTACCCATAGCAGACTTCATGGAAGTACTTCTTACAGAGTGCCTTGGTTATTTGATGAAGAGTCTGTGGATGTGTTACGCTATTTTACGAATCTTAGATGTCAATTAATGCCTTACCTTTGGAGTCAAGCCAATATTACTGCAAATACAGGTTATCCTATGCTGCGTAATATGGTAATGGAATTTAATGATCCAGCTTGCCGCTATTTAGATACACAGTATATGCTAGGTGAAAATTTATTGGTTGCACCAATATTTAATGAAGATGGAATGGCAACCTATTACTTACCAAGAGGGAAATGGATGAATTTCTTTAATGGAGAAGTAGTAGAGGGAGGAACATATTTTGAAGATAAGTATGATTATTTCAGCCTTCCACTTTATGTAAAGTCAAATTCCATATTACCAATTAGTGGTAATAAAGTAGATGTTGTGTATGATTATACGGAGGATATTACCCTTAATGTGAGTCATTTAGAAAATGGAAAAGTGGCAAAATGTATCATAAACAATGTGGATACATCGACTGGTTTGGAACTTTCTATTGAACGAAATGAAAGCACATATATAATTCGAACTATAGAGAGTTCAAAACCATTTAAAGTATTGTTCAGAACATTAAAAAATATAGAATTACTGGAAGAAGATATCGTGGTAGAAAAGTCTGAAAATGGAATATTGATATTTATGAATGAATTTAACAAAGAGTTAATTGTAAAAGAAATATAAGCTTTATATTATTGATTTGAAATATGAGAAACTTCATGTTTCCAATTTTTTTATGAAAGTATTTATGGTTAGGGTGTTCACAAGTTTTTAAAATATAAGTAAAGATTAAAAGTTTGAAAAATCAATCATAGAAAAAATAATTTGAGAAATATATGTTTTCTAAAATTTTAGAAAAGGGATTGACAAATTAGGAAAAGATGATATAATACAAAACATATATTATAAATCATATAGAAATAGTATGAAATGAATTACAGGCTATTTTGATTAATAAATAATAATGGGAAGAAAACTGACTAGATAACTAGAGGTTTTAAAGAGTATTTAAAAATACTGTTTAAAGCCTCTTTTTGTTTATTTAAAAGGAGTAAGAATCTACGGAAATCAAATTAAGATTTATAAATAGTGGATATAGAGGGAACTACTGTTGGTAATAAAACGGTTGGTGAGAGCTATTCAAAAATAAATTACAAATAATTGAATTAAGGAAGGAAAATAGATTATGGGAAAATTATTTACATCAGAATCAGTAACAGAAGGGCATCCAGACAAAATTGCGGATCAAATATCAGATGCTATTTTAGATGCATTATTGGAGCAAGATCCATATTCAAGAGTAGCTGCTGAGACAACAGTAGCAACAGGCCTAGCATTAGTAGTAGGTGAAATTACAACAGATGCTTATGTTGATATCGCAAAAGTCATTAGAAATACCATTCGAGAGATTGGCTATACAAAGAATGCAGGTGGCTTTGATGCAGATTCCATAGCAGTACTTACTTCAATTGATGAACAGTCTGCAGATATTGCACTGGGTGTTGATAAAGCGTATGAAACAAAGCAGTCGGAGATATCAGAAGACTTTGGTACAGGAGCGGGAGACCAAGGAATTATCTTTGGATATGCAACCAATGAAACAACAGAATATCTTCCACCGGCAATATCCTTTGCGCACCGTCTTACAAGAAAACTTGCTGAGGTAAGAAAAAATGGAACATTAGAGTACTTAAGACCGGATGGAAAATCTCAAGTAACGGTTGAATTTGATAATGAGGAAAAGGTAAAGAGAATTGATACTATTGTAATATCAACACAGCACAGTGAAGATGTTACACTGGAACAAATAAAACGAGATATTACACATTATGTAATTAAAGAAGTAATCCCGGAAGATTTATTGGATGAGAACACGAAATATTATATTAATCCGACCGGAAGATTTGTCATTGGAGGACCTCAAGGCGATGCTGGACTTACAGGAAGAAAGATAATTGTTGATACATATGGTGGAACAGGAAGACACGGTGGCGGAGCTTTCTCGGGAAAAGATCCAACCAAAGTAGACCGTTCTGCTGCTTATGCAGCAAGGTGGGTAGTAAAAAACTTAGTAGCAGCAGGTGTAGCCGATAAAATTGAAATTGAATTAGCTTATGCTATAGGTGTTGCAAAACCAGTATCCATTGCGGTTGAAACTTTTAAAACAGGAAAATACGAGGATGCTAAGATTGTGGACATTATTGAAAAAGTTTTTGATTTAAGACCGGAAGCAATTATTAATGCTTTGGATTTAAGAAAACCGATCTATAAAAAGACTGCAGCTTATGGACATTTTGGGAGAGTCGATGTGCAATTTCCTTGGGAGCAGCTTGATAGGGTGGAGGAAATCAAGAAATTATTATAAAGAATGAAATTTTCTTATAATAAAGTATTAAGACCCGAAAGGAATGAAAATAATGAGTGAAAAAATAGGTAAGCACATAGCAATTTATGGTAAAGGAGGGATTGGTAAATCGACTACAACCTCCAATATCAGTGCATCTCTGGCTGTGGCAGGATATAAAGTAATTCAAATTGGATGTGATCCCAAAAGTGATTCTACAAATACCTTAAGAGGAAACAATTATCTTCCTACTGTATTGGATAGTTTAAGAGAAGGGAAGAAAATTCATTTAGAGGATATATCAGTTGTTGGTTTTAAAGGAGTTTTATGTATTGAATCCGGTGGTCCGGTTCCCGGGGTTGGATGTGCAGGTCGTGGAATTAATGCAGCGGTAAACTTACTACAGGAATTAAATCTATTTGAAGAATTCAAACCGGATTATGTATTATATGATGTATTAGGTGATGTTGTTTGTGGTGGTTTTGCAGTACCAATTCGAGATGGTATTACAGATAGAGCATATGTAGTAAGTTCCTCTGATTTTATGGCAATTTATGCAGCAAATAATTTATTTAAGGCAATTAACAAGTATGCACCTTCCGGAGGGGCAAAGCTTGGAGGAGTGATTGGAAATGGATTATCAGCTGGATATTCGAAGGCGATTATTGATGATTTTACTGCAAGGACAGGAACTAAAACAGTTGGATATATACCAAGATCCTTAGTAGTATCCCAAAGTGAATTATTTGGCAAAACAGTAATCGAGGCACACCCAGAAGATCCTCATGCAAATATTTATCGAAATCTTGCTAAATACATAGCAGAAAGTGAAGATTTAGTAATACCAAATTCACTTGGTGTGTCTGAACTAAAGGATTGGGCAAGAGAATGGGGAGATAAAATCTATGATATAGAGACCGGAGTGTTGACGGGAGCAGCGGGTATTTAACCTTATAAGTAAGTAGCGAAGCGGATTGCGAATATCCGCTTTGACGGTGAAAACAAACAAGGAGAGCTGGGAGGATTGTAATGGGATTGTTAGATGAGAGAAAAGTGATATCCAGAGAAAAACGTCTTAGTACGATTACGGCATATTATGGAAGAAATGAAACACTTAGGGATGATGTAAGTGTACCGGAAATCAGACAGAGGATTCGAACTTTCTCACAGAGCAGTAAAGATGAGATTTTGGAAGCATTAAAGCTGCTTAGTACAATTAAAGATGCGGTTGTAATTGTTCATGGAGCAATTGGCTGTTGTGCAGCTGAGCTGGGATATTATTATGATAATGGAGAAGCAACAATCTGGTATTCCACTAATCTGAATGAACGGGATACCATTATGGGTGGAGATGAAAAGCTTCGTAAAACGGTAGAACGGGCCTATAAGAAGTATAAACCGAAGGTAATCTTTGTTGTGGGAACTCCGGTTGTGGCAATTAATAATGATGATATAAATTCTGTTATTTTGGAACTTCAAGAGGAGTTGGAGGTTAAGATAATTTCTATTTATACGGATGGATTTAAATCTAAAGCTCCGATCAATGGGATTGATATCGTACTCCATGGAATTGCAAAATACGTTGTAAAGAAAACAGAGGAAAAAGAAGACTTTATTAATTTAATCAGCATATCAGAAAATCAAAAATCAATTGATGAAATTACACGTCTTCTAAAGAAGCTTGATTTAAATGTAAATGTAATTCCACAGTTTTCTTCAATCGATGACATAGAAAAAGCAGGTTTGGCAAAAGTGTCTATTGCACTTAACCTTGATGAAGCAGATGTTTTGCTAAAAGGTTTGAAGGAAAAGGCGGGAGTTCCTTATGTGAAAACGTTAGCACCGATTGGAACAAATGCTACTGCGTTGTGGCTTACCGAATTGGGGAAATTGTTATCAATAGAAGATAAAGTAGAAGCACTGATTCTTCTAGAAGAAAAAGGAGTAGAAAAATATACTTGTCATCAGCCATTTAGCGGAGCGAAAGTATATGTGGATCTAAATACATCACAAGCAGTTTCCATAGCAGGGTTGATCGAAGAATTGGGTGGAGAATTAGTTGGGGTTACCGTAAGCCATATTGATGATTTAAATAAGAGTAATCTGAAAGAATTTGAAAAAGAGGTATTTGTAGGGGTTGGAGACGGACAGCTATTTGAACTTGCTAATATACTTTCAAAGAATAAGGTAGATTATTATATTGGTGATAGTGGAAAGGCAGCATGGCTTACATCACTAGGGATACTTCCAATTTCAGTAACGAATAAAATATTATACGGTTATCAAGGAATCATAGAATTTATAAAAACCATAAAAAGGGCACAAAGAGGAAAAAATTTCAGTGACTATTTATCTGAGAATACAAAAACACCATATAAAGAAGCATGGCTAAAGAGAAGTACAAATTGGTATATTAAGCAGGAGGTGAAATAGAATGCCGGAAAGTATAGAAAGAAGCAGATACGGTTGTAATCTACAGGGTGCATTGCAGACTTTGACAGAAATTAATGGCGTCGTTCCGATTTTGCATTCTACTCCGGGCTGTGGGCTTCAAAATTATATTGCGAACAAGGCGGGTGGTAATGGTGCAGGATATCTAACCGGTTATTCTATTCCGAATTCCAATATATATGAGAAACAAATTGTTTTTGGTGGAACCTCACGACTTCGTGAACAGATCAAGAATACGGTCAAAGTATTAAGTGGAGATCTATATGTAACATTAGCAGGGTGTGCAGCGGAAATGGTCGGCGATGACATAATTTCCATGACACAAGAGATTGTTGATCAAGGTGAGAATGCAATATATTATAAAGCTCCGGGATTTAAAGGCGATCAGCATATTGGATATGAAGGTGTCGTAGATGCAATTATTTCACAACTTCCCAATATAAGAAAAGTGGAAACAGAAGAGGAAGTAGAAAAGGAAAAAAGGCTTGTTAATATTTTTGGCATCCTTCCAAAACAAGATATCTATTGGCAAGGTAATCTGAATGAGATTGAGAGAATTTTAAAAAATCTTGATATAAAGGTCAATAAGCTATTTGGATATAAGCAAGGAGTGGATAATTGGAGAAAAGTGCCGACTGCTAATCTCAATATTGTAGTTTCAAAATGGGGATTAAAAGCAGCAGAAAAATTAAAAAAATTATATGGAACTTCCTATGTATATGTAAATGACCTTGGACTTGGGGTGGAGTATATTGAAGAATTTATAAAGAAAATAGCAGAAAAATTAGATATTGATCAGACAAAGACGGAAGAATATCTTGCAGAGGAAAAGGGGAGATTTACCTCTGCACTGTCACAGATAGCGGAGTATTACTATGATTATGATTTTCAAAGACAGACAGTAATTGTAGGCGATGAAAGTACAGTCCTTCGATACGGGAGATTTCTGACACAGTATTTTGGAATGGAAGTTCAAGCTGCTATCATAACAGATTTTACAGGAGAAGCAGGAAAACAAGCACCAAATGAGTCGATAAAGGAACTTGCTTCAGATGTATTTTTTGCTAAGGACGGAAGAGAAATTGATAAAATTATTGCAAATACAGAAGCAGAGATCATTTTTGGAAGCGGACTTGAAAATGCAATAGCAAAAAAGCGGAACATTCCTAATTATATTATATCTTATCCTGCATTTGGAAAAGTCATTATTGGAAAAAGTGATGTCGGGTACCAGGGAGCGGTTAATGCAATGGAAGACATAAGTTGTATGCTTGTAGAAAACAAATTATAGGATAAATTATAATACATGGTGTCTTAGCTAAGGGGAAAAGCAAGGGTCTGCAAAACCTAGATTATTGGTTCGAATCCAATAGATACCATTTTATAATATTTGTTATAGAAAGGATGGAAAAAGTATGGCGTTATGCAGATTAAAATTTTTAAATGAAGGATACAGGGGAGATTATTGTTGATGTTTTAAGTGAAATTAAATATGAAATCGACTGGAAAACCAGAGATTATAAAAGGACAGATATTTTATAGTCTCTGGTTATTTTTATCAATATTCCCAAGAAAGAAGGGCAAATCATGAAAAGAATTGCAATTGTAAGTGCTATGAAAATTGAAATTTCTTATCTGCATGAATATTTAAAAAAGAGAGAAAATTGGGAAAAGGTTAATGAGGTAACATATGAAAATAAAAAGAAACAATTGATTATAACTGCTCAAATTATGGGTGTTGGAAAGGTAAATGCTGCTTACAAAACAGCAGAAATTATATTGGAGTTTCAACCAGACTTAATCGTAAATGTTGGATACGCAGGAGCTATGATTGATGATGCTAAAAGGGGTGATCTTGTTATCGGGGACGATTATATTCAAGTGGATTTCACACCTTATTTTGCTGAAAATAGACCGATCATTAATAAAAGTCCAAGAGAAGTAATTAAGCAACTTGAAATAGTAGCAGAGCAATTAGGGTTTTCCTATTTTACAGGTAAAATTGCAACAGGAGATTTTTTCTTGCAGAGTACAGATAAGAAAAATGAGATTCGAAAAGAATTTAATCCGATTGCATTTGACATGGAATCAGCCGCTGTCGCTCAAGTAGCAACTATAAAGGAGGTAAACTTTGTAGCATTACGCACGTTTTCTGACTTAGCAGATGATGACGCAGTGAATGCGTCCACTAATACAAGTGGTCAAATAGAACATAAGCCAATTATTTTGTTAATAGAAACAATTGAACAATAATAAATGAGAGAGGATTATTGTATGAATAATAGAAAAAGCAAAGTTATAGTATTTTTATTAGTTATGAGTTTAGCAATAAGCATGTTTACCGGATGTGGAGCTAAAAATAAGGAAGATGTAGTTGAGACACAAGCAGTAGTTTTGAATGATAGCGAAAATGAAACTTCTGTGGCAGCAGAAGCAGCAACTGTTGCAGAAGACTCAGAGCCCTTTAAGATTAGAATTGCAGTGGATTCCGGAACATTCGCATATCCATTCTGGGTTGCACAAAACAAAGGGATATTAGAGAAATACAATATTGAGGCAGAGTTCCAGGTTTATGCTTACGGAATTGACACAATCAATGCAGTGCAGCTTGATCAGGCAGATTTAGGTGAAGGAATGGACTTTGCTGCAGTAAGCCGTCTAGGAGGAGCAAGTGAGTTGCAGCTTATTTCTTTTCTTGCAGGAAATAAACTGACTGGATCAAATCTGTATGTATTAGATGACAGCATCCAAAAAGTTGAAGATTTGGCTGGAAAATCTGTGATTGTACAAAAAGGAACGGTAAATGAATATGTTTGGGCTCAGACCTATGAACAATATGGCATCGATCCAAGTTCTGTAAACCCTCTTTATATCAGCAGTACGGCGGAGTCATTGGCAATTGTAAAATCAGGTGAGGCAGATGCCATCTGGGCAGGTGGTGATATCAGAGATCAGGTGGTAGAACTGGGAGGAAGAAGTCTTGGAGACTATAATCTTATTGGGTTTGCACCAAAGGGATTTATATGGCTTAAGAAGAGTTATCTGGAACAAAATGAAGAGGGAATCCAGCGATTATTACAGGCTTTAAAGGAAGCAGTAGATGCAATTAATGCAGATCGTAACGAAGCAGCAGAAATTGTTAAAGATAATTTCAGTATTCCAGTGGAAAATATTGCTAAGACAATGGGAGATGTAGAATTTGATATTCGGTTGACCCAAGAAGATGTAGACCAGATAGATGGAGTTACAAAATGGTCCATTGAAAACAAGTTAATTAAATATGACTTTAATGTAAAAGATTATATCTATCTGAACCCTTTACAAGCAGTTTTCCCGGATGTTATTACCTATAAAGAGTAATAATTTCAGGTTCGGAAACCAATTTAATTTATAGAAGATATTTTCTATACTGAATATAGGTTGTGAACATTTTCTGTCTATTATAGATATGTTTTTACTTGCCTTTCCCTCACTGCGTTCGGACGGTCTGCATAAAAACATACCTATAATATCACGAAAATGGAAGTGAGGTTTTCTGCTCAGTATAGAAAACATCTGAAAAAATAGGTTGTGAGAGTTTCAGAACCTACTCTTTCTTATTGGAAGAGGTAAAGAATAGAGCTCAAAACGAGAAAGGCTGGGTATAAAATGGGTGAGATGAAAGAAACAGGGATTCGTATTAATCATGTATCAAAGAGGTATACAGATAATTATAATGACAGTAAAGACAGCCATAATGTTATCACAGATGTTAATGTGGAAATTAAGGAAGGGGAGTTTCATATTCTGCTTGGTCCAAGTGGATGTGGAAAATCTACATTACTGAATATTATTGCAGGTTTCATTCCAAAATCGGAGGGAAGTATTACGATAGATGGTAGAGAAATTATAAAGCCGGGTCGGGATAGAGGGGTAGTGTTCCAAAATGCAGATTCTGCAATATTTCCATGGTTAACCGTGAGAGGGAATGTTGAATACGGTCTACGAATGAAGGGCATTACCGCGAAGGACCGTAGGGTGATTTCTTCTGAGTATATTAAGCTAGTGGGATTGGAAAACCATGAGAACAAATATCCAAAGGAATTATCAGGAGGAATGAAGCAAAGGGTACAGATAGCAAGAAGCCTTGCAAATGATTCGGAAATTTTAATTATGGATGAACCATTTGGAGCTTTGGATGCACATACACGAAGAATTATGCAGATAGAATTAGTTAAGATTTGGCAGCAGACTAAGAAAACTATAATTTTTGTGACACATGATATTACAGAAGCTATTCTATTAGGGCAAAGAATTAGTATTATGTCAGTGGCTCCGGAGGCAAATATTTATAAAATCTATGATGTGGATTTGCCTTATCCTAGAAAAATCACATCTCCCGAATTTGGAGAATTATATGGGCAGGTGCAGGGTCATTTTGATTTTGGTGCAAATATTTAATTCTGTTTTTATTTCATTAATAAAACCGAGGAAAGGAAAATCTCACATGGATACAGTTGTTGAAGCAGTAAAAGCCAATAAAGTAAGTAGAAAGGTAGTTGTAAAAGAAGATAAAAAGGGAAATGAGGTTCTATTCCGTATATGGAATACCCTCCAAAGAAGTGTCTGGTTTTTAGCGAATAAGGGTATTCTAACCTGGGTCTTCTTATTTGGAATATGGGGAATTGCCTCATTGTATAATACAGTGGATTTTCTCCCAAGTCCAATTGAAACCCTTATAGGTGCAAAGGAAATTATTTTAGATGGAACATTAATCAAATATATTCTTATTAGTTCTCAAAGAGTATTGTTGGGATGGGTATTTGGTATGTTAATATCTATTCCAATTGGTCTTTTAATTGGACGCATCAAGATACTTCGCCGCATATTTGAGCCGTTTATTGATTTTCTACGGTTTATTCCGGCAATTGGATTTTTGACATTGTTTCTTATGTGGTTTGGTGCAGGCGAAAAATCCAAAGTCGTACTAATTATGTATGCAACAATATTTGTACTCTTAATTAATACTATTACAGGAGTACTCAGTGTTGATAAAACAAGGCTTCAAGCAGCGAGATCTCTTGGCGCATCGGAAATTCAGATTATTTATTCCGTGCTGATTCCTTCAGCTGTCCCTTATATTTTTACCGGTATTCGATTGGCACTAGGTGGAGCGTTTACTTCCATTGTTGCAGCAGAAATGCTGGCAGCAAAAGAAGGAATCGGGTTTTTGATTTATACTTCAAGATTATATTTTCGTACAGACTGGATTTTTGTTGGTTTATTAACCCTTGGTCTTATGGGATATTTGTCTGACCGACTGATACGGTTGGTTGGAAAGGTAGTGCTACAACGTTACGGAATCACTGATAACCAAAAATTTGATTAATCAATTTTATTTCTAAAAGAGAAGGAGTGTAAAAATGAGTTTGAAAGACAATTTATATGAAGAAGTACGTTTAAAGAATGAGATTAATGTTGAGGGCATCCAAATTACGAAGGAAGTCAATGATTTATTAAAAAATGCAGACCTTGGAGGAAAGTATCAGGAAGAGGTACACGGTATGTTTGAATATGACAAAGAACCTCATGCTGGTATCGCACATCCGGCAGGTTTTCGATCACCCAATGGTTTCTTATTTCCCTTTAATTCCTATCGAAAATCCAGATTCTCCATAGGATATGATAAAGAATCGTTTATTCTTACTGAAAATGGAAATAAAGTTTTTGACATTGATTTTTTAGAAAGACCTGACTATTATCAACACAAAACCAGCGATGGTGTACAAATGAAGAATATCGCAGTCTATAATCATGAAGGGGTGGTATTTGTAACCTATAGCAACGAGTGCCATTTAAAGGAAAAAGGACTAGATTGCTTATACTGCAATATTAATGCAACAAAAAATACATATGCTGAGGTAGAAGGAATACAATGGAAGTATCCAAAGCAAATAGCGGAAACGGTGAATCTTGCTTATAAAGAACCAGGCAGGCATCACGTGACCTTGACTGGAGGATTTGTACCGGAACATCGTGAAATGGATTATTATTTTGATGTTGCCGATGCAATACAGCAGGAAACAGGATTGTTTGATTTTAATGGAACAGCAGTAATTGGAGCACCAGAAGATCATGGAATTATTGAACGATACAAAGAGGCAGGTTACCGCACTTTAGCAATCAATATTGAATTGTGGGATAAAAATATTTTTAAAAGTATCTGCCCGGGTAAAGAACAATTAAGTGGTGGTTGGGAAAATTGGAAAGCATCACTTGAGCATGCAGCGAAAGTGTTTGGGCATGGCAAGGTGCGTTCCAATATTGTGGCCGGTATTGAACCAAAACGTTCTACCTTGGAAGGCGTTGAATATCTGGCCTCAAAAGGAATAATCTGTTTTGCAGGTGCGTGGTGCCCGAATCCAGGATCGGAACTTGAGAACCATAGAAGTCCTGAGCCTGAGTGGCACTGGGATTTAATTCTGAAAATGAATGAAATATTCCGCAAAAACGGATTTACTTATGATCAGCTTTATGATTGCAATGCCTCCGCTAATACATGCATTCATGATCTTTATAGAATTGAAAATGGGTTACTTCCAATTCTAGGGTAGGTTGTCAAAAACCCAATTTGGTGAGATTTTGACATCCGAACTATAAATAGAGTTTTTAAATTGTATTTTAGGATACATTTTAGAAACTCTTTTTTATTTGCTTTATAATTTTATCTTGAGGAGAGTTATCTTAACACAATCTTTATATGGTAAGGGTTTTTATAAACACTATATTTATACTTTTTTTGTTATATTTTCTATATAACTGATACACAATAATTGAAAGGGCTAATTTTTACCAAATCAATTAGAGGCATTTAGCCAAAGTAATTAATAAATAGGAGGTAATTAAATTGGGAGTCGTTTTAGCTGTCACAGGTATTATTGGTTTTGCTTTGCTTATTTATCTATTTTATGTCTTATTCAGAGGTGAGGAATTATGAATTATATTTTAATATTAGATGTATTTTACTTAATCCTGTTAGTAGGGCTTTCTATTCCCCTGGGTAATTACATCTATAAGGTTATGACAGGAGAGAAAGTATTTTTAACCCGTATTATATTACCGGTTGAAAAAGGAATTTTTAAGCTTATAGGAGTTCACCAGGATGAAGAAATGAATGCTAAAAAATACACATTTAGTGTAATAAGCTTTAGTGCAATAGGTTTTATTCTTCTCTGGTTATTATTAATGTTGCAAGGGATTTTACCCTTTAATCCTGAGGGTTTTAAAGGGGTTAAATGGGATTTGGCTTTTAATACGGCTGCTAGTTTTGCCACCAATACGAACTGGCAAGCTTATTCCGGTGAGACCACACTGTCATACCTTTCCCAGATGCTAGGCCTGACGGTTCAGAATTTCGTGTCTGCCGCAGTGGGAATTGCAGTATTATTTGCCTTAATCCGGGGATTTATCAGGAAGAAGAACAATTCCATCGGTAATTTCTGGAGTGATTTAACTAAGATTATTCTCTATATATTAGTGCCACTATCCCTTATAGTTGCAATTTTGGTAGCATCACAAGGTGTTGTACAGACTTTAAGTCCCTATAAAGAAGTAGTAGAACTAGAAAGCGGTGCTGCTCAGACGATACCCTTAGGACCTGCAGCAAGCCAGATAGCAATTAAGCAGCTGGGTACCAATGGGGGCGGATTTTTTGGCCTCAACTCGGCATATCCCTTTGAGAATCCTACCCCATTTTCTGATTTTATACAGCTTTTGTCTATATTACTGATTCCGGCAGCTCTTTGTGTCACCTTTGGAAAAGCGGTAAAAGACAGAAAGCAGGGAATATCAATCTATGCGGTTATGTTAATTTTCTTTATTGTTTCCCTTTTCATTGTAAATATCAGCGAACAATACCTTGCACCTGATTTTACAGGAGTTACAGTATCAGGAAACCTGGAAGGGAAAGAAGTCATTCATGGCGTTGGAGCCTCTGCTCTTTGGGGTACTGCAACCACGGCTGCCTCCAACGGTTCCGTTAATTCCATGCATGACAGCTTTACCCCGATTGGAGGAATGGTACTCATGTTTCTGATGCAGCTTGGTGAAATCATCTTTGGCGGCGTTGGAAGCGGTCTTTACGGTATGTTGGCTTTTGTTCTTCTTACTGTATTTATAGCCGGCCTAATGGTAGGCAGGACTCCGGAATACTTGGGTAAAAAGATTGAACCTTTTGATATGAAGATGGTATGTCTCATTGTCCTTGCTCCCCCGCTCTTAACGTTACTCGGTACTGCTGCTGCCGTTATAATGCCGGATGCAGCAAGCTGGCTAACCAATTCCGGAGCCCATGGATTTTCGGAAATACTGTATGCATTCTCTTCCATGGGAAATAATAACGGGAGTGCATTTGGAGGATTTGCTGCAAACACGGTATTTACCAATATTACAGGTGGTATCATAATGATGTTGGTCCGTTTTATTCCAATGGCTGCAGTAATTTTTCTTGGGGGTAATTTAGCCAGGAAAAAATCAGTTGCTGTTAGTGAAGGAACCTTATCAACAAGTAATTTTATGTTTGTCGGATTATTAATTTTGGTTATTCTTATAATTGGGGCGCTTAGTTATTTACCGGCTTTAGCTCTTGGTCCGATAGCTGATTACTTTACAACACGTTAATCGAGGTGGTCTGAATGAAAGAAAAAGGATTTAATATAAATATTTTAAAGGATGCAATCTATCAGTCATTTATAAAACTTGCACCGAAAGTTCAGGTAAAGAACCCGGTCATGCTAGTAGTATATATAGGAGCAATATTAACAACAGCCTTGTTTTTCTTGTCCTTTGCAGGAGTAAAAGATGAAAGTTCAGGATATACCCTGACCATAGCACTTATATTGTGGTTTACCGTATTATTTGCGAATTTTGCAGAAGCTATTGCAGAGGGACGGGGTCGTGCACAAGCTGACAGTCTTAGAAGTGCAAGAAAGGATGTAAAAGCTAAGAAATTAAAAGAAGCCTCCAATGTTGAGGATTTTACAGAGGTAATATCCAGTACGTTAAAAAAAGGAGATATCGTCTATGTGAAAGCCGGTGAACAAATACCTATGGATGGAGAGGTAATTGATGGAGCAGCTTCGGTGGATGAGAGTGCCATAACAGGAGAATCTGCACCGGTTATCCGGGAATCCGGTGGTGACCGGAGTGCTGTTACCGGAGGAACGTCAGTACTATCTGACTGGCTTGTTATTGAAATTACTACGGAAGCCGGCGAAAGCTTTTTGGATAAAATGATAGCCATGGTAGAAGGAGCTTCCAGAAAAAAAACTCCCAATGAGATTGCCTTACAAATATTACTGGTTACCCTGACTATTATTTTCCTTGTTGTAACTGCTACTTTGTTACCTTTTTCAGGTTTTGTAAGCCGTCAGGTCAGTTCCGGCGCTGCAATTTCAATTACAAATGTGATAGCACTGCTGGTTTGCCTGGCTCCCACAACTATTGGTGCACTCCTCTCTTCTATTGGAATAGCAGGTATGAGCCGCTTAAATCAGGCGAATGTTCTTGCAATGAGTGGCCGTGCAATTGAAGCTGCAGGTGATGTGGATGTCCTATTATTGGATAAAACTGGTACAATTACTCTTGGCAACAGGCAGGCAAGTGAGTTTATACCCATAAAAGGAGTCACAGAAGAAGAACTTGCAGATGCTGCACAACTTTCCTCCCTTGCAGATGAAACCGCTGAGGGAAGAAGTATTGTAATCTTGGCAAAGGAGAAATTCAATCTCCGCGGCAGGGATATCTCAAAACTTCAGGCTAACTTTGTAGAGTTTACCGCCAAAACCAGAATGAGCGGAATTGATTATCAAGGAAATGAGATTAGGAAGGGTGCTGCAGAAGCAGTGAAAGCCTATGTATTGCAAAAGGGCGGTATATACCCTGATGAATGTGAACAAATTGTAAAGAAAGTCGCCGAGGCCGGTGGTACTCCCCTTGTGGTAGCTAAAAATGATAAGGTATTTGGAGTTGTTTATTTAAAGGATATTGTTAAGAATGGTGTTAAGGAACGGTTTGATGATTTACGGAAGATGGGTATTAGAACCATCATGATAACTGGTGATAATCCTATGACTGCAGCAGCTATAGCGGCAGAAGCAGGTGTGGATGACTTTCTGGCAGAAGCTACTCCGGAAGCAAAATTAGCGCTGATAAGAGATTATCAGTCCAAGGGACATTTAGTTGCAATGACAGGGGATGGTACCAATGATGCACCGGCACTGGCGCAAGCAGATGTTGCCGTTGCCATGAATACTGGAACCCAGGCAGCCAAGGAGGCAGGTAACATGGTGGATTTGGATTCAAGTCCTACCAAACTTATTGACATCGTAAGAATCGGCAAACAGCTGTTAATGACCAGGGGTGCGCTTACTACCTTCAGTGTGGCAAATGATGTGGCCAAATATTTTGCCATAATTCCGGTATTATTTTTTGGTATATATCCACAGCTGACAGCCCTTAATTTTATGGGACTTACGAATTCTACAAGTGCCATCCTTTCGGCAATCATATATAATGCATTAATTATAGTTGCACTTATTCCGCTATCCCTAAAGGGTGTAAAATACCGTGAATTACCGGCAGGAAAGCTATTGCAAAGGAATATGTTGATTTATGGTTTAGGTGGAATAATTGCTCCTTTTATTTTTATTAAATTAATAGATATACTTTTAACCGCTTGCGGTCTAGTGTGAGGTGAAAACTATGAATAAAATAATGAAATTATTAAAACCTGCATTTTTTTCGTTTATTATTTTAACGATTCTTTGTGGGGTGATTTATCCAGGGGTTATAACAGGAATTGCACAGTTAATCTTTCCTAATCAGGCAAATGGTAGTATACTGACGGTAACCTTAAAAGATGGGACAGAAAAAAATTATGGTTCAGAATTAATTGCGCAGGAATTTACGAAAAAAGAGTATCTGATTGGGAGACCGTCAGGTACAACCAATCTTTCCCCTATGAGTGAGGAACAAAAGAAATTAGTTCAGGAGCGTATCGAATGGTGGCATAATTTTGACCCGAATAATACTGCAGATATTCCCATGGATCTAGTTACGGCTTCCGGCAGCGGCGTAGATCCCTACATTTCCCCTGAGGCTGCTTTGTATCAGGCTGTACGGATTGCTAATGAAAGAGGTATTACGGAAGAAGACGTAAAGGATATTATCAATGAATACACAACGGGAAGATTTCTTGGTTTTATTGGTGAACCTGCAGTCAATGTTCTAAAAGTAAATATGGCACTTGACGGATTATTATAAATATAAATATTATATGTTTAATGTGACATAAAGGTAGTATCTGAAACGTAGTTTTGGATACTACTATGGAAGATAAGGAGGTGGTATAAAATGGTGGATTTGGAAAAACGTCCTAATCCGGACAGTATTCTGGAAGAAATACAGGAACAACAGCAGGGCAAGGTGGGAAGGCTTAAAATATTCTTTGGATATGCGGCTGGAGTAGGTAAGACATATGCAATGTTAGATGATGCTGGGCAACAGCAAAAATTTGGAGTAGATGTATTAGTTGGATATGTGGAACCCCATACCCGTCCGGATACCATTGCGCTTTTAAAGGGTTTACCTATACTTCCGCCCAAAAGTATAAAATATAAAAATATTGAATTAAAAGATTTTGATTTAGATGAGGCGTTAAAAAGAAAACCGGAACTAATCTTAGTAGATGAATTGCCCCACACTAATCCAGACGGGGTAAGGAACAAAAAACGGTATCAAGATATTGAAGAATTATTAAATGCAGGTATTGATGTATATACCACGGTTAATGTACAGCATATTGAAAGCCTGAATGATGTAGTGGAAGATATAACAAAAGTTACCGTTCGGGAAACCGTACCAGATTATATATTTGACCGTGCCAATAAGGTTGTTTTAATCGATATTGACCCAGAGGAATTGTTAAACCGCTTAAAAGAAGGAAAAATATATAAGCCGGACAGGGCACAGACCGCAATGCAGAATTTCTTTACGAAGGAAAATCTTAGGATACTCCGTGAAATTGCCATGCGTAAAACTGCAGACAGAATCAGCTATGAAAATCAGAATGAGCGGAGTATGTCTGAAAAAATGGCTAATATTAAATTCCTGGTATGTTTTGGTCCCTCTCCCTCTTCTGCAAAATGCATCCGGTGGACGGCCAGGGCAGCAGAAGCTTTTCATGCACCTTGGACAGCACTATATGTGGAAAATGTCGAAGATGATAATTTAAATGAAATACAGCAAAAAAATATAAAGGCCAATATGGAGCTAATCGCTAAACTAGGAGGGGAGATAGTAACCTTCAGCGGTTATGACATAGCCAATATAGTATCTGAATATGCAAAAGTCTCAGGAATTACTAATATTGTTATTGGGAAAAGCAGAAATAAAAAGACAATAAAAAATTTATTTGAAATGGATTTTGAAGATAAACTGATATCCCTTTTACCAAGTATTGAGATTCATATTATTCCCGGAAGCACAACCCGCAGGTCTTACTCTAAGCATAAGAAAATCTGGGGAAAAAACTTATATTTTTCCTGGGAAGATACTTTTAAAACTTTTGGACTGTTAGTAGTTGCTACTTTGATTTCACTGGGACTTCGCAGTTCTGATATAGGGGATCAGAATGTAATCACAGTATATATCTTATCTGTGCTTATCGTATCCCGTATTACAAAAGGATATGTTTATGGTATTATAACTTCCGTATTAAGTGTTTTAACTTTTAATTTCTTTTTTACCGTACCTTATTATACATTTTATACCATTCAACCCGGCTATTACATTACTTTTATAATCATGCTACTGGTGGCCCTTATTACCAGTGCACTCACCGCCCGTATTAAAACACAGATAATCCTTGCAGCAAGTAGAGAGCGGCGGACGGAAGTATTATATGAAATTAACAAAAAGCTTCTGGTAACTCGAGGCCTTGAGAATATAGTTGCCCTTACCAATGAGTACATTACAAACCTGTTTAACAAATCCGTTATATTTTATACGGAAGATCCTGCACAGGGGGACACCGGTACCCTGTTGAAGTCGCCTACAGATGAGGATGCTTCTTATATGCTTATGGAGGATGAAAGAGCGGTTGTACACTGGGTATATGTCAATCAAAAACGTGCCGGAGCAGGAACCGATACCTTAATGGGTGCAGGAGGGTTTTATATGCCGATTGTTTCACAGGGCAGGGTACTTGGAGTTCTTGGTATTTCTTGTACCAAGGGCCTCTTAAATCATAATAGTCGGCAATTTTTGCGAATGATAGCTTCCCAGATTGCAATGGCCCTGGAACGTCAGAATTTATCAGATGAACAGCGGCGCATTCTGGTAGAGTCTGAAAAGGAAAAGATGAGAAGCAATCTCTTGAGGTCTATTTCCCATGATCTTCGTACCCCTCTTACCGGAATCCTGGGTGCAAGCTCCGTTATCCAAGAGAGTGGTGAAGATCTGGATATAGCAACCCGCAATAAACTAATTTCTAATATTAAGGAGGACTCTCAGTGGCTTATACGTATGGTGGAAAATCTTCTTTCCATAACCCGTATCAATGAAGGCACAATGAATGTTGTAAAAACTCCGGAAGCGGCAGAGGAAATTGTAGCAGAAGCCATCAGCCGTATCCGAAAAAGATTTCCTGACCATAATATATCTGTGCAAGTACCGGAGGAATTATTAGTAGTTCCAATGGATGGAACCTTAATTTCCCAGGTCCTTATTAACTTAGTAGAAAATGCAATTAAGCATACGCCGGCAACTGCTGCCATAGAAGTGATTGTGAAAAAGAACGACAATGAGGCAGTTTTTGAAGTTGCAGACAATGGGGAAGGAATTCCGGCAGAGGAGTTCCCTTATCTTTTTGAAAGCTTTGTGCCAAATGGGAAAAGAAGCTCTGATTCCTCAAGAGGTATGGGTATTGGGTTATCCATATGTATGTCAATCATAAAAGCACATCATGGGAAAATGGAAGCGTTGAATAAAGCAACAGGTGGTGCAATTTTTCGGTTTGTTCTGCCTATGGAGGATAGTGAAAGTAATGGATAATAAAGCTATGATTTTAATCGTTGAAGATGATGAATACATCTGTAATTTTATTTCTGCCATTTTAATTGCTAATGATTATAATGTCATAAAAGCCGGTAACGGGAAGGAAGCCATTTCCATGACGGCTTCCCATGTACCGGACCTTATCCTGCTTGATTTGGGATTACCGGATATAGACGGGACTGAGGTTTTAAAAACCATCCGTTCCTGGAACAGCATTCCGGTAATCGTTGTATCCGCCAGGGGGCATGAACGTGAGAAAGTCGAAGCTCTTGATTTAGGGGCGGATGATTATGTAACAAAACCCTTTGGGCCGTCAGAACTCTTAGCCAGGATACGTACTGCCCTCAGGCATAACCTAAAATTGACAAAGAATAATGTTTCAGAGTCTCAAAAGTTTATACTTAGTGAGCTTGAAATTGATTATTCAAAACGGACGATCACCTTGGCAGGAAAAGATGTCCATCTGACTCCCATAGAGTATAAAATAATCGTCCTGTTGTCTAAGCATGTTGGCAAAGTATTAACCCATGATTTTATCATAAAGGAAATTTGGGGTCCGTATACCAATGAGAATCAGACGCTGCGCGTTAATATGGCTAATATCCGTAGGAAACTGGAAGCTAACCCAGCAGAACCGAAGTATATTATTACAGAAATTGGTGTAGGATATCGGATGGTTGAGTAGTAAGAAAATAATTAGCTATATTGATTTAATTACTATAAAATTTCACTTAAAAATTATATATTTAAAAATTGCCCTTCAAAAATTGAAAGCCACTGAAAAAGTCTCCTCGAGAGACTTGGCTTGAATAAAGCTGTATATATATTCGTTTTGGCGTAGACCGGCTGACAAGGCTGCTT
>CAUQEW010000009.1:0-195353 GCA_963517115.1 uncultured Lachnospiraceae bacterium | reverse complement strand
CTTCTAGCCGGTGTTTTGGTAATGGGTTCAGCCACTAGGCTGAACTGTAACAAAATAAAATTATTATTAAGTCAAAAGTATTGACAAATCTTATTATGGGAAATAGAACGGAAGAAGAAAATCGTAAAGAACTAGAAGAAGCTCATATCACACTGGCGGCTTCTAATTATCGGGTAGCTATTTTAGAGATTGATCTCTATTCGGAAATTTATGATGCAGAGGAAGGTGCACAGCAGCAAAGCGCATTAATGGCATTTGCTGTCTATAATATAAGTGATGAAATTGTGAGACTATATCATGCGGGTGTGGTATGTCAGGGAAATGACAACCAAGTGCTGATATTATTTCAAACCAATAAACCAAGAGAATTTGAGCGGACAGTCATAAAAATTTGCTCTAAAATCAGTAATGAGGTAAAGCAATTTATTAAGCTAGGACTTACGATAGGAATTGGAAGGTACATTACTGCCATAAAGAATATTTATAAATCATATGAAGAGGCAGAGACAGCAATCAACTATCGTTATCTGCTCGGTGAAGGCCGAATGATTGATATGGAGGAAATCGGGAATAAACTTGAGCAGGATATTACAATAGATGATTTGTTGGAAGCACTAAGTTTGTCAATCAAATGGAATGATAGAGTTAAGATAGATGAAGTTTTTCTAAAGATACAGGAAAACATAAAACAGTCGCTTGTTAGTAAGAATAGAAGTTGTCTTTATTTGCAACAGATTGTCGGGGTACTGACTGATATTTTACGGGCTTCTGATTTAATAGGAACTCTGATTTATACCATGAAAGACCAACTATTAACGGACATTGTAAAATCTAAAACGTTTGCCCAAGCAATGGAATTATTGAGAGATTATTGTTACCGGGTAGGAGATGAACTGGAAAACCAGAAAAATACGACTGGTAAAAAACATGCCTTGCGTGCAATCGATTATATAGAGAAAAATTATGCAGATCCTGATTTAAATCTGAATTCGATTTGCTCGTATCTGAGTATTAGTACTAGTCGGTTTAGTACAATTTTTAAAAATGCGATGGGTGAAACCTTTATGGACATTCTGATTGGAATACGGATGCAGAAAGCAAAAGAATTGTTGGAAAATACAGATCTGAAGAATTACGAAATTGCAGAACGGGTAGGATTCAGTGATCCGCATTATTTTAGTATTTCATTTAAAAAAGTGACGGGAAAAACGCCGACGAAATATGCCAGAGAGATGAGGTAGTGGATGGTAAAACGAATGAGAAAACGTGATTTATCGTATCCTTATTTTAAAAGTATTCGAACTACGATGTTGTTTTCCTTTTCTGCTTTGATCGTTTTTGCACTGCTTATATTTTTGCTGATATCCATAAGTTATACCGAAGGAACCGTGTTAGATAATTCCATTGATTATACCACACAGCTAATTGAACAGGTGAATATGGATATTGATTCTTATATTGACTACATGGAGAATATCTCTTCTTTAGTTGCCCATAACAGTGATGTTCGGGAGTATTTATTCAACGAAGATCAATCGGTGGAATTAAGGGAGGATTTATATCAAGGTATTTTAGCTCAGTTTAAAACTGTTATGGAAGCACGTCAAGATATTTATAATATTGCAGTTATCGTAAATAACGGAAGAAATGTTGTAAATGATGGGTCGGATGAATTAAATGAATATGTATCGCTGTTTGATCTGGATTGGTATCGAAATGCAGTTTTGAACGGAGATGGAACGGCACTATCTTCTTCACATGTCCAAAACCTAATTAAGAAAAATTATAAATGGGTTATTACGTTAAGCAGAAGTATACGAAACCCCTATACTAACGAGCGTTCAGGAATTTTTTTTATTGATTTGAATTATAATGTTATTAATGATTTATGTGAGAACAACAGTCTAGGGAAAAAAGGTTATGTATTTATTCTTGATCAGGAGGGAAATGTAATCTATCATCCACAGCAGCAATTGTTGTACAGCGGTTTAAAGACAGAAAAAATCCAGGAGGTAATGAATAGTAAAACGAATTATTTTGTTACAAATGAAAGAGAAAAAAGTAAACTGTACACGATTTCCACATCAGAAAAAACAGGGTGGACGATTGTAGGAGCGGTATATACTTCAGAACTTATGAAGAATAGAGCCAAAACTCAGATTATATATGTACTGGTTGCAACCATGTTATTGATGGCAGCGATGGTAGTTTCTGTTATATTATCAGCTAAAATTACGAAACCGATTAAGGTTCTGAAAGAGTCGATGAAAGAAGTAGAACAGGGACATTTTGCAAATGCTAATATAGAAGTGATTGCAGATAATGAAATTGGAAGCTTAAGTAAGTCTTTTAATATTATGACAGCGGAAATTCAAAATCTCATAGAGCAGAATATCCATGAACAGAAACAAAAGAGAAAGAGTGAGTTGAAAGCCTTACAATCGCAAATTAATCCGCATTTTCTTTATAATACATTAGACTCTATCATTTGGATGGCAGAAGGAAATAAGACGAAGGAAGTTGTGCTTATGACGTCTTCTCTGGCAACATTGCTACGTCAAAGTATCAGTAATGATAATGAAGTTGTGACCATAGAACAGGAAGTCGGTTATATGCAAAGCTATTTGACAATTCAGCAAATGAGGTATAAGGACAAGCTAGAATATGAAATTGATGTGGCAAGAGAGATTTATTGTGAAGAAATAGTTAAGTTAGTTCTTCAGCCCATTGTAGAAAATGCAATTTATCATGGGGTTAAATTCAAAGAAACGAAAGGTTTGATACGTATTAGCGGGTTTGCTTCCGAGAATTATATAGAACTTAAGATTAGTGATAATGGGATTGGAATGACAGAAGAAGAGCTTGCGCATATTTTTGATACGCATAAAGTAAATTACAAATCAAACGGAGTTGGTGTTTATAATGTCCAGATGAGACTACAGCTGTATTATGGAAAAAACTATGGTATTTCATATGAAAGTAGTCTGGGTGAGGGAACAACGGCTACCATAACAATTCCTAAAAGGAAGGTGTAAGGAGAACAAAATGAGAAAAAACAAGAGAAATATGCTGGTTTTACTGATTTTGCTTTGTATAGCAGTTCCTTGTATCACAGTTACAGTGACTAAGAACATAAAAAGTGACGATGTCATTCGAATCATTTATATACCAAAGGTTATTGATGATACCAATGAATTTTGGTCAGCATTAATTGGTGGAGCAAAGATGGCGGCAAAGGAATACAATGTGGAATTGACAATTATTGCGCCAGAATCAGAAGAGAATCATCAAAGACAGAACGAACTGATTGCTTGGGCAATTGAACAAAATCCAGATGCCATAGCATTATCTCCAGCAAGTTATACAGAAACAACGGAAATGGCAAAAAAGGTAGTACAAAATAAGATTAAGCTTATCTTTATTGATTCTTCTGTAGATGAGGAGGTTGAAGATGCCATTGTTGCAACGGACAATTTTATAGCTGGTGAAAAGATGGGACAATGTATGAAGGAGTTAGTGGAAGAAAATACAAAGATAGCGATTGTGGGCCATGTTAAGACGGCTTCAACTGCAATTGAAAGAGAAGAGGGCCTTCGTTATGCGTTAGGAGCAGATGAAAAACGAATTGTGGAGGTTGTATTTTGCGACTCAGTATACGAAAAAGCGTATGATTTAACAGTAGATTTATTCGAGAAGTATCCGGATATTAATATGGTGGCAGGATTAAATGAATATTCTGCCGTAGGTGCTGCAAGGGCTATTAAGGATATGGAACTTACCGATCAGGTAAAGCTGATTGGTTTTGACAGTTCCATTGAAGAAGTTGAATTATTAGAAGAAGGTATATTTAAAGCAATTGTTATCCAGAAATCTTTTAACATGGGGTATCTAGGGATTGAACAGACCGTAAATGTGGTAACAGGGAAAAATGTGCAAAGAAATGTGAATTCCGGCTCTGAATTAATTACAAAAGAAAATATGTACACCGTAGAAAATCAAAAATTATTATTCCCCTTTCTCGGAAATCAATCATGGGATACCAATTAATGGAAGTAAAGAATTGTACTGACGGTCATAATAAAAAAAGGTTAAAAAACTACAAAACAGTAGTTTTTTAACCTTTTTTTATAAGATATTGAATTACAATATTTGCTAAGTAGACATATAATATTCGCATAGTAAGGAAAGCAGAAACTTAATGGAGGAATGGGGTGAAAACGTGGGGGAAGTAATTTTAAAAATGAAAGATATCGATAAATCCTTCATTGGAGTACATGCTTTAAAGCAAGTAAGTTTAGAACTCAAAAAAGGTGAAGTTCATGCACTCATTGGCGAAAATGGAGCGGGTAAATCAACGCTCATGAAGGTTCTTACTGGAATTTATTCAAAAGATAGTGGCAGCATTACATACGAGGGAAAGGAAGTTGAATATACCAACCCAAGAGATGCGCAAGATGCAGGAATTACAATTGTACATCAGGAGCTAAACATGATGAACCATTTGTCCGTAGCGCAGAATATCTTTATCGGACGTGAAATAATGAATGGAAAGCTGATTAATGACAAAAAAATGAGTACAGAAGCAAAAAAACTTTTCGAAAAGCTTAATATTAACATTGATCCGGATGAGGTAGTGGGAAATCTAACCATCGGAAAACAGCAGATGTGCGAAATTGCAAAAGCGATTTTAAAAGATGCTAAGGTAATTGTATTTGATGAACCAACTGCTGCACTTACTGAAACTGAGATTGAGGAACTTTTCAAAATTATTAGGAATTTAAGGGCGAAAAATATGGGAATTGTTTATATTTCTCATAGATTGGATGAAATCAAGGTAATTACTGACCGAGTAACCGTCATGCAGGATGGAGAATATGTTGGTACCTTAAATACGAAGGATTGCACGAAAAATGAGATCATCAACATGATGGTCGGCCGTGTAATCTATGAAGAACCAAAGGTAAAAAGCAATGTTCCTGATCATGCGCCTAATGTTTTGAAAGTAGAACATTTAAACGCTGGTAAAATGGTAAAGGATGTAAGCTTTGAATTAAAGAAAGGTGAAATAGTAGGATTCTCAGGACTGATGGGAGCGGGAAGAACAGAAACCGCCAGAGCATTGTTTGGAGCAGATAAAAAAGATAGTGGAACTATTTTTATCAATGGTCAAAAGGTTACTATAAAAAGTCCAATGGATGCAGTAAAGGCGGGAATCGGTTATTTGTCCGAAGACCGGAAACGTTACGGAATCATTTTAGATAAAACCATTGCAGAAAATTCTACTATGGCTTATCTTGAAAAATTCATGTCAGGTGTCTTTATTAATAAAAGACGAGAAAGAAATATAGCAGGAGAGTATGTAGAGAAGCTAAAAACTAAAACACCTACAGTGGATACCGCAGTGATTAACTTATCCGGTGGTAACCAGCAAAAGGTAGTTGTTGCAAAATGGCTTGTTCGTAATTGTGATATTCTTATATTTGACGAACCTACAAGAGGTATTGATGTAGGTGCAAAGAGTGAGATTTACCATTTAATGAATGAACTTGCGAAAGAAGGCAAATCGATTATCATGATCTCTTCTGAATTAACAGAAATTCTTAGAATGAGTGATAGAATTATTGTTATGTGTGAAGGCAGAAAGACAGGAGAACTGTCAATTGAAGATGCAACTCAGGAAACAATCATGCAGGCTGCAACATTAAGAGATTAGTCAGGGGGTTAAGTAATTATGAAAAACACAGAAAAAAAAGTAAATTTTTTGACAAATAATCTGATTGTAAAAGCTATTGGTACACAGAGATTAATTGCAGTATTAGCTCTTCTTGGTTTAATTCTGTTTTTTAGTGCAGCAAGTCCAGCATTTAGACAGTGGACAACAGTAGTTAGCATCTTTGATGCATCTTACTACATAGGATTAATGGCAATTGGTATTACTTTTGTAATCATTACCGGTGGCATTGATCTTTCTATTGGTACCGTACTTGTATGTTCTTCCCTGATTGCTGGTTCTTTGGCAACCAAAGCTGGGCTTCCGATTGCCTTGTGTTTAGTAATAGGCGTCTTAATTGGAATGTTTTTTGGTTTATGTACGGGGCTCATGGTTTCGGTTATGGGACTTCCTCCCTTCATAGCTTCTCTTGGAACAATGATGATTTCGAAAGGTTTTGGTTCCATTTATACCAAGGCACAAAGTATAACTTGGCCACAGGCTAGCAAATCGGATGGTTGGTTCAGAAGTATCTTCAAAGTAACAATTGGAAGTGGTGAAAATGCAAAAATTATTCCAACCGGGTTTATCCTATTAATCATATTGGCAATTATTATGTCGGTCATCTTGAATAATACTCGTCCAGGACGTTATATGTTAGCACTTGGAAGCAACAAAGAAGCAACAAGACTTTCCGGTGTAAATGTAGTGAAATGGGAAACCTTGGCTTATGTCTTCTCGGGAAGTTTTGCAGGTCTTGCAGGTGTAGCATATGCAGCAGTGTATTCCACATTATTACCTGGTGGTGGTGCAGGATTCGAACTTGATGCAATTGCTGGGGTTGTTATTGGTGGTACCTCCATGAGTGGTGGGTTTGGTACAATTGCAGGAACATTGATTGGTGTATTTATTATGTCGGTATTAAAGACAGGGCTTCCGTTTATCGGATTACAGCCACACTATCAACAATTTATCACAGGATTTGTATTAGTTGCAGCCGTATTTGCGGATGTTGTTAATAGAAGAAAGAAAAACTAAAAGGGAGGATTTATGTATGAAGAGAAAGGTATTTAGTGTGTTATTGAGTGTAGTTATGGTAGTCACTATGTTAGCCGGTTGTGGAAACAAAACGCAAGAAACTACAAAAACACCAGCTGCAACAGATAACGCAGCAAAGGCAACAGAGGAAGCAGGGGACGGAGAATTATTTATTTACTTAGTATCAAAAGGATTTCAACATCAATTCTGGCAGGCTGTTAAGCAAGGTGCAGAAGAAGCAGCAGCTGAATTAGGTGCAAAAATTGAATTTGTTGGTCCTAATACGGAAAGTGATATTGCGGATCAAGTACAGATGTTAAATAATGCAATTAATCTAAAACCAGATGCAATTGGTCTTGCTGCTCTTAGTACAGAAGCTTGTACCGAAGCGATTCAGGCCGCAAAGGATGCCGGGATTCCAATCATTGGTTTTGACTCTGGTGTTCCAAACGCTCCAGAAGGAGCTATTTACGCAAACGCTTCTACCGATAATTACAAAGCAGGAGAATTAGCAGCAGAAAATACATATGCATTAATCAAAGATAAAATTGCGAATGCTACCTCAACAGTAAGAATTGGTGCGATGAATCAAGATGCAACATCAGAATCTATCATTAACCGCGGTTCGGGTTTTGTTAATAAAATGAAATCATTAATTGAAGCAGATGGGAAAACTGTTTCTGTTGAAGGACATGACAAATGGAATAATAAAAAAGAGGGTGCGAATGTTATTATTGATGTAGCAGTTCCAGCCTCAGTTACTGCGGAAGCATCTGCAATTGATGGACAAAACTTATTAAACAAAGCTGACATAATTGCTATTTATGGTTCTAACCAACATTCAGGTGAAGCTATTGTAAATGCAAATGCAAACTTGCAAAAACTGGGTCCGGATGGCGTAATTGGTGTAGCATTTGACTCTGGTGCTCTTATTAAGGGTGCTGTAAAAGATGGTACATTAGCAGGTGCTGTTACACAGGATCCACTCTCAATCGGACGTAAAACAGTTGAATTAGCAGTTGCAGCAGCTAAGGGAGAAACAGTAGCAGATGTTGATACCGGATGCCAATGGTATACCTCTGAGAACATGGAGGATGCTTCCATTGCTCCAAATTTATATGACTAAATAATTACGGGAATATCAATAAAAATAGTTTCAAACTATGGAGCTGCCACTTTTTGTGACAGCTCTTTTGCCTGAATAAGAAGGCTTGATAAAAAAAAGATATCAGTGTAATATAATAATATAAAACGGTAAGGGGTATTTGCACATAACTTATATGTATCCCCGAAAAGAGGACAGATTGGAGCTGGATAAATGAGTAAAAAAGCTGATAAACGAAGAATTGAAATAGCACAAACAGTCCAAAGCGAAGGTGAGGCTAATGTTGCTGATATGGCCAAGATGTTTGGTGTCACAACAGAAACAATCCGTGCAGATTTTGATTATCTTGCAAGTCAGAATGGATGGCTTAGAACACACGGTGGGCTACAAGAAAAGGAAGATGGAAAATATAAACAGAATTATCTATTCCATGAGCGACAAGTTATTCATATGGAGGATAAGAAGAAACTGTGCTACGGTGTTATGGATTTAATTTCAGATGGAGACTGTATCTATATCGATTCCGGTTCCACGGTGATTTATCTGCTTAACTATCTCAATCAAAAAAAATCTCTTACCATTGTAACTCATTCAATTGGATTTTTAATGAAATATATAGTAAATGACTATGAAAAAATGTTTAAGGAACAAGGACATCGATTTCTGTTTATTGGTGGTGAAGTAGAAGGAAATATTATGATGACATACGGTTCCTTTTTTGAACAAACAGCAACAGAACTTATCTATGATCATTTGATCTTTTCAGTAGATGCCATCGACTTGGACTTTGGTGGTACAAATGTAGATTATCAGGCATACACAACAGTTAAATCAGTTATAAAGTACGCAAGGAATAAGATTTTATTGGTTGACAGCAGCAAATTTGATTTAAGTGCGACCTATAAAGTGATAGGCCTGGAACAAATAAATTACATGATAACGAACAAAGCTATCAACGAACAATGGAAAAGTATATTAGAGCAAAAGCATGTCCCATATTTAATGGTGTAAAAATTTTGTTATGTAAAGAATAAACCAAATAATAAAACTAAAAAGCAAAGAAAACATAAAATTAACGTAAGCTTTACATTGATTTTATGTTTTTTCTTTGCTTTCTGTGATAATATTTAGAAAGCATATGAGAGGAGACAAGGCTAAAAGAAATATAAGAAGAAAGGATAAATTGTAACTGCCTTTTCTTTCAACATGATTTTTTGAGGCAGTATCACATCTGCAACAGAGGTGATATGCAATGTGTATAAGAATGAAGAAAAATTTTCTTGCTAGGATTGGATTTACATTACCTTTTATGATACCTTTAATACTATTTTGGATCATACCACTTTTTATGGGTTTTTCTATTAGTTTTACAGATTGGGATTACATATCGCCCAATAAAAATTTTGTTGGGTTAAGTAACTATATCAATATGTTCAAGGATAAAGATTTTTTCAAGGCTTTAAGTAATACGGTTGTTTTTGCTTTTGGAACGATAATTCCTACGTTGACATTAGGATTTTTATTAGCACTCCTTTTCCAAAAAGAATTTAAAGGAAGTAAACTGTATCGAACATTCTTATTTAGTCCATGGATTACTCCGACAGTAGCAGTTTCTATGATATGGTCTTGGATTTATGATCCAGACAAAGGCTTTGCAAATTATATTTTGGTTGCACTCGGGTTTGAACCAATTGCCTGGTTGCAAAGCAGTGAAACTGCAATGCTTGCTATCATAATTTTCACCATTTGGAAATCGGTTGGCTGGACATTTCTCTTCTACATAGGAGCACTGGCGCAGGTACCTCAAAGTGTTTATGAAGCAGCAAATATTGATGGAGCATCTTATAGTAAGAAATTAATACATATAACGCTACCACTAATTTCTCCAACCACCTTCTTTTTATTTGTTGTAAATCTGATACAGTCCATTCAGGTATATGATCAGATCAATATCATGACTCAAGGAGGACCCGGAGGTAGCACAACAACATTACTATACCTATATTATGATAAGTCATTTCAGAACTTTCAGATGGGTCCTGCCAATGCCGTTGCTATGTTTATTTTAGTATTAATCATTATTCTTTCTTTATTAAGCAATCGGGTCAGCAGTCGTTTTGTTCATTATGAATAGGGAGGTAGGAAATGAGAGTAAAAAGAATAGGTTTGTGCTTTAAATATATATGTTTGACAGCAATATCTGCTATATTCATTTTCCCTTTTCTATGGATGTTTTTTGGAGCATTCAAGTCAAACAACGAAATATGGCATACACCATACCGCTTATTGCCAGAACATTTTAACTTATCTGAGCTTTTTATTAATTTAAAGGCGATTGAGTTAAGTGGGTTTATGTGGAACAGTTTTTTTGTTGGTTTAGTCGGAACCTTATTGATTTTAGTAATAAGTGCAATGTTTGTATATGCTGTGGTGTTTTTAAAAAGTAAGATGATGGAAAAGATTTTTATGATTGTATTAATTACTTATATGCTGCCTGGTGCAGTTACCTATGTACCTTCCTATGTGATTTTGGCGCGTTTACATATGCTTGATACTCTTTCAGGCTTGATTTTTTCAAACCTTGCTAACGTTTTTGCTGTATTTTACTTACGACAATCCTTTATGAAAACAAGTATTGATTTTGTCGAAGCAGCAAGAATAGATGGTGCTGGGCATTGGTTAATATTACGACATGTAATATTGCCATTAAATAAATCAGCATTTTGTTCGGTGGGATTACTAACTTTTATCCAACTATATAATGGATATATGTGGCCGAATATTATGCTTAAAAGCCAAGAAAAATATTTAATATCTCAAGGGTTAAGGCAATTTTTTATTCAAGATGGAGCTTACGGTATGAATTGGTCACAGATTATGCTTGCTAGCACAGTTGCTATCTTACCGGTAATACTAATATTAGTTGTAGCTCAGAAATGGCTGATGTCTGCTATTTCACAAGACAGTGGAGTGAAATTTTAAATTGAATGGAGGAATTAAGAAAATGGACAAAGTAAAAAAAGTAATAAGTATAATTTTAACCATGACTCTATTAACGATTGGACTCACAGGTTGTACAAAGAATAATTCTAAGGTTGTTGATACGAATTCAACCAATACCCAAACAACAGGTAATGATACTGCAACAGAGGTTTCAGGGACTGAAAAACCAGCAGTAGAAACAGTAACAGAAACAGTTACGGAACCAATTGGGGAAACGGTTGAAGTTGAATTTTGGCATGCATTAGGAGGAACATTAGGAGACACACTGTTACTTATTATTGATGAGTACAATGCTTCTCAGTCAAAGTATGTAATTAAGCCAGTTACAGTGGGAAGTTATACTGAAATTGATCAAAAACTTCAAGCTGCTTATGCTGCAAAGAGTACTCCAGCCCTAGTAGTAGGCGGTTCCCAGGATATGTTCTATAAAAAGGGACTGGTTGAGGTGTTTGAAGACTTTATGCCGGCAAACTATAGTAAAGAGGATATCGTTGGTGGTTTTATGGATGCTGCTGTAAGAGACGGTAAGATGGTGTATGCACCTGCTTATGGTACATCACAAGTTATGTATTATAACGAAGCAGTTTTAAAGGAAGCTGGTTACAGCGAGGTAGACTTTAAATCCTGGCAAAGCTTAGGAGCAATGAAAGAAAAAGTAATCGGGATTGATACGAATCAAAATACGATTGAATATGTGTGGGAACCAATGTGGGGTGCGGGTAATATGATGGATGTGGTATCAAGTGCTGGAGGAAAAATAGTTTCCGATGACGGCAAAACCATATTATTCAATGAACCAATCTGGGTAGAAGTATTAGATCAGTTTAGAGTATGGCTTCATGAAGATAAGAACATGAGAATATACTCAGGCGGACAAGGCTGGGAATACTGGTATAAAACTATGGATGACTGGGTTTATGGTAAATCCTTAGGGTACACTGGATCTCCTGGAGATTATACAATTGCTTTAGATGCAGTAAAAGCTGCAAAAGAAGAAGGATATAAGAATGAATTTGCAGTTACGGTACAACCAGGATGGAAGGATAAAACGCCTGCACCTTATTTTGAGAGCCTGATGTATTTTATGCCAAAGGGTGATAATCTTACGGATGAGCAAAAGAAAGGGGCTGCAGAATTTGTTACATTTGCTACCAATACTGAGAATACAGCAAGATTCTCTATGGGAACCGGTTATGTAGCAGTTCGTAAATCTGTATTAGATTTACCGGAATATCAAGAATATCTGAAAGCGAATCCTGATGCAGATGTAGCATTAAAACAAATTGATCAATATGCAGTACCTGCATTCGTGGATCCGTCCGGCGGAGCAATTATCCAGGCATTAACCGAAGCAGTAGATAAAATTCAAATTGAGAACATCCCTGTGCAGGAAGCCTTAGATGAAGCAGCGAAAAAAGCTCAAGTTGAATTAGATAAAATAAATTAAAACAAAAAGGTGATTATGAAAAAAAGAATAATATTAATGAAACAAATAGAAATCACCCAATTTCAACTTCAGAAACCCATACAAAGTATATGGGTTTCTGCGAAATTGGACAAAAATCAAAAATCAATGATATTCCTTTGTAACCCTGACAATCAGGTTATTGGTTTCCTATTTACGGGTATCAGTATGTTTGTTAAGGAAATTTACATATCGGATACAATCTGTACAATGAATGGACTGAAACATGAGATTGGGGAAGGCAATTATACACTAATAACAATTCCCCTTTTTAATATAATAGAAACAAAGGCCAAGTTGAGTCTCCAGATAGAAACGAATATTACGAAAAGTTATGATGAAAAGTACTTACAGGATATTACGGACAGTAGTAAGATTTCTTTTGATCAGATTGTAGAAGATGCCCATCGTTATTATAAAGGAGATTTTCATGGACACACAATATATTCAGATGGACATCAATCAATAACAGAAGCTGCTGGGGTTTTAAAGAAACAAAAAATGGATTTCATGGCCTTTACAGAACATAATACAATTCCATTTGGATTAAAGAAGATGCCTTGCCTACTGATTCCTTCTTTTGAATTGACGCTCCCCCAAGGGCATATGAATATTCATGGAGTAAAAGATATATGGAAATTGTTTGAGAAGTTTCTAAAGCTTAAAGGATATGAGGAAATATTAGATGTCGCTATAGAAAGCTTTCATAAAGAAAGTAATCTTTCACTGAATCATATGTTCATGGAACCTTGGGATTTCACCTATGATACTTTAGATATGACAAAAATCAATACGATAGAAGTCATTTGTGACCCTACTTATCCTACTGCAGCGAAAGCAAATGATAAAGCGACAGCATTTTTAGACTTTTTGTGGCAGGAGGGGATTACAATTTATGGGATTGGAGGAAGCGACAGCCATAATAAAGAAAATGAATTTTATGAAGGCTCCCTTGAACCATCCATTTATGGTGATCCCGCTACCTATGTGTTTTGTAAAGGATTATCCATTGAAAATATCCTAGAAGGAGTTCATAAAGGTCATTGCTATATATCGCGTTATGGAAGCCTTGCTATCAACATATGCGATAATAAGTACCTTCCCGGTGATCAAGTGTCTGTCGCGGAAGAGATAATTACTTACCATATAAGATTAAAGGGTATGTGTACACCGTGTCTTGGTCGTTTTATAATAAACGGAGAGATAGTAAAAGAAATTACTATGAATGAGGAAAAACTGGAAGCATCGTTTACTTGGAATAATACTGTTAAGCCTTGGTGGCTTCGATTTGGGTTATACGATCTTCAGGGACATGTAATTTCCTATGTAAATCCAGTTTATTATAAAGTTAATACCTGTCATAATACAACATTAAAAAATTTACTAGATAAGTTTGGAGAAAAATATGATCAAAGGCATACTATTTGATAAGGATGGAACGTTAATTGAATTCACAAATGTTTGGTATGAGATTATCGGTAGAATTTTCGAAACATTAGAGGTGGATTATCAGATTTCCCAAGCGACAATTAAGAAAATAAAAATGGTATCCGGTTATCAGGAGGATGGTTTTGAAAAGGAAAGTATAATTCAATATAGTTCGACCTACCAGATTGTAGACATTTGGAACAAAATGATTTGTGAAGAGCAGGTTGGAGAACAGGGTTCAATTACCTACAGCGAGTTACTGAAATTATTTGAAGAAAAGGCCATAGGAAAGGATTTGGAGATTCATGCAATTGAAGGGGTTACAGAAATGTTAGGGTACTTGAAGGACAAGGGTTATTCACTCGGGGTAGCGACTGCAGACACAGAAATTCCCACTAAATATGGACTGGAAAAGGCAAAAATTATAAACTTTTTTGATTACATAGGTTGCACGAAAGAAGGCATTCAGCCAAAACCATCACCTGATATGGCACATCATTTTTGCCTTGACAGAAACCTGTTACTTCAGGAAATATTGATAGTGGGAGACAGCGTTACGGATATGCAGTTTGCAGATAATGCAGGTGCTAATTTTGTCGGTATTAAAACTCCTTATAATCAGTGTGAAGAGTTCGAAAAGTATGGTAAGTGGACTGTTGACAATATAGTTGATATTATTAGTCTGTTCGAACTATAATTAGGAATAGTAATATTCTGGAGAAATTATGATAAATCATTTTTATATACTGACAAGTGTAATTTTATGGGGCATCTCTCAATTCCTTGTGGATCTTCTTCTTAATTCATTTACACCACCATTATTAATATTTCTTCGCTTTTTTTTCAGCGGTTTCATTCTTTTACTGTTTACCCATAGAGAAAAGCAGTCCTTCCATTGGAAATATATACTCACTGGTGGACTTGGAGCATTTGGATACTATATATTATCTTCGTATGCCTTACAATTATCATCTGTTACCTTTGCTTCTATTATGGGAGGCTGTTTGCCTATATTAGCAATTCTTGTGGATAAAGTAGTTACAAAGAAAAAAGCGACCAAAATGCAAATAATTGCTTCAGCGCTTTCCTTATTTGGAATTATATTGTTTTCTTTCGGTGGGAACTTCATTTGGACTTATAAAGCATGTCTGCTTATGATTATGGCAAACTTATCCTGGCTTTTTTATGGACACTTAAAAAGGAAGTGGAATATTGGGGACAGCATACGAATATTGGGGTATGAATTTATCACCGCAGCTTTATTGACAATTCCCTTTTATCAAACTTTTGCTATCTTTCAACCGATTAGGGATCATCACATTTTCGAACTAATTTCTATTATTTTTGTAGCTACAATAATACCGTATTGGCTATATCTGAAAGGAAGTATCCATCTTTCACTTAATACCGCGTCTATGTATATGAATTTATTACCGGTTACTTCATTAATTCCTATTTGGATTATGGGAGACTTAAACTTATCATGGATACAGATAATAGGAGTTTTAATCCTTGTATTATCTGCTTTTGCTTAAAGGGGCGGCATCCACCATCACATCAGAAGTATTTCGTGTAAATAATTGTAGAAAACAGAAATAATTGCAGAAAACAGAAACTTATATTGACAATATTTTTATATAGGGTTATAATCCTATTGTAAAAATAATAAACATTGGATTGTGACTGTTAACACAGGCAAGACCGACTTAGTAGTAAAGGAGTTATTACAAGGTAAGGTCTTTTTTTGTACCATAGATTGAGAGGACAAGGATGTATAAGATAAAAAAAGTAATCAATAATAATTTTGTATGTTCTGTTAATGATCAAGAGGAAGAAATAATTTTAAGAGGTCCAGGTATAGGTTTTCAAAAAAAGATTAATGATGAAGTGGATAATACTAAGATAGAAAAAATATATAGTATGTCTTCACAAACTACATTGAACAAATTACAAAGTTTAGTAGATAATATTCCGTTAGAACATGTTCAGGTTTGTACAGAAATAATAGATGATATCAAAAAAATACTTAATAAAAAATTAAATGATAATATTTATATTACTTTAACGGATCATTTGAGTTTTGCTATAGAACGCCAACGTTTACAATTACAATACAAAAATGCGCTTCTATGGGAAATTAAGAAATTTTACCACGCAGAATATCAGATGGGTAAACATGCATTAGATGTCATTAAAGATAGACTCGGAGTTACACTGTTAGAGGATGAAGCTGGCTTTATTGCTTTACACATTGTGAATGCAGAACTTGACACCGATATGAGCGACATGATGAAAATAACAATATTAATACAAGATATATTAGACATCACGAAGGGTTATTATAAAATTACGTTAGATGAAGATTCATTACATTATGAAAGATTTTTAACGCACCTTAAATATTTCGGGCAAAGATTATTTAATAACAAATCCGTTAAGGATAACGATTTTCAGCTGCAAACTATGATTAAGACGAATTATAATAATGACTACAAATGTGCAGAAATTATTAATAATTATATAAAAGAAAAATACCACCGAGATTTAACTGGTGAAGAAATGATGTTTTTAACAATACATTTGAAAAGAATAGCAACGAATTAAAGTTGGATTGTGACTGGTTATGCAGGCAAGACCTTATTAGCGATAATGGGGTCTTTTTTTATTTTCAAGTAGTAAATTTATGGAGGAAAGAGAAATGAAAGACAAGATGTTTGGAGTTTTACAACGTGTAGGAAGATCTTTTATGCTTCCCATTGCTATCTTACCAATAGCTGGTTTGTTTTTAGGGGTTGGTGGTTCTTTTACCAATGAAACCATGTTAGAAACCTATAATTTAGTATCCTTATTAGGTCCTGGAACTTTTGCTTATGCAATTCTATCAGTATTGAAAGCATCTGGAGACATAGTATTTGGGAATCTCCCATTAATATTTGCAATGGGTGTAGCAATCGGTATGGCAAAAAAAGAAAAAGAAGTAGCTGCTTTAGCAGGTGCTATCGCATTCTTTATAATGCATGCATCCATTGGCGCTATGATTAATATTAATGGTGGAACAGAAGCCATGTTAGCCGGATCCACAACCTCGGTCGTAGGGATTAATTCTCTGCAAATGGGTGTTTTTGGGGGTATCATAGTTGGATTAGGTGTAGCATCTTTACACAATCGTTTTTATAAAATTGAACTACCACAGGTTTTATCATTTTTTGGAGGAACAAGATTTGTTCCTATTATTTCATCCATTGTATATCTGGGTGTCGGTATAATCATGTTCTATGTTTGGCCAACCGTACAAAATGGAATCTACTCCGTAGGTGAATTAGTTCGAAACTCAGGTTATGCTGGAACTATGTTATACGGTGTAATGGAAAGAGCCTTAATACCATTTGGCTTGCATCATGTTTTCTATCTGCCATTTTGGCAAACTGCAGTTGGAGGAACCGCAGAGGTAGGAGGACAATTAGTAGAAGGTGCACAAAATATCTTCTTTGCTGAATTAGGAGCAAAGGGTATAACACATTTTAATGTAGAAGCTACAAGATTTATGTCAGGCAAATTCCCATTAATGATATTCGGGTTACCGGGAGCAGCATTGGCTATGTACCAATGTGCTAAGACAAATAAGAAAAAGGTAGTTGGTGGTTTATTACTTTCAGCAGCCTTAACTTCTATGTTAACCGGTATCACAGAACCATTAGAGTTTACTTTTCTCTTTGTTGCTCCCGTATTATATTTAATACACTGTATCTTTGCAGGCCTTGCTTATATGATAATGCATATACTTCATGTTGGTGTAGGCATGACCTTCTCTGGTGGGTTTATTGATATGTTCTTGTTTGGTATTCTACAAGGTAACGCTAAGACAAACTGGATTAATATTGTCCTAGTGGGTATTGTTTACTTTATCGTGTATTACTTCTTATTCAAATATTTAATTACTAAGTTTGATTTTAAAACCCCAGGTCGTGAAGAAGATGATCAGGATACGAAATTGTATACAAGGGCAGATGTGAATGCAGCGAAAAGTAACAATGTAAGCATTGATAAAAATATCAAGGATAAAAATAGCAAGGATGAGGTATCTCCCCTTATTGTAAGAGGTTTAGGAGGTTCTGATAACATTAGTGATGTTGATTGTTGTGCAACCAGACTTCGTATTACGGTAATCAACTCAGAACTAATAAAAGAAGAAGATTTAAAGGCAAGTGGTGCAGCCGGAGTAATTAAAAAAGGTAATGGTGTACAGGTTATTTATGGACCACGAGTTACTGTTATTAAATCCAATTTAGAAGACTACTTAACAGACGATAGTGCTACTGCAATAGCATCAAAAGAAGTTAATAATAGTAAAATGGATACAAAGGAGATAAAGAAGAGTACTATTTTTTCACCTATAGAAGGAAATACGGTTACTTTGGAAGATGTTGGAGATGGAGTGTTTTCAAGTGGAATGTTAGGTGAAGGTATCGCGATTGAACCAAGTAAAGGACGTGCGGTGTCTCCTGTGAATGGAATCATTTCAACCGTTTTTGAAACAAAACATGCCATTGGAATAACATCAGAGGACGGTATTGAAATCCTAATTCATATTGGTTTAGAAACGGTACAACTGAATGGGAAATACTATACTACCCATGTAAATGATGGTGACGAAGTAAATATTGGTGATTTACTAGTTGAATTTGACATGGAAGAAATTAAAAAGGCTGGATATCAATTGATTACACCTGTAATTATAACAAATTCGGCTGAGCTTAAACGTGTAAATACAGTAGGAAAAGGTTTAATTAAAGAACAGGATGAACTTTTAAAAATAGAAATATAAAAATATGCGGCGATATTCATTACACAGTCTAAATTGGGCTTTTGACACCCGAACCAAATATGAAGGAGAAAATTATAATGAAAAAATTCGATTATATAATTAAAGATGAGCTAGGAATACATGCAAGGCCAGCAGGGATGATTGTAAGAGAAGCAGCAAAATTTAATTCTTCCATTACAATGCAAAAAGGAGAAAAAATAATAGATGCAAAAAGATTATTTACGCTGATGAGTCTTGGTGTAAAGAATGCAGATGAAATTATCTTGACTTTTGATGGTGAAGACGAAGATGCGGCATATGAGGCATTAAAACAATTATTAGAAGCTAACTTATAAATAAGGAGATGCTTATATGATAGTACTAAAAGGTAAAAGTGTATTTGGAGGAGTTGCTGTTGGTAAATTGCTTTATTTAAAAAAAGAGACAGGGAAAATAAAACGTTACAAAATTGATAATTCAGAATCAGAATTGGAACGGTTCGAACATGCAAGACAAAAAGCAATAGAGCAATTAGAAGAACTTTATAATAAAGCCTTAGCAGAAGATGGAGAAACCAATGCTATGATAATGCAGATTCATCAAATGATGCTAGAAGATTTAGATTACTTGGATTCCATTAAAAATATTATAATAACCCAAAGTGTAAATGCAGAATATGCAGTTGGTCTTACGGGGGATAACTTCTCACAGATATTTTCCACTATGGAAGACGAATACATGAAGGAACGAGCAACCGATGTAAAGGATATTTCAGAGCGTATTATCCGTATCCTCAATAAGGAAGATAATAGGGTTGAAGTGAACGAACCCGTAATTATTGCTGCAGAAGACTTAGCTCCTAGTGAAACCATACAGTTGGATAAAAGCAAAATATTGTCATTTGTTACAAGGAAGGGATCTACGAATTCTCATACTGCAATTTTAGCACGCAACATGAATATTCCCGCAGTCATTGGTGTCGGCGATGAATTAATCGAAGAATATGATGGAATAGACACTATAGTTGATGGATTTACAGGCATGGTATACATTGATCCAGATGATGCTATAAAAGAAGAAATGGCATATAAGAAGCAAAAAGAGGAAGAGAGAAAAGCTCTTTTACAAGAATTCAAAGGTAAAGAAAATATTACTAAGGATGGACAAAAAATAAATATATTTGCAAATATCGGAGATTCCAGTGATATAGGAGTTGTATTAAAAAATGATGCAGGTGGTATCGGATTATTACGAAGTGAATTTTTATATTTAGAAAAAAATACATTTCCCACAGAGGAAGAACAGTTTGCAATATATAAATATATCGCCGAAAGCATGGCCGGTAAAAAGGTAATTGTACGTACACTGGATATTGGTGCAGATAAACAGGCAGACTACTTTAATCTTCCGAAGGAAGAAAATCCCGCAATGGGTTACCGCGCTATCAGAATATGTTTGACACAAAAAGATATATTTAAGACGCAACTTCGTGCATTATACCGAGCATCTGCATATGGGAATATTGCTATTATGTTTCCAATGATTATTTCTGTTGAAGAAGTTATTGAGATAAAGGATATTGTAAAAGAAGTAAAAGAAGAACTTAACGACATGGGAATAGAGTTTAATCACAATCTGGAATTGGGAATTATGATAGAAACACCTGCAGCGGTTATGATCAGTGATTTATTAGCAAAAGAAGTTGATTTCTTTAGTATTGGAACAAATGACCTTACCCAATATACTACAGCAATTGACCGTCAAAATCCTAAGCTCGAAAAATTTTATAATTCTCATCATTTAGCCATATTAAGAATGATTCAACATACAACCGATAATGCTCATAGAGCCGGAATCTGGGTAGGCATATGCGGAGAGCTAGCAGCAGATTTATCCTTGACAGAGACGTTTTTAAAAATGGGAATTGATGAACTCTCCGTATCACCAAGTCTTATATTAGAGTTGCGTAGGAAGGTTAGAGAAACGAATGTCAAAAAAGTATTAAACAATTGGAATTGATATCCATCTAAGAGAGAGGATAACTGTTGTGAATCTTTAGTGGCTGTTGCAAAATCAATGTCTTATCTTAATGACATTGATTTTGTATCAGCCACTTTTTATATTTATGGCAGTACAACATAATATATGAATGACAAATATTGGCAATTGTGATAAGATAAGATTAAAGAATGATTCGAAAATTAAAATCGTGGTAGTATGTATAAATAAGATGGTTCAGTAATTCGTTTTATATCTTTATGATATAAACAGGAAAGGTAGGTCTATTATGAATAAACTACTTCGTGTACTCATAGCATCTATTATTTTATTTAGTTTAAGTGGGTGCTCTAATAAGACAGAAACATTTGATGAAAACAAAATTGTCGAAACTACCGATAAGAGTGATATTGACGAAAACGCAGCCTGGCCTACAAAGGAATGGAGTATATCAACCCCAGAACTGCAGGGATTAGACCTTGAAGTTCTATCCAATGCAGACAAAAGAATAAACGAAAACTATCCCAATGTATTCAGCTTGTTGGTAATAAGGAATGGTTTTCTGGTATATGAAAAATACTATCAGGGAATGGATGAGAATAATGCCAATCCCGTTTATTCCGTGACCAAAAGTGTAATGTCTGCTTTGACAGGTATAGCACTACGAGAGAAGCTTATTAAAGATGTGGATCAGAATATCTCAGAATTCTTTCCGGAATATTTTTCACAAATTGATGACATTCAGAAGAACAATATTACGATAAAGAATGTTCTGACCATGAGCGGTGGATTAGAGAGTATCGACAATGACTATGGTGGATATTTTACAAGTGGGGATTGGCTAAGCTATGCTATTAAAAAGCCATTAACAGATAATCCGGGTGAGAAATTTAGTTATAATACCGGGCTAACTCATTTTTTATCAGGAATAATTACTAAAACTTCAAAAAAAGAAACGAAGGATTTTGCAGATGAGTTTCTATTTAATCAGATAGGAATCTCAATAGACAATTGGGATTACAATCAGAATGGATATTATGGTGGTGGCACTGGTTTATATATGAAGCCTGTAGACATGGCCAAATTTGGGTATTTGTACCTAAATAACGGTATTTGGGATGGGAAGCAAATTATACCTGCGGAATGGATTGAGGAATCAACTAAAAAGCAAATAGCAGTAAGTGCAGAAGTGGATTATGGATATTTGTTTTGGGTTCAGACGATACAAGATAAAGTGAACGGTAAGGAATATTTTACTTATCAAGCAAATGGCGCTGGTGGGCAAAAAATAGCGATTGTCCCTGAGCTAGATATGGTGGTTGTGATTACAGCGAATGAACGATCATCGGCAATCGACAATGCAGATACACAAGATATTATTTCGGAATATGTAATACCCTCTGTAAAATAGGAAAGAATATCTACACATATAAAGACTGCCTAACAGTGCTTGCGATACCTATGATTTAAGTGTTACTATAAACTTAAAAAAAGAAATGCTGCTAAATAAAAAAAGTGTTGACAATTCTTACTAAATACTATATCTTATAGATAGCAAATCTCAACGAGGAGGCTCTACTATTAATGTAGAGACTATCATTGAGATTTTTTTATGTGTAAAATACAAATCATATTTTGGAATAAACTCTCATGCAAATATTGTTATAGGAACAAGGAAATATTGACATTTCCAATATTATGCTATATGATAGCATGTAGCATATAGAATAAATAAAGATAAGTGAGAGTGAAATGATGATTAAAAAAATTGTACGAATATCATTACAATCAGAAATAATAAAAAACATTCAAGATTATATTCGTGAGGAAGGCCTAGTAGCCGGAGATAAACTTCCTTCACAAGCTGAATTGATAGAAATGATAGGCGTTAGCCGAACTTCTTTAAGAGAGGCTATTAAAACCTTAGAAGCAAAAAATGTCTTAGAGGTTCATAATGGAAAAGGTATCTATGTGAAGGACAACTTTAATAATGCCATGATTAAATATTTGGACTTTATGGAAGAAAAAGAAACATTATTAGAGACAGTTGAAGCACGTAAGATTTTAGAAAAAGAAATTCTTAAACTAGTTATAAGAAATATTACGGATGAGGAATTGGAACAACTAGGAGAGGTAGTGAAGGTGATAATGGATAAATACCATCGGGGAGAGAAACAAACGGAAGAGGACAGAAAATTTCATTATCTAATTTATGAATATTCTCATAATAGAATTATGTATCAAATGATTTTATCGATAGGTAATTATATGAAAAAATTGTGGGAATATCCCTTAGATATGGAAGATCCATTTATAGAAACAATACCTTTACATGAAGATCTCTATAAAGCGATTTGCAATAAAGATACTAAAAAGGCACAAGAAATAAATGAACATATTATTAATGGCATTTATAAAGATATTCATAATCAGAAATAATTGAATATGATTATGTGATGATAAAAAGTAGAAAGTAACAAATGAAAGAAGGAAAAGCATGTCTGATCAAAGTAAGTATTTAGAAAGTTCAAAATTAATTACATCCCATTATGCAGAAGAATATGAGTATTATTATAATGCAATTGTACCACCTATTTTTATGAATTCACTTAATGTATTTGACAGTATCGACGAGTATTATGACAGCGACAAAACAGATAAACATATCTATTGTTACGGTCGGGTGCAGAATCCAACCGTTCTAATTACAGAGAATAAGATTGCAGCATTAGAACATGGGAATGGAGCATTTATGTTTGCTTCTGGTATGGCGGCGGCTACTACTGCTGTACTGACTACTTGTAAAGCGGGTAGTAATGTGGTTTGTATTCGTAACGCATATGGTCCGCTTAAGGCGTTTCTAACAGGATATTGTAACGAACATATGGATATAAGTACAACTTTTGTAAAAGGTGATGAGGTAGGAGAATTTGAATCAGCTGTTACAGATGCTACGGATTTAATTATATTAGAAAGTCCTTCATCTGTTGTCTTTTCACTTCAGGATATTGAAGCTATTGTTAAAATAGCGAAAAAGCACAATGCAAAAACTTATATTGACAATACATACTGTACTCCTATTTATCAACTGCCTTTAGATATGGGTGTTGATATTGTAATGCATACTGTTTCTAAATACATAGGTGGGCATAGTGATTTAATTGGTGGAGTTCTAATAGCTAAGGATGTTGAGTTATTGAAAAAAATCTCACGGCAAAGGGAATTGTTAGGCGGAATTATTGGCCCGATGGAGGCATGGCTTGTTATGCGTGGCCTTCGGACTCTTGAAGTGAGAATTACGCAACATGAGATAACAGCTATAAAGGTAGCAGATTATTTGGAAAAACATAGTAAAGTCAAAAAAGTTTTTTATCCGGGGTTGCCATCTCATCCGCAATATGAATTAATGAAAAAGCAACAAAAGGGAAATACAGGATTACTTAGTTTTGAAATCGATGGAACAGTAGAGCAAGCCAAGCAGTTTGCTCAAAATCTTTCTATATTTAAAATCGGTGTATCGTGGGGAGGCTTTGAAAGTCTTGTATTCATGCCACATGCTCGACAGGATGAGGAAACGAACCTTTGGCTTGGGGGTTCACAAAGTATTATACGTTTACATTGTGGTTTAGAAGGTACCGAGACATTGATTCATGATATTGAATCGGCCCTTACTAAAATATAAATTCATCATAAGGAGGAAATGCATGAAAAGATTTTTAGCTTTATTTCTAGTATTAATTATGGGTTCCGCTTTCGTTACAGGTTGTAGCAGCAAAACATCAGATACTACTACAACTACGGAAGGTGCAACCACTGTTGAATCAACAGACGCAGTTGCAAAAAAAGACATCACAATTACCATGGTGGAATCATTAACTAGTCCAGAACGTACTGCTCTCTTAAGGGGTATAGCTGATACGTACCAAGGAGAAAATCCTGGAGTCACTATTGAGATTATCTCTCCTCCATTGGAAAATGCGGATACAAAGATTACTCAAATGTTAATGAGTGGAAGTGGCGTAGATATTGTTGAAGTACGTGATTCTACATTAACTCAGTATGCAACAAATGATTGGATTGCCGATTTAGGTAAATACATTGAAGCATGGGACGAGAAAGATACGTTAACCAATGCAGCTATTCAAACCATTACTCAGTTTGAAGATACTGCTTATCTGGTTCCTTATGGCTTTTATCAGAGAGGTCTTTTCTATCGTAAAGATTGGTTTGAGGAGGCAGGACTTGATGTTCCTGAAACTTGGCAAGATATCTATGATGACGGTGTAGCATTGACTGACGTTACTAATAGCAAATTTGGCTACTCATTCCGCGGTGGCGCAAATGGTTTTCAATATGCTGATACCATATATTGGAGCTATCTTGGAGTTGATGCCTTAGCTGATCCTAATGCAGGATATTATCAAAAGGATGGCAAGGGTGCTACAATTTTTACTTTACCTGAAGTAAAAGAGGCTTTGCATTTTTATAAAGGGCTCTTTACAGATGCATCACCTACGGACTCTATTGCATGGGGATTTTCTGAAATGGTTCAAGGCTTTGTTGGTGGTACTACGTCAATGTTGATTCAAGATCCTGAAGTTATTGCAACTTGTTCTGCTGATATGAGTGCTGAACAGTGGAATTTAATTCCTTTTCCAAAGGGACCATCAGGAGAAGCTGTATTTCCTAATGGCTTTGCAGGATGGGGTATGACCTCTTTCACAGAGAATCCTGATCAAGTAGCAGACTTTTTGCTATACCTTTCCAATGCAGAAAACAATACAAACTTTGCAAAGAATTACTCCACAATCCCAATTCATACAACTGCTTCTGAATTAGATCCATACTTCTCTGAAGGTTATTTTGCAATGTACATGGATATGGCTGCAGAACCAGAAGTTTATCGTTATGCAACTCAGCCTCAAATGTATGAAGCATTTTCTTCCTACAAGTCAGAAGTTGATGTTATGTATCAAAAATATCTGACAGATGAGATTACAGATGATGAATTATTATCTTGGCTAGACGATTTCTGGACAAAGGCTTATGCAGATGAAGGACAAAAGTGGTAATTTAACTTATTTTTAATATGATAAGTAATTATAGCAAAGCGATTCGCTTTGCTATAATTACTTAGATTGAATATATGAAACATTATATGGTTTTTAAGGAGGAAGCAAATGAAAAACAGAAGTAAACTGAAAAGAAGGAAGAATATATTTATTTTTTTTATGATGCTTCCCGCTGTTATTATTCCACTAATTTTTACTTACTATCCGATGGTTAAAGGATCTTTGATGGCATTTCAAAGCTACAATCTGATGAATGTAAAAAATATAGCATGGAACGGGCTTGACAATTTTCATAAATTGTTCGAGAAAAGTGCGAGCAATAGTTTTTATACAACAATATGGAATACTGTAAAATGGGTTTGTATCTCACTATTTTTTCAGTTTACAATTGGTTTTTCTTTATCCTTGATGTTGAAAAAAAAATTCAGAGGTTCCGCCATATATCAGGGACTTATTTTCTTTCCATGGGCTGTTTCCGGTTTTATCATCGGAATCATGTGGCGATGGATGTTCAATGGTACTTCTGGCGTTATTAATGATATTTTAATGCGACTTAATCTGATTGATCAACCAATTGGTTGGTTAGCTGAAAAATCGACGGCGTTACTGTCAGCCATTATAGCGAATATATGGTATGGTATACCATTCTTTACGATTATGATTACCGCAGCCTTACGTGGAGTTTCGGAGGAACTTTATGAAGCAGCACAAGTGGATGGTGCCAGTGCATTACAAAAATTTCACTATGTTACTGTTCCTTCCATTAAATCGGTGTTGTTGCTTACTGTTTTAATGCGTGTTATCTGGATTTTTAATTTCCCGGATTTGATTTATTCTATGACACAGGGAGGCCCAGCTGGTTCCTCTAATATTATAACATCCTATATGATGCAATTGGTACAAAGCTTGGACTATGGATTAGCCTCTGCTGTAGGTTTGTTAGTAATACTAATCTTAATTGTGTTTACTATCATTTATTTAACGGTTACGCGATTTGTGAATTCGGAGGATTGATAATATGAAAAAGTATAAACAAAAATCAAAGCGAGTCATAGGAAAAACCATTAAGTATATAGCGCTAATCCTTTTTCTTATTGTAGAGATTTTCCCATTCATCTGGATGCTATTGACATCGTTAAAGGGAACACAAGGCGAGATTTATGCTTTTCCGGTAACCTATTTATCTAAAACACCATCCTTAGTAAATTACATATCCATGTTATGGAAAGCAAATTTTGGCCATTATATGCTTAATTCCTTAACGGTATCTGGCACAGCAGCTATATGCTCTGTATTTATAGGTATTTTAGCTGGATATGTCTTGTCACGGTTTAAGTTTAAATTGAAGACCCCTTTGATGATGTTTTTCTTGATTACTCAAATGATTCCTACATTTATTACACTTGCCCCTTTGTATCAATTACTTTCAAAATTAGGGATGATAAATAATTTAGGAACCCTTACACTATTGTATACCAATATGATGATACCATTCTCAGTTGTTACGTTACGTAGTTTTTTCTCAGGGATATCATCCTCCATCGAAGAGGCTGCATGGATTGATGGCTGTAGTCATGTTAGAGCACTATTTTCAGTAATTGTTCCTATCATGAAGCCAGGTATCGCAGCAACCTTAATTTTTGCTTTTATTAATTCTTGGAACGAATTATTTATGGCAATTATGTTTATTGATGTAGATAAGTACAAAACTATTCCTGTTGGTTTAAATGCTTTAATTTTAAAGTATGATATTAAATGGGGAGAGATGGCTGCTGGTACTATTATGGCGCTTGTACCTACTATATGCTTGTTTGCATTTGCTCAAAAGTATATGATTGAAGGTCTTACAACGGGTTCGGTAAAAGGATAGACTGTTCAGAAAAAAATAACTAGTATTTTTTAGATGAAGGGATATAATATATAGTATATAACAAAAAGAGACGCTTAATTAAGCGCCTTTTTTTAGATAACTGGAAAGGTGAAAAATATGTTGAATGAAAAGCAAAATGTTAAATTAATACAAAAACTTGAAAGGTGTCTGGTTGTATTTGAGCCATATATATTTAAGAAAATTGAATCAGTACCTTATAAAGTATATCAGACAAAGGAACATCTATACGAGATACCCAAAGATGAGTTATTTACAGAACCGGATGGAACTTGGGGTGGGGAATGGTCTACCTGTTGGTTTAAGGGTAGTTATATTCCCGCAAATAATGCGATGAATAAACCACTCTACATTATGCCACATTTAGGTGGTTATGAGGCAATGCTTTGGATAAATGGTGAGCCCAGCGGTGCTTTTGCTACCAAAATTGTTGTTACTAATCATGGGAATCATTATTGTTGCAAACTTAGTGATTCACCTGAGCCGGATAAAGCGATTAACTTCGCTGTAGAATTTTATGCAGGGCATTATGTAATAGGCTGTCAGCCATTTGAAATAAATACTCCTAATGATTTTGTGTTTCCTTGCGGTGATATATGGATTTGTGAAAAAGAACAAGAGGTAGCTGATTTTCTTTATGATTTAAAAGTCTTGATACAGCTTGTAAATTCATTGGATAAAGATTCCTTTCGGCGTGCTGATATTATGAATACGTTGACGGAGGTACATAAAACTTTAATTTACTCGCCTGAGGAAACATCAATGGAGGAGTGGTTGTATTCACTTAAAAATGCTAGGGAAAAGATGCTGCCTGCTCTAAATAAGAAGAATGGTGATAGTGCGCCGATTGCTGTTTTAACAGGGCATTCTCATATGGATACGGCTTGGCTCTGGCCAACTAGTGAAACCATACGTAAAAATGCAAGGACATTGTCAAATCAGATGAATCTGATGGAGCAATTCCCAGAATATCGATTTATACAAAGTTCAGCGTTACACTCCTATATGATAGAACAAAATTATCCCTCTATATTTGCTCATATGAAGAAATTAATTGAAGAAAAGCGCTATGAGCCTAATGGTGGTGTATGGGTGGAATGCGATTGTAATATTACATCTGGTGAATCGATTATTCGGCAATTTTTATGGGGACAACGGTATACAAAAGAGAAGTTTAATTATTTAGCTGACTGCTTTTGGTTACCAGACACCTTTGGTTATTCAGCAGCAATTCCTCAAATCATGAAAGGCTTTGGGATTCGATATTTTCTTACAACAAAATTAGCTTGGAATGATACGAATAGTTTCCCTTATGATACTTTTGTTTGGGAGGGCATTGATAAAAGTCAGGTTATATCACATTTTTTTGTAATGGATACTTGGGTAGATCCAAAGAGTCTATTGGAGCGTATCGATGGTATCAATCATTCGAATGGAATAAAATGTAAACAAGTCAGCAAAGAACGCCTAGTTGCTTATGGCTACGGAGACGGCGGTGGCGGCCCTACCTTTGAGATGATTGAGATGACCAGACGTCTCACTGATTTAGAAGGTTGCCCGAAGACAAAATATCAGAGCGTTTCAGATTTCATGCATGATATTGAAGAAAGTCATAAAGAATTGCCACGGCATAAAGGAGAATTATATCTTGAGTTGCATCGAGGTACTTTAACCGGAAAGCAGCAGATTAAAAAGAATAATCGAAAAAGTGAGATTGCCCTACATAATCTAGAACTACTGGAGGTAATGCAAGCCGTACAACAAAAAGAGATTGCTTCTGATGAGAAGTATCGATCTTTGTGGGAAACACTTCTTACGAATCAATTTCATGATATTTTACCCGGAAGTTGTATCGCTGTAGCCCATGATCGCTCTTTAGAGGAAACAAATAATTTATTAAATTGTGCTTCAGGGCTTCAGGATAAGTATATCCAAGGGGAGATAAAAGAAGAGGGGTTCTATGCTATACTAAACCCATTAAGTTTTGAACATAACAGTGTGTTTGAAATAGCTACTAGTAAAAAGCTTATTGATCCCCAAGGTTTTCTAAAAACACAAAATGTGATTGATGTAGATGGGAAGGCCAGTCTTAAAGTAAGTGGTTTGTCACTGAAGCCATTCTGTTATACCAATATCCAACTGCAAGAAGGGGAAGTAACAAGCAAATCATCCTTCTTGTATAAGAAAGATCAACTGATAACGCCTTATGCCATCGTTAACTTTAATGCGAACGGTCAGATTTGCTCCTTCATAGATAAACGAAATGGAAGAGAGTTATGTGATAGTATACCGTTTGGTACTTTTGCTTCTTTTGAGGATGTTCCAGCAGGATGGGATGGTTGGGATGTGGATGCAGATAGTATGATGCGTTTAAACCAAGAGGAAAATACACTCCTTTCTCGTGAAATCATCTCGGATGGTGAAGTAGAATTTCGTATTCGTAGCTCCTATCGAACTTGCCTTCGTTCTACAATAATACAGGATCTTATTTTCTATGCTGATTCACCATTGGTGGAATATGACACAAAGCTGATGTGGAGGGATAAACATCAATTCCTTAAGGTAATGTTTGGAACTTCGATTAGTACACAGTATGCTACACATGATATTCAATTTGGCAATATTAAGCGGACAACAACAAGAAACAATACCATTGAACAGGCCATGTTTGAGGTTTGCTGTCATAAATATGTAGATGTAAGTGAACCATCTTACGGCATTGCTTTTTTAAACGACTGCAAGTATGGTGTAAGCGTTGAGGATGGAATAGTGGGAATCTCGTTAGCAAAGGGTGGTACAAGACCCGATGAAAGAGGAGATGAAGGTGACTATCGATTCCGTTACGCATTTTTACCACATACAGGAGGTTATAATGCAGAACAGGTGGTATTACCTGCTTATATGTTCAATTACAATACTATTGTGTCACAACAAAGAAATTTACTTTCTGAGTCGTTGCTTTCCATTAACAAAGCAAATCTTATTATAGAAACAATTAAGCCATGTGAAGATGCGCAAAGGGCATTTATTGCCCGTATTTATGAGGCAGAGGGAACACAAACAAGTGGAATTCTTCAACTAGGGTTTGAATGCAAAAAAATGGAATTGTGTGATATGATGGAAGAAGCGCAATCAGTATGTAATACAGAACTAACTTTTCATCCTTTTGAAATTAAGACTCTTAAATTCAGTTTTTAATTCATCTCCTCATTTGTTGAAAATGTAAATATATCAAATAATGATGCCTTTTAAAAAGTATAGTACCTTGTCCTTTCTTGTTAAAAAGAATAAAATGCTATAAAGACTCTGATTATTGAAAATCATATCAGAGTCTTGTTTATTTAAAAAATATAGGAGGAGTAACTATGAATTTTAGAAATCCGATAATTCCGGGCTTCCATCCGGATCCTTCCTTGGTAAGGGTAGGGAAAGATTATTATATTGCTACATCTACATTTGAATGGTTTCCGGGAGTATGCATTCATCATTCAAAAGATTTGGTTAATTGGGAAATTGTATCTTATGCTTTGACTGATCAGGATGCGGTTAATTTGACTGGCATTGATACGTCTTGTGGAATTTGGGCACCTAATCTAACATATGATGACGGTATTTTTTATCTTGCTTATACCATTGTATATACAGATCGTTCCAGGTCTAAAGACACTCATAATTTTTTAATTACTGCGAAAGATATCAGAGGACCATGGTCTGATCCGGTAGTATTAAGTCGTTCTGGTTTTGACCCATCCATTTTCCATGATACAGATAAAAAGAAATATCTTGTCAACATGACAATTGATTACAGGGAAAATCAAAATCGTTTCAGTGGAATTGATGTTCAAGAATACGATGCTGAGAATGGAAGACTACTTAAAGAACCAGTAAGGGTATTCAGAGGAACGTCTACAGGATTTACGGAAGGACCTAATATTATGAAATATAATGACTGGTACTATCTGGTTTGTGCAGAAGGAGGAACCGGCTTCAATCATTGTGTAACGGTGGTTCGCTCCAAATCTATCTACGGGCCGTATGAAGAATGCCCATATAATCCAATCATGACCTCGGCAGAAAAGGATGATTGTCCGCTCCAGCGTGCAGGACATGCGCAAGTAATTGAAGGGGCAGATGGCAACTGGTATATGGCACATCTTTGTTCAAGACCTGTAAAGGGCTACAGTATTCTGGGGCGAGAAACCGGTATTCAGAATGTGCATTGGACAGAAGATGGGTGGTTCCGGTTATCTGCAAATGACATTGGCAATCCAGAGTTGTATTTTAAAGTGCCAGAGGATGTAGAGCAGAAAGAGAATCATTCATCCAGAGCTGTATTTGAAAATGGAGATATACCAAAAGATTACATGACACTGCGCCGTTCCTTCGCTTCCAATGGAATCAAGGTTCATGATGGCGTACTGCGTATCCAGGGAGGCTGCTCGGTAGCATCCAAATTCCAGCAGGGGCTGCTGGCACGTCCGCAGCAAAGCTTAGATTGTGATTATACCATAGCTATGAGATTTGAACCTAGACATAAAAATCATATTGCTGGTCTGTTGGTTTATTATAATTATGATAATTACTACTATTTAAGGATGACGAGAGATGAAAAAGGAAAGTTAATTAATAATACCAGCATAATCAATAAAGTTGTTAAAGATGGAGAAGTTGTATATTTACCTGATAATATCGATATCTATTACTTAAAAGCAGAAATCCGTCATGAGGAATTAAGTTTATTATATTCATTGGACGGAGTAGTTTACCACCAGATAGGTCAGACCCAAGATATGAAGAATATCTCGGACGAACATATTGAAGGAAATGGATTTACCGGTTCTATGCTTGGCGTGAATTGTGTAGATTTACAGGGAGATGGAATATATGCAGACTTTCAGTATTTAGATTACCTAGAAATTTGAGTAACAGCCACCTAAAGATTAGATCCTATTGATAATTATAATAGAATAGTAACAGCCATCGGTTTTTGATGGAAGCCACTGAAAAAGTCTCTCAAGAGACTTGGCATGAATAAAGCGGTATATATATTCGTTTTGGCGTAGACCGGCTGACAAGGCTGTATATGTCCGTCTAGAGATTCAATGTAAAACAGCGCTATTGCGCTGTTTTTCATATCTTTGAAGCTCTACAAAGGACATGCCGCAGGAAGGTAAGGTAGCCTAAACGAATATATATACCGCTTTATTCATTCTGAAACTTAACGGAGACTTTTTCAGTGGCTTCTACAAAACCCAGTTGCTGTACTCCGGTCTTTAAAATCAGAATAGGTGGAATTCTTCTTTTTGGGTAATCTGAGGAATCTTAAAATGAATGAGGGTACCCATATTATATTTACTCATAATATTAATTCTACTGCCTTCACCGAAATACATAACCAAGCGGTTGTTCGTATTACTGAGTCCTATATGGTTTGTACTTATTTCAGAATTATTTAAAAGTAAACGCATCTGCTGCAATTTATCTTTTTCAATTCCTACACCATTATCAATAATATAAAAATGAAGATAATCCTCACGGCTGTATATTTTTACTTTAATCAAGCCAGAACGGGAACAGTTCAATGGACGGATACCATGATATATGCTGTTTTCAATCAGCGGTTGAAGTATAAGGCGGAAAACATAATAATCCAGAACATCTTCTTCGAAGTCATAATAAAGTATAAACATGTTAGGATATCGTTTATAATTGATGTCTGTATATGAATGTACCTGCTTTAAATCTTCGCGCAGGGTAACTGCCTCCTGTGGAGAACCCAAAGCATGTTTGAGAATCCCCGACAACTTCTGTATAGTAATATTTAGTTCTGTATATCCGCTGGTAAGACCGTATGCCTGATTGTCCAGTAATTGCAGGGAGTTAAAAAGAAAATGTGGGTTAATCTGCAGTTGCAGGGCGGTGAGCTCGATCTTTGTTTTAAGATATTGCTTTTCGGCTAGCTCACTTTTTAAGCTTTCATTACTTATAAAAGTTTTAACGACATTATTGATAATGAGATCATACTCATCATAAATGTATCTGGGATATTCCTGTGTGTGGTAAATCCCATTTTCAGCATCATTGAGAACGTGAAAAAGATTATAAAATTGTTTTATGTTTTTAAAGGTAACAAACAAGGCGATAATCAATGCTATAATGATTGCTGAAATAGCCTGTAATACAAAGGTGGTGTTGAAAAATGAGGACAGTGTATAGTAATCATTTTCCTTAATCAGAGAAAGCAGATGGAAGCCATACTCGGAAGTGGGAGTCAAGGTTGCATAGTAGTTTGCATTACCAATTCTTATTTTGCTTGGAATCATCGTATCCAGAGCTGATAAGTCTACTTTACCGTTTATATTTTTATTAAAATTATCGAGGTATTCAGTACCTATGTTATTAGCCAATAAAGGTTCATAATCTGTATTCAATAAAAAAACAGCCTCATTGTGGTTAAAATAAACCTGGTTCATCATAGATTGAAGACGGTCCTGATAAAGGTTTACAACAATTACTCCTTTAGCGTTGTAAAGACGGAGATAAACGGAGATGAGTTTAATCGGTCGGTCATATTCATAGTAGGTACGCTGACAGGTCCAGGTTTTTTCAGATTTGTCGTGAGAGATATATAGGTCATGCCATTCTGCATCGGGGATGGATCCTAATAATTGTATTCCACTGTCAGAACATAAAAAGCGATTAGAATTATCAATGCTGAGGTAGACGGAATGTATATTGAGGTTTATGTTTGTGGATTTATTGATCAGTATTTTGATGCAGTCAATAATTACTACATCGGAGTATGAAAGTGTGTTTTTCGTAAGGATTTTTTTCAGTGCTGTCATTAGCCTTGGGGCACCAGTAAAAAGATTACGTTGATAGGTAGCATTTTGCAGAGAAAGACTAAGGGAGTCTTCAACACTTTTCAGGGATTGCAGTGTTGTCTGTTGGGCTTTTTCTATCTGTTGCTGTTTTGTTATAGTGGAATAAACATACAAAGTCAGAGCTAAGGGTAATATAATCATTAAAAAATATAGGGCGAATCTACGGATAAATAAACGTCTACGCATAAAGGAGCCTCCTTATTTCAGTTCCTGATCACGGTATTCTTTTGGAGATATTCCATAGAATTGTTTAAAAGCTCTGGAAAAGTTCTTTGGATTATCGTAACCTACCATAAATGCAATTTCATAGTGCTTGTATTCAATACTTTTGAGAAGCTGGGCAGCTTTTTTCATACGTGCTTCCTGTAGATAGGTAGAAAAATTCTTCCCGGATTTTTCCTTGATAATTCGTGATAAATAGCTAGGACTCATATTTACCTTAATAGCAATCGCTTCCAAGGAGGCATCCTTAATATGCTCTTTGATGTATTCTAAGGTAGTGGTTATAATTTGAGAATAGTAAGAGTGGTGCGGTTCTGGTTCATTAATATTATTTTCTTTATTTAGAAGTTCATAAACTCTCTGAAAGCAGGTGAGCAGTTCTTCATATTTAATGGGTTTTAACAGGTAGTCACTGACTGAATGGATTATGGCAGACTTCATATATTCAAAGTCACTGTAACCACTCATAAAGATTACTTTAATATGAGGGAAATCAGAGGAAAGTTGTCTCGCAATATCAATACCTGAAAGTTTTGGCATACGGATATCTGTCATAACCACATGTACGGTGTGACTGTTTATATATTGAAGTGCTTCCGCACCATCTGTAAAAACACCGTTTACTTTAAAACCTACGCTTTCCCATGGAAATATGTTGGAGATTCCTTTACAGATATGTTCTTCGTCATCAATGATAATCAGCTGATACATTTTCTCCTCCCTCAAATTTGATAAACGCCTATGTGTAATCTGTCCTTATAATATCATAACGAAATATTTATTGCCACTTAAAATGGGCGAATATAAAATAGCGAAAACAATTAACAAATTATGATACCTTTACTTGATTTTTTTAACCGATGAAGATACTTTATTATAATTGCAATTACTACTTTTAGACGAAAGTATGAGTTATAATACAACTATCAAAATTTTAGGAGGGTAACAAAGATGAAAAAAGTTACAGCTTTGATACTTGTCACAACAATGATGGTTCTTACTCTATTTGGTTGTTCTAAATCTGGAACTACTGATATAAAAGAGGATACCCAGACTAAAGTGGCAGAAACAGATGAAACAGCATCAGAAACAAATAGTACTACTACAACAGAAGAGACAAATACGACAGCATCAGGATATCAGTTGAAGGATATCACAGATGAACCAGTTACCTTGCGCTTTATGTGGTGGGGTGGGGATGAGAGAAACAATGCAACATTGGAAGTAATCGATGAGTTTATGGAGCTTTATCCTAATGTAAAAATTGAGGCGGAATACGGCGGCAATGAGGGATATAAGGAAAAATTGGTTACACAGTTGTACAGCGAAACCGCAGCAGATATGATTCAGTGTGATCCAGCATGGTTCTTTGAACTAGTTGGAAATGGAGATTATTTTATTGACTACAATGAATATACAGACTACTTTGATTTCTCTGGTTTTGACGAGACACTGTTAAACAATTACGGAGTTTATGGTGGAAAGGTTTATGGAGTACCTACCGGTACTGCAGGAGCAGCACTGGTATTAAATACCACTTTGGCTGACAAAATTGGAATAGATTATAAGTCACAGCTTACATGGGATTCCTTAATAGAAATGGGAAAACAGGTTCAGTCATATGATTCAAACCTGTATCTACTGAATTTGGATACTATGCGTGTGGCAGAGCAGATTATTCGTCCTATGATAATGCAAAAGACAGGTCAGCCTTTCATTATTGATGAAAAATTCGCAAGAAGTTTTGACAGAGAGCAGTTAATTGAGGTTCTGAATTATGTAAAACTGTTATATGAATCGGGAACCGTACAGCCAGCACAGGAAAGTGCACCTTTTTACAATACAACTGAAACAAATACGAAATGGGTAGCTGGGGAGTTTGTGGCAGCCTTAGGTTTTGCTTCAACAGCTAATAATCTTATTAATGCATATGGCGGGGCAGATGCAAACTTTGTTGCAATTCAGACTCCACTACCAGAAGGACGTTTAAATGATGGCTATTTAACTGCACCACCTCAGGTCATGGCGACTTCGAAATCCTGTACACATCCAGAAGTGGCAGCAGCATTCTGGGATTATTTCTTTAATAGTGAAGAAGCAATTCTAAAATTGAAAGATTTGAGATCAGTTCCAGCTATCGCACGTAACCGCGAAATCCTTAACGAAAATGGTTTAGTAAGTCCAGTAGTTACAGAAGCACTAGATTATGCATCACAGTTAAATGGTATCGCTGAGCATGGTTTTACAACAGGTTCTGAGATTTCCCAGATTATCATAGATATGGTGGAAATTATCGCCTATGGTAATTCTACTCCAGAAGAAGTTGCAGATGAATCAATAGAACTTATTGATGATTTCCTGGCTCAACAGCAGTAAATTCTAATTCAAGGGCTGTTGCAATGTAATTGTAGCAGCCCATATTTTATTACAAGTCAGCGTGTATGTAAAGAAGGAAGGTTCGTATGAAGCAACAACAAAGAGTGAGTAAGCGACATGCTTATTCAAAGAGAGATATGATGGGTTTGGTATATATTTTTCCATGGATAATAGGTGTACTTCTGTTTCAGGCTTATCCATTTATTAGTTCTTTTATTTATTCATTCGCAAAATATAATATAGCATCATTCGAATGGATTGGGTTGGAAAATTACAAGCGATTGTTTATGATTGATAAAGATTTGGTTAACAGCATAAAGGTTACTTTCGGTTACGTATTTATTACCGTACCGGGTAAACTTGTGATGGCTATGATAGTGGCATTAATCTTAAATAAAAAGTTAAAAATAATTAATTTAGTTCGTACAATCTACTATATTCCATCATTGATGGGAGGTAGTATTGCAGTATCCATTCTGTGGAAATTGATGTTTATGAGTGATGGTGTTGTTAATAATATGTTAAGCAAAATCGGAATCCAAGGAGCAAACTGGCTTGGAGACCCTAAGACAGCACTTCCTACTATATGTGCATTGGAAATCTGGCAGTTTGGTTCGTCTATGGTACTTTTATTGGCAGCTTTAAAGCAGGTTCCAAAAGAACTATATGAGGCAGCAAATGTGGATGGAGCTGGAAAATGGAGGACATATTGGTCAATTACTTTCCCTTCTATCACACCTATACTGTTCTTTAATCTGATTATGCAGACAATACAAGCATTCCAGAACTTTACCTCTGCTTTTGTTGTTACAAATGGAGGACCAAATAAGGCAACCTATGTGCTAGGAATGAAATTATATACCGAGGCATTTTCCAATTTTAAGATGGGATATGCAAGTTCGGTTTCCTGGGTTATGTTTACCTTAATAATGGTTATGACTGTAATAGTATTTGGTACATCTAAGTTATGGGTTCATTATGATGATTAAGGTGGTGATAATGTTGAAAGAAAATTTATCGAAGAAAGGAATGCCACATATTAATTCTTTCAACCTTTTCTATTTGTGGCAGTACCGCAGACAGGTCTGCGGTATGCAATGGGCATATAAATGAATAAATTAAAAATTAGTAAGATTACGATGTATACTTTTCTGACTATGTTTGGTGTTCTCATGATGTTCCCTATAATATGGCTGTTTTTTTCTACCTTTAAGACAAATTCGGAAATATTCGGATCGGCAAGTCTTTTACCGGAATCCTATGATTGGAGCGGTTATACCAATGGGTGGATAGGTAATGGGAGAATTACGTATTTGACATATTTTAAAAATACATTTGTTTTGGTTATTCCGGTAGTTTTGTTTACCATAATTTCCAGTTCTATTGTGGCCTACGGATTTGCAAGATTTAATTTTCCATGTAAGAAACTATTATTTTCAATCCTGATTGCAACACTGATGTTGCCTAATGCGGTTATCCTTATACCGCGGTATACATTCTTTAATCAGTTAGGATGGTTAAATAGTTACCTTCCCTTTTATATGCCGGCATTATTCGCATGTTATCCGTTTTTCATATATCAGTTGATCCAATTCTTTAGGGGTTTGCCAACAGATTTGGATGAATCTGCATATATTGATGGATGTGGGACTTTCAGAGTATTCTGGAATATTTTACTTCCATTAATGAAACCAGCGTTATTTTCTGCGGGCCTGTTTCAGTTTATGTGGACGTGGAATGATTTCTTGAATCCTTTGATATTTATTAACTCTGTTAATAAATATCCTTTGTCACTGGCCCTTAGGATGTCTTTGGATATAGGAGCAAATGTTGCATGGAATCAAGTATTGGCTATGGCGTTAGTATCTATCATACCATTAATTATATTGTTCTTCCTAGCACAGAAATATTTTGTTGAAGGTATTGCTACCACTGGTTTGAAGGGTTAATATCTTATATCGAATTTAGTAAATGCATTTAAAGCATTGGCACTTGGAGCTACTGCGGTTTCCGTAGGACGCCTACTTATGAATTCACTTATCGAGGACGGAGCAAATGGCGTACAGAAAAAAATTGAAGATATGACGGAAGAATTGTCCGGTGTAATGGCACGTACATGTTCTCCAGATATTACGCGTATCGATTCATCTGTAATTTGGAAGATTTAATATAATAACGGTTCTATAAAACTGTAGCCTGCTATCCTAGCAGGCTATTTGCTTTAACCCCATGTACATAAAGACACCGTCTGATACAATAAAAGAAAGTATTCTCAATTCATATATTTTTTACCCCATAAACATAATTCCGATAAAATATTCTCTAATGATTGACCTCTCTCTGTAAGTATATATTCTACTTTTGGAGGGATTGTTGGGTAAGCGATTCTTATAATGAGACCGTCATATTCTAGATTTTTTAATTCCTGTGATAAAACTTTATGGCTTATGTAAGGTATGGACTTTTTCAATTCTCCATATCGTATAGGGTAGGATCTTGTAATATGCCACAAGATTACAGCCCTCCATTTATTACCAATTACTGTCATGGCAAAACCAATAGAACAATTGAAATCTTTTTGCCTTTTCATCTGATTTGGAAATTTATCTAATTCATTGGTATCCATTTTATGTTTCTCTCTTTCCTATTGGTAAGTAACTAAGTGAAAAGTGCGTACTTGTAAAATATAAATTATAATTTATTATATAAGTTACATAGAGTTAAAGCAATAAGATACATCGAATTTATAACTTTATGATTGTATATTTAGGAGGAGAACAGTATGACAAGAAGGTATCAATTATATCAAGTAGATGCGTTTACAGAGGAGAGATTCACAGGAAATCCAGCTGGTGTAATAACAAATGCAGATGGTTTAACTGAGTATGAGATGCAAAAAATCGCTAGAGAACTTAATAACTCTGAAACTGCCTTTATTTTTTCTTCAAACATCGAGGGTTGTGATGTTCACCTGCGTTATTTTACTCCGTTCAAGGAGGTTCCAATCTGTGGGCATGCGACGATTGCTGCACATTATGTACGGGCTATAGAATACGAACTTGATAATACAAGAGTAATCCAACAAACAGGTGCAGGGATTTTGCCAGTTGATATTGTTAAAGAAATGGACGAATACAGAATAATTATGACTCAGGGGAAAATAAAGTTTGGAAAATTTATCGACGGAGAAAATAAAAAAGTCCTCTTATCGGCCTTATCGTTGACAGAAGAAGATCTAATGCAAAATTCGCCTATTCAAATAGTATCAACAGGCCACTCCAAGGTCTTGATAGGAATAAAGGATAGTGTAGTATTGAATCAATTGAAACCGAATTATGATAATCTCACTAAGCTAAGTGAGATTATAGAGTTAATGGATATTATGTTTTTACACTGGATACAAAAGAGGAGGATATTTTAATTAAAGGTAGAATGTTTGCACCGGCAATAGGGATAAATGAAGACCCGGTAACAGGAAATGCGAATGGACCTTTAGGAGCATATCTAGTTCATTATAAATTAGTAGAACATAGTGAAGGTACATTTAAATTTAATGCTAGACAAGGGGAAACTATGGGGAGAGCGGGTACAGTTTGTGTTGAAGTACTTATCAAAGATGAAAAGCCTTTGTCTGTAAAGGTCTCGGGAAAAGCTATCATTGTATTTAAAACGGAACTCACAATCTAATAGTATCAACGATTGAAGACATGGAATAGACCTACCGTTTCGATTATTGCTACTGCATGCACAAAAGATATTTGCATATTATGGAAAAAATGCTATACTTTATAAAAAGGCTGGGGGTATCAATATGAAAAAGAAGGGGCGTAATATCTTATTTGCTTTTGGGATAGCCAGTTTATTGCCGATATTATTTATTGGAATTTTCTTGACCGTTCGTATGCGTAAGATGGCTTTTAATCAATCATTAAAAGAAGCGAATGCCGAAATTACGCGTGTAGAAAGTAGAATTGAAGAAACGCTTCTATTCATTTACAATATTGAAAACACTATTATTTCGGATTCTCAAATAATTGATATTGTCCAAACAGATTATCAATCCCCACTTGAAATATTTAATAGTTATTATGATAACAATCTATTAAATAAATATGAATTAACCTATTCAGATATTTCAGATATCCGTATTTATGTGGACAATGAAACATTACTAGATAATTTGGATTTTATGAGAGCTACCGCTGATATTAAGAAGATGCCCTGGTATCAAAAAGCAATTGATCTAAAAGGTCAGTCTTTTGGAGAATATTATCGAGAAGGCTCTTTTGCACCCAAAGATTATATGATAATCAGTCGTTCCTTTCATCTTCAAAAAGATATCGAAGGGGTCATGATGATTTTAATTGATCTGAAACGTATTAAAAAAATGATTGATACAGAACCCTTTAATCTTTTTTTATTAGACTCAGAGAACAGATTACTAACATCGAAAGGAAATTTTACGATGGGACAAAATCTAAATGAGCTAGTAAACATAGACATAAAAGAAGAACAATCTATGTGGGTAACAGAATTTATGGGAGAAAAATCTCAAGTTATTGTTAAAATCATAGATCAAAGCATGCTTACGACGCCACTTTACCTGGTATCAGTTATTCCTATTGATCAAATGGTAGCAACTTCAAGAGAGGTGGTTATGTTTGGCAGCTGGGTTATATTCTTAAGTTTAATGGGAGGGTTAGCCCTAATCTTTGGACTCACTAATTTAGCATCTCATCAACAGGAACAGCAGTATAAGCTTTTTAAAGAACAGATGAGATTTGAGGTGCTTGCTAGTCAAGTCAATCCCCATTTTCTATTCAATGTATTAGAATCCATTCGAATGAAAGCGCATTCGAATGGCCAGGTTGAGATTGCAACCATTGTTAAAAAGATGGGGGCACTCATTAGAAGAAATCTGGAAATGCCCTATGACTACATAACACTCAGAGAAGAATTGTCATTTGTAGAAGATTACCTAATCATTCAAAAATTTAGATTTGGTGATAAAATTCAAAGTAGTATTAATTATAGTGAAGATCTTATGCAGTTAACTGTACTTCCCCTTACTATTCAGCCTATTGTGGAAAATGCTATTATCCATGGGTTAGAGGGAGTAATAGAAGCAGGCACCGTAAAAATTGATGGGAGAACAGAAGCAGGAAAACTAATTATTACAGTATCCGATAATGGAAAAGGAATGGATTCTAATAAAATGTTGAATTTGCTCGATGTCAGTAAATACAATGGGACAGATGAAGATAAAAGAATCGGGTTACGAAATATCCATCAGCGTATTCAAATTAAATTTGGTAAGATATACGGGCTGACAATAGAAGAAAATCATCCGAGAGGGACGATTGTTCAAATTACCATGCCTATCATTATAATGAAAGGAAGAGGTATTTAACATGACTTTGATGATGAAAGTATTGATTATTGATGATGAACCGAATATTAGAGAAGGTCTTAAAACGCTAATGGACTGGGAAAAACTTAATTGCACATTAATTGGTGAAGCACAAAATGGGGTTGAAGGCATAGAAAAAATAGTATCCTTGAAACCGGATTTGACTATTGTAGATATAAAAATGCCGGAAATTGATGGTATTCAGTTAATTGAAAGAATTCGTCAACAAGGAATAGAGACCCAATTTATTGTATTAAGTGGTTATCAAGACTTTAATTATGCGAAGAGAGCCATGGAATGCCGAGTTAATCATTATATCTTAAAACCTATTGATGAAGATCTACTAGAACGAAAGGTTAGTGAGATTTATGCTGACTTATATAATAAAAAGAAAAATCAGATAGCGTTAGAACATCAATGCCAATTTTCGAAAGAACAAATGATCAAATATCTTGTTATGGGAGATGAAGCGGTAGAACCATATCTATATAGTAACAATGGCTATGAAGAATTAAACAGATGGTACGATATGAACTTGCCATGGCAAGCATACACGGTTCTATTATTGGATACGTTAGAGTCACGAATGGATTTTAAGGAAAGAGACTTTGTGAAACGAAATCTTAAAGAATTAGAGAAGCAGTCTGCTTATTTTGAGACAGATGGGTTACTTGGCATATTAATTAAAAATCGTAGCTTTGGTGTACATTGTGAAAGACTTAAGTACTTAAGAAACCTAATTCTCAAACAATTTAATAGAGAAGTTATTATTACAGTAGGTATTACGGTTAATGAATTAGATGAGGTAAGTAAATCTTATGCATATGCCAAATATCTTATGGATCATCGTTTCTCAAATGGAAATCAAACTATTTTACAAGAAGAATCGATTCATCATCAACAAGACATTGAACCAAGTGGCTCCTATGAAAAGAATATTGAACTAGATCTGTACCAAGCAGTTTGCACCAATCAGCAAGATCAGGTCAATAATCTTCTTGAAGAGATGCGTAACTACATGGAAACAAGCGGGTGGGACTCCGAAAAAGTCAAGGCCTTCTATTTACATGTATATGTAAGCATCATGACATCATTGATTGAACATCATCAAGGACTATTGGAACGAGAATTCCTAAACCCCAAAGTATTTGAAACTTTTTATAAGCAAACGAATCTTTTCAAACTTCACGGATTTATTAAATATCAACTTCTTACAATCTGCGGATATATAGAGGAGATGAAGCCTCAAAATACCCTTGGTAAAGTAATTGACTACATCGAATACCATTACCAGGAAAATATAACGATTGAGGCATTAGGCACACTGTTTCATTATAGTAGCAATTACTTAGGAAAGCAGTTAAAAAAGGAGACTGGCAAGTCTTTTAATTGTATCTTAGATGAATTGCGTTTAAAAGAAGCGCAAAGATTACTAAAGGAATCAGAACTTAAAATATACGAAATTTCTAAAATAACAGGATTTCATGATCCAGATTATTTTACAGCGAAATTCAGGAAGTATATCGGATTATCGCCGAAGGAATATCGAACTACACAGAGTCGGTAAACTTTCTCCGATTTTTGGGGTATAGATAGCGAATTATTGAGGTGTCCAATGGACACCTTTTTTATTATAATTAGTTTAACAACAAAAACAGGAGGAAAACACCATGATTGATGGTCATGAGCTAAAAACACAGAAGAAACCATTCATTAAAACAATAATAAAACAAAAATATCTTATTTTAATGATACTACCATTTGTTATATGGGTCGTGATTTTTAGATATTTACCAATTGGGGGATGGATAATGGCATTCCAAGATTATAAGCCCAAAGCAGGGATGGGCATGTTTGATTATCCATTTGTTGGCTTAAAACATTTTATCGCATTATTTCAGGATCCAATGTTTTATCATGTGATGCGTAATACACTAGCCATGAGTTTTTTACAACTTATAATCGGATTTCCACTTCCAATAATCTTTGCTATTTTGTTAAATGAAGTCAAAAACATTAAGTTTAAGAGAATCGTTCAAACCTGTACCTATCTGCCTCATTTCGTATCATGGGTTATTGTAGCAGGAATTTTTACCACACTCTTATCTGGGGATGGGATTATGAACGAGCTCCTTTTGTTTTTGGGTATTCTTAAAAAACCTATCGCTTTTTTATCCTTGCCAAAGTGGTTCTGGGGAATATGTACAAGTGCAGAAGTTTGGAAGGAATTGGGGTGGAATTCCATTCTTTTTCTGGCTGCCATTACTGGTATTGATCCAACCCTTTATGAAGCAGCAAGTGTAGATGGAGCAAGCAGATGGCAATCTATAAGGCATATTACTATACCGGGAATTTCAAGTACAATTCTTGTTGTCTTAGTTCTAGATATCGGTTGGATGATAAGCATCGGATTTGAAAAGCAATATTTGTTAGGCAATTCTCTAGTTCAGGATTATGCTAAGGTTCTAGACCTGTATATTCTTGATTATGGTATAAAATTAGGTCGGTATTCTTTTGGAACTGCGATTGGTATTTTTAAATCAGTAGTTAGTGTTATATTACTCTATTCTGCCAATAAGTTCGCAAAAAGATTGCAAGGCCAATCAGTTATATAACCTTATGAGCAAGTAGCGAAGCGGATTGCGAATATCCGCTTTGATCCAAAAGGAGAGTGAAAAATATGCTATTTGGGAAGAAACATAGAAGAAAGAAGAGATTGAAAGATAGAGTGGTCGATGGTGTGATTTTATTTATTCTTATATTAATTGTTATTATAACAATTTATCCTTTTTTGAATGTTCTAGCTATATCATTTAATGATGCGAATGATACAATAAAAGGTGGAATTCATGTTTTCCCAAGAATTTTTACTTTGAATAATTATCAAGCGGTTTTTAAAGATTCTACCTTAAGTATTGCATTTATTAATTCTGTTATTCGAACAGTACTAGGAGCAGGGCTTGGAGTAATTAGCACTATGATGGTTGCTTATGTTATTAGTAGAAGAGACTTTTTCGCAAGAAAAGCGGTATCAAATCTATTTGCAATTACCATGTATATTAGCGGAGGTATGATTCCAGAATTCTTACTTATTAAACAATTAGGAATGCTTAATTCATTCTCTGTTTATATCATTCCGGGAATTCTAGGTGTTTATTATATATATATAGTTCGTTCGTTTATTGATGGATTGCCATATGCGTTGCAAGAAGCAGCTTGTATCGATGGTGCCAATGACCTTCAGATATTTATGCGAATTATCTTGCCTTTATGTAAACCTGTAATGGCCACTATAGGATTATATTACGCAGTAAATCACTGGAATTCATGGTTTGATACTTACATATATAACAGCAGTAATATAAAGTTGACTACGCTTCAATATGAATTAATGAAGGTACTTAATAATTCAAGTACAACAACATCTGGGCAGATTTTAAAAGCAAAACTACAAACTCAAACAGTTAAGACTGTATCACCACAATCTATACGTATGGCAATCACAATCGTTGCTACAGTACCTATTTTAATCGTTTACCCATTTTTACAAAAGTACTTTGTTAAGGGTATGACCTTGGGTTCAGTCAAAGATTGATTGTATAATTTTTATTAGTACAAATCATGAATGGAGGGAAAAGTTATGTTACGTTCTATGAAAAAAATTTTAGTACTTAGTTTATGTCTTATTCTACTCACAACACTAATTAGTGGGTGCAATAAAGATAAGGGAAGTAAAGAAACATCCACTCAGAAGACAGAAAATAATGACAATGCAATAACTCCTATGACGTTTAGTTATTGGAGTGCAGACACGACAGCGGGGCAAATGGATGATGGTAATCAAAGCCCAGTTTCGAAGAAAATAAAGGAACTTTCCGGGGTTACAATTGAAAAAGAATTTGCAGTAGGAGATCCGAGAGAAAAATTAGCCATTATGGCTGCTAGTGGAGAATATCCAGATTTTATCTATGCTTTAGAGTATTCCAATATTATTGTGGATGCTGGAGGATTTTTAGAATTAACTGACTTAATAGAAGAATACGGACCTAATATTAAAAAACTATATGGAGAGAATATATCACATTTAAAATATAGTGTAGATGATCCATCCATATATTTTTTAGGGCTTCCAACGGTTGATCAAGTCCGTTACGAGCCAGAGGCAGGTTTCCAAATTCAACATGAAGTTTTAAAAGAATTAGGGTACCCTAAAATGGAAACGTTGATAGATTATGAAGCAGCTATTAAAACTTATATTGAAAAATATCCTGAGATTGATGGCAAACCAACGATTGGCTTATCTTTGTTAGCTGACGATTGGCGTATAAAGATTACGGTAACAAACCCAGCAGTATTCTCTACAGGAGGACCAGATGATGGAGAATGGTATTATGATAAAGAGACCGGGAAAGCTCAAATCCATTTGACACGTACAGATGAAAAAGAATACTTTAGATGGCTCAATCATATGAATAATATCGGATTACTTGATCCAGAGAGCTTTATTCAAAAATATGATCAGTATCAAGCAAAAATAGCAGATGGACGTGTGTTAGCATTAGCTGACTCAAAATGGGAATATGCTGACGCTGAACAATCTCTTGTATCAGCAGGAAAAGCAGAAAGAGGTTATGGAGAATTTCCTCTTGTGTTAAACGATTCTTATAAAAATGCTGATTTTAGACCTGCAGGTTATTCTGGAGGATATGGTGTTGGAATCAGCACTAGCTGTAAAGATCCTATTGCAGCGATAAAATTCTTAGATTGGATGTGCACCGATGAAGCTCAAGTTTTAGCCCGCTGGGGTATCGAAGGTGAGCATTATAATGTAGTGGAAGGAAAACGTACCTTTAATGATGAAACCTTTAGAGCATGGTCTCAAGATGTAGATTTTGCTTCAAAAACTGGTATTGGTATCTATTCTTGGCCATGGCCTGGATATGGGCAAGGGGCAGTTGATGCAAATGGTGATTACTATAGCCCAATCTTCAAACAAAGCATTATTGATACTTATACAGTGCCAGAAAAAGAAACATTGGCAGCTTATGGGGCAGAAACATGGAAAGATCTCTACCCTTCGGAAGAAGAATTGGAAGAAAGTCCTTACGGTGTGTTATGGGAAATCAATATACCAACAGATAGCGATGCTACCGTCATTATGCAAAAATATGACGAAATTACAGCGAAACGAATTCCCGCCGCCATACTTGCATCTCCAGAAGATTTTGACTCGTTGTGGGAGGAATATCAGGCAGAATTGGTAAGCGTAGGGATTCATAATTTAGAAGATGAATTTAATGTATTGATAGAAGGAAAAATGAAACTTTGGAACGAATAAGATGTATAATAGGGAGGGAATATTGTGAAAAAATTAAAACTTGTCGTGATTGGAGGCGGTAGTAGCTATACTCCAGAATTAGTTGAGGGGATTATATTACATAATTCAACGTTACCCATTAGTGAATTGATTTTAGTTGATGTTTCAATGGGAGAGGAAAAGGTTAAAATTAATACCGCATTGACGAAACGAATGTTTAGCAAAGCAGAATTACCGGTACAGGTAAGTTATACATTCGATAGAAGAGAAGCTCTGCGTGGTGCTGATTTTATACTGACACAATTTAGAGTAGGTGGATTGGAAGCACGTGCCAAAGATGAGAGTATTCCGTTAAAATATAGTGTGATTGGACAAGAAACCACAGGGCCAGGAGGCTTTGCAAAAGCCCTTAGAACGATACCAATACTTTTAGATATTTGTCAAGATATAGAGGATTTGTGTCCGGGAGCCTGGCTCATTAACTTTACGAATCCGTCTGGTATCGTGACAGAAGCCATTCATAAATATAGCAAAGTAAAATGTATCGGATTGTGTAACGTTCCAATTAATATGCATTATGATGCTGCAGAAAGATTGGGCGTGAATCCGAAAGAGCTTAATTGCCAATTCACAGGTCTAAACCATTTAAGCTTCATGACCCACGCTTACCATCAAGGAATTGACCGTTTAGCGGATGTCCTTAATATCAACGACGAAGTAGGAATCGTACAAAATATTGCAAAAATTGACGAAATGGATATAGTTGCAAATAAATTAGGTTTAATGTTATCTCCATACTTACAATATTTCTATTTTGAAAAATCTATGCTTTCTGAAGAACTTGAAAAGGTACAGTCTGGTAAAGGAACACGCGCCAATGAAGTACAAGAAGTAGAAAAAGAATTGTTTGAGCAATATAAAGATAAAGATTTAGATGTTAAGCCGTCGGCATTATCACTAAGAGGAGGTGCCCGTTACTCAGAAGCAGCCATTGAACTTATTAACAGCATCTACAATGACAGCAATGAACTACATGTGGTTAATGTAGCAAATCAAGGAGTTATTCCGGAACTGCCTTATGATGGTGTAGTTGAAGTTAACTGTATCATTAATAAACAGGGTGCAACTCCAATCCAAACAGGAAGTCTTCCTATTGCTGTAAAAGGACTTGTTCAACAAGTTAAAGCATATGAATCATTGACGATTGAAGCGGCAGTTACAGGAGATGAAACCTTGGCGCTAACGGCATTGATAAATAATCCATTCATTCATGATTTCACGGATGCAAAGAACATACTTAAGGATTTATTAGAGGCACATAAAGAGCATTTGCCACAATTTTTTAAAGAAGGAAATGACTAGGAGAGGTATCATATGTGGTTATTAGGACTTGATGCTGGTGGTACAAAAACCCATTGTGTTATCGGCGATGAACACGGACATTCATTAAAAGAAGGGTTTGGCGGACCTGCCAATTATCAAACATGTGGAATCGATGTGACAAGACAATCTTTGGAGAAAGCTATTCAAGATGCTCTTGCTTGTGCTGGCTTGAAGATAACTGACATTAGTAGGGCGGTATTTGGCATGTCTGGCGCAGATGAAGAAATCGATTTTAAGGTGCTGAATCCTTTGGCCCAAAGTATTATGGGAGATATACCGGTAGATGTAGTGAATGATACATGGATTGGACTTAGATCTGCTGTAGAAGATAATGTTGGAGTTGTTTCCATTTGTGGAACAGGTGGGGCACATGCAGGACGCAATCATAAAGGAGAGTCACTTATTTTAAGAAACCTCGATTATTTACTTGGCAATCGGGGTGGAGGTGGGGAACTTGTGGATACTGCACTCCATTATGCTTTTCGTTCTGAAGAACAGACTTTTTTTAAAACTAGGTTAGAAGAAGACTTACTTCACATATTCAATGTTGAAACAATAGATGATGTTTGTGATTTGATTCGACGAGATAAGATGACAGAGGTTCACCAATATCAAATACCGATTGCCGTATTCCATGCAGCAAAAAAATTGGATACAGTAGCAGTTATGATTGTGGAAGAAATGGGATATACGCTAGGTCAATATGCAGCAGGTATTATTAAACGGTTATCTATAGAAAAAGAGAAAGTGCCAATGGTGTTAATTGGAAGCCTTTTTAAAACACAGGAACCGCTGTTAATTGATTCCTATATGAGAGCTGTTCATGAGGCGGCACCACTAGCATATCCGGTATTTTCAACAGTGAGTCCAGCAGTAGGTGCCTTAGGACTTTTAGTGGATCGTTTGAAAGGCTGATTAGATGCATGTAATTCGATAGGTGACTCAGGTGATGACCCAAGGAATTATATTGCTGTAGTTCATTAATGGCAATTGCTATGTCACATTGTATAAGAAGCATTTTAACGTCAATAATTGATTAAGAAATAATTAAGGATACCATATAAGTTTAACCCAAATGGGCTGTTGCACTATAAAATGCAACAGCCCATTTTGTGGCTATTTTGTGTAATTTGATAATGTTTTTTTACAAAAACAAGTAATTTTGAAAACATATACAAAAAATATAAATAAAAAAAATAAATATTGACAAAAACAATAGAATATACTAGTATATTGGTATATTAGTGGTAACAAATACCAATTTAATATACAAAGAAGTTATTTGAATTATAGCTAAATAATTTCTTTGCTAAAATAATTTAAAAAGAGGAGAAAAAGATGACAAAAAGGAAAAAAATTATTACATGGGTGTTTGCAATTGTTATGGTATTTTCATTAACCGCCTGCGGTAGTTCCAATAAGGACAACATCGCTACAGATGCAACAGTCAAAACTGAAAGTACATCTGCTGAATCAATTGAAACTAAAGAAGTAGCAGAGACAGCTACAACGGAGACGGGGTATGTAATTGGCTTCAGTAATTCCTTTAATGGAAACAGCTACAGACAGGCAATGGAAGCATATTTGCAGGAAGCTGCTGATGAATTAATTGCAACAGGTGAAATAAGCGAAGTTATTTTTGCAGAATCTAATCAGAATAACAGTACGCAGGTACAGCAAATTGAGAACTTTATCTTACAGGGTGTAGATGCTATTATTATTGATCCAGGTTCTGGAACAGCGTTAAATGGAGCAATTCAGGAAGCATCAGATGCTGGAATTCCTTGCATTATTATTAATGACGGACCTGTTAGTTCAGAAGCAGAACTTTGCTATCAGATCAACTTTGATACCGTTGCTCAAATGGGTGCATTGACCGAATATGTGTGTGAGGCAATCGGAGGTTCTGGAAATATTATCGAATTGCGTGGAACTGCTGGCACTGAGTTTGATTCAATTGCACATGAAGGAGTATTAGCAATTCTTGAGAAATACCCCGATATTAAAGTAGTAGCAGAGATTTATACAGATTGGACTGGATCAAAAGCACAATCTGAACTTGCTTCTGTTTTACCAACCTTAGATCAAGTAGATGGTGTAGTAACTCAGGGAGGAGATTCTTATGCAGCAGTTCAGGCATTTTTATCTGCGGGATTAGATTTACCAGTCATTGGTGGAGATAACAGAGGTTATTTCCTGAAATGGTGGGCTAATGAAGCACCGGATGGTTATAATACAATTTCTGTATCTTCAAATCCTTGGGATGGTGCAACAGGTATTTATGTAGCTGTAGATATCCTTAATGGAATGGATGTACCAAAGACTATGACTCATCCATTTGGAGTTGTTACTGCAGAAGAAGTGATTAATTATGCAGGTGTTGAAGATGAAGCTATTACATGTCCTACATATGATCGTGATTGGGTAAGGGAAAACTTATATAAGTAAAGTAATTGATGACATGAAAGGCTGCTGCCAGTCTATGGCAGCAGCCTTTTTTAAAGAAGGAAAGGATAATCTGAAATGAGTGAAAATAATTATATAAATTTAATGGGATATGTCCGAGACAATTCAAAAATTGTGGATTTAACACATGATATGGAAGAAAATATGCCAGCTTGGCCAACACAGGCGAGATATGGCACTATTGTGTATGAATCATATGATTTTGGTGATGCAGCAATCCATTCACAGGTAACTTTTTCTGAACATACAGGGACTCATATAGATGCACCAAAGCATTTTATACGTGGGGGTTGTCCGATTGATAAGTTAGATCTAAAAACGGTAATGGGAAGAGGTGTTAAGATTGAGGCAACTAATGTAAAACCAAAAGACGTTATAAGCCTTGAACAGATTAAAAAATTTGAAAACATAAATGGCGATATTAAAAGCGGCGATATTATTATGCTTCATTTTGGATGGGATGAGAAATGGGCATTACAGCCTGATTGCGGAGAATACTTAAAGAACTGGCCAGGACTTAGTCAAGAAGCAGCCGAATATTTTTTGGAACGAGGCGTCTCAGCAGTGGGCTGTGATACATTGGCATTAGATGCCTTTGGGGTAGATATAAATATCTGCCATCAGATTTTATTAGGAAAAGGGATACCGATTATTGAAAATATTAATAATTTATCTACAGTTCCAGTTTTTTCTTACGTAATAGGACTTCCCAATAAATTTAAAGGCGGATCTGGATCTCCAATACGTATGGTAGCTTTTGTACAAGAAAATGAGGATTAGAGAGGTAGCCTATATATGAAACAGAATGAAAATCGAAAATCTTATATGGAATTGGTTAATATAGATAAATTTTTTGGAGTAACGAAAGCTTTACAGGAAACAAACTTAAAGCTTTATGAAGGTGAGGTAATCGGGTTGGTTGGTCCAAATGGAGCCGGAAAATCAACTCTGATAAAAATCATTACAGGAGTACTGGCTCCAACAGCAGGTAAAATATTTATTAATGGATTGGAAAAACTTAAATATTCAAGTAGAGAGGCTAAAGAGGCGGGAATCTCCTGCGCGTACCAAGATTTATCACTTTGCACGAATTTAAATGTATATGAAAACTTTGCGATGCTAAATGTGAATCATGGATTTTTTGGTAAAGCTGGCTGGAGAAGACAAGCAAAAAAAGAAACAAAAGATTTATTAGAGCAGTATTTTCCTAATAATAATATTGATGTATTGAAATCAGTTGAGAAGCTTACATTAGCTGAAAGACAGATTGTAGAAATATGTAAGACATTGATGACAAATAATCTTAAAATATTAATTTTAGATGAGCCAACATCGGCATTATCATCAGATAAAGCGCAGCAGCTTCAAAAAGTAGTTAGGGAATTGAGTGATAGAGGTATTACAGTTGTATATATCTCCCATAAATTGGATGAAATCAAAAAGGTATCAGATCGTATCGTATTGATGAGAAATGGTCAAATTACTGGAGATTGCAAACCGGAAGAAATTACTACAAATGAATTAGTTAAACTTTTAGGCGGTGAGTCAAAAAAACAAGAAAAGAGCAAGTTAATCTCAACGGATGCAACAGGTAAAAAGATTGTAGAAATTAAAGGGCTAAATGGAAATCTCTTGAAAAATATTAATATGAATGTAAAAGTAGGTGAAATACTTGGCATATCCGGTCTTGTTGGTTCGGGACAGACAGAACTTTTGAATGCTATTTTTGACACTGGAAATCAGAAGAAAAAAGAGGGAAGTTTAGTTCAGATTAATGGAACTGTTTCTTATGTCAGTGGAGATCGTGCAAAAGAAGGTGTTTTCCACCTATGGAACATTTTTGATAATATTTTAATAGCTAATTTGGATCGGGTTAAAAAGGGTGTATTACTTAATAAGAAAAAATCAGAAGAACTAGCGCAGCATTGGTATAATAAATTGAAGTTTAAGGCTGAGGGTATTTACAGTCCGATTATGTCCCTGAGTGGCGGGAATCAACAAAAAGCTCTCATTGCAAGAGGAATAGCTTCGGGGGCAGATGTTATTATTCTTAATGACCCTACGGCTGGTGTTGATATTGAAACCAAACAGGAGATATATGGATTATTAAGGGAAGCAAAAGCAGAAGGTAAAGCAATTATTTTGTATAGTACGGAAGATGTAGAAATAGAGATATGTGATAGAGCGTACATTATGCATGAAGGTGAAATTACGGAAGAGTTAATTGGTGATGAAATTAATGTGGCTAATATTGTGAGCGCATCCTTTAAAGAAGTAAAATATCAGAAACAGGATGAAAAAAATAAGAATTCAAATAGTATTTCTAATAGGATTTCTGCATTTAAATCATCTAGAATTATGTTACCGATTACTACCATGTTTATTATAATTCTTATCAATGCTTATTTGAATCCTAACATATTATCTTATTCAGGTATGAAAATGCTAATTGGATCTGCAGTTCCTTTGGTATTTGCCGGATTAGGTCAGATGTTTATCATCGTATCGGGAGATATTGATATGGGCAATGGATATTCCATAGGACTCGTAAATGTTTTAGTAGCGGTGCTATTAACCGGTAATCCATTGATAGGAATCATTAGTTTAATATTGTTTATTGGTGCTTATTCATTTATGGGTGCGCTAATACATATTCGTAATATACCGGCTATTGTTGTAACTTTAGGTGCGCAGTTTATCTGGCTTGGAATTGCATTGGTATTTAGCCCAACACCCGGTGGGACGTGTCCTGATTGGCTTATGTCGATTTACAAGTACAAATTCCCAATAATTCCAATGCCGATTGTTATTTCTATATTAGCGGCAGTATTTTCTTATTGTATATTGTATAAATCTAAATATGGAATGATTTTAAGAGGTATCGGTAACAATCCGATTGCAGTTGAACGGGCTGGATGGTCCTGCTTATCTGCAAAAATGTCTAATTATGGTTTGGCTGCAGTAATGGTCGTATTTGCAGGCATGTCTTTTACAGCTGTATGCTTGGGAGCTGATGCAAATAGTGCTTCTTCTTTTTGTATGTTAAGCATTGCAACTGTAATTCTAGGTGGATGTGAGATGTCAGGTGGAGTTGTTGAACCAGTGGGAGTTGTTGTTGGTGCAATTGTGATGTCCTTTATAACCACGCTGTTAACTTCCTTAAAGATAGATTCTAATTATCAGACAGCAGTTACAGGTGTAATTTTGATTTTGGTATTATCAATTAAGTTGATAACTCATAAAAAGGAGAGAGCAGTATGATAAATAAAATCAAAAATAAGTACGTATTTATTTGGCCACTATTGGGAACTGTAATTTTATGGGTACTCATTGCGGCAGTATCAGGAAAATTTTCATTGAATCAATTGTTCTCTATTTCAAAATTGGCATCTTTTACATTGATTTTGGCATTAGCACAAATGATTGTTGTTACAAGTGGTGATGGTGCAATTGATCTCTCACAAGTATATATCCTCACTCTTAGTGCTTATGTATCCTGTAATATGATGAACATTAATGTTATAACCGGACTATTTGTGGCTATTCTTGTTGGTGCAGTCTGTGGACTCATAAATGGCTATATTAATGTATTTCTAAATGTGCCGGCTATGATCACAACATTGGCAACTGGATACATAATATTCACCATTATTTTAATTGCAGCACCGCATATGAAGACCCTTCCAAATGCCGGATTTGTAAAATTTATAAATACGAACATCGCAGGGCTATCTATGCTTACACTCATTTGCGGAGTAATAGTTATTTTGATTGCTATATTATTATATAAAACAAAATATGGTAAATCTTTGCACGCTGTTGGCCAAAATAAGGCTGCAGCAAAATATTCCGGTGTGCCTGTTAAAAAGGTGGTTATACTTGCATTTACATTAGGTGGAGCTTTATGTGGATTAGCTGGAACACTATGTGGTGCATTTATCGGTGGTGCTTTTCAAGATATGGGTTCGACGTATTTCTTGCCTTCTGTGGCAGCGACCTTTATTGGTGGAACGGTAGCCTCCGGAGGTAAGTCTAGCGTATTGGGAGTTTGCTTTGGTGCACTTATGATGTCATTTATGACAACTTTTTTAAATGCAGCAAGTTTGACAGCTGGTATGCAGAAATTAATTCAAGGTATATTTTTAGTGGTTATTCTGATAGCATCAGTTTCAAACGAATCTAAGAAAAGTTGATAATTGGAGGACATAGGTTGAAAAAAGAAGTTTTTCAACCGACATATTTACGCAGTAATCAACTTGTAAGCAAGTTGATTATGCAGAAAGAGGTTAATATGAAAGCAATACAAATTGAGAAACCATATGTATTGAAAATAATAGAAATGGATAAGCCATCAATTTCAGAAACGAATAATGTCATGATTAAGATGAAAGCTGTTGGTATATGTGGATCGGATATCGGCATATATCATGGTACCAATGCTGCAGCAACATACCCGAGAGTAATCGGGCATGAAATAGTCGGAGAGGTTGTAGAAGTTGGTCAAACAACTAAAAAAATTAAGCCGGGAGATAGAGTAATTGTCGACCAGGTAGTGAATTGTAAAGAGTGTTATGCCTGTCGCAAAGGAAGAGGAAATGTATGTAATAATCTTAAAGTAAGGGGTGTTCACATTGATGGCGGATACAGAGAATATATGACAGTTCCCGAAAGTGATTGTTATATTCTACCGGATAAATTGTCTTATAATGAAGCGGTAATGATTGAACCTGCAACAATAGCTATACAAAGTTGTTCCAGAGCAGAATTATGCCAGGAAGATACGTTACTAATATTAGGATGTGGGGCATTGGGGAGTTCCATATTAAAGATAGCCAAACTCAGTGGAGCAACGATTATCGTAGCTGATATTATTGATCAAAAGATTGAAGATATGTTAAAAAATGGAGCTGATTATGGAATAAATCTATTAAAGGAAGATGTGGTGGAAAAATGTAAAGATTACACGGGTGGATATGGACCTACCGTTTCTATTGATGCCGCATGCACAAAAGATTCTTTATTAAGTTTGTTAAAGGTAACAGGAAATGCCGGTCGGGTAATTACAATGGGATTTTCAGTGGCTTCCATAGAAATCAATCAATTTCTGATTACTTCGAAAGAGCTTGATGTAAGAGGTTCCAGACTGCAAAATAAAAAATTTAAGACTGCGATTGAATTGATTGAAGAAGATAAACTGGATTTGAAAGGTACTATATCACATACCTTTTATTTTGAAGATGCACAAAAAGCATTTGACTTTGCTGATAGTAAAAATCCAGAAATTAGAAAGATTGTATTAACATTTTAATTATTATATAGTATAATAGTATTGCAGTAAGAGGTAACCCTGAATGCTACAAAATTAGTTAATGAGGTAATTATGCAGATAACAAAACGTTTAATAAAGGAATCGGCAAGAGAATATGCATTTCGAATTCTGAAGGAAAATATTATTAATTTGGAATTGAAACCCGGGATTCGTGTGAGCGAATATGAATTAGCAAATGAAATGGGACTCTCAAGGACGCCGGTACGTGAAGCATTGATAGAATTAGATAAATCTAAAATTGTAGAAAGTTATCCGCAGAAAGGCATTTATATTTCAAAAATCGATTACGCTTTGGTTGAAGAAGCTAAATATTTTCGATTAGTGTTAGAAAAGGCAATAATAGAGTTGATATGTAATGAAGCTGAGGTTATGGGACTTGATAAACTCAAGGAGAATTTAAAACTACAGGAATTTTATCTGCAAAACCCCACACCCGATAAACTGCTGGAATTAGATAATGAATTTCATCGTCAATTATTTGAAATTGCCAATAAAATGCAAATATATAGCATGTTAGACAGTATGACTATTCATTTTGACAGAGTCAGGAGTTTAAGTCTAAAGACTATAAAAGATAAAGATATTAAAATAGTGGAAGATCATCAACAGATCATAAAAGCGATAGAAGAACGAGATGCAGAAAAAGGAATCCAGATAATGACAAATCATTTATCACGGAATAAGATGGAGGTAGTAGAACTTCAACAACAATATCCGGATATTTTTATATGAATTAATAAAAAATAAATTGAAATGTAAGAATTAGCCTGCCACACTGTTTGATATGCTCCGCCTTCTAATAAACAGTTTTTATTATTTAAACTGTTTACTACAAGGGGAGCACTTCAGTTGTGGCAGGCCATTTGCTTTATATAGGGGAGGTTGGTTGAGTTGTTTGTGCGATGGATCATACCTGGATCACTACTGAGTGGGTATTGTCAACAGCTAATATATTCTTATCCTTAAGAATTAAAATAATAGGTTGACAATTTGGTCTATATGATTTAGACTCAAGAAGAGGTCTAAACCATATAGACCAAGGAGGCAACAATGAGAGATTACATAATGACAGATGCGGAGTACAGATTGGCTGAACTTATCTGGGAGAAGGAGCCACTTGCATCAGGTGAATTAGTAAAACTATGTGGAACAGAATTTGGATGGAAAAAGTCAACTACTTATACAGTTCTTAAGAAGTTATGCCGGAACAAGATCTTTACAAACGAAGAAACAACGGTTTCAGCTCTAATTAAACGAGAAGATTATAACCAAATTAAGAGCACCGAGTTTATTAATGAGAACTTTGATGGATCTTTACCTAAATTTCTTACGGCTTTTATGAATAAGAAGAAATTGAGTAGTAAACAGATCGATGAGATAAGGAAAATTATTGACGGCTATGAGGAGGATAAGTAGTGGAAAAATTATTTATATCAGTTTTGAATTTGAGCCTCATTTCCTCCTATGTTATTCTATTTATATTAGCAATAAGGCTGTTATTACGAAAAGCACCTAAGGTTTTTTCTTACGCATTATGGGCAATCGTGTTTTTTAAACTAAGCTGTCCGGCAACCTTTGAAAGTATGATTAGTCTTATTCCAGAGCAGGTAAGTACACATATGATAGTGAATACTGACATAAATGATACCACTACTCATGAGAAGACAACGCAGATTGAATCACCTGTAGAGCCTGACAACATAGAAATGAGTTCTAATTTAAAGACAACAGACAAAATTAAAAGTAAACCTACTGTCGTATATTACCTGTCAATGATTTGGGTATCCGGTATTTTAATTGGTTTTGTCTATAGCTTGATCTCCACTATAATACTGAAGAAAAGATTATCATCAGCAGTTAATGTGAGAGATAATCTGTATGAGTCGTCAGAAACAAATACTCCATTTGTTATGGGTATGTTAAGACCAAAAATATATCTTCCAGTTGAATTATCGAAGGAGGAACAGACTTATATCATACGACATGAACAAGTACATATACAAAGACGGGATTATCTTATTAAAATAGCAGCTTTTTCTATTAGTTGCATTCATTGGTTTAATCCATTGGTATGGCTTTCTTTCCTTCTGATGAACCGTGATATGGAGATGTCTTGTGATGAGAAAGTAATGAAAGAGCTAGGGAGTGATATTAAAAAAGTATATTCGAGTTCTCTTTTATCATTGGCAGTTGGCCGTAAAATGCCAAATGGGATACCGCTTGCCTTTGGAGAAAGAGATATTAAGAGTAGAATAAAGAATGTATTAAATTATAAGAAGCCAACACTTTGGATTATTATTGTATCAACATTAGTCGTAGTTGTGGCAGGTATTGGATTGTTTTTTAATCCATCAAGTAATAATAATAAGGATAAGGAACAACCCGTAGAGTTAGAAGAATTTATTATTGCTGATGATGAAATAACACTTTACGACAAAACAATTGCTAACATTCAACTTATCATGACGAAAGGCACTTATTATGAGGAAGAATATGCTGGTGCTGGCGGAGGTACCTACCCAGAGAATTATATGGGTGATTATGAATTACGACTGATAAGTAAAGATGGGAAGGTTTTATCAACCTTAAGTTTAAATAAGGACTGGGACTATACTCAGATTAATTTTAGTGGAGAATTTGATATATTATTTACCGATTATAATAGCGATAGTTGTCCCGACTTTACAATTGGAACCTATGGCTCAGCAAATATAGGTCTGTATTATCTCTATTCCATAACGGAAGAAAATCAGATAAAAAGAATATGTGAGACTTCGATATCTGAGAATTCAAAGGAGTCATCTGTAGTTTTTCAGCATGAACCTCAGGATGAATTATACCAATTTCTGACCTATGTATATAATAATGCAGCTGGTCAGAACGAACAACATATTTATAATTGGGATGTAGATTCCGGTAATTTCATATTGAGTGAGGTTACACAGTTTAATGAGAGTGGAGAAGCAGAGAATACGAGAATAACTTTTTTGTTCGATATCACGCAGGATGGAAGAAAAGAAACATTTGTTGTGGATTCAAGCACAATACAGGAAGAACAGAAGGCAACATTGTTTGTTCAGAATGAAAATGGTGATATCATATGGTCGGAGGATGCCTATTTACCACATAGTGGGTGGAATTCCCTATTCTTAACTACAATAGATGATCAGGTCTATATACTCAGGTACCATCCGAATATCTTTCAAGGAATTGCAAACTATTCCTATGACTTGTTCTATTTGGATGAAACAGGAAAAGAACAATCAATTGCTAACGAAAGCATAAATTTTTCGATTAATTCCGGAGATGCTTCCTCATATGACATTAATAATTTAGCTACATTTGCGGATAGTTTAAACTCCTATCTTGAGAAAAGCTTTCTGTTATTAAGTACAGAAGAGGGTACGCTAGAGTATAGTACAAATAACAATAAAGTTACTAGAACAGAATCTTATTCTTGGTTAGAGGATGGTACCATTACATATAGCAGCGATAATTTGTACGACAAATTACTTCAGTATTATAATGAAATTATGTTGTATACTACAAATTCTGAGGATGACGTTTATGAGCAACCCAATAAAATTACGAATGATTTTAAGTGGTATGGAAAAACAAGTCTTATTTCAGAGAAAATGGTTCTTCCCGAAACCTTAATTAAGAGCACTGATGACATGAATAATTTTCTTGAGAGTGATAGCACAATAGCTTTGTTAGCCACTATTCCGGATGAAGATATTTACTTGTATGGATTAAAAGAAAATGGTAGTGGCAATGAGGACGACTTTCTATATAGACTTCATGGCATCTGTATCCGAAAAGAAGATGAAATCCAAGTACTTGATATTGATTGGGGAATTTATGGAAATATTCCTCTGATACAATATGAAGATTATGATAACGATGGACAGAAAGAACTTGCTATCATTCTCAGAAGTGCGCAAGGAACGGGTCTGTCGTTACTAGATTTACATGTTTTCGAAAAAGCAGAAGATGGAGGACTGGTAGACAATTTCTTTACAGATTGGGCAGATCAACTGAACAAATTAGTGACGTATGAAGTAAAGGAGGGAATATTAAAGCTTTCTGTAAAAGGCGAGCAACTAGAAGAAATTGATATAGCTGCACAGGAAGAAACGTGGGGAGAAAAATTTCAGTCTATTGTATTTGGGGATAATGTGGAGTTTTTATTTGATAATGGAAAAATATATCTGCAGGTTCAACCAAATGCTATTGCAGGAAACTGGGTTACACCACAAGAAATCACTGATACCTATATTCGGATGGAAGTTCAGTATAATGGTGGATTTGAATTGAAGTAAATAAGTAAAATAATTATTTATAAAAATTGGAGATACTTATTTGAAAGTAAAAAAGATAATATTAATAGTTTGTATATTACTTGTTTTTATCTTTATTAAGGTTGGATGTAATGAAAAAGATACCAGCAAGGATAAGCCTGCTTTAACGCCAACAATAAAAACAAATATAGTCACCCCGGCTCTATCGCCACCGGCGGTGACATCCCCAAGTCCTACAATTGTTATGGATTCAAATGTTACAGACTCAGATAGCATTACATTAGCTCCAGAGAAAGCTCTGGTTGAAAATGTCGATGACGACTTATGTGGTGAAAACGAAGAGATTCTATTAAACTTTCAAATGGTTGATCTAGATAAATATATGTCTGTTTGCATGCCTAAAGATCAACAGGAGTATATTATATATCGATTTGGAACGAAGGAGGATATAGAACTGGAATATTCTGATAAAACAGAGTCATCATGGGATAAGTTTACATATTCATATTATTTGCGCGGCGGAGGTAAAGAGAACGAAGGGTTAGATCTAAATTACTTGTACTTCGAAAATGGAGGATATAAATATCAGATATATGAAGAATATAGTGCAAATAATGATGATACCTCAGTTGGAATCCTTGTTACTAATTTAGAAACAGGTGTAGAGACAGACCTTAAAGGGGTCAGTGAAAGTATAAAGGGTAGTCTGATAGAACTAAGAGGCAATGAAAAAATCAATTTATATAGCGAGTAAAACAATAAAGCAAGTACATTCTTAAGTTATCATAAGACCGTTTTTTGGACTTTGTGGATTAATCAGGGTAAAACTTAATTGGAATACCCTGATTTTTTACGGTATTCATTAGGAGTAATCCAATAATCTTATTAAAACATCTTATTAAAACTGGTGTTAGTTTTATTGACAATCATTAAAACTTGTGGTACCATAAAATAAGAAATGGGAGCGGTTCCATAAAATCGTAAGTAAAGTACATATAGTAGGTGAGAAAATGTTGACAATTAAAGAGGTAGCGGAATTAGCTGGGGTATCAAAATCTACAGTCTCAAGAGTTCTTAATAATAATGGATATGTGAATATAGAAAAAAGACAAAATATCGAAAAAATTATTCGGGAAAATCAGTATAGTCCGTCAGCTGCTGCAGTCAGCTTATCAAAGAGAGAGAGTAGCACAATAGGTGTTATTATACCTGAAATTGACAACCAGTTTTTTGGAGAAGTTTTAAAGGGAATAACAGATATAGCTGATAAAAATGATTTCTCAATCATTAGCTGTGATACGCAAAATAGCGGTGCTAAGGAATTAAAAGCATTATCTACTCTGGAGCAACAGCGGGTAAGAGGAGTAATTATTACACCGGCAATGGGTTATGGAGATTTAGAATCGGTTGAAAAGTTAAAAAATGCTCTGGCAAAATTAAACGTTCCTGTAGTGGTAGTTGATAGAGATTTTGATTACTCACAGTGGGATACCGTATATTATCAAAATTATGAAAGTGGATATATTGCAACTGAAAGTTTAATAAAAGCAGGTAATAATAGAATCGGTATTATTTTGGGAGATATGCAATTGAAAATTGCCCGGGAAAGATATCGAGGATTTCAAGATGCCATGGCTGCGCATAATTTGCAGGTTTTTGAAAAGGATGTATTAAAGGGAGACTTTACAACTGATAAGTCTTACCAGCTAACAATGGATATAATTACGGGAGGCGACTTGCCTAATGCCATGGTAACATGCAATAACCGGACAAGTATTGGTTTTATTAAAGCTACGATTGAAAAAGGAATTAAGATAGGAAAGGACATAGCGGTGATAGGTATTGATAATATACCTATATTAGATGATTTGGGATTTAATTTCAGCTGTGTTACACGTGATACGGAAGAAATGGGAAAGTTAAGTATGAAATTACTTATCCAGCGGATGAAAAAACCGGATGATCAAAGATGTATTTGGGTGGTTCCATGCACTTTGAAACTAAAGGGATCGGAAAGAAGAAATAGTTAATATGCTTTATATATTAAATATGGAACCGGTTCCATAAATCTCGGTATTATCAGGATTCCATAAATTCTGATTAATATAAAAATAAAAAGAGGAAGGTGTATTATTTATGAGAAAAAGAAATGTATTGGCATTATTAATGGCATCCGTGATGGCATTATCCTTCACAGGTTGTGCAAAAGAAGCTGAAACAGTGGACAGCGCAACATCAGAGACAAAGGTAACAACAGAAGCAACAGCTCCAACAGATACAACAACAGAAGAGACAGAAGCATATAATATTAGTGTAATTATTAAAGCAACTGATTCTGATTACTGGCAGACGGTTCTTTTGGGTGCACAGGCAGCAGCGGATGAAAGTAACGGAAAAATTACGGTAACTACGGCAGGACCTGCATCTGAAACAGATATTGATGAACAGGTAACCATTCTTGAAAATGCGGTAAGTGCAAAACCAAGTGGTATTGTAATAGCATCCATAAGTTCTGATTCAACTGTACCTGCTGTAGAAGAGGCAGTGAATGCGGGGATTCCAGTAGCTACTGTAGACAACAAATTAAATACTGACGTTTATACACAACATCTGGCAACAGATCATTATACAGCTGCCGCATCTGCCGCAGAAGATATGGTTAAGCAGTGGGAAGTGAAAGGGATTGATCCATCAGGAAAGAAGGTTGCAGTAATCAGTGCAGACTCCGGTTCGGCTGTAAATCAGGCTCGATGTGAAGGATTTATTGATAAGATTAAAGAATTAGTACCGGATATTTTGGTAATAGAAACACAGTATTGTGACAATGATATTGCGAAAGCATTGGATGCTGTAGACAATCTAATATTGGCAAACCCTGATCTTGTTGGTATTTTTGGTGACAATAACCATATGGGAGATGGTATTGCAAACTCTATCCAACAGAACGGCAAACAGGATAGTATACTATCATATGCGTTCGACTCAGATGATACAGAAATCGAAGCTATTCAAAACGGTAATCTTACAGGGATTGTTGTACAGAATCCATATAGAATGGGCTATGATGGTGTTATGGCTGTTGTAGCAACCCTTGAAGGTAATAAGGTAGAACATGATGTGGTTGCTGCAACAACATTGGTTACCAAAGAAAATATTAATAATGAAGACGTTCAAAGTTTACTGTATCCAGGTAAATAATAATGTTTAAAATTTCCTATTGATGGTTATTAGGCTCTGTAGCGTGAATGATTATCTAGCTTCAGAGCCTGATGAGATTTTAAATAAGTGGAGGTTTATATGGAGGCACAGAAACAGCCAATAGTTGCCATGAAACAAATTGTTAAAGAATTCCCAGGTGTACGCGCTTTATCCGGAGTTGATCTAGAAGTCCTGCCAGGTGAAGTACATGCATTAGTAGGTGAAAATGGTGCAGGAAAATCTACGATTATTAAAATTCTAATGGGGGTTTATACAAAAACCGAAGGAGATATTTATTTAGAAGGCGTGAAAAAAGATATTAAGTCGCCGCTTCATGCACAATCTCTAGGTTTGGGCGCAGTATACCAGGATGTTAATTTAGCACAACATCTTTCAGTGGCAGAGAACTTTTTTATGGGACAGCTTCCAACGACTAAATTCGGGACAGTTGATTTCCAGCGAATGTATAAAGAAACAAAAGAAATACTGACTTCAATTGAGGTTCATGTGGATCCAAGAGCTATTATAAAAACATTATCAGTAGCTCAGCAAGAAATGGTTGCAATAGGAAAGATTATGCATCAAAAAGCAAAAGTTGTAATTTTTGATGAGCCTACAGCATTATTGACAAATGATGAAACACAACAGCTTTTTCATATCATAGCAAAGTTGAAAACGGAAGGTGTAGGCGTTTTATACATATCTCATCGAATGGAAGAAATTTTCACAATATGTGATCGTGCTACTGTTTTAAAAGATGGATCACTGGTAGGAAATGTATATATTGCAGATACATCAGAAGATCAATTGATTTCTATGATGGTTGGCAGAAATGTGGAGGACATGTACCGAATTGAACATGGAACCCCTCACGAAACCATATTAAAGGTTGAGAATATTTCAAGAGGAAGTGCCTTCCAAAATATTAGTTTTGAAGTAAAAAAAGGAGAAATTTTTGGTTTTTTTGGGCTGGTAGGCTCAGGGAGAACTGAAATTGTACGAAGCATTTTTGGAGCGGATATCAAAGACGAAGGAAGTGTTACCTTTTTAGGAAAAAAGGCAGACTTTAAAAAACCGTCTCAAGGTATAAAAGCGGGCATTGCATTATTACCTGAAAATAGACGTGCACAAGGACTGGCATTAGGATTGTCTGTAGCAGATAATACCAATATAGTGGCATTGGATAAAATATGTAAATGGGGTATGGTCAATAACAAAAAAGGAATTCAGACAGCGGAATGGTACTGTAAGAAGTTAAGAACGAAAACACCATCTGTTTTACAGATTGTAAAAAATTTATCTGGTGGGAACCAACAGAAAGTAGTTATATCAAAATGGTTGGCGCAGAATAGTGAATTGCTTATATTCGATGAACCCACCGTTGGTGTTGATGTTGGTGCCAAAATGGAGATATATAAAGTATTTGAGTCTCTGATAAGAGAAGGAAAAACAATTATTATTATTTCATCATATCTTCCTGAAGTTATGGGTCTGGCAGATCGTATGCTTATTATGTATGAAGGTAGGCAAATGGGAATTATTTCAAAAGATGATTTCCAGGATGAACGTATTGTGCGCCTTGCTTCAGGAATAAAAGGAAGGGAGTCATAGTTAAATGGCAATTGGGAGTAAAGAAAAAGATAAAAATAAAAAAAGTCTTGTATTTTCGCGTAATCAGACGGAACTGCTGCTGATATTTATACTTGCTTTGCTGGTTATATTTTTTGGTGTGAAATCCCCCGTATTTTTGCAGATTGATACATTGATGAAGCTTTTAAAGCAAGCATCAATTTACGGAATTATCGCAATAGGTATGGTATTTGTTATTACATCGTCAGGTATTGATTTATCGGTTGGATCTGTGGTTGGATTATCTGGGGTTATAGTATCTATATGTATGGTTAACGGAATGTCAATACTCTTGTCAATTGTTTTAGCAATTGTAGCAAGTATCTTGGTCGGGCTGTTTAACGGTATATTGGTTTATGATGCTAATGTGCCACCGTTCATTGCAACGATGGGTTCGATGACTATATTAAGGAATTTGATTTTATTAATAACTGGTGCAAAAACAATTTCTAATTTACCAAAGAGTTTTACTGGTTTTGCTTCACAAAGTATCTTTGGTGTACCCTGTTTGTTCTTATCATGGTTGGCAATTATTCTGCTTGGATTGTTCATTGCCAAAAAGACAAAATTCGGGCGTAATATGTATGCATTTGGTAGTAACAAGGAAGCTGCAAGGTTAAGTGGCATCAATGTCAAGGCAACTCTATATGGAGTTTATATTTTCTCGGCAATTGTTTGCGGAATAGCTGGAATTTTAATGGCAGCCAGATTAGGAAACGGTGTACCCACATCAGGTAGCGGATATGAACTGGATGCAATCGCAGCCGCAGTCGTAGGAGGAGCAAGTCTTGATGGTGGAGCAGGTTCTGTAATCGGTACTGTCTTAGGGGCGATGATTATGGCGACACTGCGACAGGGTGGCACTCTTTTGGGGATTAATTCTTTTATTATGGAAATTATTATAGGTTCCCTGATTGTAATAGCTGTGGTTTTGGACAAGGTTCGTAAACGGTAATAAAGAACTGGAGGGTATAAAATGATCTATAAAAAAGTAAGTAAGATTCAGGAAGAAATATCTGCAATTGGTATTGGATGCTGGAATTTCGGTGGTGATTGGGATTTAACAGATGATAAGAAATCTGAGAGTATTATCCATGCCGCTATTGATATGGGAGTTAATTTTTTTGACGTAGCACCCGTGTATGGATGGGGACATTCAGAGGTGGTTCTTGGTAAAGCACTAAAAGAAAGTGGTTTACGTAATAGAGTTATTATTGCATCAAAAGGTGGACTCTTATGGAATGATGCACATGAAACAACGAACAATCTTTCCAAAAAGAGTCTGTTAAGTGAAATTGATGAAACGTTAACACGGTTGCAGACAGATCATATTGATATCTATCAGATGCATTGGCCAGATCCCAATGTTACACTGGAAGAAACTGCGGAAGCTTTGGAGGAAATAAAAAAGGCAGGAAAAATCCGTTATGTGGGATTGAGTAATTTCTCCCAGCAGGATGTAGAAAGAATGATGGAATTTACGGAGGTACACTGTCAACAGAGTTTATATAATATGTTAGAGAGAAATACAAAAAGCTATCATAATATTAATCTGGAATATCTTACAGAAAAAGAAGTATTACCCATGGTTTCTAAACATGGGCAGGCATTTTTACCATATAGTCCATTATTCCAAGGATTACTGGCTGGTAAATTTAGTTCCGGTATTAATTTCTCCAAAGATGATATTAGAAATGCAAATCCTAAATTAGTTGGACCTTTATTCAAACAATATTTTGAAGCAGCAAACAAGCTGAAGACTTTAGCTGATGATTATGGAAAACCAATGAATGAGATTGCATTAAATTGGTTAAGACAAAAACCGGAAGTAACATCGATTATTGGTGGAGCCTCTACCGTAGAACAGCTGGAACATAATATTCACTGTATTACATGGGATATTGATGAAGAGATGATGGAAAAGGTAAATCAAATTATTGAACCTTTTGAAGATTTATAGAATATTAAAATAATTATTTATTGCCGTATCCGCTACTTTTATATTGGCTGGTACGGCATTTTGCTTATTTACTCAGGAATTAATAATAGTTACAATTTCTTAAGGTATATGGTAAAATAGGGATATTACAAACAATTATTTGTATAATTAACAAAGCCTTTTAAGAAGGGGATGAAATCATGACAATAGCACTTTATAAATTAAAATAATCATAGAATAATTCAAAATAGTTATATAGTGAATTAAAAAATAAAAATAATAACTATAGAATCAATAAACATATAGTTATTTTGGAGGAAAAATATGATTATTAAAAGATTACAATTAGGTGATGAAATACGAGTAATTGCACCATCTTGCAGTTTGTCTAAGATGAGGCTGGAATTTTTAGAAGAGAGTATTGGATATCTAACAAAGCAAGGATTTGTTGTGACTTTTTCAAAAAATTGCAATGAATTAGATGAAATGGATTCTTCAAGTATCAAATCACGTATAGAGGATTTGCATGAAGCTTTTCGTGATTCTAATGTAAAGGCTATACTTGCTGCTAATGGAGGCTTTAATGCTAATCAGCTTTTAGATGAAATAGATTATTCTCTTATAAAGAGAAATCCTAAGATTATTTGTGGATTTTCTGATATAACAGTATTACTGAATGCAATTTATGCAAAAACAGGAATGATTACATATCATGGGCCAAACTTCTTCTCTTTTGGTTTAAAAGAAGGACGGGAATATCTAAATCATTACTTTTGGAATGCTGTAGGGGAAAGCGAGACCTATTTAATTGAAACATCGGATAAGAGTTCACCATATGTTACAATTCAAACAGGAAGCAGTGAAGGTGAGATTATAGGTGGCAATCTTTGTACTTTGAATTTACTTCAAGGAACAGAATATATGCCCAAATTTGAGAATAAGATTTTGTTTTTGGAAGATGACAATATTGTAGGAGATTGCTTCCCGTTTGAGTTTGATAGAAATTTACAATCACTAATTCAGACATCAGATTTTTCAAGGATTAAAGGTATTGTAATTGGTAGATTTGATGAAAGTTGTAACCTAAAAACAAACCTTGTAAAAAAGATTGTAAATAATAAAAAGCATCTAAAAAATATTCCAATCGTTTTTAATGTTAATTTCGGACATATTGAACATGCAGCGACATTTCCAATTGGTGGAGTAGTAAGTTTAGAAGCGACAGAAAGTAAAGTTTTGTTAAAAATACTTAAGCATTAAATTAGGGAGTGAATGTTTAATATTATAAGGAAAGATATAACGGTTTTTCACGGAAGGTAGTTTGCAGAGTATTGCGGACTGCCTTCCCGTCATTTTATATCTAATTACCACTTGGCATACATAGATTGCCGATATATAGAAGTAGGTAATATATATATTGCACCAGCAGGATTTCAAACATTTTTAGAAGAGAGTAAAGATCATAAGATTACATTTATTCGATTCTGATAGATACCAGATGTTATCTTTGATACGTAACCGTAATCTTCACTGCCCTATAAAGTCCTGAAGTTCTTGTATATGCAATTGCATATGCGGTACCAGCTTTCTTGGGATTGATAACACCCTTTGATGATATTTTAAAAATATCGGTATCTGTGGAAAACCAGTAAATTGTTTCATTTGAGCCTTTCGATAAGGTACCGATTATTGTTTTAGTGGCAAGAGTATTCAGTGTAACGCTGGATGCATTGACGAAAAGCTTCGTTGCCTTAGTAATATCCTTCGCAGCTGTTACTGTAACTTTACTGTTAAGGACTGATTTATAAGAGGATATTGATGACGTTTTTACTTTAACCGTAGTTCCATTCTTGATAGCTGCAGCAATCTTTGCAATTGGCTTCTTTTTCAGGAAAGTAACCAATTTGAAATCATATAAAGACTGTTTCCCTAGAGTCTGAATGGTAGAGGGAAGAATGATACTGGCTGTATTATATGTAATTCCGGAAAATGCATTTTCTGATATTGTAGTTACGCCTTCCGGAACAGATACGAAACGAAGATTGGTTTCATTATTTTCATCGGTTATCATCCCTTTGGGGATTACCTTACAGTTCTTTGATAAAAAAAGCAGTTCAACTTGTAAGTCAAATACGTAAGAATCCATTTTGGTAACGGTATCTGGTACAACAATTACATTTGCTCCGCATCGAACTAACGAATTTCGGCAGAGTTTAGTTAGTTTATAGGTATATCCATTATTTGTTACCTGTTCAGGTAGAAAAAGATATGAGTATTTCTGCGAACCGGTAATACCAATGAGCTGAACTTTTCCAGTCTCATTTTTTGCAGAAGAAATCACCTGATAGATTAGGCCGTGGGCAGAGAAGCATCCATGTTCAATATCATCAGTTGCCAAAGTCGCAATCGTTGGTGTCAATTCGATATCCTGTTCATATAAATCACTCCCGTTATAATAGTTAATAGATTCGTGAATAATATTTTTATAGGCTTCTTCCATTCCCTCGGGAACGATAAAAAGGATATCTAAATTCGTGGATCTGTTGGAAAAAGCTACTAATACCTTTGCCGGTATAGTTTTTCCGGTAAATTCCATTGCCGCTAAATTATTAAATGCAGTTGAAGGCATATAGATAGTACCGGTAAAGGTATCATCAAATTTAAGCTTAACGAGACTGTTATAAAATACGGTATAGTCCTCGTTTGTATAATAATTCATGATAATATCCATAAATGATACGGTATATTGTATATTATTTATGATAGCCTCGCCTGGTATAACTAATTCTTCCTTTTTGTCAGTACATTCGATACCAACAAGTCTCACTTCTTTATTTTCTTCACTTGTAATAGTGTAACAAAACATGCCATCCTTATATATGGTTTCATCCTTTGCAACAGCTGACTTATCAGGTGAAAATATGAAAAAGGCAGATAATGCAATAAGTAAAATATTAAGTATAATATGATTTCTTTTGTAAACGTTGATACTCTGAATGAGTTTCATTATTTATATCCCTCACAATTCTTAATGTATTTGATTTAAATTCAAATTCCGATGTTAAAAACCCTTGTATCTTAAATTCTCTATTATTTAGCGAAATAAACCATAATTCCTTTGCAGTTAGTATGATTTTTACGTATGTCAAATTATTGTCAACCTCTCATTATATGTTATAAAAGGTGTTGTGCAACAACGTATCCACTGTCAACCTTGATTATGGAAGGGCTCATGTGCTGGTATTTAAGTGTAATTTCATAATTTACTATGTTTATTTTATGTTTGCTTTAGTTTAATATGGTAAGATATAAAGAAAGGAAATAAAGAGGTGAAAATAAGTGTATAAAACGGTTTTGGTTGTAGATGATGATAAAGATATTGTAAAATTAATCACAAAGAGCTTAAGATACGAGCAATTTGAGGTGATACCAGTATATTCAGGAAAAGAAGCTATCTGGTTTAGTCTTCCGCTTGTGATGTAGAAGAGATGGTTAATATGCATTGATACCTTTACTATATTATTATTAATATGAAAGAGAAACTATAGCCGTGGATATATGGTTTCACTTGGGTTTGCAATACTAACTATTGTAAAAAGCAGTGTATAGACTTTTTGGTAATAGGCCATTATAAAAAGGAAATTCCATTAAAGAAGCAAATAGCCTGTCAACCTTGGCAGGCTATTCGTATGCATTTAAATGCCTTAGTAAAACCTTCCGGGGTTTCATAGCCGTATGTTAAAAAATTCGGGTTCAGCATCTGTTATCACTGTTATCATAAGATTCCGCGTAAGTAATAGAATGATCTAGGTTTATAAAATACACTGTTTAGTTGAGTATCATTGATTACAAATAATTTGATTACTCAAAGTAGGCAAATAGCCTGCCACATCCGCGGCAGGTTATATAACACTAATTATGGTCCTCACCTTCCCCATGACGCCTTTCCACCAGACTTTACGATTGCGGTGTCTTTATATTGTTAACATCCTTTAAAATATTCTCAAGCATATCGATAGACACAATTCGTTCATTACACTTCTCACTATCTAAACATATATCAAAGCCTATTGACCTATAGGCACCATCCTCAGCATTAGCTGTTTTGCAGATAGATGAAACATAAACTACTTCATTTTCGTCGCCTACGTGATTGCAAAGCGAACATCTATGAGCGGTATTGGAACCATACCTTGGAATTTTACAAGACAGGCCTATCAGTTTATCATCCATATTATAAGCTACATATATTTTATTGATGGAGTCATCTACCCAACCTAGATATACATTCTTTGAATCTTGTGCATGTAAGCTTGGTAATTTTAATTTTTTTTCCTTTTTAAATAATTTAATAATTTGACCATTCGTAATATTGGACATTCCATATACATATTCATTCAGCTCGGTTAAATATTTATCAATTTGTAAGGGGTCGATTATTTTACTAATATCAAGTAGCACTCTTTCTTCCTCGGATAAATCAGTAAAAATATTTAAAATATTCTCGTGTATATATGCTTTAGTAGCTTCAATAACATTAATATCTATACAACCTTTAAAAGCATTATTTAAATCATATAAGCGCTTTCTTATATAATTATACTCATGTTTTTTAATAAAAGCTTTCATAAAATCTTGCACCTCTTTTTTTCTTTTGAACCTTGATTTAAATTATAAATGATAACTTCCATTTGATTGACGCAAGGAAATCATAACATAGGTTAAAATAAATATTCAATCTAATAAATAATTCTGTAATGATTATGAGCATAGAAGTTTCTTTTTAATCACTTTAAGAAGGCTTATTATTCTAATTGACATCATTATAAAAAGAATGTACAATAAAAACATTATTTCTTAAAATAGTCAGAAGTTAGTATACTATATATGAAAGGAAAGATATTATGATTTACAAAAATGACTCAGGATTACGAGTAAACTCCTTGCGAAGGCCACAAAAACTAAATCGGCTATGCTTTGCTTGGAGATTATTTTATTAAAATAGTTGATGTTGAATTATATGGCTCTATTAAGTTTTTTTTGAGTAGCATTAAAAAGGACTTTAGTTCGTGTACAATTTTTCAGCATTAGGTTTTTTAATAGATGATTTCATATATTTGTTCCTTTATGTAAGAATGGAAACTGTTGCAAACATAGCTTTGTAACAGTTTTTTTGGTCTTTGCTTCAACAAAAAATAATTTTTTGGAGGAGTAAAGATATGAAATATCGTAATGCATACAATATTTTACCTGTAGATATAGTAAAAATTATTCAAGAATATGTGGATGGGGAATATTTATATATACCTAGAAAAGAAGAAGAACAAAAGAAATGGGGAGAACAAAGTGGTTCAAGAGATACTCTAAAAAGAAGAAATGAAGAAATATATCTAAAATATATAAAAGGAGCTGTAATTTTAGATTTGGCTCAAGAATACTATCTTTCGGATAAAAGTATAAGAAGAATTATTAGTCAGCAAAAGAAGATTATGTTTAATATTAATTAATTAGAAAAATAACAAAAAATTTAAAAAATTATAGGAGGATTCAAATGAATGAACAGATCAAAAAGAATATTGTCCAATTAGTCAAAGGCAGTCGTGATGCAATTGCTTGTTCGATTGATGACAACGGCTTTCCAAATGCGAAAGCAATGTTTATAGCAAAACAGGAAGGAATACAGAATTTATGGTTTTCAACAAATGTATCTGCAAGTCGTACACAACAATGGCTTGAACAATCCAAAGCTAGCCTCTATTTTTTTGATTCAAATAAAATAAATGGATTAATGTTAGTCGGAAATATGGAGATATATACGGATAATGAAACTAAACAGGCATTTTGGAAGCAGGGTGATGAGCTATATTATCCACTTGGACCTACAGATCCAGATTATTGTATCATGCGATTTACAACAAATGAAGGAAACTATTGGGATGATCGAAAATATATTTTAAATGCTGAAATAATTAAGGAGTTATAATTATTCAAAAATAAAAGTTGCGTATAAATTCATAACTATTGTAAATTTTTCATTTTAACCGGTATCCAAATTTCGCTATAGTATGTCGAAGAATGGATATCTCCATAAGTATAATATTCGATATCACAAGTATTTAAGAAAACATACTTTGCCTGAGGTAACCATTCTGTATAAATACGATTCCACATTTGTTGGATTGTTTCGGGCATTGCCCCAGTACATTTAAATACTGCCCAAGTGTAAGATGGTATAATGATTTTTTTATAAAGGTCTGTGATTTGATTGGCACAATCTGTCTGGCAACCGATACAGTATTCGAATTCTTTATTATTGTTTTCAGAAAATATTCGTATGCCAAATTCGCCGCAGACTTTATCTAGAAGTCCTTCATCTATATATTCTTTCCAAAAGAGAGGAATCTCAACACCGCAGTTATCACTTGCGAAATTACGTGAAAGAACAACAACTTCAAATTTATCTTTTTTCACGATAGAATAATCAATGCGGCTACCTCCGGCTATGGTAAGCTTTAAAGAAATACGGTTAAATGACTTAAGGGTTGCGCCTACTTTTTTTGCTTGTATAGGTGAAATTCCATGAAAACGTTTAAATGCCTTAGTAAAACTTTCCGGGGTTTCATAGCCGTATTTTAAAGACATATCAATAATTTTATTGTTACTATTAAGTAAATCCTGCCCAGCAAGGGATAAACGTCTGTTACGTATATATTCGCTAACCGGTAACCCCACCAAAATGGTAAATGTCCTTTGAAAATGAAAAGAAGATATGTGTACATGATCAGCAACATTATCACAGGTTATTGCTGATAGAAGATTCTCTTCCATATAATCAACTGCTTCATTTAATGCACAAACCCAGTCCATCTCATCACCTCCTATATTACATAACATTAGATCATGAACAGAAAGCGTGTTCATGATCTTGTTACTCCAATCGGAATCTGCAAGCAAGCTTACAATTCCTCATTCCGCTTTCAATAGATCATGAACAGAAAGCGTGTTCATGATCTTGTTACTCCAATCGGAATTTGCAAGCAAGCTTGCAATTCCTCATTCCGCTTTCATTATATCATCAAAAAGGTTTTAGTTCAAAGAATTCTTTGCTCCCTTGTTCGTGGATAATCGTAATCTCTTTTTTCTGGTTAGCTGTTTTCTTATCTACATAATAATCATCCCAGTCGTTTTGTTCACGACCTCCCCAACAGATGGAGAAACGTCCTTCATCTACATCTATTACTACAGATTTTACAGTTCCAAACCAATCCTTATAATACCAGGAAGTCATGCCGTCAGGATATTTGGTTAAGAGAAAGTTCTTTAACTGCTGTTCTGAGACTTCCCCAGTATCTTTCATGAATTTTTGAATGGCATCAAAACGAACTAGTGAGTTACTCATAGCCATATTCTCATTGTTTTTAAATGACTCAATTGCGATATGATTAGTGGCACATAAGTAGGAAGGCTTGTATGCTGAATTACTTCTTTGGATTGCCATTTCACCGTTCATAGTTTCTACCAAAGCGATGTTCTGATCTCGGTCTGCCATAATTAAATTAATATTAAATGCTATAGGCATCTCTTGAACTCGATCGAGTGCTTCGTTTACATTTTTGCAGTTTTCCAGTAAACTACGAACAACTGCATAGAAGTGCAAGCCTCGAATAGCGGGTGCTCGCATCATGGGCATATTACTCACAGGGAATCCACAGGAGGACATGGAAAAAGCAAGTCCACATTCATTAATTCCTTCCGTTCGTCCAAATTCTAACAGAGATCCGCCAACATGTGCATATTTTCCCTTTGGTGAAAGTCGATATACATGGAAATCTTCTTCCTCCACACCAAATTCATAATTCCGAGCAATCAGGGTATGACCGTTCGATGTATGTGCGGGTAGCAGGGCGATGGAACAACATCTTGGTATGAGAGAAGTCATCCAAGTGTAAGCATTCTCCTGAATGGGAATACCAGTTTCATCTGAAAACCCCCTTAACTCATCAGTGATGCCGGGACAATATTTGTCATAAAGACCTAGGGCATAATTGATTTCCTCCTCCGAAAAAATTTCCGGGCAAGCCATATGAAGAGCATCCTTGCTCAGTAATTTTGCCATCTGCCGGCCTATCTCATAATGTGTTCCTCCTAGTTCAAAGTATGCTGTATTTACTTTCTGCATCATTATTTCATCCTTTCTTATCGCTTTCATTAGATATTTTTCATCAATAGTTTAGTGATACCGTATATGTAAATGGTTAGTAGTTATAACAAATTTATCATACTCCGAAAAAATGAGAAAATCCTATCCGTTTCTGCTTTAATTTGGTAGGATTAAATTTGCTTAAGCCAAGCGTAGCATGGACTTTTTTAGTTAATATACTGTTATCATAAGAAAAAATTTTATATAGATAAACGGAAGGGCTTCCTGTATAATAATAGGATATCATACATAACCAGTCTAGGATAAACATATAAGGTATAGTATGCAATGTTGAGACCATTAATTTATGGACTTAAATACTAATCTTGATAGTATGCTTCATTTTTAAAAAAGCCTAGTTAGAATATGAAATAAGATGAAAGGTTTCTCAATACCTATCAAGTAATGTGGTAGAGTGTTTTGAATAAAATTACTATGGATATTAATATTAAAACAATTGAAGATTTATCACTAAATGCCTGGCCATCCCATCAAATGGAGCTGTATGATGGCTGGATACTTCGCTTTTCCCATTTTTACACACATAGAACCAACAGTGTAGAGCAATTTGGTACATCATCTCTCCCATGGCGTGAAAAAATACCATATTGTGAAGCTATATATCAACGTTGGGGTACACCCGCAATTTTTAAAATTAGTCCCCTTGTGTCAAAGGATTTCGATTATATTCTGGAAAACCGTAATTATGAAATACAGCATACCACTAATGTTATGGTTCTAAAATTAGAGGAGGCTGTTTTAGATGCACCAATCGATACCGTTATCGTCAACCAGTCAATCCAGAGAGAATGGATTGACAGCCTGCTTGCATTAAATGGTACAACAAACGCCATACACAAAGTAATTGTTCCAACAATGTACAACGCCATAGCCAAGGATACCATATGTGTCTCCATTCAAAGCCAGGGAGTTATTATAGGAACCGGTCTGGGTATACTTGATCGGGATTATGTTGGTGTTTATGCCATCCATGTACGGGAAGATTACCGAAAGAAAGGACTGGCACGTTCCCTATGTACTTGTATCTTAAAGGAGGGAATAAAGAAAGGTGCTAAAAAGGCTTATTTACAAGTGGTAGCTGGAAATGATCCGGCATTTTATCTTTATCAATCATTGGGTTTTCAGAGTTTATATACTTATTGGTTCCGCACAAGTAACGGAATGATCTAGGTTTATAAAAAATATCTTGCAATTAAGGAGGATAAATACTAATAGGGAAGATAAGTATTTTTGAAAAGTTGTATATAAGTTACGCATAATAAGGGGGTAGTCATAGTTGAAGGGGAATCGAAAATTAAGAATATGCAGGAATATTGTTTTGGCTTTATTAGGTTTTATCCTTCTGTCCGGTGGTATTTTATTTACTATTTTTTATAATGAAATCATAACCATCAGTTCTATTAAAAGAGTTAATGATATTCCTGTATATGAAATGAATTACAGGGGTGAATATGCTTTTGATAATTATCTTAAAACAGGCTCAAAGAATTACAATGAATATACTGATTTTATAAATACTAATCTATTGAAAGGTATTCCGAATTTTTACTATAACAATTTTGAATGCTCTACCTTTTTTGCAAGAACACCTGAGGGTGATTTTATTATGGCTAGAAACTATGATACAACAGTAACAATACCCTTTGTTGTTAAAACGAATTCAAAGAATGGCTTTAAGACAGTAGGAATGGCTGATCTTCATAATCTGGGTTGGAATAATTCGAATCTGATTTCAAAGATTACCGCTATTGCTGCTCCTTATTATACCTATGATGGTATAAATGAAAATGGCGTTGCGGTTGGTTCTTTATCAGTACCGGAAGGTTCCAGATCAGATATTAATGATAATAAAATTACTTTGTATGACTATTCCGTAATTCGGCTTACGATTGAGAAAGCAAAGAATGTAGAGGATGCAATCAAACAGTTATCACAGTATAATGTCAAAATGGAGGATAAGTATCCATCTCATTACATGATTGCAGATGCAGATGGTAATTGCGTTGTTATCGATTATGTTGATGGTAGTATGAATGTAGTAGAGAAAGAAGGTAATTACCAGATAGCTACAAACATGCTTTCATTTAATAATGACAATCATCTGGGGTACAGCGCTAGCCGATATAGGGCATTTGAAAAGGCACTATCTGAAAGGTCGGGGATCATATCTATAGAAGATGCATTTGATCTTTTAGAGGAAAATACCGCGCCTGGTGAAGCAAAATGGTCCAGTATCTATAACTTAACCGATAAAACTATGTCGGTTGAATTCTATGGAGATTACGAGAATACTTACATCTACCAATTGTATTAAAACTTCATTGTTAAATATCCCATCAATTAAGCTAAAGAGGTTTTATTAGACTTAAAAGGATACTTAAGTAGGTAGTCTGAAATTGAAGTGGATTATAGTGACTATTTTAAAGGTGCAGAGGGAACTGCCGTAATTTATGATACTAATGAAAAGACTTATTACGTGTATAACAAAGATCTTTCAGAAAAGCAATCTTCTCCTTGCTCAAGTTTTAAGATAATATCGTGTCTGTTGGGATTAGAAAGTGGAGTAATAAATCCTGAGGACTCAATTCAGGAATGGAATGGAATGGAACAACTTATTCGGTGAATGAATGGAATAAGGACATTAATTACATAGATGCTTTCCATTATTCTTGTATTTGGTATTTTAGGGAAGTTTTAAACTTTGTCGGGGCTGATTACGTTCAAAATGCACTTGATAGGTTAGAATATGGTAACTGTGATATCAGTGAGTGGGAAGGTAGCATGCGTAATATGATTTTTCCTGAACAAAAGGATTTAAGTGAATTGAACGGATTTTGGCAGGAATCTTCATTACAGATATCGCCTAAAGAGCAAGTTGATGTGCAAAGAAAAATATTTGAAAATAAGGATATTTTTAGTAAAAAAAATCTCGAACTAATAAAGAAAGTAATGCATATTGATAATAGTAACCCGGATATCCAGATTTACGGAAAAACCGGTAGCGGGATTAAAGATGATATATGGAATGATGGATGGTTTGTCGGGATGTGTGAAATAAATGAAAATACTTACTACTTTGTTATACGTTTAAATCAACCTGGTAAGCGTGGGAATGATGCAAAGGAAATAGCCGTAAGTATAATCAATAATGAACTGAATAACTAGATTTACAAACATTTATAGTGAAAAGCATTGCAAATGTTGATTATTTTCAACATTTGCAATGCTTTAATTTTCTGCAATACTACGAGGACTTTTTGAGTAACCTCCCATATAGGTGATGATTTTTTTACCATCGATTGATATGAATTTTATCCTTAGCCTCAAATTCGTGTTGTGCATTAATAGTGGCATTTTCTTTTGGATATCCTAGCGCTATATAGCAGGGCATAACATAATTATCGGGATGTCCGGTAGCTTCTTTCAAATAGGTCAACTCCGGTTCGAAGGGAATGCGAAATGCTGCTCCTAAGCCCTCAGCAGTAGCCGCAAGAAATATATTCTCGATGCAGCACCAGATGGATGCAAAGCCATTCAGGGCGCTAAAACTGTCAGGTTCTAATAATGGAGTGTCCTGACGGAATAAGGGGAGTATTAAGCAACCGGAATGATACAGCATGGAATATTGTTTGGGAACACCGTCCATGTACATATCTCTTTGACAGGGATCTGTCATATTATAGGAATCCATGAAATTCTCTGTTTGCTTTTTGGTTATCTTTTTAGGGATTTTGTTAATAATCCTTGCCTTTTCTTCAGGGTCAGTGATAACAATAAATTCCCAGTTACGAAGATGGTCATTGGTAGGAGCCTTCAGACCTGCATTTATTCGGTAAAGTCCTTATAAAATAGTCTGATCATTTCCTCTGACACTTCCTCATATTTTCCGTTCAAGGCTTTCGCTTTATCCGTTAATATAATTCTTGTCTGCCGTCTGTCAGATTTATCATAGGAGCGGACAAGGATTCCACTTGCCTCCATACGGTCAATCATACTGGTTAAGGTTGTTTTAGCAAGTGCAGTACGACGAGATAATTCAACAATTATAATACAGATTGAGCTGAGAGTTAATCTATTTGAATATAATGGAGGAGATGAATGGAGGATTTGGAATTCGTCCTGTTTCATCTTGTGACATCAAAATTGCAATTGAAGTATTCACAGACAGCCGAAAACAACAGGCAATTATGTAGCAGCGACGGCAAAATATCGGAAGAGGAATGGATTGCAACTCAATAATATTTAATATATAATATTTAATAATAAAAGCTGTGTAGAAATCCTACACTGCTTTTAAATTTATATACGAAAGAGAGCATCATTTTTATGAACAGAACTATGATTACAGCTCATTCCGGGTGTGATAATACAGCACCAAATTCTGTGGAAGGAATTATAGCTGCTTTAAACAAAAATGTCGATTTCATTGAAGTTGATCTAAGATTGTATAAGGAAAATGTATATCTGTCACATAATGTAGTGGATGGTAATCAGCTAGATAGATATGTAACATTTCAAGAGGCGCTTAAACTTCTAGCACTAGAAAAAGTGAAATTAAATTGTGATCTAAAAGAAATAGGTGTCTTTGAATATGCGCTAAAAGATCTACGTGAATATGGCATGGAAGAAAGAGCGATATTTACTGGAGGAGATTATGATAATAGCAAAATAGATACAAATGCAAAATATAGATATTTCTTGAATGTAGAAAGAAAGGATCTTCAACTCTATGACAATATAATTGAAGATCAGGATGCAGATAAGATTATCGAGTTTTATAAAAATAGCAAAGATAGTACTATGGCTGCATTAAATATGAATTACAGAAGTATTTCGCCTTCTGCACAAGCAATATTTTATATTTCTGGAATACCAATCAGTTATTGGACTGTCGATGATCCGAATGAAATTGATCGTTTGCTTCAGAATAATGTGTTTTCAATTACAACCAATAACATTGCCTACGCTGTTATAGCAAGAGAACGTATTCTAGGAGTATAGTAAGTCATATAAAATGAGTCTTTGCAAATGTTGATAAAACTATGAGTAAAGACGATCCTGTAGCAAACACGGGTGATAGTCATACAATATGAAGGTGGTAAATAATCTATTTGAATCATAGGAAAAATAAAGGTAAAAATAAAAGTTGTGTATAAGTTGCGTATAAACTATTTTTATGTTAGAATAGAGCGAATGTCAAACGATAAAAAAATGTCTAAACCCCTTATAAACAGTACATCCCAGCTAAAAAAGTACTGGACCCGTTACGCCATTGCAACGAGCCCAATACAAAAGGGGAGGATAAGTATTTAACTTTTCTTTGGTGTTGGCTAGCGTGCATCTTATTGTTGGAGGGGGGGTCCAACGCTAAAATAAGATTACGCATCTTGTGTAATCTAATCTTTTGTGGATTAGATTAATTATAGTATGATACTGTTATCATAAATTTATACATAAATTAATTATTTTTTATATGTTTAGTGTATTTTGTTAATACTAAACAACAGAAAGGATGAATACAATGAGTTTATTACAAGAGTGGAGAGATTATGCATATGCTCAAGACACAAATCAAAAGGCTGGACAACTTTTTTGGGCTAATTATTTTAACATCGAGAAGGGAATTTATGAAAAGCTTCTTGCAGATCCAGAGACAGTAGTGGAAGGAACAGTAGAAGAATTAGCTGCAAAATTCGAAACTGAACTATCTTATATGGTTGGATTTCTTGATGGCATCAATGATAGCCTAAAAGAAGAAAACAATGTTGAAGAGATGGAAGCAGATACCAAGGTAAAACTAGGATTTGATATAGAAAAACTATATTATAATATGGTTGCAGCGAAAGCTGATTGGCTATATGAATTACCTGTTTGGGATACGCTTTTGACTGAAGAAAAACGAAAAGAATTGTATCTGAATCAAAAGAAATCCAATACAGTTGTAAAGGATAAGAAGATAGGCAGAAATGATCCATGTCCATGCGGTAGCGGAAAGAAATACAAACATTGCTGCGCAAACAAGGTAGTTTAGGCATTTCTAACCACACGAAATATTTATTTGTCCACCATTTGTCCACGCGTTTTTTTCTAGTGGGCGTGGTGGACAATTTTTCTATTCCCTTAAATATTTTACCTGCTTCTGATTTCATCTTTTCTGTATTATGAACATAAGTATTAAGAGTGACAGTTCGTGTAATACTTGGCAGATTTGTCTGTGACACAGCTTTGGGGTAACCTACATAAATAAGCTTTATATCAAGCATCCTTCGGGGTGCTTTTATATTGCTCCCAAATGTTACATGATGTATAATGATAATAAAATAAAACCTGATGGGAGGGGTAATATATGGCTAGTGTAGGTGGCGCGTCTTATTTTTTTACAATTGTAAGCCTTATCTTGATGGCAGTATCAATTATCATTGTGGTACTTTTAGTTTATGCATTGATTCTTTCAATAAAGGCATTAAAGGTATATATTGAGAAGAATAGCAGACAATAAGAAACTCAGCCTGTAGCCTTCATTTGCGCTATAGGCTATTTTTCATAGAAAATCTAGCTAAAATATAATGCAATAACAACTTTCTAATACGAGCCTTAATTATTTGCTATCTATAGGAGAACTTAAAATATACTTTTGTAAGCTCTCCTATGATTAATTAACAATTTATTTGGCTGATAATTGTTCTTGTTTATATAACAAGTATTTTAGATAGTTCATTACTTCTAAATATCCTTCTTTGTTCAAATGCTGATATAATTGAAAGAAATCAACGATATCTTTATCTAATACTTCGCCTTTTATAGGTAGGTAGGCATCAGAAATCCCTAATAAGTAGTCACAAGATACATCAAAATACTCGGACAAAGCAATCAACTTATCGAATGATGGTTCATTTCGCTTTGATTCATAATTAGAAACAGCAGTTGATTTTAAACCTAATATATCTGCTAGTTCACCTTGTGTCAATTTATGCTTTAGTCTTAAATGCTTTAATCTAACATTAAAATCCATGATTAATCCTCCTGTGTAATAAGGTTTTTAGTAAATAGAGAATAATTAGTATAGTAATATCTTGGATATTGAGATAATATAACTATATACAAATTATGTAAAAATGTCAATAAAAAGGTATTATTAGAACTATTTATTTCAAATAAAATTTAATAAATTGTCAGATATGTACAAGTTAATCTCTACTATATTGCATTTATATATATAACTTGACAAATAGTAAATTTGCAAATAGGATATAAATGTAAATGCTAAAATGGTTAACTATGGAGGGTGAAACCAATGGATAAGTTAAATCAACAAGATGAAATAGAAGATATAAAATGCAAGAGAAAATATATGTTAATAAACGAAGGTTATCAGGAAATGCTATTATTTATTGATCTTAGTGGCAAAATAATAGATACAAATCAAGTTGCTAGGAATGAATTATTATATAATACGGATTTATTAGGCACCAATATAGCGAGCATCTTTAGAAATATATTTTTTGCATACAATGATTTCCTTGAGGATTTAAAAAATGCTAATGGTCAACGTATCGAAACGATTGCATTTAGAAAAAATGAGACTTGTTTTCCTGTATATTTACGTATTATTATAGAAAGTAATGGGGAGGATATGATAGGTTTGTGTACCGCAAGTAATATTTCTTGTTCGAAAGCAACAACAAGAGATATTAACAATGCAAGAAACGAAGTGGAAGAGGCATTAAAAATTAAGAATCGGTTTATAGCTAATATTACACATGAATTAAGGACACCTGTAAACGGAATAATGGGTTTAATTAAAAACTTAATGGATACTAACTTAAGCAATAGTCAATTAGAGTTGGTTAATTTAATCAATCGATGTTGTAATGATATGACAAAAAACATAAATGAGTTATTAGATTTTTCTAAAATGGAAGCCGGAAAATTATCGATTGAAAAACAAAGGTTTGATTTTAAACAGTTTATACGCAACACAATAGAATTTAACAGCAATCAGATCTATGATAAAGGTTTAAAGCTGATCGTTAATATTGGTAATGATATACCAGTTTATTTGATTGGTGATGAATTGAGACTAACACAAGTCTTAAATAATTTATTATCGAATGCTATTAAATTTACAACTGTAGGTTATATTTCCCTTGAGGTTACTAAAACTATGACATTTGATAATAAAATCGAACTTTTTTTTATGGTTGTTGATACGGGGATAGGCATCGATGAATCAGATAAGGACAAGCTATTTCATAGCTTTTCTCAAGTTGATGGATCTATAACAAGACGATTTGGTGGAACAGGTTTGGGATTAGCAATTAGCAAGAAATTACTTGAATTAATGGACGGAAGTATTTATGTAAATAGTCAAAAAGGGAAGGGTAGTATTTTTGCCTTTTCCATAAAACTTGGTGTTGCAGATATGGATGAGTGTCAAGATGTCTTTCCAATAGTTGAGGAAAAGCTGCTTTTCACTTATGATCATATGTTAAAAGAATTAATGGAAAAGGAACCATTAGTAAATGAAGTAGAGAAACAACCTGGTACACAAGGTAATATTCCTGATATAATAACGTTAATGGAAAGATTGACAATAAGTATAGAAATGGGAAATTGGGAAAAGGCTGAAAGCTTTGCCAGTGCAATTAAATGTCATATTAAGGACACAGACCATGAATTAATTAAAAAGGCATTTCGTTTGGAGCTAACAGTACGTAAAGCAGAGTACGATAAAGCTTTACAACTATTATCTCAATTGAAAGCTATGATTGATGAGATGAGGTAAGAGAAGTGTATATAGCGGATTCCGTAATGTGTGCAGAAAATATACTGATTGTTGATGACGTAAAGGCCAATTTAGTGGTATTGACAGCAATCATTAAAAAGGCGGGTTTTAATCCTAGACCGGTTTCAAGTGTGAAGCACGCACTTGAAGAAATTGATAATTATATGCCAAATCTAATTTTGATTGATATATGGCTACCTGAAATAGATGGATTCGAATTTTGTACTATGTTAAAGCAGAATTCGACAACGAAAGAGATCCCAATCATTTTAATTTCTGGAATCAATTCCATACAAGATAAAAATAGAGGGTATAAACTGGGTGCTGTAGATTTTATCATCAAACCATTTGAGCAAGAAGAAATAACCTGCAAATTGAAGACGCATCTTCAGCTTTATAATTTAAAATTTGAGATGGATTTTTACCATAATAAGTTTCATAATATTATATATAGACAAATAATAAAAATTACAGAAAATAGAAAAAAATTAATCTATGCATTAGCTAAATTAATAGAACATAATGATGACCATAAAAGAAAACATATGGAAGATAATGCAGCAAATTGCAAAGTATTATCCATGGGTTTACAATTAAGCCCTAAATTTACCATAGAGATAACAGATTCCTTTATAGATACCATTCATTTAGCTGCATTATTATATGACATAGGTGAATTAGCTATTAACCCAACAATATTATATAAGCCGGATAAACTCTCAAATGATGAAATAGAGATTCTGAAATCTCATACTGAGATTGGGGCAAAAATGATAAGTGAAATATATGAATTTTATGATCAAAACGAATACTTAAAAATGGCGATAGACATTGCCTATTATCATCACGAAAAATGGAACGGTAAAGGCTATCCGAGAGGTTTATCCGGCAAAGATATTCCATTAGCGGCAAGAATTATGTCAGTGATTGATACATATGATAACTTAACCAGTGAATCAGTTTATAAGTTGGCGTATTCCCGCGAAGAAAGCCTTAATATTATAAATGAAGAATCCGGAGTAAGTTTTGATCCGGATATCATAGAAATCTTCAACAAGATAGAAAAGAGTATCAAAATAAGTGATGTATAAACAAAAGATTAAGACAGGAGCCTGCAATGAGAAATAAACGAAACATTCGATATGATTATAATTTTTCCGAAAAAAGAATAAAAAGAAGAAGATTTCGAGAAAGAGGAAGTCGATGGAACATGGGATTCACAGCTTTTGTTGTTTTGATAATTGCATTACTATTCGGTCTTGGTGCCTTTTCTATTGTGAAGGAAATACTAAAAGATAAAGATGGAACAAAGCACATACAAGAGAATTTGAGAAAGCAGACAGAAGAATTGGAAGTTGTAGAAACGACCGAACAAACCGTTGAGACCGAGGACACCTCGCAAACGGATAACACAGCACAAACACAAACCATTCAAACCAGCGAAACAGATCAATCGGATGAAACCATTCAAATTGAAGTTGGTCAAATAGATCAAAATGGTATAATAAATGAAACAAAAGAAGAAGATAACCTTGAGGAGGTAAACCCTGAACTAGAGGAAGTTATACCAAACGATGTGGATAACCGAATACCGGTTAAGGTAAGAGGTATCTATGTTACAGGACCGAGGGCTGGAACAGATAAGTATATACAGGAGTTAGTTAGTCTAGTTGATTCTACAGAATTAAATGCAATGGTAATTGATATTAAGAATGACAGTGGAGAAATAACCTATAAAATGGATTTACCTACAGTAAAGGAAATTGGAGCAGGTGTTAATTATATAAGTAATATAAAACAATTAATTACCGATTTAAAAGAGAAAGATATTTATCTCATAGCAAGAATTGTAGCCTTTAAGGATCCTATCTTAGCCGCTGAGAGACCCGAGCTAAGTTTAAAAAAGAAAGATGGAACTACTTTTCGAGATAAAGATGGGCTCAGTTGGGTTAATCCTTATAAAAAAGAAGTGTGGGAGTATTTGGTAGATGTCGCTAAAGTAGCAGTTAAATTGGGATTTGATGAAATACAATTTGATTATATAAGATTTTCAACAGATTCGGGAATGAAAGATGTAGATTTCGGAGATGAAGCTAAGAAACATACTAAAATAGAGATGATAACTGAATTTACCAAGTATGCAAGTAACGAACTAAAACCATTGGGAGTATTTGTTTCAGCCGATGTCTATGGGGCAATAATAGATAGTAAAGTAGATGCCGATATAGTAGGACAGAATTATGTAGACATGTCAAAATATTTAGATTATATTTGTCCTATGATCTATCCTTCTCATTATGCAGATGGAGCTTATGGTATAGAGTATCCGGATCTTGAACCATATAATCTAATATTAAAAGCCTTAAATAAATCGAAGGTGGTTCTAAAAGAAATTGATGAGGATAAGAACAAAGCAGTGGTAAGACCTTGGCTACAGGATTTCACGGCTTCGTGGCTTGCTAATTATAAGACCTATGGTACAGAGGAAATTCGTGCTCAGATACAGGCTGTATACGATGCGGGTTATGAGGAATGGATACTTTGGAACGGTTATAATAATTATACGAAAGAAGGATTACTTGTAAATTAATAAAATAAATAAAAATTAATCAATTAATTTGCAAGATTACTATTATTTGAGTGTATAAGTATATGGGCGTATAGGAAGGAGGCTTATAACTTGAAGGATGAAGCAATTATAGATCTGATTTATGAAAAAGATGAATTAGGTTTATCAAAATTAGCTGATAAATATGAAAAGCTGCTGATCCACATAGCTACAGGCATACTGGGTAGTCGTTCGCGAGATATTGAAGAATGCATCAATGATTCCTATCTAAAATTATGGAATCATATAGAGCAATATGACATGCAAAAGGCTTCATTAAAAACATATCTCAAGGTTATTGTAAGAAATACAGCTATTAATAAACTTCGTGATTTAAGTAAAAGAGAAGATTGTGAGCTTCCTGATGATATAACTGATGTAGCAAAGCATTATATCGATCAAAGTCAGAATGTAGAAGGTCAGATTTTTAGTAATGAAAATATGAAACAATTAAATATTATAATTGGCCAATTAAATAAGAAAGACCAAGAATTAGTAATACGTAAGTATTTTTATTTGCAATCTTCCAAAGATATAGCTGTTGCAACAAAAATGACGGTTACTGCGATTGATAGCAGACTGTCAAGACTTAGGAACAAGATGAAACAGGATTTTGAAAAAGAAAAAAACGCGTGGAGTTGTACGCAGAGAGGAGCTAGATATGGATGAATTATTATTAATTGAAATGATGAGTATGTTGAATCCTGAATTACTTCAAAATGACTTTATTGAGAAGGATATGAAAAGAGGAAAGATACCATTCTTTAATAGACTTTTTTCTTTTACGAAAGCACCCAAACAACGATACGAGAACTTTTTTGAATATTCACAGTCAGAAGATAGTACGAATCAAAATATTAGGCATAGTGATGAGTTAGCAGAATCTAGAGAATCTGAGAAACTTGAGGTAAACGACAATCACGACCTAATTGAGAGTATGGAAGAAAGCGAGAAAATCGAAGATTACAACCTTAACAATTTTGGATTTAGTATTAGTATTTTTAAAAGGAAATTTCGTAATTTGGTAAAGATTATATCAGGTATAGTTGCAGCCTTTTTTGTGGTAATTGGAATAATTGTTATAATTATCAGACATCATAGAGGCGGAATAAAGTTATATGAAAAGAAAGTACAAGTTATATATTAATATAAAAATAAAAAATATAAAAATAAAAATTAAAAACAAATAAGGAGACAAAATCATGTTAGATAAAATTAAATCAATTATAGCAGAACAATTAAATGTAGAGGAAGGTGTTATTGCAATTAATTCATCTTTTAAAGATGACTTAGGTGCAGATTCTTTGGATTTATTTGAACTGGTTATGGCACTGGAAGAAGAATTTGATGTAGAGATTCCATCAGAAGATTTAGCTAATATTGCTAGCGTTGAGGATGTAGTAAATTATCTTAAGGAAAAAGGCGTAGAATAATATTCGGAAAAAGAGGAAGTATTTATGAAGTCGAGGATATGTAATTTGTTAAACATAGAATATCCCATTATTCAGGGAGGTATGGCATGGGTTGCAGAACACAATTTGGCAGCAGCTGTATCTAACGCAGGGGGATTGGGAATTATAGCAGCTGGGAATGCACCGGTAGATGCAATTCGTGATGAGATTAGAAAAGCAAAAGCATTAACCAGCAAACCATTTGGTGTTAATATTATGCTTTTAAGTCCACATGCTTCAGAAATAGCTGAATTAGTAGTAGAAGAAAAAGTTCCGGTGGTAACAACAGGAGCAGGCAATCCGGAAAGCTTTTTTCCTAAGTGGAAGGAAGCTGGAATTAAAATTATTCCGGTAGTAGCTTCCGTAGCATTAGCAAAAAGAATGGAAAAATATGGTGCGGATGCTGTTGTTGCAGAAGGTTGTGAAGCGGGTGGTCATATTGGTGAGTTAACTACGATGGCTTTAATACCGCAGATTGTTGATGCAGTGACTATTCCGGTAATCGCAGCCGGAGGTATTGGCGATGGCAGAGGACTTGCAGCAGTATTTATGTTAGGTGCAGAAGCTGGTCAGATTGGTACCAGATTTGTTGTTTCAAACGAATCCGTTGTTCATGACAATTATAAGAAACGAATTATTGCTTCTAAGGATATTGATTCTGCAGTAACTGGTAGATCTACTGGGCATCCCGTTCGTTCTATTCGAAATAATATGACGAGAAACTATCTGAAATTAGAGAAGGAAGGCAAGAGCTTTGAAGAATTAGAACTGCTTACATTAGGTTCTCTAAGAAGTGCTGTTACGGAGGGTGATGTAGTAAATGGATCCCTTATGGCAGGTCAGATTGCAGGCCTTATCTCCAAAGAACAATCTTGTAAAGAAATTGTGAAAGAAATTATAGAAGAAGCGAAAAAATTGTTGAAAGAATAGGACGGGTGTAAAAATGGGCAAAATTGCATTGATATTTCCCGGGCAGGGTGCTCAATACATCGGCATGGGCAAGGAATTTTATGATAATTTCCAAGATTCCAAAGACATATATGATAAAGCAACTTCTATTTTAGGTATTGATATAGCACAGCTTTGTTTTGAGGAAAATGATAAAATCAATATTACAGAATATACGCAGATTGCTATGGTTACTACTTGTATCGCAATGCTAGTTCAAGTTCAGAAGTTAGGCATCAAGGCAGATGTATGTGCCGGATTAAGCTTAGGAGAGTATCCCGCAATGATAGCAAGCGGTGTTATGAGCTTTGAAGAAGCGATTCAAGTGGTTCGTCAAAGAGGAATTCTGATGCAAGAAGCAGTTGAACCGGGAATCGGTGCTATGTCAGCAATTCTTGGCATGGAATCAGAGATGATTGAGAAGGTCTGTAAAGATACAGAGGGTATTGTTTCAATAGCAAATTATAATTGTCCTGGGCAGGTTGTAATCTCGGGGCAAAAGAAATCCGTTGAAGCTGCGGGTGAAGAGTTAAAGAAATCTGGTGCCAAAAAGGTAATTCCTCTTAATGTAAGCGGACCGTTTCATTCACCTATGCTAAAAGAAGCAGGAGAAAAGTTATACCTTGTATTAGATAAAATTAATCTGAAAGAACCAACCCTTCCTTATGTAGCCAATGTAAATGCACAATATATAGATAAAAAAGATAACATTCAGGATCTTTTGGCAAAACAAGTGTATTCCTCCGTTAAATGGCAGCAAAGTATTGAGAATATGATTGCGGCTGGGGTTGATACCTTTATCGAAATAGGTCCTGGCAAAACATTATCATCATTTGTTAAGAAGATTGATAAAACTTGCAGAATTATAAATATTGAAAAGATTGATGATTTGGATAAGTTACAAGAGGTTTCACTCAAGTAAGATATCCACATGGAGGCTAATATATGCTAGAGAATAAAGTTGCGATAGTAACCGGTGCTAGCAGGGGAATAGGAAGAGCGATTGCTCTGACTCTTGCTAATTATGGTGCCAGTGTTGTAGTAAATTACTGCGGTTCCAAGGGAAAAGCAGAAGAAGTAGTTGATGAAATAAGAAAAAATGGTGGCAATGCAATTGTTTACCAAGCAGATGTAGCAGATATGGAAGCCATAAAGCTTATGTTTGCCGATGTGTTAAAGCAATTTGGCAGCATTGATATATTAGTGAATAATGCAGGTATAACTAGAGATAATTTGATTCTTAAGATGACAGAGGACGAATTTGATGGAGTAATCAATACTAATTTAAAGGGAACCTTCAATTGCCTAAAACATGCATCCCGTATTATGCTTAAGCAAAAGAGTGGAAGAATCATTAACATCTCCTCTATAAGTGGTGTCTGTGGTAATGCAGGACAGGTGAATTATAGTGCATCAAAAGCTGGGGTTATCGGTATGACCAAATCTCTAGCCAAGGAATTAGGTTCAAGAGGAATTACGGTTAATGCAATTGCACCTGGATATATTAAAACCGACATGACAGCTGTACTTAATGATGAATTGAAGGTAAAGATAACCGAACAAATACCATTAAAGAGATTAGGCGAAGTAGAGGATATTGCAGAAACAGTAGCTTTTCTTGCATCAGATAAAGCATCTTATATTACGGGACAGACGATTCAAGTTGATGGTGGATTAGGTTTATAGAGGCCTGCTAAAGCAGGCAGATGGGAGTAGTGTGAAAAAATATTTCACACGTCCTGATGTAAAGGCCTGCTAAAGCAGGCAGATGGGAGTTGACATGAAAAGAGTAGTAATAACAGGCATGGGAATTATTTCACCATTGGGTAATAGTGTTGATACCTTCTGGAATAATATTAAGGAACAAAAAACAGCATTTAAGCCTATTACGTATTTTGATACAGAAGATTATAAAGTAAAATTAGCAGCACAAGTAGAGGATTTTGATCCGGCTGAATTCATGGATCCTAAGGCAGCAAGAAGGATGGAATCCTTCTGCCAATTTGCAGTAGCAGCGGCAGGCCAAGCTATTGCCGATGCAAAGTTAGATCTAAACCAGGAAGACACCACAAGAATCGGTGTATCCGTTGGTTCTGGTATTGGAAGTCTTCAAGCAATTGAAAGAGAACATAAGAAGCTATTAGAAAAAGGACCAAAGAGAATATCTACCCTTTTAGTACCTACTATGATATCGAATATGGCTGCAGGAAATGTTGCAATTGCATTTGGTTTAAAGGGAAAATGTACCAACATTGTAACTGCTTGTGCTACAGGAACCCATTCAATAGGAGATGCTTATCGCTACATCCAATGTAATGAGGCAGATGTTATGGTTGCCGGTGGAACAGAGGCAGCAATTACTCCCCTTGGAGTAGCAGGATTTAGTGCTTTAACTGCACTATCCGGAGAAACCAATCCTAAGAGAGCATCCATTCCATTTGACAAAGAAAGAACTGGATTTGTAATGGGAGAAGGCGCAGGTGTTGTTATTTTAGAATCCTATGATCATGCAATAGCACGTGGTGCAAATATTTTAGCAGAATTAGTAGGATATGGTGCTACCTGTGATGCTTATCATATCACCTCTCCATCTGAGGATGGTGACGGAGCAAGTAGAGCAATGTTGTTCGCAATAAACGAAGCGGGAATAGAACCTAAAGATGTAGATTATGTTAATGCACATGGAACCAGTACTCATCACAATGATTTATTTGAGACAAGGGCAATTAAAAAAGCTTTTGGAGACCATGCATACAAATTAAATGTCAATTCCACAAAGTCCATGACAGGTCACTTATTGGGTGCTGCAGGTGCAGTAGAATTAATTACCTGTGTAAAATCAGTGATGGAAAATTATATCCATGCTACAGTAGGATATGAAGTACCGGATGAAGAATTAGACTTAAACTATACTAAAGTGCCAGAAACCACTAAAATTGTAAATTATGCAATCAGTAATTCATTGGGTTTTGGCGGACATAATGGCAGCTTGTTAATTAAGAAATACACGGATTAGGAGAATATGCAATTATGGAAATGGAAAACATTATTAAACTCATTCAAACAGTATCAGATTCAGCCTTAACCTCTTTCAAATATGAAGAAGGGGATAGTAGTTTGTCTCTAGAAATTAATCGAAATGTGGTCTATAGTGAGCAACCAGAGAAAAAATCAGTTAATGTTTTAGCTGAAACAAATCCAAAGCTTGAGAAAACCGTATCTCAAAATCTTACGATCTCATCACCAATGGTAGGAATCTTCTATTCAGCAAAATCTGAGGACAGCGAACCATTTATATCGGTTGGTGATGTTGTAAAAAAAGGTCAGATAATTGGTATCGTAGAAGCTATGAAATTAATGAATGAAATAGAATCGGCTTTCGATGGTGTAGTAGAAGAAATTTTAGTACACAATAAAGATATCGTTGAGTATGGGCAACCTTTGGTCAGTATAAAACCATCAAAAAATAAGTAAATCTTGTTTTTCGATGTAAATAAGCTTACCGTATACAGGAAAGAGGAAAAGAATGTTAAACATAATAGATATACAAAAAATCATACCCCAAAGAAGTCCTTTTTTATTACTTGATCGCGTTGATGAATTAGAACCGGGGAAACGTGCTATTGCTAGGAAATGTGTTACTTATAATGAACTTTTTTTTACCGGACATTTTCCGGATGAACCTGTAATGCCGGGTGTTCTGGTAATTGAAGCTTTGGCACAATTAGGTGCTGTTGTGTGCTTATCAGTTGAAGAGAATAAAGGAAAGAATTCTTACTTTGGTGGAATTAATAAAGCAAGATTTCGGAATAAAATAGTGCCGGGTGATGTTTTAACACTAGCGGTGGAGCTTATAAAGCAAAAGGGTAATATCGGCATCGCGGCTGCAAAAGCTTATGACGGTGATAAAATATATGCCACTGCAGAGTTAACTTTTGTTATCGGTTAAGATGGAAGCAAGGTCGAAAGAAAATATAGTATAGGAAAGGAATGCCGGGGTTGATTCTTTTGACCTGTTTTATTAGTGGCAGTATCGCAGACAAATCTGCGATATGCAATGGGTGTAAATATGATTAAAAAAGTATTAATAGCTAATCGTGGTGAGATCGCGGTTCGCATCATTCGTGCCTGTAGAGAAATGGGTATAAGTACGGTTGCTATTTGCTCAGATATAGATAAGGACGCCCTACATGCGCAACTAGCTGATGAGACCATCTGTATTGGACCAATGCCTGCAAAAGATAGTTATTTAAGAATGGATAGAATTCTTAGTGCAACCCTTGCAACCGGTGCAGATGCTATTCATCCTGGCTTTGGATTCTTGTCTGAAAACAGTAAATTTGCTGCATTGTGTGATAAATGTAATATTACTTTTATTGGACCGACCGCTGAAGTAATTGATAAGATGGGAAATAAATCAGAAGCCAGAAAAACAATGATGGAAGCAGGTGTTCCTGTTGTACCAGGAACAAAAGAAGCGGTTTACACAGCAGAAGTCGGTAAAAATATTGCTGATGAAATGGGTTATCCGGTAATGATTAAAGCATCAGCAGGTGGCGGTGGTAAAGGAATGAGAATAGTTGAGACTGAGAAAGATTTTATTCATCATTTTGAAACTGCAAGCCAAGAAGCAAAAAATTCCTTTGGTGATGATACCATGTATATTGAAAAATACATTCCCAGAGCAAGACATGTAGAGTTTCAGATTTTAGCAGATAATTATGGTAACGTAATACATTTGGGTGAAAGAGATTGCTCTATACAGAGAAGACACCAAAAAATGATTGAAGAATCACCCTCCATTGCAATCAATGAAGAATTGAGAAAAGAAATGGGTGATATTGCACTGAAGGCTGCAAGGGCAGCTAATTATCGCAATGCAGGAACCATAGAATTCATATTAGATCAAAACAATAACTTTTATTTTATAGAAATGAATACTAGAATTCAGGTGGAACATGGTGTTACAGAGATGGTTACCGGTATTGATTTAATCAGAGAGCAGATTAAAGTAGCAAACGGTGAAAAATTATCCTTTACGCAAGAAGATGTTAAAATCTCCGGTCATTCCATTGAATGCAGAATTAATGCTGAGGATCCGTCACATAATTTCATGCCTTCCCCAGGTTTGGTAACTAGCTTACACATGCCGGGTGGAAATGGTGTACGTATTGATTCTGCATTATATGCAGGCTATCGCATACCTTCAGCGTATGATTCTCTTATTGTGAAATTAATCGTTCATGATACGAATCGTGAACTGGCAATACAAAAAATGCGTGGAGTACTTGGAGAATTAGTTATAGAAGGAATTCATACCAATATAGACTTTCAATATCAGTTAATTAACCATGAAGATTATGTTAAAGGTAATATTGATACCGGATTTGTTGAGCGTATTCTCAATTGATAAAATCAATTGAGAAGGAAATATGAGAATGAATTCCCGCTAGAAAGCATTGAGTCTTGATTATGCAGAAAAGAGGTAGTATGCTAAAAGAAATGTTTAAAAAACCACCTTGCTCTAGTGCAGATTTGAAACAAGTTCAACTAGGCGAGAAAATAAAAGAACAGCTGGATGAGGCTCAGATTCCAGACGGATTGTTTCAAAAATGTGAGAAATGTAATGAAATTATATATACAGAAGATGTAGTGGCAAATTATCATATATGTCCTAACTGTGATAATTATTTTCGCATTAGTCCTAGAGTAAGGCTTAGTATGATTTTAGATAAAGGAAGTTTTAAGGAATGGGATACAGATCTGCCAGTGAGTGATCCCCTTAATTTCCCGGGATATAAAGATAAGTTGGAGCATATGAAGTTAGTGACAAGTCTTGACGAAGCGGTTATAACTGGTGAAGGATTAATAGATGATACTCCTGTGGCAATCGGCGTTATGGCATCGAACTTTTTAATGGGTAGCATGGGAAAAACGGTAGGCGAAAAAATTACTAGAATGATAGAAATGGCAACTAAGAGCAAATTGCCGGTAATTATATTCTGTAGTTCCGGAGGGGCCAGAATGCAAGAGGGAATCGTGTCCTTAATGCAGATGGCTAAAACATCCCAGGCGCTTAAGAAACATGATGAAGCGGGACTGTTGTATATTTCTGTTTTAACCGACCCAACCACCGGAGGTGTCATGGCAAGTTTTGCTATGTTAGGTGATGTTATTCTAGCAGAGCCAGGTGCTTTAATTGGTTTTGCGGGTCCAAGGGTAATAGAACAAACCATAGGGCAACGACTTCCAGAGGGCTTTCAAAGATCAGAATTCCTGTTAGAACATGGATTTTTAGACAAGATTGTAAAAAGAAATAAAATGAAGCAGGTTTTATCTATGCTGGTAAAAAGCTAGGTTTTGGTATATGCATAGCATGAAATGCATAGCATAAAATGCATAGGAGGATTTTTATGTCAGAAGAATTAACTGCATGGGACCGAGTAAAAATCGCAAGGGGTGTTGAGAGACCAACTAGTTTAGATTTTATCGGTGCAATATTTAATAAATTTATGGAACTGCATGGAGATCGTTTATGCCGTGATGATGGTGCAATTGTAGCAGGACTTGCGTCTATTGACGATATTACCGTTACGGTTATTGGTCAACAAAAGGGCCGTAACATAAAACAAAATATTAAGAGAAATTATGGAATGCCTTATCCGGATGGCTACCGTAAAGCACTTCGTCTAATGAAGCAGGCTGAAAAATTCCATCGTCCAATTATTTGCTTAATTGATACACCTGGAGCATTTTGTGGTATTGAAGCAGAGGAACGAGGACAGGGAGAGGCCATAGCAAGAAATCTCTTTGAGATGTCAGGAATTAAAGTACCAATACTTTCCATAGTAATTGGAGAAGGCGGTAGTGGTGGTGCCCTTGCTTTAGCAGTAGCGAACGAAGTATGGATGCTAGAAAATGCAACTTATTCTATTCTTTCACCAGAAGGGTTTTCCTCTATACTTTGGAAAGACAGCAAAAGAGCAAATGAGGCTGCAGAAGTAATGAAGATAACTGGACCGGATCTCAAGGAAATGAAAATTGTTGAACAAGTGATTACCGAAAATGAAATGTTGTGTGTTGATAATATGGATACGGTGGCTTGTGAATTGAGACAACAGATTATTGATTTTATAAATCGATATAAGGCAAAGACAGAGGATGAAATTGTTACAGAACGATATGAGAGATTTCGTAATATGTAAGGATATTTTGTATTCTCTAGTGCATATCAACCTGATTTCCATAATTAGGATAATAAATTGAATAAGATAAAAAAGTCCACCATCCATAACAACTATATGGAATGATGGACTATTTTTGTTATCGGTTATTGATAGGGGTGTATTCTTTATGTTTCGCCACACTTTTATAAGCTGGACGTATTATTTTACTTGAATTAATTAATTCTTCGATGCGATGTGCGCTCCATCCGGAGATACGTGCGATGGCGAAAATAGGTGTATATAATTCGATTGGAAGATCTAACATACTATATACAAATCCACTGTAGAAGTCTACATTGGCACTAACACCTTTGTAAATTTGTCGTTCTTTTGCAATAACTGCTGGGGCAAGACGTTCCACTAGGCTGTATAAAGTAAATTCTTGATTTTTCCCCTTTTCTTCAGAAAGTTTTTTGACAAAACCTTTGAATATATTAGCTCTTGGATCCGAAATAGAATAAACTGCATGGCCCATGCCATAAATAAGTCCAGCCTTGTCAAAGGCTTCTTTGTGCAATAAAGAGGTTAAGTAATTACTTACTTCTTCTTCATCTTCCCAATTTTTAAGTGTCGCCTTCATATCCTCAAACATTTGTACTACCTTAATATTGGCACCACCATGTTTTGGCCCTTTTAGGGAACCTAGGGATGCTGCTACGGAAGAGTAAGTATCTGTTCCGGAAGAGGTAACAACATGAGTTGTAAAACTTGAGTTATTTCCACCGCCATGTTCTGCATGCAATACTAGAGCAACATCTAGTATCTTAGCTTCTAGAGGTGTATATTTACTATCCGGTCTAAGAAGATGGAGTATCATCTCAGCAGTAGATAATGCTGGGTCAGGAGTGTGGATAAATAAGCTTTGACCATCATGATAATGGCGGAATGCCTGATATCCGTAAACAGATAATAATGGGAATAATGAAATAAGTTGCAAAGATTGTCGCATTACATTAGGTAATGAAATATCATCTGCTTTATCGTCATACGAATATAGAGTCAGGACGCTTCTTGCCAAGGTATTCATCATATCTGAGCTTGGAGCTTTCATAATAATATCACGAACGAATGAAGTAGGTAAGGAACGATAAACACTTAATAATTGATTAAAATCTACTAATTCTTTTGAACTAGGTAACTGGCCGAATAATAGAAGATAAGTAACTTCTTCAAAACCGAATCTGTCTTCTTTGATAAAACCATCAACGATTTCTTCTACATCAATACCACGATAGAATAATTTACCTTCGCAGGGCACATACTCAGCGTCTACAATCGTGTAAGAACGTACCTCGGCTATTTCTGTTAAACCGGTTAAAACTCCTTTACCACTGACATCGCGAAGCCCCCGCTTTACATCATATTTTGAATAAAGTGCAGGGTCAATTGAACTATTCTGAGTGCATAGGTCTGTTAATGCTAATATTTCAGGTGTAATGTCTGAAAAAGTATTGTTATTCATAAAAACCTCCTTTTGAACTGTGCTGGGGAAATGGTGAGTGATAGGATTCGAAGCACATCATTGGATATGAAACGAAATAATACAAAAAACATGACGTTGTTTTTTGCGGTAACCGTAAGTATATTTTAGCATAGTTAGGACACGATAACAAGAAAAGATTGTGAAAAACTTCATTAGCGTAAATGATCAAGGCGTCAAAAGCCAATTTAGGCTGTGTAATGAATAGTGGTGCATATACATTCATTTTGTCTACCTTACCTTCCGGCGGCATGTCCTTTGTAGAGCCTCAGAGGATATGAAAAACATCGCTGCTGCTCTGTTTTTCATTGAGTCTCTAGTCGGACATAAACAGCCTTGTCAGCCGGTCTACGACAAAACGAATGTATATACACCGCTATTCATAATTTCAGTTATAGATGGCTTTTGATTTTATTCCATTAATTATATTCAAAAAATGGAGCAGTTAAGGATTGCATTTTAAGGATAAATCTACTATTATGGAATAGTAACAATATTATATTATTATAGTAATATCCAAAAATTTATATTAAATAACTAAAAGGTATATTTATTTGCAAATAGGAGGAAAATATGTTATTAGATGACTTTATTTATTTTAAGATTGGTAAAAAAAAGCATATTGCTTTAATCGCTCATGATGGGAAAAAGCAGGAATTAGTGCAATGGGTAGATAAAAATAAAGATATATTAAAAGAGCATTCCTTGTGTGGTACAGGTACTACTGCTCGACTAGTATCTGAAAAAACCGGACTTCCAGTAAAGGGATATAACAGTGGACCTTTAGGTGGTGATCAACAGATTGGGTGTAGAATTGTTGAAGGAACGATTGATTTTGTCGTGTTTTTATGGGATCCATTAGAATCACAGCCACATGATCCGGATGTGAAGGCCTTACTCCGAATTGCGGTAGTATATGATATACCAATTGCTAACAATTTAGCAACAGCAGACTTCTTACTTACTTCAAAATTTATGGATGAAGAGTATGATAGAAAAGTAGAAAATTTCAATAAAAATATGATGGAAAGAATTGAAAAATTTTCCCAACCTGAATAAAGATAAGTAAGTCCTGCTAAGAAAGAAGAGGTGATTTACCTATGAGGAAGATATGTTTTTATGATACGAAACCCTATGATAAAGTGTATTTTGATATTTACAAAGAAAAATATGGATTTGAAATTGATTATTTTGAAACTAAATTAAATAAAAACACGGCCATTTTAGCAAAAGGGTATGAAGCAGTAGTAGCTTTTGTCAATGACACCATAGATGCTAAAACCATAGAGATACTGTATGAGAATGATGTTAAAATTATTGCCATGCGTTGTGCAGGTTATAATAACATTGATTTTAAAGCGGCATTTAATAAAATACATGTAGTTAGAGTTCCTGCTTATTCACCTTATGCTGTAGCAGAGCATGCTATTGCCTTATTACTTACCTTAAATCGTAAGATTCACCGTGCATATAATCGCACGAAAGAGCATAACTTTAGTTTGAATGGATTAATTGGATTTGATCTACATGGAAAAACCATGGGGGTGGTGGGAACCGGTAAAATAGGACGTATTTTTATAGATATTTGTAATGGCTTTGGATTAAAGGTGTTAGCATATGATCCATTTCCTGCTACTGATACAGATATTAACTATGTTTCTTTTGAAGAATTATGTAAGGAATCGGATATCATTTCTTTACATTGTCCTTTGAGCAAAGATACACATTACCTTATTAATAAAGAATGCATTGAGACAATGAAAAATGGTGTTATTCTGATCAATACCTCAAGAGGAGCACTAATTAACAGTGAAGATTTGTTGAATGCGATAAAAGAAGAAAAAGTTGGTGGTGCTGGTTTAGATGTATATGAAGAAGAAACGGAACTCTTTTATGAGGACATGTCATATTCAATTATACAGGATGATATTCTGTCCGGTTTGATTTCTATGCCAAATGTTATTGTAACGTCACATCAGGCATTTTTAACAAAAGAGGCATTAAATAATATTGCAGATGTTTCACTACAGAATCTAGTTGATTTTTTCGATGATAAGGCGTTAACAAATGAAATTTGTTATCAATGTGTTAAAAAGAATACCTGTAATAAAGATATTGTAAAAAGGTGCTTTTAATATTAGTTTTATTAAAAAGATAATGATAATTTACACTTATTTTATTGATTTAGACACAAGTTTATGTTATATTTAGTACATCTTTATATTAGTACTCGACATATAAAGAAATTAAATTTTGGAGGTGTGTTATGCAGAAATACGAATGTCCATGTGGTTATATTTATGACCCAGAATTAGGTGATCCGGATAATGGAGTAGCACCAGGTACAGCATGGGAAGATCTTCCAGAGGATTGGGTTTGCCCAGTATGTGGATTAGAACAAGACGCTTTTACTGAAATTTAGTCATGAACATATTACTATTGAAAGAGAGCAAGTGCGTCAGGTTTTGTACTAGCTCTTTTTCTGAAAGAGGTATAGCAAATGAATGAATTAAAAGGCACGAAAACAGAGGCCAATCTGAAGACAGCATATTCAGGTGAATCAGAGGCAAGAAATAAATATACATATTATGCTTCAAAGGCCAAAAAAGATGGATTTGAGCAAATTTCAGAGCTGTTTTTAGAAACAGCAAATAATGAAAAAGAGCATGCAAAGATTTGGTTTAAATTACTTCATGATGGTATGCCGGATACAAGCACCAATTTATTAGATGCTGCAACCGGGGAACACTATGAGTGGACTGAAATGTATGCAAATTTTGCAAAACAAGCAAAAGAAGAAGGTTTTGACAGAATTGCCATGCTTTTTGAAGGTGTAGCTAGAATCGAAAAAGAGCATGAAGAAAGATACAGAAAGTTATTGACGAATTTAGAAGAAGGACTTGTATTCTCTAAAGATGGCGATACCATTTGGCAGTGTTCTAATTGCGGACATATTCATGTTGGCAAAAAGGCTCTTGAGAAATGTCCAGTTTGTGATCATCCACAAGCATATTTTAAGGTATTAGCCAAAAACTATTAATGAATTAACAAAAGGAGGAACTAACTATGAAAAAAGAACCAAAGTTTTATGTTTGCAAGCATTGCGGTAATGTAGTAACTTTTATAAATGAATCTGGTGCACCACTTACTTGCTGTGGTGATTTAATGACCCAAATCGTACCAAATACAGTAGAAGCTGCAACTGAAAAACATATACCTGTTGTAGTAGTTGATGGTAATACCGTATCCGTAGCTATAGGAAGTGTAGAGCATCCTATGGTTCCAGAACATTTTATTCAATGGATTTATTTAGAAACAGATAAAGGGTTCCAGATTAAGTACTTAACTCCAGAAGACAAACCAAAAGCTACTTTTGAATTAAATGGTGAAAAACCGGTTGCAGCTTATGAATATTGTAATTTACATGGTTTATGGAAAGCAGAAATTTAAGACAAAATAAAATGAGAGCCTTTAAGTATAAGCCGGAAAGCCTATATTTAAAGGCTATTTTAATATGTATTGTAAATAATCTAAATATTGTTTATAATTAAATAAAACTTATGGAAAGGAGTGATAACATGTTAAGTGCTAGCGATATGAAATATATACCTCGGGTATTAACCTTTTGGGATAAATTAAATGAAGATGAGAAAAAAGTTATATTAGATCATATTACCCCAGTAAAGTATAAAAAAGGAAGCACCATACACAGTGGTGAGAATGATTGTGTAGGAGTTATTCTATTAAAAAAGGGTGAGTTAAGAGTATATATATTATCAGATGAGGGAAAAGATATTACTCTTTATCGATTAAGAGACGGAGATATCTGTATTCTTTCTGCTTCGTGCATTTTACAAAATATCACTTTTGATGTTCATATCGATGCAGAGGCTAACAGCGATGGGTTTCTGATTGATGCAAGCTTGTATCAGCAGATATGTAGCAAAAATATTTATGCAGAGAACTATACAGATAAACTTGTGATTGATAGTTTTTCGGATGTAATGTGGGCAATGGAGCAGATATTATTTATGAGTTTTGATAAAAGGCTTGCTATTTTTCTTTCAGATGAAATTGGTAGAACGCAGTCAGATACAATAGAATTAACACATGAGCAAATTGCTAAATACGTTGGGAGTGCACGAGAAGTTGTTTCACGTATGTTAAAATATTTTGCTGCGGAAGGTATTGTAGAATTATCAAGGGGTGGTGTTAAAATAATTGACAAGAAAAAATTAAAAACATTAATCCAACCTTAGTATTAATAAAAATGGGTTTCCGCAATTAAGCGAAAACCCATTTTTATTAATGCTAGCAACCTTTTCCTTATTATTTTAACATGTCGAGGATTTTTTGCTTTGGTTGAACACCGATGGAAGAATTATATAACTTACCATCTTTCATAACAATAAGGCTCGGAATTGACATAACTTTAAAATTTTTCGCTAGGTCAGGTTCTTCATCAACATTTATTTTACCAACTTTTATAGTAGAAACCTCTTCAGCTATTTCATCAACAATAGGGGAGACCATTCTACATGGGCCACACCAAGAAGCCCAAAAATCTAGTAAAACTGGTTTGTCTGATTTTATAACTTCTGTATCAAAATTATTTTTTGTTATTGTAAGTACGCTCATAATTACATCTCCTTTAGTAATAGTTTATAGGTATACTATATTCTTTTATAAATATATTTTCAGTGACAAAGTCACAAAAGTACATATAAATCACACCTACCTAGTTTCATATTCTTAAATTGCTTGTTCAAAGATTTCACGTATAATATCTTTACTGGGAACTCCTTCATGTGCCTTTTCTTCTTCGATAAAAAAAGTTGGAACATAATAGTAGTTATATTGGCTTGATATCTTAGGATGAAGTTCTTCGTCTATTACCTTAATATCCAGATCTTTATATTTGGGATTCTCTTGCATTAATTCCTTCATTAATGTGCGAGCTTGCTTGCAATAAGGGCACCAACTTGTTTCAAACATAGTGATGGACTTCATACGTCATTCCTTCTTTCGTTCAAATTATATTAATAGTACATAGCGTATCTTTATAAAATAAGATACCCTAGTTTTACTATATCATTCATTATATAATATGTAAATAGGATAATCTTTATCATAAAACTATATTATCACAAAACAAGTCTTGTCAAAATGTGTTATAATGTGATAGACTAATTAATCATATATGAAGGAGGATTTGTTATGAACATTACGAATGTGGCTGAAGGAACTTACCAACTTTCTGTTAACGTAGAGAATATATTGTTTGAAGGCTTATGGGAAATGCCGAATGGTGTAACCCTAAACTCATATATTATAAAAGGCGAAAAAACAGCTATTGTGGATGGCGTTTGTGGTTGGGACGGCGTTCCTGAAAGTTTATTTGATTTATTAGAAAAAATAGATGTAGCTCCAGAATCGATCGAATATCTTATCATTAATCATATGGAACCGGATCACTCAGGATGGATTGAAGTTTTTAAAAAATTAAATCCCCATTTTAAGATTGCATGTAGTAAGAAAGCAAAAGAGTTATTAGAGGCATTTTACGGACATACAGATAATATAATATGTGTTGGAGATGGCGATACTTTGGATTTGGGAAAGGGTCATATTTTAAGCTTTACCGAAATTCCGAATGTACATTGGCCGGATACAATCGCTACACTAGATACATTAACTGGTACTTTATTCTCCTGTGATGCATTTGGCTCATTTGGGAAAATCACTGATTCTAACTATGCTGATATGCTTAGTGAAGAAGAACTAAAAGCTTATGAAAAAGATACAATCCGCTATTACTCCAATATTATCGGGGCGTTTTCTATGCAAGTGAAAAAGGCAGTCAGTAAGTGTCAGGTTTTACCAATCAAAATGATCGCACCTGGTCATGGACTAATATGGCGAAATCCCGACGAGATTATGAATGCTTATTCAGATTATGCGGACTATCAAAAAGGCCCGGCAAGAGAAGAGATTACCTTAATTTGGGGTTCCATGTATGGAATGACAGAAAAAGCAGTTAGTCAGGTAGTGCAATTATTAGCACAGGAAGATATTACTGTTCATGTTCATCAAGTGCCTCAGGATTCCTGGGGAACGATTCTCACATCGGCATGGACTTCTTCTGGTATTATTCTAGCAATGCCAACTTATGAATTTAAAATGTTTCCACCAATGTCAGCAGTGCTAGAAGAAATAGGTAAGAAAAAGGTTTATAACCGAAAAGCATTTCGTTTTGGTTCCTTTGGATGGTCCGGTGGTGCTCAAAGGGAATTGGATGATATCATGACTAGATTAAGCATGAACTGGGAGTTTTTAGAACCTGTTGAGTTCAAGGGGAATGCAAGTGAAGATGAGTTGAAATTAATCTGTGAGCGCGTACAAACTTTAGTGAGAGAAGTGAAAGAGATTAATTTACCTAAATAATTACTTTATTTTGTATATAATCTCTAGGCGAGCAACCTTCCACTTTTTTAAACACTTTGCTGAAATAAAAAGCACTTTCAAATCCAAGTTGATCAGCAATTTCATATATTTTCAGATTTTTTTCTGTCAGAAGGACCTTAGCCTTTGCTATCTTCGCCTGGCTAATGTATTCTGAAAAACCGACGTCACAATACTTTTTAAATAAAAGACTTAAATAATTTGGGCTTATACCGAAGACGGCTGCTACTTTGTTTAAAGTAAGCTTCTCGTCAACGTGTAAGCCTATATATTTTTGCACACTGGCTACAATATGATTTTTATATGCTTTTCTACGTTCGGTAAGTATTTTACATAAGCCATCTCTTAATACCATAAGCCAATCGATTACTTGATCAATAGTTACCTGTTTGTAGATTCCGCGGTAACCATCTGGATTATCTAAAAATATGGCAGTAACAATATCTTCCCCATCAGGCAGAAGGGAAATGGCTAGATAGAGAATATTGCTTGCTGCATCGATGGATTGCAAATAGTAAGCCGGATGAGTATGGAATATATCAGCAATCTGATTAAAGATTAAGGTTAGGGTGTTGGTGTCAAATTCTTCAAAGGCTTTCGTAATGTCATCTTTAAATAATGCCATATTAAAAACATTCTTAACAGATTTATTGGATTGCAATTCTTCAAAGAATACAATTGGTTTTTCTGGGGTTATATAGGTGAATATCTGTCTTGCATCTTGGTACACTTCTGAAATTAATAGTGGGTTAGCGCATGTTCTGCCAACACTGGCTAGTATGGTTACATTAAAATAGTTATGTACCATCATGAATATCTTATTTAGCATTGTCAGAATAATTTCCTTGTAGTTTTCAGCTTGATCTTGTTCAAGACAAAATATGATTGAAAAATGCTTCATATCTAGCGATACAACGTAGCAGGAAATATATTTCACTGAAATTTCTCGAACCATTTGTACCGTGCTGGTATATAGATTTAAAAGTTTTTCTTTATCCAGAGTATTTGTATTAAGCTCAACGATTTCACAATGACATACAGCATAAGCACTTGCATGAAAATCCAGATTCAATTCCTTTACTTGAAGACGATATTGTTCCTCGTTTTCAAACAGATTATGAAGAAGCTTGATAAAAAATTTATCATAGAATGACTGCATTCCAGCTACGGAAGAAGTAGAATAAGAAGGCCTGTTGCCATCTAATTCATCTACGGTCAAAAGTGCTTTTCGAATTGCGGTTTCTAGAATCTCTTGATTCAGCTCAAGTTTTACCAGATATTCTACGACCTGATAATGCATCGCTTCTTTTAGTAATTGAAATTCTTCATAACTTGTTAATATAATAAATGCTGGAAACTTACCGTACCGTTCTCTGCAAACCTTTACTAATTCTAGGCCGTTCATTGTAGGCATTTTAATATCGGTAATAACAATTTCAGGATAATGTTTTTCTATTAATTCTAATGCTTGAACTCCATCCTTAGCTACACCGCAGATTTCAATATCATAATCCTGCCAGTTTAGCATAGAGCGTATTCCAACTTGTACTAACGGTTCATCATCAACGATTAATAATTTTGTCATAGGATAATCTCCTTTCATTTACGATATGACTTGTTCGGAATCTATATTATATGGGATTATTATCGACATTGTTGTATATTCTCCAAGTTCACTGGTAATGGATAGACCATAATTCTTTCCGTAGGTATGCTGAATTCTGCCATTCACATTTGCAATCCCTACTTTTTTAAAGAAGGAAGAGGAATTATCAACAGTACCAGATAAAGTATTGAGTATTTGTTCGGGTGTCATACCAATTCCATCATCAGTAATATCAATAAGGACATCATTATCACCATGATGTCTGACGTTTACTTTAATTAGACCGGCACCTCCTTTGGGTTCAATACCGTGGAATATAGCATTTTCAACCAAAGGCTGCAACGTAAATTTTAATATCTGACAGTCATATAAATCACTTGTTTCAATATTATACTCAATGGATATGATACCACCATAGCGATATTCCTGTATTAAAAAATAATCTTTTAGTAAAGACAATTCTTCTTGTAGAGAACTAAGCTGTTTTGCACCCTTCGATACGTTTTTAAGTAGTCTTGCTAAGGCAGTAACCATTTCTTCGATGCCGGTTGCATGCTGTATTGTTGCCATCCATTTAATGGAATTCAATGTATTGTATAGAAAGTGAGGGTTAATTTGACTTAAAAGAATTTGATACTCCAATTCATTTTTTTGCGTTTCATCGGCTACTCTTTTATTCATTAAGTTTACGACATCCAACGATAATGTATTAATACCCTTTCCGATTTCCCCTAACTCATCATCCCATTCGATGGTTGGTTCCGTTGAAAAATCACCGGATGATATTTGCTTAATTTTGTGCCTGATTTTTTTAATAGGTACATTAAATAAACGATTAATATAAAGGGTTAAAAAAGCTCCAAGGACAATAATAATAAGGCAGCTTACAAACAAGAGGATATAGTATATTTGTTTTTGTGCAGAGAATTGCTTCTCAGAAAGTACTTGGGAGATAGACCAACCTTCAATGTTTGAAGTATAAGTTACCATAGTACGTTTACTTTCACTTAGATCTTTTGTTATTTGAGTTAAAATACCATCTTCCAAAAGATAGGTGTTATCTCCAATGGTTATATACAGGTTACTATCTTCCGGAATGGAATAATTTTTAAAGTGATCTGTAATAATATTAGAAGAAACAGTAAGGTAAGTCCATCCAATTAGGGAAGAATTATAAGTACTATAAATAGGCCGTATGATTGGTATTACTTGAGTTGGATTGGATTTAGCTAAAGGATCTTTCGTAATACCAATCCAGTAAAATGTATTGGAAGAAAACAATTTGTTGAAAAATTCCATATTTTGAACTGCATCTGGATCAGAGATATATAGTTGAGATGCATTTCCTATTATCTGAATATATCTACCATCATTATTACTTACCATAATGCGATTGATGTATTCAGTGACTTTTGAATTTTGATATTCCTCTGTTAATCGTTTATGAGCTTCTAGTGCCAGTGGTCTCGGATTTTCAGCTTCAGATTCTAAATAGTTAGCTATTGTGGTATTGCTTCCACACCATTTTGCTAAATATGTAAACTCATTCACATCAGCGGTGATACTATCCATAACTAATTGCAAGCTAAATCTGGTTGATTGAATTAAGCTTTTTTCTAAAAAATATTGAAATAAATAAAAACAGACAGAGGCCATCATAATAGTTATAATTAATGTAAATAAAACAGTAAAGAGGGTAATCTTTGCTTTTATAGATTTTGGAATTATTTTGATCATACGATGGTCCTTCCCTAAAATGTAATATCTATTAAAAAAAGTGCTACTAATAACTTATAGTAAGAATAGGTAAATGTCAACAATTGAAATAGCTATAGTTTGTTACAAAAGAGATAGCCATATTTGTATACAGTGATTATAAACCATAATGTTATAAATATTACTGGTTTGAATGAAATTTTACATGTTTTTCAAAGAATACAAGGAATGAAATAGAATCCTAGATAAATAAGGAATGCTATAAGTAAAAATTACATTCATTTATTATAAATTATTTTCTATAATAAATATATAGTAAATGTGTAATAAAACAACCAATATTTGGACACATTAACTAAATCAATTAGTTAAATTTTAGGAGGAGATATTATGAAGAAAGTAATTAGTATTATGTTAATTTTAGTCATGGTCCTAACAACCTTAGTAGGTTGTGGTAACAAAAATGACGATGCAAGTCCTGGTGATGGAACTAATACGGGAGAACCAACAACAGGTACGGAAGCTACCGGTGATGCTGAAGGTAATGAAAATATAACATTGAAATGGGCTGTTTGGGATATTGCTTCTACTACTTATTATCAGCCTTTGATTGATGCATATGAAGCTGCTCATGAAAATGTAACAATCGAAATGGTAGATTTAGGTTCTACTGATTATTCAACTGTATTAGCAACTGAATTAACTGGTAATGATTCAGCAATTGATGTTGCAACTATAAAGGATATTCCGGGATATGCTACCTTAGTAGGTAAAAATGCATTAGAACCACTTGACACCTATATCGATACAGCAGCTATTGATTTAGCAGCATACGGCGGTATTACAGATCAAATTTTAATTAATGACAGTTTATTTGCACTTCCTTTTAGAAGTGATTTCTGGGTATTATATTACAACAAAGACGTCTTTGATGCTGCTGGAGTAGGTTACCCTAGCAATGACATGACTTTTGAACAATATGATGAATTAGCAAGATCAGTAACGAATACTACATTAGGTTCTCAAGTTTATGGTGCACATTATCATACATGGAGATCAGCAGTTCAATTATTTGGTATCTTGGATGGTAAGAATACTATTGTTGATGGTAAATATGATTTCTTAAAACCATATTATGAATTAGTTCTATCCGAACAAGAAGATCAGGTAACTCAGGATTATGCTACTTTAAAAACAAGTTCCCTACATTATTCAGGAGCATTTGCTCAAGGTAATGTAGCTATGATGAACATGGGTTCATGGTTTGTTCCAACCTTAATTGAGAAGATTAAATCCGGAGAATATACAGACATCACAAATTGGGGAATTGCAAAATATCCTCATGCAGAAGGTGTAGAACCTGGTTCAACCTTAGCAACAATCACTGCTTTATCTGTAACAGCAGCTTCAAAACAAAAAGATGCTGCCTTCGATTTTGTAGCGTTTGTTAGTGGAACAGAAGGAGCAGAAATAATTGCTAATACAGGAACAACTCCTGCTATTAAAACAGATGCAGTTATAGCCGCTATTTCTGGTATGGAAGGATTCCCACAAGATACAACCAGTGAACAGGCTTTAGTTACAGCAAAAACGTATCTTGAAATGCCAGTTCATGAATTTAGTTCAGAAATCGAGACTATTTTGAATACAGCCCATGATAATATAATGAGTGGTAATTCAACAATTGATGAAGGAATTGAATATATGAACACAGAAGTACAAAAGTTATTGAAATAATGCCTGTGGGTTGTAATAACCCTCCTACGGTGTAATTCAGACTTAAGGGGTTGCCCCAAAACATTTTGAGGCAGCCCCATAAATAATATAGAATAGGGAGGGAAAGCTGATGAAAAATGAGGCAGCAAAAAAAACGAAACGTGGTTTAAGTAAAAATACAAAAAGAAGTCTGGTAGCTTATTCCTTTATTGTGCCAAACTTTGTTGGATTTGCAGTATTCACACTAGGACCTATCATCTTTGCTTTTGTATTAGCATTTATGAAATGGGATGGCAACAATCCTATGGAATTTGTTGGATTAGATAATTTTGCGAATCTATTTATAGATATCAGATTTAAGGCAGCATTTATTAATACTATTATATTCTGCGTAGCCACAGTTCCACTTACGCTGATTTGTTCTCTTGGTTTAGCCATTGTATTGAATCAAAAGGTAAAAGGTAGAAATTTTTTCAGAACAGTAAGTTTTTTCCCATATGTTGCATCTCTAGTTGCAGTAGCCAGTGTATGGAATATGCTTTTTAGTCCTGCAAATGGTCCTGTTAATATGTTATTGGCGAAACTAGGAGTTGCTGCAGCAAGTTTGCCTAAATGGGCAGCAGACAAAGATTATGCAATGCTTACAGTTATTTTATTTAGTGTATGGAAGTCTATGGGTTATTATATGGTAATCTATCTTGCTGGACTTCAAGGAATTTCAGGAGATCTATATGAAGCAGCATCAATTGATGGGGCTAACACCTGGCAAAAGTTTAAGAATATTACATGGGCTATGTTACGTCCAACCACATTCTTTGTTTTTGTAATACTTACGATTAATTGCTTCAAGGTATACGATCAAATATACATGATCACACAGGGTGGTCCTGGTACATCAACTTTAGTTTTGGTATACCATATCTACGAAACAGCGTTTAAATCTTGGGATCTAGGGTATGCAAGTGCAATTTCGATGGTTCTCTTCTTACTCGTATTAGCTGTTACTGTAATTCAATTCAGAGGTGAAAAGAATTATGCAAATAGTTAATTCATGCATCAAACATAAATAGGAGGGAAGACCATGAAAGGTGAAAGAAAAATAAAATTCGGTAGAATATTATTGTATGCAGTACTATTATTTGTTGCTGTGCTTATGCTAATTCCATTTGCATGGATGTTATCTGCATCATTTAAATTAGATAAAGACGTATTTATATTTCCAATACAGTGGATACCTGAGAATCCAAGGTGGTTAAATTATGTTGACATTTGGAAGAAGATACCACTTGCTAAATTTGTATTAAATACCACAAAACTAACAATTATTGTTACTATCCTACAACTTTTAACAAGTAGCTTTGCAGCTTATGCATTTGCAAAACTAGATTTTAAATTTAAAAATATTATATTTTTAGCATATATTTCAACAATTGCAATGCCATGGCAGGTATACATGGTTCCGCAGTTTATGATGATGAGATCCTTTGGACTTAACGATACTCATTTAGCAATTATATTTTTACAAGCATTTTCAGCATTTGGTGTGTTTATGATGCGTCAGTTTTATCAGGGTATTCCAAATGAACTTTGTGAAGCAGCTAGAATTGATGGAATGAATGAGTATAGAATCTATGCTAAAATTATGCTTCCGCTTTCAAAACCTGCTTTATCCACATTACTTATATTCACATTTGTAGGAACTTGGAATGATTTCTTAGGACCTATGATTTACTTAAAGACAGAAAGCAAGAAGACCTTGCAAATTGGTTTACGTATGTTTATCAGTCAATATTCTTCAGAATATGGTTTGATTATGGCTGCATCTGTTTTATCACTTATTCCTGTATTAATCGTATTCCTTTCATTACAAAAGTACTTTATTGAAGGTATAGCTTCTACCGGTATTAAGGGGTAAAACCATGTAGTTGAGATTTGGCGGTCGACTGGTGGATCTTGTATTGTAAATTCTAATGTAGGGTATGATAATATAAGGGCTTGCAGGTATATATTAAACGTGTTTTTCAGTTGTTACGACAATTTTCCCAATATGTTCACCTAGATAAGGCAACAAGGGTAAGACGCTTGTTGCCTTTCTTAGGTGGACATATTGGGAAAATAGTCTTCACAAACGAAAAACACTTTTTAATATATACCTGCAAGCCCTTATATTAATGTAGGTTATGATAGAATTTATAATACAAGACCCACCAGTCGACCGCCAAATCTATTATGGTTTTACTATTAAGGGAAAGAAAGAGCATAAGGCGTCGCTATGATTATCAACATTGGCAATAGTTAAATGAAGTGAATTATCAAACAGACCTGTTTTTCCTTTCGTTACATAATCATTTTACAAATATCGTAAATTCCAGTGGTGTTTTAGAAGAGAAGGTTATATAATAACAATGTGGTTAAGTCACAACTGCAAGAAACAACGTATTTAATCGGAGGATGAATGATATGAAAAATATTAGTATTATAGCAATTTCTATTATATGTTTTATTTTGGTAGGCTGTGAAAATAAAAACAATAGTATTAAGGATATTAATGCAGAGTATTACTCTATATCTTACGGGCAAAGTATATACGATGCAAAGGATAAAGTAGATGAAGCAAATGTTAAATCTCTTGTAGAAAAATATAATAATATTGAATTGACGGGAACAACAAATCAAGAAATTAATTATGATAAGGCAATAACGATTATATTTATCTATAAGGACCAAATCTCTGGTCTGGTAACTATAGATGATAAAGGAATCTGTCGTATAGATGATGATCTCAAAAATTATATTATAAGTGATGAAAGTAATATATATGAAGATGCAGTAGAAGTATATGATGATTTAAAAGATAACTATGAATCGTAATCTTTATAATTGTTGTCACAATGGTTAGTTCGGCCGAATAATTTAAAAACGTTTTTATATTTTTCTAGTACGAAATATGACAAATAAAGGTAAAATAATGGTTAACAATTAAGAAATTAATTAATTCTACAGGGATATAGAAAATAATACTTATAGAAAATGGCATATTATAACTATATACTTGTGCTAAATGTACAATAATTTAATAAAAATTACTAATAAAAATGTTTTTATTCATTGATTTTATTATAAATAAGTTGTATAATGCAGGTGAAATGGGAAGAATATGGGTTATACAAACAAAGCTGAGGTAGGGGGAATTATAACTACGGGGCTAGAGTGGAGAAATTTATATGGTAACGATAAAGGATGTGGCAAGAGAATCGGGTGTAGCTATTTCGACAGTATCGAATGTCTTGAATAATGTAGATATCGTTAGCGAAGAGACACGGAATAAGGTTCTTGAGGCTGTGGAAAAACTGAAATATGTTCCAAACATGAATGCCAAGTTTTTAAAATCGAATAAGAAAAATACAATCGGTTTATTTTTACCAAGCATTCAAGGTGATTTTTATAAAATGCTGATGCAGGCAGTACACTTACAATGTAAATTGAAGGGTTATTTGTTAAATATCTATGTTAGCAATGAGAATACAAGTGAAGAAATCTATAGCATGATTATTTCCTCGGGAGTAGAGGGAGCAATTATATTAAATGAGAGATTATCGGATGAATACATTGACCGAATAACCCGTACCAAACTGCCGATTGTATTTATTGACAGGGAATATGCCGGTGACCATATGTCAAGTGTAATCATTGATAATGCAAGTGGAGCGACCTTGGCTACTGAATATTTAATTAAGCAGGGGCATCGCCGAATTGGATATATTCATGGTATCTTTAATTTTGATGATGAATCAAGGTTTAAAGCATTTGTAGATGTTATGAAAAAATACGCACTTCCTCTTGATGATACCGTTATTCTGAGAGGATATTTTGAAGAAGCAGTTGCGTATAGTGAAATGCGGGTACTGTTACTAAAAGGAATTGAAATGCCGGATGCTTTTTTCTGCGCCAATGACGAAATGGCATGGGGATGTATTCGAGCCCTTAGTGAGGCAGGTGTGAGTGTTCCAGATCAAGTAAGCGTAATCGGGTTTGATGACAATACCTTGGCAGCCTATTATGCTCCAGCGATCACGACGATTCACAGTCCGGTAAAGGAGCTAGGTAGCTTGTGTGCAACAGAATTAATTCGATTGATTCAGTCAAAAGGACAAGCGGAAGGCAGGACAACACGATTAACACCTGAACTGGTTTTAAGGGATTCCTGCAATTTAAGAATATAAGCAATATATTTGTTTGAGGGGAGGATAGGATAAAATGGGAAATTATAATTTACAGGGCGATACTTTTGTAATTGAGAATTACGACCGGTTACCGACTTTTTCTAGTTTTTTACCTGGGCTAGCTGGTGTAAAAGGTATCCCGCTTTGGGTTTTTTATACGAACAGAGGGCAGGGAATTAACAGTTTCGGAATACATAATAAAAATAATGCGATTGTTGAATTTAATCCAGCGAATACAGCCTACGAAAATACGGCATTAAAAGGCTTCCGTACCTTTGTTAAGTGTAATGGTAATTATTTCGAACCATTTTTTACATTTGACAAAAGTGCAATCCGTAATTTCTATATCCGAAAGAATAGTTTTGTGATCGAAGAGATTAACCAGCAGCATAAGTTGAAAATAAGTGTGAAATATTATGTATTGCCAAATGATAGTTTTGGTGCTTTAGTAAGAGATGTGTTGATTGAAAATATCGGTGAAGAAGTTAAGACAATTGAGCTAATTGACGGGTTACCCAAAATTATTCCCTATGGAATACAAAATGCAGCCTATAAAGAAATGTCTAATTTATTGAAAAGCTGGACGGAGATTAAGAACATAGAGAATAAGGTACCTTATTACACCATGCGTGCCTCAAGTGATGATTCTGCTGAGGTTTCTGAAATTGAAGGTGGATATTTTTATCTAACAATTCAGAATCAACAGATTATCCCTGTTATATATGATACAGAAGCAATATTTGATTATGAGACTTCCTTGGTTAACCCGGTAGCATTCATAGAACATTCTGTAGAAGAAATAATGGCAAAACCTCAGTGTTTTGCTAATAAAATCCCATGTGGATTTACACCTATGAATTTTATTCTGGCACCGTCTGAAACCTATAAATTCACAACTATGGTAGGGTTTATAAGCTCACCGGAACAGATTAATGAGAAGATTGGGGATATCTGTTCGGGGGATTATCTGTTGCAAAAAGAGCAGGAAGCAGAAGATATTGTCGAAGCTTTAACTAAGGATGTTCAGACACATACCTCCACCCCACTATTTGATCAATATGTAGAGCAGTGTTATCTGGATAATTTCCTCCGCGGAGGATATCCGTTTGTATTCAATAAAGATACGAATAAAGCAGTGGTTCATCTATATAGCCGCAAACACGGTGATCCAGAGAGAGATTACAACTTTTTCGCAATTGCTGGAGAATATTATTCTCAGGGAAATGGTAATTTCCGTGATGTTTGCCAAAACCGAAGAAATGATATATTCTTCAACAAGGATATTGATGATTTTAATATTAAAACCTTCTTTAATTTGATTCAAATTGATGGTTATAACCCATTAGAAGTAAGACCTTCTACTTTCCTTATAAAAGAGGAATGTAAAACAGAAGTAGCTAAACTTTTACAGGAGAATGCCAAAGGAAATACTGTGAAGTTAAAGAAATTAGTAAATAATTCGTTTACACCTGGACAGATAGCGAACTGTATTGCGCGCTATCATATAGAACTTAATTGTCATGAGGATATCTTTCTTGAAAAACTACTTCAGCTATGTGACCAGAATGTAGAAGCAGGTTTTGGTGAAGGATATTGGAGTGATCATTGGGACTACAACCTGGATTTAGTAGAAAGTTATTTATCAATATACCCAGAGAAAGAAAAGGTACTGCTGTTTCATGACAATAGTTACCGCTTTTATGATAGCCCGAACAGAGTATTACCCCGTTGTGAAAAATATGTGATACATAAAAATGAAGCGAGACAGTATGGATCACAGCTACAGGATCAAGAAAAATGCAGCCGTAATGATTTTAATAAGGACGGAACAAATTGGTTGAAAGTTAAATCCGGTGAAGTTGCCCAAATTAATCTAATGGTTAAATTAATATCTTTGGCTCTTAATAAATTTACTACATTAGATCCTTATGGTATGGGTATTGAAATGGAAGGTGGAAAGCCGGGCTGGAATGACGCCATGAATGGATTACCCGGACTTTTTGGAAGTGGGATGCCGGAAACTTTTGAACTCAAACGTTTGATATCCTTCATAATAAAAACAATTACTATTGAGCCCTCCGTTTGTATTCCGATTGAGATATATGATTTTATGATGAAAGTTTGGAATACTTTAAAAAGTTCGAAAGAGGATAAATGGAATGATTTCACTTATTGGGATGCCGTGGCCACTCTTCGTGAACAATATCGTGAAACTACAAGGTTTATGATTGATGGAGAGCAGCATGAAATAAACACCGAGTCAATTTATCAAATTTTCCAAGATTTTGCTGCAAAGCTGGAGGAAGGAATTCAAAAAGCTTATCAATATGGGGATGGTATCGTGCCTACTTATTTTACCTATGATGCAGCCGATTTTGAACCAGTATTAGATGAAACTGGACACCAAGTAATCAGTCATTATGGATTACCAAAGGCAAAAGTAAAGGAATTTGTGGTACAAACTTTGCCATCCTTCCTAGAGGGACCGGCTAGAATGCTTGGTACTATAAATGACATAGGAACCGCTGAAACTTTATGTAAAAAAGTAAAAAGTAGTGAACTCTATGATAACAAACTCAAGATGTATAAAACTTCAGTACCAATAGAAGCACTTTCTATGGAAAATGGAAGAATACGTGCATTTACGCCAGGCTGGTTAGAAAGAGAAAGTATTTTCTTACATATGGAATATAAGTATTTACTATCTATGTTAAAGTCAGGGTTGTACGAGATGTTTTTTGAAGAGATGCAAAATGCGATGATTCCATTTTTACAGCCAGAGCAATATGGCAGGAGTATCTTAGAAAATTCTTCTTTTCTTGCATCAAGTGAGAATCCGGACAGCATGATTCATGGGAGAGGTTATGTTGCACGACTGAGTGGTTCCACGACAGAGCTCATATCTATATGGATAGAGATGTTTATGGGTAAAAAGGTATTTTCTTATGAGAATGGTGAATTAGAGCTGCACTTAGATCCAAAACTTCCAGGCTGGATGTTTGATGAAAATGGAGAAGTATCCTTTATGTTATTATCACAATGTAAGGTAACTTACCATAATTCAAAGAAAAGATCTACTTATGGGGAAGATGGCGTAAGGATAACCAGTATTGTAATAAAAGATACAGAACAAAAAATTAATAGCAAGGTACTTCGCGGTGATATCGCATATCGTGTCCGAGATGGCGCAATTAAAGAAGTAATTGTGTACTTGGAGTAAGGCGGATAGGAGTAAGGTGAAAAATAGAAGACATTTTTCACCATCTTGATTGCAGGCCTAAAGCAGGCAGATTGGAGTAAGGTGAAAATAGAAGACATTTTTCACCATCTTGATTGTAGGCCTGCTAAAGCAGGCGGATAGGAGTAAAACATGAAAGTAATAACAACAAGTTACGAGAATAATATTAAAAATACAACAAATGAGGAATATGAATTACAAGAAAATAAAAATGCAGCTATGAAGGTTGTAACGATTTACCCTGATATTGAATATCAGAAGTTTCATGGTTTTGGTGGTGCAATTACAGAAGCAGCAGGATATGCTTTTTCTAAATTAGGAAAGGATAATCAGAAAAAAGTATTGGAATCCTATTTTGGAGAGGAAGGAAATCAATACCGTATGGTAAGAGGACATATTGACAGTTGTGATTTTTCTCTGGATAATTATTCTGCCATGACAGATCCTGAAGATTTAGAAATGAATTCTTTTTCTTTGGAACGAGATGAGCTATATGTACTCCCTCTCATGAAGGCAGCACAAGAGATGCGAGGCGAACCTCTTGATTTGATGCTGACACCATGGTCACCACCTGCATTTATGAAGACAAATGAGGATAAGAATCATGGGGGTAAATTAAAACCGGAATACAGAAGCTTTTGGGCAGAATATATCTGTCGTTATATGAAAGAGTATGAAAAAAGAGGTTTGAAGGTCAACAGAATTACAATTCAAAATGAACCAGAAGCTGTTCAGTCTTGGGATTCTTGTATATTCAGTGGAGCAGAAGAAAAGGAATTTCTACGAGATTATTTATATCCTGCTTTCGTAAAGAATGGTTTATCTGAAATTAAAATTAATATCTGGGATCATAATAAGGAAATTATGTACGAACGTGCTAAGGCGACCATCGACGATGAGACGGATAAGATGATTGATGGCATCGCGTTTCACTGGTATACAGGAGATCATTTTGAAGCAATCGGTTTGACTAGAGATGCATTCCCAGATAAAGAGTTAATCTTTACAGAAGGTTGCGTGGAATATAGCCGTTTTGATGCAAGCCAGCTACAAAATGCTCAGATGTATGCTCATGATATTATCGGTAACTTGAATGCTGGCATGACAGGATTTATTGATTGGAACATTCTGCTAGATGAAAAAGGTGGACCCAATCATGTAAATAATTATTGCGATGCTCCGATTATGATAGATACTAAAAATGATAAATTTGAAGAAAAATTATCACTTCATTATATTGGACATTTTAGTAAATATATAAGGAAAGACGCGAAACGTATTGCTTTTTCAAAGTACACGGATAAGCTGGAAATGACAGCGTTTAAAAATGCAGATGGTTCCATTGTGCTTGTTATGCTGAATCGTAATGAATATGATTTACCTGTTGTAATCCGCATCGATGGTAAAGTAGCTGAATTCATTGTTCCTCAAAATGCGATTGTTACTGGATTGATTTAAAATGTTATAATAATGTGAAAGAATAATCTATGATAGTATAGACATGGAGTTTACTGATGCATGGAAGCATACTTATATTATTTTTGCGGCTTTTCTTTCTTTTAGAAGATTACTAATAGCCTCCTACAGTGTTCGACGCAAAAATAATATACGTATGCTTCAATGTGTTGTTTGATTAAAAATAGGAGGAAGAAGAATGATTCAAGTAAAGCGATGTGCAAAAAATCCGCTGATTACACCCAAGGATGTAAAACCTAGTAGAGAAGATTTTAAAGTAGATGGTGTATTTAATTGTGGTGTGACAAAATACAATGGCGATGTAATACTCTTATGCAGAGTAGCAGAATCCGTGAAAGATATAATAGATGGATTCTGTAAAATTCCAATGGTTATAAATAATGATGGGGTTGATAGTATTGAACTCGTGACAATAGCAAAAGCAGATCATTCAGAGTTTGATTATTCGGATAGCAGATCCATTTGGAGAAAAGATGGAAATGGAGTGAAGAAGATTGAGTACTTAACGTCGCTGTCACATATTAGAATTGCAAGATCAAAAGATGGTATAAACTTTGAAATCGACGAAAAACCAACCATTATGCCGCGTGCGGAAGATGAAAACTGGGGCATGGAAGATCCACGAATTACTAAAATAGAAGATACCTATTATATCAACTATACTAGTGTAACAAAGAATGGAGCTTCAACTTCACTTATTACAACAAAAGATTTCGAAAAGTTTGAGAGACATGGCATTATATTTGCACCAGAAAATAAAGATGTTACAATTTTTCCTGAAAAAATTAATGGTATGTATATGGCTTTTAATAGACCAGTTCCATATTCAATTGGTTACCCGGATATATGGATAGCAAAATCTCCTGATTTGATACACTGGGGTGAACAAAAGCATTTTATCAGTGTTACATCAAATGGGTGGGAGAATGGAAGAATTGGTGGAGGTGCGGTACCTTTTAAGACAGAGAAGGGTTGGATTAAAATTTATCATGCTGCTGATAGCCAAGATCGTTATTGCCTTGGTGCATTTTTATTAGATAAAGAAGATCCTTCTAAAATTCTTGCTAAAACAATGCAACCGATACTAGAACCAAATGCTGTATATGAAAAAGAAGGATTCTTTGGTAATGTAGTTTTTACTTGTGGTTGTATTTATGAAAATAATTTGGTTAGCATATACTATGGTGCGGCTGATGATAAAATATGTCGAGCCGACATAGACATACAAGAGATATATAATGCATTAAGCATTTGGTGTTAAGTGTATTGCATAAGTGACAAAAAAATGGTAATATTAATTAGTTTTATAAGAAACCCAATGACAGAAATGTTGCAGATGATTGTACCAGAATTCTTTTGGAGGCGATAGCATGAAATTAGAGAATGGCAAGAATTATTGGAAAGAGACTAGTAAGAATACGATTACAGTTACATTTGAAATGGATAAGGCCAATTGGAATGCAAAGAAAAATTCAGATACAGTAGGAAATCTTTCTAGAGATAGTCTAACTGTTCTGCTAGATCAAGAAGTTGTTAAGGAAGCCAATGAGACAGGAAAAAATATAACTGTTGCAGTGGAAGATGAGGACGGTTACAAACTATATTCCTGGAACTTTACAGCGCAGAATATGCAGAAGTTGAGCAATGAGATTGCAGCATTGGATTTGTCTATATCAATTTCAGATGGAAAAGAATTTGAAGCCATCCAACAAATCTTAAGTACAGAAGACAAGGGAGAAGCCGGTATTATAATAAGGCAGAATGTTTCCTGCGAAATTCCGTTCCAATCAATACTTAAGGTACATATCGGAAAGCAAAAGGGTTTAAAACCAGGTAAAAAAGCGTTTGTATATATCGCAAATAAGGATACCGGTAAGCTAGATTCTATCACTGGTGGTCATAGCTATGTATTAGATGAGGAAGGTTATATCTCTTTAAATATTCTGCAATTTGCTGATTATGCTATTCTACCTAAAAAACCGGATACAGAAGTTGTTACATCGCTTAGGAATCAGATATCTGCTAAAAAACGTCTTTTGCTAAACATTGGAAAACAAAAAACTATATCAGTTGTGCTTCCTAAATCCTTGGAACTTGTGAAGGACCTTAAAGATAAAACTTCATCTGAGATGAAAGGTGCAGTAACCTTATCCTATGCAACCAGTGATAAAGCAATTGCAACTGTCGATGCATCAACCGGGTTAGTAACAGCCGTATCTTTGGGTGAAATTACCATTATTGCAACGGCTACTTTATACTCTGGTAAGACAAAGGAGTTAAAAACAAAGGTAACAGTGCAATAACATATATCTAAAGTAAAACAGAGGAATAATAGATGAGTAATATTAAAAAAGAACAATTGGATAATCAAGAAGTTTATTTATTAGAAAACAATCAGTTGCGTTTATGGGTTTGCCCATCCTTAGGGATGAATATATATCAAGTAGAATTCAATCAACAAATGATTGTTAAATTTAACGAGGAAAGATATAAAAACAATATGACACACGGTATACCAATATTGTATCCTACTCCAAACCGAACAAGGGACTTTATGTATGAATTTAATGGATTTACTCACCACGCACAGATGCATGGGTATGTAAAAAGCCATGAATTTAAGGTGACTAAAACAGTATGTGAAGACGATATGGTTGCAATTGAAGGTATCTTACAGTTTGTACAAGGCGAAGAATTGTATGAAAAATTCCCCTATAAAAGTACACTAAAGATCCGAATTGAAGCTAGGAATAATCAAATACATTACACTTATGAAATATCAAATGAAGATGAGAAACCATTGCCTTATGGGTTTGCAATCCATCCGTTTTTTGAGAAAAATGAGGAAGAGGTTACCATCAGTGTACAAGCTGACCAAGTGATGGAAATGACGGAAGAGAAATTGCCGACTGGTCAAATGATACCTGCTTTCGATAATGAGTATGATCTACATTCCATGAAACTTGTTTCGTCTTTACAACTTGACCATGTATATACTAATATTAATGGGCATCCTATTGCTAAAATGGAATATTCTAATCTTAGTATTGAATTAGATGCTGACCCGGTATTTACCCATGTGGTTGTCTTCACACCAGAACAAAGCTTCTTTTGTATAGAGAATCAAACCTGTTCTACCGATGCTGTGAATGTATACAATCGTGGTTTGAAAGAAAGTTCAGGATTACAAATCGTAGCACCACATACTACGGAGGTAGGGAATATTGTTATTCGTTTTATTAAAAAATAATAATTTGAAAGAGGTAAATTATGTTTGTTTATAATAAAGATGTTACATCAACACCATGTGAAGAAGGTGTATCAAGAAAAATTCTTACTTATTCGGATGAATTAATGATGTGTGAGATTACATTTGTAAAAGGGGCAGCAGGAAATGTACATTCTCATCCACATTTACAGATCACATATATAGCAAAGGGTAGCTTTGAATTTACTATTGATGGAGAAACAAAAGTCGTAAAGACTGGTGATAGTGTTTACATGCCTGCTAATGCAGTACATGGAACTGTGGCGCTTGAAGATGGAATATTAGTAGATGTTTTCAATCCTAAGAGAGATGATTTTTTGAAATAAAATATTACAAGGTGGCTATCCTTACTTTTACAGAAAGGATAGCTATTTTTTTAATATTTGTTTCTTTCTATATAAATAAACTGGTAGATAACTAATAATACTACAAGGATAATAATAATTACTAAAATGGTTTACTTATCAGGTTTATAGATTTATAATTGACGTAAAAATATTTGTAAAAGATAGGAGTGAGTATATTGAACACACAAAGATTAATTGATGAATTTTGTAAATTAGTTGCCATTGATTCACCATCTTTTCATGAAAGAAAAATGGCTGATATATTAAAAGATTACCTATTAGAACTGGGATTTGATGTGCAGGAAGATGATGCAAATAAATTTTATAACAGCGAATGTGGTAATGTATATGGATATTTAGAAGGAAACATAGAAGGAAATCCAATTTTATTTTCTGCGCATATGGATACAGTAGAGCCGGCTTGCGGTAAAACTGCAGTTGTGAAAGAAGATGGAAGAATTGAAAGTGATGGGACTACCGTATTAGGTGCAGATGATATTAGTGGCATTGTTGCTATATTGGAAGCCCTTCGCTCCATTAAAGAAAGTGGAATGACACACAGAAGTATTGAGGTTTTATTTGCAATAGCGGAAGAACCATACCTGCGTGGAAGTAATGTATTCGATTATTCAAAAATTAAAGCCAAAGAAGCTTATGTTCTTGATTTAACCGGATCAGTAGGAGAATTGGCTTATCTGGCGCCAACTGTTTTCAGTATTGATGCTAAGATACAAGGAAAAGCAGCTCATGCTGGCTTCGCACCGGAAAAAGGAATCAATGCAATTGCCATTGCAGCGAAAGCTATCAATAGACTACAACTAGGCAGAATAGATGAAGAGACTACTGCAAATATTGGATTGATTGAGGGTGGTTTAGCAACGAATATCGTTCCAGATGCTTGTTTGGTAAAGGGAGAAATAAGAAGCTTTAAACATGAGAAAGCATTAGCTCAAACGGAATTAATGAAAAAAATATTCAACGATACGGCAAAAGAATTAGGAGGAACCTGCGAGGTATCTTTAATATGTTGCTGTAAGGCTTATGAAATAGAGAAAGACCATATCGTGATAAAACGCTTTCAAAAGGTTTGCGAGGAACTTAAAATAGATGTCAGTATGGAAAAAACATTTGGCGGCAGTGATAACAATAATTTTGTACTTCATGGTATTGTAGGTATTGTTATAGCTTGTGCAATGAATCAAGTACATTCATGCAGTGAATATACTACCGTTGAAGAATTAGTAAGGATAACTAGTATAGTAGAAAAATTAATGACTTGTAAAAAATAGGAAATTGTCACTCGAGATGTGAAGAATATGAATATAACTACCGAGGGTGATTAATACTCGGTAGTTATAAATTTATTAACAATACTAAAATTTCTTACTGTAATAAAGATTCATAATAATAAATACAGCTAAATAAACCATAGTTACAACCCATAATGTAAAAAATACAGTAAGATTAAATATTCCACTGACCATAAGGCCAAGATACGTTAGTATTATGAGTATATATGCAGAAGAGTACATCGCCTTCTGTTTAATCATCTGATTTCTCTCGTCTTGTTCCTCAAGCTTTTTCTGTTTAAGCTTTTTTTCATCCTTTAGTATTATTTTCATCTTAATCAGAACTATAAAACCGCCTACGATAAGTCCGGATCCTACACCTGTATAAATACCGTTTATAATCGGTTGGTCAAAAAACATTGTTGTTTGCAGTTTATTTGTATGCTATAATACAACTTATCAGAAATTGCTTTTCAAATTTCTGATAAAAGGCGGTGTTTTTCCCGCCGTTCATCCGACTATAGGAACATGTCTTTGTTCCTATAGTACGAAAGGTAACAATTAGTAAACAAAATGGTAGGCAGAGTAGGATTGTGTGCGTGAAGTGCTGGTTAGACAGGGAGTTGCTAACCGGACGAAAAGTATAGTTTATACTTGCGATACAGAATCCGCATCCCGCTGCTACAAATATAGAAGAGTGTTTCTCCTATGTTGTAGCACGATATTTCATAGGAGGTAATATTATGATTCATTATGTTGCGTTATTTTCAAAATCATGTAAGGAACTTAAGAAAACCAGAACTATAACGGCAGTTGCTATGTTTATGGCCGTGGCAGTTATACTTGGTTTCTTTGCAATTGTAATTGGCGATTACATCAAGATAAGCTTTGCATTTATTGCAAATGAACTTACCAGTATGCTGTTTGGACCAGTTGTTGGAGGTATTATGGGTGGACTTACGGATATACTAAAATATCTTGTTAAGCCTACCGGACCATTCTTTTTTGGCTTTACATTCAACGCTATTCTAGGCGGTATTATTTATGGATGTATTCTTTATAAAAGACCGGTTAAGTTAGTACGGATATTCATAGCTAAAACCATTGTTATGGTAATAGTTAACTTGATCTTAACTACACTTTGGCTTTCTATTATGTACGGACAGGCATTTGTAGTACTTCTTCCCTTAAGGGCAATGAAAGAGATTATCATGTTACCGATTGAGACTGGTATGTTATATATTACAGCCAAAGCTTTAGAGAAGGCACCGATGATAAGGGAAGTTTTTATTGCTGAATAGTTTAATTGTTGATGCCTGTTAAAATGGCTAAGGGGGAGTCAAGTATGATTAATCGTGAGCAAATGATAACAAACTATTTCAATTCATGGCTTACAAAACAGAATAATATTTTAGAACAAGTTTTTACAACAGAAACCAAGTATAGTGAATGTTACGGCCCTGAATACCAGGGTATTAGACAAATCAAACGCTGGTTTAGTGATTGGAATAAACGTGGGACTGTGCTGCAATGGGATATAAAGCAATTCGTTCATCAGAATGATGTTACCGTTGTTGAATGGTATTTTAAATGTGAATATGATGGGGAAATTGGAGCATTTGACGGGGTATCACTTATCCAATTTGATAAAGATAATCATATTATATCTTTAAAAGAATTTCAGTCAAAAACACTACATAATTTTCCATATGCTTAAGAAGTGAAGATTGAAGATCAATGAGGTTTTAGAGAGGGGAAACTAATGAGTCAGGTAAAAATTCTAGCAATTGGAAATAGTTTTTCACAAGATGCAACTCAATTTCTTCATCTGATAGCAAAGGCAGATGAGGTTGATACGAAGGTGGTCAACTTATATATTGGCGGGTGCTCACTGCAAAGACATTGGGAAAATATTGAAAGTAATGCAAAAGATTATTTATATGAAAGAGATGGTAAATCCACAGGAAATTATATTTCGATACACGATGCATTGGTTGAAGATGATTGGGATTATATTGTAACACAGCAAGCAAGCCATGATAGCGGTATATTTGAAACCTATAGTCCATATTTAGAAAGATTATTTGATTATATAAGACGATTGTCTCCAAAAGCAACATGTTTTTTACAACAGACCTGGGCATATGAAAAAGACAGTAATCATGATTGTTTCCCAAGGTATCATTCAGATCAGGAAGAAATGTATATAAAATTAAATGATGCCTATAAACAAGCATCTGTACTTGTAAATGCAGAGCTTATTCCTTGTGGTGATGTAATTCAGAAAGTTAGGACAATATCTCCTTTTATCTATGAAGAGGGTGGAATGTCCTTATGTAGAGATGGATTTCATATGCATTATTTATATGGAAGATATCTATTGGCAGCAACCTGGTATGAGAAAATATTAAATAATAATATTCTTAATAATAATTATGTTCCTAAAACAGTCTACTTACCAGAGGAAGAAGTAAATCATAAATTCTTAGAAGAGATAAAGATATGTATACATGAAAGTATTTTGAAAAATACTTTAAAAATTCATTGACGTATAATTGGCATTTTGCTATACTATCGTTAAATTAAGTATTAAAAGATTGGAGATGGGAAGATGAAGATTTATTCTTGCAGATAATTAACTTTAAATAGGAGTATATGAAAGGTAAGTGGCGATTGACCGCTTAATTTATGTACTTATTGCAAGTGTAAACTGTCTTCTTATCCATATTATATAGTGTACCAACAGTTGCTTAACTTACAAGATAAGCAATGTATTTATGTGAATCTTTATAGTGTTATCTTTCAGAGATGTTAATGCATAGAAGTGTGCATCAGCCTACTATAAAGAAAACTGAGGTATGATATTAGGATGCAGGTATATTCTTGCATCCTATTTTTATACATTTTATGGAGGTGCATTGTATGTCGCAAATAAGTGTAAATGATTTGACTTTCTATTATGATGGAAGTTATGACAATATATTTGAAGATGTTTCATTTCAAATCGATACTGATTGGAAATTGGGATTTATAGGACGGAACGGAAGAGGTAAAACAACCTTTCTTAATTTACTCATGGGCAAGTATGAATACTTGGGAACAATTAGCGCTAATGTATGGTTTGACTATTTTCCGTATATGATTCCGGATGATAGTATGAATCTAGAAACAATCGATATCATCGATAAAATTCATCCGGAGTATGAGCTTTGGAAGATATGTAGGGAACTTACTCTTTTGAAGATGGATTCTGAGGTTTTATATCGACCGTACAAAACGTTAAGTTATGGAGAGCAGACAAAGGTTATGTTAGCAGTACTTTTTGCCAAGGATAATCATTTTCTATTAATTGATGAGCCAACTAATCACTTGGATAAAGAAGCGAGAGAGATAGTAAAAGATTATTTAAATAGTAAAAGGGGATTTATTCTAGTGTCTCATGACAGATGGTTTCTGGACTCATGCATAGATCATGTACTTGTTATCAATAAAACGAATATTCAAGTGGAGCAGGGGAATTTTACAACCTGGTGGGAGAATAAACGTAAACAGGATGAGTACGAAATGGCTGAGAATGCAAGATTAAAGAAAGATATTGTGAGGTTATCAGAAACAGCTAGAAGAACAGAAAATTGGTCTGATCAAGTTGAGAAAAGTAAGATAGGAACTCATACAGCAGACAGAGGAGCAGTAGGCCATAAAGCCGCTAAAATGATGAAACGTGCAAAATCTGTAGAAGCACGGATGGAGAATTCGATTGATGAGAAGTCTAGGTTACTTAAGAATATCGAAACAGTGGATGACCTTAAAATTATTCCACTCAGTCATTACAAAGATGTATTGATTCAAGCGAAGGACTTTTCAATTTACTATGGGGAGCAAAAGATTACGGAGAATATAGATTTTGCAATTCAAAATGGAGATCGTTTGGTATTCCAAGGTAAAAACGGTTGTGGAAAATCAAGTATTATTAAGAAGATTTTAGGTGAAGATATTGCAACAACTGGTTTATTAGAAATTGCAAGTGGGTTGAAGATATCCTATGTATCTCAAGACACATCATATCTAAAAGGAACTCTAGAGGAGTTTTCCAGAGCTAGTAATTTGGAGGAGAGTTTGTTTAAGGTCTTGTTGCGCAAATTAGATTTTGAACGTACACAATTTGACAAAAGGATGGAAGATTTTAGCGGTGGTCAGAAGAAAAAGGTTCTGATAGCAAAGAGCTTATGCGAGCAGGCACATCTTTATATCTGGGATGAACCTTTAAACTATATAGATATTTTCTCAAGAATGCAGATTGAACAATTGATTATGCAATTTCAACCTACAATGATTATAGTAGATCATGATAAAGCTTTTGTGGAAAAGGTTGCTACAAAAGTTTTAACAATCGAAAGCTGATATCTATATTCTGAATAAATCATAAAAGAAAACGCGATGTTAAATTAATATAACATTCATATATTACTTCCCTGGTAAATATGCTATAATTATGTAAAATAAGATATGAAAGAGGGAGTTATATGTTCAAAAATAAGGATGGGAAAATCCGCTCGGGTTGGAAAATTGTGGTTGTAACCTTTACAATTCTTGCGCTTTTACTAGGGTTCTCAATAGTTGCCAATATTATAGTTACAAAGATATTTATATCAGGCGGAAATATTTATTTGGAGAATAATGTATACACAGAAAGAGCTGAGCAGTTTCTAATTAATTTGAATTTAGTAATATCTTATATTCAAGAATTTATTATGATTTTTATTCCTATCATTGCATGGAAAACTTTTATGAAACGTCCTCTATCCGATATGGGGCTTTGCTCCATTAGAAATCATGCAAAGGAATTACTTGTTGGACTAATTTTTGGTGCTATATCGATGAGCTTAGTATTTTTACTTCTTATATTTACAAAAAGTGCGGAGGTAGAAGTATGGACACCATATTTCTCTTCCGATACTATTACTTACTTGATATTGTTTATACTGGTTGGTTTTGCAGAAGAGATTTATGGAAGAGGCTTTATTATGTCTACGCTGAAGCAGACAAAGAGTATACCAGTTGTAGTAATTGTTTCAGCAGTTATTTTCGCCCTATTACATTCGAATAATTCTGGTATAGGTTTTGTACCATATATCAATCTTACCTTGATTGCTGTCTTATTTGCCTATATATATATTAAGTCAGGTAATATATGGATGTGTATCGGATATCATATTACTTGGAATTATTTTCAAGGTAATGTATTTGGATTTTTGGTGAGCGGGATGAATACAAGAGGTATTATTACGACTATATACAAAGAAAATACCATTCTGAATGGCGGTGAATTCGGGCCAGAAGGCGGACTGATAGTAACAGCAATAATTTTGATTGGTTTTCTATTTGTTAAATTATTCTATAAGAATAATCAGAATGATTTTATAGTTGATGAGGTAACCGCTGAGGACACTTATGAGGAATTGAAATCATGACAGACAAAAAAATAATAGTGCAATTTACGATGCTGACATTTTGCATAGCCTATCTTGTGTCCGGTGCTTTGATTACTCTTGGGCAATTCGGATTTTCGGTTCACTCTTCGGTTCACTCGTTACAGCAGTTTGGTATGAATATTCCTTTTGCAATCTATATTTTGTCGCCCGCTATTGCTTCATATATCGTTCTGAAGAAAAACAACAAAATAGCAGGTTTTAAGGAATGGTTGAAAACTGTTTTTTACGTCAAAAATAACATAACTCTTTATTTGTTCGTTGTTGCAGGGCTTGCGCTGTATTTTTTGATACATCTTGCAGTTTCAGGCCGCACTGAAATGGTACTTCCATTTTATATGTTCTTCCTTGCCCTACCTGGCAATCTTATTATCGGCGGCTTGGAGGAAACTGGCTGGACGTACATATTGCAGCCTAGGCTTGACAAAAAATATGGTTTTGTTTTATCTTCCGTTTCTTTTGGAATCATTTGGATTTTGTGGCATATCCCTCTCTTCTTTATTCCAGGGACGAGTCACTATGAAGGTCTCATTGACTTTTGGATGTTTGCAGTTCAACTCATTGCGTTTCGGTTTTTATACGGGGCAATCTACAAAATATCAGGCAAAGGCCGTGTGTTTATGTGCGTATTATGCCACACCATGTTCAATGCGGCAAGCCCCGTCTTTGGCATCCTGCCTATGACTTGGGCGGGAACCATTGCCGCAAATGCTGTGATTGTTCTTGTTTCAATTGTAACCGTTGTGATATACGACAAAAAGAACAGGCGAATAGTATAAGCATAACATGAAGTTCATGATCAACAATTTGACAAACTAATAGGATTGAGAAAAAGGTAAAACGATACCAGAAGTTTGGAAAAGACAAGTAGATCATTAATTATACGGATTAAAATAAAGTTGCTGATATGGTGATATGAGTTGAAAAAGGGAGGGGAAAAATAACATGAAGGTATTGGTACATGATTTAAAGGAAGATGATTTTAACAAATTATTTCCAGGTATAAGTGACGATATTATTTTAATATCAAATAATAACCCAATCCATAATTGCATAGGATGTTTCGGATGCTGGGTTAAGACGCCAGCAGTTTGCGTTATACGGGATAAGTATGGAGATATGGGAGAATTAATGTCAAAGTGTGACGAGCTGCACATTATAAGCGAATGCTATTATGGAGGATTTAGTCAATTTACGAAAAATGTACTGGATAGAAGTATATCATATGTACATCCATATTTTATTACTCGTAAAGGGGAGATGCATCACAGGTCTAGATACGATAAAAATTTTAAATTAAAAGTATGGCTATATGGAACCGATATAACAAAGGATGAAAAAGAAACTGCTAAGAAACTTGTAGTTGCGAATGCGATTAACCTAAATTCAAGTGATAGCTCAGTTTCTTTTTACAACAATATAGAGGAAATGGAGGTAGAAACCCTATGAAGATAGCATTCATTAACGGTAGTCCAAAGTTGAAAGAAAGTGCCTCGGGCAATATTCTTGAGGAATTTAAGACTTTAGTTAAAAAAAATAATGTAATTGTTAATATCAACTTACATAAACCCCAAATAAATGATAAACAAAAGGATGAACTATATAGCTGCGATACTTTCATATTTGCATATCCTCTATATGTAGATGGTATACCTTCACATTTGTTGTATTGTTTAAAGGAGCTACAAGAGTATTTTATTACAAAGATAAGTAAGCCTATTAGAGTTTATGCAATTGTTAACTGTGGATTTTTTGAAGGAAGCCAGAATGCCATTTCTATTGATATATTAAAAAATTGGTCACACAGAGCGGGTCTATTATGGGGACAAGGAATCGGAATTGGTGGAGGTGGAATGTTATCATTTATGAAAAATGTGCCACTTGGTCATGGTCCAAAGAAGAATCTTGGTAAAGCATTGAATGAATTTGCAAATAATATTATACATGAAAAAAGCGAAAATTCTATATTTATATCGCCCAATTTCCCTAAGTTTGCGTATAAATATGCAGCGCATAATGGATGGAGACTGCAAGTAAAGACGAATGGTCTAACAGCTAAGGATTTGTTTAGGCAATTATAGAGAAGGAGTTATTTCATGCATACAATATATAATGGCATGAAGAAATTATATATATTATTTAGAGAATATTCAGATTGCAGGTAGTCAAGGCGGCTTGGCTACCTGTTTTTATGCATTCAAAAGGTAAATTTTATATCTATGACTAATAATCTTCATTACATATGGATTTTACAAAAAAAATAGAATATTATAATATTTTCGAAAGTCCAAGCATGAGAGGAAAAGCAATAAAAGCTATTATGAATACGCTTTATGAGAAAAATAAAAGGGAAGAGCAGCACTCGAATAGAGTCTCAGCATTATGTAAGAGTATAGGAGAATCCCTAGGATTATCAAATTTTAAAATTGAGGAACTTCAAACCATTGGGTTACTTCATGATATCGGAAAAATAGCAATTGATGAAAATATACTTAATAAAAAAGACAAACTTACAAACGATGAGTAGGAAGAAATAAAACGTCATCCCGAAATTGGATATCGAATCCTTAATACAGTAAATGATATGTCAGACATGGCAAACTATGTATTATATCACCATGAACGATGGGATGGGACGGGGTACCCAAAAGGTTTAAAGGGAAAGGAAATACCATATATTTCAAGAATTATAGCGATAGCAGATGCCTATGACGCTATGATTAGTGAGAGAAGTTACAGAAGTGAATTTCCTAAGGAACTTGCAATACAGGAATTAAGAGATAATGCAGGTATTCAATTTGATGCAGAGTTGGTTAGTATATTTATTAATAAAGTATTAGATAAATGCAGTGAATAAAGTAAATGAAGAAATTGTTATACATTCTTCTGTTTCTTATCAATCCATAAATTATAGACTAGACCTATAAGTACAAAGAATCCACCAATTAGTTTGCCGATTGATAAATCAGTAAGCACAACATAATCAATGATAACACCAAGGAATAATTGACCTATAAACATAAGTAAAGTCAAATAAAAGGAAGATATTTTAGGTGTAATGTAGTTCGATAATACGATTACTGCAACACCTGAAAGTCCACCAAAATAGGCCCAGAAAGGGACCGTTTTTAGGTTTGTAAAAGAAATAGCCATAGTTTCACTGCTGATTAAAAAAAACAATGAAGAAAAGAACAAACCAACAATATAATTTATTAACGTGGCTTGAAAAGTACCAATTTTTTCAGCTAAATTTGAGTTTATGATCCTTCCAAATACTACCGTTACACCGGCTATAATCGATATTAGTAAATATATTAATAACATAATAATCTCCTTGTCCTTTATAGCGGTTGGGCAAAAAAGGTGCCAGCCGCTTTCTTATAATCTGTTTTAATATATCGTCATAATTAAAATCCCAAAAGCAATTATGAATAAACCGGTCAATTTTTTGCGTTTAAACTTCACTATTTTCATTCCAAATAAACCAAAATGATCAATAAAAATAGAAAAAATGGATTGTCCAAGTAATCCTAATGCAAGAGTTAAGGACACTCCAAGCTTTGCAAAACTTAAATTGGTAAATACAACCGTAAATACTCCAACTGCTCCAGCACTGTATAAGTAGGCAGGAAGTTCTTTGTGAAATTTGAACTTAGATTTACTTATTAAAAGTACCAAGATAATTGATATAAGCCCAACTAGATGAATAATGATACTGGAAGTATAATTACCAAAAGCGTTGGATAAGGTTCCATTAAACAAAATCATTACAGAGATGATTGCGCCAATTATAATCGAAATGAAGTAATTCATAGTTATGTTTCCTCCTACCTTTTAAAATTTGTATTAAAGATAATTTACCATAAAAAGTTGATAATGGATATGACATATGTCATACTAATATAATAATATTAAAAAGGATAGGGAAAAGGCCATGATAAAAACAAGAAATGTAAAAGAGATTGATCGGTATATTACTAAATATACTATGAATGATATTTTTTCTAAGGACATGAAACCATTTATGGAGCTCCTTTTTTACAAAAAGAATGAGTATATTATCAAAGAAGAGCAAGAAATAAATCATCTCATATTCTTAGTGCATGGGAAAGCCAAGGTATATGTAACTCTTAGTAACGGAAAATCTCTGTTACTCTGCTTTTATCAAGAATTCAGGGTGCTTGGAGATCTTGAAATTATTGATTCAAAGAAGGCAGCCAGCAATGTACAAGTGATTGAGGATACCTATTGTATTGGTATTTCCTCCGAAAATGTAAGAACATATTTGCTAAATGATGCTAAGTTTTTAAGATTTATCTGTGGCTCATTAGGTGATAAGCTTTATCGATGTTCAAAAAATAGTTCGATTAACTTACTTTACTCTTTAGAAAACCGGCTAGCAAGTTACATAAGTACAACCGGAGAAAAAATGGATGATATGGGTCAAGTAAAAATAACATTTGAAGAAAATCTAACAGAAATAGCCGAACTCCTTGGTACTAGTTATCGACATTTATTAAGGACATTAAATGTTCTGTGTACAAAGGGAATAATACAGAAGAAAAATAATTATTATGAAGTAATTGATGAGAAAACTTTAAAAAAACTGTCGGCGGATTTATATCAATAAGGATAGGGATTATGTTAGTAAATAGTCTTAATACTACTCCGTTACGATATCATAACTCCAATCAATGATTCCACCAAAATCGTATATATTGGTGTATCCAAGTTCAATTAATTCTTTTGCAGCGAGAGCACTTCTACGTCCACTGCGGCAATATACTAAAATTGTCGCAGATTTGTCGCTCAATGTATCTTCTGCTTTATCTGTTATTTCATTGTCTGGAATTAATATAGCATTTTCGATATGCCCTGTATTATATTCTTCTTCTGTTCTTACATCCAAGATGATTAAATCATTATTTTGGTCTATCATATCCTTTGCATCTTCTGAAGTGATTTTTGAATAATACGATGTAGTAGAAGATTCCTTCCTTGATTCACAACCCGCCAATGAGGTTATTGCTATAACAATTAATATAATTATGATGCCTATATTTTTCATTGAATTCTCCTTTTATAATCAATATTTAGTGGATTTATTTTATAATTGTATAATTTTTCTTCTCATTATTCTGTAACAAAGTCACATTAAATTGTTAAAAAGTAAACTATCATTGCTAATTTTCAATATGGCTATTATAATATGATACAGTATTTATTATGCAAAACAATTCATTTACTAAAACATTTTATTTACTAAAACATTTCATTTACTAAAACATTTCATTTACTAAAACATTTTATTTACTAAAACATTTCATTTACTAAAATATATCATTTACTAAAACATTTGATTTACTATAAATGTTAATGAAATTTGTATTTATACTATTAATGTAACTCAGTAGTCTGTAATAGAATTGAGAGGGAAAAAATTATGCCAATTCATGTAGTAAACGAGGCAAAACGATGTTTAAATTGTAAGAAACCTTTATGTATAAGCGGATGTCCTATTAGTACACCGATTCCTAAGATGATTCAAGAATTCTTAGATGGAGGAATCACAAATGCAGGCGAAATGGTATTTGAGAATAATCCATTATCAATTGTTTGCTCTTTGGTATGTGACCATGAAAAACAGTGTGAAGGACATTGCATACTTGGGAAAAAAGGATCGCCGGTGCATATTAGCAGTATTGAACACTACATCTCCAGTAATTATTTTGATAAAATGGAACTAAACAGAGAAGAAAAAAAGAATCAAAGAGCAGCTGTGATAGGTTCTGGCCCTGCTGGTATTACGATTTCGATTATTTTGGCAAAGAAAGGGTATGATGTCACGGTTTTTGAAACAAGAGAGAAGATCGGGGGCGTATTACGATATGGTATTCCTGAATTCAGATTGCCAAAGACAATTCTTGATGATTATAAGAAGAAAATGATTGAACTTGGAATAAAGTTCCGCCCTAATACAACAATCGGTGGTGCTATTGGCATTGATGATTTGTTCCGTGATGGCTATCTAGCTATCTTTATTGGAACTGGTGTATGGAGGCCAAATTCTCTAAAAATGAAGGGTGAAAGTCTTGGAAATGTCCATTATGCCATTGATTATCTGGTCAATCCTGATTCCTTTGAATTAGGGGAAAGATTAGCAATTATCGGTGCAGGCAATTCAGCAATGGATGTTGCAAGAACAGCTCTAAGAAAAGGAGTAAAGGATGTAACCATATATTATCATAGGGATGTTATTAAGGCAAGTCAAAGAGAACTTGAGTATGCGCAGATTGATGGTGTTAAATTTGAATATTGCAAAGCTCCTGTAGAATTGACTGAGGAAGGACCAATACTAAAAACAGTCACGATAAATGAGGATGGTACTGTTACTGATGTTGAAGGAAGTACAAAACTTTATAAATCAAGTTCCATTATTATTGCAATTAGCCAAGGTCCAAAGGATAAAATCGTTTCTACAACAGAAGGAATTAAAGTCAATAACCGTGGCTTGCTTGTAACCAATGAATATGGAGCAACATCCAGAGCTGGCATTTTTGCTTCCGGTGATGTTGTAAATGGAGCAAAGACCGTAGTTGAAGCGGTACATTATTCAAAGCAGGTAGCAGATGCAATGGATCAATATATGTGCAGCTTAACTGCTGACAAGAAAAATTGAAAAGATGAGGATAATGTATGGTAAAAACAGGTGATTTAATTAATTTAATGATTGAATATTATTCCGGTGATCCAAAAAGAATTCATCATTTTATAAAAGTATATGGATTAGCTAAAGCAATCGGTGAAATGGAAAATCTTGAAGAAAGAGTACAAGAGATACTTGAAGTAGCAGCAATAGTTCATGACATTGGAATCAAAATAAGTGAAGAAAAGTATCATAGTAGTGCAGGTAACTATCAACAGATAGAAGGCCCTGCGATTGCAAAAGAAATGCTAAGTAATCTTAATTATAATGATTCAATAATAGAAAGAGTGTGTTTTTTGATTGCACACCACCATACCTATAATAATATTCAAGGATTAGATTATCAAATATTAGTGGAGGCAGATTTCCTGGTTAATCTCTACGAAGAGAATACATCTGATGAAGGAATCAAGAACGCAGAAGCGAATATATTTAAAACAAAAACAGGTATTCAATTTTTAAAGAATATGTATAACATTGCACGGGTGTCATAAGCCCATCACAACAGTAAGCATGAATAGCTGTGCATGGTTCGGGTGTCAAAAGCCTTTCATTACTGAAATTATGAATAGTGGTGCATATATATTCATTTTGTCGTAGACCGGCTGACAAGGCTGTTTATGTCCGACTAGAGACTCAGTGAAAAACAGAGCTACTGCGATGTTTTTCATATCTTTGAGGCTCTATAAAGGACATGCCGCAGGAAGGCAAGGTAGACAAAACGAATATATATGCACCACTATTCATTTCACAGCCTAAATTGGGCTTATGACGCCCTAACCATGCACCGCTATTCATTCCACATTCTAGTGGGCTTATGACACCTGAATAGAATAAAAATAGCTAAAGTCCACCCCTAAGCTTATATTTGCTTTCGGTGGACTTTAGCTATTTAATCATGTCATTATTAAATAGCGCCAAATTGCTGTTTGTTCAAGTTGTAATTAGGAAGGGGAAAATAATATAATATAACTATCATAGAAGATGATTGGCCAATCATTTCTTCAGAAAGTGATGTGCAAGTTCTCAATAACAAGAACAAAGTTACTTGCTCATAACCGGTAAGCTGTTCATATCGGTAAACAATTGTTTCGGAAGAGAGGGTATGAAATGAAAGAGAAAGTTCAAGTTTTTGGAAGATTTTTAAGTGGAATGGTAATACCGAATATTGGGGCGTTCATTGCGTGGGGACTTATTACCGCCTTATTTATTCCGACAGGCTGGCTGCCAAATGAAAGATTAGGCGAATTAGTTGGCCCAATGGCTAGTACACTGCTTACTTTATTGATTGCGTTTACCGGTGGTAGTGTCATAGCAGGTCACAGAGGTGGAGTTATCGGTGCAATTGCAACGATGGGTGTAATTGTTGGTTCTGATGTTCCAATGTTTATCGGAGCGATGATTATGGGACCACTTAGTGGTTGGATTATTAAGAAATTTGATGGATTTGTTGAAGGAAAAGTAAGAGCTGGATTTGAGATGATCGTAAGCAACTTTTCCCTTGGAATTATCGGGGCTATATTAGCAGTTCTTGCATTAATAGGTATTAGCCCGGTTGTAATTGCTTTAAATTCGGTTATGGAAGCCGGAGTTGGTTTCTTTGTAGATAATGGGTTACTTCCTTTTGCTAGTATATTTATTGAACCGGCAAAAGTACTATTTCTAAACAATGCATTAAATCATGGGATTCTATCTCCTATGGGAATTGAGCAGGTAAAAGAAGTAGGAAAATCAATATTCTTTTTATTGGAGGCAAATCCTGGACCTGGTTTAGGTATTTTATTAGCATATTGTATAGCCGGTAAGGGATTAGCAAAAAGCTCTGCACCTGGTGCAATCATTATCCACTTTTTAGGCGGTATTCATGAAATATATTTCCCATACATCTTAATGAATCCAACCTTATTGTTAGCTGTTATTGCAGGTGGAGCAAGTGGTGTGTTTACCTTTAACATATTAGGGGCAGGATTAGTAGGCCCAGCATCTCCAGGAAGTATTATAGCTGTATTAGCTATGACACCAAAAGGTGGAATATTACCAATCCTTTTAGGTGTAGTTATTTCAACAGTTGTATCATTTGTAATTGCTCTTCCTTTACTTAAAATATTTGGTAAGGATGAAGATCTTGATTCTGCCAAAGAAAAAGTCAAAGAAATGAAATCAGTTTCTAAAGGAGAATACAAGAGTGATTCTAAGGAAACAATGAATTTAAGCAATGTACAAAAAATAGTATTTGCTTGTGATGCAGGTATGGGATCTAGTGCAATGGGAGCAACTGTACTTCGTAAAAAGTTAGTTGCAGCAGGCTTGGATAAAATCACTGTGGTTCATGCTGCAGTTTCATCTATACCGGCAGATGCACAAGTTATAGTAACTCATGTGGAATTAGGGGAACGAGCTGCACGTAGTAATCCAAATGCTAAATTGGTATTGATTAAAAACTTTTTAGCAGCACCGGAGTATGATTTATTAGTAGAAGATTTAAAGAAATAATATTTGGTTCGGGTGTCATAAGCCCAATTTAGGTGGTGAAATGAATAGTGGTACATATATATTCATTTTGTCTACCGCGGATGCTTTAGCTTCCGTGCCTTCACGGCGGCATGTCCTTTATAGAGCCTCAAAGATATGAAAAACATCGGAGTAGCTCTGTTTTTCACTGAGTCTCTAGTCGGACATAAGCAGTCTTGTCAGCTGGTTTACGACAAAACGAATATATATGCACCACTATTCATTAATTCAGTTTAGTAGGGCTTATAACACCCAAATCAACATTTATAATTAAAAAATAATAATGATAAAGTAGCAGTATAATAATGGATAATGTAGTAAAATAGTATATACAGAGGGAGAGGATTTATCCTCTCCCTAGGCTGTAAATGAACGCATTCTAATAGATAAAGGAGCGAGCATATGAATTTTTCACCACGACTTCGACAAATATTACTTATTATGTTAAAGGAAGATCAAATTATATCCGTACAAAAACTTGCTGATGAAATTAAAGTCAGTAAAAGAACCGTACAAAGAGAAATTGAGTATATTGATTCTTCTTTAAAAAAGTATAAGCTTTCGTTACAAACAAAGACCGGAATCGGAATATGGCTTGATGGAGAAGAAGTAGATAAAAATAATATGCTTACTATTTTGAAGGAAGAAGATGTTCTAGATTCCGGAGACAAAGAAGAACGAAGAAAAAGGTTGATTTTAGAAATACTAAAAGATCGCATTCCTAAGAAATTATATTATTATGGGAATGTTTTTGGTGTAAGTGAAGCTACGATTAGTAATGATATGGAAGTAATTGAAAAATGGTTTGAGCAGTTTGACCTGAAAATTATTCGAAAACAAGGTTATGGTGTTGCCTTAGAGGGAAGCGAAAAAAATTATCGTTTAGCAGTACGGAAATTTATTGATGAAAATTATGACAGCAAAATGATTAAACATTTTGCTGATGAAAACGAACGTACGATTATAGAAGTTATAAGAAGTAAAGATGGTCAAAATATTTATAATCTCCTAAATGATGATATTTTGAAACAAGTAGTTACTTGCTTTTTAAGTATTAGGGACAAAAGAATATTAAGATTGACGGAAAATTCCTATATAGGTTTAATTCTGCATGTAACAATTGCAATCAATAGAATTTTACAGCAAGAGATAATTGAACCAAATGAGGAATTAATAGATAAATTAAATAAGGACGAAGACTATGATTTAGCTATGCATTTAGCTAATTCTTTAGAGGAGGAATTTCAGATTGAAATTCCAGATATTGAGATTGCCTATATTTTTCTGCATATAAAAGGTTCTAAATTACAGTATATTGATGAAGAAGGAACAGAAAACCAAACAGAAAGGGAGGAGATATTAAGCTTTATTAATCAGATGATTGATATTTATGATGAGAATCTTGCATATGAATTAAAGCAGGATGAAGAATTCATAGTTGGTTTACTTGCACATCTACAACCTACATTTGTAAGATTAAAAAACAATATGATTATATCCAATCCATTATTGGGGCAAATAAAGGAATCCTATTATGAAATTTTCCAAAAGTGTTTAAAAACAGGAAAGTTAATAGAAGAAAGATTTGGCTGTAAAGTACCTGAAGCTGAAATTGGTTTTTTAGCGATGCACTTTGGAGCTGCAATTGTTCGTATAGAAAATCAAAAAGAAAGTAAACGAAAAGTAGATATTGGTATCATTTGTGCTAGTGGTATAGGGATTTCAAGGCTAATGCATACAAAATTAAAACGGTATCTAAAAGAACGAGCTGAAATCGTCACTTACGGAAAAGAAGATTTAACTCCAGTTACTCTTGGAAAGTTAGATTTTCTAATTTCAAGCATTAATTTACATGATATTGATGCAGATATTTTAAGAGTTAGTCCACTTCTAATTGAAAAGGATATGGAACAAATAGAAGCTAAGGTAAGAGTGTATGAAAGAACACAGAAAATGAATATAGCATCTGACTTTTCAATCCAGTTAGAGCGAGTTAATTTTATTGCAACACAAATACAATATATGATAAAAGAATTTGTATGTATGAAGGTGAATGATGCTATAGCATTTGAGGAATTATTGGTTGCTGTTACTGAAAAACTATCTCCTTATAATGAAAAACGTATCAAGATCCAGGAGGATATCAGAAGAAGAGAAAAGCTTGCTTCTCAAATAATTCCGGAGTATGATTTTGCATTATTGCATACCCGTACAAAAGGCGTAATTAAACCGAGTTTTTCTGTTTGTTTAACAAAAGAATTAGGAGCATTCACAGATAGTTATTTTGGATCAATTCATGCAGTTATTATCATGTTAATTCCAGATGATAATCATACACAGGAAAACAGTAATATATTGGGATATTTAAGTGGTAGGTTAGTGGAAGACAATGAATTTCTTAGTGTGATTTTTACAGGAGAACAAGAGAAAATAAGAAATTTTATTTCAAAAGAATTAAAGAAATATTTTAACCAATATTTAGAGACGGTATAGCAAGTCGCAGGCGCTAGTGTGTTTTTAAGAAATGTCCCTATCGGATGGTGTCAAACTAAATTTTATTTCAATTGAATTTGTAGGAGAGCAAGGGATATAATACAGCCATAGCAGAAAAACAGGAAGTAGGAGGAATATAAAAATGGAATTACTTCAGAAAAACAATATTAAGTTAAACTGTAAATCAAAATTAAAAGAAGATGTAATAAGAGAAATTGGTCAACTCTTGTGTGACAGTGGTTATGTAGATGCAGACTATATTGACGCAATGATAGAAAGAGAAAATACATTTTCAACAAATATAGGTAATGGAATTGCTATACCTCATGGTGTGGAAAAAGCGAAAATGAATATAAAGAATTCAGGCATTGCTGTTATGGTATTTCCAGAGGGTACTCTGTGGAACGATGAACTGGTAAAAGTGGTGATAGGAATAGCAGGAGTGGGTGATGAGCATTTAGATGTATTAGCTAATATTGCTGATAAATTATCCAATCCAGAAGCCGTTGAGGAGTTAATAAAAAGTAGTGTGGATACTATTTATAATATCTTTACCGGGAAGGAGTACTAAACATGATAATAACTGTTACGATGAATCCGGCTATTGACAAAACAGTGGACCTTGATCAATTAGAACGTGGTAGTTTAAATCGACTATCCAATGTCATTGTTGATGCTGGTGGCAAGGGAATAAATGTATCAAAAACAATCAAGGAATTAGGTGGAGAATCGATTGCAACTGGATTTATAGGTGGCAGTGGGAGAATCCTAATAGAAAAAGTTTTAAAGGAACAGGGAATTCAGTCGGACTTTGTTGTTATTGAAGGCGATGTTAGGACCAATATGAAGGTGGTTGAACAGAACGGATTTGTCACAGAATTAAATGAGCCGGGTCCGGTAATTAGTCAAGAAGAAGTTAATACGTTAACACAAAAATTAATTGATTATGCCAAGGAAGATGTCCTGTTTATTTTGGCAGGAAGTATTCCAAATGGAGTTGATAAAACGATATATCGAACTTTAATTGAGAAATTAAAAGCAAAAGGTGCTAAAGTCTTTTTAGATGCAGATAGGGAAATGTTCTCTAATTCCATTGACGCAAAACCGGATATTATCAAACCAAATCGAACCGAATTAGAAGCATATTTTCACATGGATTATCGTGCGGACGAAAAAGAATTAATTCGAATGGGTAATAAGTTATTGGAAAAAGGGATTGGTATGGTTGCAATTTCCCTAGGTCAGATGGGTGCATTATTCTTAACGAATGAACAGAGTGCAAAATGTCCGGGGTTAAAGGTAGAAGCACATTCTACTGTTGGAGCAGGAGATGCTATGGTTGCTGCACTTTCTTATGGATTAGATCAAGGTCTTAGCTTTGATGAGTGCGTAAAACTTAGTATTGCTACCTCTGCCGGCGCAGTTATGACACATGGAACGAAACCACCAAAAAGAGATATAGTTGATGAGCTAATGAAAAAAGTTGAAATAATATCGTGTTAAAGCACGCAGATTGGAGCATGTGCAAAAAAGAATCACTTTTGCACCCCTTGATTTGAAAGCGTGCTAAAGCACGCAGATTGGAGCATAAAATATGAAAACAAAAGCAGTCAGAATGTATGGAATGGATGATTTGAGATTAGAGGAATTTGAATTACCTGAGATAAAAGAAGATGAAATATTAGTTAAAGTTATAAGTGATAGCATCTGTATGTCCACCTATAAACTGGTGAAGCAAGGGAAGAAGCATAAACGTGCACCACAAAACATTGATACGAATCCAATTATTATAGGTCACGAATTTGCCGGTGATATTGTAAAAGTAGGTTCAAAATGGGAAAATCAGTTCAAACCAGGTCAAAAATATGCGCTACAGCCTGCACTTAATTATAAGGGCAGTTTAGCTTCTCCAGGATATTCTTATGAATTTTTTGGTGGAGCATGTACCTATTGTATTATTCCCCAAGAGGTAATGGAACTGGGATGTTTACTTAATTATGATGGTGATAGTTACTTTGAAGCATCCTTAGGTGAGCCTATGAGTTGTATTATTGGAGGTTATCATGCAAATTATCATACCAATAAACAAAATTATAATCATGACATGGGAACTAAAGTAGATGGAAATATACTAGTAATGGGAGGCTGTGGTCCTATGGGACTTGGTGCCGTTAGCTATGCTTTATGTATGGAAAACAAACCCAAACGATTAGTTGTTACAGATATTAGTGATGACAGAATTAGTAGAGCTGGGGAAGTAATTTCAGAAGCTACAGCAGCAGAAAAAGGAATTGAACTTATATATGTGAATACTAAAACTATGAAGAATCCTATCGAAGAGCTTATGGCTTTGACAGAAGGTAAGGGATATGATGATGTATTTGTATATGTACCAATTCGTGAAGTGGCAGAGATGGGAGATACATTATTAGCTTTTGATGGCTGCATGAACTTTTTTGCAGGACCAACAGATAATCAGTTTAAGGCAGAAATCAATCTCTATAATACACATTATACAAGTACTCATATTTTGGGGACAACAGGCGGAAATACAGATGATTTAGTGGAAGCAATTGATTTAGCATCTAAAAAGAAAATAGAACCTGCAGTAATGGTAACTCATGTGGGTGGTATTGATAGTATAGCGGATGCTACTTTAAATCTAACCAAGATACCGGGTGGTAAAAAATTAACTTATACTCAATTTCAAATGCCGTTAACAGCATTAGATGATCTTGAAGAATTAGGGAAAACAGATCCTTTATTCAAAAAACTTTCTGATTCTTGCAAAGGTCATAAAGGTTTATGGAATAGTGAAGCAGAGAAGATATTATTTGATCATTTTGGAGTGTAGAAATTTAATTTGAACTAATTTATGTCTATTATAATAGAGAGGTGATAGAATAATGGTAAGTCAGAAAATTACAATTACAAATAAATCTGGAGTTCATGCAAGACCGGCAAGCGAATTAGCTAAAGTTGCAATGAAATGCACATCAGATGTTGCGATAATAGTTGGCGAAAGGAGAGTCAACCCGAAAAGCATCTTAAATTTAATGGCAGCTGCAATACGTTGCGGAACAGAAATTACGGTGGAGTGTACGGGAGATTCGGAAGAGACTGATCTAAAAACAATCATTGATATAATTGCAAGTGGGTTAGGAGAATAGTGGAGGCAACTATATGAAGACCATTAATGTTGAAAAAACTGCTTCAAGAGGAATTGTAATGGGCAAAGTGTATATCATTAATAAACCTAGCCTGAAAGCAAAACAATATTTAATTGAGGAGCAGTATATACAAGAAGAAATCAATAAATATGAACATGCTGTTACACATGCCGAAGAACAGTTAATCGAACTTGCGAAAGAAAATGATATTTTTGCAGCCCATTTAGAAATGGTGAAAGATTTCACATTATATGAAGGGGTTACGACAAAGATTAAAGAAGATAAGTATAATGCAGAGCATGCGTTAGAAAACACCATAGCAGAGCTTGTACAAATATTCGAGGATATGGATGATGAATATATGCGTGAACGAGCTGCTGACATAAAAGATGTGAAAAATCGATTAATGAGTGTTTTAAAAGGTGTTAATGTAAATGCTTTTGAGAATATAACTGAGAAAGTAATAATAGTTGCAGATGATTTGACACCTTCCGATACCTCTTCTATGAATCTATCCTATATACTTGGATTTATAACACAGGATGGTGGCGTTACAAGCCATGTATCCATTATGGCTAAGGGGCTTGGTTTACCTGCTTTAGTAGGAGTAAAGGATATTATAAACCAAGTTAAGCAGGATGATTTTATAATAATGGATGCTGGCAGCGGGCAGATAATCATTAATCCAGATGAAGAAACACGTATTAATTATCAAGGTCTACTGCAGGAATATGATAATAAGCAAAAAATATTATTAGAAGGAAATCATTTACCATCCATTACGGTAGATGGAAGGAGCGTTCATTTATGCGCTAATGTTGGTAAATTAGAAGATGTTAAAAATGCAATACAGTATCATATTGATGGTATTGGATTGTTTCGAAGTGAGTTCCTTTATATGGAGAGCAATCATTTTCCAACTGAGGAGGAACAGTTTGAAGTATATAAACAGGCAGTACTGCTATCCGAAAAAGAAGTAACAATACGTACTCTTGATATTGGTGGGGATAAATCTTTATCTTATTATGAATTTGAAAAAGAAGAAAATCCGTTTTTAGGGTGGCGTGCAATACGTATATCCCTTGAATTAAAGGATATATTTAAAAATCAACTTCGTGCTATACTACGCGCTAGTGCATTTGGAAGCATTCGAATTATGTTTCCAATGATTATTTCATTGGAAGAACTTCGGATGTCAAAAGATATATTAGAAGAATGTAAGGTAGAGTTAGATGCCCAGAATATTATATATGATTACAAAATAAAGGTTGGTATGATGATTGAAACACCGGCTTCTGTTATGTGCGTGGAAGATTTTTCAAAAGAAGTTGACTTTTTCAGTATTGGTACCAATGATTTAACCCAGTACATCCTAGCAGTTGATAGAGGAAATAAAAAGATTGCGAATATGTACAACTCTTTCCACCCAGCTGTACTACGAAGTATAAAAAGAGTGATTCAAGCCGGTCATGACAATAATATTCAGGTTGGAATGTGCGGAGAATTTGCTAGTGATGAACGAGCAGTTCAATTACTTCTTGGGTTAGGATTAGATGAATTTAGCATGGCACCTACAGAAATAGCAAATGTTAAATATATCATACGTAAGTCATCTTATGACGAATCCAAAGTATTAGCAGAAACAGTATGTTTAATGAATACGATACAAGAAATTTATAGAGAATTAAAAATTGTTTAGTTTTTACCAATGACAATAACTTACATAAAGATATCCTTATAACAAACTTCAATGTTATAAGGATATTTTTATATAATGAAACGATAATTAAACAATATAACAATTCCTATTGACATAGTATGAATTAAAGTGTATAATGCCGCTAATGGCCACTGACGAAGACACAATTGGTGGGTAATATTATATTTATACTATTTATTTTAGGGAGGATTTTATGAAAAAATTATTTTCAATGCTACTAGTTGCAGTACTTGTATTATCAACCTTTACTGCATGTGGAAAAAGTAGTGCAACAACAGAGACCATAGATACATCAGGAGATACAGTACAAAGTGATACGGTACAAAGCGATACGGTACAAAGTGATACTGTGCAAGATGAAACTGTGCAAGATGAAACTGTACAAAGTGAACCAAATTACGGTGGTAATATCACCATTGCGGAGACAGCAGATCCTCAGAATATTAACCCATTGTTTGTAGTTGACCAGACAAGTTTTGATATTCAACAATCTTTGTATAGTCCATTCTTTGAGATTGTAAAGGGCAGCTTATACTATGATAATGGTTTATGCGAAAGTATTACAGCCAATGATGATTCTAGTGAATTCACATTAAAGTTAAAAGACGGATTGAAATGGCATGACGGAGAGCAGATTACTGCAGATGATGTCGTATTTACGTTGGATACTTTAGTAGATGAGAGTCAGAATGTACCTTATCAATCTTATGGTATCATTGATGGTCAGCCAATTTCAAGTGAAAAGATTGATGATTTAACAGTATTAATTAAATTACCAACATCATCTGCTGGATTCTTAGGCGGATTAAGTCAGATTTATTGCGTACCAAAACATATATATGAAGGTGTTGATAACATTGGAGAGAGCGATTTGAATAACACTCCAATCGGAAGTGGTCCATTTAAATTCAAAGAATATAAATCAGGTGAATCTTTTGTAGTTGAGAGATTTGATGATTATTTTGATGGAAAGCCATATTTAGACACGATTACCTTTAAAATTGTTAAGGATTCTAATTCTGCTAATGCATCTTTAGCAAGTGGAGATATTAACGCTCGCCTTATTAGTAGTGAGGAGTATGATACTGTTAATGGTTCAGGTAATGTAAATATTATTAACTATGATTCGGGACGTGTTAATGGTTTGAGCTTTAATCAGAATATTGAAGTTTTAAAAGATGTTAGAGTACGTCAGGCAATCGCTTATGCAATTAATAAAGAAGAACTTGCGAATTTTGCATTTGTTTCCTCTGAATATGCAACTCCTGCTTATTCTATTTTAACACCTGACACCATGTATTATGATGATAGTTTAACGAAATATGATAATGATGTTGAGAAGGCTAAAGCATTGCTTGCAGAAGCTGGGCAGACAGATTTGAAATTAAATATTCTTTATATTGCTACCAATAAGACAATGGAAAGTGAAGCTATTTATATCAAAGAAAAATTAGCTGTTGTTGGTATTGAGTTAGAGTTGTATCCATTGGACGAAGCAACGTATAAGAATAAAATAGTGGAAACGGACAGCACAGAATACAACCTGCTTCTTCATTTCTACACATTAGGTGAAGAGCCAAGTCTTTATGCAGATATTATATCAAGTGGAAGCCGTTCTAACTACTCTCGCATCAATGATGCAGAATTAGATGCATTATGGACCAAAGGCAATACGGTATCAGATGAAACAGAGCGTACAGCAGTTTATAAGGAGATTCAACAGTATGTAAACGATAATATGTATGTATATCCAATTGCATATTCAAAAGGATTTTATGCCGTTGATAAAGCCTATGGTGGTTTTGAAGAAGCTATTTTAAAGACCATATATTATGATTATTCCAAAATCTATAAAGTACAATAATATATCATATCGGAGGTGAACATTACACCAACGGATGGAATATGATTTTCCAACTAGAATGAAATTATGATTACGGCAATAAGATCTATTGGCTTATTGCCGTAATCTCTGTTCTATTTGTATATAATACCCATTTTGTGAAGTTGTGTAAGTACAATATGAAAAGAATACTTAGTCGATTATTTCAATCAATCCTTATCATGTTTATTGTTTCGGTTCTTTGTTTTGGGCTTACGAAAGCAGCACCAGGAGATCCGGTTCTGACCTATGTGGAACCAAATATGAGTGAAGAATATATTGATCAGCTTAGAGTCAGTTTAGGACTGACAAAGCCTATCTATCAGCAATATTTTATTTGGCTTGGTAATATATGCAGCGGGAATTTCGGTAATTCGCTAATGAATCATAGACCTGTTTTGACACAAATAGTAGAGAGACTACCAGCAACCATTCTCCTAATGGGCTCAAGTCTTGTGGTAGCTATTATTATTTCAATTCCTCTTGGATTGTTTACCGGTAAATATAAGAATGGTATATTAGATAAAATTACAAGCGTCTTGTCCTATGTTGGTATATCTATCCCAACTTTTTGGTTTGGAATTCTGCTTATCTATTTATTCAGTGTATATTTGGGTTGGTTGCCAAGTATCGGTATGAGAACCAGTGGAATAAGTTCATTTGGTGATATACTTAAGCATCTTATAATGCCATGTGTTGTTTTAACATTTCAAAATGTGGCGCAGTTTACACGTTATATTAGAAGTAGTACTATTACAGAGTTGTCCAGTGATTACGTTATGGTGCAAAAGGCTTATGGTATGACGGAAAGTGGGATACTTTTTAAACATGTTTTGAAGAATGCTATTTTACCTATGATTACAGTACTAGGTATGAGTTTACAAAGCGTAGTTTCCGGAGCTATTATTACGGAACAAGTATTTGCATGGCCTGGCACTGGACAGTTAGCAGTTACAGCAGTGTCACAGTTCGATTATCCACTGATTATGGGTATCACTATGTTTACCGCATTACTGATTGTAATTGGTAATCTGCTTGCGGATGTATTGTATACGGTAGTAGATCCAAGAATTAGGAATAGTTAGGAGGTGAACCGGTATGAATGAAAATGTATTTAAATACGTAAAGTCAGGATTTAGAAGAAATAAATTTGCGGCTGCCGGTGTTATTATCATTGCAATTATGGCGTTTGCTTCTATTTTTTCCTTCTTATATCCGGTTGATCCAAATGCACTTAGTGTGACAGAACGATTGGTCAAACCGAACCTTTTGCATCCATTTGGAACCGATGACATGGGGCGGGATTATTTTGCACGTTGTTTAAATGGTGGGAGAGCTTCCTTGCTGGTCGGATTTATGGCAATGATCCTTTCTACCGTTATCGGTGTGGTAGTAGGATCAATAAGTGGATTTATGGGAGGAAAAGTTGACATAGTATTGATGCGTTTGGTGGATGCACTTATGAGTCTCCCAACGTTTTTAATCATGGTTGTTATGAATGCTTATTTGAAACCGGGGATACAGAATGTAATCATTATTATTGGTTTGCTAACCTGGATGAGTATAGCTAGAATTGTACGTGGTGAAACCATGTCCCTAAAAGAAAGAGAATACGTAGTCTACAGTCGAGTTTCGGGACAAAATAAGTGGAAAGTCATATTTTCGCATATTATTCCAAACATTATGCCAACTATTATTGTAGCAGCGACCATGAACATTGCATCGGCAATTCTATTAGAATCCGCATTAAGCTTTTTTGGACTGGGTATTCGTCCACCAACAGCTTCTTGGGGAAGTATGCTTAGCAATGCGCAGGGATATATTATGAATGCTCCATATTTGGCAATATTCCCTGGATTATTGATTCTATTAACGGTTATTAGCTTCAATTATATAGGTGAAGAATTACGTAAAATTTTTGAGCCAAAATAGGAAGGAGAAGGAGCATGAGTAACTTATTAGAAATAAAAGATTTGGAAGTCTCTTTCTACGGCGAAAGTGGCGAAACAAAAGCAGTTAAGAATGTTAGCTTTCATGTGGATAAAGGTGAAATCTTTGGAATAGTTGGAGAATCTGGAAGCGGAAAAAGTGTTGCCACAAAGTCTATATTAAAACTGGGCCCTTCTAATTGTAAAATCATAGGTGGATCCATTCTGCTTAATGATGATAATATTCTTGAAAAAAATGAAAAAGATTTAAGAAATATCCGTGGAAAAGACATTTCTATTATATTTCAGGATTCTTTATCATCATTGAATCCTGTTTATTCCATTGGCGATAAAATGGTAGAACTCATCAGACGTCATAGTAATATGACCAAAAAACAGGCGCGCGAAAGAGCATTGAAACTATTAGAAGATGTAGGAATTACCGATGCAGAAAAACATCTAAAAAGTTATCCTCATGAATTAAGCGGTGGTATGCGTCAACGGGTTATGATTGCAATGGCAATCAGTAGTAATCCACAATTAATGATAGCAGATGAACCAACTACAGCACTTGATGTGACCATTCAGGCACAGATTCTGCACCTCCTTCGCAATCTGCAGAAGCAGACAGGTATGAGTGTTATTGTTATTACCCACGATCTAGGTGTTGTTGCTCAGATGTGTTCCAGAGTGGCAGTAATGTGTGGTGGATATATAGTAGAACAGGGGTCTGTTGAAGATATTTTCTATAACCCACGTCATCCATATACCAGGGCGCTCCTTGCTAGTATGCCTAAAGCAGGAGAGAAACTGGTACAGTTTCTGGAGAAGAATGTAACAGAGGATGGAAACAACGCTTTATGTCCTTTTTTGAATCGATGTATCTATGCTACAGATCAATGCAAAACCAGTCTGCCTGAAAACTATTGGAAAACAGAAGGTCACTGTATAAGATGTCATGTAAAGGGGGATGAATCATGGGAGACAACTTGATTGAAGTGAAAGATCTGCAGTTATATTTTAAACAAAAACCGAATAAAATATTCTCATTTAAGTCAGGATGTCTTAAGGCAGTTGACCATGTAAGTTTCTCCATTAAAAAGGGTGAGACTTTTGGGTTGGTTGGTGAGTCAGGCAGCGGTAAGTCTACAATCGGGAAAAGTATACTCAGGTATCATAATCTGACAGGAGGACAGATTTATTTTGAAGGAACTAATATCGGTCATTTGAATGAAAAAGAGCTTCTTCCTGTCCGAAAGAAGATGCAGTCTATTTTTCAAGATCCCTATTCATCCTTGGACCCGAGTCAAACTATTATGAAAATTGTGTGTGAGCCTATGGAAATACATAATTTGTATACAAGAGCTGAAAGAAAAGAGCGTGCGGCCGAGATGATGGAAACGGTTGGTCTCAAAAAGGCGGACCTTCTAAAGCATCCTCATGAGTTTAGTGGTGGTCAAAGACAGCGTATTTCTATTGCGAGAGCTTTATCAATTCAACCTAGTTTTATTCTATGTGATGAGGCTATATCTGCTTTGGATGCATCCTTGCAGGCTCAAATAGTGAATTTACTTGAGGAATTGCAAGATAAGCAAGGTTTGACTTATTTGTTCATCAGCCATCAATTACAGATTGTTCAGAAGATTTGTGACAATATTGGAGTAATGTATTTAGGAAACATTTTAGAGATTTCTTCTTCAGAGAGACTTTATTCCAATCCGTTGCATCCGTATACAAAGATGTTGATTTCTTCCATCCTGGAACCGGACCCGCGAATCAAGAGTCTTGATAACATTATTCCTGACTTTGGGGTACAGACCAGAGTGAATGAAGGATGTAAATTCAGTAGTCGTTGTCCTTATGCTACAAAAAGGTGCAAGGAAGAAGCTCCTAAATTTTACGAAGTTGAACCGGGACATTTTGTGGCTTGCCATCTGTTTGAAAATCAAAGTACTTGACATAGAAAAAGGTAACAACTATACTGATAAAAAGTATATATAAAACATTGATGAGAAACAGTACTTACTTTTCGATAGGACAGTGAAAAGATGGGAAACGTATCTAAATTTGGTGGTATCACGGACAATATAGTTCGCCCTAAGCTGTTATAGCTTTCGGCGAGCTTTTTTATTCGTAAAAAATTGATTGTACACATAATTACACAATAGGATAGGAGAAGAGAAATGAACTTAAATTATTATATGCCTACAAGAGTTATCATAGGTGAGGACTGTATTGTCAACAATCGTGAAGTTTTTAAAACACTAGGGAAAAACGCGCTTATTGTAACCGGGGCTAGATCAGCTAAATTAAATGGATCCGAGAAAGACGTGATAACAGCTTTAGAAGCAGTGGGTATCAATTACTTCGTATATGATAAAGTAATGAGCAATCCAACAATTGCCTGTGCCTATGAAGGAGCATCAGTTGCTAAGGAAAATGGTGTTGATTTTATAATATCAATTGGTGGAGGCTCTCCGATGGATGTCGGCAAAGCAATCGCTCTACTAGCATCACAGGATATTTTAGAAGAGAATCTTTTCTCCGGTAATTATGAATACAAGATATTACCGATGGCATTTGTTCCAACAACAGCGGGAACGGGATCAGAGGTGACACAGTATTCTATCTTAACGAATGATAAAGCACAGACAAAAATGAGCATTGCATCGCCTTTGCTTTTTCCAACTGTATCTTTCTTAGATGGAAAATATACAGAAAAATTGCCTATTACGACAACGATTAACACAGCTATTGACGCATTATCTCATGCTGTGGAAGGTATGATTTCGATTAAGTCATCTGAAATGATTGATGCAATAGCCATTCAAAGTATTGAGAATATAATCGATTGCTTTTCTGATTTGGAATCCGGAAAACTGACCTTAGAGAAAAGAGAAAAATTACTATATGCGTCTATGTTAGCGGGCATTGTTATTGCTCATACGGGAACAACAGCAGTCCATTCTATGGGATACTCCTTAACTTATTTTAAAAATATTGATCATGGAAGAGCCAATGGTCTATTACTTGGAGAATTTATGGCTTTTACTGCAAAGGGAAAGCCGGATTTAATTGCAAGAATATTGAAGGTTATGAGGTTATCAAGTGTTAATGAATTTAAGAAAGTTATGGATAGTTTTTTTGGTAAAAAAGAGTTGGTTACTATTGAGGAATTTGAGAAATATGCTAAGATAGCTATAAAAGCAAAAAACATTGGGAATTGCCCGGTTATACCTACTTATGAGGACTTGGTAGATATTTATAAAGCATCTTTTGACCTATAAATACTGTTTTCATCAAGCAGACTAAATAAAATATCCTAATAACAGTTAATGCTATTAGGATATTTTTTTATAGAATACTATTTTTATTTCCTAAATTAATCTTATTATCAAACTTATAGGAATTTTCCCTTCTATAATCGCTGGGAATCACACCTATCTCTTTTTTGAAGATTCTGCTGAAATATTTCTCATCTTCGTATCCGGTATGCCATGCAATCCATTGAATTGATTTATTACTTTGCATTAGATATTCTTTTGCTTTGTTAATACGAATAAAACGAAGATAATTCCCAAAGGAATCACCTACAATATCTTTAAAACATTGATTAAAATAACTTCTACTCATATGAATCCGTTGAGCTACATCAGAAGATAAAAGTTGTGTCATATATTCAGTTTCCACTAATTTTTTAGCTTTCATAATACTATCAGCTATTTCTTCTGAAAAATGTAGTGATTGGATTGCGAAATCGGTTTTGTGATAAACATTTTCTAACCATTCTTCTATTTCAAACCAACTTTTAAAAACATCGGGCATTGTAAGTGGTTTTCCCAAAACAGCTCCGTAACAATGATTCCATGCATTTTCAAGTGCAACCATCAGATGATAGATTTTAGCTACCGTCAATTTACTGTTTTTTAAATCAATTTTTATTTTATCAAATAATTCTTCGCGATTAATCCAATTAAAAGAGAGCCATCTTTCTTTCATCTGCTGAAAATCTTCTTCACTTGTGATATAAGGATCCTCTTTCAGTTCGGATATAAGTTTTACATTGATCTGATGGATTGGTTTATAATCATAAAAAAATTGGCTTTTTTTATATTTATATAATAATGAGCGTAAATCTATGAGTTTCATATTATTTACCCCACTTATTTTTAATAACATACAATTGTCAAAGTAGTTAGGATAAATATAGGATTCATTTTCTCTATACCAAATATAGATTCCAGGTCCGACTTCAGTAGGTTCGTTATTATCGAATAAATTGTTTAGGGTAAAAAAATCCATAGATACATCGGCATCATTTATCATATCTTCAATAGAAAGAAGAACATAGATATCATTATGCATCATCTTTTTCTGACTGATGTCAGAATTAGAACGTTCTGTTTCGATTGCTTTTGATAGACGGTTACTGATACGTTCTAATATAGTGCTAAAGTTTTCTTTATCAAACTGCACTTTTGCAATATAATCAATTGCACCTAGGCGTAGAGCCTGTTGTATGTAATCAAAATCAGCAAAAATAGTAAGGACAACAAAATTTAAATGTGGGTAAAGACTCGTAGCAGTCTTTATTAAGTCTAATCCTGACATAATAGGCATTTCGAGATCTGTCAGAACGAGATCAACTTCATTTTCTTGTAAAAAATCTAAAGCAATCTGTCCATTATTTGCTTCACCAACAACCGTCATATCATAATCGCTCCAAGGCATAGAGACAACTAATCCTTTTCTTATTAATTTATTATCTTCCACAATTAGAACTTTTATCAACGATTTACCTTCTTTCTATGTATGAGATTCCAATTCGATTGGTTTAAGGGAGTTTGCAGTATCTATTGGAAGTATCAAAGTAAAGATTGTGTTGCTGTCCAGTTCACTACTAACAGATAAACTAAAATCATTTTGATAAAATACACGCAGACTTTGAATCACGTATTCTAACCCAATTCCCATGCGAAAGTTATTATTCTTCTCACTATCCTTAAAATCTCCATTGATATATTGCTCTAAGCGAGCAAGTTGTTCTTTTGTCATACCGGTTCCGGTATCAATTACTGAAATTGTGATTCGCTCATCTAAGGTTATAGTAACAGTAAGGGTCATATTCTCACGGTATCCATGACTTAAAGAGTTTTCAACAAGTGGTTGTAAGATAAATTTTGGACAAGGGAAATTGAATATAGCATCCTTAGGTTCCCTTATTACTTGATAGGTAAAGTCATACCGAGATTGTTGTAATATGATATATTCGGATATAGCAGCTAGCTCGTGCTCTAAGTTCGCGGTCACTACACTTTTATCTAGATTATAAGCCAATAGATGGCTAAGGGACTGAATGATTTCATCAATTTCATCTTGATGATTCATAACTGCTAACCAGTGAACTGTATTTAGCGTATTTACTAAGAAATGAGGATTTATTTGATACCGGAGTTTGTCTATTTCTAATTTGCTTCGATATTGTTCTTGTTTAAGAATTTGTTCAATCATATCTTTCAATTGGATTTGAATATCTCGAAAACGTCCTAACAGATAATCATATTCCGGTATATTTGTAGATCCCTCGATAGCAGCATTATTATCCAACAACAATTGATCTAGCTGCCTATCAAATTGATGAAGCGGATGGTAAACAGTTCGATATAGAATGGTTGCAAGTACTAAAGATAGTATCACTAAGAATACTGCTAATAAAAAAATATATTGATACCATTGATTTCGCTCTTGATTGTAAAGATTAATATCTACAACAGTAGCTAAATGGAAACCTTGCTTAGTTGTTTCAATAAAACAATAGTAATTATCAATTTTTATCCGGCCTTCATCTTGTTGTTTTATGTTGCTCCCAATTGGGAAAACATCAGGAAGTTCACTATAGGTAATCTTATTATACCTATCTAGTACTAATAAAGAAGAATCTCCATTATTATCAGCTTTAAAAAGACTTGAAAATGTATTATAGTTAGACTCTACATATAAATAGATATCCCCAAAATCGTAACTGTCAACCTTACAATATACAGAAAGGACAATATTGTTGCTAAAGGAGCCTTGACTTAGATACGGACCTAGATAGGTAAAACTATTTGTTGTATATAACACATTATCTGATATAAATGGGTTTTTATCTTTTAATATAGGAAGATTATTGAATAATATATTGTCTTTATCTTTATGATAATAATAGCAAAGACCAATATTTGGATTAGTGAAGGTGGTAGATCGTACAGAACCATATATTTTACCATGCAGAATTGAACGCTCATAAGGATCCTCTGTCGAAAAATATTCGTCTATCATCTGTTTTGTATCGTCATTAAAGGCAAGTTGTTGTGCCACATAGTTTAAGTTACTGATAATATTTTCAAGTGAGATACGCTTCTGACTGAGACTATTCCTATATTCACCGACTAATTTATTATCAATAATTTTTGATATTGTATAATTTGATACAAAAGTAATACTGATTCCTGCAATGGCAGCTAAAAGCAAAAATAAAAAAATAATTCTTTTATGTAATGAAATCTTTGATGTTATTCTCATTTTTTTATTCATACTTCCCACATTTTCCACCTACTTCATAATAAAAATTGGTCAAATCTTATTACGTATCTATTGTGTAAAATAACATGATTAACATTATAGTAATATAAATTATAGGCTATGTCAATTAGTGTAGTAAAGATATATGGTTAAAAAAGTAACAAAATATACAAAAACATTAGGGGAAATTGGGTATATTTACTAAAGGTGGATATTTGATTAAAAAAGGTGGACAGATGATTTTTTAATTCAGTAGAGCAATGTTTTTTTGGTCAATTGTCTACCTCAAGAATACTTTTATAGGTCCAATAATTTATGATATATCGTATAATTGAGTTGTAAATGAAATAAGAGTTTTGAACGAACTCTAAAAACGAGGAGGATTTTACATGAAAAAATCGAAAAGATTTCTAGCACTTGTTTTGTCAGTAGTAATGGTAATGTCTCTATTAGTTTCTTGCAGTAAGAAAGCTAGTACGGATGTTGATACTGATAACAGTGCAAGTAGTGGAAGTAGTGGAAGCAGTGAAAGTTCTGAAAGCGCAGTTGGAAATGTACCGGTAGATGAAAGTGGTAATCCAAGCCCTTTTGGTAAATACAAAGAACCAATTACAATTCGTATTGCACAAGAGGTTGATGCTACTGACGTTATACCAGAGGGTCAAACTGCAACCGATAATCAGTATACACGTTATGTAAAAGAAAACATGAATATTGATGTTGAAGTTGTTTGGCAGGCAGCATCTGGTAATGATTTTGATCAAAAAGTGAATATGTCAATCGCTGCTGGCGATTTACCTGATATTCTTGTGGTTGGGGAAGCACAGTATCGTTCAATTATTGATTCAGGATTAGCAGCAGATTTAACAGAATCTTATAACGTTTATGCATCTGATACTGTTAAAACAATGATTGATAAAACAGAAGGTAAATCATTGACCGCCGTAACAGTTGATGACAAAATGATGGCATTACCTGGAGTACAGGTTGAAATGGATGGTTACAATCTTTTATGGATCAGACAGGATTGGTTAGATAAATTAGGCTTAGAAGCTCCTAAAACGATACAAGATATCTATGATGTAGGTAAAGCATTTGTTGATAATAAAATGGGTGGTGAAGATACTATCGGTTTATTAGGGCCAACATCGGGTAACATTTTATACCATAATTTCCTAAATTCCGCTAATGGAACTTATACATTAGATGGTATGTTTGCAGCTTTTAAATCATATCCTGGTATGTGGATAAAAGACAAAGATGGTAAAGCTGTATATGGATCACTTACAGCAGAAACAAAGACAGCGCTTGAAACATTAGCAAAAATGTATAAAGATGGTATCTTAGATCAAGAACTCGGAACAAGAAAAGATGCTGGAGAAGCATTTAAATCTGGCCAGGCAGGAATGTTCTTTGGACCATGGTGGATGGGTTACGGCGGTATTAAAGATGCAGTTGTGAATGATCCTTCAGCTTCTTGGGTTGCATATGCAACACCACTTACAGAAGAAGGTACTTGGGAACCACGTCTTGGTGCTTCTACAATTGAGTACACAATCGTAAATAAAGATTTTGATCACCCAGAAGCAGCAATGCTTTTAACAAATTACTTAGTACGTGATGAAAAAGATATGGATACAACAAGTTTAGGTGCTTCTTATTACCCAGCTCGTTCCGTATTAGCAGCACTTGATGAATGTACCTATTCTGTTGAAGTTCTACGTGAATACCTTAATACTGGTACAACACCAGAATATGACAGTGCACTTTATAAGTTGCTTGATGCTGATCTTTCAACTGTAAAAGAAACAAAGCTTGAGCCTTACGATGATATGAGAATTGAATTTTGGGATCCAGAGAATGATAATTTCAATAGAATGATGTCCCTATTAAATGGTTCCGGATGCGTTGTTGATGCAGAAAAGAATCTTACAGTAAATAAAGTATATAGTTTACTTTATTCACAAACTGAAACCATGGAAAAGAGATGGACAAATCTTAAGAAAATTGAAGATGAAATCTTCTTAAAGATAATTTTAGGAACCGCTTCCATTGATGAATTTGATGCATTAGTTCAGGAATGGAAAGATCAAGGCGGAGCTAAAATTACTGAGGAAGTACAGGCAACTATTAAATAGTAAAAGTCAAAATTTATTTTTTACATATTTAAATTAATTACAACTGACCTTGGCTTGTGTCGCTGATACAGTTGCAGCAAGCCAAGGTATATTATATTAATAGGCAACAGTTTGGAGGCATAATATGAAGAAAAAAGGGTTCTTAAAAGGTGTAACAGTCCATTATTGGATTATGCTTATTCCGGCGCTGGCATGGATGATATTTTTTAATATAATTCCAATGTTTGGACTAACGATGGCATTTCAAGATTTTAATCCAGGGAAAGGTATCCTAGGTTCCGATTTTGTTGGCTTAGAGAATTTTAAATATATGTTTGAATTAGATGATACGCGTGAGATTTTATATAATACATTAATCATTGCTGTTGGTAAGATAATTGGTAACTTAATTGTTCCGGTCGCATTTGCATTATTGTTAAATGAAGTTAAAAATCTATTATTCAAACGTAGCGTTCAGACAATAGTTTATCTGCCTCATTTTTTATCCTGGGTAGTTCTTGGTGGTATTATCTTAGATATATTTAGTTATAGCGGACCTATTAATAATATATTAGAAACATTAGGATTAAATAGTATAGCTTTTTTTCAACGTGATGACTTATTTCGACAACTCGTAATCGGAAGTGATATTTGGAAGGAATTTGGATTTAATGCAGTTGTTTTTTTAGCTGCAATAACTGGTATAAGCCCAGCACTTTATGAAGCAGCAGCAATTGATGGAGCTTCAAGATGGCAAAGATTACTTAAAATCACATTACCTAGTATTAAGGGTGTAATTGTACTTATGACTGTATTAAGTTTGGGAAATATATTAAATGCTGGATTCGATCAAATTTATAACTTATATAATCCAGCTGTTTATTCAACAGGAGATATAATTGATACTTGGGTTTATAGGGTTGGACTCAATGATTTGCAATTTAGCTTAGCCTCTGCAGTTGGATTGTTAAAATCAGTAGTTGGGTTTATTACAATAACAGTTTCCTATACGTTAGCCTATAAATTAGCTGATTATAGAATATTCTAGAAAGGAGTAATAAGAAATGATAGAAAGTAAAACATTAGGTTATAAAATAATAAAAATAATGACTGCGATTATCCTGATTATTCTAGCTCTTTCTTGTTTACTTCCTTTACTATATACATTAGCTGTGTCATTTAGTGCAAAATCGGCTGTAGCTGCCGGTAAAGTAGCTTTTTGGCCAGTTGATTTTACAACTCATGCTTATCATGAGATTATGAAAGATGCAAGATTTTTTGGCGCTTTTTGGACCTCGATTAAGAGGGTAGGTGTAGCAACGGTATTATCTTTACTTACCATGATTCTTGCAGCATACCCCTTAGCAAAAAGTAAAAATGAATTTGCGCCAAGAAATATTATCTTATGGTGCTTAGTATTTTGCATGATATTTAGTGGTGGTTTAATTCCCTGGTATATTGTAATGAAAACTTATCATTTAACAAATAGTGTATTAGGATTAGCATTAGGTGGTGGCATTCCGGTATTTAATCTTATCTTAGTAGTTAACTTCTTTCAATCTGTACCAAAAGAATTAGAAGAAGCCGCAGAAGTGGATGGAGCAGGCCCTTGGTTTATCTTATTCAGAATAATTGTACCATTATCCTTACCAGTATTAGCAACGGTTGCACTATTTACAATTGTTGGACATTGGAATGAATTCTTCCAGGGACTTGTTCTCTCAAGCAATGCTGACCATTACCCGTTACAGACGTATATTAAACAGTTAATTGTTGTTATTGACACATCGAAAATGACGGCAGATGATTATAAAACAATGGACTTACTTTCAAATACATCGTTAAATGCAGCTAAAATATTTATTTCTATGGTTCCAATTCTTTGTATATACCCTTTGTTACAAAAATATTTTGTAACTGGTATTATGCTTGGTGGAGTGAAAGAATAAATATTCACTTATATGAAAACAAATAGAGTTTATTCAGAAAAACTATCCTGAATAAGCTCTATTTTTTCATCTTATTTAAATGATACATTCTGTTTACTTCCTTTCATATTGCGATATTCCAATGGAGTTAAATTAACAAATTTTTTAAATACAGTATTGTAATGGTTCTGATAATTATAACCAACGTCATATGCGATTTCATATATTGGTTTATTTGTATAAATCAAAAGATTTTTGCTTTCTTCAATACGGATTAAATTAATATGGTCTGAAAGAGACATGTTCGTTTCCTTCTTAATTAGACTTGAAAGATACACTGGATTTATTTTAATATCTTCTGATAGTTGTTTCAAAGTAATTTTTTCTGTAAAGTGGCCTTTGATATATTGAATAACGCGATTTATATGTAAGGAATAACCGTTTTCAGACATATCATATACAGCATGTGCAAATCCTTCCACGGTGACTTCCATTTGGACAATAATATCATTCACAGTATTTGCTTTTTCGAGATCCAATATTGATTTCCAAAAGTAATGAAACATTCTCTCATATGGGACGTTAGCCTGAATGGCGAAATGACATGCGAGGGAACATATTATAATACATTTGTTTTTTAAGGAACGATTATTATAATCACTCGACTCCATATCCCAAAACAAATACTCATATTCGCCAATAATATCAATGATGCCATTTACATTACCATGAGCGATTTTATCCATTATATTAGCATAAAACTTATAAAGAGCACTCATTTTATTATGATCATACTCAGTGTCTATTTTATCTTTGAGGTATTTTAGATCGAATGCTTCTTCTGAATTCTTTCTCCCATGAAACTCTTGTATCGGTGAATTCCAATTTTTTGTCCCAGTGCTACTCAGTAGAGCTAGGAGTTTTCCCAACTGATAAATGCGTTCGTTCGTGGCCAAAGGCAAATTATTAAGTAACCCAATTAGTTCAGTTTTTTTGTAGAGGGGCAAACCATTATTTATTAATATTTCATTTATGCCATTTTTATTTGGGAAAAATGTTAGAATGGGTCCTGCAACCAAGGCCATATTAGTCTTTTTTTTAGTTGTAATAAAAACTATATTATAAACAAAAAAATTTTTGGTAAGCAACGTATGAAATTTATATGGTTCTAAAGAAATTCTAGATTCACTTTTAAATGCCGTATCTAAAAACATGATAATCTCTTGAAAATCAGCATAATCAATTATTGATGATATATCTATACCGTTAGAAAATAATAGATGAATATCATTAAAATTATCTATGCATGTCGTTGTGACTTTTGTTATTTCTGTATACATATCCATGCTTTCATAAATCACATTTTTTTTCAATTTCTTCTCCTTACAGCAGTAAATTTAAAAAGATATAAATATTATGTAAGAAATCTTAATTTCATATAAATATGAATTATTTCTTATGTTATCATTATTTATATTTGTAATGATTTGCGGTTTTGTATCGATATTGGACGAACTCGACTGAACGTTCAAATTATAGCATTAATGAGATTACTGTACTAGTAGAAACCGCAAATTAGAGAGGATGTAGATAGCTATGAAAAATTTGTAAGTTATACGAATCGGACAGATTAAAAACAGATCAAAATAATATTCGAAAAGGGTAAAAAGGAGGGGCGTGTAAAATGAGTTCTATATCCTATGTCGTATTTATGCTCAACAATGAAGAATATGGAATCGAAATCTCTTATGCTCAAGAAATTCTTCGCATTCCAAACCAAATGACACGAATACCGAATATGCCGTCACATGTAGAAGGTGTAATAAACTTAAGAGACAACGTAATTCCAGTTATTGATTTAAAGAAAAGATTCGGATTCGAACTAACAAATCAGTGCCTAGATAGCAGATTATTGATAGTAAATTTGGATAATTCAGTTCTAGCTATAATTGTAGACGATGTATCTGAAATTATTAATATTGAAGAGGATTCAATAGAACAGTTGAATTCCGTTATATCACAAATAGGTAAGAATAGTTTAAAGGGTATCGGAAAAATTGATAAACGCTTAATTTTATTGGTAGATGCATTAAAATTGAAAACAGAAGTTATTGAAAACAGTTTTGAATTGGAGGAAAAAGTATGATTCATTTATCAGGTCTAGAAGAGTGCAAAGTAATGATGGATATAATGGCAAATTTAATTCCAGGGGGAATTTTATTCGGAATTATTGAAGACGATACTGTTGTATGGAGAAAAAGTTCAGATTCTTTTGATATGGATATCTTGGGTGTAGGTTATAAATTAGATAGAGATTCCATAACCATGAAGGCAATCCGTGATAAAAAGATATTAGAACAAAATGTACCACGTTCTGTATATGGTCAAAGGTTGAAGATTGTAGCGGTACCGATTATTACGGATGAAGACAATGCTTATGGCGCAATATCAATTGCAATTCCGATTTTACATCCAGTGGGTGCATCATTTAAAGATTTTGCACCAATTTTAGTGGAAATGTTTCATGAAGGGGCTTTTCTATATATGTCTGATTTGACTAAAATTGCTTATAGTCAGCCATCTAAGAAGTTTGATGTACCTTTATTCGCAGTTGGTTATGAGCTAAAAGATGGTGATGTTGCTTATCAAGTTGTCAGAACAAAGAAGTTTGCATTTACTGAAGTAGATGCGTCTAAATTTGGAATGCCTGTTTTTGTGGCTAATTACCCATTATTTGACGTCGATAATAAAGATGAAATTGTTGCAACTTTAGGAATTATTATGCCAAAGCAAACAGCTGCTACACTTCGTGATATGTCTAAAAGTCTAGAAGATGGATTGATGGGTATATCGTCAGCAATTCAACAACTTGCCGCTTCCGCAACAGAAATTCATACCAATGAACAAGTACTAAATGCCGATATTAAAGAAATTATTAATATTTCCGATGAAATTAATGAGGTATCAGTATTTATAAAAGAAATCGCTGATGAAACAAAGATGTTGGGCTTAAACGCTGCTATTGAAGCTGCAAGAGCAGGTGAAGCGGGTCGGGGTTTTGGGGTAGTTGCTGATGAAATCCGAAAATTATCTGCGCAGTCTAAAAGTACAGTTCCAAAGATTAATCGGTTAACGCAAGATATTAAAAGTAAAGTCGAAGAGGCAAGTGCTAAAAGTAAAAATTCTTTGGATGCAAGCCAAGAACAAGCAGCTGCTACAGAAGAAATTACATCTAGCATTGAAGAGATAACGGTAATGTCTACAGAATTAGGAAAAATTGCTCTGGAAATATAGCTAAGGAGAATGAGGTGGGATGCAGGAGAAATAATGAAAAGGTAAAATCTAGTTATATAGGAACTCTACAAGATGTAAAAACAATGATAAATGCTCTGGCAGGTGGAAAGCAATTAGATTATTATGCTGTAATCCATATTACGAAATCAATATATAAGAACATAGCTAATATGGATTACTTAACAACATATTTGCTTGAGCTTCATAATTATGATGAATATACATACTCCCACTGCATTAATGTTGCTTTTTATGCGATGTTGATTGGAAAGTGGCTTCATATGCCAAATAAGGAAATATTTGATCTCATACAAGCGGGGTTATTACATGACATTGGAAAAGTAAAAATTCCAAAAAATATTTTAAACAAAAATTGCAAATTAACGGATTCAGAATTTATGATAATGAAACAGCACAGTTCCATAGGATATGACATGTTAAAAAACTTTGATAAGATTAATAGTAGTATAAAAGAAGCCATTCTCATGCATCATGAGAGAATAGACGGGACTGGATATCCAACAGGGGTAACAGGTGAGAAAATTGGAAAATATGCAAAAATAATTGCTGTTGCTGATGTATATGATGCTATGATTTCTGACCGACCTTATAAAAGGAGATCTACACCCTTTGAAGCTTTCCATATGTTTAAAACAATAGGTACAAGTATATATGAAACTTCTATAGTAAGAGTCTTTTTACTGAATATTGCCTGCTATTTAGTGGGTGCAAAAATACTGCTTGATAATGGTGATATAGGAGAGATTGTATATATCCCTCCTGATCAAATGGATAAACCCATTATTTGTGTCATGTCAACCTATTATGAAATCACAAATGATACTGGTCCTCGGATTGTTTGTGTGCTATGATAGCAACTATTTGCGATGGTTTTAAAAAGTACCCATAGATAAACACTTTATCAGTGTCAATATTATGGGTACTTTTTTGTAGAAGTCTTCTCTGATCTATATTAAGTCTTTATAAACTAATATCAACATGTTGAATGGTACCGGTGGTACCATTTTCTCTTAAGAATATGCCGGCTTCTTGTATTTGCCCTTGGGTATTATTACTGTTATCTTTTAGGGAGAATGTACTTTTGACAGATCCTAAGTAGATAGCACCAATTCCTTTCTCCCCGATCGCAAATAATTGATCAGTTCCATCTTCATTCTTTGTCCATATCTGTAGCTTGTCATAGATAGGGTCATTTTCATCAATCCAATTATTACCATCAGAATCTAGTTCAGCTAATTCAATGAAACCATTACCGGTACCAGGGCCAAATAATTCGCTGCCATTATTAATTACACCATCATTATTTTTATCAAAGGCAAGGAAACCGCTACCTCCATTTGCAAAGGAGATGCTATCTTTATCACCGTCATTGTCTAAATCAAAGGAAAATTTGTTTTGAGTTAAACTAGCAGAAGACTGACCAAAATTTATTACCAGAGGATCAATTAGAGCATCACCTGCTTTTATGGAAGTGTAGTTTGACGATTCGAAGGAACGACTCATTGTCAAATTCATTCCAAACTGAATATCTCTGCCATCAGAAGTTTTAACAGTACCACTAGAGTTAAAGTTCATTGTTTCCGTTTCTGAATGGTATTCTTGCTTTTGGTAATCAAAACCCCAACCTAACATGGTTTGACCTTGCCCAGCTTGAATTGGCTGAGAATAGGTAGTAGAAGATAAAGGTTGGCTTAACGTCATTCTTTTTGGAATAAGAAATTTCAACTCTCTTCCCAATAAGGTTTGTAAAAGCTTATTAAGTAATCGTATTTTATACTGATCCCCAATTGGTATAGACAGTTCTTCGGACTCAGTATATTTGGTCTGTGAAGTAGCTGTTAACGAATTTTCTGTAGTATTCTGAATAGTAGATTGATTATTGTTCCAAGCCCTTAAATGTTCGGTTGTTTGTGATACCTCTTTTTGAAATGATGTTGAATTCATAATAACAGATGCACTCTCAATTTTCATTATTGTATCCTCCCCATATTTGCCAAATTACCTTAATTTGGTACTTTATATATCGGAAGAATAAGGAATAATATTTAGTAATTGTTTTTCTCATTAACTTATTGCATAATTAACATATTATAGTTTGTAGAACACAATAGATAGGAGAAGGATATGAACATATTGGTTAGTGCATGTTTATTAGGTGTTAATTGCCGTTATGATGGAACCGGAGTTTTGACAAAAGGTATGACAGATGCTTTATCAAAACATCACCTTATTCCTGTTTGTCCTGAGCAACTTGGAGGACTTATGACACCAAGAACTCCGGCAGAACGTGTTAATGACAAAATTATGACAAAGACAGGCGAAGACGTAACAGAAAACTTTAAGCGAGGTGCAACTGAGGTTCTTAAGCTTGCCAAGTTATATGATTGCAAATTGGCTATACTAAAGGAGCGTAGCCCCTCCTGTGGATATGGCAAAATTTATGATGGAACTTTTACAAATACGTTAATTAGTGGTAATGGTCTTACGGCCGAACTACTTTCACAAAATGGAATAAAAGTGATTGGGGAACATGATTATATACCTATTTAATACATTTTAATGCGGCATCGTAAGACAAATCAGGAAACATGTCCATAAGATGAGATATAATTTTAGCTTTAGCGTCAGCTGCGTGTATATGATATGCAGATCGAACATAATCTTCGCCAAAAAGTTCCTCACTTAATGAGTAAACACCAACCCCCCAACCATATTCCTCACCCTTTTTACTATACTTACGCTGAAATCCTCGTACTGTTATATAAGTTTGCATTTGAAGTAAGGTCATAGCACTGTCAAATCCTTTTTCTCCCTCTTTTCCAAAACCAGCAGAGGCTTTTATCTCGTTGGAGGGCAAACTTTTATGATCAGTCAATACATCAATGATTTTCTTTGCTTTTCGGGATGCAAGTCCATCCTCGTACCTACTATCAAAATCATAACCATCCCGACGATACGTAACAAAGATAGGATACCATTCCTTCGATATGAAACCTGCTTTATTTCGGAAGAGCTTTCCATATGCAATTTCACCCTCAGCAGCTAGAACGGATCGCCATTCCCAAGGATCTTTTTCTGGATTATCCCCCCACCAGTCCGTTGCATTGGTATGTTCTTCAACAGAGAAACCGGCAATTTCTCCCTTGAATAAAGGGAGAAAACCAATTTTATTAACTAAATCTGTAAGTTCTCTGCTGGTTTTTAGTTGAATTGAACTATCACTTTCACCTTCCATAGTCCATTTACCATCAATAACTATCATATAAACTCCTATTCTATATCCAAAATCAAGTTTTAGATAATACCAAGTTTTTATAAATTTTACCATATTTCATAAAAATTCTCAACATTTTACTTTAAGAATCATAGGTAAAAATGGAATAGAATCTAATAAGGTAAAAATGGAATAAAAACTAATAATTGACAACAGCGCCTCAATCTACTATAAATGTAGTAGAGCACTTATCAGGAATAGTGAGAATTTAAAGGGGGATATAAAAAAATTATGATAAATGCAAAGGAAAATACAAGTAGATACAAGTCCAGTAAGGGATTGTTTATTCTGGTAATAGCAATTGGAGTACTTTCAATCATATCAGCAGCGGTGGGTGTGTTTTATACAACCGGAGGAAAACCCTATGAAGTAACCAATATATATGGAGATAATATTACTATGTGGGGAGTTGGATTATACAAAAACGATTCTTATTTTAAGGCACCGCTTAACAGGGGTACAGATCTGGTAGAATTATTGTTTTCAATACCGATTCTTTTTATTGGATTAATACAAGATATTAGAAAGAGAACAATCAAAAGCAGATTATTCTTAGTATCTACTCTGGGTATATTCGTATATTCCTCCGCAAGTTATTGCTTTGGTGTTGCCTATAATCAAATGCATTTAATCTATATTGCTTTGTTATCTTGTAGTTTATTTGGTTTAATAATGGGTATCCGAAGTATTGATCATGAAGAAATAATAAAAAAGATGAGTGGCAACTTAGCGCATAAAGGTTTAATTAGTTTTTCAGTTTTGACAGGAATTGCATTAATTGTAGCCTGGTTGCCGGATATTTTAAGTTCGTTGTTAACTGGTAATTCATTATCATTGATTGAAACCTATACGACTGAGATCACTTATGTAATTGATATGGGAATAATTGCACCATCCTTTTTTGCAACTATATATTTAATTCGTAAAAATGACGGGCTAGGATATACTACATTTTTAACAACAACCATGATTTGTATCTTGATGATACCGATCTTATGCTTTCAATCTATTTTTCAGTCAGCAGCAGGGATTGAGACCCCATTGGCAGCAGCTATTACAAAAATAGGAAGTTTTATTGTACTTGGCTTTTGGGCAATTTATTTACAAGTGAAAATATACAGAGATATAAGGGATTAAGAATTCATATGGTAATTCATCCTTTACGAATATCAATGCCAGTGAAAACATACTGACACAGGATGCAACCGGTGATAGCATTGCAATATCTATGTCAAGTGGTAATTGCATCATGAATAACTTAGTAAGTAATTCACTGGAGATTGAGAATTCTTATGGTAATATTACTGGTAAGGAGCTTTCTGTTGGAGATTTTGATTCTAATTTAAGCAGTGGAGATTTAACCGTTACGGAGTCGATAGTAGAGGACATCGATATTGAAAACAGTTATGGTAATGTGACATTGTCACTCAATGGAATTGCTGAGGATTATATGCTAGATTTGAATACTTCATATGGAAAGATTGATGTTGACAACACAAGCTATGAAGCTCATCTAATTCGAGAGAATGGTGGAAACAAGAAAATTAAAGCATCTTTGAGTAGTGGTGATCTGAAATTGAATTTTGAATAAATGTAAAAATATGTTGCTATCATATATATTTTATGATACGATAAATCAAATAAAAATGCAATATTTGGGTAAGCAAAGATGCTTTGTTCGCAAGAACAAAGCATCTTTTTTAATGAAAAAGGAAGGTTTTTAATAGATGCGTTCATATGATGCAGATAGGAGCCAATCATGAATATAACTTATAAGAGGCTATTTGAAATTGAAGAAATGAAAGATGCAAAAGTAGTTGCTGGAATCGGTGGGCTGAATAAAATTATCGTGTGGTGTGATATCATTGAGATGCCAGAACCTTGGAACTGGATTAATTCGGGTGAGATTGTATTCCTAAGTGGCATAGGACTAAAAGATATCGATAAAGATCTTGAGAGGGTATTAATCGAACTGGATAAGAAAGAGGCGGTAGGGCTGATTGTACAAGTAGGTCCATATATCACAAACATATCCACTAAAATTAAGAATATGGCAAATCAATTAGACATACCAGTAATCGAGATTCCTTATGGAATCAAGGTCATAAATATTATGTACAATGTATGCAAAATGCTATTTGTGAAAGAACAAAATGAACCTACCATGGATGGAATATTAAAGGAATTAATGTACTTGGATTATACTGATTCTATGGAAGAAAAAGCTAAGTATTTTGGATATTCTAGTAAAAGAAATTATATTAGTTTTGCAGTAGAACCAGATATAATTCAATTTGACAAAATTGATGAGGGACTCACAGTTTTGACCGTACTTAATAAGATAATTCACTATATGAAATTTTATTTTGAGCAAAACGGTGATAAACTTTTTTATACTTATGAGGAAAACACGATTACCCTTATGGTTTCTATTCCAAATAGTAAGGAATATAGGGAATATCTTAATAAAAACTTAAAACAAGTAATGAATCAGTTCAATCTTTGGAGAGATATTACCATAAGTGTTGGGATTGGTAGTATATTTCAATATATTCAAGACTTTAAGCGCAGTAGCATCGAAGCAAAAGAGGCACTAAAGATGTTGCGTGCCTGCAAGAAGTGTAATGATATCCGAATATATGAAGAAATGGGAATCTATCGAATACTTTTTCAAGTTAAGGATAATAACGAATTAAGGCGAATTCATGATGTCATCCTTGGCCCTTTGATCGAGCATGATATTATGAGCAACAATGATTTGGTAAACACACTGGAAGTATACCTAATGCAGGATTGTAATATTACTAAGACATCAGAAGCACTTTATCTACATAGAAATACCATCAAATATAGAATTCAGCATATTCAGGAAATTCTTAACTTTGATTTTAAAGATGTTAATATATGCTTCAATCTGCGACTGGCATACAAAATAAGAAGGTTTATGATGCAGTAACGGAGTTATATTCAGCGATAGACAAAGAATTGTTGAATTTATTGTTTACGGTGAACATATTCAACTATATTTTTGTGTGTTACAATTTATCCATGGTAAATTATCTGAGAGATAATCCAAAAAAACAATTATTATAAAACATAGGCGTTTTCCTTAATAGGAAAGCGCCTTTTTTTATGATTAATCTGTTACTAAAGAAAAATCTCTAGATAGACCGAAAAAATAAGAGGAGGACTTATTATGAAGAAAAAGCATGGAAAAAGTATTGTGAGTTTAGTAATCGTAATGGTAATGGTATTCTCAATGTTAGCAGGATGCAGTAAGAAAGAAAGTGATACCATCAAGTTAGGTGGCGTATTCCCAATTACAGGTGATGTACCTGCACTTGGTGCGGCAATGGAAAATGGTGCAAAGCTTGCTATTAAAGAAATTAATGCGGCGGGAGGCGTTCTTGGAAAACAGATTGAATTCATTGTTGAAGATGATCAAAATCAGGCTGCCACAGCACCAAACGCTATTACAAAACTAATTGAACAAGATAAGGTAACCGCAGTTATTGGTACCTATGCTAGTAAGTGTTCCATCCCAATGGCAGCAGTAGCAAAGGAAGCACAAGTAATAATGATTACGCCTGGATCTACCAACGAAAAGGTAACAACAGAAGGTGGAGAATATGTATTTAGAGCTTGCTTCATTGACCCATATCAAGGCAAAGTAGGTGCGAAATTCGCTATTGAAAGCTTAGGTGCATATAAAGCAGCAATGTTATATGATGTTGGTAATGATTATTGCGTAGGTATTGCAAAAGAATTTAAATCTAATTATGAAGGCTTAGGCGGAACTATTGCATATGAAGAAACTTACAATGCAGGAGAAAGTGATTTTAAAGCTCTCTTAACCGAAGTAAAAGAATTAGGTGTAGATATTCTTTATCTTCCTGATAACTACAGTACAGTAGGTTTAATCGCAAAACAAGCACGAGAACTTGGAATTGAAGCTCAATTACTTGGCAGTGACTCTTGGAGTGATCCTGGCCTTATTGAAGTAGGTGGAGATGCCATTGAAGGCGCTTTCTTTACCGATCATGTATCCTTAAAATCCGATAAAGCAGCAGTACAGAAATTTGTTGCAGATTATAACACTGAATATAGCATAGAACCTAGTGCATTCTCCGTATTAAGTTATGATTCAGTCTACCTTGTTGCACAAGCAATCAAAGATGCAGGAAGTACTGACGAAGCAGCAATTAAAGATGCCTTAACAGCAATAAACATGGAATGTGTAAGTGGTAAAATCACATTTGACGAAAATAGAAACCCAATCAAAAGCGCAGTAATAAATAAAGTCGATAACGGAGAATTCATATTCGAATCAGAAATCGCACCCGAATAAAAAGTAAGTTATTAATAATAGAAATATTAATCTAAATGTCAAAGTACTAAATAGCAATAGTAATAAATTATAAGTTTGGATTAGGTTTCAAATAACCTTAATAACTGCAAGAAATATATATATAAGGTAGGTCTGGGGTTAAAGCTTGAATAAATAATATAGGTAAGGTAAGCGTGTCAAAAGCCACATTAACTATAGCTATGAATAGCGGTGCATCTAGATTCGTTTTGTCGTAGACCGGCTGACAAGGCTGTTTATATCCGACTAGAGACTCAGTGAAAAACAGAGCAGCCGCGATGTTTTTCATATCTTTGAGGCTCTACAAAGGATATGCCGCCGGAAGGTAAGGTAGACAAAATGAATCTAGATGCCGCGATATTCATTTCACACCTAAATGGCTTTTGACACTCATTACCATCCCCTGTAAAGGAGCGAAATAGATGGATACTTTACTACAACAAATCGTTAACGGTATATCGCTTGGAAGTGTGTATGCGTTAATTGCAATAGGATATACAATGATCTATGGTATTATTAAATTAATCAATTTTGCTCACTGTGATATCTATATGGTAGGAGCTTATACCGGGTACTTTGCGGTTGCTACCTTAGGACTAGGATTTGCACCTGCTTTGGTTTTTTCAATGGTTATATGTGCACTTTTGGGAATAACAATCGAGCGGGTGGCATATAAACCACTCAGATTTTCACCTAAAGTAACACTTCTGATTACTACAATGGGTGTGGAATTGCTCTTACAGAATTTAGTTAAGGCAAAATTCATGGCTGGACCAAACACCAAGAATTTTCCTGAGGTTATTCCGATAATATCCTACAACATTGCAGGGATTGTGGTTAGTAATCTACAGTTGATTGCGCTTGCTGTTACTCTTGCATTGTGTGTTATCTTACAATTTATTGTAAGCAAAACAAGAACCGGAAGAGCAATGAGAGCAACTTCGTATGATAGGGATGCAGCAGCATTAATGGGAATCAACATAAATAGACTGATATCACTTACCTTTGCACTTGGATCAGCATTAGCAGCTGCAGCAGGAGTATTAGTCGGAATGCTATATCCAAGATTAGAACCTGCTATGGGTGTTATGCCTGGTCTGAAGGCATTCGTTGCTGCAGTATTAGGAGGAATCGGCGTAATACCAGGTGCCATGTTTGGTGGAATTGCAATGGGATTAATTGAAACCTTATCGAAAGTTTATATTCACTCGGGTTTCTCTGATGCAATTGCATTTTCTATATTAATTATAATACTTATAGTTAAACCAACTGGACTTTTTGGCAAGAAAGCTAGTGTGAAAGTATAGGTTTAAGAATATGCGTGCATGCCAATAAAGAAAGCAATAAGCACAGTAGACGGGAGCCAAATATGAAATATAAATTAGATACACATACTGAAACCGGAAAAATAAGAAAAATATATCTAAATTATCTTAAAACCTTCTTAGGTATCCTTTGCATATTTGCTGTAGTTCAGATCCTTACTGAAGTTGAAGTCATTGACAGCTATAATTTAAGACTTATTAGGCAAATTGGTATATTTGTAATCGCTGCGTTGGGGTTAAATCTAATTATAGGATTTACGGGCCAATTCACAATGGGACACGCAGCCTTTATGTCGATTGGAGCCTATAGTTCAGCTATTATGACAAAAAACTTTGGATTACCACTTCCCATTGCCTTAATAGTCGGAATTATTATGGCAGGTTTACTAGCTGGAATGATTGGCTATCCTATTTTGCGTTTAAAAGGAGATTACTTAGCAATCTGTACTTTAGGATTTGGTGAAATTGTAAAAGTAGTAATTCAAAATGTGGACTATTTAGGAGGAGCAAGAGGTATTTCTGCCATTCCAACGAAAACAACCTTTGGATGGGTGTTTTTTGGATCAGCCTTATGTTTTGTAATCATTAAAAATTTAATACATTCTTCAAAAGGAAGAGCAATTATGTCAATTAGAGAAGATGAAATAGCAGCTGAAGCTATGGGTATCAACTCTACAAAATATAAAATGATGGCATTTATCATTGGAAGCAGTATGGCAGGATTAGCAGGTGGACTATATGCTCACTTTAATACATTTATAGACCCTGTAAGCTTTAATTTTACAAAATCGATTGAAATTATAACTTATGTCGTACTTGGTGGTATGGGAAGTTTATCAGGATCCGTCATTGGTACTGCTATCTTAATTTATCTCCCAGAGGCATTGAGAGGTTTAAGTGAAGTCATGAAGGAATATCGAATGTTGATTTATGCAATTATACTGATTCTTATGATGATTTTCAGACCTCAAGGCATTCTTGGAACGCGGGAAATAACGATCAAAGGTTTCAGAAAGTTAATAGGTAATATAAAGAAAAAATTACGTGGTAGTAAATTTTCAACATCTTGATTAATATGCGTGCTAAAGCACGCGGACGGGAGCTTACTATGCCTTTACTTTCAGTACAGAATTTAACAATTAAATTTGGCGGACTTACAGCAGTTTCTAAATTCAACTTGGAAATAGGAGATAATCAGTTATTTGGTTTGATAGGACCAAACGGTGCTGGTAAAACCACAGTTTTTAATATGCTGACCGGTGTTTACAAACCTACTTTTGGTAAAATTGAATTGAATGGTGAAAGAATTGAAGGCATTAAGCCTTATGAGATTACTTCCAAAAGAATTGCAAGAACTTTTCAAAATATTCGATTATTTCAAGAATTAACTGTGATTGAGAATGTTTTAATCAGTTACGATTTTCAGGCAAAATCAAGTTTACTTGCTTCTATTATACGTACACCTTCTCAGATAAGAGAAGAAGAAAAAATAAAACAAGACGCAATGGGAATATTAAAAATCTTTAAATTAGATGATAAAGCAGATGAATTAGCAAAAAATCTCCCCTATGGACAACAGAGAAGATTAGAAATTGCAAGAGCATTGGCTGCGAAACCTAAGTTATTACTGCTGGATGAACCTGCCGCTGGAATGAATCCACAGGAAACAGCAGAATTAACCGAATTAATTCGTTGGATAAAGAATGAATTTCACATCTCTATATTATTAATTGAGCATGATATGAAACTTGTTATGAATGTATGTGAGGAAGTAGTTGTTTTATCCTTTGGGCAAGTTATTGCCTCTGGTAAACCAGAAGAAATACAGAAAAATTCTAAGGTAATCGAGGCTTACCTTGGCAAGAAAGGGGCGTAATATCATGCTAAAGGTAAATAATATCGATGTGTATTATGGTATGATTCATGCGATCCGTAGCTTAAGTCTAGAAGTTAATGATGGTGAAATCGTAACTCTGATCGGAGCCAATGGAGCAGGAAAGACAAGTACCTTGCGTGCTATTAGTGGATTAACACCAATTAAAAACGGTGAGATTACTTATAACGATAAACTCATTAGTTCCATCGGACCGCATAAAATAGTAGCAAGGGGAATCAGTCAGGCACCGGAAGGCAGACGTATATTTGGTGATCAGACAGTGGAAGAGAATCTGTTATTAGGGGCTTATCTTCAAAGGGACAAAGGTAAAATAAATACAAATCTTACTATGGTGTTCGATCTATTTCCCAGAATTAAAGAAAGAAGAAAACAAATAGCAGGTACCCTATCGGGTGGGGAACAGCAGATGTTATCAATCGGGAGGGCACTTATGGCTTCACCAAAGCTGCTGCTCCTTGATGAACCATCTATGGGTCTCGCTCCTATTATTGTAGAAGAAATATTTACAATTATTAAAGATATTCGAAAAACTGGAACAACGATTCTCTTAGTAGAGCAAAATGCCAATGCTGCGCTACAGATTGCAGATCGAGCCTATGTTGTTGAAACAGGCAACATTGTACTTTCTGGCGATGCTAAGGTTTTAATGCATGATGATGCAGTCAGAAAAGCATATTTAGGAGATTAGCATAAAACGCATGGAGTTAGGAGGGTGAAGTTTATGGAGAATTTTGTGATTGCAATAACTCGAACCTGCGGTAGCGGCGGAACTACCATTGGAAAAATGCTTGCTAATGATTTTCAAATTAGTATGTATGATAGAGAACTGATTCGCTTAGCTTCAGAGGATAGTGGAATTAATGAAGCTCTGTTTGCCAGTGCTGATGAGAGAATTAAGAATAGTATGTTATATCGGGCATCAAAAAAGGTATATAACGGCGAATTAATTCCTCCTGAAAGTAATGACTTTACTTCAAATGATAATTTGTTTAATTATCAGGCAAAAGTGCTTCAGGAATTAGCAGAAAGAGAATCATATGTTGTGATAGGAAGATGTGCAGACTATATATTAAAGGATAAAAAGAATATATTTACCATATATCTCTATGCTTCAGAAGATAAATGTATTGAACATGAGATTAATATGCTTTGTACAACTGAAAAGGAAGCAATTAAATATATTCATAGAATGGACAAATATCGAAGTGAATATTATACTTATCATACCGGTAGAAAATGGGAAGATGTTAAAAATTATGATGTAAGCTTAAATACTGGTAAATTAGGTTATGAAAAATGTGTAGAGTACATTAAATATTATATGGGATTAAGAATGAATTAAATAAAAGTTTTAATATTAGGAGGAATTATTGTGGAAAATCTAGGATATTATAGTGGAAAATTCGGACTACTTGAGGATATGATGGTCCCAATGAATGATCGCGTTTGCTATTTTGGAGATGGAGTATATGATGCTACTTACACAGCGAATCATAAGATATATGCTGTAGAGGAGCATATTGATCGATTTTATCAAAGTGCAAAATTACTGGAAATTCCCATTTCTTTTACAAAGGATGAAATGAAAAATTTGTTACAAGAAATGGTTAATAAAGTAGATAGTCCAGAGCAATTTCTATATTGGCAGGTAACTAGAGGAACGGGAATACGAAATCATGCATTTCCGGATTCTACTATTCCGTCAAACATATGGATTACTATTAAACCAGGAGAATTAAAAGATATCTATAAGAAAATAAAATTAATAACGGTAGAAGATACAAGATTTTTTCATTGTAATATTAAAACTTTAAATCTGTTACCAAATGTTATTGCGTCACAAAGAGCTGCTGAGGTTGGTTGCGATGAGGTAGTATTTCACAGGGGAGATAGGGTAACAGAATGTGCACATAGTAATATCTCAATCATACAAAATGGTGTATTTAGAACTGCACCTCTGGACAATTTAATTTTACCAGGTATAACAAGAGGACATTTAATCCAGATATGTAAGGAGAATAGTATCCCTGTAGAGGAATCAATTTTTACATTAGAGGAGCTAATGAAAGCAGATGAAATTATCGTTTCAAGTTCGGGTTCCTTATGCCTTTCTGTGTCAGAAATTGATGGATCTCCGGTAGGTGGAAAAAGCGCTGATCTTCTTCATATATTACAGGATTCCAGTCTATATAAATTTCATGAGGAGACAAAAAAGGAATAGATGGGAGTAATTACTTATGGATCAAAATCAATTGACACAATTGAATATTGGACAAAATTTAGATGACCTAATGAATTTAGATCCTCGTGGATATGGAGTATGCAGAATTCTGTATGATGCAGCAAGAACCTATACAAAAGAACCCTTGACCATGAATGCAGCAAAACAATTAATTAATAATGTGAAGGAAGGCGATCTGGTATTTATCCTTACAGGGTTTGTTCTGCTTCCTCATAAGAAAGCGGAGATGGATGGGATTGTCAGCTCCATATTACTTGCAAGAGCATTGGTAAAAGCCTTTAATGCAAAACCGGTTATTATTTGCCCGGAGGACTGTATTTTAGCGGTAAAGAATTTGGCATATGTTGCTGGATTACATTTATATGGCAGCATAGAAGAGGTAAAAAAATATCCAATATCCATGGCAGTAATACCATTTACAAAGGATAGTAACGAAGCATCCGAAAAAGCGGATGAAATTATATCTTTTGGAATTCCTTCTGCAGTAATTAGCATTGAGCATCCCGGTGCAAATGAGAAAGGTGTATATCATAATGCGATAGGTCTTAATGTAACTGATCTAGAAGCGAAGACAGATGTTCTATTTAATAAATTGCAAAGACTGGGCATCTTAACAATTGCTATCGGAGATTTAGGAAATGAACTCGGAATGGGAACCATTAAGGAACATATCAGTCGCTTTATTCCATATGCCTCGTTAGAATCATGTAACTGTGAATGTCATGGTGGGATAACGGCGGCAACCTGTGCAGATCACATTATAACTGCAACAACTTCTGACTGGGGATGTTATGGTATGATTGCTGCGATTGCTTTTCTTAAAAAAGATATGGATATTCTTCAAACAGGTGATATGGAAAAGGAGATTATTATTACGGCTTCCAGAAGTGGAATGATAGATATGTATGGATGGTTAACTCCTGCAATTGATGGATTTGGAATAAAGTTAAATGTTCTAATTGTAGAACTGATGCGAGAGATTATAGAATATCCAATGAAATTAGAAAAGACCTGTAGCAAGTGGTTTGATAAAGTAATCGAACGTGGATTTTTCGAAGGTAAGGAGTGAATGTTGTGGTAGAAGTAAAATACTTATTGTATGGTGATTCTGCGTTAGGGGTTGAATTTGGAGATGAAATCAGCGAAGCGATAAATGGAAGAGTCCGAGCACTTTACGATTTGTTGAAAGATAGTGAAATGACGGGTATATTAGAAACCGTACCAACCTTTCGATCCTTGTTAATTTATTATGATATAGAAAAAATCTCCTACAAGAAATTAATAAGAAAACTAAAGCCACTTGTACATAAAATAGACGCAATTTCTATGCTGCCGAGAACTCTTATCGAAATACCTGTTTGTTATGGAAGAGGCTTTGGAGAAGACTTGGAAAAGGTATCTTCCCATACTGGACTTACTAAGGAAGAAGTAATAAGACGTCATTGTTCCAAAGACTATCTGATCTATATGCTTGGGTTTTTACCGGGGTTTGCTTATCTTGGGGGTATGGATGAGCAATTAATAACCCCAAGACTTAAGAATCCTCGCACAAGAATTCCCGCCGGATCAGTTGGCATAGGAGGTGAACAGACTGGAATTTACCCTTTGGAATCTCCAGGTGGATGGAACTTAATTGGTATGACCCCGGTTAAGCCATATCTACCAAACCGCAAAGAACCAATCCTATATAAAGCAGGAGAATATATCAGATTCAAGCCAATTAATGAAGAAGAATTTTATGAGATTCAAGCGCTGGTAGAAATAAATGAGTATTCCTGTAATAAGATAAAAGGAGGGAGTTTATGAGCGTAAAGATTGTGAGTTCAGGGCTCTTATCGACAATACAAGACTTGGGGCGTATCGGATACCAAGAGACCGGCTTCTCTCCCTCCGGAGCATTAGACCAAAAAGCACTTCAAATTGCGAATATTTTGGTAAATAATCCAAAAGGTGAAGCTGAGATTGAAATGACTTTAATGGGAGCAACCATGGAGTTTCAAGCTTCTAATGTAATTTCTGTTACAGGTGGTGACATGAATCCAATGCTTAATGATAAACCATTACCAATGTATGCTGCTGTAGCTGTAAAACAGGGAGATATCTTAGCGTTTGGATATGCTAAAAATGGATGTAGAACATATATCGCTTTTGCGGGTGGACTAAGAATAGAGGAAGTTCTAGGCAGCAAATCTACGAATCTTAAATGTAAGATTGGAGGATTCAAAGGAAAGGCTTTAAAGGCTGGGGATGATATATCTTTTATAAATCCCAAGGAAACTTTACCGAATATGAAGAATAGAACGTTACCTTATTCTATCAATGATAATAATGTAGTGACAATAAGAGTAGTTCTTGGACCACAAACAGAATATTTTACCAAGAGGGGCTTAGAATCTTTATGTAGTGTTACCTACAAGGTCACTAATGAATCTGATAGGATGGGGTGTAAGCTGGCTGGACCGGAAATTGAATATAGATCAGGTGTAGACATAATATCGGATGGAATTCCCTTTGGCGGTATACAAATTCCTCCAAATGGCTTGCCTATGGTGCTGTTAGCTGATCGTCAGACAACGGGAGGATATGCTAAGATAGCTACTATAATATCCGTAGATATTCCAGCATTTGTACAAAGAAAACCAGGAGATAGTATAAGATTTGAACCTATAGCAATTAGAAAAGCACAGAAATTATACAAAAATGAAAAAAGAGAAATTGATAGATTCAAAAGAAAACTAATGCACTAAAATAGAACAAAATGAGGTATAAATGATATGGATTATACTAACATGAAACCGGAAGAAGTAAGAAAATTAATACGACAAGGTAAAATAGAAAAACCAACTTCAGGTATGTGCGCAGGTTTTGCCCAGGCCAATCTTGTGGTTTTACCAAGAGATTTAGCCTATGATTTTTTGCTATTTACCCAAAGAAATCCAAAGTCCTGCCCAGTTTTAGAAGTGAGTGATATGGGAAGCAGACACTTGCATTATCTGGCCAAAGATGCTGATATAGCGAAAGATATTCCCAAATACCGAGTTTATAAAGAGGGTATTCTAACAGGTGAATACACGAGTGTTGAAGATATCTGGAGAGAAGACTTTGTTAGCTTTCTCATTGGCTGCAGCTTTTCCTTTGAATCGGAACTACTAAGAGCTGGTATTGGAATACGTCATATAGAAGAAAACTGTAATGTACCCATGTATATAACAAATATTGAGTGTGAACCAGCCGGGATTTTTCATGGAAAAATGGTAGTCAGTATGAGACCAATCCCCTACAACCAAGTTGTAAAATCAATTACGATAACTGAAACTATGCCTACGGTTCACGGAACACCTATTCATATTGGAGCTCCAGAAGTAATTGGAATTAACAACATCAATAAACCTGACTTTGGAGATGCAGTAACCATAAAGGAAGGTGAAGTTCCTGTTTTTTGGCCTTGCGGAGTCACTCCGCAATCGGTTGTAATGAATGTGAAACCTAAGATAGTAATTACCCATTCTCCAGGACATATGTTTATAACCGATGTCAAGAATGAGGATTTGAAAAATTAAGAGGATGTGATGAGTATGTATTGTGTAGATTTAAATTGTGATTTGGGTGAAAGCTTTGGATGTTATACTTTGGGAATGGATGAAAAAGTGATTCCATTTATATCTTCTGCAAATATAGCATGCGGGTTTCATGCTTCTGACCCAATTATTATGGAAAGGACAGTTGATTTAGCAAAAGAGAACGGAGTTAAGGTGGGAGCTCATCCGGGATTCCCTGATATGATGGGCTTTGGTCGTAGAAACATGCAGATATCGACTTCAGAAGCCAAAGCATATATTACATATCAAATCGGAGCACTTTATGCATTTTGTAAATGTTCTGGAATTCCATTATCCCATGTGAAACCCCATGGAGCATTATATAATATGGCAGGAAAAGATTATTCGTTAGCAAAAGCTATCTGCGAAGGCATTTATGAATTTGACAGCAATTTAATTTTATATGCGTTATCGAACAGTGAAATGATACGGGCAGCAAATGCTACTGGTCTTAGATCATTAAAGGAAGTATTTGCTGATCGTGCCTATGAAGAAGATGGCTCCTTAGTTGCCAGATCAAAAGAGGGGGCAATGATTACGGATGAGGACACATCAATACGAAGAGTAATTCGAATGATTAAAGAAGGAAAAGTTGAGGCAATTTCAGGTAAAGATATTGCTATTGAAGCCGAAACCATATGCATACATGGAGATGGGTTAAAAGCATTGGAATTTGCTAATAAGATACATCATGCGCTTGATAAAGAAGGAATTCAAATTAGATAAATAGTGAATCAAAAAGAGTGGATTGAAAAGGAAGCAACTGAAAAAGTCTCCGGTATAGTTTCAGAATGAATAAAGCTGTATCTATATTCGTTTGAGCTACCTTGCCTTCCGGCGGCATGTCCTTTGTAGAGCTTCAAAGATATAAAAACCAGCGCAAGCAACGCTGCTTTTTATTGAATCTCTAGTCGGACATAAACAGCCTTGTCAGTCGGTCTACGCCCAAACGAATATAGATACAGTTTTATTCATATCAAGTCCCTTGAGGAGACTTATTCAGTGCCTCTTGAAAAGTCAACTCTTTTTAAAAAGACCAGTTGACAAATGACAAAAACGATGATATATTTTATATATGACTTGTTATACAAGTAACAAGTAACAGGTAACAAGTAACGTAATGAATAAAGTAATAGAAATAGAGTAATATATGTAAATGTAATAAAATTTTGTTAAGAAAGGAAGGTTTGGAATGTCAATCGGAAACAATTTAGAAAAATTATTCTCTTTGGAAGGTAAAGTCATTATACTGACTGGTGCTGCCGGCGGTATTGGAAGTGTTCTAGCAAAGGGAATGGCAAGTGTAGGCGCCAATATGGTGTTGTGTGATGTTGCCATGGATAATCTTAAAAAAGTGGAGGAGGAGATACATCAAGCAGGCAATAAAGCAAAAAGCATACAACTTGACATCACGAATATGGATTCGATTAAAACTTGTGTGGATACGGTTATTACAGAATATGGCCGAATCGATGTATTGATAAACTGCGCTGGTATTAATAAACGAGAAGGTTTCTTGGATGTTGAGGAAAGCACTTATGATAAGATTATGGACATTAATTTAAAAGGCCTGTATTTCCTATCACAAGAGGCTGCTAAGCATATGCGGTTAGCTCACAATGGAAATATTATTAACATGGCTTCCCACAATTCTGTAGGTATGTTAGGTGGATGCAGTGTGTATGGTGCAACCAAAAGTGCAGTAACGGCCTTGACACGTTCCATGGCAGTAGAATGGGCGCAGTACGGAATTCGTGCCAATGCTATCGCACCTGGGCACATCATTACGCCGCTTACTACAGTTACTTGGGAACATCCGGAAAGAAGTAAATATTTAGAAGAAAGAATTGCAATGGGAAGACCCGGAACACCAGAAGAGATTTTAGGTCTTACTATCATGCTTGCATCCGATGCATCCAGTTATATGTCAGGTATGATGTGTCATATAGATGGGGGATGTCTGGCAGGGGGTAAACCTTGGCCTTATGATACACAATATTAAAATTGGTTGAGTTGTATGCCATTGCATTCTAATTCTACTTATGTTATTGTTTTACATATATTAGATAAAATTTAAGTAGAGGTAAAATGCGGATGAAAATGACAGTAAAACCTATAAAAAAAATAAACGTTAGTGATGAAGTTTTTGAGCAAATGAAGCAAAAACTATTACATGGTGAATTTAAGCCTGGTGAGAAGATTCCATCTGAGAATGAATTAGCGGAGGCGTTTGGCGTAAGTCGGATGACAGCCCGTCAGACCGTACAGAAATTGGCAGTGTTAGGATTGGTAGAGACAAGACTTGGAGAAGGTTCTTACGTAAAAGAGATGTTGCCTGGCATGTGTATGAATCAAATAATACCAGCAGTTTACTTAAGTGAGAATTCCATATTAGAGGTTTTGGAATTTCGAACAGTAGTGGAAGGAAAAGCTGCTGAATTAGCTGCATTAAAGGCAACAAGTGAAGATGTTAGCGCATTAGAAGCAATTTGGAAGCGGATGCAGAAATACAAAGATGATATGAAACAATTTTCCGATGCGGATTTGGAATTTCATTTCAAACTTGCTTCCATAGTAAAAAATTCTATTCTTTCAGAAACCTATCATATCATCAATGATGTCATGAAGATATCAATGGAATACATTGTTAGTATTTGTGGGAATTCAGATGGACTTTATTATCACAAGTTGTTATTGGATGCAATAAAAGCCCATGATGGAGAATTGGCTAAGTCCATTATGACGGAACATGTGGATAAAACTTATCAGGAAATGTTAAAGTATAAACAAAGCGAACAATTAGAATAAAACATTTCAACTGTAACGGAGGTAAGCAAATGAGTAATAAAAAGGTGTTGATTGACGAGCTGGTAGAGAAAACAAAGCAAGTCAGAAAAAACATTATTGAATGTATAGGCGTGGGTGTGGCAGGCCACATTGGTGGAAGCTTTTCTAGTACAGATATGGTTACTGCTTTATATTTTTACAAAATGCGTTATGACCCAAAAAACGTAAATAAACCTGATCGAGACAGATTTATTTTAAGCAAAGGTCATGTTGGTGTATTGCAATATGCTGTATTGGCAGAGGCAGGTATTATCCCTAGGGAAGAATTAAAGACCACAAAAAGTATTGGTTCTAGATTACAGGGACACCCAGATGTAATAAAAACTCCTGGTATTGAGGCAGGTACAGGATCTCTTGGTCAGGGCTTATCTATCGGACTTGGTATGGCTCTTGGACAGAAACTGGACGGATACGATGCTAAGACTTATGTACTTATGGGAGATGGAGAAATTGCAGAAGGCCAGATTTGGGAAGCTGCTATGGCTGCTTCAAATTTTAAAGCAGACAATCTCGTTGGAATATTAGATAGAAATCAATTACAGGCTACCGGAGCTATTGTAGATCGGTTTAATTCGAATCCGTTAATTCCTAAATGGGAAGCATTCGGCTGGAAAGTAATAGAAATAGATGGACATAATATGGAAGAAATTATAACAGCATTAGATGAAGCAGATCAGGTAAAAGGACAACCAACTCTTATTATGATGAATACCGTTAAGGGTAAGGGATTGAGTTTTGCTGAAAACGTAGTAGGTTTTCATAATGGAATTCTGACACCAGAACTGTATGATTTAGCAATGAAAGAATTGATGTAATCTGAAAGAAAAAGAAGAGAGGTAAAGAATATGGCTTATAATAATCAGAGAGTCGCTTATGGTAATACACTAGTTGAACTTGGAAAAAGCAATAAGAACATTGTAGCTTTGGAAGCTGACCTTGGAAAGTCAACTATGAGTTGTTTATTTCAAGAAGCTTTTCCAGACAGATACTTTGAAATGGGTATTGCAGAAGCAAATATGACATCGGTTGCAGCAGGACTTGCGCAAACCGGTAAAATTCCATTTACTCATTCTTTTGCTGTATTTGCAGCAGGCAGAGCTTATGATCAGATTAGGCAGACAATTTCTATTGGATGCTTAAATGTTAAAATATGTGGATCTTCATCAGGAATGAGTGATTTTGGAGATGGTTCTACTCATCAGGCAGTGGAAGATATGGCAATTATGCGTGCCATACCTAATATGACAGTGTTATGTCCGGCTGATGCCAATGAAACAGTAAAAATGGTAAAGGCTATGGCCGACATAAAAGGTCCTTGCTACATCAGAATTAATAGAAATGACTATGATAATGTAACAGAAGAGACTACACCATTTCAAGTGGGAGTTCCTTCCGTTTTAAAAGATGGTAATGAAGTTGTTGTATTTGCTTGTGGTATTATGGTTATGAAAGCGTTGGAAGCTGCAAAAGAACTACAGGGTAAAATCTCTGTTAAAGTAGTAAATGTAGGTACCATCAAACCGATAAATGATAAACTTATAATAGAAGCAGCAAAGGGTTGTAAAGGCGTAGTAACTGCTGAAGAACATACCATAGTTGGTGGGTTAGGAAGTGCCATTGCTCAAGCTTTAAGTAAAGAATGTAAACCTATTGAATTCGTAGGAGTAAAAGATACTTTTGGATGCAGTGGACACAACTATGAGGAAGTAATGGAGTATCATGGACTTACAACCGGAGAAATTGTTAAGGCTATTGAAAGAATAAACGGATAATAAGCAAAAGAACAAAAAGGAGATGCGGATAATGAAAATTGGATTTATAGGTTTGGGGATCATGGGAAAGCAAATGGCAAAGAATTTGCTAAAAGCCGGTCATGAATTAGTAGTATACGATATTATTCAAGAAAATGTTGATGATTTGGTAAATGCAGGTGCAAAGGCATTAGCGAATGCAAAATCAATTGCCGAGGAATGTGGCATTATCATTACAATGCTTCCAAATTCTCCTCACGTTAAGACCGTTGTTATGGGTGAGAATGGAGTATTAGAGGGTGCGAAAGAAGGCACAATACTTATTGATATGAGTTCGATTGCGCCACTGGCATCTCAAGAAATTGCTAAAGCATGTGCAGATAAAGGTGTGAAAATGATTGATGCACCAGTATCTGGTGGAGAGCCAAAAGCAATTGAGGGAACATTATCTATCATGGTTGGCGGAGATAAGTTAATATTTGAGCAGGTTAAAGAAGATATTTTGCTGAAACTTGGAGCTAGTGCCGTTCATTGTGGTGATATTGGTGCCGGTAACACGACAAAATTAGCAAATCAAATTGTGGTAGCACTTAATATTGCTGCAGTTTCTGAAGCTTTTATGTTAGCAAAGAAAGCAGGAGTAGATCCTCAACTTGTATATCAGGCTATCAGAGGTGGACTGGCTGGTTCTACTGTTATGGATGCAAAAGCACCAATGATGATGGATGGCAATTTTAAACCTGGTTTTAAAATTGATCTTCATATTAAAGATTTAAATAACGCATTAGAGACAGGTCATGGAGTAGGTTCTCCGTTGCCATTAACAGCAGCTGTTATGGAGATGATGCAGACTCTACATGCTGATGATTGTGGACAGGAAGATCACAGTGCTTTGTCAAAATATTATGCTAAAATATCTGGTGAAAAAATAGGTAAATAATTGGTTGTTTTAAATAAAAAGCAGGGTTTGTTGCAAAATTTAGGTTTGCAGCAAACTCTTTTTTTGATTAAAGAAACAAAAAATAGATATTGACAAATGTTACATAATTCTATATATTAATTGTTAGATATCTAACATATGAGGTGGAGAAGTGAATAACAAAATTAAATCAGTTCATTCAGAAGATTATGGGGCATATATAATAAGGCTTTCCAAAAGAATTAAGTATCTTGCTGACGATAATTTATCAAAACATAATATTACATTGGAACAAGTAAAAATAATTAATTTTCTTGATTCTCATTGCGATTCTTATGTTTACCAAAAGGACATTGAAGCAGAGTTTGGCATAAAACGCTCATCAGTAACTAGTATTATGCAGAATATCGAGAAAAATGGGTTGATCACACGTGAAGGAGATCAATCAGATGCCCGTATTAAAAAAGTACTGTTAACAGAAAAGGGTAGAATACTGTCTCGATTGCTAAAGGATTATATAGAAAATCTGGAAGCTGTTTTAGTCAGTGGGATGACAGCAGAAGAAAAAGAATTGTTTATATACCTAATTAAAAAATCTTTAAATAATGTGGAAACATTAATGAAAGTTTCGAATTCCAAAAGCATAGAATCGGAATAATTAAATAATAATGTAGGAGAGAAGAATTAATATGATTAAAAAACTTGCAGCATGTATTGGCGAATATAAGAAGTACGCTATCATTACACCGATAATAATGATTGGTGAAGTTCTTATGGAAATCCTTATTCCGCTTGTGATGGCAAGCATCATTGACAAAGGGATAATGGGAAATGGAGGGCTTAGCTATATCGTCCTAATGGGTATTTTAATGATATCCATGGCACTGATTTCTCTCTGCTTTGGAGCATTAGGAGGAAAGTTTGCTGCAAAGGCAAGTATGGGTTTAGCTAAAAATCTAAGAAAAAAGCTGTTTGATAAAGTTCAGGATTTTTCCTTTGCAAATGTTGATAAATTTTCCACAGCTTCACTTGTAACACGTCTTACTACTGATGTAACAAATACTCAAAATACATTTATGATGATGTTACGTATGGCTGTACGTGCACCGATTATGTTGATAGGTGCTACCATTATGGCAATTATTATTAATGCGAAATTATCTTGCGTATTTCTTGTTGCAATTCCAATACTGGGCTTTACTCTTTTCCTAATTGTATCAAAAGCTCATCCAAGATTTGTGGCAATGCTGAAACGATACGATCAAATGACTGCGGATGTTCAGGAGAATTTGGTTGGTATTCGTGTAGTAAAGGCTTTTGTACGTGAAAAATATGAAAATATGAAATTCAAGACAGGTGCAGATGAGGTAAGAAAAGCACAGGTATACGCCGAAAAACTGATCATTCTAAATGCTCCTATTATGCAAATTAGTATGTATTCCTGTATTGTAGCAATTTTATGGTTTGGTGGAAATATGGTAATAGATGGAGAATTGGCTATTGGCCAGCTTTCAAGCTTCATTTATTATATCTCGCAAATACTCATGTCGCTTATGTTTATATCAATGATATTTATTATGTTTGTAATTTCTAGAGCTTCTCTTACACGTATTGCAGAAGTACTCGATGAAGAAATCGACATTAAAGATAACAAAACAAGTACATATGACACCGTACCAGATGGTACGATTGAATTTAAAAATGTTTCCTTCAGCTATGCTTGTGACAAAGACAATCTAACACTTAAGGATGTAAGCTTAAAAATAAATTCAGGTGAAACGATTGGAATTATCGGTGGTACAGGTTCTGCAAAAACCACACTGGTACAACTTATTCCAAGACTTTATGACGTATATGGTGGAGAACTTTTGGTTGGCGGTCACAATGTCAAAGACTATACGCTTAATACACTTAGAAACCAAGTCGCAATGGTTCTTCAGAAGAATGTACTATTTTCGGGAACGATAAAGGAAAACTTGATGTGGGGTAATGAAAACGCAACTGATGAGGAGATTATTAACGCATGTAAATCTGCCCAGGCTCACGATTTTATTATGACTTTCCCAGAAGGATATGAAACTGACTTAGGACAGGGTGGTGTTAATGTATCTGGTGGACAAAAGCAAAGAATATGTATAGCCAGAGCATTACTAAAAAAACCGAAGATTATTATTCTGGATGATTCAACCAGTGCGGTAGATACTGCAACAGACAGTAAAATCAGAAAGGCTTTTAAAGAAAAACTTTCTGATACAACTACAATTATCATTGCTCAGAGGATTTCTTCTGTATGTGAAGCTGATAAGATAATTGTACTGGATGATGGTAAAATTGATGCTTTTGGAAATCATGATGAATTAATGAAGAACAATGATATTTATCGTGAAGTATATGAATCACAACAGAAAGGAGATGAATGATATGGCTGGTCCTATGGGTGGGAACAAACCTGGCGCAAAACCTAAAAATGTGTCTAAAACTTTAAAGCGTATATTCAGTTATATGGCAGAATATAAGGTCTTGCTTACATTGGTAATGATTGCAATTGTGTTCAGTGCAGCTGCACAGATTATAGGTACATCATTTTTAAAAAGTGTTATTGATGATTATATTGAACCGATGGTCAACGGTTCTGATTCAGCGTTGCTGAAAGGTTTTATCAATACCCTTGTTTTAATGGCATTTGTTTATCTGTTTGGTGCATTATCGACCTACGCTTACAGTAGGATAATGCTGAAGGTGTCAACAAATACACTATATAAAATCAGGGTCGATTTGTTTACTAAAATGGAAGCCCTTCCAATAAAATATTTTGATACTCATACTCACGGAGAGTTGATGAGCCGATATACCAATGATACAGACACAATACGTGAAATGCTCAGTAACAGTGTTGCAAACTTTTTTTCCTCCGGAATAACTGTGATCGGAGTATTTGTTATGATGTTGATATATAGCTGGCAACTTACAATTTTAGTTGTTCTTATGCTGTTTATCATGTTTACTGTTATAAAAAAGATAGGCGGAAAAAGTGGAACATATTTTAAAGCACAACAAATAGAACTTGGTAAGGTAAATGGTTATATTGAGGAAATGTTTGAGGGACAAAAAGTAGTAAAAGTTTTCTGTCACGAAGACGCTTCAAAGGATGAATTCGACAAACTTAACAGTAACCTATGTGAGGCTGCTACGAATGCGAATACCTATGCTAATATATTGATGCCAATTATGGGCAATTTATCACATATTCATTATGCAATTACCGCAGCATTTGGTGGAGCATTAGCAATTTCAGGTATATTATCCTTAGGTACAGTTGTTGCATTTTTGCAATATACGAAGAGCTTTTCACAGCCGATAACGCAGATATCACAACAGTTAAATGCGGTTTTAACTGCCCTTGCAGGTGCAGAGAGAATATTTGATTTGATAGATGAAACCCCAGAGGTTGATGATGGTTACGTTACTTTAGTAAATGTTAATCTTGATGAAAAAGGCAATATCACGGAAGCAAAAGAACGAACAGGAATCTGGGCATGGAAACACCCTCATAAAGAAGATAACACGGTAACCTACAAAGAGGTTCAGGGTGATATTGAATTTGACAATGTAGTATTTGGTTATGAGGAGAATAAAGTTGTATTAAATGGTATCAGCTTATATGCGAAACCTGGAGAAAAAATTGCATTTGTAGGATCAACCGGAGCTGGAAAAACAACGATTACAAATCTGATTAATCGCTTCTATGATGTTCCTGACGGAAAGATTCGTTATGACGGTATTAATATTAACAAGATAAAGAAAGATGATTTAAGACGTTCTCTATCCATGGTTTTACAGGACACACATCTGTACACCGGTACTGTTATGGAGAATATCAGGTACGGAAAGCTTGATGCAAGTAATGAAGATGTTATAGCAGCAGCCAAGCTTGCCAACGCTCATTTATTTATTAAGCATCTACCACAAGGTTATGATACGATGCTAACTGCCGATGGTGCCAACCTTTCACAGGGACAAAGACAGTTATTAGCAATTGCAAGAGCAGCTGTTGCAGATCCGCCTGTTCTTATTCTTGATGAAGCGACTTCTTCCATTGATACAAGAACAGAGGCATTTATTGAAAAAGGTATGGACAGTTTAATGGAGGGAAGGACCGTATTTGTTATTGCCCACAGGCTGTCAACGGTTAGAAATTCACAAGCTATTATGGTACTTGAAAACGGTGAGATTATAGAACGCGGAAATCATAATGATCTGATAACACAAAAGGGTAAATATTATCAACTATATACGGGTATGTTTGAATTATCCTGAGATAGGAATTGAATATTGGAGTTTACATGAAAGGGGATGTTATTTATGGTAAATACTATGCTTGAAAGTTTAAAGAAATATCCTATTATAGCCGCAGTTAAAAATGAAGTGGAACTAAAGGCTTGTTTGGCTTCAAAATGCCAAGTGATTTTTATTCTGTTTGGAGATATCTGCAATATTAAAAGAATTGTTCGCACTGTGAAGTCAGCAGATAAAATTGCAATTGTGCATATAGATTTCATTAATGGACTTTCCAATGAAGACATTACCGTTCAATATATATCTGAGCATACTAATCTGGATGGTATCATAAGTACGAAAGCGAATTTAATAAAAACTGCCCATGAAAAAGGACTGATTACTGTTCAAAGAGTTTTTATGATTGATTCTATCGCATTCAAGAATGTAAAGAACCACATTAAACATGGTTATGCTGATTTCATAGAAATACTTCCAGGCGTTATGCCAAAAGTTATTAAAGCAATCGTGAATGATTCTAATATACCGATTATAGCCGGCGGATTGATACTTGATCAGGAAGATGTAAAAACTTCGTTGGAATCCGGAGCGATTGCAGTATCTACAACAAATGAAACAATTTGGACCTACAGCCATTAATTAAATGTCTATTTAAAATTTGGATGCTGAAAAGGTTTTATAATTTGTTAGGACAGCGTATGGCAGCATAAATAACACAATTATGCTGCCATACGCTGTCCCAATCTGCATAAATAATATCACCTTCATCGGCTACTTAAACTTATCACATGCTTCGGGAGGCAATGATATCTACACCTGTGTCAAGGATATTTTTGATTAGAATATCACCCCTCTTAATGGGGGTATTTACAGTAAGTTGGTTGATTGTGTTCATGGCTTCAAATATTTTGTCTTTTGGCAGACCAATGTTAGTTCGAACCGGAAGACGGTTTAAGAATCCATTATTTATTTTTATAGTTGTTGTAAGGACGCGGGTGGGGGCAGTCAATTCTTTGATGGCATAAGCTTTTCCTCTAGGACATTGGTTTCCTTCCACAAGCCACCCGCCATTTTCAGTTTCTGTCACTTCCAAACGACATCCCATTGGACAATTAATACAGATTAAATCCTGCTTTTCTCTCATATGTTTTCCTCCTTTACTTCTATAGTTAAGTATTCAAAAGACTTTCCCTTTATTAATCCAATAGGCAGAATGAAATGCTCCATTTCTCCGGGCGCTAAGTGCTTTTTCTTAACCTCCTTCAAGATTTCACCATCGGCTTTTATTACCAATTTAACATTTTTATAAACATTACGTACCCGCATAAATAAGTCTAGATTTTCATATAGGTTATCTACTCTTACCTTTTGAGGAACAATATAAGAAATGCCATTCAATGGTTTGGTTATAAAACTAGTACCATCCTCGATTAATTGTTTCTGTACATATTTCGCGGCACTTCTTCCTGCTCTTTGACTTTCTTCCGTTACAAAATCAACCAGATCATGAACGTGTACAACATTACCGCAAGCAAAGACTCCTTTAATCGTAGTTTCCATCGATTCATTTACGATAGGACCGTTGGTAAAAGGATCAATAGTCGCACCGGCAGAATTCGTTAATTCATTTTCAGGAATAAGACCTACTGAAAGAAGTAAAGTGTCACATTCGTAATCTTCCTCAGTTCCAGGAATTGGTTTTCTATGTTCATCTAACTTTGCAATGGTAACACCCTCTAGCCGGTGCTTCCCTTTAATATTAATGACGGTATGGCTTAGGTATAAAGGAATATTAAAATCATCTAAGCACTGTACAATATTACGGGTAAGTCCACCAGAGAAGGGAAGCATTTCCACTACAGCTAGAACCTTGGCACCCTCTAATGTCAAACGCCTAGCCATTATAAGACCAATATCACCAGAACCTAAGATAACAACCCTTTTCCCAACCATATAACCTTCCATATTAATATATCTTTGTGCCGTACCGGCAGTGAATACACCAGAAGGCCTGGTACCCGGTATGCTAATTGCACCTCTTGTTCGCTCTCGGCAGCCCATGGCTAAGATAATTGCTTTGGCATTTAAAATCATGTATCCATCGGTCTCGTTAACAACATGAATTATCTTTTCTTTCGTGATTGAAAGGACCATCGTATTGAGTTTATATTCTATGTGCATTGCTTTTAGTTCATCAATAAATCGTTCCGCATATTCGGGCCCAGCTAATTCTTCATTGAAAATGTGTAACCCAAATCCATTATGAATGCACTGTTGGAGAATACCACCCAATTCTCGATCTCGTTCTAAGATTAATATATTATCTGAACCGTTTTTCTTGGCTTCTATCGCTGCGGCCAAACCTGCCGGACCTCCACCAATAACTACAATATCATATTCTGGCATATTAGCTCCCTTCTTAAATCTAATTTTGCTCGCTTTTGGTTTCTTCTGTTAATATGTAAGCTTCTGTACTATCATATGGGATATCTTTCCTATCCTTACCTAATTCTCTTGCGAGTATTTCAACTACTCGTGGACCACAAAAACCTCCCTGACACCGCCCGGTTCCCGGTCTGGTTCTTTTCTTCACACCTTTAACAGATCTTGCACCTGCTTTACGCCGAATGCAGTCAATAATTTCACCTTCCGTTACTGTTTCACATCGACATATTATTTTTCCATAACTCGGATTTTCCTTAATTACCTGTATCTTTTCTTCTACAGATAATTCCGCAAAACGAATCACTTTTTCTCTTCTTGGATTAAAATCTTCTTTTGGAATAAGACCTCCGACAATTCCGTCTATTAATTCAACTACATACTTAGCAACGGCAGGAGCTGAGGATAATCCGGGAGATTCAAAACCAGCAACATTAATAAAACCGTTTACTCCTTTTGCTTCTTCAATAATAAAATCATCGGTATTTGAGGTCGCTCTTAATCCGACAAAGGATCGAATGATTTTATGAAAAGGGAGCGTAGGAAAGGTTAATGACCCTGCTTCTCTAATATACGCTAACCGGCTGCTATCGGTAGAATGACTTTCTTTGTCTTCAACAAATTCAGAGTCAGGACCAATCAAAACATTGCCATGAACGGTTGGTGTTATGAGTACACCCTTACCATTTTTTGTAGGACATTGAAAAATAACATGATTAACCATATTTCCAACCTCTTTGTCAAGTACAAAATAGTGTCCCTTCCTTGGATGTATCTTAAAGTAAGGTTCTGCAACCATATTGTTTATCTCATCAGCGTAGACTCCGGCACAATTAATTACATACAAGGTATCAAAAGTACCCTTATCAGTTATAATATGGAAGCCGTCATTATCCTTTTTTATATCCTTCACTGCTGTTTCAAGTTTTAAATCAGTACCATTTTCAATCGCATTTTCAGCTAAAGCGATTGCTAGCTCCCAAGGGGAAATAATTCCGGCCGTAGGTGCATAAAGGGCACAAAGTACCTTCTCATTAATATTTGGTTCCATTTCATGTACTTCTTTATCATTCAATATTTGCATATCAGGGACATGATTCTTAATCCCATTCTCATACAATTCTTGAATTGTTTCCTGATCGGTTTCATCAAAACCAATAACCAATGAGCCACATCTTTTAAATGGAACATCTAGCTCATCGCACACTTGGTCAAACATGGCGTTGCCAGGTGCGTTAAATTTTCCCTTCATAAGTCCTGCTTTCGCATCATAACCAGAATGGATGATAGCACTATTTGCCATAGTTGTTTCATTTGCAACATCATTTTGACGGTCTAGTATTAATAATTTTAATTGGAATCTTGATAATTCTCTTGCAATAAAAGTACCTGCGACACCAGCACCAATGATCACGATATCATACATAATAAACCTCCTTAAATTGTGGTTGTATATAAAAAATTGCGCAAAAAAAAGCCACACAAATTAATGCTATTACTAGCAATACTTTTGCGTGGCATCTCTTGGTCTCTTGCCATTTATTTATAACTTATTATACCATTTTTAAATGTGGTTGTAAAGGTTAATGATTTTATATAATAAATATGGTACGGGTGTCATTAGCCTAATTTGGTTTGTGAAAGGAATAGCGATTTTGAAGGGCTTATGACACCCGTACCAAATATAATAAAATATAAATATAGTGTTAAGTATAATAAAAAGGATTATTTTAACATTAATCTTGCTTGTTTACATTCAGAAGTTTATAATAGATAAAGTAGGTATTTATTACTATGAAATTTAGGTTTTGTTAGGGAAAGGAATGAGAAGTATTATAATGGTGAACAATCAAAAACGTTGCTTTTGGGTAGAAAACAGTAGTGACCTATATAAGGAATATCATGATAAACAATGGGGCGTTCCTGTTTATGATGACCATGAATTATTTGAGATGTTAATACTAGAGTCATTTCAGGCAGGATTATCCTGGCTAATAATCTTAAAGAAAAGAGAAGCCTTCAGAGAAGCATTTGATTTTTTTGATACAGAAAAAATTCTACTGTATGGCGAAGATAAAGTCCAGGAACTATTAAATAATGAAAAAATCATAAGAAATCAGGTTAAAATAAGAGCAGCTATATCAAATGCAAGAATTTTCGTAGATATTCAAAAAGAATATGGTTCTTTTTCAAAGTACATTTGGGGATTTACCGACAATAAGATTATTAAGAATATGGATGATCATATTCCAACAAAAACGTCACTCTCAGATACAGTTTCTAAGGATTTGATAAAAAGGGGGATGAAATTCGTAGGTTCCGTAACGGTTTATTCCTATTTACAAGCGGTTGGAATCGTTAATGATCATGAAACCGGGTGCTTTAAATATGTTTAATAGTTCGGGTGACGAAAGCCCAATTTAGGGTGTAGAATGAATATTGATGTTTGGTTCGGGTGTCGAAAGCCCCGCTTAAGGTGTGAAATGAATAGTGGTACATATATATTCATTTTGTCTACCTTGCCTTCCGGCGGCATGTCCTTTGTAG
>CAUQEW010000008.1:0-197661 GCA_963517115.1 uncultured Lachnospiraceae bacterium | reverse complement strand
TTATCTACTTCCTATTTTTTTATATCTATTGCCAATAATAATTATACTCCAACAAAGTTTATTCTCTCTACCAATGTTAAAGTATACCCCTTCTAATACAGACAAACTCCTAAAATGAGAAATCCCCAGAAGGCTTGATTTATCAAGAATTCTAGGGAAATTCTGGTGCAATATAGATATCTCCATTATAAATTTGATTATTTCATACATAATTCGTTAAGAATGTCCTCTAGTTCTACATTATTTTTAAATATATCCTGTTCATATTTTTTATCTAATTTTAATACAATCATATATTCTGCCATTCCAAGTGCATAATACCTATCATCATTTTTCACTATTACTTTTTCCGAAATGTCAGATAAGCCTTTGGCTATTAGTGAGGATGAATCCCGTGATACTTTGAATTCAGCATATCTTGCTAGCCCCTCAAGCCATTCCATTTCTTGCTCCTCATGAATTTCCTTATCAGTCATTTGACACTCTTTCCTTCTTTGATTTCTGGTTTGCAGGAAAAATCGTACATTTTGCTGAACTATATCAGTATCACCTGCCTGTAAAGCAGCCTCCAGATAATTTGCCTCCTGTTCAATTAACGCGTTAAATCGGCTATCCATATAATACGAACTACATACACTATGTATATGTTCAGCATCATCTACTCTATTAGTATTATACTTTCCCTGATACGCATGAAGCATTTCGTGTATGACAATTGCCTTATAATACGGTTCATCAAGTATAATCAACTGCGGTGGGTAAAAGATTGGTATTTCACTTAACATCTGCTTATGATATGTATCCATCGTAGCAAAGCTTCCAACCCATGAAGCCTCTACTTTTACGGCAAAGGCCTGTGAATTATCAGCTCTTCTTCTATAGGTGAGTTTATCTAAGTATTCATCTTTACCAATATATGTCCATTCTTGACCAGATGGCTGAAAATCACTAAACAAAAATTCATAAGCATCATTATACATAAGTAAGTTCAAATCTTTGCCATCAAACCCACTGAATATATCATTTCCTTCTTTATACAAATATTTAAAAACCTCATGAACTCGGCTGATTTCATCCTCTGATAAATAATCTTTCTTTGTATCCACATTATTATATTTTATATAAAATACTCTATTATTTATTATCAGTCCAGTTACCAAAATAGCTAAAACCACAGAAAATGTAAGTATTATTCTCTTAAATAGTTTCATCGTATCACTCACTTTCAATCCACACATTATTTAAATAAAATACAAGCATCAACGGCATAATTGCCTATGTTATTCTAATTGAAATCTGATGATATTTGGCCCATTTAATTTGTAACCTCACTGATAAATTGGAATTTCGTTATTTTTTGCTCTCTTTATTTTTTGCAAACTTAATTATGTGACAATACTGGTAATCTTAATTTATGGTTTGCAAACAAATTCTCTTTTCCATCTAACAGATATAGTTTATTATCTAGATCCTTTACTTGCAAATCCATTAAATCATCAGTTGGAGAAAAACCTAGTTGGATACAAATTTCTTCATCTTTTCTATCATCTATCTCTAGTATATTCCATACAATTGATTTTATAATATCCATCCTCGGTAATCCTATATTTGAGTTTACCCGTCCATATAGGTCGTTCAAAATCATTACATTCTGATTATACTCTGCAAATGCGATCATATTTAATTCTGGAAAAAAATATATACAGTCTCTTAAAAATTCCATACCGTAAAAAACGACTAATTCTTCACAATCTATGCTCGGAAAAGCAGAAAAAGGATTTGATTGTTTATAGCATTCTAAAAGCAATTTTATATTCTTAGGATTTTCCATATCTAATTTCTCAGCTTTAAAAGTTTTGTTTATATACTTTTTGTAGACTTCTTCATTTCTATTCAATTTATATTCTGCAATATGTTCCAGTGCTTTTTTAAAACCAAATTGTGGATAATAATTAACAGCAGAAGCATTACTTAATAAGAACATTGCATCACACTGGTTTTTATATTGTGCAACAATACGCTCCATCAACCATTTTCCAAGCCCGTTTTTTCGATACTCCTTTCTTGTAAGTACCCCGCCAAGCTGAATATAATTCTTTTCTTCTCCATACATATATGTCATATAATTTACAGTTACAGTTGCAATCACTTCATTATTTTTTACAAGTACATGCGGCTCGAACTTCGCTGACCAGTAACCCTCTTGATACCATTTTCTAAAGTCAAAACCAAAACTACTATCGATGAATTCAATGAAGTTATTTCTAATCTCATCTTTATCCTTAATATCATCTAAATACTCATACTCAATGTCATTTATCTGAACCTTCATTATTTTCTCCTAATAACTCATTTATTTTTTATACTAATTCTTCTAAAGCTTTTTGTCTAAATATAAACAGACCTTCTCTCGAACTTCAATTACTCCACCATTCTTATCAATGTATTCTTTTATTATCATAAATTTCTTTGGGATACTTTGGTCTTGCATAATCATAATCTTCTATTACGTTAGAAAAAGTTTTTCTAAGTTTATCGTTTGATGACTCTATTGTCTCCACCTCTTGAATATATTTTTGTCATTATAGATGTTTTCACATATTTTTCCAAATATTTTCAAATAATGGAATGAGCGATTATTTTACTTTCTTACGGCAGCTAGACATAATGTTAAATTTCAATCTCTATTTTTGAAAAATTCAACGCTTTTCCACCAACCTTAACATCAATAACTTCCTTGTTTTCCGTCATCAAGGAAACGATTATTTCAGAAGGTTTTCCCATTGAATAACCTTGTTCAATAATTGTGTGAAAAGCTTGATCAGAACTAATTTTGTCATATTTATATAGATAACATGCAAGAGCACCATTTGATGTACCAGTTGCAGATTCTTCAGGGATTCCATAAAGGGGTGCTAAATTTCGACAGTAGGCATTCGCACTGTTAAGTGACTCAAGTGTAAAAATATGATAACCAATTGTATTATATTTTCTGCTAATCTTTGATACCTTTTCAAAATCGGGTCTTATATTATTTATAATATCTATAGTTTTGATAGGTATAATGATATCCCTAAGACCTGTAGATACGATTTGTATAGGTAGTTCTTCAATCATTTCAGATATAGTAATGTTCAATGAATCTGCAATTTCTTGTTTTTCTATTGTTTGATAATAACTTGGAGTATTTTGATTCATCATAATTGATAAATCTTCCTTTATTTCTACACCTAAAACTCCAGCCTTGGTTTCTTGGAGGTATGTACCTGCATTAATAAATCCTAGGCTTAATAGTGTACTGAAGGTTGCAATTGTGGCATGACCACAAATATCAACCTCATCATTAGGTGTGAAAAATTTCACTTTAAAGTCTGCCAAGCCTGACTTCATGACAAACGCAGTCTCACTAAAACCAATTATCCCTGCCACCTTTTTCATGTCATCTTCTGAAAGAGCATCTGCATTAAGAACAACTCCAGCTGGGTTTCCTCCCTCTATGCATTTCGCAAATGAATTTAATGTATAAGCTTTTATCTTCATAAATCATTTCTCCTATTAAACTTTATATTGATTTTTCATGTCTAATAAATTATCTATATATTCTACTTGCCTAATTGAACCAATGAAGTTATTCTTTTGTGATAATATGGGTAATGTCATTTATATTTTCTGATAAATTATACTTCAAAAAATCAGGTACAATATTAAATTGTTTTAATTTACCCATAGGCAACCAATGCAAAGTTTCATTTTCACCTTGGTCTGTATACGCATTTTCTAAAATATTTACATCTGTTCTACATTTCATCAAATAGAAAAAGACTATTTCATGATGATTTTCTCCGGAATATTTAAAAAACCTTTCTTGAATAAACACTAATCTATCAATTTCAATGCTAACCCCTGTTTCTTCGTAAACTTCACGGACAACAGCTTCCTCAGATGATTCATTTATTTTAACAACTCCGCCGACCGTATAATAACAGGGATTATTTTTGTGTTTTGCTACAAGTAATTTAACATCTTTGATAATTATTGCAGCCGCTCTATAAGTAAATGAACCTTGAGCTGTGCCTATGGATAAATCATCATTTTTCATTTTAATATCCCTCCATGAGTAAATTTATAAATACGTCATCAAATACAAATAATCCGAATATGAACAACATGTTGCTCTAATCATATCATAACATCTTCTCAGTATTTAATTAGGAAGATCCCTCGCATAATCCATAGGATTTACGCATGTTTGCCCTGCTATTATTTTATTAATTCTCTACTACATAGCTCGTAGCATTCAGTGATATATTCATCCACCATTGATTCAGTAAAAAATCTTGTTTCAACATTATGATATGGTAAAAAATCATTTTTTATATCTTCTAAGTAAATTTGCTGAATTATTCACTATTCTTTCACAGCGAATTGTTGACTTCGTTCTTCAACAAACGTTAGAAACTGCATAGCCCAGAACGTCAAGTCGCATTCCTGCGCATATTTGCGCTTATAATCTGGCTCGAGCTTGACGTCAACATACGCCGTCGGATACTCAATGTTGTTCGCTAAATAGCTGTACTTCGGTAAATCAAAATACGTTAGCAATATGCCGTCCGTATCAAGAGCTTCTTCAATGTTCGCAACAGATTCGTGTATTATGTTAACGCTTTCGCCGACACCGAGCATGGCTATTTCGGTCAGATAGCGGCGATACAGGATATTATCCACCGTATCAGCACGGAACGGATGCAGCGGTCTGATAAGCGCAAAGCAGGGACCAACGTATTTACCTTTTATCTTAATCGACATCTCGTTGTCCGGCCTCATTATCACGTTTATTCGGTTCAGCGAATCAGCAAGCATTTTCACGTTTTCGGGTGTTCTCCAGCTCCGTGTGTATGCAAGCATCGCTAATGTGTAGGAATCGGGATAATACTCGTCGGATTCGATATATGGGTAGTTATATTTCTTTTTTGAGTTAGCGTTGTATTTCGTTATTTCACCAAGCGAAGATATTTCAAGTACACGTTCAAATCCTTTGAGAGATGTTTCTTGAAAACTGCGAACCTCGTCCGTGTCGTCGCCGTATCCCAGCATTGCCTGCATAGTGTAGATAAGCGCCATAAGGCTGTTGCCGCTGTTAATCCCAATGAAGCGGTTTTCAAAACGCGGTATTTCTGGAGGTATGTATGAAAACTCAGCGCGTAAAACGTCCTCATTACGCATTGCCGCAACGAAGTTTGTGATAATAGGGTGATTGTTCGGTATGGCATAATATGAAAGCAGACGCGCAGCGACCTCTCCGTCCGCAAGCGGCGTATGGTGAAGTATTACGCCTCTCCAGTTTGACCAGCTATGACAGCCGCTTCCGATATAACCGTCTGGCTTGACGTAGCTCTGTACGAGCTTAAAGTGCGGGGTCTGATAGATTTGCTCGAGTAAGTTTTCCTCGTCTGTTTTACTGAGGTCGCGCAGGATTTCCTTGCGCAGACGATATTGGATTACTACGTTGGCGTTTTCGAGCAAAAAGTCAATTGATTTATCGTATTTATTCATACGTTTTCTCCTCAACAAATTCCTGTTTATAAATTTCTAATAGAATAATATCATACTAAATAAAATAAATAAACCTAAATTTACCAGTAATCTGTGTATACCAATTAATATTGTGTACCTCATACTACACTTCCTTATATTGGTGTATGCTTTCTTCTAATCAGAGCCGACAGATGAATGTAAAATGTACGAGCAGAGCGACTTAATCTGGTGTCGCTCTGCTCGTTTTATCTACAATTACTCACCACTATTTCTCCGCTTTTCCTTACGTAAACAAAACAAGGAACCGCCGTGGTAACGGCGGTGACGCAACAGGACTTCGGGACATCTTGCTCTGTTTGCCGTTTAGCGAAAAGGCCAAGTGAGAAGCAATAAAAACTTGACTTTTTCATCATGATCACTTATACTGATAATCAGTAATGGTGATTATTTAAACGAGGAGGTGTTAGTTTTGTCTACAGATTATACGCTTGGTTTTTTACTTGGAACCGTTTTGAGAAAACAAGAAATGTTATTAGAAAACACTCTGAAGGATTTAGAAATTTCTCTGAAAGAGTATGCACTATTGATGGTGATTTCCAACAGTGAAAAAAGGCTTACGCAATTAGAAGCAGGCAATCAATTACGATTTGATAGGACAAGCGTTGGTCAGCTAATTGATGGGTTATGTGGCAAAGGATTTATTGAAAGAAATTCCAAGCCGAATGACAGGCGTGCATATCTTCTTAGTTTAACAGGACAAGGCGTAGATTTACTAAAGCAATTACGAGCAATAGAAGCTAACTGTAAAAACGTATGCTTATCACCACTCGCCCCTAATGAACACAGTAACTTTATGAACTATTTACAAACACTAATCAAAGGAGAATGAACATGAGTAAGTTGGATTATTTTAAAGCACGAATTGAAGCGACACTTTCCCCAATGGAGTATATGCAAACAAGCAAGGCGAATCCTGGACAGTTGGTGCTTGTTGATGTACGGAACGCACCGCCCGAAAAAATGGGGAAAAAGATTTCTGGTGCATTGCAGATTCCGCAACAAGCACTAGCCAATCGTCTATCGGAACTTCCAAAAGACAAAACGATTGTGGTATATTGTTGGGATACTTGGTGTAACCTTGCATCACTCTCTGCAATTACACTTCTCGAAAATGGCTATGATGTTGTTGAGCTTATTGGCGGGATAGCCGCATGGGAGGTAGTAGGTTTTCCGACCGAAAGCCTACTATAACTTCCCTTATTGCCAACTACGTTCCAGTGAATCTTGATGGAGTACCGCCAATAAAAGATTTGTTCAATACAAACTATATCAAAACAATTAAGACATAAGCGACGTACTCAAGGGTATCAAAACCACAGAAACGAAAAATCGCCAGAAGCCTCTTAAATTAAAGAGTTCTGACGAAATTAGTTAAGCACGAGACGGGATTCGAACCAAAATCCTATCCTACAAATACTGAAAAGAAAGGGGTACCATCCATTTCTGTTTTATGTGCACATAACTGTGCACATATTTTTTTGCAATAAAAAATTTTGAGTTACAGCATTATATAAGTGTATCATTTCATTTCAAGGTCTGAGTATACTCGATAATGGTCAATGAAATCACCGAATTGAGAACTGATCATTCCATGTTCAATATCATCCCAAGTAACAGTATTGTCATTGACTAAAACATAATAGGTATACTCGGAAAACAAAGCACTAACACTACTGGGCTGACCATTATATTTTAATAAATATTTGTATTCCTTTGAAATTAGTTGACCATCCTCGATAGACTCAATTTTATATTTTTTTCCATCAAAGCTTAAATCATTTATATAAAGAACAGGATAATCATCTTTTATTTCTTCATAATACTCCTCTGAGTAGTGCGAGGGGTCACCAAGTGTATAATAAAATCCTAATCGGACAGTTGTAGATTTACCATTTCCAGTTTTTTTAATAAAAGAGTCCCATACAGCCTGACCATAAGTTATATCACCATCTTCAAAGACAACACAGTTATCTGACTTTGCATCATCAAGGCTATAATTGTCAGAAAGCTGTTTCAAAGAAACTCTTGTTACATTTTGTGAACAAGCAGTTAATAAAAAGATAAGAGTTAAAAAGATAATTAATAATTTTTGCATTCTATACACCTCACATGATGTTAAAATATGTAACTAATAATGTTGATTATATCTTAATAAACTAAGCAAGTAAACATAAATTTCCAAAGCTTGGTGTACACTTATCTTTCAGTAACCCCTACACTTTTAAATTGGTGTATACTTTCTTCGGGGCACAAATTAAATGAATTTTTGTTTTCGTCTACAAAATGTGCTGAAACATTAATCAGAGCCAAATTTCAAGACTACATGCATAAGACAGTCGGGAAAGAGTATGGATTTGACCGTGGAGAATTACATGATTATGGTGAAGCTTGAAAGAAATGACGAACGATTAACTGCAAGAGCTGTGACCTATTTGCTTAGTAAGTATTGCAGAGATTCAGGAATTACATATATGAGTCCTCACTGTACAAGAAGAACTACCTCAAGCCGATTAAGTAATGCGGGAATGCCACTCTATAAGATACGGGATCCTTGGACAGGTTGATGAAAGAACCACTCTCGGCTATATTTACAATCCAAATACGGAACAAGAGAACCTAGAAATTATGAATAAAGTAATATCAAAAAAGTAGTGCACATATGGTACACATATTAACGCAACAAAAAAACCCTTGAAAATCAAGGGTTTGAAGCAAGCGCGAGACGGGATTCGAACCCGCGACCCTCGCCTTGGCAAGGCGATACTCCACCACTGAGCCACTCGCGCATTTATTATTTTGCTCCCGTTTTTTCCAGGTGCATTAATTAATATACACTATGATAGTTATTTTGTCAACACAAAAATCTATTTTTCTAATTATTCTCCATTCACCACCATTAAGTCTAATTCAAAACGGAAGGACTATTAACCTAGTAGTAATCAGAAAACAACTTAGTTGTTCCTGATTACTACTGTGCTTTCTCTATACTCATGTATTATTGATGTATTACTCATGTATTACTCATGTATTACTGATATATTGCTCATATATTACTCATGCATTACTCTTGTATATCTTTTTGTTTTTCAAGCTTAATAATTCTTCTTTGATAAGCAATCATAGGAACAATAAATATTAATACGAATACCAACAACCCAATAGTAGACATATCAAAAGATCGTGAAGAAATATAATTCCATACTGCCAATACAATCATAAGTAAAGATAGTGACAGATATGTGTTTCGTATCGGTCTATAGTAGCAAATTTTATCCTCAGCAGTTGTATGCAGTTCAAAAGGTTTTCCATTATTACTTTTTTCTACGATAAGAAGTTCTTTATTATAGCTGCCTGGAGATGTAGCAATTTTACCGGCACCTTTACCATATGGTCTTATTTTGATTTTACCAACTGAATAATTTAAATTAATGTTCTTAGTCATAACGGAATATCCCATATCCTCTAGAAAAGACTTGTATTCTAACATTTTCGAGTAAGATTTATCAGCAACAAAATCGATACAATATTGATATTGGCTAGACTCACATTTTTCAAATTCATATAGAAGCCGGCCTGTTTTAACTAATCGGTATCCTTTACTTGCCATTTCATTTAGCCAATTTTCTTGGCAATCTATAAAGCCACAAAAATATCGGTACAATTTTTTGCTCATGCTTATTCACCCCTCATAATTTTACTTGCTGTTTTAATTAATTCGCTTATACGCTCTAACTCTTGTTCTGCAATTTTTTTACCTTGTTCCGTAATGATGTATTCTTTTTTTCGCTCGTTATCATCGCCAATAGGTTCTATCCATTTTTTAGCAAGCAAAGTGTTTATCGCTCCATAAAGTGTTCCAGCGCCTAAAATTAATCTACTATTCGTTTCATTTTCAATAAATTGCATGATAGCATATCCATGCTTGGGAGTATATAAAGAAAGTAGCATAAAAAAAGTTACTTCTGTTAATGCACCACCCTTAGTGTTATCTCTCATCCATTCACCTCTTATTACGTTTACTGTAATATTTATATCACTAACCGTAATAGTTGTCAATAGCAAAATGTAAAAATATAGGTATGGCATATCCTCTAAACTTTACAATCCTAGGGAAACGCTATGATATTACGACTATCATTGGTCAAAAAAAGTCCTACAAGCCTAGTAATTACAAGGTCTGTAGGACATATACTTTATTCGAATTTAATCTTAAAATTATTTTGAATAGCATAATCATAGGCCGCAGAATTGGCTTTGCAATAAATTGTCTGTGCCCCTGTTAGCTCCCAGCTATAAAAAGCTTGTTTCTCTATATCTACTGATCCGTTTTGTTTTAAATAATAGAAAAATGCTTCATTGCATATGCAATGCCATCTTCTTTAATATCCTTAGTAATATAACTAGCAATGTTTAAAATACACTCATCACTTTCACCCATCGCTATACTATTAGGTACGTATTCAAACATCGATAAATCATTTGAACTGTCACCAAACACAAATGCATGCTCAATAGATAATTTATAATATTCTAAGGTCAATTTTATGCCACTAGCTTTTGAATAACCTTTTGGTACGATTTCTCCAAGACCATCTCCACGGTCAATGTAATCAAAACCTTCACCGAGCCCACTTATAAATTCTTCAATATCCGTTTCTTTACTAGCCTTTGTAAACAATTTATCATATATGAGGCCCTCTGTATCCCAATTTTTCTTAAATCCATAACCTCTCTTATTAAAATGCTCCTTAACACCTTTCATTTCAATAGATTCAACTTCTTTTGAATCAAAATAAACATCATCCAGTCCTTCTAGCACCCCTTCTACTTTGTGCTTTCGTAAAAGCTCAATAAGCTCTTTGCAGGTATTTTCATTAATTGTTACTGATGTAATCACCTTATCACCAACATTGACATAAGTTCCGCAACCACACACATAACCATCAAATCCGATATCTCGAATTTCTTTATCTATATTAAAATAGGTTCTCCCGGTATTAATAAAAGCTAGATGTCCCTTTTCTCTTGCTTCTCTAATAGCCTCTATCGTACTTACCGGAATAATAGCGGTATCTTGTGTCAGTAACGTTCCATCTATATCAAAAAACATTATTTTCTTGTCCATCTCAAAAACTTCCTTTCTATTCATTCAATTTATTATTTGTTCTAATACGAAATGTTAGCCAATACATCATATTTTGTTATTATAACTTGAAATAATGAAGTTTGCAAACCAATTCATAGCAATATCATGAGGGTATACAAAATAAGATTTTTATGTTATAATTTTACAACGTAATTCATTTTGTAGAAATAACTGAATTATTTACAATTGGAAACAAGACTTAACTCAAAGATAAGTAAAAAGAGTTGCCACACTAAAAAAATTTAGGAGGAATGGTCATGGTTGCACAAATCTATCAACAAAGAAGGGATATTTTATCTGGATACAGTGGTTTTTACATTGGACCTGACGGTACTGGAAAAACATATGCTCTTAGAAACGAAATTGAACATGTGCTTAACAACACAGACGAAATAGTATTTGTCATCAGCAGACATGGGGAGTACGACGATTTAGCGCAAAAATATGATGGAATCGTAATTGACCTAGCAAAAGAGCCATTAAACCCGTTGCTCATTCTTGACGCAGATAGAATAACGAAAGAAGATTTAGTCTTCCTTTCCAATATAAAATGCGGTCTTGTTAAATTATTAGTACAATCTAAGATATCAAAACTAAGCAATCTAAAAAAATATTTAATTGAGCAGGTTCTTACTAAAATGTACAGAGATTGTGACAGTCCTGATTGGAATCAGTATGTTCTTGCTTTTAACAAAATGAACGAAATCTATAAAGAAAAGAATATCGCAGGAAAACTTGGAGAAATAAAGGCCAGTCTTAACAATGTAGCCGTAGACCTAGACCTCACTGGGTTAAATACTGACAGTATTCTATTAAAAGACACATTCCTTGATGAATTAAAGGCAGTATCTAACGCAGTATATGAGCTTGGTAGTATCGCTGTCGGCAGTGAACAGATACCAATAGACGATCATCGTTTAATCATCTATGATGTTAAAAACATCCCAAGTGAAGATGTTGATAAATACCGTCTTCTTGCTATAGAGGATGTCTGGACTAGATTAAATGGATTGAATCCTATTACAAAATCCAGACTATGTTTAGACGATTCGGATAGTCTTTTTAGGCATTATGATCGATATATGTCCATGTTATATAAGGTGGCTAAAACACAAGGTCTCGTGATTTCATCCGTTATAAAAGATACTGAAACATTTCTTAATAAGAGACCGGTATTTCGTAATATCTCAGGCTATTTTGAACTTTATAGTCATTCACAGAATACATCTGCTATGCTTAAACCAATATTCTCCTTAAGTGATGAAGAGACTGATTGGATAAGTAACGCTCCAAGTGGACAAAAGCTAGTAATCTGTGGGGGTAATAGATTCTTAGTAAAAGCAGTTAATTAGATTACATAATAATTCAAAATCAAGAGTCCGAGTAGCTATTAAGTTATCGGGCTCTTTTTATTAAGCTCGGTATTTTCTTGCTGTTAACAGATTACTGTATTCTTTGTTACAAAACAAGTCACAAACTGTTACAAAAAAATAGTGCAGGTTTTTCCTGCACCACTTTTGCTAGATTCTTCTTGCCAATGCTTCTATTAGAAACAGTACCGGAACCTGCGTCGTAATATCATACATTGACTCTACTTTCTTTGTTGTCATATAATAAGAAATGTTCCAATCGGACATTTTTGCTATTGTAGAAGTTGGCTTATTGGTAATACTTAAAATCTTACACTTATGTTTTTGAAAACGATATAACAAATCTGTCAATGGCTTCAATTCACCCGAAACCGATAATGCAATCACTACTGTGTTCTCCGCCATATCGTTTATTACAGGGTAATAGGGATCTTCAATACTCCATGAAAACTTTCCCATATTAGAGAAATATCTGGCCCCGTATTTCCCTAAGTTGCCGGATGAACCCATTCCCACAAAGATGACTTTCTGCGCTTTCCGAATCAGTTCTGTTGCTTTTTTGATTTCTGCCTCAAATGCACTGGTATTGGTCCTTTGGAAATAGTGGAGAATCTCACTTAAGTCATCCTGTAGATCGACGTTACAGGTTTCTTCCAGATGTTCTTTCAGTTTTACACGAAATTCTGAATATCCTTCACAATCAACTTTTCTGCAGAAACGCATAATTGTTGCAGTCGATACATGAACTTTCTCAGCAAATTCCCGAATCGTCATATGCTGAATTTTTTCTCCATTATCCAACACATATTTATAAATCATGATTTCCAATTCATTAAACTTCTGTATATTCTCGTACGTAAACATGCGTATCCTCCGCTTGTTAACATTCCATTTTACCATTACACTTGATAGTAACATAGGTTTGAAATGATTCCTATTTATTGATATCTATAAACATTAAACCTGCAATATTCTTCAAAGCCAATTTTACGATAAACAGATTCCAGCTTCAAATGTCTCACCATTCCATAAACCTCTTGAAACAACATCTGCCCATAATTCTATCTTCAATTTTGTATCTACTATTTCAATATGCATATTATCTGACATTGTCACAGTTTTATCCATCTTCGTAATGTCAATAGCCATTCCAGCCATAGAAAACTGTTTTTTGATATTGTTCTTTTCCAAGTAATCCCCTAAATCTGGCGGAAAAGACTTTGGTCCCACTACCCATTCCTTAGGAAGTTCTCCATTCTTCATTTTGGAACATATTTGAATAATTTGATTGTCTATTTGGTCATAATCAAAATTGGCATAAAATATAAAGTTAGACCAAGCGGTAGGAAATGTTCTTACCCATCCTATTTTATTATCATAAACAAATGGTCTATTGCCATTCTTAGCAACAATTTGCAAGTAATCAACTAAACTATCTTCAATTGCATCTGCAAGGTTTTCATTATTTTTCATTACAATCTCCCTCATCAATTCCGATCTTATCTAATCTTCTGCCCTATATACATAACATGTTCTGAATAACTTAGTAATTCATCTCTTTCACATAATTGTTCTGCAACCTCAATCCATTTATCTATCACTTCTTGAGGCTGATTAAGAATGTTCGTTTCACATGGGGAAAGAATGCTTTCCTGACCGAAAAGATGCATCTTCTCAAGGGGGAATTTAGCCAAAAAAGGCATTACATCTTTTTTACTTATAAAAAATGCCTTTGTAAATGCATCCCCACCATAGGATTCGTCCTTTAAAACAGCATCAACAAAAACCTGCTCAGGTTCTAGAAGCAATAATTGAGGCATATATTTCATCCCATATATCATTCCAGAAAACATAAAAATAAAAGAAACATACATGATACCCCTATCTTTGAGCAAAGTTATGGCTGCATTTAATGCTTTGGTTCTGTCTTTTTCATCAAGGAGATGATACATTGGCCCCATTACAAATATGTGATCAAATTTTCCTTCTACTAATTTATCAACTTCTCTTGCATCACCAGTAATTGCTTTAATATTAACATTCATTTCTTTGGATTTTTCAAGTGCAAACTTTACATTTTCTGCGGACAAATCCACAAGAGTAACTTCACAGCCTTTCTTGGCATAATAAATTGAATAACGTCCGGGGCCTCCACCGATATCAAGAATTCTATCACCTGGTTTTATGTATCGATCCATCATAAAAGTAGTTATTCTGAATTCAAATGGATGTTTTTCGAGTCTGTTCCACTCGGTTTGGACATCCTTGTTATAATACTCCTGTACAGTTCTTACATTATCTTCTATAATAACACCCCCAAATGAATTTTTTATATTCTACCACTTTTTTCCATGTTGTTCAATATAAATCACTATTATTTGTATAATTCTGCTATTTTATAGCAAAAATACGTTCCTGGTTTATAGTTATCATCATCATAATATAGCAAGCCTAACTTGTCGAATAAAAATTCGTTCTTAAAATCCAGTTTACACAAATCCTGATATGCTATTTCATAGTTGGAATAATATGCACCTCCAATTGCTATCGTCATATGAAAAATATAGTCATCATCATGCTCAGCGGGACAAGGACCAAATCTCTTTTCTAATTTCTGAAACATTTCTTTCTGTAATGATACCAGCTCATTATTTTTTCTTGCACTGATTGACATACATCCTGAGGGCTCTCCTCCAAGAACATTACTTGGAAATGTATTTAGCTCTTCAAACTGAATCTTTACAGGATTGACTGCCTTAGCAAAATCGTCAAAAAATTCCTCAAACTGCTGCAAGCTTGGAATAGAAAATGGTTGCTTTAGTGATACATGCTGTGGTAACCTTGCCATTTCAAATCCTAAATTTCCTGCCCTATGCGCTTCATACATAACCTTTCTTCCATAGTTTTCTGCTACTTTCCCTGCTAATAATACAATCGTACCTTTCATTTCTCATGCCTCCTTTTTATTTTAACATAAGAAAAGCACCCTTAATAAACAGTATAATACCGTTTTTAAGGGTGCTTATAATTCAGCACGGTTCCACCTTAACTTTTCACTTCAGATTCTATCAAATCCTAACCTTTAACGCAGGTGTACGATAACACTTACTATTTTCAGTGTTACGGCTCTGGAATGGTTTTCAACTAAGTTTACATAAAGAACTTTCACCAAATGTTCCTTTCTCTGTCTGCTTTCGGTTAGTTTACTTTTTTCCGTCATTGCTTTTCTTATGTTATTAAAAACTATTATAACTAAAAAAACAATAAAGTCAAGGAATATATTGTAAAATTAATACACTTGTAAATTCCAGAGAAATTTTTGTCATACAATATTATATCATAGTGTGTGTACATATTTCGAGTTAAACTGACACTTTATGCTATATCCCGCATATCCTATTTATGGAATATAATTTCCAAATAGCATAAATAAGGAGTGAGCCGTATGAATTCTTGTTGTAACAATCATCATAGATATGATGACTATGACAGTCATGGCAGATATGATAGACGTGATAATCGCTATTTTGACAGGCATGATGATCGTGACAGACGTAATGAGTTTGGAAGACGTAATGAGTTTGAAAAGCGTTATGAACATCATAGACGTAACACCTGGTAAATAATCCTTAAGATATATCTTAAATGATTATTCTCTTATAATTTGTCCACTGCATCAAAATGATTTTCATTTATTGATTAGTGATGCAGTGGCTTATTATAAATCTTTAATTAAACACTAATTTTAATCTACTTACTATTTACCAAATCATAATTTAGATTTTTTTCTCTTTTTTCTCCTACAATTTTATGCATACTTTTTTTCTTCCTACAAACACTAACACTATCATTTAAGAAAGGAATTTTTTATTATGAATATTAAAAATATGTTTTCTAGAATGATGGGCAAGGCTTCCAAAAAACCTCGTTTTAAGTCCAGAAATAAGTAATCTATGGGAAATGGTAAATAGGGGAGTTTGTACTTCCCTATTTATGTTTTCATAATTAGCATTCAAAGAGTCCACTTTCTCACGAAGCAATGGAGTCATCCCATCTTGTGCAAAATGTTCTATTATTTTCAGACCATATGCTTTATACATATGTTCCATTTTATCCATACTTGAATAATAAGTATCTGTCCAAAAACATTTCTCATCATCATGTTTCAAGACACCAGTATTAACTAACAATTATCTTCACATCTGTTCATAATCAATGCCCGATAATATTTTTCGGTATGCTTTTTCTTCAATCTGTGCCACACTTATCATCATCTTTGGTAATTCATAAAGGTCTATTCTTTCCCTCAAGAGATATTCTGTCATTTTATCAACCATTTTTTCCAATGTATTTCCGCTCTCTATAAAAAGCTCCGCAGCTTCACACCACGCTGCTATCTGATGTTTTTTTCCCAATTCTGTCAATACGCATGAAATTTGTTCTCTTCCACACATATAGCGAATGTTATCACCTTCTTCAATACCTAATATGCGATTGGGCATCTGTGGTACTGTTCCTGAAAACATTATTGTATTTTGCAACACTGCCTCATAGTCCTCCTTTGTTAACTCTTCCTGCCAATGAGGAAATTCTTTGGCAAGTTTATACATACCTCTTATTCCTGCAAATCCTACTGGAGACCCCAACATTTTCTTGGCCTTACGATAAAATCCTTCTTTTGCTATTTCTACTGTACTTTTTAAGTCTTTTTCAAATACAATTTTGCATACTGTATTTTTGAGAGACAGTCCTTTTGTTTCCACATTCATTGCTTCTTCTAATAATTCATATGATATTTCTTGTACTGATTCTATGCCACAATCCAATATATAGCCTTTTTCTTTGTCATCATCATAACCAACCATCAACACATAATGTATTGGTATATGTTCCTTCCTGTAGAACTTCGGATAATAATTTAGACAATACATATCAAGGCAACCTATTACTACTGGGCATCCCATATCAATTTGTTCTTTAGCAACTTTCATAGCATATTCAAATGTTCTGCCTTCAATGTGCTTGTATTTGAATCCAACAATATCTGATATCTCCTTGTACATCTGTTTGGTTCTACCGTCGCCCCAACCTGGGCGTCTTTTGAGTTCTCCCATATTTGATTTTAAGTAAATAAAGTTTCCTTTACCACTTAAGCAGAAAAAAAATTGATGAGGTATCTTCTCTCCACTCTTTTGCATATATAAGTCCTCTATGCCATTCCACATACATTCATAATTATCCACATGATGTGGTATTGATAATAACTTGTTACTCATGCAAATCACACTCCTTTATTTAGTATAGATAAAGAATAAACCCTCGCATTATACGAGGGTCAATAGTGTTTTATACTTTTTTTATCGGAAAGCAAATCTCAGTGATAAATTTTTCAGGATTTGTTTCATTTCCAGGTGAAATATAATAGGTCGTAAAAGATTTTCCACAGATTTGATATTGATTTTCTTTCACCCACTCAGTCATATACTTTAGTACATCACCTATTTGATTATACACTCCTTGAAATGCAATGGTTGCCGCAACACATTCCTCAATTTCAAAAAAATGTACTTTATCCGTATCCTGATACAACTTTTCCACAACTCGTTGTACTTCAACATCAATCACTAAATTTTGAGGATCATACTGATGAGTAATAGCAAAAGAATATTCTACATCTGCAAATTGAACTTCTAATTGATGACAGTTTTTGGCTAATTCTGCCCATAGTAAACCTTCATCTGAAAATTGATGTATAATCCCTCTGTAACTTGCCACCCTACGAGCATATATTTTCTTAATTACAACTGAAAGTGCACACATATCCTGCTTTTTCAAATCACGTATGGCTTGCTCCATAAGTTGTATTTGCGTCTTGATATTTTCTAACTCTTCATTCTTCTCATTTTTCTTCTTTTTAACAAATTTAATTATATTCTCATTTGATTCATCATGTATTTGAATTGTTGCGATTTCTTTTAATCCAAATCCGAGATTTTTCAATACCAGAATTTGATTTGCAACAACAATTTGGCGTTCATTATAATAGCGATACCCATTAATTCTATCTATGTGCTCTGGTTTTAATAAACTGATTTTGTCATAGTTACGGAGCATATGAATGCTGATGCCTGTGAGATTTGAGAATTCACCTATTCTTAACATGTATATTATCTCTCCAAACTAAAATGAAATTCACTGAATTGTTCAGCGTCTTCATTTATTATATCATTCACATTCAATTACGACAACATATTCCAATAACGAACAAATATCCACTTTTCTTGATACTTAGGAACAATGACGGCACATAAAAAATCATTATCATCCATATTACATAGTTCAATTATGTTTATCTTAATCATAGCACCTCCAACATAACATTCAACTTCATAATAGTGAAAGAAAGTAAAAAAATAATGCATGTTAAAAGCTAAGAGTCCTGAGATAAACTTTTATGCAGTCCTTATATTCTGGCTCCATTCTCTCGGGTAAACAATCAACATTATAAAATTTCAAGCTTTTACTTTCATCCATATCGGGTATTAAATCACCTTTGTAATCAGTAGTTGTATAAACTGCTGTTACGGAATACAATTCGTCTTCATTAGGATTTTTATAAAAATATTCTGGACCAGATAATACATCGAGTAATACTAAATTATTAATTTGTAGCCCTGTTTCTTCAAATACTTCTCTTTTTGCAGTATCTATTAATGACTCTCCTAAATTCATTAACCCTCCTGGCAAACCCCAAAAGTTATTGGCTCTTTCCTGTAGCAATATTTCACCCTTATTGTTTACTATAATGACAACAGAACCAGGTAGTATTATAGGTCTATGTCCGACAAACTTACGCAATTCTTTATAATACTCCAATTGTTTACCTCCCACCAGTTTATATTGTTAAAAATATTGTTACCCCTTTGATTCTAAAAATAATTATTGATAAATCAAAATAGATAACGATTGCGATAATATGTCGTTTCATTTATTTAAAAGTACTACTATAATCTCTGTAAATATATTTTTTCTTCTGCACCCCAAGGTGCTATTTTCTTATCAATTACAGTAAAGCCATATTTCTCATATAGATTAACATGGTCACTAACTAAGTAAATTTTTCAAACCCTAATTCTTTAGCATATGCCATGGCATTTATTATTAGTTTTTGGCTTATACGATTACCTCTAAACTTCTCTCCAACAAACATAAAACTAATGTATGGAGTGTACGGTACATCTGGAATACAATCTGTCTTAGAAACGGTACAATAACCTGCGATTTCGCCATCTTCTATTGCAATAAGTACACGTTACCAATCAGTAAAATATTCCTTTCTCATTTCGTTTGCTAAATTTTTTCCTGCTTTCCAGGAATTTTCAGCATAATCCATAACTTTAGTCCATTCAGTATCAATTGATGTAATTGATTTGATATCCATATTTTTCCCCTTTGATATGTGGAGGGTTATTTATTCTGTTCCCTCCAATGATTAGTTGCAGTAGAATATAATTTTATCATAAGACATCATCCTTTCATCATAATTATAAAATGCATTACACATAATAATAATCAAAAAAATTTCTGTTTTCAGTTACAATTTTATAATACCATAATACGCGCCAAATATAAAACACATAAGTATGTCCGAATAATTTCACCCCCAAACTTATTTACATGTTTTTCTATTTCTTCCCGAGCCATTTCCTTAACTTCATCCGGCAATTGTAAAAAGCGATTGCCAGTAAGAACAAATCCATAGTATTCATCTGCAGTATATTTCTGTTTCCATAAGTGCTTATGTACCGTTGGTGTTTCAAATAATCCGCTATCCTTTATAGTATTAACAATTGAACCTATTCTATTTTCACATTGTTCTTCATTCACAAAATCTGCAAAACCTCCATATTTATTTGATAATTTCAACAAATCGTTATCAGCATCATTATCATATGTTAAGTACATATTCCAAAAAAGAGCTAAGAATCCGTTTTCCTTCAACATATCGGCACATTTCTGATAACCTATAGGTTGAGGAATCCAATGAAAAGATTGTGCCGCAAAGATTACTTCATACTTTTCGCTCGCTAGCTCCAACTCTTCAAATCTTCCACATTCGAATTTAATATTTGAATATTCCTTATATTTTATCTGACCATTCTTTACCAGATTCTCACCTGGCTCTATGCACTTGATACTAAATCCATAATTCTTAAAATATTCGGTAGCCTTACCACTTCCCGCTCCAATTTCTAAAGTTTTTGATTTATCATTTAGTTGAGTTTTTTCTACCATTGTTTCAATTAATTCTTTCGGATATCCAGGCCTGAATTTATCATAATACTCTGCTGCCTTGTCAAACATTTCGCTCTCTTTTTTTGCATCAAATCCTAACGTCATGTATCCTCCATCAACATATAAATATTTATTCAATACTTTCTCCACACATAATATCAAAAGGCATAATAAGCAATTTACTTAACCTTTTCTCATATTCATTAAAAAACCATACTGTCGCATTGGCATAGTTTTCTATTGTGTCAAATTGCCAATATGAGTAATACTTTACACACTTAACTATTTTAGTCAATGGTCTTGGTAATTCACCAATCTTATCAAATACAAAAAACCGTTTCATATATTTGATGTCAATATAGCCGACTAGTTCTTTTTGAAGCGGTAGCATTTCTTTTACGAGATTTTCAAATTCTTCAAGTTTATCAGGCTTTACCTGTAATAATTTAACTTCTGAAAATGACATTATTTACCCTCCCCTTATTGATTTCAATAATTTATGTGACTACCTAAATTATACCATGTATTTGGAATAATCAAACAATTTTTGTGTGATTATTCCATTTGAATTCAGATATCAGAAGTCACATTCTGTCATAATATTTGTATAAAATTGAAGGGGCCTATCACTATGAGAAATAACCAGGTTCCCATGTCTTATCACATGGGAACCTCTGCCACACGGCGAGTAGGGAGAGTTCCAGAGGGAGAAAGCTCTGGACACCTTACGGGACTTCGAGCCAAGTTCGAAGTGGTTATATTGTGATTGGCTCATTATTCTGATTGCAGTCTTTTTAACAAAACCCCGCATAGTATAGCCGTGGCTAAGAGGATAGCCACCAAAGGCCATAGGTCGCCAAAATAAAAACAGTCGTCCACCATCAATTTATATCCCCAAGTCGCGGGGAATATTTTCCCCACAATCTTAAAAAACCTAGGGAGTAAATCAACAGGAAACATAATCCCCGACATCATAATGGATGGTAGAAATATCACTTGTGAAATCATGGTAAGTTTTGCTTGATTTTTTACTGATAGCCCCAAGACACTCCCAATACTTAATGATACAGCAATAAAGATTGCGAGTGAGCCAAAATACAAGGTTAGACTTTCCGGTGGTGTTGCGTCAAAAGCAATGGGGGCGACGATGTATATTATCGCGCACATAATCAATAGATGGATAAACGCTGACAAAAACATCGAAACCAGACCAAGATACAACGGCACCCCATTGGCCTTGTACACTTTCTTTATATCGCTTCCGTATATCTCTACAAGGGAAGGCGGTAAACCTATCAGCGCGCCAGTTGATACGCCCAGCACAGTCATGGATTGTATAAGCGTATACTTGGCCTCCGGGTTTATGGATGTGAATATCCCGCCCATAACTGCAAAGAACAAAAGAGGAACCACATAACAAGTAATCAACAGTGATTTGCTTCGTATATCCAGTTTCCATTGCAATACTACTCCGTACAAAAACGCACTCATTTACCATTCCCCCTTGCTATGTCCATAAAATGCTGTTCAAGCGTTCCCCTGTCAATTTTAATGTCCAACACGGCAATTCCCCGCTGCTTGAAATCTTCAAGCAAAGTCAGCATGGTATCCCCGATGTTGTCAGATTCAAAATTTCCATCACCTTGCTCGGTCTTGATGTGAAGGTTATAGCGTTTACCAATTTTTGAGGTCAATTCTGCAACAGTACCCAAAAAGACAATATTGCCATCATTCAGAATCGCAATGCGGTCACACAGGCTTTCAACCTCCGCCATATCATGGCTGGCTAAAATGATTGTCTTTCCCTGCACTTTCAGTTTTCGGATTTGGTCATGGAGTGATATCCTGCCTTCAACATCAAGCCCAGCAGTCGGCTCGTCAAGGAACACAATATCCGGGTCGCTGATTAAGGCAAGGGCAAGGTGCAAACGCCGCTTTTGCCCCATTGACATATCTATGTACAGCTTTTTCGTCAGCTCGTTAATACCAAGAGCGGTAAGCATAGAATAGTCTATTTTTGTTTTATTCCATTTTGCAAATAACCGCACAGCTTCCATCGGTTTGATATGGTCCGGGAGAGACGCCGATTGTAACTGAATACCCATCCTACCATTCACCAAGATACTGCCGCTGTCATACTTTCGTAAGCTCTCGATACATTCAAGGGCTGTGGTTTTGCCTGCGCCGTTTACGCCAAGCAATGCAAAAATTTCACCTTTTATAACACTGAAATTCAAGCCCTTCAGTACAATATGATCGCCATAACTTTTCTTTAGCCTGTCAATCTGTATGGCATAGTTCATTTTGCTCCCTCCTCTAGCGGATTATAATCCAACGCCGTAAAATAGGCTCCTAAAGCTGGTTCGATAAAAGCGTTGGCAATCGCTTGTTTTTGTTTCCATTCATTGTCCGGGCCATTAAAGTTTTCAGTCTCCATAAGTTTAGACAGCATACTAATATCCCCGCCTGTAAATTCCATAATCATTTCCCAAAACTCTTTGGCAAAATTTTGGCCCTTCTCACTTTCTGGCGGTACACTTTTCTTTTGAAGCCGTATCGCTTCACCTTGCAGGCGTGTGAAAGTCTCCATCATCGCCAAACCACTATCCATATCAAAGTGGCTCCGAAAATGGTCAAGGGTTTTATCATCAAAATGCTTGATAAGCCAGTAGAACTCATTTTTCATTTGTAGATTTACAATAATATCAGCGTATTTCTTGAAATCCACCGCTTGCATTTGCAACACTTCCGCTTGCAACATTTCTATCTCTTTTAGGGATTCTGACAGGGTTTCCATCTTTTCTCGTATGACGGTGGCTTGTTCTGTAAGCGCGCCCGCAACATCGGCGGGGGTATCAAGAGAGATCAGGCGATTTTTTATATCATCCAATGAAAACCCCAGATGTTTGAGTGACAGAATTTGATGGAGTATAATCACCTCCTTATCGGTATAAAGTCTGCGGCCTCCTTCACTCTCTGACGATGGAGAAAGCAGACCTTCTTTATCATAGTATTGCATAGTGCGGACGGTGACACCCATTTTCTTTGCAACCTCGCCAACCGTCATATATCCTTCCGATGTCGCTTTGTATTTTTCCATATTTACACCTCCTGACTATATTATAATTCATTACGTTACGTCACATTCAAGATGTTTTTGTAATTTTTTAATTCGACGGCGATAGTTCTAAGAAGGAAGAACCAAGATTCGTAAGGTGACAACTGCATTCGTGTGCAATGCATAAGGGCGGAATTGGAGTGACGTACTCATGGGTACTCAAAACAGAAATGAAAAATCGCCAGAAGCCTCTTAATGAAAGACTTCTGTCGAATTAGGAAGAACGCGATATGGGATTCGAACAAATCCCCGAATACAAAAATATTACGAACACATAGGATGTGTGCTTTTTCTATTATTATTATTAATTCGCATTTGGTGCCAATAGCAAATCAAAGAGTCTATACAAATTGGAATATATGCTAATTCTATCTATTCACTTAATCTTGAGTATGACATGTCGCTTAAGCGTTTTATGATACGTTTCCCATCTTTATTTTGGTATAAGAAAGAAACCCCAGCAGCCATTCCAAATAAATCACATTGATTAAGCATTTCTACTTCTAAACCAATCCACATTGCATTAAAGAGACTCAAAGTATCACCATGAGAAACTATGATAATATTCTCATCCTTGCTTTCAATAATATCTTTGAAAAATGGCGTCAATCTGTTCCATGTATCTCGACGTGATTCTGAATTTTTAAACGCTTTATCATCAATTGTTTTTTCCCATACAATTGAATTAGCATGTGCCCACTCAACTGATTTTCCAATAGCCTCACCAAGATTACGCTCTCTCAAAACATCAGTTAATTCATAGATTATCTTTAAATGCCTTGCTACAATTTCTGCAGTGTGTTTGGCACGAAGTAAATCAGAAGTAATCATTTTATAATTTTTACCCATTAATTCTTTAGCTAAATTTTTACCAATATTTTGTGCCTGATTAATACCTAACTCAGATAGGTCCCAATCTGTCCATGAACCAATCATACCATTAGTATGGTGTATAGATTGAGTATGTTGAATTGTTATAATATTTTTCACAATAAACCTCCAATCATAATAAATACATTACTTCTAAAACTTCTTGATAACACTATTCCAGAATTTCTTGGTTTCCGCATGCGATAATTTATCAAGAACCTCATTTTTATTGGTAAAATCATATTCATCAATTTCATCATCTTCACATATTAAAGCAGACGGTTGTTCGCTTAGTCTCACAATATACATGGTTGTTTCTTGTGAATCATATCCAAAAATCCTCTTCACATTTGAAGGAAATTCAAAACATATTTTATCTGATAACTCTTCCATTACCACAAACTTATCAATTCTAGTTTCTTCGAGAATTTCACGTTTTATTGCATCAAGCATGGTTTCGTTCTCTCGTATTCCACCTTTTATGAAGTCCCAAAAATCTACATCGATTTTATCTTCTTTACAATCACAGATTTTTGCCTTATGTACCAGCAAGAATTTATTTTCTGGCGTAACCATTATGGCTCCTACTGCTTTCCGGATTTTTTTTATGTTAAATACATCAATTTCCTCTATATGCATCAATTTATCTCCTTGATCAGACAGTTTCACAATCTATGTCATTATATGCCGTACCCTTTGGAAATCATCAAAACCATATGTTGGCTCAAAATAGCTAATAATTGTTCTATGTGCCGTTCCATGACACCGATAACAATATTTTTATCTTTATACACTCAACCCTAATTTCAATTTCATCTCAACAAATTTTGATTGTAAATTTTATAAATTATAATTCCATAATATTATATAAACTAAAATAAATAAACTAAATTTTCCAGTAATCTGTGTACACCAATTCTCAATGTGTAGCTTATACACTTTCTTAAATGGTGTATGTTTTCTTACTAGCACAGATAAATGTTATACCGTTTTTTATCTCAAAAGCACATTATGCTTATAATGTTCGTAAATACTCATCTTTAGTAAGAGAATAAAAAGGGTCGACATTACAACCTTCATACTCTTTTGGGAGTCCTTCTTGTATGTACCTGAATTTTAACCCTATCTTTTCCATTACTCTCCGTGATGTAGTGTTTTTATTCATACTAACGGCCACAATTTCATCCAAATTCATTGTGTTAAATCCATTTTCAAGTATTGCCTTAGATGCTTCAGAAGGTACTCAAAATAGCAAGTAACTAGATATTAGTTGATATCGAATTTTTTCAAATAGTTACGTATCACATTTTTATCCTCATGCCACCAATGCATTTGATAATCGTCGGTGCATTTAAAGCCAAGTTTCTCTGCTAATTTTTTTGAGTTATCATTTCCTACATCACAATCCCATAATGGTGCAATGTCATTTTTAACACAAAAATTGATAAATGCTGAACATGCAATCGTGGCAAATCCTTGATTTCGATATTCTTTCTTTGTTACAATATCAATTTCTGCAAAACCTCGTTTTACATAATATGTATTACATATACAAACAAATTCTCCGTCTTTTAATATGCATAATCCAAAACCATTTTGAACAAAATTAGATGCGGACTCCCACAACTGACTATATGATGAATCCATTTCTTTAACGTATCTTTTGAATAGATGTTCATCCATTTCCTCTAACTCATACGATTCTGGAAGCATCTTGCTCCAACTTGTTACCGAAGATAAATATGAATTATCCCATTGATAAAAGTTCCTCTTTAATTTAACGGCATTTTCTTGTAGTATTTCATCAATTTTTACTATCCATTCATTAGAAGAATTATAAAGGTCATAATAGTGATTATGATTATTATGTTTCAACAAATAATCTGAGATAAATCTCTCATACATTATGCTTTTTGTATCTCCTGCAACTAAATATTTTCCACTAATACAAACTATTAAACAGCAAGTTGGATTAATATTATTATCAACATAAATTCGTCCTGGTTGAATTCCTTCTACAACTGAATATGCAAATGTATGATGTACTTTTTCATCATGTAATAACTTTGATACATTAGTAAATTCATCTTTATTTAATTCTCTCATATATCTGCTCTCCCCATTGAAAAATTTTTCACTACCTTAATCATCAAAAGCAAATTATGTTTATAATGTTCGTAAATATTCATCTTTAGTAAGAGAATAAAAAGGGTCGCCATTACAACCTTCATACTCTTTTGGGAGTCCTTCTTGTATGTACCTGAATTTTAACCCTATCTTTTCCATTACATGCAATGTTTTTTTTCATACAAACGGCCACAATTTCATCCAAATTCATTGTGTTAAATCCATATTCAAGTATTGCCTTAGATGCTTCTGTAGCATAGCCCTGATTTTGGTATTTCATTCCTATACAACTTCTACTATAAAGAAAAGTGGGTTTAACCATCCTACTGATTAAACCCTTGATAATACTGGAAGCGCGAGACGGGATTCGAATTCTATCCCCTCAATAAAATATTGATAGAAAGGGACTTTCCAGCACATCCAATTTTTACGTACTCAATGGGGTACTCAAACAATTATGTTCCGTATCTTAAATAAAATTTATAACGTAATATCAACCTCATACTTATCATCAATTAATATGTAATCACAAATTGCCTCTTTACATTTTTCTAAATTAAATAAATTCTCCCGAAGAAGCATTTCTCTTGTACAATATACTGTATCATCATAATCTCTAAATTCTAAAGCTCTTGCATGGTTTATAATATCATCATAATGCTCGTTTATATACTTATCACTGAATATTAAGCAAGTATATTTTATGTGTTTTAGATATTCTTCATCAAATTCTTTATAAAAATCAAATGGAATATAGCAGCCTTCTATAGTTAAATTTTGCTTATTTTCAATACATGTTTTAATAATTTCTCTGGTTATAGGCCAAACCATATGAATTATGTCCTTAATATCGTCTTCCGGTGTAATCGCACTGAAACCACTTCGAATTAATCCCATTTTTAAATGGTCTTGTGACAAATACGAAAATCCATATTTATTTAATAATTTTTGAGCAAGTACAGTTTTTCCGGTATGTGAACTACCAGCAATTAAAATAATCATACTAATTTCCTCCATAATATATTAACTAATATATTTCATTTGCGTCTCTGGGCAAAGTTCTGACATGCTCCAAAAATAATCTACTTGACTTAGATTTCTCCCAATCCAATTGTACTTTAAGTTTATCACATACCATATGGGAGACAGTTTCAAATAAATCGCACAGTTCTATTACTGATTGCCAGATATCTTCAATATTGTAAGAGGAATATGTATTCAAAAACATATCCCACTCTTCTTTGGGTAAATATTGATGCATATATTTACCTGATTTTCCTACACTTACTTTAAAATTAGTTTCAATACCAATTTTCCAAGATAGAAATCTTATTAATTTTGGTCGTAAGCTAAAATTAATAATGTCCTGCACATAGGGGATTTCCTGTCTCCATAATCCTTTAGCACCATTATTCAAGCTCCACCAAAAATCTTCATAGGTACATTTGATTTGTTCATAAGTTGGTTTTTTTACCCAATAGTCCTCATCTGTCGATTTTGGAATTATAGGTAATACATTATTTTTGTCCTTTAGAATGATACATAATTTGTCATTAATTATATTTTTTAAAGTATATTCCAATGTCTCTACATGTAAATCTATTCTGTTTCCATCAGCAAATTGTATTTGCCATCCATAGCAATTATGTACATCAGATGGATAATAAACATTATCTTCTGGATAATGCATATATAGTCGGTTTCCAAACTGGTCAATCCATGTTTTATCCTCAATAAAGGATTCGGTTTCGTCTACAACATATACAATATCATAATCTTGAAAAATATCATTCAGAGCATTTGAATTTGTTCGTGAACCATTCATATAAACGGCAAGGATTCGTTCATCTTCATTTGCGATATTTATAATTAAATTTAGCATTTCATGTTCCGAGCGCATATTATTCCTCCTATCGAAAAGTGTAATACAGAACTTCCATTTAGTATAACATTTATCTGCATCTATGACAACATATTCCAACAACGGTTACACATCACATTTATGTATGGGTAAACGGTTATTGGAATTTTTCATACCATTTTTCATATATCGAGCATGTGATTCAATCATATTCTTAGCATCAAAGACGAAGGGAGAAACAAACAAATTGAGTTTTATTAATTTAAATTAACAAAACAAAATGAGTTTAAGGATGGAAGAAACATCCTTGTACTTAATAATATCTCAAAAGGAGATTTCACCATGCACCTCTATTCATTTCACAATCTAAATTGGGCTTTTGACACCCTAACCATCCATATGTATTCCATATCGTTAGAGTAAAATTCCATGGTTGTGTTTGGGTCAAGTGCTATAAATGCATCTGGATTTACATTGTCACATCGCATTATAATGCTCTAGTATTCAATTTCTTTATCAATCATTTATATTCACTTAACCATTTCTTTAATATTATCAATTGGTTATCATATCTTTCTAGTTCTTTGATGGTTCCAATCACCTGCTCCGCCCCAAGTACCTTCTCTTCCTCGTCAGTACTTTCAATTCCTAATGCCCGTTTTAAGCTGTATTCTAACCAACCAAGCATACCAGCATAGCCGCTATTAAGTACACAATCCCAATCAACTGTTTTTGTACTGATATATTCATTATAAGCATTTAATAAGATTTTAAATTTAACTTTATCTAATTCACCATTCCCATTATTAGCCCAATAATTTAACACTTCTAATAGCTCTTGATATGGATTTACATAACCCGCAGCTTCCCAATCAATGAAATATGGTATGTCTTGATGCCACATTACATTTTTAGGGTCTAAATCCCCATGGCTGATAACCATAAATTCTGATAATTTATATTTTGATTCATTAATAAGAGTGTTCCAATAAATTAATTTATCAACCATTTTAGCGTAAGTGTCAATCCAGAAGGCATTTAACTCTTTTCCTTTTACTAAAAATTGTTGCCAGTTATAGATTATAGAATCGTTATTAACTTTTTTTACTTCCGGTATAGCAATGTTTAATCGATGGATTTTTCCTAATGAACTTCCTATTTCATAACAATGTTTTTCATTGATTAAAGGAGGAAAAACTGAAGTACCTTCAATCCAATTAAACACCATATAATACTTATTATTGGAATGTAGAACATTTTGACCGTCAATATTTAATGCAGATATAACTGGTAAATGCTTGGAAAAGGCATTTGCAATTAGTTCTGAATTAATCATATTTTCCATTACGCCGTTTCGCTGCATTATGGACGGATTAAGCCATTTTACAGCGTATATATTTGTTTCAGTAGTTACCTTAAACATTTTGTGCATGAGTCCACCTGAAATACTTGAGGGTTCTTGGACTACGTTTCCAATCTTATATTTATTAAATAATTCTTTTATATCATTGTTAATTTCTGTTATGCTCATATTGCTCCCTATTAATTTTTATTTTTTCATAAAATTTATTATCTTTTGATTATTATATCAATTACGGTCTTCTAGGAAATCGGGATAGAACAAAAAAGTTGATCGTATGTAAGATTTTAACCAATACACCTATCATAGATAAGATTAAACTTTCCACCGTTTACTTATGTCCCTGTTGCAACAGTGAACATCTGATTAGATACCCTTGTTCCTCTCCACCAAAGAGATAACCTAAGTTAGAACTGGTGCGACTGCCTGTCGCACAAATAGCACCCTTACAGTTCATTAATTACATCAGTTACCCCCATATTCCGAATCCGTTTTGACGGAGCATAGACCGCAGCGATATCCGTAATCGCAACAACCAAAAGCACAATAATGATAGGCTTAATAGGAATACTCCAAGTAGCGTAGCTAAAATGAGCAGTAATAAGATTGTCGTATAGTAACTTGCTAATAAACAGACCAACTACAACTCCGACAATACAACCGGATATAGAATAGGTAAACGCTTCGGCAGCTATCATTTTGGTAATCTGATGTTCATCCATACCGACCGCGCGCATGGCTCCATATTGCTTTATTCTTGCGGATACACTCATGGAAATACTGTTCATAATATTTAATACAGTTACCAAGGTGATAATTGCTAAAAATCCATATACAAACAACATAAAAGCTATATATGTGCTGGTAGTCCGTTGGTCGCGTCGGTCGCTAAACTTGTACTTTTCGCCTACTACATTACGGATAGCTTCAACATTTCCGTCCGTCGTGTCTTTTGTTGTCTGTATTAGAATAAGTGAATAGTCGGTTACGCCGGTAAGGTGAGTAAAAGTTTCCCCAGAAGTAATGAGTGTTATTTTTCCACTTGGAGTGCCATCATCACTAAAAGGGTCACATTTTAACAGCCCTGCGATTTCCAGTTCCTTATTGCCTACTTGTATTTTGTCGCCTATTTCTAAAGGACTGTCCTTATCCCAGATTGTAAGCACGTAATTACTATCCCCATACACTTTTGAAATATCGCTGCCTTTTCTAAGTTGCTTATCTTTTGTAAGACAGTCCAAATCATAATCATCATAGGAAATCATATCAATCGTGTTTGTTTGAGAATTTACTTCTGCCGGAACATCAAAACAGCTCCTTCGGCCAAAAACATGTTTTACGCCTGACATACCACTTGTTTTATCATGCAGTGCACTGATTATCGAATTTGAACTGTCATTACTCGAAATGCTTATGTCAGAAGTATTCGACGACTGGGGCATAATGTAGCCGATAAACTCTATGAAAACGGAAAAGCTCAAAAACAGGATAATGCTAAGAGCAAATGAGCCTGTCATAAGTATTAAGTTTTTCTTTCCCGATACTGCATGATGAATACCAAGGGCAGTTTCAATTTTTGAAAAACGGGTATTCAACGCATGGGTTGCATTTTTTGTGTTTTCCGAATTACCCGATACTGCCGTTACGGGCGATACCTTAGCAGCTCGTTTTGCCGGAGAACTGGCGGCAATGAGAACTGTAACAACACCCACAATAATTCCACTGACAATGCCGGTGACGCTGATACCAAACAGAGGAATATGAGAAAATTCTTCACCAACAAGGAAACGTAGAGTAGCACACAAGCCCCATGTGACTACAATCCCAAGTATCACACCTATTGGAACCGCAGTTTTGCACCAATTAAGGGCTTCCAGTTTAACAAAATGGATAATCTGTTGTTTGCTCATTCCAATGCAACGCATCATTCCGAAAAACTTTATCCTTTGGGCAACATTACTATTTATACTGCTTGAAATCATCAGCACCCCTGCAATCAGTATAAGCACAAAAAGCACAGCCGCTGTAGAGTATAGAGTTTGCGCCGCTACACTTCCACCAAGTTCTTGTAGTGCCTGACTGCCATGCTTATCCAGTAATCTTGTTGCCTCCAATCTAACACCCATATCTGCCATACTAAAAACCGCAGTTACCAAAAATACGGCAAATATAATACACAGAAGCGTCATGTGGTTCTGCCGTCTGTGTACTTTTGCAGAAATCGGAATTAGGCTAAGATAGCTTTTCATTCGCGGCACCTCCCTAAATCGGTCAGTATGCCATCGGACACTTGCAGTATCCTGTCTGCGGTCTGTGCGATACTTCGATTATGGGTAATCATAACAATGGTCTGCTGATACTTTCTTGCAGCTTCTTTTAGCAAAGTAATCACTTCACTGCTGTTTTGCGTGTCCAGATTACCCGTCGGCTCGTCGGCAAGGATAAGCGCCGGCCGCGTAATTAGCGCGCGTCCTATTGCTACACGCTGTTGCTGTCCACCTGATAATTGACTGGGTAAATGGTGGCGGCGTTCTTTCAAATTAAGCACCGCAAGTAATTCCTCAAGATACTTTTTATCGGGCTTTTGATAATCAAGCAGCACGGGAAATATGATGTTTTGCTCAACATTCAATTCTGGAATCAGATTAAAACTCTGAAAAATAAATCCAACATTTCTGCGCCGAAAAATTGTCAAGCTACTATCTTTCATGGAAAAAATATCTTTACCGTCAATAAAAACCTTACCGGCAGTGGGCGTATCAAGCGCACCTACCATATTTAAGAGTGTACTCTTGCCGGAACCGGATTCTCCGACGATTGCGACAAAGTCACCTTTCGGAACGGAAAAGCTAACATCTTTTAATGCGTGTACAGCAGCTTCACCACTGCCATAGGTTTTAGAAATTGATCTAACTTCCAATAAATTCATAGGTAACACCTCTTTCTGTCTTGATATTGAAAGGTTATCATGTGAATCCTACTGTTATATAACACTCGCCCTACAATTTTGTAGGAATTAAAAAATTGATTGTAAAAGTAGTGCCAATACCTAATTCGCTGTCAACCTCGATTGTTCCGCTGTGTGCTTCAACAATAGCTTTCGCAAGCGGTAGCCCAAGTCCGATGCCTTGCGTGTCTTTAGAAAAACGACTGCGATAAAATCTTTTGAAAATATGGTGTAAATCCTCTGGGTGAATACCACTTCCGTTGTCTTTTATGATAATTTGAACAACAGACGCACACTGCTTCCATTCAATACGGATAGTATTGTCTTTTTGTGTATGGTCAAAAGCGTTTTTAACAATATTGCTGATTGCTTCAATCAGCCAGTTACGGTCACACAGTAAGGTAACGGTATCATCACCAGACAGATATATTTTCTTTTCCTCTTGCTCGGCACGATATGAAAAGTGCCTTTCTATACTGTCCATCATTTCAGATACATTCTCTATAGCTTTTTCTATCATAATTGTTCCAGCGTCAAGCTTTGTGATTTTCAAGAGATTTTGTACCAGCATTTCTATTCTGTCAAGTTCCTGTTCTGAAAGAACGGTAAACTCATTGATTGTCGGTAAGTTCTTTGCTTCTTCTTGCATAATACCGTTATAGACATTAAGCGCAGCAAGAGGGGTTTTTAACTGGTGAGAAATATCAGATATAATATTTTTCAAAAACTTTTTTGCTTTCTCCTCATTTTCAGCATGGGCGTTCAAAATGGAAACTAAGGAATTTACTTCGTGAAATAATATGTATAGCTCGCCCTCATCATTACACTTGATACGTGCATTTTGATTTCCAGAAATATAATCTTTGATTTGTGTTACGGCATTTTCCATGATTTTATTCTGTTCCTTGAAGTATCTGTAACCGATTGCTAATATCGAGATACTCATGCACAAAGAACATGCCAATATACATAGTGCTGCATTTTCAAATTTCAAACCTATGAAAGCAGCAGAAAAAAATGTAAATGCTAATATGAACAGCAGTACCCGACTACATAGTAATTTGATTTTTTTGTTCGTCAGTATTTTCATCATACACCTCAATCCATAGAATTCCATTTATATCCCATACGCCGAACCGTCACTATTTTTTGGGGTTCGCCCGGATTGTCCTCAATTTTTGAACGCAGTCTGCGAATATATACAGTAAGGGTATTGTTATCTATATAGTTTTCGTCACAATCCCATAGTTTGCTTAAAATCTGCTCTGGCGAAAGTACAATGTCTGGATTTTCCATAAACAGGCACAGTAATTTATACTCACTTGCTGTTAAGTCAAGCTGTTCTTCATTTTTATAGACTTCTCTTTTTAATAGCTGTACTTTTATGTCATTAGAATTTAATTCGGTATCTGCTTGATTAAAATTATCGCTTCTGCGAAGCAGAGCATTTATTCTCGATAGAAACACCGCCAGTTTAAAAGGCTTTGTAATATAATCGTCGCCGCCTATATCCAGTCCCATTATGATGTCTGTTTCCTCATCAGCCGCAGTAAGAAACATAATCGGTATCTTTGATGTTTTACGAATTTTTTTGCATAAATCATAGCCGGAGCCGTCGGGAAGTGACACGTCCAAAATCACTAAATCATATTTCCCATTTATCCATAATGTTTCTGCTTCAAGACTTGTACGGGCAACATCTATTTCGTATCCTTGCTTTTTGATAGCAAAAGATAAACCTCTAATTAAACTCAAATCATCTTCAATAAAGAAAATATGTTTCATTCGTTTTCACCGTCCTCTATTTTTCTACGGGCAAGCCGTTCATCAATAGGCTTTTCCGCGTCTTTGGGTATCAGCCACATTCGGCTGATACGCACCACACCCGGTATTCTGTTTTCCTCACAAAGTTTCTGTACCCGCCGTTCTGAAATGCCCCATTTTTTCGCAGCTTCGGGAGCTGAAATATATTCCATAGTTCACCCGTCCTTTCTTCTGTTTACATATCACATACATTATATACGGTCAGCCGAATAAATACAAGAAACAGGCTGTGAATCAGCTTTGTTAGGTAAAAATGGATGATATGATTGATAAGTGATGGAGGAATAGGTGCTTATCTTTGACGGAGAGAATTTTAAGAGTGCCGAAGTTCAGATTGTTGAGCATCTTAAAAAGGAAAACGACTCGTAATACCACTTCATTCCCTAACTGCTTAAGCATATGAAATCATCAATAAAGCCTGAGAGTGTTAATATGGAAAAATGTTGATAAATTTAGAAAAAAATGTTATAATATGTCGAATAGCAGTGGAGTTCTTTCAGGATAACAACTAGGGATACACTATTGATACTAGTATTAATGCGTTAAAGTCTGACTTCTCTTTCAGATTTTCTTAGCGAACTCAATACTCTGATTTATGAGGATAACTACGAAGACATTAAGGTAAGAGAATGAATTATCTGATTTCAATAATTAATAGTAAGAATAGTCCGATTACAGTTAACGGTTTGACCAATGATACAACCTACACATTTAAGGTAGTAGCATGTAATAGTACGGGAAAAAGTGATGAATCTGGTGAGACCGCAGCAGCGACTCCGAAGGTAACACCACCGGGAGCACCAAATGGAGTCACAGCAGTAGGCGGTGATACAAAAGTTACTCTGAACTGGACGAGTGTATCAGGAGATAATGTATGTAGTCCCATTACCGGGTATGTGGTTACTTCAGTCCCAGGGAATATTACAGCCACTGGAACAGGAACTACTATCACCGTAAATGGCCTTACGAATGGAACAACATATTCTTTTATTGTAAAGGCGATTAATGCTGTGGGTAATAGCTTAGATTCAGAATCCTCAAATGTAATCACACCCTATCAGCCATCCAGTGGAGGAAGTTCAGAAGATACTACACCTACCTCAAAAACACCTATCATTGAGGAGCTTACTGTTGATGTAAAAGAGGGTAATACAGACAGTACTGTTTCTCGAATTACAATACAAAGAACTACAAGTGAAGATAATAGAATAACAGATAGGGTAACATATAGTAGTGAAAAAGTTTCTGAGACAGTAAAAAAATTAAAAGAAGAAAATAAAGATACAGCAAGAATTGTTATTCCTGATTCAAAAGATGAAGTATAGGAAACAAAAGTAATTATACCTACTAATTCCTTGGCAATTCTATCAGAGAGTGAAATAAATCTACAGATTGATACCGAAGAAGTGAAAATCGATATCTCTAAGTCAACCTTGAAAGACATCGATAAAGATTTTAAGGATGATTTGTATTTCAATCTAGTTCCAATAAAAGAGGATGTTCAGAAGGAAACTGTTATGAAACGTGCTCAATTTGAAGTGGGAGTACTTATTAATCAAGCTTGGAGCAATACAACGGTGATAGGTAATCCTGTTACCATAGAGACAAATATGCCCTCCGCGGAAGTATATATAACACTTCCGCTAACAGGAATAGAAATACCTACTAATCAAAAAGAAAAAGAAGCCTTTCTGAATCAATTAGCAGTATACATCGAGCATTCGGATGGTAGTAAGGAAGTGGTACAGGGAGCGCTTGTCATGTATAAGGATGGTGTATATGGAATACAGTTCCGTATCAACAAATTCAGTATATTTACTATAATTAAAACTGATGCTTTCATGAAATCATCGGAAAGTAACGTTATTAAGGTAACAGTTCCTTCTATGGCTGTAATCAATGGTACGAATATTACTGCTTCTGTAACTAGTAAGGTAAGTAGTGTTACTGTAAAGGTTAAAGTAAGTGAAAAGGCCATTTGGAAAATATATAGCGATAAAGCTCGCACCAAGATAGTAGCAAACAATAAGATGAAGCTAAAGACAGGTGTTAACAAAGTATATTTGAAAGTGGCAGCAGAAAATGGAGCAATAAAAACTTATAAATTGACTATTACGAGAGAAAAAGCTCCTGTGGTTAAAAATGTAGTAGTTTATAATGCCCATATTAAACTTGGATTGATTGGTAGTAAGTCCTATGCAGAAAAAGTGGCACAGCTTATGGAACAAAATTATGACGGAGTTAAAGTGGAAATTAAGGCAGAAGGAAATTACTACAGAATATATGCGGATTTTACTGACAAAGCGTCTGGTAAAAAAACTTGCAAGGATATGATTAATAAAAAATATATCATTAATTACTATTTTTATAATAATAGGAAACATTCCCTTACTTTTTTTGAAATTGCCTAAGGGGTTAAAAATCGTATTAACCGAACAAGGCACTATAGAAGAGTTTATGTCAGAGGATGTTGCACACATCCTTCAAGTAACAAAAGATAGTCGCTAACCCTGATAAGGATTAGCGACTATCTTTGTTAAGTGCGAGACGGGATTCGAACCATAATCCTATCCTAAAAATACTAATAAGAAAGGGGTTCCATCCACTTCTGATTTATGTGCATTGATATCTGAAGGTGTTTGTCACATAAATTTATTAAGTAAGACGTCGACAAATTGGAATTCTTTAATGAGCTAACTACGAACCGTTAACTTGTTTCTTAAATGTTATATATTATTTTAAAGTTATCCAATTTGTATTATATGAATTATTTGAATCAGTACCGCAGCAAAAAAAGCTACTAACAATCCTATTATTGTACCTTTGCCTGCTCCTATAATATGATGACGTGGATTATGATATTCTTGGACCATATCTTCTGTTCCAGGTATCCAGAACTTTTTGAAGTGCATGAAAATACCAATATCCATAATAAGTAAATCATATATATTAACAACAAAGAATAAGAAAAAAACATGAAGAAAAGCTTCTTTAAATGTTTTTGCTCCTGAAAAATATGCAATCACTGCTAATACCAACACAAATGCAAATGCTCCCAAAATCTTAATCCTAATGTGCCTTGTCTCCTTTTTCTTAATATTATCTTTATATTGCGGTAAAGACTCCACTCTTCTTCTAATTTCAACTGGATATGACATTATCTGCCCAACTGGATTTTTTACTAGAGGCACTAATATTCCAATTGAAAATAAAACACACAAAATAATACTCTCAAATATAAATATCATATCTATCCCTCTTCTTCACTTATTGTTATATGTTGCATACCATTTTGCTTAATTAGTTTTATACCAACCTCTAACATTGTTGTCTTAATATTTTCCCGCTTTTCCATCGGAAATATTGACATGCTCAGCCTCCTTATGTGATCTAATTATTCAATTTTGGTCATTTAATATTTTAGTTGAAACTATCTTTAGTGTCATTAGTGTATACTTTTTTTGAAAGAAGCAATCAATCATGATATTCTATCGATATCAGAAGTGGCTGAAATGTTGAAAATGACACATCAAACAATTATGTTCCGTATCTTAAATAAAATTTATAACGTAATATCAACCTCATACTTATCATCAATTAATATGTAATCACAAATTGCCTCTTTACATTTTTCTAAATTAAATAAATTCTCCCGAAGAAGCATTTCTCTTGTACAATATACTGTATCATCATAATCTCTAAATTCTAAAGCTCTTGCATGGTTTATAATATCATCATAATGCTCGTTTATATACTTATCACTGAATATTAAGCAAGTATATTTTATGTGTTTTAGATATTCTTCATCAAATTCTTTATAAAAATCAAATGGAATATAGCAGCCTTCTATAGTTAAATTTTGCTTATTTTCAATACATGTTTTAATAATTTCTCTGGTTATAGGCCAAACCATATGAATTATGTCCTTAATATCGTCTTCCGGTGTAATCGCACTGAAACCACTTCGAATTAATCCCATTTTTAAATGGTCTTGTGACAAATACGAAAATCCATATTTATTTAATAATTTTTGAGCAAGTACAGTTTTTCCGGTATGTGAACTACCAGCAATTAAAATAATCATACTAATTTCCTCCATAATATATTAACTAATATATTTCATTTGCGTCTCTGGGCAAAGTTCTGACATGCTCCAAAAATAATCTACTTGACTTAGATTTCTCCCAATCCAATCATCCATAAGATTGTAAGGAATGTATTGCATTCCTTAATAAGAGTAGGTTGTGCTTAGTAATACAGATGCCATATACCTACATAATGAATAACCAAGTGAAGCAGAAAAATCAAAACATATTGTAAAAGCTCTTTCAGAGATGAATGGAAGTGACGTACTCATGGGTACTCAAAACTCCAGAAATGAAAAATCGCCAGAGGCCTCTTAAAATAAGGACATCTGACGAATTAAGTTAAGCGCGAGACAGGATTCGAACCATAATCCTATCCTACAAATACTGAAAAGAAAGGGGTTTCATCCACTTCTGATTTATGTGCACATAATAGTGCACATGTTTTTATGGATAAAAATAATGAGTTAATGATTGAGAAAATATCTTTTATATCTCTTTGTACTGAGTACTTTTTCGCTTGAGTTTATCACCACTATTTTCTTCGTTCTCAGCTTCATTTATTTCTTTTATCAATGCATTTCTTTCATCCATGCTTTTTAGCATTTTACTAACTTCATTACCAGCAACAGGTCCTGAAAATAATGTTATGCTAATAGAAAGCATTACAAAAAACTGCTTAATACTTTTATATATTCTATTTTTCATCAAATCTCCTTTTTGCATAGTGAAAAAAGACACCTTTAAATGTCTCTCTAGATTCCATGTAAAAAGATTCAATTATTTATACGAATTTTTTGAGATACTAAAGACTTTGTAAATATTTTAGAAAAATAGTCATGCTCATAGATATAGGATTCACTATTCTGAATGGCAAGTATTATGTTAAATGTGCCTGCTAAAAAAAATAGTAATCCGGACGTATTAATTACATTAATACGATTAAGTTTATTACTAATTAATTTATGGATTATAGAATTGTTGTTACCATCACCAGAATTGTAATATTCATGATTTATAGAAGCTAACTTCGAATCTTGAATCTCTTGTACAGATTGTACTCCATATAAAGTCAAATGAAATGATATACATGCCGCACAAAGGAACAATAATAAATATGTGATAACTTTATGCATCAATATGTTTTCTTCTTTCATTATTGTCCCCTTTTCTTTTGATATGGTTATTGTAAAACATTATAACATGTGAATCAAGTAATTCCTTAAAAATTCCAAATAATCTTACTACCTAAAACACAGTATTTCCGAAATAATAAAAAAACAACAGGGTACACAAAGCGAAATAGTGTAACATCTACACTTATGAAAAAGATGTATACTTTCTTATCAAAATTATATTTATGCTTTCTGTCTGTAAAAAGATAAATAAATTAGTCTGATTAAATACCAATAAGGTTATATCACTTCATAACGGCGTCTATTTCACCTCGGAGAAGGCAAAATCGAAACAACGAAGTTCCATGCTGCGCATGGATTCTTCGTTGTTTTGATGTGAGGATGATGCAAAAGCGTCGCAGACCCCTCGGAGAGCGAGCAGGGCAGTTGCAGTTTAACTGCCCTAGTGAGTTAATACAGATAATCTGAATTATAAGAGGTGAAAATCATTTTCTGAAAAATCGTAAAAAAAATGCTCCTTTTAAAATTTGTCTGTCATTTTTATTAATGTACCAGATTAACAAATTTTTAAAGGAGGAAATGTTTATGACAAATGTTTGCATTGTAAGACATCAAGGCTACATAAAATCAAAGATGCGATTTCCATATCAACATAATTTCAGAACGTTGAAAAGCTATGGAAACAAAAACCTTGATGTATCACTTACCCATCTTAACACCTGTATAGTAAATAATCTGAAAGATGGGGAAACCTATCTCACTGCGTTCAATCGTCTGTATGAAAGCGGAGAATTTAAAGGGCAGCTAAAAGTGCAAGGTGAGATGCATGATTTTGGTGAAGCCGAGAAGCATTTGGAAGTCGAAGCCTTTAAGTTAAAGGAAGCTGAGAAATCTTTGAATAAGCTTGAAGCCGAAATTAAATTAAAAGAGCAGAGTCTGGTGGAAAGGGCAAAGGTCTTGGAACCAGAAGAGCATATATCAATCTTTAATATCAAAGATGTCGTGGAGCAGCAAAAAACCATCAACTTAGCACTGAAAATGGAAAAGGATAAGAATGCTCTTCTACTGAAAGAAAAAGAAAGCCTAAATCAAACGATAAAAGATAAGGATGAATTAATTCTTGTCAAAAATCAAGAAATTCAAAATCAGCAGGAGAAAGTATCTGAAATAAAGAAAGAGTTATCTTTGGAAAAGGATAAGACCAATGACATTCTGAATATCAAGATATAGGATGAACGCCTACGTCAGGTTTATCTTAATGAAGCCAAGCAGAAAATCAGATTATATGACCTTGCTGTAAGAATCATTAAAGACTTCTTACCGGAATTAATAAAGGTATCTCCTAAATTTATTCGTGAATTATTGGATAACAAGATTCTCCACAAAGAAGATTTACCTGGGGAACGCGAGAACAATCGCCATAAAGGCAGATAAGCAACTATTAACAATGATAAGGCAGAATTAAAATCAGACTCTCTGAATCAAAGAATATTTATAACAAACAGAAGCCTTTTTTCTAAAAGAAGGGTTTCGTTATGTTAAATTTTGATAAAATGTTGAAAGAAGCAATTAGTCGTGATATCCTAACTTTACCAGAAGTGGATGATATGTTGAAAATGACACGTAAAAAATTAGTAGAACAAAAGCATCCATATGCAATAAATAGCCGTACGAATGGCAGAGTAATTACCACAGTAAGGGAGGATGGCAAGCTTAAGCAGATATCCGCAGTAACCATGGATGACATGATTGAAAAGCTTTATCTATTTTACTTTGAAAACAAGAAGAAATTGACCTTAAATGACTTGTTCCCGGAATGGAAAGCAGAACGTCTAAAGGACAAGAGCCTTAATATTAAAACCGTCAGACGGGATAATGAGCATTGGAATAAGTATTACAAAGACCATTCCATCATTCATGTGCCGATTTCGAAGTTGACCACCAAGATGCTGAATGATTTCTTTAATGCTACCATTACCAAATTTAATCTCTCTAACAGAGAATATAACAACATGAAAAGCATAATGATTGCGCTGATGAGGATTGCTATCGATGAGGAGATTATTGTAGAGAATCCAATGAACGGAATCTATATCAAGGCAAAATTCCGTGCAGTCAGAAAGAAGAATGACGGTTCCAAGTTGTATCTGAATGATGAATTCGATGCTCTAGATTCTCATCTTGAAGAGGAAAGTACCATTGAGGCATTATGCATTCAGCTAATGTTCCAGCTTGGTGTTCGTATTGGAGAGGGTGTAGCTCTTAAATTCTCTAGTTTTATCTCTCTTACAAACGTAGCAAAGGAAATCATAAGAAAGGTTAGAGAGCTTAATCCCGATGGTGAATTTATCTTTGAAAGAAATGGTGAGCGACTCACTGCAAGAGCTGTAACCTATTGGCTTAGTAAGTATTGCAGAGATGCAGGAATTACATACAAAAGTCCTCATTGCACAAGAAGGACAACTGCAAGCCGCTTGAGTACGGAAGGAATGCCCTTGGATAAGATAAGGGATATTCTCGGACAAGTAGATGAAAAGACCACCCTTAGCTATATTTACAATCCAAATACTGAAAAAGAGAACTTAGACATTATGAATAAGGCTCTGAATAGTAGCAATAAAAAGAACAAGAAAAACTAGTGCACATACGGTGCACATATCAGCGAAACAAAAAATCCCTTGAAAATCAAGGGATTTCGTAAGCGCGAGACGGGATTCGAACCCGCGACCCTCGCCTTGGCAAGGCGATACTCTACCACTGAGCCACTCGCGCACATTCATGTGTTACTTAATAGCTGCTACTTTTTTGTCTCAAACACATGACATAGTATAATATAATAAAGCCGATTTGTCAATACTATTTTAATTTTTTGTTTTATATATTTTGTATATTTAATTAATACATTTTAAGGCTGATTACATAATCGTTTTTCTTAAAAGTGATATTGCTGATATTATCTAGTCGAAGAGCTTTTACATCAATCCACAGTTCTTCTGCTGTCACTAAGAGATGGGCTAAACAGATTCCGATATCAATCATTTTAACCTCAAACAAAACACTGGTTAGAAAAACATTCTTTTTACAAAATATATGAATTCTGTTATCATAAACAACAAAACGCCAAGGCTGACTGTTCATACTGGAAGGTGATAAATGAGCAGCTTTTATCATTGTTTCAATATTCTTATTTACTTCTGACTTATATACTGCGATGTCACCTATAGGCAGTCGTTTTGCTTTATCAGCTGGTCTGTATACATCGTTTTCACCTTCTCCAAAAGCTAGCGTAATGACGTATTCATGATCTAATCCATCCATAACTGACTTCTTCGGTTTTGCTGAACCTACATAACAAGAGCCTAAGCCCTTGGCAGTCAAATATAAAGATATCTGTTCCATTAGATATCCTGCATTAATTAGGTGTCCAGTAGCATTTTCCGAGGTTAATACCAGATAATAGGGAGCTTTCACAGAGACAGTATGGGAAAAAAACTGACTCGCTTCTGTCCTATTTAAAATTTTATATTCAACGGCGATTTCCTGAAATAGCATAGGAAGGCTTTGTGCAAAGCCTAATATACCATCTAGCCTGTTTTGCTCAATTGGATTCATCTTATATTTTCTTACTGTTTTTCTTACAAATATTGCTTCATATAGATTCATTTCAAGCTCCCATCATATATTTACCTACACACTCTACGCTTGCTTCTCTAAAGCTGTCTTTTTATAATAGAGTGGCGAAATTCCGTAGTATTTTTTGAACAATTTACTAAAATGATAAACATCTTCATATCCCACACTATTTGCAGTACTTTTAATACTTCCCCCATCCGAATTCAAAAGAATATCTCTAGCTTTTTCAAGCCTGATTTTAATCAGATAATTAATTGGTGATTCTCCCGTTTCTTCTTTGAAGATTTTTGATATATATACTGGACTTAGATACATATTATGTGCAATTTGATCTAAAGATATCTTATTTTCATAATTTTCATTTAAATAATTAATAATTTTTTTTACTGCATAACTCTTGTTATAAGATTCAAAATTACACCCTTTTTGACCTGTGTCCTCAGCCTCCGAAATATCCCGAATCATTAATAGTAAGATCTGCATCAGATGCGCCTTAAGCATAAAATATTTACCCACCTGACAGGCTTCGTTCTCTGCTATCATTTCATAACAATGTCTGGATATTTCTTGCTTTACATCTGAATTAGTATGGAGAACATAACTACCATTTCTTAAAACAACTGAATTAGGCGGCATATTTTTGAAATGGAAATCTGTAAAGCCTGCAAAGAATTCAATGGTAGGCTCCTTCACATTCACCAGAATGTTCTGATGTTTTACACCTGGATTACACATAATTACATCTCCAGCTTCAACCTCGTACACCGTACCCTCAACTAAGTATTTGCCTTTTCCTGATAATATATAAGTAAATTCTGTAAAATCATGGTCATGATATGCAGATTCCGTCATCATTTTATGCTTGCTGGCAAAAAATATAGTAGGATTAAAGTCATTATAGGTTATATCAAAATAGTGCTGACACATACTTTACCTCCTCTTTTTTGAGACTAAATTCATTATATCACCTTTTTCCAAAATGAAAACATTTTTTATGCTATTTTTTCTATTATTTACATGTAATCATCTTCCTATATTCTAAAATAATTTAGCTTTATTTGAACGAAATATTTCGTTTTTATAATATCATACATCCTTTTCATAATAAACTACATTTATATTCTTATGAATCATTATATAATGGAGCAGAACCTTTATTCGAAATTTAAGAAAATTTGGAGGATATTAACATTATGACAGCTATGCAATGGTTTTTTTCTTTTTTGAAAAAATACCGACTAAAACTTGTAATTGCACTTATACTAGTAACATTTGCATCTAGTTTGACAATAATTAACCCTTATATCTCTGGGATCATTGTTGATGACGTAATCAAGGGAGGTCATAAAGAATTATTATTCAAACTAGTATCAATTCTAATAATAACCACACTAGTACGGTCAATCATTAAATATATTTATTTGTTTCTATTTGAAACTTCATCACAGAAAATGCTGTTTACCATGCGTGATTATGTATATCGCCGATTTTTAGAAGAGGATTTTACCTTTTATAACAAAAACCGAACTGGCGATTTAATGTCAAGGCAAACCGGTGATATGGATGCGATTCGGCACTTTGTTGCCTACGTAATTTATTCCATATATGAGAATACCCTATTATTATGTTTTGCACTCATAATGATTTTTACCGTAGATTATAGGTTAGCTTTGTGTATGATCGCAGTCATGCCTATAACCATATTTACAACTTATAAGCAATTGAAAGTTATTAAACCGGCCTTTCATAATATTCGTAAACATTTTTCCAGTCTAAATACCTTTGTACAAGAAAATGTTAGTGGTAACCGAGTGGTAAAAGCTTTTGCAAAAGAAGATTATGAGATTGAAAAATTCAATCGGGAAAACGATGGTTATCGTGATGCAGAATTATCATCTGCTGCAATGTGGCGCAAATACGTTCCTGTTTTTGAATTTCTCTCAAGCTCGCTAACCTTTATCCTTTACTTAGTTGGAGGTATTATGGTTGTAAAAGGTTCTATTACAATGGGTAAGTTGGTAACCGTAAGTGGTTATTTATGGATGTTAAATAATCCCTTAAGAATGGCTGGATGGCTGGCAAATGATTATCAACGTTTTGTTACCTCCGTCGAGAAAATTTACTCTACTATTAAAGAAGATCCAATCATTAAAGCTCCAATACACCCGGTAGAACAGAAAAGGTTCAAAGGTGAAATAGCATTTAAACAGGTAAATTACCTTGCAGAAGATGACGTTATCCTAACTGACATTAATTTCAAGGTTACGCCAGGTCAAACGATTGGGATTATCGGCGCAACCGGTTCAGGTAAATCCACTTTAATGAATTTGCTTTGTCGCTTCTATGATGTAACGAATGGTGAGATTACTATTGATGGAATTAATGTAAAAGACTTAGACCTTTACAGCCTCCGTAGTAACATCGGTATGGCAATGCAGGATGTGTTCTTATTCTCCGATACCATTGAAGGTAATATTGCTTATGGTAATCCTAACTGCACCTTTGAAGAAGTACAGGCCGCTGCTAAAATAGCTAATGCGGATGAATTTATAAAAAAAATGTCGGAAGGATACGATACGATTGTTGGTGAACGTGGTATGGGCTTATCCGGTGGTCAAAAGCAAAGAATATCTCTGGCGAGAGCCCTACTTAAGAACCCCTCCATCGTTATACTTGATGATACCACCTCAGCTGTTGATACGGAAACTGAGGCTCACATCCAATGTGAACTAAATAATCTATCCAATCGTACTGTATTCATCATTGCACATCGGATTTCTTCTATTAAAGATGCAGATTTAATTCTTGTTGTGGATAATGGTAAGATATTAGAATCTGGCAACCATGAAAGTCTATTAATGATGAAAGGTTACTACAATACCGTATTTAACCACCAATATGGCGAATTCGACCGTTACAAACGAACAAGGCAAAAAGGAGGTAAGTATAATGGCTAGGAATAAATATGATATAGATGAAACACTTCAATCCGAATTTAACTTTGAGCAAATAAAAAGATTATATGGTTACATTAAGCCCCATAGAAAGGATATGTCAATTACAATTCTACTCATGATTATATCCAGTGCTCTTGGTATGATGACCCCTAAGATATTAATGCTTATCATCGATAATTATATTCCAAATAAAAACATAAAAGGTATTGTTATAATCAGCATCGTATTACTAATCATTAATTTAATTATTGTTGTTAACCTTCGCTTAAAAATACATATTACCACTCGATTAGGTCAAAATATAATTCATCAGATTCGCAGTGACATTTTTAATCATTTGCAGGAACTGCCCTTTTCTTATTATGATGACCGGCCACATGGCAAAATTCAAGTGCGTGTTGTAAACTATGTCAACAGTCTGAGTGATTTGCTTTCTAATGGTATTGTTAATACCATTACTGATTTATTCAGTTTGCTCTTTATTGTTGGTTTTATGCTCTCGATTAATTTACGACTAACCTTAGTCTGTATGCTAGGATTACCTGCACTAATGGCACTCATCTTTATTATAAAAAAGAAACAACGAGTTGCATGGCAAATATCTAGTAACAAATCTTCCAACTTAAATGCTTACATTGCAGAAAGTATTAATGGTATTCGTGTTACACAGAGCTTTGTAAGAGAACGTGAAAATATAAAAATATTCAACAGCTTAAGTAATAATTATAGTGTGGCATGGATGAATGCCGTTAAGTATAATTTCCTTCTGTGGCCGGCTATTGATAATATCTCAACGCTAACTACCTCAGCGATATACATATTAGGCGTAACCTGGTTAGACAAGGACATACCTGGAATTACAATTGGTGCATTAATTGCTTTTACTAGTTATATCGGTCGTTTCTGGGCACCTATTAACACCCTCGCTAGTTTTTATAACTCCCTTTTAACAGCAATTTCTTATTTAGAGAGAATCTTTGAAACAATTGATGAACCTATCTTAGTTAAAGATGCAGAAGGTGCAACAAATATGCCTCCCATCAAAGGTACTGTTGAATTTAGGGATGTTTGTTTTAGCTATGAAGATGGAATTCGTATACTGAACCATGTTAATTTTAAAGTAAATCAAGGTGAAACCTATGCCATTGTTGGTCCAACAGGTGCTGGTAAATCAACGATCATTAACCTGATTAGCCGTTTCTACAATTTAGATTCCGGAGAACTTCTTATTGATGATATTGATATTAGTAAGGTTACCATTAAGTCCCTACGCCAGCAAATGGGTGTTATGCTACAGGACAGTTTCATCTTCTCAGGTACTATTATGGATAATATTCGATATGGTAATATGGAAGCCACTGATGAGCAGGTTATTACGGCCGCAAAAACTGTTTGTGCCCATGCTTTTATAATAGAATTGGTGGATGGATATCAAACAGAAGTAAATGAACGAGGTAGCCGATTATCAGCAGGTCAAAGACAATTAATATCCTTTGCCCGAGCATTGTTAGCAGATCCCAAAATCTTGATATTAGACGAAGCCACCTCAAGTATTGATACGGAGACAGAGATATTGCTGCAGGAAGGACTTGCTAAATTACTCATTCATAGAACTTCATTTATCATAGCACATCGACTTTCTACCATTAAGAATGCAACTTGTATCTTATACGTGGATAGCGGAAGTATTCAAGAGATGGGTAACCACGAAAAGTTGATGAAGTTAAAGGGGCATTATTATGAATTATATATGTCACAATATGACTTCTTAAATGTTGAATAAGAAACAAAAAAAACGCTGTATTCCAGATTATAAGAGCCCCCATATTAGTTTTATTCTAACATAGGGGCACTTATAATCTAGAACACAGCGTTTTTTATTATATCTTTCTTCACTGTTATTTATTTTCAATCAGCATATAATTTTAATATCTGACCCACATAGATTTTATTGGGATCTAAAATAATACCTTTATTCCAACCAAGTATTTTCTTCCATTCGCTTTCTTTACCAAATAACTTAAGTGCAATTTTTTTAAGGTTATCCCCTTTTATAACTACATATGTATCAGAATTTTTAACAGCTTTCTTTATCTCTTTTTCAACTTTTTTAGTAGTTGTTTTTTCTGTTTCTGCCTTATCTTCATCCAGAGTTACTCCATTGTAAGCTGTAATACGATTATCAACTTTAATATCAATGTTTTTCAAATCTTTGATATAGTTTAATAAGATTTCTTCTAATGATCCATATTCATTTACTATTTCAAAATCAGCAAGCATAGTATAGCCATCTCCACCTGCTATCACAAAATCATTGGTTGCAAACAGATAAGAAGCTTTTTCATCTACCGCTGCTCCATTTACTTTTGCATTTACCACACGCTTACCTATCGGTTTAGATGTATCAATCGAAAATGTTATTCCTGAAACTTGTGGGAACGCACCTAGCAGTTCCGGATATGCACTTACGCCAACTTCTAATGCTTCAAGTAGTGCTGCTCCTGATATGTACTTTGTAACAACATAATTACCAAATGGAAATACTGTGACTAAATCTTTCTTCGTTATGTCACCAATTTCAATAGACGCCCGGATACCACCACCATTTGTAATGGCTACATCCGCTCCTGTTGCCTGGCGAATCGCATCGGTTGTTAGGTTTCCAAGATTGGTTTCCTTCGAACGAACGTCTTCCCGTACTCCATTTAAAGTTACTGAAGTATGACCTACTACTTCTGAAAGCAGTTTTTCTTGCTCGTCTGATTGCTGCTTTACCACAGTATCAATATCTGGATCTGTACCGGTATAGTCAGATGAATTCAATAATCCGGCTTTCATATTACCTTCTTTATCTATAACAACTACACCTATGTTTTGAAAATAATCACCTGTACTGACAATTAATGTATCCTTTATCATTAGCCCCGAATCAAATTTACTGTGGCTGTGTCCATCTACTATTAAGTCAATTCCTTCTACTTTTTCTGCTATTAATTTAGAAGTAAATTCACTACTCGCATCTATTCCTAAATGAGATAAAGCAACTATAACATCTGCACCTGCTTCCTTTAACGCGGTTACTTCTTCTTGAGCAGCGTCTACCGGGTTACCGAATTCAATCGTACTAACATTATTCGGATTAGTTTTGTATGCAGTCTCAGGTGTAGATAAGCCAAAAATACCATATTTTACACCATTCTTATCTATAATCGTATGTCTTGAAAATAAATTTTCTCCACTATCCTTCTTTGTAATATTGGCTGAAAGTAAAGGAAAATGCATAATATTAGCTAGTTTCCTTAAAGTGTCTGTTCCATAATTAAAATCATGATTGCCTGGAGTCATAGCATCATATCCAGCTAGATTCATGAGTCTGGCAACCGTTGTTCCTTTATCAAGGGTGGCAAACGGAAGTCCATGAAGAGTGTCTCCTGCATCTAGTAACAAAACCTTTGCTCCGGCCGCTTCGTAGTCTTTCTTTAATGCACTGACAGCAGAAAAGCCCATGTATCCGTTATAACTATCTGGAACAGCTCTTCCGTGAGTATCGTTTGTGTGTAAAATCACAGTATAACCGGTTAGGTCTGCATCTTTCGCAGGTTTAACCTCAGCCGCTGACGCTGGCATAACCGCTGTTAAAACAAATACAAGAACAAGAAACAGGGATAAAATTTTGAAGAAACGTTTCATAGAAATACCACCTTTCATAAATTAATATTCCAATAGCTGTTACATCAAGGTTTCTACCTTGTATTTATTCATTATATAATTATTTCTCTGTTTCTTCAACCATATTCTGGGAATTATTTTGATGTCAAAATGAAACATTTTTCGACATTGATTAATATAATATAGTAAGTGATTTATTACTAATCACTAAATTATATTGATAGAAAGGAACATGTAAATGATTAAAAAGTTTAAAAGAAAAAAATCAAACAAAATAATAAAATTGATTCCTTTTAATGTCCAAGAGATTATGCAAGATATATATGAAATACCGGATGGAATAAGAATGATACAGGCTCCTGCAATTTGGGATCAAAGTAATAAAGGTGAAGGCATTGTAGTTGCAGTAATAGATACAGGTTGTCAAATAGATCACCCAGACCTAAAAGACAGAATAATTGGAGGAAGGAATTTTACTACCGATAATAATGGTGACCCAAATAACTTTTCTGATAATAATGGACATGGAACACATGTTGCCGGAACAATCGCTGCAGCAGAAAATAATAGTGGGGTATTGGGAGTCGCTCCTCTGGCAAATCTTCTTATATTGAAGGTTCTTGGTAAAGATGGAAGCGGTAATTATAAAAGCATTATCGACGCCATTAAATATGCAATCAAATGGCGGGGACAAAATGATGAAAAAGTAAGGGTCATATCTATGTCCTTAGGTGGTAGTAACGATGTGCCTAAATTGCATGAAGCTATCAAAGAAGCAGTAAATAATGATATACTGGTAGTCTGTGCTTCCGGTAATAATGGAGACAATAATGATAAAACGAATGAATATAGTTATCCTGCTGCATATAATGAGGCTATTTCAGTAGGTGCAATTGATTTTGATAAACAGATGAGTAAATATAGCAATTCAAATTACAATGTAGATTTAGTGGCTCCCGGAAATGATATTTTGTCCACTTATCTGGATGGTAAATACGCCAAATTAAGCGGAACCTCAATGGCAACACCACATGTTTCTGGCGCTGTTGCATTAATTATTAAAATAAGTGAAACGGAATTTGGAAGAACTCTTACTGAACCTGAAATATATGCTCAGCTTATAAAGAAAACTACCTCATTAGGATTTAATAAGAGAAACGAAGGAAATGGCTTGATTGATCTAGCAAAAGATTAGAAACTGCCATAGCCACATTGAGAGAAGCCACTGAAAAAGTCTCCGGTATAGTTTCAGAATGAATAAAGCTGTATCTATATTCGTTTGGGCTACCTTGCCTTCCTGCGGCATGTCCTTTGTAGAGCTTCATAGATATAAAAAACAGCGCAAATAGCGCTGTTTTTTACTGAATCTCTAGTCGGACATAAACAGCCTTGTCAGCCGGTCTACGCCCAAACGAATATAGATACAGCTTTATTCATGCCAAGTCTCTCTAGGAGACTTTTTCAGTGGCTTCAAAAATGATGGGGTTGTTGGAGATTATTAAGACCTTTTGCTACAGTCCTATAAAATATATAATAATTAATCTAGATATTCGCTTCTCGAATTATTTATTCATGATTTTATTAGTATATTCTCGGATTACAGCAACAGAATTTTTAAACTTTGCAAGTTCTTCTTCTGTCATATGCACTTCGACAACATCTTTTATGCCGCTTCGGTTTAAAATAACAGGTACGCCACAGAATACATCATTTTCTCCGAATTCACCTTCTAGAAGGGTAGAAACCGGTATGACTTTATTCTCATCGTTTAAGATAGCTTTGGTGATTCCAGCTACTGTTGTAGCAATTCCGTAGCAGGTAGTTCCCTTGACTTCCAGAATATCAAATCCTACTCGGGTAACTCTCTTAACTATCTCATCTAAATTTACCTTGTCAAATTCTCTATTATCTTCAAGTATATCAATAAAACGTTTTCCACCTACTGTAACAAGTGACCAAGGGCACATCTGACTGTCTCCATGTTCGCCCATTGTATATGCCTGAACACTTCTTGGATCCACATTAATTAATTCTCCAATAAAGTATTTCAATCTTGCAGAATCCATTGCAGTTCCGGTTCCTATTACTTGGTTCTTTGGTAATCCTGATAATTTATATACATAATATGCTATGATATCTACCGGATTGGATACTACGATAAAATGTCCGCTAAAGCCACTTTTCATAATTGGTTCAACTATGGATTTTACGATATTAGCTGAGAGTTCTAAAGTATCTAAACGTGATTGTCCTGCCTTAGGTGGAGCTCCTGCGGTAATTACAACGATATCTGCATCATTACAATCCGAATAATCTCCTTCTGTTACTTTAACATTACGATTTAAATATTCTACGCAATGGCATAAATCCATTACTTCTCCATGTGCTTTATTCTTATTTATATCAATAACCATTACTTCATCACATACACCTTGAGTAATTAAGCTAAATGCTGTCGAGGAACCTACTAATCCTGCTCCGACTATTACTACCTTACTTCGATTAATTGTCATACTGGAACCTTCCTTTCCTATCTATATATTTTACTGTAAACGAACTATTCCTACTTAATATTAACATAGAAAGGTCTGTTTCACAATAAATATCGAAACAGACCTTTCTATCTCTTACATAAAATGATTTCTCTTTATTTGTAATAACTTACACCAGATTCAAAGATATATTGATTCTGGTTACCGCTGATATTAATCGCTACACCGTCTCCACGTCTTTCGGAGTGAGTCATTTTACCGAGTACTCTTCCATCCGGGCTGGTGATACCCTCAATTGCATAGTAGGAACCATTTGGATTGTAGTCTTCATTCATCGTAGGATTTCCATTTAAATCTACATATTGAGTAGCTACCTGTCCATTAGCAATTAGCTTCTGTATCCACTCTTCACTGGCTACAAAACGACCTTCGCCATGAGAAGCTGGTATGGAATAAACTCCACCAAGCTCTGCTTTCTGTAACCAAGGGGATTTGTTGGTCACTACTTTTGTATATACAGACTTAGAGATGTGTCGTCCGATGTTGTTAGTAGTCAAGGTTGGAGAATCCTCAGTCTGAGGGGTGATTTCTCCATATGGTACTAAACCTAGTTTAATCAATGCTTGGAAGCCGTTGCAGATACCAAGTACTAATCCGTCTCTATTCTTTAGAAGGTTATTCACTGCTTCTTTGATTCTTTCATTACGGAAGGCGGTTGCAATAAATTTACCGGAACCGTCCGGCTCATCACCTGCTGAAAATCCGCCTGGGAACATAAGAATCTGTGCTTCATTGATACCCTTTTCAAAGGCCTCAACCGAATCCCTGATATTGTCAGCATTTAAGTTTTTGAATACAGTTGTATTCACTTCTGCACCGGCAAGTTCGAAGGCTCTCAAACTATCATATTCACAGTTGGTACCTGGGAACACAGGAATAAATACCTTTGGCTTAGCAATTTTATTTTTTGTAATATATATAGTCTTAGCATCATAAACAAAAGTTTCAAGTTTCTTCTCTTCTACACCGGAACGAGTAGGGAATACCTTCTCAAGTTTACCGGTCCAAGCAGTTAAAGCTTCCTCCATAGATAACTCTGCATCACCATATACGAATTTAGCTTCGGAAAGAACCTTTCCAATCTGTTGGTAAGCTATTTGTGCTTCCCCTAATTTAACTAAGTCAACTTCTGTAATTTCGGCGATAATGGAACCATAGGCAGGTGCAAATAATTCTTCAACATCCAACTTACTGCATAATTCAACTCCAAGTCCATTACCAAATGCCATCTTACTTACTGCTTCCACGATACCCTTTCCACTTAAAGCATAAGTGGATACAAGAACCTTATCATTGGTAAGCTTATGAATCTGCTCATAAAGTGACATCAGCTGATCGTATACCGGAAGGTCATAGTCATCCTTCTCCATATCAAACTTAACAAGTACATTTCCTGCTTTCTTTAGCTCAGGAGTAACCACATCCTGTATCTTTGCCACATCAACAGCGAAAGATACTAACGTAGGAGGTACATCAATATCATTAAAGGTTCCGGACATACTGTCCTTACCACCGATAGAAGGAAGCCCCAATTTCATCTGTGCATCATATGCACCTAAAAGTGCAGTTAAAGGCTCACCCCAGCGCTTTGCATCGGTACCAAGTCTTCTAAAATATTCTTGGAAAGTAAATCGAATCTTCTTATAATCACCACCTGCTGCTACTATTTTAGCAACCGATGAAATAATAGCATAAACAGCGCCATGATATGGACTCCAACTTGATAAATAAGGGTCAAAACCATAACTCATCATAGTGATAGTATCACATTTACCTCTCAATACGGGTAACTTTGCAATCATTGTCTGGATTGGTGTTAATTGATATTTTCCACCATATGGCATTGTTACTGTAGATGCGCCAATTGAACTGTCAAACATTTCAACAAGTCCTTTCTTGGAGCATACATTTAAGTCATTTAAGGTTTCTACCCATTTATCTTTTACATCAGCATTCTTATCTAGTTTCGTTTCCTTCTTAAAATAATTATTCTTCTCACAAGGTAATGTAATCATAGCTTCTGCTTCTTGATGCGCACCATTGGTGTCAAGAAATGCTCTGGATATATTAACGATTTCTTTTCCTCTCCAAAGCATAACTAATCTTGGTTCTTTCATAACCTCTGCGACTATTACGGCTTCTAAGTTCTCTTCTTCTGCAAAAACAAGCATCTGTTTAGCATCCTTTGCATCCACAACTACAGCCATTCTCTCTTGAGATTCCGAGATTGCAAGCTCTGTTCCATCTAGACCTGCGTATTTCTTTGGTACATTATCCATAAATATATGAAGTCCATCAGCTAACTCTCCAATAGCAACTGACACACCGCCTGCACCAAAATCATTACATTTCTTTATTAGTTTACTTACTTCTTCTCTTCTAAATAAACGTTGTAGCTTTCTCTCTGTAGGTGCATTACCTTTTTGAACTTCTGCTCCACAAGTTTCAATAGATTCTGTTGTATGAACTTTAGAGGAACCGGTAGCACCACCGATACCGTCACGTCCGGTTCTTCCTCCCATTAAGATGATGATATCCCCTGGGTCTGAATTCTCACGGATTACATTTCTTCTTGGAGCGGCACCCATAACAGCACCAATTTCCAATCTCTTCGCTACATAATTAGGATGATAAATCTCATCCACCAAACCGGTTGCAAGTCCTATCTGATTACCGTAGGAGCTATAACCGCTTGCCGCTCCGGTTACAATTTTTCTCTGAGGCAATTTACCCTCTAGGGTATCTTTTAATGATATGGTGGGGTCTGCAGCACCGGTTACACGCATCGCTTGATATACATAACCTCTACCTGAAAGTGGATCGCGGATTGCACCACCAAGGCAGGTGGCTGCTCCACCAAAAGGTTCGATTTCTGTTGGATGGTTATGTGTCTCATTCTTAAAGAACACCAACCATTCTTCTGTCTTTCCATCTATTTCGATAGGCACTACGATAGAGCAAGCGTTGATTTCATCTGAAACCTCCATATCCTCTAATTTACCTTCTGATTTTAATTTTTTCATAGCCATTAATGCAATATCCATTAATGAGATATATTTATCATCTCTTCCTTTGTAAAGTACATTACGATCAGCAACGTATTTCTCATATGCTGCTGCAATAGGAGCTTTATAATATCCTTCTTCGATCTGAATATTCTTTAATTCGGTTAAGAAGGTGGTATGCCTACAATGGTCGGACCAATACGTATCTAATACACGAATCTCTGTCATAGAAGGATCACGTTTTTCTTCCTTCTTAAAATAGTTCTGAATATGCAGAAAATCTAAAAATGTCATGGCAAGATTTAAAGAATCATACAATTTCTTTAATGTTTCTTCTGCCATCACTGTAAAACCATCAAAAGTAATTACATCTGCAGGATCTTCAAAGACAATTTCCAAGGTGTTCGGTTTCTGTTCATTGGTTTCTCTTGAATCTACCGGATTTATGCAATATGCCTTTATTTTATCGAATTCATTGTCATTGATGTCTCCAGAAAGTACATAGGTAGTGGCTGAACGAATGATTGGTTCTTCATTTTCATTTAATAATTTTACGCATTGTTCAGCAGAGTCTGCTCTTTGGTCAAATTGACCTGGCAAAAACTCTACAGTGAAGATTTTATCTTTCGAATCTCCTGGGAATGTCTCTTCATATACAATATCGATGGGTGGCTCTGAAAAAACCGTACCAAGTGCCTTCTCATAAGTATCTGCACTAATATTCTCTACATCATAACGGATTAAAACTCTGACAAGATCCAATTTCTTCATATCCAGATAGCTTCTTAATTCTCCCTTTAATTCCTTAGCTCTTACTGCATAAGGGGACTTCTTTTCTACATAGATTCTCTTCACACTGCTCATAATAGTATTCCACTCCTTTATCTTAATTGCCGCTAACCTGAATACCTGCCTATGGGCAGGTGCAAATTTACTTTTGTTATAATTTAATCTGTGATAATCTTTATTCCTTTATGTATATTATATCATATGATTTTTATAAATAAAATTAATATATATTAATCTATTAATAAGTATACCTAATGTAAAAACAGTTTCTATCTATACAAAATCAAGTAAATGATGTAAAATAATAAGTAGATAAAAATTTATAAAAGGAGGTAATGTATATGAATATAACCTATATCCATCACAGCTGTTTTAGTGTTGAGATGGAGGATATCGTAATGTTATTTGATTATTATAAAGGCAATATCCCAACTTTTGATGCAGACAAACACATTTATGTATTTGCCAGTCATAAACATCAGGACCATTTTGATAAGAAGATTTTTGATTTGGCAAATGATTATCCTAATATCACCTTTATCTTATCTAATGACATACGTATGAATGATTCCTATATGGATCGTAATAATATACCCGAGTTTGTAAGGCAACACATCGTCTACATTGGTAAGAACGCAAAGAAAAGTTTTCCTATTGTAAATGAGAATCCAACTGAATCATCTTCTATCAAAGATAATTCAGTGACTGATTCTTCTCTTCTTGTTGAGACACTAACCTCAACTGATGAAGGGGTTGCATTTATCATTTCATACCAAAACAAGGTCATTTATCATGCCGGAGATTTAAATTGGTGGACTTGGCAAGGTGAAACTGATGATGAATACAACAATATGACCGGGCGTTTTGAACAAGAAATGGACAAACTAAAAGATAAAGTTATTGATATTGCTTTTGTTCCATTGGATCCACGACAGGAGGATCGTTTCTGGTGGGGTTTCGATCATTTTATGAAAATCACTCATACAAAACATGTTTTTCCTATGCATTTTTGGAGAGATTACACAGTAATTGATAAATTACAGAATATGGACCAAGCTAAGGAATACACAGATAGTATTATGAATATAAAAGAAGAAGGACAAAATTTTATTGTTTAGCGCAAAGAGCGCAGAAAGGAACTACTATGAAGTTCACATTTGCACATAATAATTTTAACGTTTTTAATTTAGAGGCTTCTCTAAAATTTTATGAAGATGCATTAGGTCTGAAAGAAGTGAAACGTAATAAAGCAGAAGATGGAAGTTTTATCCTCGTTTTTCTAAGTGATAATGAAACGAACCACCAACTGGAATTGACCTGGATGAGAGATTGGCAAAAACCTTATAATTTAGGAGATAATGAAATCCATTTAGCATTTATAGTTGATGACTACGATGCTGCTCTTACGAAACACAGGGAAATGAATTGTGTATGCTATGAAAATACCGCTATGGGCATCTATTTTATTAGTGACCCTGATGGATATTGGCTAGAGATTATACCAAGAACATAACCCGTAAACAACCAAGGAGAAGGAAAGGAACATTACCATGGATATTAATTATGAACTCTATAAAGTATTTTACTTTGTAGCTAAAACCCTCAGTTTCTCTGAGGCTGCCTCCTCACTTTTTATTTCCCAATCTGCTGTGAGTCAATCAATTAAGGTATTAGAAACACGCCTAAACCAAACCTTATTCATCCGCAGTACTAAGAAAGTTGCATTAACTAAGGAAGGCGAATTATTATTCAAACACATAGAACCGGCTATCAATTTAATTAATCGTGGTGAGAACCAACTCCTAGAAGCAGCTGCTCTAGGTGAGAGTCAACTGCGTCTTGGTGCCAGTGATACCATATGTCGTTATTATTTGGTACCTTTTCTAAAAGATTTCCATAGAAAATATCCAGAGGTTCATATCAAAGTAACAAATGGTACATCATTTCAATGTGCAAAGATGTTAGAGACAAATCAAGTGGATATTGTTGTTACAAATTCCCCAAATTCTTCCTTGATTAATAGCATGTTTATTCAACCAATACTGGAATTTCATGATGTTTTCATTTGTAACCCTGACTTTTTCCCTTTTGAGGAAGACACGGTAACATTAGAAAAGTTACAAAACTACCCTATCCTAATGTTAACCAAATACTCAACTACTAGTGAATTCTTACACAATCTTTTCCTTCAGCATTCCTTAGATTTAGTACCTGCCATAGAACTTAGCAGTAATGATCTTTTAATAGATTTAGCAAAAATAGGATTGGGTATTGCTTTTGTTCCAGATTTCTGCTTAAAGGATGCTCAGTCTAATCTAGTATTAATTAATACAAAAGAAGTGTTGCCTTCCAGAAAATTAGTAGCTGCCTATAATGGGAATATTCCTCAATCTACGGCTGCAAAATTTTTTATTGAACAATTGATCCAGTAAATTATGAATCAGATAATAGCTTCCCTTTACCTGGACTAATTGCCTTTGCTACTTAATGGGTTACTTCTCTCTTCAAAAAAAGCGCCATTGTCTGGATTACACTCAGAAAGAGGCTCATCCGCTGGTTTATATAACACATTAGAGCCTATAGGAATTTTGCGCATGCCATTTGTTGTAAGATTCTCATTTGTTGTAATTTTGATGTTATCGTTTGTATTATCATTTTGCTTCATAGTTTTATTTCCTTCACATAAGATTTTAACCATTAGGTACCATCTTATTATTTCACATATGTTTCAATTATATTGATGTTTGAGTAGAATAATCTTATAATATAATTCATACACAGTAGCCATTTATCAATTTGTTATGCGTGCTAAAGCACGCAGTTGGGAGTAAGGTGAAATCAAAAGATATTTCACCCTCCTGATTTAAATGCGTGCTAAAGCACGCAGATGGGAGTTATTATGGAGAAAAGAGAATTTGGTAAAACAGGATTGAAAACTTCACTTTTAGGATTTGGTGGATTTCATCTTTTAGAGATTCCTGTTGCAGAGGCAGAATACCTTTTAAACAGTTATTTAGATGCTGGCGGAAATTATATTGAAACAGCTGCTAGTTATGGTAATGGTGAATCAGAACGTAAAATAGGTCGTTCCGTGGCAAATAGGCGTGACGAATACATACTTGCAACAAAGACCGGAGATCGGACAAAAGATAAATGTCTGGAATCTCTTGATCGAAGCCTCAAAAATCTTTGCACCGATCATGTTGATTTATTAATAATGCATGGTGTCGGCACCATGAAGGAACTTGACACTATTTTAGGACCTGACGGAGCACTTTCTGGAGCTTTACAAGCAAAACAGGAAGGCAAGGTTAAATTTATTGGTATTTCCATGCATGGTCAACCCGATGTTTTAATAAGAGCCCTGAAAGAATATCCATTTGATGCTGTTATGACTACCATAAATTATTATGATCACTTTAATTTTCCTGAGATACAAGAGGAATTAGTTCCTTTGGCACTTGCTAAAGAATCGGCACTTATTCTTATGAAACCGGTAGCAGATGGATTACTATGGAGATCCTCTGAGCAAGGATTCCGTTATGCTTTTAGCCAACCTGTTTCTATTGTTGTAACGGGTATCAATAATCGTGAAATGTTAGAAACTGACTTAAAGTATGCGGAAGAATTTACTCCAATGACTGAGGAAGAGATAGAAAATCTTTATACCAATGCACCTGAATTAGGTGATTATGTCTGTAGACAATGTGGTAAATGTATTCCATGTCCAGAAGGGATACCAATACCTGAGGTATTTAAGTATGAAGGATATTATGACAGACAAATGGGAGATGGAATTGTTACCAATGCCTCCGATTATGCTCTAAAAGAGCGTTTACGTTTCTGGTTCGGTAACAAAGGCTTAGCCATGGAGCGTTATGCTACATTGGATATTAAGGCTGATAAGTGTACCGAATGTGGTCTCTGCACACCTAAGTGTCCATACGGAATTGATATTATCAGAAAATTATCCATCGCAGATTATAAGTTGGCAGGCAAGGATCTATATTAATAATTAAAAGACTCATTAAATAAATTAGTAATCTAAAAAAGGACTATTGCCAAATAATATATTTTGCAACAGTCCTTTTGTCATGATGAAACCTAACCCATCCGCGTGTTTTCATGTCAATTATAATCTTTTCCATCGTACCGTTTTATTGGGCTATTAATAGGGTTGAAAATTTCCTGAACAGCCTCTATGATCTCATTCTTTCTGCATTCCTTATCTGCTTCCGATAGATCCAGTACAATGTCTTCAATCACATGTGGTCCAAACTTAAAACGCCCCATAACTGCTCCCTGTATTATCCCATCTATAAGCAAATAGTACAAGGTATCCCACTGTGAAGTAAACCGTACTTTTAATTCCTCTACTTGCGATTTTACGAAAAAGTCGTTTCGTTGCAATAAAAGTACGGGAGGAATATTATTTTCTATTGTTTCATCAATCAGATTGTTATAGTCTTCATTTAGCATGTAGCCAATTTTTCCTTCTAACGTAACAGCCCTCACTATTCCACCATCAATAAGACTTGAGAGCGATTCTTTCAGTAATTTTTGAGGAAGTTTATAATAAGATTTTAACATTGATTCATCAAAGAAAACACATAGATACGCAAATCTTGGTATTACCAGTTGTAATGCCTGGGTTATAGAGTATTTGTTCAAATCAATTTCCGGGAATTCACTTTCAAACAAATACCATCCTCTGTCACCTTCATTATCAACTTGATCTTCATAAATTAAAAAAGCTTCTTGTAATTTATGCAAAACAGGCGTAATATCTTTCACAAGCATCCCTGTAATTTCTTTCATAAGACCAATGTTCATCGGACCTTCATGCTCTAACAGATCCAATAACTCGAACTGTCTACTTGAAAGTCTGCTAATCTCTTTCTTATATAAACAGGCAAATACCTCCAAATCTTCTTTGGTCACATAGGCGATAGAGCCACCACCAAATCTCCCTTTTAATATATCACGCCGAGATCGTCGTTCTGAATTATAAACAAAATCATCAAAATCCACATGCAAAGGCAAGGTAGGAGGATTACCCGGTTCACACCAATAGGTAGTAGAGACAGGTGACATAAGGTTAAATAACGAGTCATATGTAGACTCGCCTGATGGAGTTACTAGGCACTGGCGTTTCATTCTTAAAGCAATCATATCTAATAGTTTCAACATAGAAACCTCCGTACAGATAATTTACATAACCAATAAACTATATAATTTTCACATAGAACCTTCCCTTTTTAATTGTTTACCGGTAACCCCGGTAACTGATAATTTAAAAACGGTTACCGCTTTTACGTAATTATCATTGTATTCAAAATTAGCATCTTTAGAATAGTTTCTCATAATAGAATCAAGTGCTGCTATTTTATCAGCATCAGATAATATTGTTATGATACCTTGTCCGATTACACTTTCATACTCCATGGTGTAATCACAAGCTTTATCCCCTGTAATTAATTTATGAGAACAATCCATATTAAATCCTGCTTTATTATTTTCATTGATTAGAGTAAGCTTTTTACCCATATTAGCTCCATGAAAAAACAGCTCAATCTTCTCACCATCATACTGTACACCAAAATTCAATGGCACAATATACGGATATTCCTCATCAAATAATGCTAACCTACATACATCACATTTTTTCATAATATCAACAATCTTTTCAATTTCTGTTATCTCTCTATCTTTTCTTCTCATAATACCTCCACTATTTTTCTACTATTCCATACTTATCTCTAAATACGAAAACGGTAGTTTTTTCCATTAAAATTATTATCATTATAAACGCTTATTATTACTGTGTCCATAATTATATTCATATACTGAGAAAAAATGCCGCCAACATCATCTGTCTGATATTGACGGTATTATTATTTACTATAGAATTCCCTTCAATCGATAAAGTTTGCTTCTAAAATCTCCCCAACCTAATTCGTGAGGAATATTTAAGCCAAATTTCATTAACTGAGCACCGCTTACTGCAGTTTCTTCCCCATCAATTGAGTAAAGGAAATCCTGATTCAATCCATCTAATGACAGCATAATATTCCGTAACTATTCAGCCTTTATAGTTGTTGTGTCACCCATAACGATAGTATCCCATACCTCATTATTAATCTTTACTTCATAATCTTTTTTCATTACTTCAAATTCTTTATCAAATCCTTCTGTTTCTGCTGCTGAGATTGCATCTGCTACTGCGGTGTCATAGCTTTCTGTAGAACTATCATCTACTAATTGTATGATATAATACCCATCTGTTGTTTCAACAATTTCGCTGTTATTTCCTACTGATAAAGCAACAGCAGCATCTTCATATTCGGTTGCAACGGTTTGATCTCCACTTACAAATGTAATATCATTTGTAAGAACCGTTTCATCTCCTCCAACTATAGTATCAAAATCCTCGCCTGCCTTGACCTTTTTTAATGCATTCTCAATAGAATTCTTTGCCTTTTCTTTTTCTTCTTCTGTCATTTCAACCGAATTATTAGATTCATCATATTTTGTGTTTGCTACATAAAGGCATTTTGTATCGTATTGCTTATAATCTTCTTTGTTAATATTTTCCGTAATTGCTTTTTCATCAATACCTAAACCTTCTGTAATGAAAGTATAATATTTCTCAGCTAACGTCATTTTTTCATAGACCTTAACTAAAACATCTTTCATTAAACCACTCACTTTTAACTGATCTACCGTTAAAACTTCATATATCTGATCACTATTACTTACACAAGTTGCTGTTTCTTCCTCTGTAAGTGTATATCCTGCTTCGATAGCCTTATCATAAAGTATTTCATACATAACTGCCGTATCCATTACATAATCCTTAGCCACATCACGCATGGTAACACCTTCTTCTTGCTCGGTGTCCCAATATCCCATGCCATAATAAGATTGATACATCTGATCGTAGTAATTACCTTCATCTTCAATGGAATAGATGTAATACATTAATTCATCTAAATTTATCGTTGCATCACCTACTGATAATGCTAATTTACCTGTTGCATCAGAGGTAACATTTTCTTTATCAGCATCAGAACTGCTCTCAGTACTGTTTTCTGCACTGTTCTCTGTACTGTTCTCTGTACTACTTGCAGTATTGTCCTCGGTTTGTATTGTATCTTCCTGACTATTCGTTTCTTCATTAACAATATCATCTGCTGTCTCATTTTTCTTAGTACATCCGGTTAGAATTAGCGTGCTAAACACTAACATTGTTATTAATATAAACCCTATTCTTTTCTTTAATTGCATGTTCTTCTCCTTTTTATGTCACATTTAGTACGACCTTACTATTATAGCATAATCAAAAGGGCAAAGTAAATTGTTTCTTCTCTTCTGCTGATTGATTTCTGATTCAAAACATGTTGAATTTATGTTGAAGTATACATAGATTTGCTAAAACTTTGTTTACACTTTATGCAATTTATAGTATGATATTAGTAGCAAGGGACGTCCTAAATATTGTAGATATCATATAAATACAGTGTTCTGGGATACCCCCTTTTTCATGGAAAGGAAGTAAACATCATGATAAAAAAAGTATTATCCATTGATCTCCCTGTATTAGAGAATATGCACATACTAAAAAACAGACTGGAACCTTTGCATATGACAGGAAAAGAAAAACGTATTTGTATTGTCACCGGTATCCATGGTGATGAATTGGAAGGTCAATATATTTGTTATGAATTAATTCGTAGAATCAACGCAAATATTCATCAACTTCAGGGTGTTATAGATATTTATCCTAGTCTAAATCCACTTGGTATGGACTCCATAACTAGGGGTATTCCGACCTTTGATTTAGATATGAATCGATGCTTTCCGGGTAAGCTAGATGGCGATATGGCAGAATTTGCAGCTGCAAAAATTGTAGAAGATATTCTAGGTGCTGAATTATGTGTTGATTTACATTCCAGCAATATATTTCTCAGAGAAATTCCTCAGGTTAGAATGATTGAAGAAAATGCCGCTATGTTATTACCCTATGCTAAACTACTAAATCTAGATTTTGTATGGGTTCATGCGTCTGCAACCGTACAAAATGCCACTCTTGCACACACTCTTAATACCAATAGTGTACCCACAATTGCTGTTGAAATGGGAGCCGGCATGAGGATAACCAAACAATATGGTGAGCAAATAACAGAAGGTATCTTCTGTTTACTGAAAGAAACCGGAATGTGGAATGGTGATGTAATTACCCCAAAAACACCAATTATTTCTTCAGAAGGTCACAGAGAAGTTACTATAGTACATGCAGACGCTGCCGGAATCTTCTTACCTGCCGTGGAACATTGGAAAGGGATTAAGCAAGGAGACGTAATAGGCGATATCGTAAATACCTTAACCGGAAATATAGAGCAGCATATCATAGCTCCCTGCGATGGTATGGTTTTCACTTTGCGTGAATATCCAGTTGTTAACTGTGGTTCTTTAATTGTCAGGATATTGGGAGGTGATTTATAATGTATAAGGATACTATCTATACCATCAAATCGCCCTTTCGAGGAGAGATGAATATTCTTGGATATCGTTTTGGCAAAGGAGAAAAATCCGCTTGTATTGTAGGACCTACTAGAGGTAATGAAGTCCAACAGCTTTATATATGTTCTCAAATTATAAAAACACTTTCAAAACTCGAGAAAATCGGCGCTATTATTAACAATAATGAGATTATGGTTATCCCTTCTATCAATCATTATTCCATCAATATTGAGAAACGCTTTTGGGCTATGGATAATACTGATATTAATCGTATGTTTCCAGGTCAGGAAGGCAGTGATACTACGAAACGTATTGCAGCTGGTATATTCGATGCAGTAAAAGGTTACAGTTATGGAATTCAGTTTGCCAGCTTTCATACTCCCGGAGATTTTATCCCACATGTACGCATGATGGAAACTGGTTTTCAGAATATAAGCCTTGCAAATCTTTTTGGTCTTCCCTATGTAGTTACCCGTAAACCTCAACCCATAGATACTGGTACTTTAAATTATAACTGGCAAATAAATGGAAGTAATGCCTTCTCTGTTTACACGAGTGCAACTGACCGAATTGATGAAAAATCTGCTAAGCAGGCTGTATCCTCTGTGTTACGTTTTCTTACCAGAATGGGTATTATCAAATATAACTGTCATAGTGGTTTTATAGCCACTACACTGGAAGAAGAAACATTAATGTCGATTAGAGCTGATGTTTCCGGTATCTATCGCAGATTTAAAGAACCCGGAGATGAAGTTGCATTTGGTGATATACTGGCTGAAGTTGTAGATCCCATTGAGGGCGAGGTAAGATCTCAGATCATAGCTCCAAGTGATGGAATCATCTTTTTTGCCCACGCAAAACCCTTAGTAATTGAAAACTGTATTGTATATAAAATGATACGCCGTTTGCATGAATAAAAATAAGTAAATTCTGTGAACTTTAGTATTCACCTTGACTTATAGCAAAAAAGGTTTAAAATAGAATGTGCGTGTACTCATGGCCAGATGCATGTAAATGTACTAAGTATTTTAATTAATGGAGGATGTAAAGTGAAAAAAACAAAAAGAATAGTGTCCCTCTTATTGGTATGTATATTAGCAATTGGAATGACATTCGCTACAGGATGTAGCAAAAAGGAATCAGACGCAGCAGGCACTTTAGTGGTTACTGTAGGTGATCAAAAAGTTTATTTAGATGAAATGATGTATTATATCTTTGCTGTAGAAGCAACGGGTGCTTCTTACGATGCAGCTTATCAGCAATATTATGGATCCAGTTATTGGGACATGGAGTATGCTGAAGGCGTGACCATGCGTGATCAATCAAAACAATATGTAATGGATACTGCTATTATGTATGAAATACTTTATGGTAAAGCTGTTGAAGCAGGTTATGCCTTAACAGATGAAGAGAAGACAGCAAATCAAACTAAGGTTGATGAACTTCTAACAAATATTACTGAAGAGCAATTAAAGATTACTGGCTTTACTGAAGAAGTTCTCTTAAAGACTCTTGAGAAAGTAGTCGTTGGCGAAAAGTATTACAACCAACTAATCGAAGGCTTTGATATTGATGATCAAGCTATCACTGATACTGTTAAATATGATGATTATAGACAATATGATACAGAATATTTATTTGCTCCTACCACAAGTCTAGATGCAAGCTATAATAAAGTTGATTTATCTGAAGATGAAAAAAAGGCTGCCTTGGATTCTATAACTGCTGCTTTAGAAAAAGTAAATGCCGGAGAAGAATTCTCTGCACTTACAGAAGCTGATACAAAACTTACAACCGATAAATTAAACTTTGTATATGGTGATACCAATGCTGAAACAGCATATCAAGACGCTGCTATTACTATGGAAAACGATGCTTATTCAACAGAAATAGTTAAAACAGATTATGGTTATTACATCATTAAGATGGTTAATAATAGTTCAACTGAAAGTTATGATGAAGCAGTAAAAGCTGCAATTTCTACAGCTGAGCAAGATGCATTCAATGCCGAATATGAAAACATAAAGAAGGATTATGCTACTACAATTAATACTGAAGTTTGGGATACCATTGTTATGGGTAAAACAACTCTAGTTACAGCAGATACAAATTCAACTACATCAGATACATCTGATACAACAGATGAATCTACTACTGATACAAATACTACAACTGATACAAATACTACAACTGATACAAATACTACAACTGATACTTCTACTGAAACTACTGCTGAATAATTTCTATAAATGTAGGTTTAATAGAAAAATTATATAATACAAATGGCTGGATCACTCTATGTGAACCAGCCATTTGTGTTATATAATTAAATTAGTTAAATATACAGTAAGAATTGCAGCAAGTGCTACTACTACTAAACTTCTTTCTTTATATGCTAAAAATAATGCAACTAGGGTTCCACATATTGCAGTAATTGGATTTCCAGTGGAATAGATTATTTCAGGGAAAGTAAGTGCTCCTAATACTGCATAAGGAACATATCTTAAAAAAGATTTTATATAGTTTGATTTAATTTCTTTTCTGAATATAGATACGGGAATAACTCTTGGGATATAGGTTACTAGAGCCATCATCAATATTGCTACAAATGCTCTATTCATAATCAGATGCCTCCTCTATATAATCTTTTATGGGGAATAGATATGCCCCAATTCCAGCTCCGAGAACAGTTGCAATAATAATTCGAAAACCAGAAGATATCACTTGAAACAAAGGTATGTATTTTAATATACACACTACAACTACGGATATTATGACAATCCCTAAAACAGATTTGGACTTCTTAGCTGGTGGCACAATAATTGCTATAAACATTCCATACAAAGCTATCCCCATTGCATTACTTAAGCCATCAGGCAATTTAGTGCATACGATTGCTCCCATGGCCGTTCCAAATGTCCATCCAAGAACCGGTCCAATTATTAATCCTAATAAATAAGAAAAGGATAATTTCCCATGTTCCATGGAAGCCACGGAAAAGGTTTCATCAGTTATTCCATAGGCGAATATTAATCTTTGATAAAGCGGCATCTTTTTCTCTATCTTCTGTGATAAAGATAATGACATAAGCATATAACGAATGTTAATAATAAAGGTTGTAAGAGTAATCTCCAAATAACCTGCACCAGCGAGAATTAAATTAGTTCCTGCAAATTGTCCGGCTGAGGTTAAATTTGTTACGGAGATAAAGATAGTTAACCAAACTGGTAACCCACCGGTAACTGCCATTAGTCCAAAGGTAAAAGATACCGGTATATATCCGAGTGCTATAGGAATTCCTCGTTTAAACCCATATAATAGATCCTTGTTTTTACTCTTATATTTGTTCATATAAAACTCCCATCCTTATAGATAATTTACGTCTCAATTCTCTTATAACATTTAATCTATATTCTGACCTTTTGTCAAGTCTTTGAGCATAAAAAACTGACCAAAAGAAAAGAAGCCACTGAAAAAGTCTCCGGTATAGTTTCAGAATGAATAAAGCTGTATATATATTCGTTTGGGCTACCTTACCTTCCGGCGGCATGTCCTTTGTAGAGCTTCAATGATATAAAAAACAGCGCAAACAGCGCTGTTTTTTACTGAATCTCTAGTCGGACATAAACAGCCTTGTCAGCCGGTCTACGCCCAAACGAATATATATACAGCTTTATTCATGTCAAGTCTCTCGAGGAGACTTTTTCAGTGGCTTCGAAGAAACTCCTATCATTCTGTTTGCATAGTTAGAAGTTTCTTCTAAGAAAGTATAAACTAATATTTATTTCAATGTACAAATCAAGGTGTTTGTAGCATTATCATGAATTGTATTAGGAATAATTATAGTTCCTTGTTCCGTCACCTGGGTAACTCCGCCATCTACAACTGCTACATTTTTGATATCATGAAGATATACCTGATAAGGTTTACCTTCACCAAAGCTTTGAACCTGAATCGTAATCTTATTGCCCTCTTTTATTATAGAAGCAGTAAGTTCTACATCAGCTGCCATATTGTAAACTTTCGTATTAGCTTCTACTCCATCTGCTAATTGGAATACTTTCAATGTAACATCCTTTGCATAATCATATTCCGGTTTTGTATCCACTGCACCTACAGCTATGATGGAATTCTCTCTTGCAAGACATGGAATACTCATGTAATCATGGTGTTCCTTAATCCATCTTCCGCCAATAACCTTTTCTCCCGATAAGAAATTAGTCCAATTGCCTTCAGGAACAAAATATTCTGCCATTCCCTCTTCATTAAAGATTGGAGCTACTAATAAACTATCACCAAACATATATTGTTTGTCTAAGTATTGGCATGTCGGGTCATTTTGGAATTCCAATACCATACTTCTCATTGTAGGAATACCTGTTTTACTTGTTTCAATTGCATTTCTATATAGATAAGGCATTAAAGAAGCTTTTAATTTCGTATAGTATCTAGCTACCTCTACTGATTCATCATCATAAACCCATGGTACACGATAAGAACTGCTTCCATGTAATCTGGAATGTGAAGACATTAAACCGAAAGCCACCCATCTCTTATAAACGTCTGGTGTTGAAGTATCTTCGAAACCACCAATATCATGGCTCCAAAAACCAAATCCCGACATGGTCAAGGATAACCCACCTCTTAAACTCTCAGACATGGATTCAAAATCTGACCAGCAGTCTCCACCCCAATGTACAGGGAATTTTTGTCCTCCAACGGTAGCACTTCTTGCAAATAATACCGCATTACCTTTGCCACGTTTTCTTTCCAATAAATCAAATACTGTCTTATTATAAAGATATGTATAGTAATTATGCATTTTAACTGCATCGGCTCCATTGTAATATACAACGTCCTTAGTAGGTATTCTCTCGCCAAAATCAGTCTTAAAGCAATCCACACCCATATCCATCAGTACTTCCAATTTAGAAGCGAACCACTGACACGCTGCAGGGTTTGTAAAATCAACCAAAGCCATACCTGGCTGCCACATATCCCATTGCCATACATCTCCGTTGGTTCTTTTTACAAAATATCCATGCTTCATACCTTCTTCAAATAATATGGATTCTTGAGCAATATAAGAGTTTATCCAAACACAAATTTTTAGACCTTTTTCTTTTAAACGTTTTAACATTCCTACAGGATCTGGAAATACATCCTTGTCCCACTGAAAGTCTGACCAATTAAATCCTTTCATCCAAAAACAATCAAAATGAAATACGCTTAATGGAATCTCTCTCTCTGCCATACCATCAACAAAACCGGTTACAGTTGCTTCATCGTAATTGGTAGTAAATGAGGTAGATAACCATAAGCCAAAAGTCCAAGGTGCCGGAAGTGCCGGTTTACCAGTTAAATCAGTATAGCGCAAAATGGCTTCCTTCATGGTCGGACCATTAAATATAAAATAGTCTAAACTTTCTCCAGGAACAGAGAATTCTACCTTCTTAACCATCTCGGTACTGACTTCAAACGAAACCTTCTCGGGATGATTTACAAATATACCATATCCTCTGTTAGATAGATAGAAAGGAATATTCTTATATGATATTTCAGTTGAAGTACCACCATCTTCATTCCATATATCAACTGTCTGGCCATTCTTAATAAAAGGTGTAAAGTGTTCTCCCAAACCATAGATTAATTCTCCAACTGATAAACTTAATTGTTCCCTCATATAAGCATCCTGATTATCTGTTTCATAAGCAAGACCTTTAAAATCTGTTTTCATATAAGCTAAATCACGAGGTTTACTGGTTGTTAGCTTATAATTATCTCTATTAAACTGCATTGTTGCAGTTTTTTTATCAATAACTAAATTCAAAGAACCACTAGATAACTTATAGACTCCTTCTGACTCTTCAATTAATAATTCTGCATTATCATCTAACTCAAGTTCAAAATTAGGTCCATGGTCTACAACACCCATATAATGAAATGTTTGAACACGAAGAACCTCCGGCATTGGTGCGGAAATTTTAATTGTTAAATTAGGTCCACCTAACGTATCCCCTCTGCGATTAATTTTATGTGTCGGTGCACAAAAATTGATACTATTCGTATTTCTCTTTGTTTCATTTACTTCAGCAGGACTGAAGCATTCCGTTCTTTCCCTTTGTAACCAACATCCATTACTAAATTTCATCGTTAACTCCTTTCAATTGTTCCATCTAAACTTTTACGTTTTAGATTATGAAATTAAATCTGATCTTCCACTTTATTATATACTATGTTAGAAGTCTTACAATGTTTTTTCTCATATCATCCATGTATTATATTAATGATTACGAAAATCCCCCTATGTAGATATACTAACGAACTAAGTATATCTACATAGGGGGGATTTTGAAACTTTTAAGCCTATATTACCTTACTATTGTTGTCTTATTAATTTTTCAAATTCTGATATTGGCATTGGCTTAGAATACAAAAATCCTTGTGCCATATCACAATATACACTTTTTAAGAAGTCAGACTGTTTCTGAGTTTCCACTCCTTCAGATAGTACCTTCATGTTCAATTGCTTTGCCATGCTAATAATGCTAGACACAATAATCTGCTCTTCTTTTTGCATTTCACCATGTCCAAAAAATTCTTTATCTAATTTTATTACATCAGTAGCCATTTCTTTTAATAAATTCAAAGAGGAATAACCGGCACCAAAATCATCAATCGAAACTCCAAATCCAAGTTCTCTTAGATTTCTCATGGTTAAAAGTGCCACTTCCGTATTATTAAGAAATATACTTTCCGTCAATTCTAATTCTAACAAATGATACGGTATCTTGTATTCATCAACTAATCTCTGAATTTCATTAACAAATTCTTCATCATTTAAATGAATTCGAGATACATTAAGAGAAATAGGAACTACCTGAAGTCCCTCGTCTAACCAAGTACGAATCAACTTACACACTTCTTCATAAACATAGAAATCTAAATTAACAACGAATCCATTCTTCTCAAAAAGTGGAATAAAATCATTAGGAGGCATCAATGTGTCATCTTCTTTTTTCCATCTTACCAAGGCCTCAGCGCCAACTAATTTATTCTCACTTAAGCCAATCTTAGGTTGTAAATATACTATAAACTCATTATTCTTTAATGCATCTTCCATGTTATTAGTTATCTCTGCTTCTCTCTCAAGTTTTTCTTTCATAGAAGTATCAAAGAACTTACATACTGTCTTTAAGGAACCCTTCACGCTTTTTCTTGCATTATTAGCATTGTCAATAGCAACTGAGATATCTTTTGAAGAATCTATCACTGAGATCCCGCTAATTATAACGAATTTATTAGCAGGATATTTTGTTTTCTGTATCATATTAAATTGTTCATTTATAGAGATTACAGACTTCTTAAGTACTTCTTCCTCTTTGTTTTTAACGACTGCTAAAAAGTTATCTTCTGATCTTCTGCATAATTTTTCAATTTCCAAATCTTCTTCGGATAATAAGTTGGCAAAATCACACAGTATCTTATCCCCAATATCATAGCCCAAAGAATCATTAATATATTTAAATTGGCCGATGTCTGAATAAATAATGGCGTAACTTTGTTCCGGATTTTCCTTAATTAGCTGTGTAACATCTTTTTTGAATTTATGTAGTGTAGGCAGCCCTGTTAATGCATCAAAATTTCTTATTTTGTAAAGCTTTTGGTTTGCACGTTCCGATGCACGTAGTTTAAGCAGATAGGAAGATATTATCTTAGCTATTGTAACTAAAGAATCCACTTCATATTGAGTCCAATATCTTGGTTTTTCGCAATCATCAATACTAACACAACCTTTAAATATACCATCTTCAAATATGCCACATTGAAGTACTGCTTTTATGTTCATATAATCTAATCTACTCTTATGCTCACTTGGTAGTAATTGGCTTGTATCATTAATAAAAAAGATACCATTTTCTTCAAAATTATTTGCAAAATCTTTTAAGTTAAGAGTAGTATTTAAATCATATTTATCACTACTAGATTTAATACCGTTTTTACCACCTAAATATGTAATTTTAAAATTAAAATCCGTCATTGATTTCTCAATAATACAGATATGATTACAGTCAAATTGTGCTACCACCTTATTTAGCAGTAAATTAATGGCACTATTCACATCTTTAGTTCGAGACATAATATCAAAAGCAAATGCTGTCATTTCCTTATCAAAATTGGTGGTTCCATACGCTCTTGTTTTCGTTATATTATATTTTTCATAACAATCATTATTATTTTCATCGGAATCATCTATTATTTCTTTACAAAATATAAAATGATTCTGTTTATTTTGTCGAGCATGGAGAAGTGCTGAATCTGCGTTGGTAAATAATTGCATATAATCAGATCCATCAGCTGGATACATTGCCATTCCAATACTGCAGGACATAGTATAATCCTTATTATCCCCTGTATAAGTATTCATAAAAACAGAGCATATCTCTTCTGCTCTCTCTTGCATTAAGTCGCGATTAGACACATTTTTTAAAAATATTAAAAATTCATCTCCACCTATACGTGCAGCAATATCCGTTTCATAGAATATTTTTCTCAAGCTGTCTGCTATATTCATTAAAACAGTATCTCCAAATAAATATCCAAGATTTTCATTTACAATTGAAAAATTATTAATATCAATAATCATAAGAGCATGATGTGAATTGGGTTCTGATTCCTTCAGGAATTCTTCTATGATTTGTCGGCTATATTTTTTATTATATAATTTAGTGAGCGTATCCTGTTTTTCTGATTCTTGAATTTGTAAGTTCTCCATCAATTTACGCTCTTCTTTCAGAAGCAATTCATTTTTGATTTCTTCCCAATTTTCTCCACTAATTAACACAGCATAAGTTATATCATCACAAATAAATTCAATATAGTTTTCTTTTTCAATAAAATTACTTATTACACCATTAGGTATGGAAATATTGGAATACAAATCCATAATTTCCTTTTTCATATGATTTCTTTTATTAAATAAAGTCTTATCATCCATGTTATAGTTTATCCCATCTTCCCTGATTTTCTTAGGTAATCCTTCACATTGCAAAAATAAACCCAATCATTGAAATTATAACATGGTTCGACTTTTCATACAACTAAAAAAATGCATAATTACTAAATACTAAGCCTAAATACTTAATCAAAAACTAATGTAAATAAACAAAATACTAATGTGAATAAACTAAATACTAATAGGAATAAACTAAATACTAATAAGAATAAAGCAAATACTAATAAGAATAAAGCAAATACTAATAAGAATAAAGCAAATACTAATAAGAATAAAGCAAATATTATTTCATATATTTAATTACATATAGGAGGTGAATAATATTGGATCCAGCTTGTAGAAACAGAATTATGGATGAAAATTATGCAGATTTTATTATAGAATATAACAGTGATTTGGATACCTTATTTATAAATAATGATATGTGTTATGATATCATTGATTATAACCATGCTGTTGCATATGTTCCGATCAGTGCATTACCAGAAAATCTTATTCACTTATATGGTTATGGCATCTACCCAAGTTGTTTTGGGCTTTTAGATATTGCAAGTGTGGAAGCCTCAGGCGTCACGAGAGTCCGAAATATACCAAATTTAAATTTAAGAGGTCAAGGAGTACTTATAGGTATTATAGACACTGGTATTGATTATACACATAATGCTTTTAAATATGCAGATGGTACATCAAAAATATTGTCTATTTGGGATCAAACAATTCAAAGTGAATCATCACAACCGGAAGGTTTTAATTATGGAACAGAATATACACAATTGCAGATAAATTTAGCCTTAACTAGCGCAGATCCTTTGTCAGTTGTTCCAAGTGTTGATGAAATTGGTCATGGAACAGCCTTAGCTGGCATAGCCGCAGGCACCAGAGATGATGCTCATGATTTTACAGGTGTAGTTCCAGATGCAGAAATTATAGTTGTAAAATTAAAATCCGCCAAGCAATTCATAAGGGATTTTTTCTCTATTCCACAAGATGCAATTTGCTATCAAGAGAATGATATTATGTTGGGAATAAAATATTTGATCGCTGTAGCAAATAAGTTTTTGAGACCAATTTCGCTCTGTATTGGTCTTGGTACATCTCAAGGAGGACATGATGAACGAGGTGCTCTAAGTAGTTTTCTTTCTAGTACAGCTGATCAAAGAGGTGTGGCAGTTGTAATTGCTGCCGGGAATGAAGGTAATAGTGGCCATCATTATTTTGGGACGGTTAATGCCGGAAGTGAATATGATACAGTAGAGTTGAGAGTTGGCCCAAATGAAACAGGTTTTTCTATGGAATTATGGGGTGATGCACCAAATACCTACTCGATTGATATACTATCTCCTACTGGAGAATATATTCCTCGAATACCAGCCAGGATAGGTGAGACAAGAGAAATTCGTTTTGTTTTTGAAGAAACTGTTATATTTATTGATTATCAGATCGTAGAGGCGCAAACAGGTGATGAACTTATTCTTGTCAGATTTCGAAACCCTACGGAGGGTATTTGGCGTTTTCGAGTATATGCAAGTGGTGATCTTACTTTAAATTATCACATTTGGCTACCAATACGCCAATTTTTAAGTGATGAAACCTATTTTACACAGCCAGACCCGGAATACACTCTTACCTCACCCGGAAATACATTTGTTCCAATTATAGTAACAGCATATGATCACACGAATCAAAGTTTATATATTAGTGCCAGCAGAGGATTTACTAGAAATCAAAATATTAGTCCAGATCTTGCTGCTCCAGGGGTTAACCTAATTGCTCCAACACTTAATAATGGCTATACTACTGTCACAGGAACAAGTTTTGCTGCAGCACATACAGCCGGAATATCAGCTATGGTTTTAGAGTGGGGCATTGCAAGGGGTAACTATACTCAACTCGATAGTGTAGAAATCAAAAATTTATTGCTGCGGGGTGCGAAAAGAGACCCAAATATTATTTATCCTAATAAAGAATGGGGATATGGAATTTTAGACATTTATAACTCCTTTGATAGCTTAAGAGGTGAAAACATTTGATTTTTATACAAAGTATAAAACTGTTGTTTCTTCATATATTTAATTATATTAGTATTTTTAGTTTGGAGATGAACGAAATTGGATGAAGAATGCAGAAGTCGAATTTTAAATGAAGATTATGCTGATTTTATGATAAAATATGGTGAAGCACTCAATGATATCTCTACCAGACTAAATATTTGTTATGATAATTTGGATGGTGATACATATAATGTATATGCTCCTATTGTTGATCTACCAAAAAATTTGATTCATTTATACGGATATGGTGCTTATCCAAATGTTTATGGGTTATTAGATATTGCAAGCGTTGAAGCATCCGGTATCACAAGAGTTCGTAATACCCCTAATTTAGACTTACGAGGGCAGGGTGTATTAATAGGTGTTGTTGATACCGGTATCGACTATACTCACAATGCTTTTAAATATGCTGATGGTACATCAAAAATACTATCAATCTGGGATCAAACCATTGAAAGTGAAACTTCAAGACCCGAAGGTTTCAATTATGGGACAGAATATATTCAATCTCAATTAAATTCAGCTTTAGTTAGTGCAGACCCTTTATCTGTCGTCCCAACTGTCGATGAAGATGGTCATGGTACTTATCTTGCAGGAGTTGCAGCTGGTACCAGAAGTCTTGAAAATAATTTTACAGGAGTTGTCCCAGATGCCGAAATCGTGGTTGTAAAACTAAAACCAGCAAAAAAATTCACAAGGGATTTCTGGCGTATTCCGGACGGTGTAATTTGTTTTCAAAAAAATGATCTTATGAATGGAATAAAATACCTTGTGAATTCGGCAACTAGAGTTAAGAGACCGCTTTCTCTCTTCATAGGAATTGGCACCTCTCAAGGTGCCCATGATGAACGTGGTGCGTTAAGCAGTTATCTTTCTACCTTAGCATCTCAAAGTGGGATATCAGTAGTTATTGCAGCAGGTAATGAAGGTAATCGAGGACACCACTATTTTGGTACACTTAATAGTTCAGTTGAATATGATACCGTCGAATTAAATGTTGGGCCGAATGAATCAGGGTTTTCAATGGAATTATGGGGCATTACGCCCAATACATTTTCTATAGATATACTATCCCCAACAGGCGAATATATACCTCGTATACCTGCAAGGCTAGGTGAGACCAGGGAAATAAGATTTGTATTTGAAAAAACAATCATTAATCTTGATTATCAGATTGTGGAATCACAATCAGGCGATGAACTTATTCTCGTAAGATTCACTAATCCTACCGAAGGCATCTGGCGATTCCGAGTATATACTAGTAGTAATCTTACCTTAAATTATCATGTTTGGTTACCAATACACCAATTTATTGGTGATGAAACCTATTTTATAAAACCAGATCCTGAATATACATTAACATCTCCCGCAAATACTTTTATTCCTATTGTAGTTACTGCATATGACTATCTAAACCAGAGTTTATTTATCAATGCTAGTAATGGATATACACGGACTAATGAAATTGCTCCAGCTTTCGCAGCCCCAGGTGTTAATATCATTGGACCAGCTCCAAATAATGGGTACAAAGTGGCTTCTGGGACTAGTATTGCTGCTGCTCATACTGCAGGAGTAGCTGCCATGTTATTAGAGTGGGGTATCTTGCGAGGTAGATATACACTTATTGATACAGTGGAAATTAAAAATTTATTAATTCGTGGTGCAAAAAGGGATCCAAATATTACTTATCCTAATAAACAATGGGGATATGGTATTTTAGATCTTTATAACACTTACCTAAATTTAAGGGGTGATGAATAATTAGATTTGAACACTTGTAAGTAAAAACATGTGATACATCTCTAAAAAAGTCCTTGACTTTTAATCATGAACTGCTATACTTATCGTTAGTTAAAGTGTTATTTATTAAATAATATAAATAGCATTTTTTCAAACATTTTCGCTAGGGGAGCACTCGGCTGAGAAGTATAGATTTTTATGAAGAATCTTTTTTGATTTGACATATATAATTTGTTACTGACCCTCACTACTTGATCCGGTTAATACCGGCGTAAGGAAGCATTCAAGCAAGTGGCCCCTCCTATGCATACATAAGGAGGTTTTTTTATGTTTCAAAGTATTTTCGACCTATTTATTAAAGAGACAGAAGAAGGAGAATTGATGTTCACCATGGCAGGCTACATTGGTCTGGTTATCTTACTACTTCTGTTTTTATCAGCAATTGCAGTCTTTAGTAAAAGCAACAAGAAAATGAAAACCAAACAGGTAGTATTTTCAGCAGTTGCGATTGCACTAGCAGTTGTAACCTCATTTATTAAGTTCGCTTCTTTACCTTTTGGTGGCTCCATAACCTTATTTAGTATGTTTTTTATCTGCTTTATCGGGTATCTCTATGGTTTAAAAGTTGGCTTAATAACTGGTATAGCTTATGGTATTCTTCAGTTAATTACTGGGCCATATATCTATCATCCATTGCAGATTTTATTAGATTATCCTTTGGCTTTTGGATGTCTTGGTTTATCTGGTATCTTCAGTAATCCAAAATTCAAACTAGGTAAATCCAAATACAATCTGATCAAAGGCTATCTCGTGGGTGTTTTGGGAAGATACATTTGCCATGTAATTTCAGGTTATATATTCTTTAGTTCTTATGCTCCTGAAGGCATGAATCCTATGATTTATACCCTTGGATACAATGCTACTTATATTGTCCCAGAAGCCATCGTTACTATTATTGTTCTTTTCATACTCGCATTTAGCAATGCTATTGGTGAAGTAAAGAGAATGGCAAATGAAGCTTAATACAGTTCATATTCAATAATGAAAAGTTAGAACTTATTTATTTAAACTTAATATGGTCAGTGTATGGTAAAATTTAAACCATACACTGACCATATTTTATTTTAAAGATTTCAATATATTAAATTAATGAGTTGGTAAAATTTATATTTTAGCAATATCAATCAAAGTAATATTGTCTTGATCTGCATTCTCAAGACTGGTTAATAATGCATTTGCTGTATCCAATGAAGTCAGGCAGGTTACACCGGTTTCAATGGACGTACGGCGTATTAAAAATCCATCTCTTGTCTTATCACGACCTTGAGTAGGTGTATCAATAACCAAATCGATCTCATGACCTAGAAGTAAATCTAAAATTGTTGGAGCTTCTCCATCCAATTTATTAATTGGAATAGCATCTACACCGTTTTCCTGTAAGGCTTTTGCTGTACTTCTGGTGGAGTAGATCTCGTAACCCAATGCTTGAAAACGCCTTCCAACGTTGACTGCCTCAAGCTTATCGGCATCCTTTACCGTAATTATCATCTTTTTGTGCTTAGGAAGATTTATTCCAGCACCTAGGAATGCTTTGTATAAAGCTTCATTGAAAGTCTTAGCAATACCAAGACATTCACCAGTAGACTTCATTTCTGGCCCAAGGCTGATATCTGCACCACGTAATTTCTCGAAGGAGAACACTGGCATCTTAATTGCAAAGTAATCGGCATTTGGTGCCAACCCAGACCCATATCCTAAATCTTTAATCTTAGCACCGAGAATTACCTGGGTTGCTAAGGAAACGATTGGAATTCCGGTAACTTTACTGATATAGGGAACCGTACGGCTGGAACGAGGATTCACCTCTATTACATAGACTTCATCGTTATAAATAATAAACTGAATATTGATTAATCCAATTACATGTAGAGATTTTGCTAACTTTCTGGTATAATCCACTATTACATTCTGTAATTTGGTTGATACATCCAGCGGTGGATATACCGAAATACTATCACCAGAATGAATTCCGGCGCGCTCCACATGCTCCATGATTCCAGGAATTAATATGTCTTCACCGTCGCAAACTGCGTCAACCTCAACTTCTTTACCCATTAGGTATTTGTCTACTAAAATCGGATGCTCTTGAACATTAAGATTAATGATTGCCATAAATTCTATAATATCTTCATCAGAGATAGCAATCTGCATACCTTGTCCACCTAATACATAGGAAGGTCTTACCAATACCGGATAACCCAACTCATTTGCCACTACAATAGCTTCTTCTGTAGTATATACCGTCTTTCCAGCAGGCCTTGGAATACAACATTCCTCAAGTATTGCATCAAATAGTTCTCTATCTTCAGCAGCATCAACATTTTCTGCAGAGGTTCCAAGAATTGGAACGCCCATTTTAAGTAAAGCATCTGTCAGTTTAATCGCTGTTTGCCCACCAAATTGCACAACTGCTCCATCCGGCTGTTCTAGATCTACAATATGCTCAACATCCTCTGGAGTGAGTGGCTCGAAATAAAGTTTATCAGCTATATCAAAGTCTGTACTTACAGTCTCCGGATTGTTATTAACAATAATTGTCTCATATCCATTCTTTCTTAATGCCCATACACTGTGTACAGAACAATAATCGAATTCAATACCTTGACCGATTCGGATTGGGCCGGAACCTAAAACCATAACCTTCTTCTTCGTTCTAACAGGATTTACTTCGTTTTCACTACCAAAACAGGAGTAGTAGTATGGCGTAGTTGCTTCAAATTCGGCTGCACAGGTGTCTACCATTTTATATGCAGGGATTATCTTATACTCTTCCTTACGAAGCTTCTTTACCTCTGCTAGAGGCTTACCTGAGAGTTCAGCAATAACACGATCAGGAAATTCTAATCGTTTTGCCTCAGTTAATAGCTCTTTTGTCAAATCTTTTGTCTTAAGTTCCTGCTCCATCTCAACCAAGATTGCAATCTTGTCAAGAAACCAATTATCTATTTTAGTAATATCATTAATTTCTTCGAAGGTAAATCCTCTTCTAATTGCTTCTGCAATTACAAATATTCTTCTATCATCAATTAGGTATAATTTTTCACGTATTTCATCTGTTTGGAATTGTTCATAATTACCATAATTTAAGCTATAAATATTCTGCTCCAGAGATCGAAGTGCCTTCATTAAAGCACCTTCAAAATTGGTACAGATACTCATAACTTCTCCAGTTGCCTTCATTTGAGTAGTCAATGTTCTTTTAGCCATAATAAATTTATCAAATGGCCATTTTGGTATCTTAACTACCACATAATCCAGAGCCGGTTCAAAACTTGCATAAGTTTTACCTGTAATTGCATTCTGAATCTCATCAAGATTATATCCTAAAGCAATCTTAGCTGCAACTTTGGCAATCGGATAACCGGTTGCTTTGGATGCTAATGCGGATGAACGACTAACTCTTGGATTAACTTCAATTACGCAGTATTCAAAAGTATCCGGATGAAGTGCATACTGTACATTACATCCACCGGTTATTTTTAATTCCGTAATGATATTCATAGCAGAAGTTCTTAACATCTGATATTCCTTATCAGAAAGCGTCTGAGAAGGTGCTACTACAATACTATCACCCGTGTGTACTCCAACCGGATCCAAATTCTCCATATTACATACTGTAATACAGTTACCCTGTCTATCTCTCATTACCTCATATTCAATTTCTTTCCAACCTGCAATACAACGCTCAATTAAACACTGCCCAACACGGCTTAATCGTAAACCATTTGTGCAGATGTCTGATAATTGTTCTTCATTTTGGGCGATGCCACCACCACTACCTCCGAGGGTATATGCTGGTCGTATTACAACTGGATATCCTATTGTATTTGCAAATGCGATTGCTGCCTTTACTGTTGTAACAACCTCACTTGGTGCGCATGGTTCGCCAATCTTCTCCATGGTAATCTTAAATTCAAGTCGATCTTCCGCTTTCTTAATAGTTTCTGAGGTTGTACCAATTAAATTGATACCATTATCTCGTAAAAACCCGGATTCTTCTAATTCCATTGCTATATTTAACGCTGCTTGTCCACCGAGTGTCGGTAAAACACTGTCCGGCATTTCTTTTAATATAATCTTTTTTACTATCTCAGGTGTTAGGGGTTCAATATAAACCATATCTGCAATATCTTTATCTGTCATAATAGTAGCTGGGTTGGAGTTAACCAATACAACACAGATACCTTCTTCTTTTAAAGAACGGCATGCTTGTGTACCTGCATAATCGAATTCTGCTGCCTGCCCAATAATAATGGGACCAGATCCTATAACTAGCACTTTTTTGATATTCTCAATTCTTGGCATTATTTTGATACCTCCATCATCTGAATAAACTCATCGAATAGAAACTCTGTATCCTGTGGTCCTGAGCAAGCTTCCGGATGAAATTGCACCGTAAAGATATTTTTACCCAAATAATGAACGCCCTCTACTGTTCCATCATTTGCATTAATAAAGCTTGTCTCTGCAACATCGTCACTTATAGTACCATCTTCTACAACATATCCATGATTCTGAGTGGAAATATATACTCTTCCGGTTTTTAATTCCTTCACCGGATGATTTGCTCCTCTATGTCCATATTTTAATTTTCTTGTGTCACCACCGTTAGCTAATGCCATAAGTTGATGTCCAAGACAAATAGCAAAAATAGGTATCTTTGTATTATATAATTTCTTTATTTCATTTATGATTTCAACACATTCCTTAGGATCTCCCGGTCCATTCGACAACATGATTCCATCCGGGCCGTCTGCTATAATTTCTTCAGCTTTCGTAAAAGCTGGATATATAGTAACTTCACAACCTCTTTTTAGTAAGCAATCAGCAATATTATCCTTCGAACCATAGTCAAGTAAGGCTACTTTACAATTTGATTTCTTGTAGGGATGTAACTTAAGACCACTTCTTGCATTCTCGGCATCTGTTGCTACATAATCTTTTGAATGGTATGTCTTTTTCTCTTTACAAGTCACCTTCTCAACTACATTTATTGCATGATTCTCTTTTAACTGCTTTTTGACATCGTCCAGAACAAAATTCTCGTTTGTAGTAATCATTCCATTCATTGTACCTTTTTCTCTTAATATCTTAGTCAATGCTCTCGTGTCGATTCCTTCAATTCCAGGTATGTCCTTTTCCTTTAAAAACGTTTCTATACTGTCTTCACTTCGGAAGTTACTTGGGCGTCGTGCAATTTCTCTTACAATATATCCATCCACCCACGGTTTTCGCGATTCCATATCTTCATAGCAGATTCCATAGTTACCGATTAATGGATATGTCATCACAACAGCCTGTCCTGCATACGATGGGTCAGTAAGTACCTCCAAATAGCCTGTCATAGAGGTATTGAATACTATTTCACTAATCATATCTCGGGTTGAACCTATACTTTTTCCTGTGAAAACATTACCGTCTTCCAGTATTAGAAAAGCTTTCATAACTTCCACCTGTTCCTTTCAACTAATGTACAGCAACATTTAAAACCTTGTGACTAATTGTAACAAAAGTAGTATTTACCCGTAAAAAAAGAGTATACACAAAATACTTTGGATATACTACTTTCGCATATCTTTCTACAGGTTCCCAAATTTCTAAAATTCTATCATATTTAGAATTAAAATACAAGTACTTTCTCATTAATATTAAAAATAATTTATTATTATACATATCTTTCTAATAAAAATACAATATATATATAAGCCTAATACCTTTGATATGAATATCAAAAATACTAGGCCTATTCTATTTAGAACCATAAGATTAAAAACCGTTCTGGAATATCATATCATAATTCAGCTATCCGACTAACCGCTACATATAATTCTGATATTTTATACCAGGTAGGGAAATCAACAATTCCATTAGCAGGCAACCCAAATAATTGTTGGAAAGTCCTTACTGCTTCCGCAGTTCCAGGGCCATATCTCCCATCCACAGCTATTTTTGGTATTACTGAATATACATTCGAAATAACATTTAGTTGTTCCTGCATTTGCCTTACGCTTTCCCCTGAAGAACCAGTCGTTAAATTAGCACCTGGCCAAGAAGCAGGTACGCCAGCTACCTCAACTGCTGAATTGATGTACATTGAAGCTCCATAAAAATAGCGTAGTATTTCAATTGGTTCATAACCTTGATCGCCAAGATCTTTTGAACCCCACTGTGTCATCCAGTTTGGACATTGCACGTTCTGACCATCACAATATTGAGTTAAAATCGGTTGTTTTACATTTGGTCTTGATAGATAATTATTGAATATATTATCAACAGCTAATCCAATATTGTTATATATATTTCTTCCTGGCATCCATTTGTGGTCAAAAGCTGTTGATGACGTTATCGTAAAGTTATAACCTTGATTACGATACCATTCTGTGTAAACTCTATTTAATGTAAACGACATAATTGCTAATATATTAGCATAAATTGTGTTTTGTGGCCAAGTAGCATAAATTTCACTGGAAGCTACGTTCTTGATATAGTCTCTGTATCTCACATAATAATTCTTAGCAGACGTATCAGTAGGTGGTCCATCATGAACAATAACAAATTCTGGGATTACCACTCGGCTTAGAACAATCTCTCCTGTCTCAGCAGTTGGCTTAATCTCTGCCTCTGCAATTTTAGGAGGATATTGATAAAAAAGTGTATGTGGTCCAATTACAAATAATTCAGCACCTTCGGTTTCTTCTGCCGGTATCATCTCAACTGGTTGTATTGCTGTAACATCAGGCAGTAATGCAGTTCCAGCAATCTCAACTGTCTCAAATCCCGGTGCAGAAATTCTTAAGGTATACTCTGAATAAGGCTGCTCTACGGTGGGCTCCAAACTGTATTCAAGTGGAGGCGTAGGCAGTTCAATTTCCTCTGTTTGCCCTGAAATATTTGTTGTTAATTCTTCCACAGTACTAGTTGGATCTCCAGTATAGGAAATTTGAATCGATGCATTTGCAATCGGACGAACACCTTCTTGGGTAACAACATTAACCTGCAATCTTCCCGTAGACTGTGTTTCCAATTGTGCAGGATAAATTCTTATATTTTTCATATTCATACGAAATCCTTATATTATATATTACTTTCAATATATGCTTTTATAGAAAAAAAGTGATATTATTCTATTTAGTACGAAATTGATATGGTTTTCTATGATCCAGGGTATCAAACACATATCCTTTTTCGATTATAGATTCTATAACATCTGGTAATGTTTTGGCTGTCAATTTATTTACTGATGCATCATGCATTAAAATTATCGGATTATCAAATCTATCCAAATCTTTCATTATATTTTTCTTAATCCGATTTGCAGTTGGATTACCTACAGAATCCTCTGCACTCACATTCCAATCATAATAGGTAAATCCCCTGCGCTCCATCTCAGCAACTAGTTCTTTCTTTATATGTTTATTATAGCCATTATTGCTTCCCCAGGGAAATCGGAAGATATTTACTCTTACTCCAGTTGTCTCATAAATCAATTGATAGTCCTGGTAAAAATCATCCAGATATGCCTCAACAGAGGCATAAATTTTCTTATAACTATGCGAATATGTATGTATACCAATTGTATGTCCCTGCTCCACCATGGCCTTCAAACAATCTTCTCCTTCTTCTGTTATAGTACAACCTAACACAAAGAAAGTTGCTTTTACATCATATTCGTCTAATACATTTAAAATTTCACATGTTGTTAAACTAGGACCATCATCAAATGTCAAATATGCTGTTTTTTTCTCTTCTACAAGTATTAATGGCTTTACACTATCAACATACAGATCTGGATACATATCAACATAACTAATATTCTTTTTATCTGAATAAGTCTTTTTTCTGACCATATCATTTTCCAGCTTTGCAAGAAATTGTGCACTTGTATTAGAATTTCTTACAAATATAGCTGAGTCATCTTTATCTGTAGCAGTACTTACATCCACATTATTATTTATGTAGAATAACCTTAGTACTAAAACTAATAATAAAAAAAACAATAAAGTAATGTATATTTTTTTATTCATTTTAAACCCTTGTCACTTAATCATGAAAAACAACTACTCTAAAATGATTTTGGTAAAAGCTGTTCCCCATTCTATTTCTATTATCATATGCAATGATTATGAAACCGATTCATATTATAGGAACAAAAACATGTTCCTATAATCGGATGTACGGCGGAAAAGCTACCGCCTTTTATCAGAAGATAAAAATCCATCTTCTGATAAGTTATATTATAGGAACAAAAACATGTTCCTATAATCGGATGTACGGCGGAAAAACTACCGCCTTTTATCAGAAGATAAAAATCCATCTTCTGATAAGTTATATTATAGGAACAAAAAGCATGTTCCTATAATCGGATGGACGGCGATCCAAAAAAACACCAAGATAAGACTTCTTGCCTTATCTTGGTGTATACATAAAACTAATGCAATTGTAAATGTTATGTCTTTACACTTATTTTATCATTAACATTTCTATCTCATTCATTATACGGTTGATAAATCCCATTCCTCGTATATCTTAGGAACATCATTTATTAACCGTTTCGTATAGTCGGCTTTAGAATGCAATATTACTTCATCAGCTGTACCTTTTTCAACAAATACTCCATGCTCCATAATAAATACGGAATCAGAAACATAATAGGCAAGCCCAATGTCATGTGTTATAAATACTATTGTCATATCAATTTCGTCACGTAACTTCATCAACATATCAAGAATTGTAGCACGCGAACATGCATCAATCATTGAAGTTGGCTCATCAGCAACTAATATCTGTGGTTTTAGAAGAAAAATTCTAGCTATCATTAATCGTTGCATTTGACCTCCAGATAATTCGAAGGGGTATTTCTTTGTTAATTCCGCGAATTTTAAATTAACAAAGCCACATGCTTCTGTCATTAACTCAAGTTTCTTTTCATAGGGTAGGTCTTTTTCACCTCTCATATTAATACAATCTAAAAGTAGCGTATCAATCCTATTAAATACATTAAAAGAAGAAAATGGATCTTGAAATATGGCCTGTATACCTTTCCAATAGGCTTTTTTATTACGTTGTGATCTAATATCTCTTAGTTCACCTTTATAATATATTTTTCCTTCTGTAATACTAATAAGGCCTAATAACATTTTAGCTAAAGTTGTTTTACCACTTCCACTTTCACCAACAATTGAGACAATTTCACCTTTATGTAAGTCAAAATCTACTTTATTCACAGCTACTGTCTTATTAACGTTAAAACCAAATACCTTCGACACGCCTCTGCCACTAAGTAATACTTCACCCTTTTTCATTAATTCTCCACCTCCTTTAACCGTGCTTCATCAAGTATACAACGATACATACGGTTGTTATCTAAATCAACTTCGCTAATGGTCTGAACTTTACATTCAGGCATAGCAAATTTGCATCGTTCTGCAAATCTACAACCCATAGGCGGTTTTTTAAGGTTTGGAGGTGTTCCCGGAATAGATGCTAGTTTCACATCACGAGAACCAGCTTCTGGAACAATAATTGATCCCATTAAACCTTTAGAATATGGATGAAGTGGATTAAACACCATATCTTTTGCCGAACCTTTTTCAACAATCTGACCCGCATACATTACCATAATATCATCAGTAACATTATATAATAATGGAAGCTCATGTGTAATGAATATCATTGATTTGATAAAACCTTTATCCATAAGATTTCGCATCATCTTGATTACCATCTTTTGTGATGAAACATCAAGTGCAGAAGAAGGTTCATCTGCTATCAGAACTTTTGGTGACAGTATTGTTGATATTGCAATAACAGTACGCTGTTTCATACCACCAGATAATTCAACAGCATGTTTATTCAACACTTCTTTGGGAAGATTTAATATTTCAAATCTTTCCCTTGCCAAATCATAAATCTGACTCTTTGGCATTCTTGGATCATGGGCATGAACTACATCTTCTATAAATCTTATAATTTTCTGCGTAGGGTTTAATGCATTCATTGCCGCCTGTGGTATATAAGCCACTTCAGTACCTAGGACTGTTTTTCGTATTTCATCCGGTGTCAAATCAGTAATATTTTTTCCATCTATCACAATACTACCACTCGTATAGTGGAGTGGTGCAAAATAATATCCCATAAGGCTAAGTGCAAGGGTTGACTTACCACACCCTGATTCTCCCGCAATTCCTATTGACTTTCCTTCTTCTACGCGCAAGGAAACGCCATCCACTGCATATACACTTTCATTAAATCTTGTTATATATTTTGTAGTTAAATCTTTTACTTCTAACATTACTTTTCCCATAGTAGCACCCCTTAATCTCTTAACTGTGGATTAAACACCTGATCTAAGCCTGTGTTCATCAAGTTAAGTGAAAATGATATTAATGCAATGGATAATACTACAGGCACGAATGCCCACCATGCACGTGATAGCGGTGCTTGGAACTGCATCGCCCAGTTCATCATAAGTCCTAAAGTTGCTACTTTATTCGTACTAGGGCCTAATCCTAACATTGACAACTGTGCTTCTGCAAGAATAGCGGAAGCTATTTGTAAAATATATGCCATTACTACATAGGATGCAACATAAGGAAGAATATCCGTTAATATTATTCTAGGCAAACTATGTCCTGAGAGCTTCGAAAGATTTACATGATCACGATTTCTTAAAGAAATAGTTTGTGACCTTACTGACCTTGCCGTCCAAGGCCAAGAGGTTAATCCAATAACGGCTGCTACTAACATTGCTCCTCTTCCATTTTGGCCTAAGCTTGATGCAATTAAAATCAGAATAATAAAAGAGGGAATTACTGTAAACATATTTGTAAAGAAGGTGAGCATATTATCAACAAAACCACCAACATAACCAGCAAGTAAACCCATAGTTAATCCAATTGCGGTTGCAATTGTACCTGCAAGAAAACCAATCTGTAATGAGGTTCTTATAGCAGATACAAGCTCGCTAAATACATCCCTTCCGAAATTATCAGTTCCAAGAACAAAAGTTTTTTGATTTGCAATATCCTGAACATTAACATATGCACTTGTTGCAACTACTCCAACTTCATTCAATTCTCCAGTTTCTTTATCTTTTTGAGTTAATACATAACCCTCTGAATGCAAAATATTGTCCATTTTTTCATATAATCGTACATAAGCATTCTTTTTAGCCTTTGTTACACCTTCCATTTTAACGGTAGAATCATAATGCTTTAACCATAACTCTATCAAATCGTAAGCTTCGGTAGCGGCATTCACTTCTTTCTGATCTAACATAGGACTATAATTTAACAACCATTCTTTCATAAGTGTCTGTTCTTCTAATGTAACTAACTTAGTCAATTTATTTGATAATACATCCATGTTAATGTTGTAGGGGTCCGATTCCACTGCATCTGTCACGCTGATATAGGTTCCCGGCTTATAGAATAAACCACCTATCATCTCTAAAGGATTGGTTGTACTAAACAGCGGATAGAGAATCGTTAATAAAAAAATTGATATAAATATTATAAACCCGGTAACAAATTTTGATGATTTAAAAATTAATTGTAATTGATGTTTCATCTCGCACCTCTCTTCCTTAATTTAATCCTGTTGTGATGCTTTAATCCTTGGATCAATAAAACCATATAGAATCTCTAACGCTAGATTTGCTATCAAGACTCCAATGGTGATAATTAATGTACAACCGGATATTAATGGATAGTCCTGACCCGTAATAGCACCAAACATTCTCATACCAAGGCCAGGATAATTAAAGATTATCTCGGCTACCAGTGCACCTCCTACCATTGTTCCAAGGGAAAGTGCAAGACCTGTCACTTGTGGAAGCATAGCATTACGAAATACATATTTTACAATTACCTTATCTTTAATTCCCAAAAATCTACTGTATTTTACATAATCTGCATTAAGTTCATATATAGACATAGATCTCATACCGATTGCTTGACCACCGATTGTTATAATGACAATGGACCAAAACGGAAGTTGATAATGATATATGATTGATCCGATAAACTGAAGGCTGAAGTTGGGAATCAATTCAGGTCCATAACCTCCACCAGTAGGAAACCACTTCAAATAAATACCGAATACAAAAAGTAAAATTATAGCCATTCCAAAGGCAGGTACATTACTAAAAAATAAAAATATCGGAAATACCGTCTTATCAAAAACACCTCTTATGTACGCAGCTACAGCACCTAATACATTACCGAGCACCCATCCTAAGACAATAGCAGGAAGTTGAAGAGCAATCGTCCATACAACCGAGGAAGCAATCAAATCTGAAACATCTCTTGGGAAAAAATTAAAGGATACTCCCAAATCACCTTTTAATAAATTGGATATATATATTATAAACTGCTCCGGCATGGATTTATCAAGACCAAACATTCTTGCATACTCTTCATAAACCTGTTGTATTGCTGACGAATCTGTCATTCCAGTTGTAGCTCTACTTGCTATAGTTGCAACCGGATCACCTGGTACCAGACGAGGCAATAAAAAATTCAAAATTAAAGCGACTACTAAAGTTAATAGATACCAACCTATTTTTCTAGAAAAATATTTTATATATCCCTTCAAAACTTACACCTCGTTTCATTGGTTTATACAGCATTAAAAAAGTGGCCATGAATTTGATTATTCATATTCTACTCATGGCCGCTAATAATTAATTTGTTTACTTACTTATTATTTTGCTGTTAATGTTAAATTATATAATGCTGCAATACCATATCCATCTGTACAAACTGCAGGTGGTATATTTGTACCATCGCCAGCTTGTGGGAATCCTGTCCATACAGATTCATTTACAGTATGGAATAAACCTGGACGATACATAAGTGCAAAACAAGGAACATCTGTTAAATAGATTTTATTAATCTCTGTATATAATTCTTTTAATTTTGCTTGATCAGTTACAAGAGGAATCTCATCAATGATTGCATCTGCTGCTGGATTAACATAACGTCCGAAATTCCAGTTAGCACTCTCACCAACAGGGATCTTTGAATCATAAAGTGTCTGATAAGTACGAGTCCAAGGATTTGAGATACTAGCACCATCATATGAATTCATGATAACATCAAAATTACCTGTATTTTTGTTTTCTGTCCACTCACCAGCAGTGGTCCATAATGTTGTTACATCAAAGCCAATTTTCTGACCTGCTGCTGCAACCATTTCTAATGCTGCATTCCAATCAGTCCAACCTGATGGGCACTGTACTGTAAATGCAATATTAGCTCCATCATATTCACGGAAACCATCTCCATTTGTATCTTTGATACCTGCTTCATCAAGTAAAGCATTTGCTTCATCAATCTGATTTCCTGTCCATTGAAGATCTTTTAAAGCATCCTTATCAATTAAGCCCTGTTCACCAACAGTTGGATTCATCATCGAAGGAGCAACATCACTCATTAATGGTGTATATCCACTCATTGCTGCAGTTGCAATCTGATTATAATCAGTTGCCATTGCAAGAGCTTTTCTAACAACTACTTGATCAAGTCCTGGTTTTGTTACATTAAAGATTGCAGTAGGAAGTGCTACGCATTCATAATATGGAAGATCATCAAGATAGGTTGAAATAGGAAGTCCTGATTCCCACATCTTCCATATTTCTGGCATAAATTGTTGAGAAACATCTACTTCACCTTGTTGTAAAGCAACAGCACCTGCATTATTATCTGCAAAGATTGTGTGTGCTAAATACTTAGGTGCTGGTAACTTTCCAAATAATGAAGTTGCCTGACCCCAATAGTTATCATCTCTTATAACAACAACTTTTGTTTCATCATCGAAAAATGGTTTGTATGGACCGGAAGCAATAAGCTTCTCGTTTTTAGCTGTCTTAACAGCCTCTTTATCGCCACCTAATTCCGCTTCTAATGCAGACATTTGAGCTTCACATACTATGTATATTTTTGGTAAATTCTCAAGGATCTTTAAAGGATTAAAACCCTCTGTTTTTGCAGTAATAACAAAAGTTGCATCATCTGGTGCTGCTACAGACTCAATATAATTCCATATGTTAGCAGATTGAACAGTTTCCAGTCTCTTATGAGCCTCAAAAGTATAGACAGCATCACGTGCTGTAACTGGTGTACCATCACTCCAATGAGCATCTGGATTCATATGAATTGTAAATACTTTGTCTGCTTGTTCATAACCAGATGCTAATAGAGGATACATTTTTCCATCGCTCTGATTAAACATAAATAATGTCTCGAATACCATAACACGGGCATCAGAATTTTGTTCTACCCACCAGTTATTTGAGTTTGCAGAAAATGGGTTGTAGTCAGTAATTGCACCCCATTGTTGTCCTGAGAAATAAAGTGTCTCTTCTCTAGGAAGTGAAGAAGCGTCAGCTGGTACCTCAGCAGGTTCTGCAGTTGGTTCAGCGGCTTCTGTTGGAGCAACTGTAGCTGCTGGAGCCTCTGTTGGTGCGGTTGTTACTTCACTCGAAGTATCAGCTGTGTCTTTCTTTTTACAGCCTGCGAGTAATGATGTTACTACTAAAACCATAATTAGTAACATTGTTGTTAGTTTCTTACTACTTTTCATGTTTTACCCTCCCGTATTTTTATTGCATTTAGAATGTTTTACTTTTATAAAACAATAATAAAACAATCTATTCACTTATATTAACTTTTAGAGTAAAATAATTCCATGCTTATCTTTATATCATTTGTTAATAATTTATACATAATCCTGCTTTTATTGTGCTTTATTGTGCATTTATTATTTTTTAAATCGAAAGATACTGCATAATTTATTAATATTTGATAAATTATGCTATTTTATATTTTATATACTATGCAAGACACCTAAAAATAAGTATTTACGTAAATTAGCATCTGCTGTATAATAAGATATTGCTACTTATGTAGAATAGGGGGGGGAAATGATATGTTATATACACATGAAATCATTGAATTTAAAAATGATGTTCCTATTAAAATCTTTATACAAAAACTCGAAGATATTCCCGGTCATTGGCACAGCAGTATTGAGATTTTCCTAGTATTAAGCGGCAAATTAACCATTACAACGGAATCCGAAACCTATCATTTATTAGAAGACGATATTATACTTATTAACAGTAATCAGCTCCATGAAATTCAGAGTAATGATAATATAGTAGCAGTACTTCAAATTAAACTTTCATTTTTCAAAGAATGGCTAAAAGAATCAACCTATTTTCAATGTAATTCCTCAGTTTATCACAATAAATCTAGATTTTGGGAATTAAAAAGAATTATTGCGCAATTAATTAATGTGAATTATAATGGCGGTGAAAGTAATGATTTACTTACTCTTTCACTTGCCTATAATCTGCTTCATGAATTAATGAAAGATTTTAAAAGTTATGATATAAAGGCCATTGATAATAATTCCAAGAACTTAAAAAGACTCAGAAATATAATTCAATATTTAAATGATAATTATACGGAAAATATAACTTTAAATATGATTGCAGAGAGAGAGTACTTATCAACTTCTTATCTTTCACATTTTTTTGAAAAAAATATGAGAGTTAGTTTTTTTAATTATCTTACTGAGATTCGCATGAACCATGCGGTGAATGACTTATTAACCACCACATCTACAATAGAGCAAATAGCAGCTAATAATGGCTTTGCTAATTGCAGATATTTTGTCAGTTGCTTCAAGAAGCAATTTGGTATGCTCCCAAAGGATTATCGGAAAGAGCAAAAGATAACATCTACCAATAGAACTTCAAAGGTACTTAAGTACAATGATTCTTTATTAATCGAGCAGCATGATTTTTTAAACAAATTAGGTAAATTCTTAGAAAACGGAAATATTAGAAATAATAATATAGTTAGCTCTTCCATGTTGAATGTCATCGATATAAATGTCAAAAGATCTCAAAGAAATCTGAATCATACCTTTAAAAAATTCACTTCTGTTGGTAGAGCAAAAGAAATACTGATGCAACGTATACAAACGGAACTTAAAGTACTGCAAAAGGATATTGGTTTTCAATATATCAAATTCCATGGCATATTGGATGACTCTATGATGTTATACAATGAAGACAAGTTAGGTAATCCATACCTTACCTTTACTTATATTGATGAGGTATTGGATTATTTACTTTCCATACAATTAAAGCCACTTATTCAGTTCTCATTTATGCCAAAACTACTTGCTAAGGATCCTACAACTACTATATTTTATAATCCAGCAATATTAAGCGAACCTAAAGATTATACAAAATGGGCATTTATTATAACAAATTTAACAAAGCATTTTATAGTACGATATGGTTTAAAAGAAGTGAGAACTTGGATGTTTTCCTTTTGGAACGTTCCATTTAAGTCTTATGTCTTTGCTTTTGAAACGAACGAAATCGCTTATGAATTATATCGTATTACCTGGTCTTGTGTGAAAGAATGTGATAGTTTATTATGTTTTGGAAATCCTTCATATGGTTCATTAAATTTTTCAAATTCCGAATTATCTGATTTCCTTGACTTTTGTAAGGTGAACCATTGTTATCCTGATTTTTATAACATACATTGTTACCCTGTAAAAACATCAACTACCAAAGATCTTGCTACTTTAGGTGAAAGTTCTAAAGAGAATAATGAAAATGATATTATTATTTTATCCGATGACCCTAATTATATGGCTCAAGCCATAGATTCATTTAAAACAAATATTGCAAGATATCCAAAATTACCTATCTACATAACAGAATGGGCATCTACATCCTCCCATAGAGATTGGCTCAATGATACTTGCTATCGTTCTGCTTATATTATCAAGAACATATTAGAAAATTATGATACCGTAGATAGTTTTGGAAACTGGTGTCTTTCAGATACCTTAGAAGAATTACCATTAGATAATGAAGTATTTCATGGAGAAATGGGGTTATTTACAAGTAATGGCATAAAAAAACCGGCATATTATGCTTTTATGTTCTTAAATAAATTATACGATACCTTATTGGAAAGTGGAAATGGATATTTTATTACTACTAATCAAAACGGTGATTATTCCATTATTTTGTATAATTACTTACATGTATCCCCTCTCTATGCACAAGGTGTTTTATTTAATGTAACTTTTTTAGAACGTTATAATGCTTTTGTAAATCCTAATCCAATTGAATTTGATTTTTCCCTTTCTAACCTCGAAAACGGGACATATCTCATGACAGAACAGATTGTAAACAGAGAAAATGGAAGTGCATTTGATGAATGGATCCAAATGGGCGCTCTTCCGCTGACAAACGAAGAAGAAATCAATACCTTAAGCGGTCGTTCCATGCCAAAGTTAAACAAAGGCAGCTTAGAAGTTACCAACAATATAATTAATTACTTTGCAGAATTACAACCACATGAAATCAGACTGATTTTAATTAATAAACAGCCTTGGTAATTGAACCTATTACTGAGATTATTAAGGAAGAAAGAGGTAATTACGCTTGACTAATATAAATAAATTTAGCAGACTAGAAGAAAATATTGAAACAACAATATATGAAGGTATATTAAAATTGGGATATCAAAAAGATGAGAATTTAAGCATCTATTATGATCTCGATCTTCTAAATCATCTGCTTAATACCACATTTGCTCAAACTGAAGCTTGTTTAGAATACCTGATGGACTTTAAAACATTTGTAAATCCACGGTTTCATAATCTCATTGTCCTTCTTGAAAAGAATCATTTTCAATTCATCGTTCCAAAAGAGGGCATTGTTTATATCTATAAACATAATGAAAATAATGTTTTTTTAAAGGATTTAATCGAAATCGTAAAAAGTCATGCTTTTACTTTAGAAGATATTATTTCTATCTTTGAACATTATTCCAAGGATTATATCTGTGAAAAGATCGATAACTCTGAATTTCAATATGTTCTATATTTTAAAGATACTAATTTTGATAAATTTAAATATTGTTTCACCTTTGATCAAATGGGTGGGTATTATCATAGGTTATTAGATTTTAGTTATAAGAAAATTATACAGGAATAAATTCATTGGAGTCTTATACGAGTACTAAAAACCGTCCGTATAATGCGAAGCCACTGAAAAAGTCTCAGTTATAGTTTCAGTGGCTTCTATAAGACTCCATTCTATTGAAGTTTACTATCATAGATTTCTGTATAAATCAATTTACCCTCTATCCGTTCTGACTTCATAAGACTAATTCGTTCTACCTCTACTATCATAGAAGGAATCGATTTTTCAAATAAACTTATATCAAATCCGTCTTGAACTACTATTCTTCGTCCCAGTGTCAGATGAGGTTTAAATTCTCCCTCGTCTACATCATATACATATTTTTTTAATTCACTTACCAGTGTTTTATTAAGATCAGATAATAATTGGTTTTTCTTCACTCCTATCCAGTAAATGTCACCTTCTTTACGTTTGAATTTGCCAAGACCTTCAAGTACAACACTGAATTTTTTTGTTTTTAACTTTGTAACTGTATGATCCATTGCCACCTTAACATTTTCCAGTTCTTTTGTTTCTCCAAGAAATGCCAATGTGAGATGAAGATTTTCTTTATGAGTAAAATTTCCTTTTATCGTATGTTTCTTAAGTTCTTGCATTGTTTGGTACAGGCAAGCTTTATTATCCTCCGTGAAATTAATTGCTACAAATAATCTCATTAATTTATTCATTGCATTTCACTCCTTTGATAAAGAGCCGATCCTATTTATATAGAATCGACTCGTCACAATAATATCTTATTGTACTTCTACTGTCCAATTAAATTGATCTACAATTTGACCTAACTGTATTCCGGTGATCTCATCGTAGAATTTCTGGCTGTATTCTCCGATTCCACCATCCTTTACTTTCATAATGTGTTCTCCCCACCTTAGCTGTCCAACTGGAGAAACTACCGCAGCAGTTCCGGTTCCAAATACTTCTTCCAGAGTGCCATTCTTATGCGCTTCATAGATCTCATCAATAGAAATTTTTCTTTCTTCTACTGGCAATCCCCAAGCTTTACAAAGATTCAAAACAGAATCTCTGGTAACACCCGGTAAGATGCTTCCGTTTAGCATCGGCGTAACTACTGTACCATTTATTTTGAAGAAGATATTCATAGCTCCTACCTCTTCAATATATTTGCGTTCAACCCCATCCAGCCACAATACTTGAGAATATCCTTCATCATGAGCCTTAACCTGAGATTTCATAGAGGCAACATAATTAGCTCCAGTCTTAGCTTCTCCGATACCACCTTTTACAGCTCTGACATATTCATCTTCTATCCATATTTTTACCGGATTAAGGCCTTCTGGGTAATAAGCACCAACTGGTGACAAAATTATGATAAACATATAAGTATCAGAAGGTCTAACTCCTAGATAGGGATCCGTTGCTATTATAAATGGCCTTATATAAAGAGAAGTTCCAGCTTTTGTAGGAATCCATGCCTCATCTACTTTTACTACTGTTTTAAGAGCCTGTAGGTACTCTTCCTCTGATATCTCAGGAATACAGATTCTTCTATTGGTTTTATTAGATCTCGTTATATTTCTGTCAGGGCGGAATAATAAAGTTCTTCCATCCTCTGTCTTATAAGCCTTCAGGCCTTCAAACATTTCTTGTCCATAGTGAAATACCATGGCTGATGGTTCTAAATGGAGTGGTTGATAGGGAACAATTCTTGCATCAAACCATCCCTTACCTGTTTCATAATTCATAATAAACATATGATCTGTAAATATAGTACCAAATTGTAAGGGGTTATCAGCTTTCGGAAGCTCTTTCGGGGTTGTCGTTTTCTCAATTCTAATATCTAACATTTGACTCATCCTTCCTTCTGTGGAATTCATAATAATTCACAATTTTTAATATAGTTACTATATTAGTCTTCCTAATTGCATTTTTCAAGTATTTTTTATTATTAATCATAAAACAATAGAAAATACGCTTCGCGGACTTTCTATTGTCATGAATTATAAAAAAGCTCTACTGTCATTTAATGACAAAGAGCTTTCTTATAAGGCTATAAAAGTTAGATATATTTATTCTATTATTATGCTTATTTAATCTTCACTGCCAACATCTGTGCTTTTACGCATAATTCTGCAGCTTTAAATGCATGATCTTGAGTCATTGCGTTTTCTGTACGATTCATGCAATCTAATATCAGTTGTCCAAAATACGGAAACCCTACTTTACCATCTACACAAAAATGTTGTTCGCCATCTTTATTTACCAAATACACATGATTCGATGTTTTTTCTCTTGCTACATCCACATATTTACGGATTTCAATATAACCGTCAGTGCCAAGTAAGAACGTCCTTCCATCACCCCAAGTACTTAGTCCGTCCGGTGTAAACCAATCTACTCTAAAATATTGAGTCGCACCATTGTCACCTACTAATACAGCATCGCCAAAATCATCTAATCCCGGATATTCAGGGTGATTGTAATTACCAATTTGACTTCGAACTACGGTAGCATCCTTAACATCTGCATAATATAAGAACTGTTCTATCTGATGGCTTCCTATGTCACAAAGGATACCCCCATAATTTTCCTTAATAAAAAACCAATCTGGTCTTCCTGAAGCGCTTAGACGATGTGGCCCCATTCCCATAACCTGAATTATTTTCCCTATTGCACCGGCTTTTACTAAATCTCCAGCATAAACCGCGCTTTCTACATGGATACGCTCACTGTAGTATACCATATATTTCTTTCCGGTTTCCTTCACCTTGGCTTTAGCCAATTCCAACTGCTCTAAGGTAGTCAACGGAGCCTTATCGGTAAAGTAGTCTTTTCCAGCACTTAAAACCTTTAGGCCCAAAGCACATCGCTCCGAAGTAACAGCAGCTCCAGCTACTAATTTCACCTCAGGATCTAATAAAATCTCTTCCTCACTGGAAGCCATTTTAGTTCCAGGAAATGCTTTGCAGAATGCTTCCATCTTTTTTTCATCAGGGTCATATACGTATTTAATTGTAGCTCCCGCTTCCACCAATCCATTACACATGCCATATATATGACCGTGATCTAGTGCTATTACTGAGATAATAAATTCATCGGGTCCTACCACTGGTTGTGGCTTTCCCTTTGGTGCATAATTCATTCCATCACTTACTTGCATAATTATAGGCCTCCCTACTATTTCTAGTAATTACTTCCTGTTGTAATAACGTCATTGTCAAAGCTCTCTATTGCTGCTGATTTTTTATAAAAATAGGTTGCATTCTTCAGAATTCCTTCTACCGTATAAAAATCATCTTTTTTATCCAATGGCAAAGTTACTGTCTGACCAGTACATCCAGCTTTATAGATAGCTGTAATCATTTCAATCGTCTTCCTACCATCGTTTCCTTTAATCATTGGCTCTGTGTGATTCAAAATTGCCTGAATCACGTTATGAATTTGTCCAGTATGCTTTTCAAAAGGAAGATCTTGTAATGCTTCATATGCTTCATTTAATTGCTCTTCTAATTCCTTATTCTCATCCGGAAAACCATTCGCTCTTGATGTAGAAGCATAAACCTTCCAAGGTGCTGAAATTCTTGCTTTTTCTCCTTGGAAAATAACTTGTTGTTCTTCTCCATGATGAATGACTGAGCTAGTTATCTGCGCCAAACTTCCTTGTGGATATTGTAAAATTGCAACAGAGATATCTTCAACTTCTGCATTATCATGAGCTGCATTGCTTAACACTGCGGTTACCTTATCAGGTAGTCCCATCATCCAGTTTAGCATATCAATATGGTGCACTGCATGATTTAAGGTACATCCACCGCCCTCTTTCTCCCAGCTGCCTCTCCACCATAAATCATAGTAGCAATGTCCTCTCCACCATAGCGAATCAATCTGTGCATGTAAAACTTTTCCTATCATACCAGTATCAAGTATTTCTTTTAAATGCATAACTGAATTTCGGAAACGGTTTTGAGCTATTACAGAAAGAGTTCCCTTTCCAATTTTTTGGGCTTCAATTATTTTGTCACATTCTTCTAGGGAAGCAGCCATAGGTTTTTCAACTATTACATTTTTTCCCTCTAATAAGAAATCGCAAGCAATCTCTGCATGTGTATAAGGTGGAGTACAAACACTTATTAAATCAATATCATCTCGTCCTAATAATTTTTTGTGAGAATCTAAGATTTCTACCTCTACATTCCAATCTTTGGCTTTTGCTACTGCCTTTTCCGGATAAATATCTACAAATGCAACTATTTTACATTCTTCCGGGAATGCCAGATATCCTTCGATATGTGAACCAGATATATTACCGGTTCCAATAATTGCTACATTTAACATACTAACCTCTTTCTGCATAATCAACTTGTTTGTAAGTTGATTACTGCGTAAATATGTCGGTTGAAAAACTTCTTTTTTCAACCTAACCTCCATTTTAATGTTTAACATTTACTAATTTAAAGGAGCGTACAAATTATACTCATATTCTTCAAAACCGCGCATTTTTTTAATTAATTGCAGGTCTATGATAGTCTATTGATACAATTTGTTACGCTCCCACTTTCCCAATAATTTACAGTATATTATATCTTTTTCTTTTATTTAATACTGTTATAGTATTCCGTTCGTTCTGCAATAATATCATCTAGACCATATTTCTGAAGTTCTGCTTTCCATTCAGCTACAATGCTGTCAAATTCTTCCGGGGCACAAGTAATTGTCTTTACAGCGTAGGTTTCGTTTGTAATTTGAATATTTGCACTTTGCTCAACCATGGTAGGCGCTGAAAAAGTTGGCTCATATAAACGAGTTCCCACGATAGCATTATTATAATTATCAAGTACGTATTGTTCCCAACCTGGTAATTCTTTTGAAGTTGCATCCATGAAATCCTCTTCTGTTGTATAATAACCTTGATTACCAACTAAAAATAAATCATGTCTTGTCCAGTCTTTTGTTTTTGCATTATATTCCGCATCTTTAACAACTGGTACTCCATTATCATAATCAAAATGTTCTCCTTCAAAGCCATGGAATACAGTAAATCCACCATTACCAGCTAAAAAGTTAAGATATTCCATACATGCTTCTGGGTTTTTAGCTGTTTTAGGAATAAATACATAAGCTCCATTAACTGGATATGCATTGTTATATACCAAACCATCATTGACATTCTTTAAAGGTGGCATTGATACGAATTCAGCATCCGGAATATTTTGTTTTAAGTTTTGTAATAAACCGCCTCTTAAAGTATCTACATTACCGCTTACATCATATTCCCAAAATCCAAATGTACCATTTACAAAATATTCTTTCTGTGTCTGAGCGAAATCTGCATGAGCATAATATTCGGAATCCATTAATCCTTCATTATAAAGTTTGTTTAAGAATCTCATATAATCTGCAAAACCTTCATCTGAATAAATCCAACTGCAATAATTAATAGCATATTGTGTTGGATCTGAAACACTTTTTAAGAATGATAAAGCAAGTGGTCCTGCCGCTCCATCAGTAAAAGCAGAAGCTGCAATTACATTTTCACTGCCAACTCCACCGGGATCTTTTTCTTTGAACGCTTTTAATACAGTATACAATTCATCTGTAGTTGTTGGTACTGCCATACCCAATTTATCCAACCAGTCTTTACGAATATTCAAATTGGTTCTTGCAGAAGTTGCACGTCTAGCAGGTACACTCCATACTTCTCCATCAACATTTGTTCCTACTTTGAGAACTTCTTCTCCTAGATATTCTTTTAACTGTGCAAATTTATCTCCTTCTAAATATTCAGATAAATCATAAGTACCACCATCGTTAAAGAATCCTTGTACTGTGGAACCAGTATAGCATAGCATAATATCTGCTGCAGTACCAGATGCCATCATTGTATTAACCTTATTTAATTCTTCACTGCGGGCAACAGCAATATACTCTACCGTTATCCCATATTCTGCCATTTGTTCATTAAGCCATTTCGTCCAACGATTATCAGTTGCTGTACCTTCACCGTCAGGAGCGTTGCTTCGGTCGAAAACCATAACCGTAATTGTAGTGTCATATTGAGTTTTCTCCGTACCAGCCTCAGTTGTTGCCTCTGTACTTTCACCAGATGCACTGTTGGCTGTATCAGTCGTTGCTGTTCCTGCATCGTTTGACTTAGTTTCTGTAGTTGATTCCCCACCCTTACTACAACCTACCATTGATAATACCATTGATACTGTTAAAACCAAAACCACAAGTTTCTTAAATGCCTTCTTCATAAAATATCGCCTCTCTTTTCTTTTTTTATTTTCAAGTCTTTTCAGACGAAAATACATGTATAATCAGCCTTTTACTGCTCCTAACATAACACCTTTTACAAAGTATTTTTGAAGCCAAGGATAAACTGCTACGATCGGAAGTGTAGCTACTACAATACTTGCCATTTTTAATGATTCGGCCATGACCTGATTGCCCATTGCTTCTGTATTATTATTTAATTGATTCAATTCTTCCGTAAACAGCAACTGTCTTAGCCGTAACTGTAATGTAAACTTCTCAGGGCTTTGAACGTACATTAATGCTGAAAAATATTCATTCCAATATGCTACTGCATAAAACAAACCAATTGTTGCTATGATTGGAAGTGATAGCGGAAGTACAATTTTAAATAGACAAGATAAGTCATTACATCCATCTAAAACTGCTGCCTCTTCCAGACTTTCCGGGAGCTGAGTAAAAAATGTTCTCATAACAATAAAATTAAATACATTCATTGCAGAAGGCAAAATCAATGCCCAAACAGAATCTACTAAATTCAAGTTTTTAACAACTAAAAAGGTAGGAATGATTCCACCATTAAAATACATGGTAAACATAATAAAAGCTGTTAAAACTCCTCTTCCCTTTATCCGTTTTTTGGAAAGAGCATATGAAGCACCAATTGTCAAGATAAGCCCAATAGCCGTTCCTACTCCTGTTACAAATATTGTTATACCCATTGAGGACCAGATCGAATCTTTCCCTAAAATTTCTTTAAAGGAATTGAATTGTATTTCCTTTGGCAGGATAGAAATTTCACCCGAAAGAATAGGACGATTACCACTTAATGAATACGCTACTACATTTAAGAAAGGATATACACAAGCAATTACAAACACACTAATAATCAGATAATTTAAAGCCATACCTATTGAAAAATGAAACTTCTTTTTTGTTCTTGTTACTTCTTTTACCGAATCCATTTTACCTTTACCTCCTATAATAATCCATCTTCCCCCATTACCTTGGAAAATTTATCTACTATTAGTAATAATATAATATTTATAACTGATTGGAATAACCCGACTGCCGTTGCCATACTATATTGCGCTTTCGTAAGACCAATTTTATAAACATAAGTACTTATTACTTCTGATACACCGGCTACTTTCGTATTTCCCAACAATAATGGTGCATCCAAACCAATATTCATCATTCTGCTTAATGAAAGAATTAGCATCATAACAATTACTGGTTTTATTGACGGTAAAGTGATATACCAAAGCCTTTGCATTTTACTAGCTCCATCAATATAAGCAGCTTCATATAGAGCTTCATCCAGACCGGTCAACGCTGCTAAATAAACAATTGTTCCCCATCCTATATCTTTCCAAATATTTGCTATAACATATGTAAATATCCACCACTTATTGCTACTTAAAAACGGTATTGTATCAATCCCCATTGTATTTAAAATGTTATTGATTGCTCCACCATTGGCTGAAAACAAATTAGTAACAATACCAGCAACAACTACCCATGATACAAAATGAGGTAAATATAATAATGATTGAGCTAATTTTTTAAATCTAATGCCTGATACTTCATTAATCATCAAGGATAAAATGATTGTTAATGGAAAGCTAATTAGTAATGTCAATATATTTAAAACTAGGGTATTTTTTACCGCTGACAAAAATAGTGGTTCTTTGAATACTTTTTTGAATACTTCTAACCCGACCCATTCACTTTCAGTAATTCCTTTAAACATATTAAAATCTTTAAATGCTATGGTAACACCATACATTGGAATATATTTAAAAATAAAATAGTAAGTAATAACTGGCACCATCATGAGATATAACCATCGATCTCTCTTTAGATAGAACAAAAAAGGTTTTTTCTTAACACGTACAGCTATCGATTTTTCTTTACTCATAAACTACTTCCCTCCATTACATTTACATTTGCGTTACTCACATAAGTAACCTCCTTTCGTTCGTATTAATTGCTATAACTCATACACAAATGATACCATTAAATTTTAGTAATTCACAAGCCTTAGTATCTCGCATTCACTATTAGATTCTCGCAATCAAAAAATAACTACACTATCAATTTCTCTTTCAGATATTCGAATAGACTTTCCAAAGCTTTTCTCAGTCATTCATATAATATCAACAAAAAAGAGCGAAACTGATATGGTATTAATGTTCTAAGTGACTATATTGTATTGACTTTTATATATTTTCTTTTTATAATTTTATATATATGTAATAAAATCAATCCAAAAAGAAAGATGATGTCACTTATCATAAAATTAATTTTGGTAATTGGCAGATGGTATGTGAATGAGAAAATTAAGGCAATTTATTAAACATAATAAGTTCTTCAGTGGTTATAAAAAATTCTATACAACTATCCTAATGTCCTTTATTTTTTCCCTAATGATACCTGTCCTAATATTAGGTATCGTTCTGTATTCGTCTTTGTATCAAAATGCGAAAAGTAATTTCTATGAAACTCACGAAAAGCTGATTACGGAAATAACCTCGTATATATGGCAAACAACAAATAGTATTGAAACTGATTTAGCTACCCTTAAAACTGATCCTGCTTTTCGCAACTATCGTAAAGTCGTAAACGATGAAGTAGAAACTTCCGTTTCAGAATACCTGCATATTACTAATAATTTGTTAAGTATTGCATCTAAATACTCTTCCTTATATTCTATTTATTTTTACGATAAAGACTTTGGTACCATTTATAATACCGCTTATGGCTCTAACACTTGGGAGAAATTTCATGATACAGAATGGTTTAATTCTATCACCAGCATATCACGAGTACAGCGTTTAAAACCCAGATTGAATATGAATCAATCCTATAATGAAAAAATTAAGCCTAACTCCTTTAAGCCATATACTGTTCAACAGGTATTAAGTCTGGTATGTCACGCGAATACATCAAAAGTATTAGTAGCAAACATTAGTATCTCCAGTCTTTATAACAATATGGTTAATTTATATTCGTTGAATAAGGATGGCAGTGTATTATATATCGTAGATAATGAAAATAACATTATATTCTCCGCTGACTCAAAAAGTATTAATACCAACTTTCCTATCGATTTGAAAGCAGAAGCGAAAAGTTCCTTTTCCTATAAGACTAATGTTTATTTTTCTTCCCCTTTTTATGATGATAAACTGTCATGCGTTATCTCTTATCCAATTTCTACTATGAATAAAGCTACCAATTATTTTGCAGATTATATCATATTGTTATGCGTTGGTTTATTTACTTTCCTGGTGTTCTTGGCAAATATGGTAGCCAAAAAATTATATCATCCTATTGATGATTTGTATAATAATATAAAAGATACCTTTTCTGAATCAGAAGATTCAAAAACCAGTATCAAAGATGAAATCACCGTGTTAAGAGAAACCTTCCTTAGCCTAAATACCAACAATTCGTCTATGAGATATACTCTTTCCTCTTATGAAACAATTGTACGTAACCACAATTTAAAGCTATACTTAGAAGGTTCCCTTAGTTATGAAGATCTTGTTGATGATAAGAATATTCCTTATCTTAATATTGATAAGACTTGTTATAATCAATTGATAATCTTTCGGCTTCCAAAGAATTTATTAATATCAAAATCTGTTCATGAGATGTCATTACTTCGTAATAAAATAAAAGATGTTATTAATGCTTATATTAAAAATGTAGCCGATGGTTTCTTCATTGACTTACAGCATGATACCTTCCTCGCATTTATCTGCATTAAGAATTTAAATGCTTTGCAACAATTAAAGCAAGTATTATACCCCACAATGGATGAACTCCTAGAGCAACATGTTTTCTGTGTTGAATCAAATTACATATATACGATAGAAGAATTGCTCCCAGCTTATCATGATTGCAGCGATGCTATTAAACATGCTGTATTTTTTAATAAAATTGATACGATTGTTACAATTTCAGAAACAAAACAAGATTATAACTATGATTATGACTTTTTAGTCAACTCTGAAGCAGGATTAATTCGGAATTTACTATTATATAACAAAGAAGAATGTTTAAATATAATAAAGGAAGTATCTATTCACATCATAAATACTCCAAATGTATCTTATGCCATCGACATCTGGAATCAGCTTCTATCTATATTATGTAAGAATATGTATCTTGAAGATATTCTAAATAAACACGTTTTTGCAGAATTTAGACAGCTTACTATATTAAGTGATATAGAGGAATTTTTGATTGATTTATGCAATCAAACTATAGAATATTATATAGCACATTCTCAAACTGAAAGTCAGTATTGTACTGATGCCAAAAAATATATAGAAGAAAATTATACGAAAGATTTTAGTATATCAGAAGTAGCTGATTCCCTAAATATAAGTTATCAATACTTAAGTAAAATTTTTAAAACACAATGTGGAAACAGTATGTCAGAATATCTTAATTTTATCCGTATTGAGAAGAGTAAAGATTATCTGCGTAATACCAATGATTCCTTTGCAGTAATCGCTAATAAGATTGGCTACAATAATATTCAAAGTTTTCAACGTTTCTTTAAGAAATATGAAAATGTTTCTCCAGGTGATTATCGAAAGATGTATATGAAAAGATAATTTGACCTAATTAAAAAATAGAAAGAGATAGGCAGAAAATATTATGTTTTCTGCCTATCTCTTTTTAATAATTTTTCTTATAATTCTTCAATAAATTTTACACCATCAATTTCTCTCATTCGTTCTAATAAATCGTTCCTTGTCAACTTATCTCGAACCTCAATTGTTACCATTAAAAGCATTGCAAATGCCCCTTGAAAAAATCCGATTCCGACTGCAAGCCCAATTCACCTACCTTTCTGGTTGTTTCACAAATAGTTCAATCATACACTCTTACTATTTAACCATGCTTTACAAATATCCGGGTAATTAGTAATAGCTCCATTGCAACCCCAATCATACAGCTTTTGCAATTCACTCATTCCATTAATTGTCCATGCATTTACCTTTATTCCATATTGGATACAGTTATTTACTGTATCCAGTGTCAGATTAGTAATATCTGGATGATAGCACTCCAGATGAAAAGTTTTTGCAAAGTATCCTGCATTCCAAATCTCTGGTTTTTCAAGCAAAATACCACATTCAATGCTAGGTGCTAATTGCTTACATTTTAGCAGTGATACATGATTAAATGAGGAGAACATTACTTTATCTGATAATCCAAAGGAGTGAATCATGTCTATAGTTTTTTCCTCTAAACCTTCATAATAGTACTTTCGATTCTTAAGCTCAATGTTCGTAGTGACCTTTTGGTTCTTGACCCAAGCCAAATACTGCTCCAAGCTTGGAATCGGTTGGAAGCCAAAGGTCCCAGAATGTACTGCACTTGCATCGAATTGTCTTATTTCCTTATATGTGAAATCCTTCACAAATCCTTCGCCATCTGTTGTTCGTTTCACGTTTTCATCATGAATGACAACTAGAACTCCATCCTTTGTCATCTGTACATCTAATTCAATTTCATCACAATTTGCTTCTGCTGCCTTTTGATAAGCTAACATTGTATTTTCCGGATATAATCCACTGTATCCTCTATGTGCAATAACTTTCATTATTAATTACCTCTTTTTCCTGCGCTTAACATTTTTCGCTATCATATTATCTAACCTCTCTTGAAAAGATTCCATAAAGCGGGGCATTGTCAATATCTTCTACCTTTTGAATTAGTTTTAGTGATGGGATATCGATAAGTCCTTCTCTTAGTTGAGGAAGGAATAATTCTGCTGATTTTGATATGGCGCCACTTAAGAATAGGCATTCCATTTCATTCTGTTCGATTATATCATGGAGTATTGCTGCCAGATGAACTCCCATTTCCTGAAAGACCTGGATTGCAATTGTTTCTCCACTCCTAGCTGCATTTGCTATGTTATACACCTCTATCTCGATTTCTTCACTTCTTAGTTCTTGATATCGGTTTATAATCCCTCTTTTTGATACATAATCCTCTGCAACACTTTCCTGATACAACATATGATAGATACTAATTTTAGGTCCGCCGCTAGAATTTCTTTGAATAATATTATTTTCCGCAATAGCAAACCCTAGACCGGTTCCAATCGTAACACCGCACACCTTCTTAAAATTTAACCCACTTTGATAGATTGCACCTTTCAAAAAAGCTTCAGAATCATGAATAAATGTAATAGGAATAAAACCTATAAGTTCATTCAACCATGGACCAATGGGAATACCATAAATTGCAGCATACTTATGCTTCATTCTGCAAACACCTTCCATGTAATCAAATGGACCGGGTATGCAAATGCCGATGCTTTTAATATCCAATTTCTCTTTAAATGCTATCTTTAATGCCTTTTTTACAAGACCTTGATAGGAATCTTTAATTTCTGTTAAGGTCCCGGCTGAATTCACCGGAACCTTAACAAAACTATTCTCTTGTATCATTCCATCCTCTAAAAAAAGAGCACTTTTTAAATAAGTTCCTCCTGCATCAATTGCAAGAATACAAGATTTAATCATTCTCAAAACCGTCCTTTAACAAAGTCTTATGAATGGTCAAAACTCCAGCACCTTCATTAATTACCTCATATGGACCGAAGTCTGCTGGTATTATAACCATATCCAAATAGTTCTGTACAAAGAATTTACTATAATCTGTTAGGGAACGAATGGTACAGCTTTCACCTTCTACTAACGTCAATACATGGAATCGATCTGTTGCGCAATCCGTATAACTATCACTGAAAACAACATTTCTTAAGCTAAAGTAAAGTAAGTCATGTTCACCCAAGATGCTTTCCGTAAATCCATCTTCTCTTATAACATGTGGTTCCTGCACAAAATTCTTATTTGTATAATCTTCTTTAAAATCTCTGCGTAATACCTTGTCTCCATGGTAGGTGTGTATTGGACGAAGATTGCCTTCTAAATCTTTACGCATATAGTCGTACATCTTGTATGTATAGGAACCAATTGTTAAACTTCCTATTTCAAGTATAACCTGATTTCTTCCGGAAGCATGAATCGTACCTGCCGGAATTAGAAATTGCATTCCGGGCTTAGAAGGAACTGAAGCTACATAATCATCATGGTTAAAGCCTTCTCCATACTTCTCTGCTCTTCGAGCTTTCTCAATAAATTCTTCTACATCCGCATCTTGCTTGAAACCACAATAAGTCTTTGCATCCTGTCCCGTGACAACCATATAATAGCTCTCATCCTGACGTCCTAGTTCATTGTTGTTCTTTCTAACATATTCTTCATCCGGGTGTACCTGAATTGACATATTGCCACTTGCATGGAACGTATCATCATAGTTTTGACGAATTGGGAAATATCCGCCAAATTTTTTATATGCTTTGCTTCCCATAAGTTTTTCACCAATTGTTTGAACAAAACAGTAAAATGGGAATTCAAACTGCTGCTCTTTTAAGTCAGCAACGATGGAAACTTCCATTGGAATCAAATCAAATACCCAGGCACAATTTTTCATTTCCTCAGGTAAATTACGAAGTCGTTTTATATAAAAGCCTCCCCAGACTCCCTCCAGATACACAGGTCTGCAACGAAGAGGATAAGTTATCATTACTTCAAACAATTCTTTCATTTTAAGGAGAGGCAATAACTGCATCTTGTCTGGGTTATCACCTGTAAGGTAGTAATCAATCAAATCATTATTGATTAATGTTCCCCTAAGTGCCATAGCATTCTCAAAATCCACATAATAGCTTCGGCGTATCATTATATTTGCTGCAGTCCTGTTCTTTTCACCAATATTACCGCTAGAACCATTACGAATATTTAGTATTGTCTTCTTTTGCGTCATATCAACATACAACTTTAAATCGCAGTATTCACGGAAAGAATCAATGAGTGCTGCATTTCCATATAAAATCACTACACCCTCCCCATGTATTTTAAAGTCTTTCAATCGATTAAGAATAGAATTTTTCTTCTCAACTGACATCAAACTTTCATAACCATCATGATACAATTTACCATATAAAAGTACCGGATCTTCTACTTGATCCTCCGGAAGGTAAGGTAACAGGAGTTCATGTAATTTATTACTATCAAGCCATACATCCTCTGTGGTCATAGAAACTGCATTCACATTGTATAATTGTGCTAATCGCATGGACACCAGCCCTGCAAATTGTTCTAGTGGCGCACTGATATACCCATCTATACCTACTATACATTTTTTATCTTTGGTAACCATATCGGCTATTATCGCTGCAATTTTATTTGCGGACTGCATCGAATTCTCTGTAAAGGCTTCTTTTAACTCCTTCCTCACTTGAATTGGATTCACTGCTTTTGGATCATCATAGGGATAAGGATTAAACATAAAACTCATAATAACACCTCTTTCAAATTATATTGTGTAAAAATCAAACCCTAATAAACTTGCCAAACTTTCTAATTCAGCAATATAGTCTCCATCTACCACTCCATAATGTTGCGTTACCCCAACGCTTAACAATTTGTCGAACATTTCCTGCACAGTTCCCTTTCGTGGGCGGAATTGTCCATGTGAATAAGATGTAATAAAATGCTCCGTCGGAAGCGCATCTAGTAATGTACATACCATCTTGAATTGTCCGTTGCATTCTGAAACATGCAGCATGGTTTTAACTCCGGTAGGAATAACATACCATGCAAATGGTGCACCAGCAAATTTATAATTAGATTTTGCAAATCTTACATCTCTGCCAATTTTAACCTTCCCTTCTCCGGTATAATCGTTTGGTCCGGCATGTCCGGCTGCAAAGCAATTATGCTCTAAATCAATATGAAAAGGTTCAATAAAATTAACACATTTTCCGCTTAGTAATCTTAGTATGTAATTTGCTAGGCCTCCACCTATATCTCCTTCCGGCACGACAACAATATCACCACCGGTAGGCGTCGGTAAGAATCCCGGGCGTAGTCCTACTTCTGTTAAAAGGATTGTATCAATGTCATTTAACACCAGCATACTGACATCTGCTTTTCTTGCTAGATTTTCAAGCCCCATCGAAGCTCTTACAGACTCTTTAAATTTCTCTATCTCAACATCATCAAGCATTTCATATCGTTCCATTAATAATTTACAGTTTTCCTCTACTTCATGTTCTTTTACTGCTTCTATTTCTTTCATTAAGGCAGCTACAGATAAAAATCTTAACTCTGGACCAACCTTTACAAATAGCTGATAAGGATCAACATAGGTGGACCACATTACTTCATTATAAGAAGCAAGTAATCCAAAACTAACTTTTCTAAGATTTGAGCGGACTGCTGCTGCAGAGAAGAAAGTTTTTGCCTTTTCCATAAGCTGTGGTAATGTACCAAGGATTGTCTGCATCATGGGCCTTTGAAAGCGCTTTACAGATCCTGATGCTTCTAAGGATCCAACCAATCCTCCTGCACTTAAAAATTCTACAAAATTATTCTCAGTGAAGGTATTTTGAAATGGGATTTTTTCCCGAGTTTTACAAGCAAACAGAATCGGAATCGGACTCATGTCCCGTAAAAACCGAACCCAAAGATAATCCTCTGTCCAGCTCAAAAATAAAGCAAATATGCAATCTACTTTTTCTATTAGGAAAGAATTCATCGCAAAATTTAAATCTTCTTTACTATATATCTGCCCGGTATAAACCGTATCACAAAAGCTATTCATATTATTAATATATTCTTCTGCTTCTATTACTTTTCTTTGCTCATAGGTGCCATCTTTCGTATTTGTTCCCATAGAACGAAAGCGCTCTGTTGCTATGAGTAGGACGCCCACCTTTGCCTTCACACTGTTCATACTAACTCCCATCCGTTGCTTTAAACGCATTCCAATCAATTCCATGTAATAATTTCCACCCAGATAGCCCTTCTTAACTTATGAATATATATGCGTTCTATTCATTTCACTAAATTAGGCTTTCTGGATGATAATCATTTAATTTATTTATTCTGCTCTTCTTTCCATGCAGCGGTAGCTTCTTTTTCAAACTCTAAACCGCCTTCTGCGTCCCATCTGCTCATATATTCATCATAAATAGTCTGAATATCACCATCTGTTATCAGAATATTAACATACATTTCTTTAATAATTTGATCTAAGTCAGCCTTATACTCTGTACCCGCCTCAAGTGTTTGAATTATATTTACAGCTGGAAGCATTTCATCATAAGCAAGCTGAGTGCCAAGTCTACTTTGTTCATTCATGGTACGAATTTCGCAATTATTAATTGGCTTCATAAATTCTGCATAGCAGAAACCTCCATTTGACCTATGTGTAGCAGTATCTGTGTATTCACCAAGGAATTCATATTCCCCATTTTCTTCATCTATCCACCTAAACATAGTATCTTCTACACCAAGGTATAATAATTCATTGCCTTCTTCTGAGTTACAGTAATCAGCTACACGAACTGCTGCTTCTAAGTTTTCACATTCAGCAGAGAATACGTATCCCTGGCTAACCTCTGCGAAATAAGGTCTAACGCCATGTTCACCGTCTTCACCTGAAATAATAGCAAAATCAAAAGTGGGCACAGGATTTTCTGTATAACGGGAAGGCATCCAGTTATTCGTAGGTCCGGCACACTGAAAGTTCATTGCACCTGCCTGACCAGTCCAAAGTTTACCGAACTTATCCATTGCTGTAATGGTTGCCCATTCCGGTTCTACAAGACCATCATTCATTAATCTTTTAATATAAGTCATAGCTTCCAAGAAATTTTCATGTTTTGCCCAAGTAGTCACTGTGCCATCTGCTAATTCAATTGTGGTATCCGTTGTTGCGGAAGCACATGGAATTCCAAAAGCTCCAAAAATCGAATCAAAGGTTTGGAAATCAGCATCTCCGGCTAAACCGAAGGTATCTTGTTGACCGTCTTTATCAGGATCATCATAGGTGAAGGCATGCATAACATTATAGAAACTCTCTAAATCGGTTGGCATCTCCATACCAAGGTTTTTCAACCAGTCGGTTCGAATTGACATATTGAACGCATAGTGAACCACCCCCGTGGGCAAAAGATATACACCATCCTGATTCATAGGGCTGGTATATAAGATATCACCGACATTGCCTAATATATTTTTGCCATTCTCTTCTAAGTATGGACTTACATCTGCAAGTAAACCAGCATCAATATACTCTTCAGCCTCACTTCCTTCGCATAAAAAGATATCTGGTAGGGTTCCAGAAGCTGCCATGGTACTCCTTTTGGTAGCTATGTCTTTGGTAGGAACATAAATCATTTCTATTTCGGTATTCGTTCTTTTCCCCAGCTCTTGTATTACCAAGTTGTTTTCCTGAGGTGTGTTGTCGCCATAATGTAAAATAGTTATCTTTGCAGGTGCTTCATTAGCAGTTCCTGCCGTATCCACACCTTTTGTCTCTGTCTTTTCCTCAGTCGTCTCTGATGTTACTGCCAGCGCTCCATCTGCATCCGTTACCTCTTTTTCATTACTACATGCAGCCATAGTAAACATCATAGCTACAATTAAGAGAACGCTAATCCTTCTTTTCATTTTCTTCATTTCTTTACTCCTTCCCAATCATTAATTTGTTATTTATCCTTTCACCGCTCCTACCATTACACCTTTTGTATAATATTTTTGCAAGAACGGATAAACGATCAATACAGGTATTATGGATACTGCTATTACAGTCATCTTCATTGAATCCTCAGTCAATGCAGAAGCAGCACCAAGATTACTTAAATCTCCAAGTGCTCCTTTCGCCCCTGCTGCAGAAATGAGCTGCCTTAAATATACCTGTAATAGCTGCAAACGCGAAGTATTAATATACAGAACACCATCCATGTAGGAATTCCAGTTACTTACTCCATAAAACATTGCTACTGCAGCTAATGCAGGTTTTGATAATGGCATAATTATTTTGTAAAATACTTGAAACGGATTTGCTCCATCTAACATAGCACTTTCTTCTAGTGATGCCGGTATTGACTGGAAGAAATTACGTAAAATGAACATATTATATGCACTCATTGCACCAGGTAATATATATACCAAGAACTTATCTAATAAGCCTAAATTCTTTACTACTAAATAAGTTGGGATCATTCCGCCGTTAAAAAGCATCGTCAGGAAAATCATCATTGAGAAAAAACCACGACCCTTAAATCTTTTTAGTGACAAGGGATATGCTGTTAATGCACTAAGGAAAATGCTAAGTACTGTTCCAAAAAGAGTTTTCATACAGGTATTTCCAAAAGCAATAAAAATTTGTTTCGTTTTAAACAATAGCCTGTAAGAAAGTAAACTTAATTCCCTTGGTAGTAAAAATATACCACCACCCATGGCTGCCTTAGAATCCGAGAGTGAATACATCATCACATGCCAAAAGGGATAAATTGTTGCGATGACTGTTAATGAGAGAAATACACCAATTCCTATACTCGATAGCTTGTCGCCAATACTTTGTTTCTTCTTCCAGCTCAATTGCTTACTATCTTTCATCATCTCAATTGCCCCTCCTACATGATTCCACTGTCTTCATCAATAATTTTTGCAATCTTATTCGTAATCAACACTAATGCCAATCCTATAAAAGATTCCAAAAAGCCGGCTGCTGTTGCAATGCTAAACTTTCTTTGTTCTAAACCAAGCCGGTAAACGTATGTACTAATGATATCTGCTCTTGCTATAACGATATCATTGGAAATTGCAAAGATTTGATCAAAACCTGCATCCATAATATTACCAACTCGAAAAATCAAGAGGACAATAATTGTAGGCTTCAAACTTGCCATTGTTATATGCCACATCTGTCTCCATCTACCTGCTCCATCCACCGCAGCTGCTTCATACAAGTTAGTATCGATACCTGATATAGCAGCAAGGTATACAATTGTTCCGATACCGGCTGCCTGCCAGATATAAGAGATAATGATTACAGCACGAAAGGATTCTATATTAGTTAGTAAATTAGGTATCGTACCCTGATATCCAACAAACTCTGCAATATCAGCCATCACTCCGGTAGTAGGCGAGAAGAGTGCTGTCATCAGACCATAAATAACAATCCATGATATAAAATTTGGTAAGATAACTGCTGTCTGAACAAATTTTTTGGTTCTTGATTTTCGCACCTCATTAATCATTAGTGACAATATAATGGGAGCCGGAAATCCACATACCAGTTTTAAAATACTGATAATAATATTGTTTTTAAATGCACGTTGAAATGCATTTCGCTGAAACAGATTTATAAAGTTATCGAATCCAACCCAATCTGCATTAAATATACTTGAGGTGATTTTGTAATCCTTAAATGCAATTGTTAACCCTAGCATGGGCACATACTTGAATACAATTACGTATATAATTCCTGGCAGCAGCATCAAGTATAATATGTAATCTTTCCTCAATGTAAGGAATACTTTTTTCAATTTCTTTTCCTTTGTCTTATTTACTACATCTTTCATTCCTTCTCTTCTCCTTTATGTAATATTTTTATCTTTTCCCCCACCATAAGATTTTGCAACCTATAAAATTTGTAGTATTTCTACATATTTCAAATTTTATATTAGTTATATTACTACATAGCGATATACTTGTCAATCCTATAACTTGTAAATCTTGTGTAAATATTATAATATTACAATTTACAATTACTTATTATTGGAGCTTATCAACAGTACAATATGAAAAAGAGCAGCAATCATCAACATAATGTATTGATTGCTACTCTTTTTTACAATATTTTTATACTATTTTAATATGCAACATACTTCATCCCCTTCAAGAGTGGTGTTCAGACCTGCCGCATGAAAGATACAAGATGTATTTTCTTTGTTCATGAATACGAGTAGTGTTTCATTCCCATATTCATATTCTGTCATAATAATATTTTCCGGTAAAGGATAGTATGTATTTACAACAAACTTACCTTCATAAAAGAATCGATGATATTGTTCTTTTAAATCAATTAATTTTTTTATATGATCTGCATAAGCCTTTGACCCATCTATTCCAATCACACGTCCTCTATATATAGATACATCAAACCGATAACCCATTATAAATGCATAATTTAACTGTCGTTTATAATCAGAACGTTCATCATGAATAAATCGATTAGTCATAATGGTCTCTGGAAATGTTCTCAAATACATTTGTGGAAATCCATTTTCAGAATACCAATTACCAAGATCACAGCCATGATGATAATCAAGGTATGGCGAAAAAATATCCACTGTTGTTTCTGATCCAAGTGCTTTATCACCAGAAAGCTGTTCTCGTAGTGCTTTAAAATTACAGGCTCGGAACTTTGGATCGAGGTCGCCCCGAGTACCATGTTTATGTGTTTTATCAAAACAAAGCCAACAATGGTGACCGCCTATTTGATCATAGAAAATCGAGTCTGGATTAAAAGATAACTTTACCTTTCCATTATCTAAAAGCTTATCACGCCATTCATCGGATGCCTGACAAGCTTCAGCAAAGGTTTTATAGCCAAACGTACGAAGAATAGTTCCACTGTTAGCGAAGCGATAGTGATCTAAGTATTCATTTCCTTCAATGTCTTTTCGTGAAATTTTAGATCCTATTTTTTTATAAAAGTCTGATTTTACATCCATTAATACGCCGTTGGTATAAAGTGCAACACGACCACCTATTTCCTGAATATCTTTTATCGCTTTCTTAAGTTCATCAGCGCCACCTAATGCTGGATCTGGTTCGTACAATGGATAGCCGTTGTCAAAACGTCCTTTCCACCATCCAAATATCATGAGCATATCTAGTCCATACTTTAGACCATCTTTATAGACTTGTAGTAAATCATTATACTTCCAAAATACTTCTCCATATTGATGGCGTAATATAATTCTCTGCCAGCCGGTAAAGTTCTTTACCCATTGTGGTTTGTCTGCTGGGACATACCAGTTATTACGCGCCCAATTACCATAGATATCGGAACCATTTCGCCAATCACCTTCCTGCAAACATACAATGTTATGTGAACATGCTACTTTTTCTCCTTTTTGCACTAGAGGGTAATGACAAATAGTTAAGATAAGTCTTGGATCCGTATTTCTAGGGTTGATTCCGGCATTAAATACACAAGTACGAAATTCTAAATCGTGGCGCCCTACATATAAAAAGTGTCCCCCACTTTCCACTCCAAACCAAGCCATATTTGAAGGTCGGGGATAGAGTAATGGTTCCCATATTTCACGATAATCTGCTGCCATGTATTCTGTATGACCTTGTTCCAGCTTTTTCCAAGGGTTTTCCATACGCTCTCCAAGTCCGTAGCTGCGATACAACACATCTTTTTCTCTTTCAACCTGACAAATCACCGATAAGTCAATAAATGGTAATTGAAGTTCATTTACACGAGCACAATCTTGATTTTCAATTTCTGCCCACATTTCCAGCTCTTCTTCTCTCTGCCGAAGGTGAATAATTAACTTAACGTCAAAACATCTTCCTGTTTCATCCATTAACGATTCATATACAATATCACTTCCGGTTGGTATTTCCATGATTCTTCCTGTTTGTATCGAAGACGGAATTAGTATTTCACGACAATAATCATCGTCCATATAAATTCTCCAAAAATCTGCCTTCTCTTGATTTTTTAGCGGTAACTCTTTTGCAGACCATATAATACGATTTGCTTTATCATTGAGTTTGAATTGTAATTTATTATGTTGCATCATCTACCTCCTGGTATCAATTATGTGTCATATTGTACTAACATTATACTGATTCGTCAGAATGTAGTAAATGCACAAAAGTTCATATTATAGTACAATATGAAACAAACAAATATATAAATAGGGACGCGAGAAGAATTTGCAATTTATTTATTATTGATATGTAATTTATTGACAAGCCGTTTTTTATGAATTATGATGTGTGAGAAAGGAGCAGATTGACATGTTTTACAATTTATTTTTTACTTCACTTCCTCAAGTTACAATGCTCGGTAAAGTAAAGCAATCTGGCAATTGGAATACCCTCGGAAGAATAGCAAAGGAACATATCTTTGTTTTTCTAATATCAGGTAAAGGTATCTTTACTGTAAATGATGTTGAATTGAAATTGAATGCAGGCGATTATGTATATTTACCTCAAGGATGTTTTTACCATTCATTTTCAAACAGTGAATGTGAATTCTATTTTCTTCACTTTTATATGACTAATACAATAAAACCATGTACGGACGAAGAACTATTAGCAAGAATAAAGGAACATAATAATTTATTTGATTCCAAGAAGCTTCTATCACATTTTTACTTTCAGCCAACTACATATGATAACATATTTGTGAAAAATACTTTATCACTCGACCGTTATTTTCAAAATGTAATTAAAACTTTATCTGCTATGGAAAGTTACCATTACAAAAACACACTAAATAGTAAACTATGCCTTGATATACAATTTGCTCAGTTTGTACTATTTTTAAGTAATATTTGTATTGAAAGTATTATATCACAGCACAAAACACCTCCTATTTTATTAGAAATGATTGCTTATATTCAGAATAATTACCGTAATGAAGTTACTCTTACTATACTTTCCGATCGCTTTAGATTATCTAAGCAATATATAATAAAGCTTTTTCGTATTCATTTACATACAAGTGGAACAAAATACATAAACAGCCTTCGGCTCGCTCATTCCCTTGAACTTTTGAAATATTCTTCCATGAATATTAATGAGGTATCCTCCTATGTGGGTTACAATAATGCTTATTACTTCAGCAGAGTTTTTAAGGCTGAATATAATATGACTCCTAGCGAATACATCCAGTCTGATTATGATATACCAGGTCAGTTGCCCATATTATGAATATATAAAATTCTATGTAGTATTATTACACAATTTTAAGTAGTAGTTTTATTACATAGCTTTTGAATATTGACATTCTTTAATAACATGTTATAATCAACTTGTAAATTTAGTACGTAAATAGTGAGGAAAAAATATGAAAAATGATAGTATTGCCGAAATGATTACAAATGCATATCCGAATTTAGCACAGAGCGAAAAAAAAGTCGCAGATTATGTAATAAATAATCTTTCACTAGTTTTGAGAATGTCTGTACAAAAACTGAAGACGGAAGTGGGTGTAAGTGAACCGACTGTATTCCGATTTTGTAATGCACTTGGATTTTCAGGATTCAAGGATTTTAAAATTTCTATTGCAGAGCGCATGTCTAATGAAGCATATTTTTTTTCTGATATCAGCAAGGATAACTTTGAGACAGATGTACAAGAGTTAGTAACTAGTGTTCTAAGATCCGAAGAAGATACAATTCATGCAACCATTAAAGGTTTAGATTTCGTAAAATTAGATGTGGTTTCTAATATGATTATAAAGAGTAATAAAATATGTCTCTTTGGAGCAGGTTCCTCGGGTGTCGTATGTAAAGATGCAATGTTAAAATTTATACGTCTTGGCAAATCTGTTTGGGGAATTAATGATTATCATACTGCTTGTAACCTTGTCAGCTTATTTAAACCAGAGGACTTAGTAATATGTATCACTCATACAGGTAATACTAAAGAGCCGGTTAATCTTCTCCGGATTGCCAAGGAGCAAGGAATTCCTACTGTATCCTTGACCACTAGTGTACAATCTAAGGTGTGCCAGTATTCAGATGTTGTATTAAGGACTTTTGCCCGCGAAAGCCTTTACTCCAGAACAGCAATGACCTCTCGAATCGGTCAATATGCGGTAATTGATGCCCTTTATATTAATACCATCCAGGCCATGGGAGTTGCTTCCATTGACATGCTAGAAAAAACGAAAAAGATATCCAACAATTTGATTTTTAATTAATAAGCTATTTAATTAACGCTAATGTTGCTTTTTTAAAAAACTTATAAAATGAGGGTCGAATACTTAATAAGTATTCGGCCCTCATTTTTACCTTACTGTATTCTACTGTTTATCATTTAAATTTAACTTTATGCTGTAAACAGATTTATATCATCCTCTACTGTACCAATACCTGCTATTCCAAAGTTATTAACCAATACGTTTGCTACATTTGCTGATAAGAAAGCTGGAAGTGTTGGTCCTAAATGAATGTTCTTTACCCCTAAGTATAAAAGGGATAGTAAAACAATAACTGCTTTTTGTTCATACCAAGCAATGTTATATGAAATTGGTAATTCATTGACATCATCTAATCCAAATATTTCTTTTAACTTCAATGCAATTAATACTAAGGAATAAGAATCATTACATTGTCCAGCATCCAATACTCTTGGAATACCACCAATATCTCCTAATTGAAGTTTATTGTACTTATACTTAGCACATCCTGCCGTTAATATTACGGTATCCTTTGGTAATGCTTTCGCAAAGTCTGTATAGTAATTTCTAGATTTTGCTCTGCCATCGCAGCCAGCCATTACAAAGAATTTCTTTATTTTACCGGTTTTTACTGCATCTACTACTGTATCAGCTAAAGCAAATACTTGATTATGAGCAAATCCTCCAATGATTTCTCCTGTTTCGATTTCCGTAGGTGCCTTACAAGTTTTAGCATACTCTATTACTTGGGAGAAATCTTTCTTGTCTCCACTTTCACCAGGAATATGAGTACATCCTACAAACCCTGCTGCTCCTGTGGTATATAATCTGTTTTTATAACTATCTTTAGGTGGTACAATACAGTTAGTTGTCATAATGATTGGGCCATTAAAGAGTTCAAACTCTTCATTCTGTTTCCACCATGCATTACCATAGTTACCAACAAAGTTCTTATATTTCTTGAAGGCTGGGTAATAATGAGCAGGTAGCATTTCTGAATGAGTATACACATCTACTCCTGTTCCTTCTGTTTGTTCCAATAATCGTTCTAAATCTTTAAGATCATGACCAGATATTAAAATACCAGGATTTGTACCTACACCAATATTTACCTTAGTGATTTCAGGGTTACCGTAAGATGTTGTATTTGCCTTATCAAGTAAAGCCATACCATCAACACCTGCTTTTCCGGTCTCAAGAGTAAGTGCAACTAACTCATCAACAGAAAGATTATCATTCAATGTTTTAGCAAGTGTACTCTGCATGAAAACGTGAACTGATTCCTCATCAAATCCTAAAGCATTCGCATGTTTAACATAAGCAGATAATCCTTTTAATCCATAAGTTATTAGTTCTCTAAGACTTCTTATATCTTCATTCTTAGTTGTTAGTACACCTACAGTAGTGGATTTTGCATCCAATTCAGCATCTGTAGAAGCATCAAATAATGCTGCTTCAGATAAATTAGCTCGATTACTTAATTTTTGTAATAACTCTCTTTTTACATTAAGTGTCATTTTTACTCTATCATAAAAAACTTTATCATCAAAGTTTGCATTCGTAATTGTTGTAAATAGATTAAGTACCACTAAATGATTTGCATCCGCATCAACTGGTAGTCCTTCTGCTCTAAGTCTGGTAGTTACATCCGATAGGCCTTTGGTTGTATAGATTAATAAGTCTTGCATTCTTGCAAGATCCGGTGATTTACCACAGACACCAAATTTAGTACATCCTGTACATCCTGCTGTTTCTTGACATTGGTAACAAAACATTGTATTTTCCATTCATTTACCCTCCAAATTATTGTTATTGTTGTTTCATCTGATGTGTCTATCTTAATATAAATGGATTTGAATTTCCGTAACATATGTTACAAATGGGTAAATAAAATAAATTTTTAGTTAGGGGGTCATAAGCCCAATTTTGACTGTGGAATGAATAGCGGTGCATATAGAATCATTTTGTCTACCTTTCCTTCCTGCGGCATGTCTTTTGTAGAGCCTCAAGGATATGAAAAACATCGCGGCTGCTCTGTTTTTCATTGAGTCTCTAGTCAGACATAAGCAGCCTTGTCAGCCGGTCTACGACAAAATGATTCTATATACACCGCTATTCATAATTTCTGTTATGAAGGGCTTCTGAAACCCTACAACATAATACACATTTTTAAGGGGTGCTGATCTTTGTTACTCAGCACCCCTTACATTTGTTATATTATAGGAACAAAAGGCATGTTCCTATTATCGGATGGACGGCGGGAAAACCACCGCCTTTTATCAGAAGATAAAAACCATCTTCTGATAAGTTATCTTATATACTTTGGCTTAATGTATCATAATCGATTATTTTAACCATGTCTCGATCAACTTCAATGAGTCCGTCCTCTTGCATCTTGATGAGTTCTCTTGATAATGAAGGTCTGGCAACATTTAAATAGGCCGAAAACTGTTCCCGGTTCATGCTAAATTGCACATATTTCTTATTTTGACAGTTTTCCAAAAGATACTTTGCTAATTTTTGCCTAAGGCTTCCACTAGTTAACAACTGAACCTTATTATTTAAAAAAAATGCTTTTTGAGCTAAAATAGTAAGCATATTGTGAATAACTGTCGAATGCTCCTTACACGTCTTTTCACAAGTAAGAAAGAAAAATTCTTTCGGAATTTCTAATACAGAAGATTCCGTATTAGAAATCACATAATAGCTGTAATCTACATTTTCTAAAAATACATAAACCTCGCCAAATATATCCTTTTCTTCTATATTCGTAACAATATATCTTTTTCCATCCGGAGAATCTTTGCACACAACAACTGATCCGCTAATTAAAACATATAGAGCCTTTGGAGGATCCATCTGACTAAAAATAATTTGATTTTTATCATATACTTTTATCTTTGCATTGGAGCATTTAAGGCAATTCTCAATTTCTTCTCTAGATAAGCCTTTAAAAATGACATTATTCTCAATCTTTTCTATCATATTATCTCCCATAACTCAACCCAACTCACTTATTCCGAAAATTAAATTATGACTATTTATTTCTTACGTATTTGTAAAAAGAATATTCAATATCATAATACGTACGTTCGTCTGATTCTTCTTTAATAGTCCAATTATCTTTCTCATCCAGATTAGGAAAGTAAGCATCCGCTTGATAAGCAAAATCTATTTTTGTAACATGAGCCACATCACAATAATCAAGCATCTGACTATAGATACTTGCTCCACCAATGACATATACATCTTCTGATTTATAATTCTTTATTGTTTCTAATGCTTCTTCAATACTGTGTACCACAATGGCACCTTCTGCTTTATAATTCTGCTCTAGCGCTATCACTATATTCGTTCTGTCCCTAAGTGGCCTACCACCCGGAAAACTCTCTAGCGTATTTTTACCCATTACTACAACCTTATTCGTGGTCTCATCACGGAAAAAGCGCATATCCTCCGGTATACTAATTAAGAGTTTATTTTGACAACCTATAGCCCAATTCTTATCCACTGCAACAATTAAATTCATAATAACCTCATTTCTACATAATCTAGTCTTGCCTAGACTATAGCACTCGTTTTTCTTGCTATACTGCCACAGGAATATTCTCAATCTTAGGTCCTGTTACATAGTTTTCTAATTTAAAATCATCTACTGTAAATTTATAAAAATCCTTGATATCCGGATTCATCCAGAAAGTTGGTGCATCATAAGATGGTCTTTCAATTAATTCTCGGATGACAGGAATATGCCTGTCATAAATATGGGCATCCGATATAACATGTACCAATTCACCCACCTCCATATCACACACCTGGGCTAACATATGAACCAACACTGCGTATTGACATACGTTCCAATTATTTGCAGCAAGTATATCTTGAGAACGTTGATTTAAAATAGCATTTAATTTTAAACGTTCACTGTCCTTAGATTTCGTAACGTTAAAGGTCATACTATATGCACAAGGGTACAGATTCATCTCATGAAGATCCTGATGAACATATATATTCGTCATAATTCTACGGCTATAAGGATTATTTTTCAGGTCAAAGATTACTCGATCCACCTGATCCATCTCACCTTCCTTATATTTATGCTTTACTCCTAATTGATATCCATAAGCCTTACCGATAGATCCGGTATCATCTGCCCAACTATCCCAAATATGGCTAATAAGCTCATGTACATTGTTAGACTTTTTCTGCCATATCCATAATAATTCATCTATACAACTTTTAATAGCAGTTTTTCGCAAAGTAATAGCCGGAAATTCTTTTGATAAATCATAACGACTTACAACTCCAAATTTCTTAATTGTATAAGCAAAGGACCCATCTTCCCACTTAGGTCGAACCTTTTCTCCTTCAGTACTTACCCCATTTTCTAAGATATCTTTGCACATATCAATAAATAGATTATCTGCTAAACTCATTTTAAACTACCTCCTTTATCACTGCATAAAAGACCCGCCCAGGATCTCATCCGGGCGGGATTGTTTTTTATCCATGAAACAATTATAACATCATTGTATTATTCGGTCAAATATTACAATGAGCTTTCTATTTTAAGTTGCAATGACCTTATTTACATTTTATTATGAGATTAATATATACAACTATTGACATATTGTAAAAATCAAAGTATAATTTTTTTCAAGTTCAATGAATTTAGTTTCATCAATAATGAATAAAGAGATAAATGAGGTAAGTGTGAAATAGAAATTGGGAAAATAATTTCAATCGAAAAACTCTTTCACACCCCTTGATTTATACGCATGCTAAAGCACGCAGATGGGAGTCAAATATGGAAAATAATCTTGTTAATTCAATAAAAAAAGCATTTGATATTTTAGATATTTTAGTATTTGAAGACATACATAATAAAGGCATTAGTCTTACAAATCTTTCGGAAAAAACTCAAATAAAACCGAATACACTACACAACATACTAAAAACTATGATTTATTGTGGTTATGTTGAGCAAAACAAAAATTCACATTACCTATCAGGTAAAAGATGTAAACAAGTTGGAGTAATCAATCGATTTCAAATTACTCCTGAATTATCAACCGTTTTACAATCTGCTTTGTATGATTTGAGATCGAGAACCAACGAATCTGTATCTTTCTATGTGCTGGATAATGGTGAACGCATTAATTATACCAATATTCAGAGTAATGATATTATTAAGGTTGATTACACCATGCTTGAGGAAAATTCTATCTATGAATATCCCTCCGGTAAAATCTTGGTAGCCTATTGTGATAAGGAAGAATTAAAGAAGATTATTACAAAACATGGGTTTCCGAAAGAATGCTGGGATAATATATTGAGTATAGGAGAACTTGAAATACAAATAGAAAAAATTAGAATGCTAGGATATGTTAAAAAAATATCCTCCGACGGAAAGGTCGCAAGTTATGCAGTGCCAGCTTTTACAAAAGAGGGTAAATTATTGGGCAGTATAGGTGTTTATATGCCGGCTTACAGAGCAAATGAAGAAAAGGAATATCTAGTTATAAAGGAATTAAAACAGGCTGCAGAATGTATTAAAAATTAATTAATGCATTAGTATATTTTAAATAGATAATTGGTGCATTACTAATAAAAAAATAAAGGAGACAAAAAACTATGTTTACTAAAGAAAGCATAATTGATTTATCAGATTTAAAACTAATCACTAATTCAAATGTAATTAGAACAGATCCTTTAATCATTGAATTAAATGATGAGCAAATGATTCTAGAACTTAAAAGTACAAAGAGTGGATTCGAATGGACCGATGATAACTACATAATTCTAGACTGTTTAACTGAAATGAATTCAAAAGTTGATTTAAAAATTAAATTTTATAACAATGATGAGATGATATGGATGGGATACTATTTAGTGCCAAATAGACGTGTTAAAATGGCAATCAAACTTGATGAATTAGAATCAAAAAGATGGTTTTTGCAAACATATCCAGGCTCCTTTAAAGGACACGTCATGGGCAGACCTACTCATATATCTAAAATTGATTCCGTAAGAATATTTATTGAAAAAGGACGCGATAATAAGAAATTCAAACTGTATAACATGTACATTTCGGACAAATTGCCTGATTTTACAGTAATCGGCAAACCCTTGGTAGATGATATGGGACAATGCATTGAAATGGATTGGATTGGAAAAACTAGAACCACCGAAGATCTTATTACTTTTTTAAAACAAGAACTGAAAACAGCTGATGTAAATTCTACGTATATGAATAAATCCTGGAGTCAATATGGTGGTTGGAAAGAGAAACAGTTTGATAAAACAGGATATTTTCACACACACCACGATGGTAAACGCTGGTGGCTTGTTGATCCTGACGGATATGCTTTTTTCAGCAATGGAGTATGTTATGGCTCTAGAATGGGCGTTCATGGATTTATTGACGGAATGGAAAATTTATTTAATTGGCTTCCAGCAAAAGAGGATGCCCTTTTTAAAGATGCTTGGACCACAGCCGATAAAATTCCCGAATTTGTAAAAAGAAATGGAATAGAAGCAGGCCGAGGAAGATATATGTTTAATTTTGCAAGAGCAAATATGATCCGAGCCTTTGGTAATGATTGGTGGGACTCTTGGAACAAGATAAATGTATCAAGATTAAAACAATGGGGTTTTAATACCATTTCAGTCTGTGTAAATAATTATCAGGATGAGAATGTGTTAAAATATTTAGAAAAAGCAAAAATGCCTTTTACATGGACTTTAAAAGAATTTCCCAAAACAGACACAATGATTTTCAGAGATTTCCCAGACGTATTTGACCCTGAATATAAAAAAAGAAGTGAAATATTTGCTGAGCAGTTAAAACCTTTTGTGGGAAATCCATATATGATTGGTTATTTTATCAATAATGAACCTGAATGGCTAGTACAGCATAACGTTAATCCTGCGGAGCGATTACTTGCCAATTCTAATAGGTTATACAGTAAGATAGAATTAGTAGAATTTCTAAAGAAAAAATATAGTGAGGACCTTAGAAAATTTAACTTAGTTTGGAACCTAACACTTACTTCCTTTGATGATTTATATATTCCAATCCAAAATGCAGATAAATTATCACCGATTGCAGAAAAAAATTTACTTGAATTTAGAAATATTCTAATTGAAAAATACGGTGACATTCCAAACAACGCACTAAAATCAGTTGACCCTGATCATATGAGTCTTGGTATGAGATATGCTACAATAACAGAAGATGATTTTGCTGGTGCAGGCTTATATGATATGTTTTCCTTTAACTGTTATCAACGTTCGCCAAAAGAAAAATTTGATCTTGCGTTAAAGAGTACACAAAAACCAATTATTGTGGGCGAGTGGCATATTGGAGGTTCAGATAAGGGATTATATTCCAATGCTTTGGTTAGCTCATCAAGCCAAGCAGAACGTGGAAAATGTTGTTCTTACTATATGCAAACAGCTATGTCATATACAAATTGTATTGGAATACATTATTTTGAATTAAACGATCAACCATTGCTTGGCAGATTTGACGGTGAGAATATGCAACATGGACTTATTGATATATGTAATAGACCGCATTATGCATGTATCGAGAAAATGCAAGAGACCAATATTAAAATGTATGAACTAGTAAACGGTAATATAAAACCAACTAATGAAACTGGTGTTTATGTTGATCGATATTAAGAAAGGTTTTTAGAAAAGATCTATCATTAATAAAACTGCTCATTTTGCTTTTAATTTAATCGAGAGGTCGGTAGGTAATTATTTTACCTACCGACCTCTCGAACCACTGTGTATACCTATCGGTACACAATGGTTCGATAGAAACTAACATTTACTAAGATAATATTACGTCACTTCTTTTATTCCACTTTAAAGATCTTCGTATTACTCCTTCACTCCACCTATCATCATACCGCTGATAAAGTATCTCTGCAAGAACGGGTACAGACATACAATAGGTAGCGCGGTAAAGATAGCTGTTGCGGAACGGATAGATATGGGAGTAACCTGACTTGATGCATTCTTCATTGAGCTTGCACTTCCAGACTGCTGGGAAACAGAGGAAAGCAACTTCATCAGCTCATATTGCAATGTTGTTAAGTCCGGTCTGTTCTGATTATATAACATTGCATCAAACCAGGAATTCCACTGGCCTACAGCAATAAATAGTGCTACCGTTGCTAATACAGGTTTACATAGTGGAACTATGATTCTAAAAAATATCCTAAGATGACCTGCTCCGTCCACCTGAGCAGATTCTACTAAGCTGTCAGGAATTCCGTTCATATAGGTTCTAATAACAATCATATTAAAAGCACTAACCATACCCGGGATAATATATACCCAGAAATTATTGGTGAGTCCTAACCCTTTATATAACAGTAATGTAGGTACTAGACCACCACTTACATACATAGTAAGAACATAAAATAATGATACCTGCTTATTGAACAGGAATTCTTTTCTGGATAATACATAAGCTAATAATGCAGTAGTAAACATATGTAGGAAAGTGGCAATCACCGTTCTAGCAACTGATACCCTTATGGCAGTAAATAAATTATCCTTCGTAAATACAGTATAGAAATTTTGTAAAGTAAATTTTCTTGGTACTAGATAAATTCCTCCTCTAATTGCATCCATACCGTCATTTAGAGAAACGGCTAAGGTGTTCAGGATGGGATATAATGTTATCACACAAAGCAATGTTAAAATAATCGTATTTATAATAACAAAAGTAATATCTGCAGTACTTTTTCTCTTTTTATTCTTTTTCATTCTCATTCCCTCCCCTTAGAATAATCTCTCTTGACCGGCAGATTTAGCAGCATGGTTGGCGATGAATATTAATATGATACTTACCACACTCTTAAAAATACCCGCTGCGGTACCTAGGGAGAAGTCAATTCCCGCCCCAAAGGAATACTGAAGAACATACATATCAATTACCTGAGCTGTTGACTTGTTCAAGTCACCGCCTAAGAGGTATTGCGCTTCAAAACCGGAATTCATAACCATTCCGAGATTAATAATTAATAATACGAATACCGTAGATTTTATGCCCGGAAGGGTTATATGTAACATTTTTTTAAATCTACCCGCACCATCAATCGACGCTGCTTCGTATAGGTCAGGATTGATGGAAGACATGGACGCAAGATATATGATACTGTTCCATCCTGTCTCCTTCCATACAACAGCAATACCTATGATCCACCAGAAATATTTCGGATCTGCGAAGAAGTTAACCGGTGAATGAATCAGATTTGTATTTACTAAAATATCATTAATAATACCGGTTTCCATGGATAATACATCTCTTACGACACCTGCAACAACGATCCATGAAAGAAAGTGGGGCAGATACGACACTGTCTGGACAAATTTCTTTCCTTTCATGCTTATTACTTCATTTAATAAGAGTGCAAAAACAATAGCAAAAAAGAAACTCAGAATAAGATTGATTACACTCATTGCAACGGTATTACGAAATACATTTAAAAATTCACTACTAGTAAATAAGAATTTGAATTTATCCCATGCAATCCATATCTGATCTTCAGCCGCCGGTTTAAATTTTTGAAATGCCATTGTCCATCCGGCTAAAGGGGCATAGCTGAAAATGAATGCGTATATGATAAAGGGAATTGACATAATAATTAATTGCTTCTGTCTTACTATCATTCTCCATGTTACAAAGCCGGCTACCTTTTCATGGTAGGAAGCAATTGTAGCCAATAGGAAAATAACTATGTTAATGGTGATGATGGTAAAGAAACCAATGCCCCAATTCTTCGTATAGAACTTTTCTACTTGCAATGCTCCTATACTGATGGAGTTTGTACTGATTAGACCCAGTAGGGATAACATTACGGTAGTTAATGATAATTTTCTTACCAGACCATATTGCTTATTTCCCTTGGTAATAAGCATATATATTCCTGCAATTATTGGCAGAATAATCGTCAATAGCATGCAGGTAATTACTATTATAGAATCAATAATGTCCTGTTCCAGATGAGTAATTATGGAGGTAGATAATTTAATTAATCCAAAGAAGGAAAAATCAGTTTCATTAAAGTAACTCACTGTAGTCAGTTCGGTTACTTTTTTATCGATTTCAGAGGATACTACATCGACGATATCATAATCCTCTTCAGCCAAATCTTCCACAATTACTTCAAAGTCTTTATCCTTGATTACATTCTTCGCGATATCATAAATAACGGCTTTGTCCATGCCTTCCTCATTCGCTATTCTGCTGATGATTTGGCTTTCCAATGCTGCGCTTTCTAACTCCAGAACATTGCCATCACTTAACGGCTCTCTATCCGGAAGCTCTAAATAGGGAAGGAATATATTAATAATAGTTGCAAAGCATAGAGCAGCTAAAATAATATAATAAGGTTTACGTTTTTTCATACAAGTGCCTCCAGTCTCATATCTTCTTGCATTTCATGTTCTTCTTAATAATAGGGTGCCTTAAATGGTTCCCAGAGTGACTCCCTCCGTATCTGACACCATTATTTAAGACACCCTTTATAAATGATAGACTTTGACCTATCTTAACAGACTGTAACTCTAGTATTTAGTTCAAATAAATTAGTACTTATTCTTCACCACGTGCAACTGCTGCTCTTCTTTTAATTTCTGTTGTTAAAGCATCCAAATAAGCATCAGCATCAACTTCTGCTTTATATGTTGCTTGATATTCATCCCAAATTGCATCAAATTCTTCGGTGGAAGCCATCATAGCCTTTGGTAACCAAGCATGTTTGAGGTCTGTAATCTTAGTCTTCGCTAAACCTTCTGCAGTATCGTTGGTCCAGTTGTTGGTAAAGGACCACATCGGATACCAAGGAGCGTTCACTTCATCTGTACTCAAGAAATCTAAGAAAGTCTTGTAGCCATAACCATCAAGAAGTTGCCTCTCAACATCATAAAGGGAAGCATAGAACTCGTTTGGCTGATTCTTAGTATCTGCAGCATTGAGTCCATCTGCAAGCATTCCATCAAAATGAGGGAAATAAGAATAGGCTAAATTAACGAAATTATCCGTTATCCAATCCTGGTTATTATAATTTGCTATCTGCTCTTCTGTTCTAGTGAATACACCGTCATCTCCTACTGTGTAATCTAAACCTTCCTGACCCCAATATCTTAAGGTCATAACTTCAGGTGAAAGTAGATCATTCACAAACTTTAAAGCTCCAGGAATATCTTTACAACTAGTTGTAATAGATAAACCATTGGATACATCAAGTGCGGGAGAGCTGTGCCATCTGTCCTTAATATCCTCTGAGAATGTAATCGGAAGCGGAACATAAGTTTTTCCAACTAATCCTTGTGTAACTAATGCTTCATTTGCTGTATTGAAGTTCCAAAGCTGATCTAAGGTTCCTAATACTCTGCCTGTAGATAATAATGCTATATATTGGTCAAATGACATTGTAAATGTTTCAGGATGTACTAATCCATCATTAAATGCCTGGTTAATTCTCTTGTAGTAATCTTTTGCTTCCGGTATAGTATTGTAGTCAATCGCAGTTTCTGTCTCAGGATCTACGATACATGCACCATCATTTGGATATCCTGATAAGAATAATGGAGGATTTTCAATACCAAAATATCTCCAGTCTTCAGAACTCATGGAAAAGCCAACCGTATCCTGACCATCTTCTGTCTGAGGATGTGCTTTAAGGTATCTTGCAATCAAATCAAAATATTGATCCATAGTTTTGATTTGAGGAAAGTTATCCCAAATTAATACATCTTTCTGAATCCAAAATGCTTCATCCCAATGATAAGTAGCAGCATCTTTACCTTGGATAATGCCAAACTGAGGCATCAGATAGATATGTCCGTCCTCTGCTCTTACTTTGTTCCAGTCTGCTTCGGATAAATAGTTCTTGATATTCGGATATTCATCCCAATATTCATCGATAGGGATTAACGCTCCAGATTCAAGTAAAGCTGCTGTTCCTGTGGCTCCAGAGATGAAATCGGGATAGTTCCCGCCTGCAATCATAACACCGATTCTCTCATCTGCTGACTGGCCAGTGAGCCAGGTTATCTTTGCCCAAGCGCCAGTTATATCTGTAATGGCTTTCATAATTCTGTTGTCATCAGGAATCTCTGTTCCCGGTACTGCATTAAACATTGTAAATTGTTTTACTTCTTTTGGCTCCCCCGTATCAACAGCGGCGTCAACCTTCTCACCACTATCTTCTGTAGTTGCTGCATCCAAGTCAACCGTTGGTGTAGTATCATCTTTTTTACATCCAACCATTAGAGCAGCGACCATAGTAATTACCATAATCATAGTAATTAGTGTTTGAAATTTTTTCATATTATACCTCCCTATACATTTATTGCCATACTTAATTGATTGAGTTAATTTCTGGTAATCAAAACATTTGCACAATCTAATAACTATGACAAAGAGTATATTATCACTATTGCACAATTCCAACAATGTACAAAGTATAGTTTAAATACAAATAATTATACTTTCAGAAATATTTCATACTATAATTACGCATATTGCATAAAAACAATTGTAAAAACTACCTTCTGGTTATAAACTGTTTTCTATATTGGAGTGGGGTTATTCCTTTGAGTTGGACAAATTTACTAATGAAATAATCCGTGATATTAAAGCCTACTGCACTAGCAATTAGATAAACCTTCTCATCCGAACGGATGAGAAGTTCAGCAGCCCGGTCGATACGGTAACTATTCAGGCAATCTTTAAAGGAATTCCCAAATTGTTTTTTAAAAATCTGTCCAAGATATGCACTATTGATATAATATTTCTCACTCAAGGATTTTAAACTTAGATTGTCCATATAATGTTCTGTTATTTCCTTCTCAATTTCCGTAAGTACACCACCGAAAGTATGTTGTCTCAACAGATTGAAATAATTAGAAAACTCCATTGCAAATTCTCTGAAATGCTTTACACTCCCACGTACCGCTATCTGTTCATATCCACCTTGACTAATCATCTTATAAACTTCTTCTTGATCAAATTCCGGGTCCAGATCCTTCGCTAAGCTGATTAAATTAAATAAAAGATAATCCAAATTAATTTTTATAATATCTGGTTCCGTTGCAAGCTCCTTAAAATGAGTGTATACAATATTTATCCTCTGGTTAATCTCTACTTCCTCATTTTCTTCTATTGCTCGGATTAGTTCATCCATCATTTTTTTATCTACAGGATATTTATTCGTACGCATTCTGCCCTCAAGCTCATCGTAGTATGCTATATCCTTCTCCATGGAGAATAGTTGGAAGGTCTTTGCGATTGTTACAGATTTATATGATTCCGATATTTGACTGATGTTGTCCATTTTCTGTCCAATGTAAAGGATTATCTTATTAAAAACGGTACTGTTTATCCTATTATAAAGCTTCTGTATATACCTTTTTTCACTTATATTAGAATCTTCCGCTAGTTTTTTGGTATAGATGAACCCAACTCCATAAAAATCCTCATTCGGATTTGCTTCTGCATAAGCATGATACCAATTCTCTCCAAGATAATCTTTTACGGAATCATAGAGTAAATTTCGTGCCTTTAGTTTATTTTCCGTGGAAAGGGCAATGAATTTTTCCTCCGATGGATCATATTCAATACTAATGTATCTGACATTGAAAGTATCAGTAATATATTTATTGACATATTTCAAGCTATCCATGTCATATTTACCGGATATCAGATACGAAAGGTAACGGTCAAAAACAATCTTCTCGGTATATTCCAGTTTTTTTCTGTCCTCAACTTGTTTGAAGTACTGCTCCTTATAATTCTCTAAGGCCCTGATAAGCTCATCTTTCTGAACTGGCTTTAAAACATAGTCAACTACTCCGTATTTGATGGCCTTTTTCGCATACTCAAATTCATAGAAGCCACTTAAAATGATGAAACGAAGCTGCTTTGACAACTGTTTCCAGGTATTTTCAATCAATTCTATACCATTCATCTTAGGCATCTTGATATCAGTTATAACCAAATCAAACTCCATATTCTTCATTAATTCTAACGCTTCTTCTCCATTCGCAGCCTCACCACAGACCGTAAACCCATACTGTTCCCAGTTAATCAATATTTTTAAGCCCTGTCGAATATAAGGCTCATCATCCGCTATCATAACTTTAATCATTTAATGGCACCTCCCTGGCTGAATTTAAGTATGGTTCAGATGCACCTTCGACAACATTTAATGGTATCCGAATTGTAATGTCTGTTCCATTCTCCGGTTCACTGTCAATATCAAACATTATTTGGCCGTCACTGTACATTCTTAGCCTCAGATAAGCATTCAGCATTCCCGTACTTTTTGATGCATTCAGCATTTTACTATCCGCATGGGCTATCATTTCTCTGATTTCCTCCAACCGTTTTTCTTCAAAACCTTTACCGTTATCGGATATTTCAATAAATAAATATTCTAAATTCTTCGTTATGGTCAAGGAAATAACACCCTCATTCACAGTTGCTTCTATTCCATGAACACATGCATTTTCCACGAAACTGCTGATAGAAAGCTTTGGAATCTGATAATTATTACACTCCTCCATAACATAGTGATAAAATTTGATTTTGTCACCAAACCGATATTTCTGGATATTAATATATTTTTCTATAAAATTCATTTCCTCTTCAATAGTAATGATGTCAGGTCCCCAATTCATGCTCTTGCGAAATAATATGGCAAGCTCGCCGATGATATCAGCTGTTTCGCTTTCCCCCTTTAATAAACTTCTCATACGGATTGTTTCCAAAGTATTGAACAGAAAATGTGGATTGACCTGGCTTTGGATTGCTTTTAATTCTGCCTGCTTTTTAGAGAGCTCTAGTGTTTGTTTTTCAGCATTTCTCTTAAAGACCACCTCAATCAGATCCTTAATCTTAATAACCATCATGTTATAACTACGTATTAGTTTGCCGATTTCATCCTCGCCTTCGTTACAGCTGATGACTTCGAAATGTTCTTTTTCTACTTTTCCCATATAAGTTGCAACGATGGACAACCTATGGCTGATGGATCTCCCCACAAGATATATCAGAATCGTTGGTACAATAATGTTAAATAATATCAAAAACAATAGTCCCTTATTCTCTAATACCACCTCTGCAAAGGAAGTATTCTGAGCAAATATCACGATATCCCAATTTTGATTTCCTGTTCGGAATGTGGTAGTTATTGTGGATTTCTCCTCTTCAATGGAATCTGCTAAGTCATATACCTTCATACCGCTGGTATTCGGTAGGTTGGAAAATAATACATAATCTGAATTTCTCACATAGATAACGTCATCGATTTTTTCATTCAATACATCCCTCAGCATTACATTATAGTCAATGTCTATTTTTAATACCTTCTCGATATCTTTTTTCCCTGAATTATCCAGCTTACGTATAATACTAATCGTCCTGCAGGAACCACTGCCGGGAATGAATTTTTTTGACTCATCATAATAAGTATAAAGGAAAATGTCTTTCCCACTTTCTTTAAATGCCTGATACCACTCCATATCCTTCACCATATTTAGCGTCGAAATCTTGCCTCCACCAATCATCGTGTCATTATCTGCAACAATTTCGATCTTAGATAGTACTCCATAATTATAATTGTAACTTAAACTGTTATTTTGCAAAAGCTCGGTGTACTGTTCATAATAATCCGTGTAACTTATGTATTTCTTCTCCAAAAACTTGACCAGTAAACGGTCCGTATATAGATTATTTGTGAACAGAATACAACCATCCACCGTCTCCCTTAAGTTATATTCCATTCTTTCCATTACATGCTGCAAATCCTTCATCTGATTCTCTTTCGAATTGGAATTTACATTATATATAATGATTGCGTCAGTCATAATGATTGGTAACATTACGCAGAAAGCATAAATCAACAGGAGTTTATTCCTTATTTTTAGATTATTAAAACGTGGTTTCTTCATAAAATGCTCTCTTCCCAAACTTATTATTTTCAACAATGTTTACTTTATATTAATATACATAATTTTACACATAAAGTAAAATTATATCAAGCTTTTCATATAAACCATTTCAAAGTAAACTAGTGCCTATGATGATCGATATTAGTAACTATAAATGCTGCGCCTTTATCTGTTTCCAATTTTTAGTATGAAAAAATGCACTGTATATATTGAAATGAACCCCCTTGGTTGGTCGGATTTTCCGCCCAACCAAGGGGGTGTCATTTCAATACATACAGTGCACTTTCCTATATTTTCTTTTACAATTTGACCACTACCTATTTTGCTCCTACTAATTGTTCCTCAGCATATCGCTTAATATTGGAAGCATTCGCATACTTTTTATATTGTCCATCTTTTACCACGATAAGCGTTGGTGCCTGCATTATACCATATTCTCTCGCAAGTTCTGTATTTTCTTCCGCATCCACCACTACATAAGGTAAATCAGCCAAATATTCTTTTGCCATCTTACAATTTGGACAAGTCTTAGTTGTAAAGAGGTAAGTTCCATCTTCACTAGCATCGATTGTAATATCATCTAAATTCAGAATAATTTCCTCTTGGTTGCCTTTATAGCTTCCTACCAACATGCCTTTTGAATGATCTGAATCATATAGTTTTCTGTTTTTATATTCCTGGGTCTTACCTTCATTCCAATTCTGTACCGGACGATAATAACCTGTGATACGACTATATACTTCTGCATTTTCTCCGCATTCCGGACAGGTGAATTGTTCGCCTGTAAGATATCCATGATTCTTGCAAATGGAATAAGTCGGAGACATGGTATAATATGGTAACTTATAATTTTCTGCTATGGTTCGAACCAACTTTGCAGCTGCCTGCCAATCTGGTAGTTTCTCACCTAAGAATGCATGGAATACAGTTCCTGACGTATATAAAGTCTGAAGTTGATCTTGTACATCCAGTGCTTCAAACAAATCTGCAGTATATCCTACCGGTAAATGAGAACTATTGGTATAGTATGGTGTGTCCCCATCTGCTCCTGCGGTTTTAATTAACGGCCAATGTTTCCTGTCATGTTTTGCCAAACGGTAACTGGTGGATTCAGCCGGGGTCGCTTCCAGATTATATAAATCTCCATATTCTTCTTGGTAATCCGATAAACGTTCTCTCATATAATTTAATACTTTTACAGAAAAAGCCTGGGTTGATAAATCCGTCATATCTTCGCCTAGCCATTTTGCATTCAGTCCAACCTCATTCATGCCAATCAAGCCAATTGTTGAGAAGTGGTTTTCGAAAGTTCCCAAATAACGTCTTGTATAAGGATATAAACCTTCTTTCAATAATTTAGTAATAACTCCTCTTTTTACGTTCAAAGAACGAGCTGAAATATCCATCATTCGGTTCAATCGATTGAAAAAATCTTCTTCAGAGGTAGCAAGATAAGCAATTCTTGGCATATTAATTGTTACAACGCCTACCGAACCGGTACTTTCTCCAGAACCAAAGAAGCCACCTGTTTTCTTACGCAACTCTCTTAAATCTAATCTTAATCTGCAGCACATAGAACGTACATCACTTGGTTCCATATCACTATTAATATAATTAGAGAAGTAAGGTGTACCATATTTTGCGGTCATTTCAAATAATAATTTATTGTTCTCCGTATCGGACCAGTCAAAATCTTTTGTAATAGAATATGTAGGAATCGGATATTGGAATCCTCTTCCATTGGCATCACCTTCAATCATAATCTCAATGAATGCCTTGTTTACCATATCCATTTCTTTCTTGCAATCTTTATATTCAAAATCTACTTCTTTACCACCAACAATACAAGGTAGTTCTGCTAAATCATTTGGAACAGTCCAATCTAATGTTATATTTGAGAACGGTGCTTGGGTACCCCAACGACTTGGTGTATTCACACCGTAAATAAATGACTGAATACATTGTTTTACTTCTCTATAAGTCAAATTATCAATCTTAACAAAAGGTGCTAGGTAAGTATCAAAAGAAGAAAATGCCTGAGCACCTGCCCATTCATTTTGCATAATTCCCAAAAAATTTACCATCTGATTACAAAGAGTTGAAAGATGGCTAGGTGGTGAAGATGTTATTTTGCCCGGTATTCCACCTAATCCTTCCTGAATCAACTGTTTTAGGGACCAACCAGCACAATAACCTGTCAGCATGGAAAGATCATGAATATGAATATCTGCATTTCTATGTGCATTCGCAATTTCTTCATCATAAATTTCTGATAACCAGTAATTAGCTGTTATAGATCCTGAATTGTGTAAAATTAATCCACCAACAGAATACGTAACGGTTGAATTCTCTTTTACACGCCAATCTTCTTCCTTCACATAGCTATTAACGATTTCTTTATAATCAAGAATAGTCGACTTCATGTTACGGATTTTCTCTCTATTCTTACGGTACAGAATATATGCCTTAGCCACATCCGTATAACCTGTTTGTTCCAAAACATGCTCAACGCTATCTTGAATATCTTCAACGCTTACGGTACCATTTTTCACCTTATTCTGAAAATCAGCCGTAACTCTTAAAGATAACAAGTTAATAATATCGTCGGTATAATTTTTATCAGTTGCTTTAAATGCCTTCGAGATTGCTCCATTAATTTTTATTAAGTTAAATTCTGCATTCTCACCATCTCTTTTTACTACATTAATCATGAGTAAAGCTCCCTTCTTAATCCTATTAACGCATTTGACTTTAGTATAACTTTATTACAATAATATTAGCAGAAAACCTATACTACGTCAAGGAGTAAACTACAATATGTATAATTATTTTTTTTGCAACCACTATATATAGTGTTATTTAATAGTCCTTAATTCCCATTTACAATTAAGAAATCAGATTCTTTAAAGATGTTTTTACTATATATCAACACTATTTACCATTATGTGAAATAATAAAATAACTTGAATTATTAGAATAATTCATTCAACAATAGAAAACACGCTTCGCGAACTTTCTATTGTCATGAATAAAGATTGGCCGGAGGTATCATCCTCCGGCCATATCTTTATGACGCTTAATCATATTTTTATAAACTATCGTAAATATCTCTTGGAAGATAAGCTTTAATATAGATTCCATCTGCCTGATATTCTTCTTCTAGAAGTTGCCCATATTTTCTGATAATTTGAATCTTACCGGCATCATTATATGCAAATACTTTTTCAAAAAGAATCTTTCTTTCTCGTAAAATTTCTTCAAAAATTTCTTGTAAAAAGTCTAATCCTAGATTTTCTTTTGCGGAAATTTTCACAGTTTTATCTGCTCTAAAATCCTTAATTATTTGCTCTGTTTCAATCTTATCCTGCTTATTAAAGGCGGTAACAATAGTCTTATCTTTCACACCCAGTTTTTCTAGGGTCTCATACACAACATGCATCTGTTTATAAGCTGCAGGATTGGCACTGTCTACAACATGCAAAATAATATCTGCATATTTAGCCTCCTCTAAGGTACTGCGGAAGGCTTCAATTAAATGATGTGGCAGTTTCCGAATAAATCCAACCGTATCAGTCAGTAATAATTGCTGTCCACTTGGCAATATTAAATTCCTTGTGGTAGGATCCAAAGTTGCAAACAACTTATCTTCTTCTAATACTTCAGCACTTGTTAAGTGATTTAGTAAAGTTGATTTACCTGCATTTGTATATCCTACTATTGCTACGATAGGAATTGGCCCCTTACTCCTTAATTCTCTTGCTGTTTCTCTATAACGCTTCACATCTTCTAATTCTCGGTTTAATTGTGAGATTCTATCTTTTATTAATCTACGATCCATTTCTAGTTTTTTCTCACCCGGACCTCTAGTACCAATACCTCCGCCCAGTCTAGACAAGGAATTTCTCATACCGATCAAACGAGTGGAACGGTATTTAAGTTGCGCAAGTTCTACCTGTATCTTACCTTCTTTTGTTGATGCGTGCTGGGCAAAAATATCAAGTATTATCATGGTCCGATCCATAACTTTAGCCTGCAGTGCATCTTCAAGATTCTTCAACTGAGCTGGAGAAAGTTCGTCATCACAGACAACGCCGGTAGCATCCAGATCTGAAAGCATTTCTTTCAATTCTTCTATCTTACCTTTACCAATATAAGTTCCAGGATGAACGCTTTCACGATTCTGTATTACCTTAGCTACCGTCACTGCTCCTGCAGTTTTAACCAGCTCTTCCAGTTCATCGACTGCCTCAGCGGTATCGTCTCCATCGGTTGTCGCAACAGCAAACAAAATTAAACGTTCTTTCTTTTCCTTCATTTCAAACATTTCGACCATATATGTCCTCCGTTATTTCGGGTACTGCAGCTTCTTATTCCATTGTACCTTACTATTCATCTTTTTTCGTTACAGTACTTGCTTCTGGTAATCTAGTTTTTAAAAAATCATATTCTAGAGCTGCCTCCTCATCTTCTGTATAAGCATTAAGGTACTCTGTCATAAGCTGGTATGCTTCTTCAAATTTACCTAGATTTTCATATGCAATAATTTCATTTCGCTTTAAAGCCTGTTCTAAAAAAATATCATTAAATTCTAAGCCGGTCTGAATATACGACAGTGCCTCCTCATATTTGCCTAATTTGATTTGACAAATTCCAATCTTATTATATACACTTGCAGTTTTTTCGTTAGTTTCATCATCTATAAACATCTGATAATTATATACTGCGGACTCATAGTCTTCCTTTTTCTCATAAATATCTCCCAGATAGTAATACGCCGCTGTAAAACCATTACTAAAGGCTTCACTTAATTCAATAATGGCACTATCATAATCTTCCATGTAGTAATGAATTTTAGCAAGATTGAATTTGTCTTCCTGTGTCTGTATCTTAATATTTACAGCTTCTTCTAACACGGCTGCTGCACCTTCTTCATCTTCAGACTCTAACATTAAGAAGTATTTACCAAAATAATAGTCATATTTCAAATGATTAATTGATATTGCTTTATCATAATCAGACAAACTTTTATCATAATCTCCTAATTTACGATATACAAGTGCTCTACTGTTAAAAGTACCTGCATCCATTGGTTTTTCTGCTAATATTGCAGTAAACGTTGCCGCTGCCTCCTTATAAAGACCTGCTTTTTCTTGTGAATTACCCTTGTAATATAAGATATCCAGATTCAAATCACTTAATTCATCTATTGAAAGTGCTTTATCAAATTGCTTTATTGCATTGGTATAATCATAAGCTTTAAAATAAGCAATACCTTTACCCCGATAAGCCATTTTATTATTCTTGTTAACGATCATATTATTTTTTTCTAAGATAGCTTTATCAAAGTACTGAATGGCTTCTTCATTTTGATCCAACATGATTAAAGTCATGGCATAATCAATATAATATTCTGCCCGCTCTGCATTCATCTCAATTGCTTTAGCTAAATACGTTTGCGCCTCTTCATAATTACCACTGTTAAAATATTTTAAACCTTCCTTATAATAATTACCTGCTGACTTACCACTACAACCACTTAGTAATGTAATAGCTATTATTAAAAACACTGCACACCGCAAGTTCACTTTCATCCTTGTTGACTCCTATCTGAGAAGAATTTCACCTATTTTATTAAAGTGAGTGCTCTCGGAAACTCTCACAGCCTGTTTTGAATGATATTTTAGATGCTGTAGATAACATATTACCTCCATTTTCGTGATATCGTATGTATGTTTTTACGCAGACCGTCCGAACAGAGTGAGGGAAAGGCAAGTAAAAACATACATATGATAGACAGAAAATGTTAGTAGTTTTATTCAGCATCTAAAATATCTTCAGAAACCTCATCTAGTTTCCGAGAGTACTCAAAGTATAACAGGTGCACTATTAATATTATAGTTTGTACGTCAAATAATTGCAAGCAACTACTTTGCATATTTTTCTATCATACGTTAGTAACCCGTTAACTTCATCCTCTACATCTGAGAGTTGTGTAAGAACAGCTGCAGATAACCCATTTTCAATTAATTCACTTATTTCATTTTGATATAAACTCTGATATGCGTGATTTAAACTTTTTTTGCTATTATATTTACGATATCCATAAATCTGATTCGAATAAGTGTGACCTGGAATATAGCAGGCATAACCACCAAATTCCGATAATACGGTAGCTCTTCTTTCCGGATTCACCTCTAATTTACGAAAATAATTATGAATACTTTTAAAGTCTCCGCCTTGCTGGTCAAACCATCCACTAGCCTGATCAATAAGCCTTGTTTTATCAATATCCTGAATTAATTTCACTGCTTTATTTGCATCAAATTGTCCCCACCCCTCATTAAATGGCACCCAAACAGCAATAGACGGACAATTATATAAATGCTCCACCGTATTTTTACACTCCAAAAGCCATTCATCTCTTCCTTTTTTATTTTCTCTAGAAAATAGACAGTAATATTTATCCTTTAAACGTTTTATAAGCTTAGGAAATAATGTAGGTATATAACCAAGCATAACCATGTTATACGTTCCACCGCCATTTACCATGTCTTGCCATACTATCATACCCATCCTGTCACAATGATAATACCAACGAAGCGGTTCAATCTTAATATGCTTCCGTAACATATTAAACCCCAATTCTTTCGCTTTTTGAATATCATAAATCATAGCTTCATCATTAGGTGCAGTATATAAGCCATCAGGCCAGTAACCTTGATCTAAAAGCCCATTTTGAAAATAGGGTTTATTATTTAGAAAGATTCGTGAAATACCTTTACCATCTCTCTTAACTTCATATTTTCTCATTGCAAAATAGCTTTTAATCTTATCTTCCCCGCTGGTTATAATCATATCATATAAAAAAGGTTTCTCCGGACTCCAATAAATAGGTTCAATTATTGGTATTTCAATCTTTCCCAGAAAACTTTTTACAGATTGAATTAATTTATTATTTGCCAGAATATCAATAGTAAATTCCGCTTTTCCTTCATTATTAGAAAAAATGTGATTCATATTAATCTCTACTTGTACCGAATTATTATCAACACAAGGAGTAATTTTCAACGTTTTTATATACTGTTCCGGAACCCATTCCATCCAAACAGTCTGCCAAATTCCACTTTGTGCGGTATAAAACATGCCACCGTTCTTTAATTTTTGTTTACCTCTGCTATGATAAGAACTATCACTGTAATCAATAACTTTTAGCGTAAGATTATTATCCCCTTCGATAATATTTGCTGTGATATCAACAGAGAAAGGCAGATAACCTCCCATATGACCGATTATCTTCTTATTGTTTAGAAACACTTCGCAATATTGATCTACAGCGCCAAAGTTTAGAATACACCTTTTCCTATCCGACTTTTCATCTATATGAATTATCCTCTCATACCATAAGTACTCCTCCGGTAAAACCTGTCTATTTACTCCAGATAACACACTCTCAGGTGAAAACGGAACCAAAATCTTACCATCGTATTTCGTAGGTTTTATTATATCTTTCGTAATACAATAATTCCAATAGCCATTCAAAATTGTATAATTTTCTCTTCTTAACTGAGGCCTCGGATATTCTTCAAGTACTCGTTCTGTATCTAGACTTTCACCCCATTGCGTATACAATTGATGAAAGGATTTCTTCTTATTAAAAAATTGTATGGTACTAATCGCGTCTTTTAATTTCATTGAATCACCCTTATTTAATATAATATTTTTTATATTCTTGGTTCGGTATCAAAAGTCTTCATAATTGAATTATGAATAGCGGCGCATATATATTCGTTTTGTCGTAAACCGGCTGACAAGGCTGCTTATGTCCGACTAGAGACTCAATGAAAAACAGAGCTACTGCGATGTTTTTCATATCTTTGAGGCTCTACAAAGGACATGCCGCCGGAAGGAAAGGTAGACAAAATGAATATATATGCGCCACTATTCATCCACAACCTAAATTGCTTTTGTACTTGACCTAATATAAAAAAGTAATTTTTACTATTTTATCCCAATATAATAAATTAATCAATCATTACTTTATCTTGCTTTTTAGTATTATTTGTAATACGATAAAACATACATTAATGTATTCAAATAAGGTAAAAAAGTTAATTGCATTAAATTTAATACAGAAAGGGAAAGGTATAATAATATGAAGGTAAAATCAAGTAATTATTTAAGACAGGTAAAACCTGTATTACAGACTTTGTTAAATAATCTGCTCGAAAATTACGACTATGTTTCAATTCTAGCTTCTGATTCTATCAGTAAACTTTATAGTGTTTCAAAACGTGGAACCGTAATCTCAGAGGAGGAGTTGTTAAGTGGCCGTGGTTTTGTTGTAAAGGTCTATGATGGCAAAAGCTATTGTGAATACTCTTTCAATGAGATAACACAAAACTCTATTCCAACTATAATATCTAATATTAAGAATAGTTTACTTCCGTTAAAGAAACATTTGCCAGAAGGTATAACCGAAAGCGAATATACGAAGCTCACCGATGAATCAAATGTGTTTCAAGAAAGCACAGACTTTGATCAAAATCCCACAGAACTTGGTGATGAAAATATCATAGGTCTACTAACTAAACTTAGTGAGGAAGGACGAACATTTGATGAAAAGATTCTCGACTGTTCTGCTAGTTGCAGATATCAACAATACCATAAACTATTCCTGTCAGAAAATAAAGATATGGAGCAGAATGTTCTTTGGACAACTGGCAGTATAACTGTCATGGCTTCACGAGGTGAAGAAATTAAATATTATTTCAAAGGTTATTCAAAGCTTGGTGGAACCGAATTGCTTAAGGAAATGGAGAATGATATTAAATCCGTTGCTGCTACTACGATAGAACTTCTTGATAGTGAACCTATGAAGCCTGGAGAATATGATTGCATCTGCACTCCGGATGTTACGGGTATGATTGTTCATGAAGCATTTGGTCATGGTGTTGAAATGGATATGTTTGTGAAAAAACGTGCCTTAGCGGAGAAATTTATTGGCGAGTATGTTGCTTCCCCTCTTGTTACAATGCACGACGGTGCCTTAGCCGCAAAAGAAACAGCAACCTATCTATTTGATGATGAAGGTATGTTAGCACAAGATACGATTATTATAGATAAAGGTATCTTAAAACGCGGTATCAGTGACAGCCAAACAGCAATGTTTCTTCACACGGAACCAACCGGTAATGGCAGACGAGAAAGCTATAAAAGAAAAGCTTACACACGTATGACCAATACTTATTTTGAAGCTGGTAATGATAAATTAGAAGATATGATTGCTTCCATTCAATTTGGCTTCCTTCTTGAAAATGCCAGCAGTGGCATGGAAGATCCGAAAAACTGGGGAATCCAGTGTATGGTGAATATGGCAAGAGAAATTAAAGATGGTAAACTTACCGGAAAGATTTTTTCTCCTATTGTTCTGACTGGGTATGTTCCTGATTTATTAAAATCGATTTCCATGATTTCTGATACCGTACAACTTGGCGGTGGTGGTTTCTGTGGTAAAGGTTATAAAGAATGGGTAAAGGTTTCTGATGGCGGTCCTTACATAAAAGCAAAGATTCGCCTAGGTTAAGAAAATATTTATTTCAAAGAATACTTGCTATACCCGAAAAAGGAAAGGATTGGTATATATAATGATAGCTAGAATTTTATCTGTATTAAAAAACTGCGATATTTCCTCCTATCTAATTAATGAAGATTTGCAGGAAAGTGTGGAATTATTCTTCATAAAAAAACGTCTGGATATGCAAAGACAAAAAGAAATACATAATTATACCTTAACCATATATCGTGTTTTTGAAAAGGACAAAATAAAAATGCGTGGTTCTTCTACTGTTGGCATATATTGTGGAATGACTGAGGAAGAGATTACAGACACTGTAAAGAAAGCTTATTATGCAGCTTCCTTTGTTAGTAACCCATATTATGAACTACCTTCGGGCAATAAGGAAGACTGCATCCAAATGGAAAGTTCCCTAGCCCATGGTACATTGGCAGAAAATGCAGGTCTAATGACAGAAGCTTTATTTGCTGAGGATACCTTAGTAGACGTTTTCCTAAATTCTGCAGAATTATTTGTAGAAAAAAAGACCTGCCGAATTATTAATTCAAACAATATTGATGTGAGTTACCAAAATTACACCGTTAAAGGCGAATATGTGGTTCAATGTATCGAACCACAGGATGTTGAAACCTACCAAAGCTTCTCTTATGATAACTTAGAAACAAATTCTCTAAAAGCAAAAGTTAAACAGACTCTTGAAGTGACAAAGGCGCGTGCACAAGCTGTCTTGGCACCTGCTGCAGGAGAATATACGATTATCTTATCTGGTCAACATGTTAAGGCACTCTTTGATTATTATATTGATCGTTCCTCCGCCAGTTTGATTTATCCTAAATATTCAAACTATGAGATTGGTATCAATGTACAGGGCGAGGATGTCACTGGTGATTTACTTACCGTTACCTTAAAAGCAAAAGAACCATACAGTTCCGAAGGCATCCACCTGATAGATCGCCCACTGTTAACAGCTGGTAAACTGCAGACGATCCATGGCAACAGTCGATTTGCTTATTATCTTGGTATCGAACCAACCGGCAATTATCAGAGCATTTCGGTTTCATCCGGTACAAAATCCATCGAAGAAATGAAATCGGGAAAATATCTTCATGTGATTAATTTCTCCGACTTCCAAATGGATACCCTCTCTGGGTATTTTGCTGGTGAAATACGACTTGCATTCCTTTGTGATGGTAATTCAATAACACCAGTTACTGGTGGTTCCATTAATGGGAATTTGTTAGATGCTCATAAGGATCTTACCTTTTCAACTGAAATGCAGGTAGAAAAAGATTATGAAGGACCCTTTGCTGTGTGTCTTAAAAAAGTCAGTGTGGCTGGAGCATAATGCCTAGATTTTGCTATAATAATGCCCAGCGAAGTAAATATAAGTAGCCTTAGAAAGTCTCCTCGATAGAATTGGCATGAATAAAGCTTTATTCATTCTGTAACTATAAAGGAGACTTCCTCAATGGCTTCGAATTATGACATAGGAGTATACTTATACTGTAAAATTTGATATTTCTTGTTCCAATTTTTCTGAGCTTTCTCTTGATATGTGGATCTGATTTGTTACTTCACTTGACATTGCTGTTATATTTGCTACTTTTTCTGCTATCTCACTTGTTCCAATTGCTCCCTCTGAAGCCGCTTTTGCAACTTCATTAATCGCCATCAGTACATTTTGGATGGACGCTGATAATTCTTCTGACGTTGCACTAAAATCAGTAATTAAATTATCCATATAAACTGCATCATCATAATAAGCGTCAGCAACTCCCAAGAAATCTTTAAAATTATTCGTAACGTCAGTTGATACAAATTTGAGTAAGGCATCTGCATTTTCGCTAAGGTTTAAAACTGCTTCTGTCACTTCTCCTGTTACACTTTGAATTTGAGCAACTGTATTCTTTGACTGTTCTGCCAAATGTCTTATTTCATCAGCTACTACTGAAAATCCTTTACCTGCTTCTCCTGCTCTGGCAGCTTCAATTGCAGCATTTAGTGCTAATAAATTAGTCTGTGAAGTGATACCCATAATTGCTTCTGATAATACATTAATCTGAGATACGATTTTAGATTGCTCTAATGCCTTTTGAAGTTTCCCCTGGATTTCCAATTGAATATCATTGGTTTTCTCTTGTGCTTTACGTACATCTGCTTTCGTGTTTTCAGCACGTTTACTAATCTCAATTACTTGTAAAGCTCCTTCTTGGGATTTCTCTGCAATTGTTCTGGAAGCAGTCTCAATCTCATTGGAGGTTGCAGACATTTCCTGCGCAGATGCAGCCGTCTCTTCCATACTCGCTGCCAATTCCTCTGTAGTTGCAGATACATCTTCAATATTAGCGTTCAATTCTCTCATGTTAGTATTTACATTACCTACAACACCTATAATATTATGGGCTTCCAATTTAGTATTTCCAACTAAACGGGCTACGGAATCCTTCATTGCTTCAAGATCTACTGCTAGAATTCCAAAGTCATCTTTTCTTGTGAGATATGTATTTGGCAATTTGGTTGTAAAATTACCGGTTGCTAGTGTATTCAAATAACCACTGATAGTAGTAAATGCCTTGTTCAAACCACTAGATATTATAATTGTTATAACAATTGCTATAGCCATAGAAATTAAAAATATTATTGCAAATTGTGTTATATCTTTACTTAATTCAACTTTTTCTTTCTTCTCTATCTCAATAATCGTATTATCAATATAATCCGTATAATTACCAGTACCGATTACCCATTGAAATGGTTCAAAAGCTAAACTGTAACTTCTTTTCGGAGATGCTTCTGTCTCTCCTGCCTTTGGAAACCAGTAATCTGTGAATCCTCCACCTTCTTTTTGCCCTGTGCTAATAATTGATTTTATCATCTCAAAATGATTAATATCTTTTAAGTCCATACGATTAGTACCTTCTGTCTCGTTACCTAGCATAACAACATTATCACCTTCATAGGTGTCAACCCAAAAGTATCCACCTTCTCCATAACTTAATCCCCTGACCAAATCTGCCGCTATTTTCTTTGATTCATCTAACGTATACTCACCAGCTTCGTATTTCGCATTTATGCCATAAAGCAATGAGATTACGTTTTCAACTTGATTCTTAATATTGCTGTCATAGTCCGTTCTAATGTTTTCTTCTAAGATTTTGAGACTTTTCTCAGTGGCATTATTTTGATCGACTATTGAAATTACCGCCATTAATACTGCTACACATAATAATACAATTGCTAATAGTATAACTTTCGTTTTTACTTTTAAATTATTGAATTTCATAATAGATCCCTCCCAAGTGTTTTATATACACATTCTACAATATTTGACCAGATATTACAATATTTTTAGCCGAATAATATATTTTTTTGCGGAATAATATTAAATATTTGTATTTTATTCCAGTTTATTCCTTATTTTTAGTTAATTTTTGTATAAAGTCATGAATTTACTCTAATTGACATTATTTTTCCATTTATTACAATAATTACACAGCAAAAGAAACCTTCAAGACACTATTACACTATTATCATGAAGATTTCTTAACTCGACCTATAAAATTTATTTTATTATTTAATTCTCGTATACCAATCGAGGTGCCCGTTTGAATTTGATTCTCCAGCTTGTCCCTGTACCCACATTATATGCCTTTGCAAATGAACCCTGATTAATAGCAACGGCCATGTTCTGCAGAGAATTAATATAAACCAAGCTCTCTCCTGCATGTACATCTGCAAAAGATTTGGCATAAGTCACTATATTTTGATAGACATATCGGGTATCATTTCTGATACTAACTTCAACCCGTTCACCCTTTTGGATTCCCAAATTTTCAAATAGGTTAAAAGATATATTCGTCCAAAGACTTCCAAATCTAACATCCAATACATCAATGGTGCCTTCAATCGTATTGTTTTCATAAACAGCATCTACAATAGGAAGTTCTACGATACTATCTACATCTACCTCTTCACCAATATCCTCAAAGGATATATGTTGTGCGGCAAGCCTTGCCCCTACATAGGCATACACATCCCGACCATGAAAGGTATAGGAAAGTTCTGAATGTGGTAGATGATTCGAGGATTCGTGAATGATTCTTGCTTCACTTACTCCGAGCATACGTTTGATGTGGGTTAAAGTTCCATTATCAGGTGTAATAATATATCTTCCGGAAGTACTCTTTACTGCTATGCTTCTTCTAGAAGAACCCACCCCCGGATCTACAACTGATACGAAAACAGTACCTTCGGGCCAGTATTCTACGGTTTGGATCAAACGATAAGAAGCCTCCCATATATCATACTGCGGTATTTCATGTGTTAAATCATAAATCTTCATATCTGGCTCTTCTGAAAATGCAACACCATGCATTGCTGACACTGCACCATCGACTAACCCAAAATCTGATTGAAAAACGATTGCACTTGGCATAATTTCGACACGACCTCCTGTATGTAGCAATTTAATAAAAACCTTGAATTAAATATACTTGATGTATAATATAAAACAAAATTTACTAATTATCAAGCAAAATCCTCACCACATATCAAAATATCAGCTATAAAGGGTTTTGCACTCACACTAAGATCATAGTACAAAATAGAAAGAATCCAAAAGATAGGCTCTCTGATACTTTTCAGCCATTCTCCATAAATTATTCTTAATCCTTTGAATGGTTACTTTTCCTTGGCTAAAGGACTCAATACTTTCTAAAAAATTATTCTTTTCTTTTTCAGTTGCTATATCGTTAAAATAGCCCCAGATATGCTGTGCTGCATTAATGGAATTTCCTATTGTCCTTTCCTTTTGCAAAGCTGTCTCGATCAAAGTATAAAAGGGGACAGCCGGATATTCCTCTTTATCCTGAAGTAATTTTCGAATATCACTATAAACTGTATGATCATTTTCTAGCACTGTATATTTATATTTATTCCATTCAACTTCAAGAAAATTGATATTTTTTTCAGTTGATGTGCAATTAATACATTTTACTGCTGAAAGATTTTTATCCTTAACCTCAAGCATAATATCAAGATCTATTCTATTTATTTTTTCATAGAAGCTCATAAATTCATTTATCAGAATCGTTGTCGAATGAGATCCCGGATTCTTAATTGGATTTTGTTGGGAATAATGAATTTTTTGCTGACCATCTTTTTCTTTCCATGTCTTTTTACATTCTTCTATCCAATATAACTCACTCTTTTGCTCAAGGCTGGGGTTAATCATGTTATGCAAATTATCGAATATAACAGGTATATTTAAGATTTTTCCTATTTCTAATACCTCGCTTATCGTATACGATTTATCATCATTTTCTATAACAAGCCTACTTTTTATCGTATCCTCTAATATATTATAATTGCATATAAATCTATTGAGGGCCTGCTTCTTTTCATTGTAAACGCCTCCTATGTGTAAAACTATTTTGTGCTCAGTTCCAAGACCAAGACTGTCCAAAACCTTAGCATGATAGTTCAAATCATCAATAGCTCGAGCTACAACCTCAACATTAGGAGAATTCAATACGGTATACTGACCTGGATGCATCGATAATCTCATGCTATTTTGTCGAACCGTTTCACCTATCCTTGTTAATTGTGAGGTATAAATATTCCACCATGGAAGCCTATTTACAGTACTCGAACCAAAAGGTATTAGATCGGAGCTAATCCTATATAACTTTATATTATTTTTGATATTATAATCAATTACATTTTCAAGAGATCTCAGATTATATTCAATTATTTCCAATAACTTACTCTCATTTGCATTTTTTATCATACAGCTTTTCTGGTTAGTAAATGGAACTCCTACTGTCAAACATGCATATCCTATACTCATCTTCTCAAGCCTTTCTCTATGATTTCTTTATAAAGGATGTCCCAAAATCTAGATTGATATTAAAAAAAGATGTAAAGCGTTTCGCCTTACAACAGAATTAGCAAAGCTTGGAGATAAAATGAGCGTTTAAAAGAAAGCTAGCTGCCATACGAAACTGTATCGTATGATAACTGGCTTTCTATCGTTTATCTTAGTGATTTAAGAATTTATGAGCATGCCTTTGAGCTCATTCCATTTGTTATTAATATTTCTTACTCCAGTAAGCATATTAGACATATCCGTATCTTGCGCACCAATTGAAGTCAGAAACTCCTTATTAACCGTTGAATTCTGATCTGCTATAGATGAAATACTCTCTATTTTACCACTAATATTAACGAAGTTCTCAAATACTTTTTTAGTTATTTCAGCTTCATCATTCAACATTTCGTTCTCTTTGTTAAAGATACCTTTTAACTCATTAAAGAAATCGGAAACATCCGAAATAAGTTCATTACCTATTTCTATTGCGTTTACACCATTATTAACTTCAACTGTTGCATGATTCATCTTTTCTGTTATTTCCAGAGTGATTTTATTTATATTTGCAACCGTTGCTGCACTTTCTTCTGCCAACTTTCTAACTTCTTCTGCAACAACAGCAAATCCTTTGCCATTTTCACCCGCGCGAGCGGCTTCAATACTTGCGTTTAAAGCTAAGAGATTCGTCTGATTAGATATTTGTGTTATTCCCTGCAAGAATCCACCAATTTCATCCATGCTTGACTCAAGTGATTCTACAGTTACTAATGCTGTAACAATCGACTTATTAATCATTTTCATCTGATCATTTACATGATTTATTTTTCCTGTACCAGTCTCAACACTCATTATCATCTCACTGGACATTTTTGCAACTCTATCTGATATTTGATTGCCCTCTGTTAATAGTTCTGCTGCATTAAACATATTGGTGTTGATTTCCCCAATATTTACCACCTGCTCTTGAACTCCGGCAGCTACCTCAGTCATGGATACCATAATGCTATCATTGGATTTCTTAATTGACTCTATATCCTCACTAAAACTGATTAAATCAACATCAAATACCTCGGATACTTCGTTCGCCTTATTCATAGTGAGCTTCAATTTTTCAAGAAGTTCTCCTGTTTCTTTTTCTTTCTTAATTACAGAATTCACTAAATCTCTTCCCCATTTTGTAAGGAAAAATATAAGTATAATGGAAACATTAAAATACACTAATATTCTCGTTATCCCGGAAGCTGCATTGGTACTGTTTGCCATAGCTGTGGGATTAATAAAATATGTAACAATTATAACAATATCAATAACTCCGCCTACTACAAGCACAAGTTCTTTTTGAAAATATAGTGCGGACATTGTAAATGCTAACATTAATAACATAAAACTACTAATACTCGTTTGTTCCAAATTAGATTGTAGAGCAACTAATGACATGACAATGCTAAACACACCTCCCTTAATTTGCTCCATAACAGGAACAAAATAAAAAGCAGTGCTAATTCCTAACACAATAAGTATCTTTACAACATTCTCCAAAAATATTTGATTAACACCATTATAAATAAGACCTTCCAACAAAATTATCAAACCCGTACCAAACAAAACACTTAAGTTCACTTTACTTACTCTTTTTAAATCATACCCAATTAGCTTTGTATACATCTTTTGCCTCCTTTTAATTATGTCAAAGCAATTGTAATACTCCTTGGAAATATTATCAAGTTTTTTTAGATTTGAAAAATATCCAAATAGATTAAATCATAATTATAAAATCCATAATAATTGGCATTTTATTATGCATTAATATTTATAATTGAGTAATAATAACGATATTGTATTGTTGTTGAAAATGGCTCTTTATATTAATACTAAAACTTTATGGAGTGACAATAAAATGAATTATGTTAATAGAATAAAATGTAGAATTAAGAAGGAAGGAACTATCAAAACAATTTTATATATCCTTTTTGTTTGTAGTTATAGTATGTATAATTTGATTTTAGAAATAATGTTAGACTTTAGGTATAGCGGAAAATTATTGAAGGGTAATTGTAAAACCTCCTATAAACATTTAGGAGCGAATGATATATATCATACAAAATACTCCGTTATGCCTATCATATTTGGGCTAGTTCGAATATCTAAAAATGATGTTTTAGTTGATGTTGGCTGTGGGAAGGGTAGAGTTATCAATTACTGGTTAAGTCGAAAATACAAAAATAAGATTGTTGGTCTAGAGCTTGATCCTGTAGTAGCAAGACAAACAGCTTCACATTTATCCAGATGGAAAAATGTTTCAATAATGGTAGGAGATGCTATTACCAACCTCCCCAGCGACGGTACCATATTTTATTTCTATAATCCTTTTTCTGAAGATAAGGTGAAGCAATTTGAAAAAACACTAACTGATAACTATAAAAATAAGAGAATCAAGATAATATATTACAACCCTAAAAGTATCCACGTATTTGAAAACGACAATTGGAAGATAACATATATAAATTTCGAAAACGACCTAGGTATGAAACGATGGGGAAGAATTAACAAATATCATGATTTGGCCATAATCAAATCATGCTCCAAAAAAAACGAATAATTTATTTAATAAATTATTCAGCTTTATTAATACTTACTTCCATCTCAAGTAGAGGTGGAAGTTCACTCTGTATTCTGTTTTATCTTGCACGAATAGAAATAAGTTCCTTAACATCTTCTAGTGTTATGGACTCTTTTATGTCAATCATAAGCCACTTACTTCCATTAAAAAATTTGGTATCCCGATACAATTTCTTAATATAATCGCAGAAAGTTTCTACGAACAAATCAACTTCTACATGGCGTTCATTTATAACAATTAAAGCTCTAAAATAGTCCTGCTCAGGATATAAAGTACATAAGGATTTCCCCTTCTTTTTATATTTTACATTCCACCCTCTTTGCATAGAACATTTGCTATATTCAATTTGAGGTATCACATTATAGGTCATATTCAAAGCGTCATTCAATTCCTGCCATAATGGGCTATTAATATATTCGCCAATTTGGCTAAATGTAGGCTTGTTGCTTTGTAAGTACATATTCTCCCAATCCATTTTTACCCTACCTTTCCATTCGTCAAACAGAACAGAATAAATCCATATTCCATAAAACTACTTGACATATGTAAGTTCCATTCCTGCCGTGTTAATCATTATTATAATACCAGAGAATTCAAAAATTTTCTTGACGTAAAATGCTCTTTTTATTATATAAATGGGTATTGTAAATTGATAACTCTGCAGTTAACCTTTTTACAATACCCTATTTATAAATTAAAATACATTTGTAATCAGATCTTTTAGCAGGATTGTTTCTGCCACATTGTCATTTCTATTACAGTTTTCCCAATCATTCCATGTGTATTCAATTCCGATGTAGCCCTTGTAATCCATTGTCTTAAGCTTTTTAATAATTGCGGCATAATCGATTGTACTCTCTTTTACCATACATTGCAGAATACCGGGTGCAGCTCCTCTGGCGTGAATATGCGATGCATAAGGAAGTAGTATATCTATCTCACGATCGTAAATTCCAACCTTTGTGAAATGAGTATAATCAAGTGTCAGCGTTAAACCATGTACACTCTTAACCAACTCCAACGTTTTTTGAGGTGTATCGACAATAGAGCCAATATGTGCTTCAATACCAAATATAATTCCGTATTCCTTTGCTTTTTCCGTTCGCCAAGTAAGCTCCTCATAACATCTGTTCAGGGATGCCTTATATTCCTCTTCTTTGAAAACTACACCCGGCAGCACAGAGATATGGTGGCTATCCGTAATTGCCGCATACTCTAATGTATTTTGGAACCAGTCTCGATTCTTTTGCCGCACTTTCTCATCTGGATGATTTGGTGCGATTAAATAAAAGTCCAACGCTGTTTGCATAAATATGTCAGCAGCCTTTAATCCAACTGCATTAAGATTATTTTTTAATGTCTTGGCTTTTTTAGCAATGTCAGCAAATTCACTTGATGGCTGAAGATGGGAGCGTTCTTCAAAAAGTCCAATGTCAACACCTTCAAAACCCATCATAGATATAAGCTTTAGTACATCGGTATGTTTTAATAATGGAAATGCAAAATCTGCACAAGAAAATTGTAGTTTCATAATTTGCCTCCAGATTCTGAGAATGAGTGCTTGCATTCATTCTCAGAACGCAAACCTCAGTGTAAAAGTGCTTTTCAATTGAAATTATCTTTCCCAATTTCTATTTCACACTTATACCTCTTTATGTATATGGCTTCTATATTGGGAAGGAATTACTCCCGTGTAGTTTTTAAACACTTTCGTAAAGATACGGTAATCGTTAAATCCAACAGATACAGCAATTTCCGATATACTCTTTCCTGTAGTTGTAAGTAAAGTTTTTGATTTATTTACCCTTAACTGGGTAAGATAAGAATGATAATTTATTCCTGTTTCGTTTTTAAACAATTGACTGATATAGGATGGATTCATATGAAACTCTTCCGATAGTTTTTGTAAATTAATATCCTCTACCAGATGTTCCTGTATAAAAGCAATAAAGCGAAAGATTATTTTACTATCCTCATTTTTCGATTCTACTAATATCTTTTCTTTGCTATTAACCTCCACATGAAATTGATCCATTCTGATATGATCAATTACTTCACCCAGTTCATCATAATTAACAGGTTTTAACAAATAATCCTTAACCTTTAGCCTTAGTGCTTCTTGACAATATTCGAATTCATCATATCCGCTTATTACAATAAAGGTAATCTTGGGATTCTTTTCTCGAATGATACTAATAGCATCCAAGCCCGTAATAATAGGTAAGTTAATATCCATAATGATAATATCCGGTTGATAAGTTATAGCCTGATTAATTGCGCACATACCATCTCCGGCTTCGCAAACCAATACACAGCCATGCTTCTCCCAATCAAAAATCCGTTTAAACCCCTCTACAATCGTAATCTCATCATCCACAATCATTACTTTCAACTTTTTCATAGGCTTCTCCATCCAGCGTTTATATGCTACATTTCAAGTCATTCTACAACCACTATTTTCATATCATTTTCTCATAAGTGTTACTTTCATCGCTCCGGAAGAATGTCTTCCTTCTAAAGAAACATCCACAATAAATTCTAACTTACTACCATCAAATAAATCTGTTTTGAATTCAAATTCTGTTTCTGCCTTTGCACCATATAAATTATTTAAAGGCAATTGTGCAGAAGATCCACCAAGCATTTCAACCCCTGTAGGCATATATAGTTTGATTTTAGCCCATTGCTGTTGGCACATTGTATGGGAATTCACAACAGTAACTCTTATTTTACGTGATTCTCCATATTCAAAGAATACAGAATTTTTATAATCAATCATAACTCCAAATGCCGGAAATGTATATCGTACAATATATGGAGACAAACTACATAAATCACGTATAGGTAGTTCTTCACTTTTACTACTACCATTGATTCTTGGCAAATAATCTGTTGTTTTATTGCAATACAGTGTATCCCCTTCTTCACATGTGATAGTCATTCCTTCGTTTGCGAATATATCACATAGATTCTGGCCTAAGAATAAAGGCATTGCACGCATTACACGCTCTGTTAATTCTGTAACGGTGGTTGGTACCCATATACCACGGCTGGTTTTATCAATACAAAGAGTGACAATCTTATCATCTAATGGGGCTGTCCACTTGGTAGGTAATTTTGCTGCGCCACTAATAATTCCAAGAGTTGCACCTAATGTTGCACAGGTACAGTCGGTATCTTCACCACAAGCAACGGCAAGACATAGACTTTTACCAAAATCCCCTTCCCCATATAGCCATGCAGCAATTGTAAATCCACAATTTTCAGGAGCATCAAAACCTGGAGCGCCAATCTCCATACCTTCATTTCCTTCCACTGGTATCTCAGTCAATTTCACTCCCTGAATACCAAATGTTCCTGGTGCAATATTATGTATTTGTTTTCTAGCCTCATAAAAATCAACTTTATTCTCATAACATTCAATTGCTTTATTAATTGCAGATGCCATTTTACTTTGTTCTGGAATATAGGACAAAGCAATGTCTAGCAATTTCATTGTATTACTTTCAACAAACGCTGCGCTTTGCAATGCCGCGAAAAAGACTTCTCCATACATGCCTTCCCCTTCATGATCTACAATGGCGTCTTCATATGCATATTTTGTAGCGATTTCCGGATGTCCCGGCGCCAAACAAGCCCAGATCTCAGAACGTATATAACATCCACAGCTATCTTTATAGGTGTTGTCAATTAGACCGGTAAGAGGCGGCTGCAAACCAACACGAAGATTTGCTTTTCCGGTACCATATTCTACCCAATTCGGAATTACATAAGATAGCCAGTAATCACCAAGAATTGATGCATTGACATTGCGGCCATACCGTTCTACTGCTGCAAGCCAAACAATTTGTAAATCCAAATCATCATTTGGCGGCGGTCCCATGGACAAATCCTGTGTATAAAATTCAAGTTCATTCACCTGACGTATACCCTCAAATGGTGCTCCTAAAACTCCTCCTATATTTTTACCTGCCCAACATCCCATTACCTTATCTTTATAGGTAGAAAAATCTAATTTCATAACGTTTTCCTCTTTCCTTATATTTTATTTGTTCCTTGTTAATTGATTAATTATCTATCTCTTTTTTCACAATAATTGTAACTGTAATTCCACCCTCTGGATTTTCTGTATAGATGATTCCTTTTTCCTCTGGGTAATACATCTTCAACCTTCTTTGAACATTTAGAATTCCAATATGGTTGTCTTCGCATGCATTTTCCTGTAAAATGTCATTACTAACCAAGGCAAGCATCTGTTCAATATGAAACCGTTTCTCTTCGCTAATCCCAACACCATTATCATAAACCTTTATAACAACATAACCTTCCTTGTTAGAATCCTGCTGAATAGAAACCAGAATGCGCCCAATATATCCCTTCGATTTTAGGCCATGCATTAAACTATTCTCTACCAAAGGTTGCAGAATAAAGTTTGGTATTTTTACAAAGTCAAGTGATTCATCTATATCACATTGACACACTAAATTAGGATAACGGAAACATATAAGTTTTAAATAAACCTGTATTAGTTTTACTTCATTTTGAATAAATACCATTTGACTATCTACTTTGACACTCAAACGAAAGAAATCTACTAATAACATAATCATATATGCCACATCTTTATCACCTTGAATCTCGGCCTTGGTTCTAATGTTATCTAGTGTGTTATAAAGGAAATGAGAATTTATCTGATTTTTCAGATATAATAATGACATTTTTTGCTGATTAAACTGTGCCTCCCTTAGCCTAACTTTACTTTTATATTCGGATTCTATCAAATCATTAATAATATCCATCATAGTATTAAAAGAGGATACCAATTGCCCCGTCTCATCCTTCGTTACAATTGGAAAACGAACACTCATATCTTCCTTATTGAAGTTAGACATGGCTTGAGATAAATTATGCAAGGGATGCAGCATTTTTCTAGTGTAATAGGATGTAAGGATTACAGTTAAGATCACCATAATACTAAAAAATACTAAGCTAATATTTATGAATTGCATTGCTTGTGAACCAATAACTTTTTTAGAAATCCCAGTAATTAATATCATACCACTATACTCCGATTTCTGATAAGAAAACAGATAGGATATTCCTTTGATATTTTCCTGAAAGGTACCAGATTTATTCGTACTATTTCCATATAATGCAGGCACTTCTGTTTGCAAATTACTTCCTATCAAACTCTCATCATCACAACAAACAATGGAACCATCCTCTTCAATTAATAGGTAGCTCTCCTCGGTAGACAAATACTCTTTTAGTATATCATCCATCACTTTTACCGGTGTTATAATTAAAATATGTCCAATTTGCTCGTTTGGAGAAAAGCTTTTTATTTCTCGAGCTAAATACAAACAGTTTTCATCTAGCTTTCCCTTTATAAAACTCTTTCCATATCTCATAAACTCTGGCTGTGTACCCAATACTAGCTTGCATCCCGCCACATTACCGTCTTTCTTCTCAATTTCCTCTAATTTGTCAATAAATTGTGTCATATCATAATTTCTTCTTAATGATGGATCAAAGCTATCTTGATAAAAAATGAGTTTATCAAAATTGAACATATAAACACCTGAAATATCATCACGAATCGTAACTAAGGACGTATATAATTTATGAAGATAATTCTCACTATTTAATTGTTCAACGAAACTATAAGTATCATAATTTTTAAGAATATCCTGTGTTACAGGATCTGAGAAGCACATAAGCGATACTCTACCCATATCCTTAAGTTTGTTATCCACAGAACTAAGCGAATTTGAAAGGTAAACATTCATCATCTGTTTTTCTTTCTCAACAGACATTTTATAATTTATCCTTGCCGTGACAAGAATCATACTCATAAAGATAAGAATAATAATGCAAGCGTTAATTAAGCTAACTTTTGCACTCAAACTTTTTTGAATTTTAACCTTTAGCATTTTATTCTCATCCATATGCTTCCCTTATCGTCCTCGTAGTTTCCGTCGATTAAACAACATCATTAGTATCGTATTACGTAATTCTTATCCCTTAATTGCTCCTTGCGTTAATCCTGTAATCAAAAATCTTGAACCAAAAATATAGAATACTGCAATCGGACACAGGCATATTACTAGTGCCGCAAACATCACCTCGAGAGGGAATCCTTGAACGCCTGCTGTCTGAGTAAAGCGTAGTGGAATTACTGAAATTGGCTGCACTTTTGTATCATTGATAAAGATTAATGCCATCTGCAGTTCATTCCATGCAGATAAAAAGGTCTGAATCAAAACAAAGGCCAAACCCGGTACTGCTAAAGGTAACATAATCTTTGAAAAGGTCTTTGGTGTACTCGCTCCATCAATTTTTGCTGCTTCTAACAATTCATTAGGCAAAGCATCAAAATAATTCTTAAGTATCATTAAATTAAAACAACAGTTTAAAGTAGCATAAGGAAATATTAACGAAAGTGGTGTATTGTTTAGTCCTAAGCCTCTGACTATCTGAAATAATGGAAAAATTAATGCAGAAGTCGGAATCATCATTCCCGTCAAAGCAATATAATAGATTGTCTTCTTGTGAGCAAAATTTAATTTTGAAAATGCAAATGCCGCCATCGTTGAAACAAAAGATACAATCAGTAACGTACCAAACACAACAGAAATACTTGTGAGAAAATTGGGTAATAGATTGATTGTCTCAAATACTTTCCTATAATTGTGAATTCCACTGACTGCAAAGGAACGAATTATCATTAAAACCAATGGAAACAAAAACAACGCCATAGCAATCAAACATATTATCTGTCCAAAAATCTTATACAATAATGAGTTTTTCATTAGCCCGCCAACTCCTTATCTTTATCATTTCTGTAATAAAATCTTAGTTGTATCAGTGTAATAATCATTGCAATAAAAAACATAAAAACTATAATAGCAGATGCTTGCCCCTGTTTAAATAAGTTAAACGATTGTTTATATATATAGGTAGACAAAAATTCAGTAGCATAATTAGGTCCGCCTTTCGTCAACACATAAGGTAAATCAAAGCATTTTAGGGCTCCTAGCATACCCATAATAAATAATGTATAATGGGTTCCTCTAAGCAGTGGAAAGGTGATTTTACTAAACTGCTGTATCTTATTTGCACCATCAATGGTTGCTGCTTCATACAAATCTTGTGATATATTCAACATATTTGCATAATACAACAACATGCTATAACCAGTCCATTGCCATACATTTACAAACACAATACAAACAAATGCCCATTTGGGATCTGCCAACCACTGCTGACATAATGAATCTAATCCTACAAATCGAAGTATTTCATTGAGATATCCTCTGTTTGTTTCAAATATTTTTGAAAAAATATTTCCTACAATCGCTGGTGTTGCAATGACAGGTATGTAAAAAATTATTCTGTAAAATCCAGAAAACCTTATCTTGCTTATAAAGAAAGATGAAAAAATCAATCCAAAAAATGCTTGAATGATAATGGTAGAAAATGCAAAAACAATAAAATTCTTTAGAATTTTTATCATAATTGGATCTCTTATAAGTGCAACATAGTTACTAAATCCCGCAAACTCTTTTTCAATACTAATGCCATTCCAGTTATAGAAACTAATAATAAAATTATAGATAATTGGATATACAATGAATATCAAGAATAGAATCACAAGCGGTAGGATGAATATGTAGCCATAATAATCTTTTTTTTTCATATTATCTCCCATGACATAAATCATCTGCTTGCAGACGATTTACTGCTATTCTATCTATTCTGTGCCTTTGATGCAGCTTCAATTGTTTTTGCTGCTTCTTCCGGTGTAGATTCTTCCAACGCTAAAGTAATTAAAGTATCACCAATCGTTTGCTTTAATTCAGAATAAGCCATTTCTCTGTAACCACCTAGATTATTTTCAGCTTGCTCACGAATAAAAGCTAAATTGTCCAATCCATCTTGGTTCATACCTTGCACTTTAAGTTCTAGATCTGATCTGGATGGAAAATATGTAAAATATTTATTAACTAAAATATCCTGACCATCATGAAGCATGTAATCCATAAACTTCCAAGCAGCTTCTGCATTCTTAGAGTCTTTATTCATACATAAGCAAACATCAATCGAAGCAGTAACTGGTGCAATTTTACCATCATTATTCCAGTCTAGTAGGAAAACATCATGATTAGCACCTTCACTATTAAAAACTTTATTTTCTTCTTCATCGCCACTAACGTAGGTTCCACCTGCCCAGGATCCATTTAAAATCATAGGGATACTACCTTCTTTTTGGAACAGATCCGTTGTATCATTGTATTCACTTACACCCAATGCTCCATCTTGAAATACCCCATTTGTAAACAAGGATTGCCAGATAGCAAAAGATTGAACCAGATCAGCATCCTCGAAAGAGGTTTCACCTTCAATAGCGGAATAAAGTTTTTCTGAACTAATATCGTTTGCAATATTCATCCAAGTATCAATGTTAATCCAAGCATCTTTAGCACCAATCGCTAATGGATACTGGTCATTTTCACGTAATGTAGTTGCAGCCTTAACCAAATCATCTAGGGACTTTGGTACTTCTAACCCATATTGGGATAGCATATTAACATCTGCCCAGGCTAAGCCTGCATAAGTTAACCCCAATGGCATACCATAATAGTGTCCATCTTCATTTAACAGATTCATACAGAATTCTAAATAACCCGACTGCCAGTCATTTCCCCAAGATTCCTCTGCATATGAAGTCAAGTCCATCTCAAAATCACGAAATTCTTTAATTGTCGCACCGGTTTGCATACCATATACATCTGCCGCCTGTCCACTAGCCAGATCTACTTTTAACTTTTCAATATGATCTGTATAAGGCATATATACATATTCAATTTTAATATCCGGATTTTTTGATTCAAAGTCTGCAATCAACTCATTCATGGAAGCCCCTTCTCCTGGGTTCCATGTCTGGAACTTAATTGTCACGGGCTCTTTTTCACTTACATCTTCCCCACTATTTGTTGTGCTATTGGTTGTGCTGGTCTTCTCGGTTGAGGAGCATCCCATTAGCATTGTTCCAATCATTACGATTGAAAGCATTACGCAAATTAGTTTTCTTTTCATAAAAATACCTCCTAAATTAATTAATTGTTATCAAGTTACAACAACAATTATAATTTATAAAATGCTGTTTAATATACCTTTTATTTATATGTAAATGTGTCATTTTTATAGCATTTAGTATACCGATACTTCCTAAAGAACAATTTCATATATTAATTTAAATATATTTTGTTTTAGTTGTAATCATTTTTTATACATTATCACAAATGAGCGAATATTTCAAATTTTAATTGCTACTTTTATAAGTTATGGCAAAAGCCAAACGCTGTCAAGCAAATCAGTTGAGAGTTTATTATCTAAAACAACCCTGTGATGAACAAAATCCCCAAGCACCATGAAAATGAAGTGCTTGGGGATTTTTCTGACCTATATAGATTATCTTGCTAATATTGAATGGTGGAGACGGTAAATGAACACACAGTAAATTGCTCATTAGGCTGGGTTAGTGATTCAAATCTTCTTTATTAGTTGTACCTGAGACTCCACCTTCTACTATGCTACCATCTTTAATATGATAACTATATATTGATGTTGGCTCATCGGTAAAAATCACTTTAATATTCCATTCGTTATATAAATTTTTGACTTTTTTATTCACCTTCAACTATTTTTAAAACAACAGCACATTTTTCTTTTTTATAATTTTTTAATGTTACTATAAGATTATTTTCATCTTGCTTAACCTCAATTTGAATATTTTTATCAAGTGGAATTACATTTCCAGATACCTCAGGAATATTAATTGTTATATCTCCTTCCTTCAAATTATCTAACATTATATAAAGATCTTTATCCTTAGCAGTGAAATGAATATCTGCAATATCAGTTTCTATTGAAGTACGTTTGCTACATCTAGTCCCATATATTGCCTCACTGTTAACTTTCATCCATGCTCCAAGACCTTTTAACTTATCTGCTTGATTTTCTGGAATAGTCCCATCAGCCTTAGGTCCAACATTAATTAGTAGATTACCATTGTTAGCAACTGTAGATACCAATAAGCTTACAAGTTTTTCTACCGATAGAATGTGTTCATCCCCTTCTATTGCATTGTAGCCAAATGAAAGACCAAGTCCTCGACACATCTCCCATTTTTTCTCTCTAGTAGCGGTACCTGCCTGATATTCTTTGGTACTAAAATCTTTCCACAATCCATTGAAACGATCGTCTACTACGCCATCCTCACATACATTATAATAGTGGGATAGTAAATATGGTAAGTTTTGTTCTCCCACAGCAGGCCAGCCAATATCATTCCAAAATACAGATGGTTTATATGTATCAATTAATTCCATTGATTGTTTATATGCATAGTCTGCATATTCATAGCTAGGACAATTATTTAAATGTACATCATCTCCGCTAAACATAGGATCATGTGCATACCTCCAATCAATAATTCCCGAATAGTACAGACCCATTTTCAATCCTGCATCCCGTATTTTCTGAGTTAAGCTTCCTACAATATCTCGTTTCGGTCCTCTTTTTGTTGCATTGTAATCTGTGTATTTACTTGGGAACAAACAGAATCCATCATGATGTTTTGTTACTAATACAACATATTTTGCGCCAGCCTCTTTAAACAGTTCTGCCCATTCCTCAGGATTCCAATTCTCAGCCTTCCACATATCTGCAAAGTTTTCATATTCAAAATCTTTACCATAGGTTTTAATATGATGTTCATAAGTTGGCCCTTTTTCTACATTAATTGAATTGTAATACCATTCTGCGTATGGATTATTGCAAAACCAACTTTCATCATTTGGAATAGCTCCAAGTTCTCCTGATGGCGGAGCAAATGCAGGAACTGAATATAGACCCCAATGAATAAAAATTCCGAACTTACTGTCATTAAACCACTCTGGAACTTCATGAGTACGAACTGAATCCCAAGTTGGCTTGTATTGTTTTGTCATAATACTTTTCCTCCAAATTTATTATAATTTTTTTAACCCTTAATTGCACCTGATAACATACCAGATTCAACTTTTTCGTGGAATAGAGCATACACAATTATTGTTGGTATGATCGTCATAATGACAAACGCAAATTGTGGCCCTAGACTGGTTGAATGCTCACCTGTAAACGCAAGCATCGCTCTAGATACCGTGTATTTTTTTGAATCTGTTATTAAAACCAATGAGAAAATTAACTCACTATAACCGTAAATAAATACGAAAATAGCTTCTGTCGCAATAATCGGTTTACAAATTGGAGTTAATATTTTTGTTAATAATTTTATGTCACCACAACCGTCAATAATTGCAGCTTCATCTAATTCTCGATCTATGCCAGATAAATATCCTGTGTATAAAAAGATTGCCTGCGCCAAATTAAACGTAACATATACTAAAAGTACAAACCAATATTGATTCTTTGAATGAAAAGTACTAGCCAAACTAGAAATTGGAATAATTGTACAATGAACTGGTACCATTACACCAATCATAAAGAATAAATACAATGGTTTAATAAAAAATAACTTCTTTCTAGCTAAAACATAAGCAGACATGATTCCAATTATAGTGACTAATATTGTTGTTAATACAGCTAAAATTAATGAATTTCTAATGGATGCTAAAGCGTTTGCAGTTGTATTTGCATCTACATAATTATTTAGATTCCACGTCTTGGGGAATCTAAATAATCCCATATAAATTTCATTATTATCCTTAAAAGAAGATAAAAAAGTAATAAAAAGTGGAAGTAATGTAATAACTGCCCATACTAGGGCAAAAAAATATTCAAAGAAATGTGCAACCTTTGTTTTTGTACTCATAGTACTTCCTCCTCACTACTCTAGCAAATCATCTTCTTGTTTGAAGATTCGATTAACAACAACGCTTAATGCAACACCAATAAACAATAAAATAATTCCCATTGCGCTACTTCTTCCAAACATTTTGAATTGGAAGGCTTGTGTATATAATAAAATACCGGGTGTTGAACTAATATTATTTGGACCTCCTCTAGTCATTGCCCACACAATGTCAAACACTTTCAAGCAACCTGTAATACATAATATGGAGAATACTTTAAATGAATTCTTGCTTAAAGGTATGGATATATATCGAATTCTTTGTCTTCCGGTGCATCCGTCAATTGTAGCAGCCTCATATATGCTTTCTGGAATTGCAACTATTCCTGCAGCAAAAATCAACATATTATATCCTGCATACATCCATTCATTTACCAGTACGACGCACCAAACATTAACTGTTTTTGCAGACAGCCAATCTTGTACTAAATTATCAAGTCCTAGCCATCCAAGAACTTGAGTTACTGCACCCCAACTGGGATTCAATATATATACCCACATAAGTGCAACAACTGTAGTACCTAACATTACTGGCATAAAAAATGCTGTCTTCATGAGTCTAGTAAATCTTAATTTTGAAGTAATCAAAAGTGCTAATCCAAATGATAATGGCATCAAAACACAAAATCCACCAATTACAAAATAAAGCGAATTTAACATGGCATTCCAAAAATCAGAACTAGTTAAAATTTTGATGTAATTTTCATTCCCTACATATTTCTTTGGTGTTCCATAAATGCCTTTCCAAGAATGAAAAGACAAAATGAGCGCATCAATAATAGGATAAATAATAAACACAATGATAAGCACAAGTGCCGGAAGTAAAAAACAAATTGATATTAGGTAGTCTTTACGCTTTACTTTCATGCAATTTTTCCTTCTTCCCAAGTTTAGATCTATGGACATTATTCGTATTGAGCTATTGTATCAACAATTTGTTCACCAACTTCTTCTGAAGAATTTTCCATTGCCAACATTTGTAAAGCTGTTCTAACTGTATTAATCATGTGAGCTTGTGTATCATAATTTTGAAGATCAGATTTACTAATTTCAGTTTCTTTCATAAGTTGTAATATCTCATTTAAAAGATAATTTTCACTTACAGCAGTTGACTTTATCGCATATGTATTTGGATTGACTTCTACTAAACCATTTGTATATTCAACGCTAGTAATATATTTCAAGAAGACTACAGATGCTGCTATTTCTTCTTCTGTCGCATTCAATTTTGAAATAAAGTAAGCATCTGATGCACCACCCATTTCTACATGCGCATATTCCTCATTAACAATTGGAAATGTGGTTACGCCTATCTCTTCATTCGCAAATAAATCAGAATCTTGCATATTTGCAGCACCCCAAGAACCGTTATATTGGAAAGCAGCTTTACCTTCTTCGAATAAAGTATCCTCTTGACCTGAATCAGTACTTAATAAGTTATCACCAAGATACCCCTTGTCTACCATTCCTTTAATCATGTCGTAAATTTGGATCATTTCTTTGCTATCATAAGTTATTTCTCTAGTACCAAGTTTTGCTCCTATCTCAGGACCAAAGGTTTTTAATGATAGTACTGTGTGTAAGTGACCAAATCTATATATATCCTTTTCACCAACCTGGAAAGGTTGTACTCCATTTCCTTTTAGAGTTGCGCAAGCTTCCATTAATTCATCCCATGTAGTTGGTACTTCTACATTGTTCTCTTCTAGTATTGCCTTATTATAATAGAGAACTACTTGATATGCTCCCCATGGTACTCCATAGGTTCCTTCATATCCTTCATAGATACAAGGTTCCCAATAATCTAAGAATCCCTCAGACCATTCAGGATCTTCATCAAGATAAGGTTGTATATTTAGCAAAGTTCCTGACTCAAGATAATCAAGACATCTTGCGCCACCATATTCCAGAAAAAGGTTAGGTGCATCACCAGAAGCAAAATCTGTACTTAATTTATCAAGATAATCTGATTCAGTCGAAATATTCGTCATTTCTACAGTAATACCATTATCCATTTCATTGAATTTTTCAACCATAGATATGTAATAGTTTCCTGTTGCATCATCTCCACCCTCAACATTTCTAGTTGATACATGAATTACTACATCATTGAATGTCATGTTATCTACATCATATTCACTACCTTCTGTATTTTTTGTACTATTGGTACTTTCAGCGCTTTCTTTATTTTCTGTGACTTTGGCAGTTGACGATTCTTTTGTACTTGCATCACTACTGGTATCATTAATTGCTTCACTAGTACCACTACATGCAGTTAAGGAAACAACCATTACAAGAATAACAACCGCCGATAAAACTGATTTGATTTTTCGAATCATTGTAAATCCTCCTTTAAATATTACGTTTTTTGATAAAACAACATTATCATAATACAAATCGTTTTGTCAACAATTATTTCCATTTAATTTTGCATTTTGTATATATTTTTCTACTATTAATTAATCTATTTGTATATTTAGTATGTATAATTACTGAATTAACTAGTTTTGTTGTACTTTGTCTCATCGTAGTATATATGCTAATATCGTTTTCTAAACGAATCGTTCTTTTCTATATTTTTTCATAAAACAAATGTCGATTTATAGCCATATACAGTACTTTTTTAAAGTTAAACGTTATGTTTTTACGCATTGATAAGCACTTTATTAGAGATAGCTTAAAAGTCTAATTCAATTACATTAATAAAAGCTGATAAATTCGGATTTTATACCTACAATTTTATCAGCTTATATTTGTACCCATATGAGGAAAATAATTTCAATATCCGTAAACAAGAGAAGTCACAGAATTTGACTGGAATTCTATGACTTTTCTAAAGTTTAGAATCATCTAGTTGAGTTTTTTTCTACGTTATACTGTATAGCTTCGAACAGAATCACGTTTTATTAAAGTTGTCTTCATTCTAATTTTCTTTGGAAAATCAGAATAATCCCCTTCCATTCTTTGAATCATTATATCACATACCGTTTTGGCCAATTCACCAATAGATTGTCTAATTGACGTTAATTTTGGTCTAACAACAACCGATAATTCCATATCATCAAAGGTTATAAGTGATAATTCATTAGGAATACATATATTTAGATTATGAACAGCCATCATTATTCCCATACACATATTATAATTCGATATCAAAAGAGCCGTTGGTTTTTTCTTATTATTCCATAATTGAAGCATATTTTGAAATACCAGTCGTGATTTATAATCACACGTAATTACAAAATCCTCATTAACATCAATCTCATAGTCTTCTAAGACTCGCTTATAACCTCGTAGACTTTCTATAGAACTTTGATACTCCATTGGGCCAGTAATAATTGCAATATCTCGATGTCCATTGTTCACAAAATACTCTACTGCGTCATATGCTGCACCAACCCTATCAGAAAATACATAATCCAACTCATATTGTTTTACTGATTGATCAATAATAACTATTGGAATGTCATAATTAATTGCCTTCCCAATACATTCTGGAGAATCTTTAATTGGACTTAAAATAATGCCATCAACTTTTTTTTCAACCAAAAACTCTATTGTTTCTCCTAAAACCTTGGGATTATTCTGATGGCAACATAAAACTATCATATATCCTAAGTTACGAAAAGTTGATTCAATATAGCTTGATAATTGTGCATTATACTGAGTATTTACAGACTCCACGATCAAGCCAACCGTATATGTTTTTGCCTGCCTCAATCCTCGTGCTAAACTATTGGGTCGATAATTAAGTTTTGCAATTGCTTCTTCTATGATTTTACGATTTTTTTCCCTTATATTTCCACCATTTATATATTTTGAAATAGTTGATATTGCAAGATTTGTCTCTTTTGCAACATCTTTAATAGTGACAGCCATTCTCTTAACCCCATTTCCTTACAGAATCTCGTTCAATTAAAATAGTATCAACACTTACTATGGTTGGGAAATCTTCTAAGTCGTTTGACATTCGTCTAAAAAGGAGGTTTGTCGCTTGAGTAGCAATTTCGTCCAAGTTCTGAGCTAAAACGGTAATAGGTGGAAAAGCGGCTTCAAAAATTTCATCATCATCGAAACTAATAATTGATAAATCTTCAGGTATTTGTGTTCCCTCTGTACTAGCTTCCATAAGTGCACCCAGTGCATTATCATAACTACTGAAAAACAAAGCAGTCGGTGGAGGAGTTATAGACATTATTTTTTTGAATTGTTTTCTTCCTGAACTCAATGTGAATTCACCATAAGAAAAGTAATCAGGAACAATTTCCACATTGTATTTATTAAGAGCTTCTCTAAATCCTTTCACTCTTAGTTCAACTGAATATGTTTCTTCTTCTCCTGCTATCAACCCTATACGTTTATGATTGTTTTTGGCAAGATATTCACCTGCGATATATCCACCTTGAAAATTTGCCGAAACAACGCAATCAGCTTGATGATACTTGAGAACGTGGTCAATACACACAACTGGAATTCCATTATTGCTCAAAATACCAAATGATTTTTCGTATTGAGTACATGGAATCAAAATTACACCAGCTATTTGATTATCTAATAGAAATTCGAATACTTTCTGTTCATGTGTAGTTCCACGTTCGTGAGAACAAACAATAGTAGAATAACCGTGTTGCCTTAATATCTTCTCCACATAAGTTACAACCGTTCCCCAAAAGTAGTTACCTAATTCAGGAATAACGATACCTACCATTTTAGTTTTTTTAGAGCGAAGACTCTGTGCCGTTTTATTTGGAATATAACCTAATTTTTCTATAGATTCTTCAATTAATATTTTATTTTCAGGTAATACCGATTTGTTATTTAAATATTTAGAGATGGTTGCAAGAGATAAATTAGTATCTTTTGCAATATCTTTTATTGTTGATCTCATCTTTATACCCATTGCATATCGCAGACTTGTCTGCGATACTGCCACTATTAAATAGGTTGAATGAATTAATAGGTGGCATTCCTCTCTCTAATTATATTTTCTTTCAATCTTGATCATCTTCATTTGTTTTAATTTAGTATTACTTTCTTTCGCAAGTGTTTTAAACTCCGTCAATAAGAGATTTATAATCTATTATATAATATTATAGTATATTTTTTGTAATCTTTTGTCAATCAAAAGGAGAACAGCACTGGAAAATATCTATGATGTATTGCCAGAATTAAGAAAATAGAACTGCTTTGGACGATGGAACTATACAAAATAAATGGGCAACAAAAACAAATCAAGATACGTTTTTGTTGCCTCAAACGTTGGATTAGGATATGGTAATTATTTCAATTGATCTTATTTCACGAATTTATTAATATACCTACCTTAGGAAGTTTATTTAACCTTTCAGGAATTCCTAGATGACACGCCATAAATTGTGAACTTAAATCTTTTCCTGCACGTAACCCAAAATGGGAACCACCTCCCCATGCAGCAATACTACTCATGTCATATACTATTCCATTCACAGCTACATAAGCTGGCTTACCATTTGTACCATCATAGTTAGCTAATTCATCTATTGTAAATTCCGTCTGACTATTATTATCAACATTTGTTTCTAGCGCTTCTGTGGAATTTTTTCCTATTTCATTGATTAATACTTCTGTACGTTCATCTATTAAATTAAAGAAATAATTTTTTTCATCAGGACACATCGCAAAATTTTCCATTTTATTAAGATAGCAGATTTCATTCCTGTACTTGTAAATATCATTTCTTAGCTTATCCTCTTGGCTCATCGATTCACCTTTCCTTTATCTTAAATTTTTATAATACCTTCCTAATAAATAATTTTTCTAATCTATTTAAAATCTCTTTTGAAACATTTATAGACTTTCAATATATTTAATTTATATTAAGATTTTTTTGAAATATGCTTATAATAAAAAACGAACTACAGAGCACATAGTGCACACTATAGTTCGTTTACTTTAGAATTAAGGAACTTTATTTATTAATACAATTTTATGTACTCTACAGTTTTGTATCCCACATTCCGCAGAAGGAATCGACTGGGTCTTTTCCTTTAAATTCACTTCTTCCAAGTATTTTATCCATTACAGCATCTACATTCACCTTCTTGAATTTGTATGCATTGATGTAGGTTCTGATTCTAGGTACATCAATTAGGTGATACGGATTTGCAAAGGATATAAACATTGTTGGAATATCTGCCTGGTAGTTTGGACAGTTTGCACCCATTGGTTGTGCCCATTCAATACGTACCACCGTCTGATTACTCTTTGTCACCATGTTAGCAACATACATTAACAAATCATATTTGATAAGCATATCCTGATACTTTGCAGCCATACCTTCCATTCCTTGGGCTGCTTCAAATACATCCACTTGAAATCCTTCTTTTTCTAATGCTGCTTTCATAGTTTCAGTAATATCTTCACCACCAGCATATCCAAGTGCATTCTCACCTGATGTAATTGGATAAAGAAGCACTCTCTTATAGTCGTCTACCTTTAGTGGTATTAATCCTTGTTTATTTTTAACCAAAGTTATTGCATGATCAGCGCAATCAAGTTCAATGTTCTTATGTTCCTTACAACCTACTATCTCTCTTGCTTTCTCAATATCCGGACATAAGGTTCCATTGGCTTTCTTTTCAGGAAGCTTAAGTGATGCTTTTAGACCTAATATTCTAAAAACTGCTTCATCTAAACGTTCTGATGTTATAGTTCCGTCTTCTACTCCAGCCTTCATGAATTCATAGTCTTCTTCTAAGTTCTTGGTAAACAGAAACATATCACAACCTGCAGCAATTGTATAAGGAACTGATTTTTTACGACTCATAGGAATGCACATACCTGCCATGGTTGTTGCATCGGTTACGATCATTCCGTTAAAACCTAATTTCTCTCTTAATAATCCGTTTAATAATTCCGGTGCTAAAGTTGCAGGCATAATGTCCTCATCTTTAATTCCAGGACATAATCTTCTGCTGTAGGCTGGCTGCATAATATGGCCAATCATAACTGTCATAGCACCTTCTTCTATACAAGCTTTATAGGCTTCTCCATAAGTTGCATCCCATTCTTCACAAGATAAAGTATTTACACTGGTAACTAGATGCTGATCTCTTTCATCCACTCCATCTCCAGGAAAATGCTTGATAGATACTGCCATTCCTTGTTCCTGGCAAGCTTTCGTATATGCAACACCACATTCTTTTACTAAATTATCATCGGAGCTAAATAATCTGGTTGCCATAATAGGATTGCGGAAGTTTTTATCAATATCAATAACCGGTGCAAATGCCCAGTTGGCACCTACAGCCGTTCCTTCTCTTCCACATACATATCCCATCTTTCCTGCAAATTCAGGAATTCCTGCTGCTGCAACCTGCATATTGGGTCCAATGTTGGTTCCCTCCTGAATGAGTCCATCTCCACCTGCTTCAAAGTTTGCTGAAATCAACAATGGAATTTTGGAATTTTCCTGTAAACAGGTAATTGTCTTACATGTTTCATCTAATGGCATTGATCTTCCCATACAACCACCAATTTTATATTTTGTTACGAAGGGTTTCAACACTTCTTCCTCACTACTGCGTGCAATTAAACAAAACAATTGACCAATCTTTTCCTCCGTAGTCATGCCCTCCAAAGTACTTTTTACCCAATTCAAACCATCTCCATTCAGATTAAATGGTTTTTTCTCCAATAGTTTATAATCCAACATTTATAGCCTCACTTTCTGATTACATTATCCACCTTGTGATAGGTACAGTATAATATTCCTAATCATATTATACATAAGCATTTTAGTACTTTCAATGCTATAACCGAAGCATTTATATACACATTCCTGCTTTTTTTATTTTAAACTTATTATTTAGCCTATTGGAGAATCTAAAAAATGTGCAGTTGTCCTTGTCATACCTATTTCTATATGCTATATTAAGCTATAATTACTAATAATTTCACAGAAAAAGGAAGGGTATAAAAATGATTAGCATCCATGAAATTATTGAATATAGTAAAGATCTTCCTATAAAACTTTTCTGTCAACGAATAGGAAGTGTACAAAAACATTGGCACAGAAGTATCGAACTTCTTCTGGTGTTATCCGGTAGCATGGACGTATGGATAGAAAACGATCATTTTAGCTTAACTGAAAATGATATTATTCTGATTAATTCGAATCAAGTTCATGAAACCTATAGCGAAGACTGTGTTCTCATTGCATTACAAATCCGTTTATCTATGTTTCATATGGATTTGCTTAATCCTGATAACGTATTCTTCTTATGTAATTCTCATATTCAAGGAAATAATAAACATTTTGATAATATTCGTCATATGATAGCTCAACTTATTCAACTGAATTCCAACACTTCCTCTTATACACAACTAATAAGCTATTCCCATGCCTGTCACCTTATGTATGAGCTTTTACTGTATTTTAAAGTAGATCAGCCTACTGTTGTTCGTTCCCAAAAGCAAATTGAGCGCTTGAGAAACATCATCCAATATATTGAGGAGAACTATACCCAAAAGATTACACTAGATGATATAGCTGAACGTGAATTCATATCTTCCTCTTATCTATCACACTTTTTTGAACTGAATATGAACATATCCATATCAAGTTACTTATGCAAAATAAGAATTGAACATTCCATCAATTATCTGCTCTACTCGGATGATTCAATTGAAGAGATTGCGGAATCCTGCGGATTTTCTAGTCCTCGATCCTATGCAACACTTTTTCGCAAACAGTATAATATACTTCCAAGTCAATTTCGTAAAGAGAAAAAAGGAGATCATTATATCCCAAATTCGTCTTTAGTTAAACAAAATAACAATTATCTCAATCTCGAAAAATATGACTTCTTTAAAAAACTTGCTACCTATCTACATACGAATGAAACTACCACGGCTTTCGATTCTCAAAATATCAAACACCCACTAGGTACTGTCAGTACCAAAACAACTGTCCCCTTTACTAATGCTGCTTTAAATTTTTGTTCCGTAGGCCGTGCTAAAGAAATATTATACCGAAACATCCAAGAAATGCTGACAACTCAACAAAAAGAAATTGGATTTCGGTATATTAAATTTCATGGTATATTCGATGATTCTCTAATGGTATATCGCGAGGATGCTACAGGTAATCCCATTTTGAATTTTAATATGTTGGATGAAATATTCGATTTTTTATTAAGTATTCACCTTCGTCCACTGATTCAATTTTCCTTTATGCCAAAAGCTCTTGCTAAGACACCTGAGCGGGATTTTTTTGAAGTTCCATTTATTATGAGTGAACCCAAAGACGACAGTAAATGGGACTACCTTGTTACCCAATTTATGAAACATATCCTTTCCAAATATGGATTTACCGAAATTTCTCAGTGGATTTTTACATTTTGGAATGAAACCTTATCGAATCTCCCCTTTGATTTCAAAACACGTGAGATTTCTTTCTATTTGTATGAACTTACTCGAAATGCTGTCAAAAGAATAAGCCCTCTTCTGACATTTGCAAACACAGCCTATACCAATAACAGTCTATCTTCCGATAATATGAATTACTTTTTAAATTACATGAAAGATAAAACCTGCGAACCAGATGTATACCTGTTTCACTTTTACCCAACCGCAGACCAAAGTATTAATACCTCTCATAATTATGACAAAGTAAATTTTATGGATAGTTTAGCTAATGATCATCTTACATTAAGCAATGATACCGATGCTTTTGGTAATTTCTTAGATAAGCTTAATCAAATGCTCCCGGACCGAACGAAAAAACCTCTTTACATCACAGAGTGGAATTTAAGTCCTTCCCATAGAGAATGGTTAAATGATACCTGCTATGCATCTGCATATTTTATTAGAAATATATTGAACAATTATGATAAAGCAGACAGTTTCTGTCATTGGGCTCTTTCAGATTGGATTGAAGAGCTATCATTTCCAGCTGAAATATTTCATGGTGGGGTAGGTCATTTTACGAAAAATGGTATTAAAAAGCCTGTATACTATTCATACCTTTTTCTTTCAAAACTAAAAGAGGAAGTCATACGGCATGGTGCAAGTTACTTTATTACCAAAGAAAAAGACAAAGATAGCTATAGTATTATTCTTTATAATTACTACCACTTTTCAGATTTATATAGTAAAGGATTTAACTTTAACTTCTCCTTTACTGATCGATACAACGTATTTTCCAATGCAGTAAAGAAAGAACTTTCTTTTTCTTTATCAGATTTAACAAATGGTGATTATATTATAACGGAACAGATTGTGAATCGCCACTATGGTAGTTGTTATGATAAATGGGTAGAAATGGGTGCTGCCACTCTAGAAACCCTTGAAGAAGTTGAAACACTGAAGCATTTATCTCATCCACTCCTTAAAAAAACCTTCTGTAGTGTAACAAGCCAAACTCTTGATTATGAAGCAATCCTAGAGCCTCATGAGATTCGATTAATACAAATGACAAGGAAGGTCTAAATATTTTCCGCAGAATACATGCCCAGGTCGGTAACAGAGGCTTATAATCTCAGAACAAACCACCCGTTTTATAGGCAATTTCATAAACTAAAAAAACGATAATAATTTTAAAAAACACCTCACAAATAAATTTAAATGTGTGGTGTTTTTTGAATACTAACTTAATTCTTGAATCTATATCATCTTTAGCTGACGCACAATTTAAATATTTGCAAGTAAAGATTTTGAGCAATTTCCTCCATGCCGGCATTGGAGGGATGAAGAGCATCTGATGTCAGACCAGTCAGATTATGCAAACAAGCCTGTCCATCAATGTAGTATAGCATAGGAAAATTCAATTCTTCCACAATATTATGTAATAATTCTCTCATCTTCTGCATATGCTCTTTCTTTTTGAAATCCTCTATGCTAGTAAATGGAGAAATACAAAATATCGGTTTATCGGGATGGGCTGTCGCTATTCTTGTAATAAATATACGAGCCTTTTTCTCAAACTCCTCCAATGGCCAATTTGTTACATTAATTCCTAATTCCAAAGTCGCCACCGACCAATCCTGTTGTTCACAAATATAATCTGCAATCGCCTCATCCATCCATGCCGCACCTGCAAAGCCAAAGTTCTTAAGATCCATGCCTAACTTTTTTGCTAAACGAAAAGCATAACTTGAAGTTGGTACCGTCGAACTACCTCCATGAGTTATGGAAGAACCGTAACATAAAAGTGTTTTTTCAGGCATCTGATTTTTTTCCGGAAGTGATATATCACCCTCGATTCCGTATATCACATTGCCCCAATCATACGGAATGAAAACCCGATAAAGATTCGGATCAAACAATTCATGTTTCCGGTTGTCAAGTAGTATTATATCTTTCATATTCATCTTTCTGACACGAATTGCCGTCTTCTCCTGTCCTACCGGCTGAGGTGATATCTGATAACGGCCTTGATAATCTCCCTGCCAGATTTCCACCATACCATAGGGCATAATATCAGAGCCACACAGATCCCGGCGTAGATAGATAATTGCCTCGTCAGAATGCAAATTAAATCTAAGTTCACATCCACAACTATAAAACGCTGAATTTTGTGCGTTGGGATTTAGTTTTTCTATTACTGCCTGTGGAACACGTGCCAAGCGAAATCCTCCATTTTTCTTATCTTCTACCAGTTCTTTTACATTATGTAATTCTGCATTTTGAAATATCATATTTTTCTCCTTTAAATATAAATATGTTAAGCTTAAAATATATGTAAAAATGGGCTGTTGTAAATGACCGACAAGGTCATTTATAATAGCCCATCAATTTTAGGTTATTTATCTTTTATATTTTTCCTCTTATATTATTTTCTCAAATATTATTCTTCATCCATTAAATTTCTTGCCATTAATACTCCCATAATAGACGCCATCATTAGGCCTCTGGTCCAACCGCTGGAATCGCCTAGACAATGTAATCTTTTTACATTCGTATCTAATTTGGCATTCATTTTCACCTTATTACTATAGAATTTCAACTCTGGTGAATATAACAGTGTCTCCGTGCCGGCAAACCCAGGTACGACATGGTCTACTGCCTGAATAAAATTGATAATATTCGTCATTGCCCGATATGGCATGGCTGCTGTAATATCTCCTGCTATCGCATCAACTAAGGTTGGTTTTACATTAGATTGGCTTAATTCTTTCTCCCAGGTTCTTTTTCCGTCTAGTATGTCACCATACCTTTGTACTAAAATATGTCCAGCTCCTAGCATATTGGTTAATTCCCCAATTTTTTGTGCATATTCGATGGGTTGATTAAATGGTTCCGTAAAATTATGTGAACATAAGATAGCAAGATTTGTATTATTGGACTTTAATTCTTTATAAGAATGTCCATTTACTACTGCTAAATCATTATCATAATTCTCCTGGCTAACAAAACCACTTGGATTTTGACAAAAGGTTCGTACTTTATTTTTAAATGGTTTCGGATAACCGATTAATTTTGATTCATATAATACATTATTAACATCTTCCATAATTTCATTTCTTGTTTCTACACGGACTCCGATATCTACCGTGCCTGGTTTATGGGCAATTTCATATTTAGCACATATTTTCTCTAACCAATCTGCACCTCTTCTTCCTGCAGCTATTATGATTTGTTTACCCAAAATTTCTTCCTGCACCTTATTATTATTAACTTTTTCTATTACAATACCTTTACATTCTGAATTCTCAAGAATAATATCATGGCACTGATATTCAAAGCGAATCTCTACTCCATTTTGTAATAAATACTGTTCAATAGAAAAATAGATTTCTTGAGCCTTTTCTGTTCCTAGATGTCTGATTGGACAGTCTAACAGTTTTAATCCTGCTTGAATCGCTCTTTTCCTAATATCCTTTACTTTATCTTCTTGACTGATACCTTCTATTTTGGTATCAGCACCAAATTCCAAATATATTTTATCGGTGTAATCAATTAGATCCTGAGCCAAGTCTGCTCCTATTAAATCAGGTAAATCTCCACCCACTTCATAGCTTAAAGACAACTTTCCATCCGAGAATGCACCTGCACCAGAAAAGCCTGTTGTAACATTACATGGCTTGCAGTTTACACATTTTTTAGTGACTTCTTTCGGACATTTCCTTTTTTCAATACTACTACCTTTTTCTATCATTATTACTTTCTTCTTGCTCCCACTGCGAATTAACTCTAAGGCTGTAAATATCCCAGCAGGGCCTGCTCCAACGATCACCACATCATACATAAATTTAATCTCCTTTCAGAAAAAGCCACAAGAAACATGCTTGTCGATAACAAGTTACGAGGACAGTTGCTAGATGTAAGATGTAATATAACAATTAGTGTTCATCGTTCATCCAGTTCATTATCTTCACGTTAAAAATACCAACTGCACGTAACAGAATATATAAGTAGTCCTTAACGGAAAACCTATAGTCAACTGATATGGCAGTTGGTAGAAACATTCATCCATTTTATGAATTTATATATGCTCAGTCCTATAAAATTGTATTATATTAATGAGAAAAAGTCAAGCTTCATTCCCTACAAAAAGATATGTATAGCTTCATTCCCTACAAAAAAATATGTAAGCTACATCTCTCTTTACAGTATATTAGATTTCTCTAAAAGCATAAATTCCTGCACCAATAACACCATTTTCTTGACATGGTACAGAATATACAAATTTCAAATTCTGTTCTGGGTAAGGCTTTCGAGTAAATTCATGTATTGCTTCTTCTAATTGTTCAAAAGGAAAATCCTCCATCTGTACAACGCCGCCACCAATAATAATATAATCTGGATCTAAAATATTGATTTCTGTTGCGATTGGAATTGCCAATTCATGAATGAATTTTTTAATAATTGGATCACTTTTATGCTTTTTAAAAACATCTCCAATAAAAGTATCCTTGAAATTATCATCACATAATTTTCTCAGATATTTGCCTGAGGCAAATGTCTCTACACAACCTCGGTTCCCACAACCACAAACCTCCTCGTGTCCTCTGGAAGGTATATGTCCAAGTTCTGCTGCTGCTCCGTTCTTACCGATTAGCAAATGACCATTTATTGAGATAGCATTTCCAAGACCAGTTCCTAAGTAAAATCCTGCTGTTACTCCCTCTTCGGGAACACTATCTTGATACATATCAAACAACATAAGCATGTTTACGTCTTTATTAATATATGTCTTGATTTTCAAGCCTGCTTCTAGTTCTTCTACAATATAAATATTATTTAATCCAGAGATGTTTGGAGTAGAAAGAATTTTTTTTCGTTTCTTATCAATAGTAGACGGAAAGCCAATAGAGATTGCAATAATATTTTTGTTTTGTGCATGTTCCTCAATAAAATTTTTTATAAATAGTAATAATTTATCAACGGTATTATTGCGATCCATGAACTGTGTGCTACTTTCAATAATAAATTCTGATAATTGATACTCTGCATTTACTAGCCCAGCCCGTATATTAGTTCCACCTACATCTATTCCTAAAACATACTTATTTTCTATCAAACTATTCACCGCGCTTTCTACTTTGTCTCTTCAGCAAATTCTTCGTATGCCATTTCACAAGCTTTCGATAAATTTTTGTTTAGATTAAATAAGCCTGAAGAGCCTAAAACAAAGATATCTGTTCCAGCTTCTTTTAAGCGTTTAAACGTCTTCTTATTGCATGAACCATCTACTTGAATTTTATAGGAATATCCTTTTTCTTCTCTTATTCTAACTGCTTCTTTTATTTTATCAAGCATTTCCTCAATAAAGGGTTGTCCTGCAAAACCGACATCTACGGTCATAATTGTTAATAGATCAATTCTATTTAGATAAGGTTCAACAAAGCTTAATGGTGTTGCAGGATTTAATACAACACCTGTCTTACAACCTAAGTTTTTAATCATATTCATAATGCGAAAAGCATCTGTATTAATTGTTTCTGCATGTGGTGAGATATAAGTTACGCCCGAATTTGCACATAACTCAATCCAATCTACCGGGTTGGTAGTCATAAGATGTACATCAATTGGTAAAGTAGCAGCACCGGAAAAGGTCTTTATTAAATCTGGTGATAGTGTTATATTCTTGCAATAATGACCATCCATAATATCTGCATGGTACATTGCCATATTATCATTTAATGTTTCCATTTGTTCTTTTATATTCAAGAAATCCATGCACATAAGTGATACTGAAAATTCTGGTTTCATAATTCTCTCCTTTTTTATATATAAAAGCTTTCTCGAACGGTTTTTGTTAATATATTGATTGGCTTTAATAAACTTGTTCGTTCATTTTTGAGACTACTCCTATAACCTAATTGTTCCTTATTTTTTATGTTTGCTGCTTGCTCCAAAAAAACGATCAAGTGTAACCGCTAGAATAATAAGTGACCCCATTGCTATTTGTTGATAATAAGAAGAAACACCAACCATATTAAGGCCATTATTAATTACACCGATAATTAAACCACCAATTACAACTTTTGCAACAACACCTTGACCACCAAAGAAAGAAGTTCCACCGATAATAACAGATGCAATAGCGTAAGTTTCATATCCTGTTCCTGCATTGGGTTCAGCTGCCCCTAAACGAGCAATGTTAACCATGCCTGCCAAAGAAGCACAAACTCCAGAAATCATAAAACATATCAAGGTATGTTTTTTAGTTGTAATACCAGCAAACCAAGCTGAGATTGGATTACCACCCAAAGCATAAATGTTACGTCCAGCCTTCGTTTTTGTAGTAAATAATATCAATATACCAGCAACTAATAGTGCTATAATAATCGGAATTGGTATTATATTAGCAATTTTTCCACCAACAAATTGCTTAAACTCTTGTGGCAAACCTGATACCGCACGTGCATCTGATAAAATGTAAGTAAATCCACGTAAAATTGCCTGCGTTCCTAAAGTAATGATAAATGGTGGGAGTCCTGTTACATTTATCAATGTTCCATTTATAGCACCTATAATAGCACCAAATACAAATATGCCGACTATTATTGCCAATATTGGCGACCATCCTGCTACCATAAGTTTTGCTGCAAAAACACCAGATAACGCCATGGTTGAACTTACAGATAAGTCAATACCACCAAGGATGATTCCAAAGAATTCACCACAAGCTAATAAAATCGTAATAGAACTTTGCTCAGTAATTCTGATTAAGTTACCACCGGTCAAGAAAGATTTTGGTTCTATTACACCAAATACTACAATCATAAACGCTAAGATTGCAGCGGTACTATACTTACTCCAATAATCACTAAATGTTTTTTTATGTTTTATTACAGCACTTGTTTTGTTACTCATATATTTGCCTCCTAATTGTTTATACATTATAAAGCCGTAGTTGCTGCTTTTACTAAATTTTCTTCTGATACTTCATCTGAACTAAATTCTGCTCTTATCTTTCCTGCATTAAATACAATAATTCTGTCACAAGTAGCCAACAGCTCTGGGAGTTCAGAAGATACAACCATAACACCAATACCTTTTTCTGCAAGCTTTCTCATTAATTTATATATCTCGGATTTTGTACCAACATCAATTCCTTTTGTTGGTTCATCAAAAATAATAAGTTTAGGCTCGGATGCCATCCATTTTCCTAGAATTACTTTCTGTTGATTTCCACCTGATAGTTCAGTAATAACCTGCTCCGTGCTAGCACATTTCACTTGAATTGCTGCTCTTTGTTCCTCAGCAACCTTTTTTTCCATTTTATTATCTATCAAGCCTAATAAGCCACCAAACCTTGAATCTTTTATTTGCTTTGCATGTGCTATCGTCTGACGAATACTAAAGAATGGAGAAAATCCTGTTTCACGTCTATTTTCTGTTACTAAGGCAATGCCTGCTTTTAAAGCATCATACGTATTTTTAATATTTAGCTTTTTCCCTTCCAATATAATCTCACCGGATTTTATTGGAGATGCTCCATATATAGCTTCCATAAGTTCTGTTCGTCCTGCTCCAACTAAACCTGAAAATCCAAGGATTTCTCCTCTTTTCAAACTAAAACTAATATCTTTTACATATTCATCTTTTCGAGTCAAGTTCTTTACTTCTAGAACTTTCTCATCATTGCTATCTATACTATCATTTCGAAGATACTTTCCATGTATTGAGCGTCCTACCATCATTTTTACAAGTTCGTCTTCTGTAACATTTTTCAAATCATGAGTGCCTACATAAGTACCATCTTTTAGAACCGTAACTCTATCACCAATTTGAAAGAGTTCGTTTAATTTATGTGATATATATATAATACCTTTTCCTTGTTTTTTCAACTTTCTAACAATTTCAAACAGTTGATTAATTTCTTCGTTTGTCAATGAAGAGGTAGGCTCATCCATAATTATAACTTTTGCATTAAATGCAACAGCTTTTGCTATTTCGACCATCTGTTTTTCTGAAATACTCAAATCTCCAACCATAGTAGATGGTTTTCTTTTTAATCCAATTTGTTCCAATACCTCTTTTGTTCTTTTTTCCATTGCAACATTATCAACAACTTTAATACCTAATAATTTTTTTTCTTGTAGTTTCCCTAGAAAAATATTTTCTTGAATACTTAACTCATTTATTACGCTAAGTTCTTGATATATAATACTAATACCTTGGTCTTGTGATAATTTTGGCGAAAGCTTATCATATTCATTTCCATTAAGTACAATCATACCTTCTGTCGGATTGTATGCTCCACTTAGAATTTTCATAAGTGTAGACTTTCCCGCACCATTTTCACCAAGTAATACATGAACTTCTCCTGGTCTTACATCAAAACTAATATTACTTAAGGCTGTTACTCCAGAAAATTTTTTCGTAATATTCTTCATTTCAACTAAACTAACCATATGCACCATCCTCTCATTTAAATTTTAACAAGTAAGTCATATCAGATATTGGCAATCCGTTTCAATACTTGTGAAGTTATAATAATTCAATAGCATTTTTTTTATGATTACGGGGACAGCACTTAATATATCTGTCCCCGCTCATTTTCTGATTGTATGCTTGTTATCTAACTTTACTTGTTATGAGATTATTATTTCGTTACAAGAATAGCATCAATTCTTTCATCAATCATAGCTGTTGATCCAGGAGTTTCTTTCGCTTGAACTGCATTATATAATAATTCTAATGATCTTGCTCCAACTAGAGCTGGGTCTTGAGCAATTGTAGCTGATAATCCACCATCTTTTACAGATTGAATTGCGTCATCGTTTCCATCTGTACCAACTACAACAATTTCTTTTCCTGAATTAGTAACTGCTTCTTGTGCTCCCATTGCCATTGTATCATTACAGCAATAGATAGCTTTTAAGTCAGGATTTTTACTAATTAAATTAGTCGCTAAGTCGTAAGCTTTTGTTCTGTCCCAATCAGCTGGTTGACTATCAACGATTGTAAGTCCTGCTGCTTCAAATGCTTCTTTTGCTCCGGTCTTTCTGTCTTCTCCTGAAGCATTACCAGCTTTTCCTTCAATAATAGCTACATCACCTGTTGTAATTTGTTTCACAATATATTCACCAGCCAATTTACCGATGCTTTTATTATCTGTTGTTATAAAAGATACTAAAGAACCACCTGCTGATGCTAAAGCATCCATATTCATTTTTTCATCAATATTAGAAACCAAGATACCACTTTTGTTGGCTTCTGCAACTACATTTACTAAATTATCTGCTGAAAGAGGAGCAACACCAATTGCAACGTATCCTTGTGATAAAAGATTTTCAGTTACAGTTACTTGACCTTCAACATCATCTTCTGAATTAGCTGCATATACATCAACTTCAATACCTAACACTGTTGCTTTTTCTTTTATGCCTTTTTCCATTGATTGCCAAAATGGTGAGCTTAAAGTCTTTAATACAATTGCATATTTCCCACTTGTTGCTTCAGTGCTTGTTGCTTCAGTGCTTGTTGCTTCAGTAACTGTTTCTTCAGCGCTTGCTGTTACCTCTGGAGTTGTGTTTGCTGTTTCATCTGTCTTTACTTCTTTACTTCCGCATCCCCCCAACAAAACTGTTACCATTGTTACACATAATAATAAACTTACTAGCTTCTTTTTCATTTCATTTCCTCCTATGAATTTTTACATTTGGTTGTTTATGAGAATATGTATTCTCATCTGTCTATATTAATAATCATAAATAAACAGTAAAGTTAATATTACCAATTAGTAATCGATTACGTAAACTGCGATAAATTAGTAATCGATTACTTTTAAATGAAAACCATAACAAAAATTAATTTTTAACTATTCCCCTGTTGAGTTTCTTTGTACTAAGGATATCGGAACCATTCGATGTTTCTCCTCAATTACAATACCATTAATTAAATCTATAATTAAATCCGATGCTAATTTCGCCATCTTATCACTATGTTGATGAATTGTTGTAATGCTTGGTTGGAATAAACTTGACATACTAATATCATCAAAGCCTGTTATCTTTATGTCTTTTGGAACATCAAATCCTCTACTCTTAAGAGCTAATATTGCTCCAATCCCAAGCATATCCGTTGAGCAGAAAATTCCGTCAAATTCTAGCTTTGCATCAAGTCCATTCACTACTACATTAAATGCATCCTCAATTGAAACGTTTTCTACTTTAAGAGTTAATGTTGGATTTAGTGGTAATCTAGATTCCATTATTGCTCTGCAATATCCCTCATAACGTGCAATCTTACTACTTTCTCCTATAGCATCCGTAATAAAAGCAATTTTTTTACACCCACAGTTTATTAATTCCTTCGTTGCTAAATATCCACCGCTAACATTATCCGATTCAATAATAACCAGATTATCCTGTAATTCTTCTTCGTTTGGTCGTCTATCTATATATATAGTCGGCAAACTGTTCACTGTCATTTTGCGGGTTCTTCCTGAAATTAATATTAATCCACTTATATTTTGTGCAACCAATGCTTTTACAAGCTGACGTTCCAGATTACCTGATTCATTAACATTACAAACCATTGTTAAATAACCATATTGGAACAACTCCATTTGTATATATAAGACCAGTTTAGCAAAAAACTCATTAACAATATCAGGTACAATCAGACCAATTATTCGTGTATTATTAGTTCTAAGTCCTTTTGCTACCAAGTTAGGTATATATTGATTTTCTTTAATTACGCTCAGAACTTTTTTCTCAGTATCAGGTGTGTATCCACCCTTCTGATTCATGACTCTTGATATGGTTGCAACCGAAACTCCTGCCAATTTGGCAATTTGTTTAATTGATATTTTCTTTTCTCCCATAAATTCACCAGATCGCTCATATTCGCGTAATCCTTTACTCGTTCTATAGTTATAAGATAATATATTTCAGATGTTTTGTCAATATGTTTTTAATTATTTATGTATATTGTAGCTATTTTCGTATTTACTTTGTGCATATTTACTAACTTCACTTAATTTTAATGATTTATGCTAAATATAACATGAAAACGATTACGAATTTAGAAAAGTGATTATCAAATCGATTTTCATCTTCTCTGATAACCACTTTTCCATTCTTTAATAGAAAGAATTGTGTAATGCTCTTATTTAACTTGTTTTTTTTCAATTTCGGTAATCATATCAACACGCTTCTGATGTCTGTCACCTAAAAATTTTGCATCTAACCATTGTTCGACAATCATCTTTGCTAATTCAATTCCAATTACTCTTGATCCAAATGCAAGAACATTGGTATTATTATGTTCTTTTGACAATCTTGCAGAATAAGGTTCGCTACATACAACTGCTCGGATACCATTCACTTTGTTTGCTGAAAGTGAAATACCAACACCTGTGCCACAAATCAAAATGCCGCGATCTACCTCTCCCTTTACAACTGCATTTGCTACAGCTTCTCCGTACACCGGGTAATCAGCCCTTTCTGATGAATCCGTACCTAGGTTAATTACCTCATGGCCTTTTTCTTCAAGAAAAGTTACTATTTCATTTTTCATATCCACTGCCACATGATCATTTCCAATTGCTATTTTCATAACGCATACTCCTCTTATCTTTCTTATTTTGTTTTTTCATTGTTATTTTATTAATTAATTGTTTTTATTTCCCCTAATAGGCCTGGATAATTTCCCAAATCTACCTTCTCTTGAATCGATGGATGTGTTATAAACCATTTATTTTGCTTCATTAAGATTCCTTGAGTTTTTTCTATTGAGTTATTCGTACCTTTTAGGAGAATAACAATTGTCATGAAATAGTCCCCAGTTTTACAAGGAGTATAATGCAAAGACGTATCATAAAGTTCCACTACTTGACCTTTTTGCACATAAAAACATTCCGTTAAGCTTCCATCATATGTATTTCCCACCATATCTTGGCGCTTACCGAGAATAAGAACACAGTCTTTTATAGCTATAATAGTTTCACTACCTTGATGATACTCTATACCAGTTAAACCTTTGTTATGACCTACACATATGCCAGCTTGCACTTCTAAACCACCATACACAAATTGCGATAACAACTTAATAACTGGGATTGCTTCTAAAGACTGAATGCTTGCTATATAGCTATTACCTGATTCAGGTATCTCAATCTTGGCAGAGTATTGTGTCACTTCTGATATATCAAAGTTATCAATAACGCGTCCATATGTTAGAAATCTATTATCTTTTATATCGAAAATTGTAAGATGATTATTTAATTTTTGTAGAATTTCTAAACTCATTCTTAATCCTTTCTCCATGTAGTATTAATAATAAATACTTTCTTTTATTTATTTACGTAATCGTTATCTTAAATTTATAAATTTATTATTACAGATTCTAGGTCTAATGTCAATCCTTAAATGTTAAATATTTGTTTCAACACTCCCCATTTGATAACCGTTAGCATCTTATGTAATCGAATAATAAACAGCGACTTTAAGTCGCACAATATGACCTCTGCTGACATCTTAGAGCTCATCCATACATCATCTCAGGGGTTATTGCTTCAAAGTACATTTCCACAACCTACCTCTAATATCTCCCGGCGGACACCCTTGGTTTTGGTTTTACTGCGCCATGCTGGGCGCACATAAAATGGACCATCTATCTTCAAGGAAGAATAGATGGTCCATTCTTATACTTATTTTTCTACATTAACTCCACGTAATTCAGATTTATAAGATCTGCTACTTTTTTAAATATGGAAGCATTATGACCGATGGACATTGCAAAATGGTGTGTGGGAGCTTCTGAAAACCATTGCTCCATATAAACATCCGGCTCCTTTTTAAATTTCACTGGGGTTTGTGTATTACCTATGGTCATAATCGCGCCATCTGTTGATTCACCTTCACTGGAAATAAGCTTCAATCTTCCATCTCCGGTCTGAGTTACATTAAGAGTTGTAATATCCCCCGTCCGAACCTTAGCTTCCACCGAAACTCCGGTACCTTGTTTTCCATGGTAAAGTCCCATACCTCTAAGGATTGGCTTTCCCTTCGCAATCTCAAGATGGAAAGGTCCGTCATGGCCTAGCAAAATCGTTTTGTCAATATAATCTGTAACCACAATTTCACAAAAACTTCCTCCAACACCCAGAATATCACAAATTTTCATGGCAAGCGCTGTCTTTAAATCACCTTCTCCGGAACATGGTATTCCCTTTGCTGTCAGAAGAGAATGTCCAACGATAAATCCACCCTGAAGTTTTTCATATTCGCCATCCGGTGCTCCATGATAATAATAGGTCAAAGAATCCAGATTAAATTCCTTTACAAGACGTTCTTGTGCAGCAGCAACTTTAGCTGACCAATATATCTGTTCCTCCGTTGGCTTTTTGGCAATTGGATCAGCTGCTGAAGTATCACTGATTTCAAATATATTGTAAATTTCAGTTTTTTTATCTTCTATCTCAGCCTCAGTCACCAATTTCAACTGTCGGTCTAGATCACACATTTCAATGACTTCAACATGAACTCCTGTCTGTGCCTGAATCATGGTAAAATCGCTGTACATATCAAGCATTCCACTATAGGTATTTCCTAAGAATCCAAATCTGGCGTATTTCAGAGCACTTTTTACACTTGTCGCCATAATCCATTCTCCGATTTCCTTCCATGCACGAATAGCTTCTGGTCGGTCATTGGTTATCTCCTCTGCTAAAGATATATCTGGTGTGTAATCCAAACCCAGTAATCCATTAATAACTCTGTATTTAATTCCTGCCCGATTAAAAGCATTTGATATTTCAGGTACTACACAGGCACCACAATGTGCAAGCCACTCTCCAGTTGTAGTATCCTTATAATTTATTCTTGCTGCAGGTTGTAAATTAAGAACAACAACTGGTGCGGTACATAACTGGTGTACCGGAAGTACACAGTCACTTGTAACATAAGTTCCGCTGTGGCAGAAAATTAGGTCCACATTATTTTCATTAAAAAATGCACCTGCAGCTCTTCCTGAATCAGAGGTATCCACTAGCCCATAATTAACGATTTCGGCATTAGCAAAAGTGGACATCTTCTGTTCAATAAACTTACCATATTCAATCAATCTTTCTCTTAGTCCTGGAAATTGACCCCAGTAGTGTTTTAAACCTACTGTATACAATCCAATTCTCGGTTTCTTAATTTCTTTTAAATTCAACAAATTTGCCATAAAATCCTCCCTCTACATTCAAAAAAATGTGGATATATTATAATATCTTGTTATTCCGTATTATTGTTGATATACTTTATTATATCAACATTATATATACACTACATCCAATAATATTGCGGATAAATAACAGTATCTTGTGTTGTTGAAAGAGGTGATAAAGTGTGAACTTGAATTGAGAAAGATAATTTCAATCGAAAAACACTTTCACACTAAGTTTTGCGTTTAGAAAATGAATGCAAGCATTCATTCTCAGAATTTGGAGGAAAATTATGGCTAAAGAATATCTAGAACGAGCCTCATTAACCTGGTCGAGTAATTCTGTCCGGTTAGTTGAAACTGCCAGCATGGCAGCGCAAAATAGTTATCTCTATATTCAAGAAGCTGGATACTTTGAGACAAGATATCCATACTTTACAGAACGTAAGAATTTAAATTCTTACTTATTGGTTTATACCATCTCTGGAAAGGGACGGTTACGATATGAAGGAAACGAATACACACTTACCAAAGGAAGCATCTTCTTGATAAACTGCCTCAAGTATCATTATTATGAATCTTCGAAGGAAGATCCTTGGGAAATGCTTTGGATTCATTATTATGGCGTATATGCGTCGATATATTATGAAGAGTACATTAAAAATAGCAATCCCATCACGACTCCGGAAGATTCTTTTTTTATCGAAAGTTCACTTAGACATATTCTCTCCTTGCATCAGAAAAAAGATGTATATCGAGAACTAATTACTTCACGTTTAATCATAGATATTCTGACTGAGCTTATATTGTATCATGCACTAAGTGAGTATTCACCTAAGAATATTCCAAACTATATTATTCTGATAAAGCAAAAATTAAATTCTGAATTTAGAGAAAGAATTGCCTTAGATGATTTAGCTAAAGAATTTAACATCAGCAAATTCCATCTATCAAAAGAATTTAAAAAGTATACAGGAACAACTATTAATGAATATCTGATTGATCGTAGAATTAGTCAAGCCAAAGAGCTTTTGAAATACTCCAATCTTTCAATTTCAGAAATTACTTATGCCTGCGGGTTGAATAACATCAGTCATTTTATTAATTTATTTAAAGCAAGAGAAGGGAAAACCCCTCTTGGATTTCGCAAAGAATGGAGATAGTCATTTATTTTTATCACAAGAAGAGAGCGAACACAATTATAAAAATAGCATATGATAGAAATAAAATTAGGACTCAATCATTGGTCTCTTTATAAAAAGGATATTGATAATGAATAAAGATACTCCATCCTATTTTAATTCGTTTCGGGGAATTGTGCGTGAAATAAGCATTCTTAATGATAAAAATAATTACTGGAATTACATTTTAGTAGAAAATGAAGATGGTGGTTTTGCAAATTTAATCGTTACTCCAGATACTTACTTTGTGTATAATATTATACTTTCGGTAGGCTCTGTAATTACCGGATATTTTGCAGCTAATGCACCAGTTCCTATGATTTACCCACCTCAATATCGTGTTTTGGTAATAGTAATAGAACCTTTATGGCAGATAATTAAGGTTGATTATTTTGATGAAGATCTTGTGAGTATGGATGGTATGTTAAAACTAGATATTGGAGACCATACGGAAATTGTATATCAAGATGGTTACCCATATGACGGTGATTTAGGAAATCGACTTTTGGTGGTATATTATGGTGTTTCTACAAGAAGTATTCCTGCTATTGCTATCCCCTTAAGAGTCGTTGTATTAGATGCTGTACAATAAAAAGAAGGGATGTGTCGCAAAATAACTTTTTAAGTTATTATGCGGCACGTTTTTTCTCTATCACAACAATAAGACTAAGTTTTGTTTATTCAGACAGATAGACACTAATCTTTTTTACAAAATTGTCTGCAGTTTCATCAACCGAAAGACTTCCCTGGAAAAACTCCTTGGATTCCTCCTTAAATAAGGCAATAAATCGTTCATTACTGTCTGTATTATAGGATACCCTAGAGCATGTATTGACAAGATCCTCTATTTGCTCCTTATTAAGAGGTCCAAATTTAATACCAGAAAAGGTCCCATCTTCATTCTCAATTTCTGAATATGCGGAAGCATTGCTTCGGTCGAATTGTGAGGACATGGCTAAAGCTTGTTTATTGACAGAAAAACCATCATAAAAGTCGTTTTTCCCAATCTCCTCTGATAAAACGAAGGAAATAAAGTCTTGGCTAAGTTCCTGATGACTGCTTGCATTATTTATTCCTAACTCACAGCTAGGTGTATAAGCATTTTCAAATAAAGTAAAGCCTCCTTTTGCATAAGTTACTATTCCTAGTGGGAACATAGAGTTCTTGAAGCCTGCACATGAATTAAGACTGAGTTGAATCTGGCTGGCGAGATCCCATATATTATTACCCTTTCTAATTTCATCTGAATATTCATCTACAATGCCACAATTATCTCCAATTATTTTTAGTTGATTTAACACCAAAATCAATTTATCTTTCCTGATTGAACCATCATTATCTATGATCTTATCAGTGACAAAGGGAGAAAATGTTGTTAAGAAATCATCTAATGTCATATTTCCAAATAAAGATGTATCCATATGATTTGTAGCATAGTCAGCTAAAGCATCCAGGGTGGAGAGGTTTTCTACATCACTATTCCTACCACATAAAAGTGGGAGGCTGAACCGAATCGGCACGTGGTATATCTTCCCATTATTAATATATTGATTCATAATATTAGAAAATAACTTCCCATTGTCAATCATTGGCTGAATGATACTACTAATATCCGTTAGTACACCCTTTTCTATAAAGGAATCAGTAGGAAGTCCATCTAATACGAGGATATCAGTACCACCCCCAGCCAAAAGTTCTACATTCAGTGCTCTTATATAATCCTCCTTTATGGCATCATCAGCCATCTCATATTCATCATCCGTCATTGCGATCGTAAAGCTTACCTTTACATCCGGATTATTTTGTTGGAATACTGCTGCTGCATGTCTTAAGGTAGAGTTATCCTTTAGTGAATAAACAGTAAGTTCTGTTGAGGGAACGGAATCGATGGTCTCATTATAGATGTACTTTTTCATGGAATATCCTGCATTTTCTGAATTATATAAAATATAATAATTATCATCCACGCCCGCTACAAAACCAATACTCCACATGTTCTGCATAGTTAAGGAAGTTAATGTACCATCCAGGACGTTCTGCCACAGCGTAGTACCATGTTCTAAGATATTTACGCCATCTGGATTGCACAGAACTAAGTCACCCTTATTATTTATGTCTAAGAATGCATTTCCTGTCAGATTACTCTGAAAGGGATAGCTGGTTTTCTTATAATTATTATCTATATCATAAACATCAACGCCGGTAATATTGTAATTATTATCAATCTGCCCAAGGATAAGAGTATTCTCTGACACCGTTAAAATAGTTGTGCTATATTCATTACCAGTAATACTATATTGGATTGAAAGATCTTCCTTATTGTAAAAATCCACTTCGCCACTAAAGAATAAAGAAACTAAGGTTCCATCCTTTAACATAGCTACTTTTTCCGGTGCAGTATAAGTACCATGTTCAGGATTTTTATCTTCCCAACCTTCTGGGTTAAGGGTTTCATAGGTAGTGCCATCGGTTGAATGCAGGATATTCCCTTTGTAACTGTCATTGAGTATTTCAGTATAATAAAGGTATTGATTCCCGCTGGCATCTTCCAAAACTACATTCCGATAACTGTCGCTAGACGAAAAAGATAAGGATTTTAGCCACTCAGAGGTATCTTCTGTCCAGGTTCCATCATCATTCATTTGATAGCCAGTAATTGTGCACTGCTCCTCACCGGTAAATACATTTAAATAAGGCATGCCATTTTTTTTAGTAAGTGTCAAAGTAACATTCTCGTCAAGTCCTTCCGGTAGAGATATCTCGTTTTCCATATAACGTCCCTTGTTATTCTGAATCGAAGCACTACTTTCTTCCTTACTCCTACAGCCTGAAATAAAAATTATAAGTGACAATAAAATTAATAATACTATTTTCTTCTTCATTATTTCTCTCCTCGTTTTAATGATCTCCCCATGATTAATAGGTGTTGCAATACGTTCATGAATATGTTATAACGTGTTTATCTCTAAATAACCTTAAAATGGAAAAGTTGTGGTGATAAAATGCGTATTTTAGTAATTGAGGATGATAAAGAATTATGTTCCATCTTAGAATACCAATTTAGAAAGAATGGTATGGAAGCTGATTTCTGTTATGATGGAGAAGATGCATTGTTTTATGGAATGAAGCAGTCCTATGATATTATCATGCTGGACAGGATGCTTCCAGGAATGGATGGGCTTACCATTTTAGGAAAGCTTCGAAAGGAGAATATTGCTACTCCTGTGATTATGGTAACTGCCATGGATACTCTGATGAACCGCATAGAAGGTTTAGATACAGGAGCTGATGATTATCTAATTAAACCTTTTGAAATCGAGGAATTACTGGCTAGAATCCGCGCTTTGACAAGAAGACCAGCAAAAATTGAAAACGCCGATGAATTATATTTTTCTGATTTTTTTTTGGATATAGGAAGAATGCAACTGATTCGGGAAGAAGAATTATGTAGATTATCAAAAAGAGAAAGCGATCTTCTAGCTTATCTAATTAGAAATAAAGGACAGATTTTATCAAGGGAAATTCTCTTGACAAGAGTGTGGGGTGCTAATAGCTTTGTTACCGATGGCAATCTGGATAATTTTATTTGCTTTCTTCGAAAAAGATTAAAATCGATACATAGTCATGCAACCATTAAAACAGTACGGTCTGTTGGCTACCAGCTGGAGGTATAGAATATGTTTCATAAACTAAAGAGACGGTTGGTACTTTTGTATGGTATTACCTCAAGTGTGATATTGACGGTAATTATTACTGGAACTTTTATTATCAATTATAAGCAAAATAAAGAACAAATACAGACTCTATTTGAAAAAAATACGGAGCAGATAGTAGAGAAGATTCGTTCTGCAAATGTAATCAGCAGCTCCTGGATAACTAAAATGCAGACAGATAACCATGTAGTCATTTTTATAGAAGATAATGGAAAGTTACTTACTGATTACAGTCGATTGAATACTTCCAAGGATTCAAAAATTATTATTGATAAAATCAAAAAAATGGCAACAGAGGAAGGGATTAACCTAAATCGAAAACCTTTGTATTCAACAATTGTTAAAACATCAGTCTATAACTTGTACAAAAACAAACACAAAGCTTATCTTGGAATGGCGGCGTTAATTCCAACGAAAACTGGTTGGCGTAATATCATGATAATTTATTATGATGATAGTGAAAATGATTTATTTTTCAACCAAATTCTTTTATTTATATTGATTGATTTAATAGGTGTTGTTGCACTATTTCTTATTAGTTCCTTATACATAACAAAGGTTTTAACCCCCTTAGAGGATGGACAAAAACGACAGATTGACTTTATTGCGGCTGCATCCCATGAACTTCGTTCTCCTCTTACCGTAATAAAAACAGGTATCGCTTCTCTTAAAGAAGACATTTCAAAAGCAGACCAATTTCTTCCACATATTGAAGGCGAATGTGCGCGAATAAACAGATTGATAGGTGATATGCTTTTATTAGCGTCTGCAGATGCAAAGACCTGGAGTCTTTTTAAAGCACCGATTGACATGGACACACTTCTCATAGAAAGTTATGACATGTTTTGTACCTGTTATAATATAAACAATTATAATCTAACTCTGGATTTACCTGAGGAACAACTTCATAATATAAATGGAGATTGTGAGCGTATTAAACAGATACTTACCATCTTAATTGATAATGCTATAAGCCACGCATCTTTCGGTAAAATAATTACCATTCATGCCTACAATATAAAAGACTCTGTAGTCATAGAAGTTGAAGATCATGGAAAAGGAATTCCAGATGAGGAGAAAAAACAAGTATTTCAACGATTTTACAGAGGAGATCAATCAAGAAATGAAAAGAAACACTTTGGGCTAGGCCTTAGCATTGCTAAAGAGCTGACAGAACTTCATAAAGGCAGCATTTCTATTAAGGATACAACTGGCGGCGGAGCTACTTTTGTTTTGCGATTGCCGTGTTAATATTATTTGAATAATTTAGCGCTTCCTACATATATCAACTTATTCTTTGACCAAATTGACTTGAACTCATTAATTCCTAGAGGGCAGGAGTTTCTACCAATTTCTATCGTTATAGCAGGTGTCTTTCTACTGATAGAAACCCAATCACTGAAACCAGCCGCATGGTATTTGTTAAATCCTTGTACCAGTGAATATGAAGTTAATGATTTTACCATGTTTGTGAATTTAGATGCTTGCTCTTTTAATTTACCCTTTTGTCCAAAATCCCAGAAAATAATTGATCCGGTTGCGTGATAACTAATTGTTGCCGTTGGCTTAATACTATCAAACATATTAACAAGTATTTCTGTCTCAATCTCTGAGATTGGATTTTTACCTTTATATCCATATGCCGATGCCCTTGGCTCTGTATCACGTACAATCTCCCAGTATTGAGCAAAATTGCGGTTTAAATCAACCCCTCTTGCATTGGCCTTCCACATAGCATAATATGAACTTTTACCTTTTCCATATCTATTGCACAAAGTAGTTACTTTTGCTCTTAATGTTTTATTTTTTATCCCGGATGCACCAAATTGACTAATCGTAACACCATCTGGATTAGCCATTGGTACAATATAAAATGCAACATCCTCAAATAATTCACTAAAATATTCATTCTGATATATTCCAGAATAATAATTTTTACAATAAAATTCAATTTGCTTCATTGTAAGTAATGAGGTCATATACTCTCTTGCATGAAGCGAGGATTGAACCATTATTTTCTTTTTTGCATTCGGATTTCCAAGAATTACTTGATAAATATTACGTTTATCATATGTATCCGATAATATACTAACGTGAATACAATCACCATACTTTTCTTCTAATAATTCAAGGTCCTCTGTCATTTCAATATAGGTATATTTTGATTTTGAGGTATCAACAATTGTTAACTTGTTTTCAGCATAGCTATTTCCTTTTTTTCTGGAAGTGACATTAACCGTTATCACTTTATCTCGAACACTACCATCATAAGTAATTAATGATATTTCCGCCTTACCAGTTTTTTTAGCGATTAATGTTCCGTCTTCGTCAACTGTTACCACTTTATCGTTGCTAGATTCCCATTTAATCTGTTCTGTTACATCATTCAGAGTATCAGACGAACTCACATTATAATACAAGGTTCTACTTTGACCTTTCGCTAAAGTTAATGTATCCTCATTTAAATATAACATAGTAAATGAAGCTATTTGAGTAACAACCTTGATTGTTAGAACCGCTTCCTTGCCATTATAAGTTTTCACAGTGATATTAGCGATACCAGGATTAACTGGACTCACTATCCCATTAGCACTAATAATTGCCACACTTTCATTACTAGATTCGTAAGTAAATTCACAATTAGAATATCCAGATGTTATCTCTGGTTCAATTGTGTAAGAGCTGTCTATCGTTATTGTTTTAATTTCTAATGGTAATGAAATGCCAGATGGTGCTTCTTTAACAGTTACTTTACAAACTTTATTATTTCCATTCGTATAAGAAGCTGTAATAGATGCCGTACCTAAGCCAATTGCTGTTATTATCCCTGCCTCATCTACTGATGCTACCAAACTATTGTCAGTAGTATAAATAACAGAATCACTAGTCTCACTTGTGTCTAGTTCGTTTACTAATTTCCATGTTTCGCCTTGTCCTAACGCCACTTCCTTTTGATCTGAAATTATCTGATTATCAGCAGGTTGCATTCCTATCGTCCCCGATTCTATTATTTCGGAAGCTTGTGCTACATTACCTAAATAAATATTTATTATGAAAGATATTATGGTGATCATAAAGATCATTCTTATTCTCTTTGGTTTTGTATTAACGTGCATTTTTCTTATCTCCTCATTCTGCCATATACGCTCGAATAAATAATGTATCATAAATTGTAGTATAAAACAATATAGTTTAAACAATTCATGTCGAATTATAGGCTTTTATCTCATATATAGAGATTTCTGGATTATATATACGTATAATAAACAAAACTCTACCGTGATCATTCCTTATCATTCTAGGTACTTTCTAAGTTAATAAGATAGCATAACTGTATGATCTATACAATTTATTTGGCTATGCTTTAAATCAATGGTTGGAGTATAATTATTATTGGCAATAGATATAAAAAAATAGGAAGTAGATAAAA
>CAUQEW010000007.1:0-211300 GCA_963517115.1 uncultured Lachnospiraceae bacterium | reverse complement strand
CTATCTTCTAGCCGGTGTTTTGGTAATGGGTTCAGCCACTAGGCTGAACTGTAACCGATATAGGAATTATGATACTATTCTTGTACATTAATAATTACTTTCATTGTAGTTTCTCTATTTGCATCAATGAATTTATAAGCTTCTAAATAATCCTCAAACGCAAAGTGATTTGAAACTAATGGTAACAGCTGAATTTTCTTTTCATTCACCAATCGAATTGCATCTATGTAATCTTCATTTCGATACATCATTGTGCTCTTAATATGTAATTCATGATCATTCGCAACTGCCAAATCTATTGTAGCCATTCCTGCAAATACTGCTACTAGAATAATGGTGCTTCCTTTACGAGCAAACTTTATTGCTTGCCCCATAGTAATGTTATTCCCTGCACAATCATATATAATATCCGCTTTATCAGGTCCAAAAGCCTCTAAGATAGCTTCTCCTAAGTCTACTTCTTTGGTATTAATACAATGGTCTACTTGACACTCTTTCGCTTTTGCTAAACGCAAATTGCTGACATCCGTAACCATTACACTTTCTGCTCCCATTCCTTTTGCTGTCTGAGCCACAAGATTTCCTATTGGGCCTGCTCCTAATACTACAATCTTAAGTCCTTTCACATCGCCAGCTTGTTTTACTGCATGTACTGCTACTGCTAAAGGTTCAATCATCGCACCTTCATCAAAACTAATCTCCTCTGGCAATACCGTAACTTTCTCTTCTTCTACAACAAAATAGTGAGAAGCTACACCTGTTGTTTGAAATCCCATCACCTTAAGCTCTTCACAAAGGTTATATTTGCCATGGCGGCATGGATAACATTCTCCACAAACTACTTGAGGCTGAATGGTAACCTTTTGGCCCACTTTAAGTTTCGTAACGTTTCTGCCAAATTCTGTTATTTCACCAGACACTTCATGACCTTGAGTAACCGGATATGATGTAAATGGGTGTTCACCATGATAAACGTGAATATCTGATCCACAAACACCAATTTTAATAATTTTTACTAATACCTGATTATCTTTTACTTCAGGAATTGGTACCTCATTAAATTCAATCACGCCAGGGGCTGTCATAACTTGTTGCAACATAGCACATTCTCCTTTTCACTCTAAATGTTTAGTTTAAACTTTTATTAAATGTTTTATTAAAGTAATTATATTATTACTCTATCATTCCTATTTGTCAATACTAATCTAGAGTTTCAAAGTATTGTTCTACAAAACTCATAGCTATGCCTATTGCCGAAGCTTCACTTTCATATTTGCACAGTTTTAAATAAGAAGTATCATCCTCAAATTTATTATATTTTAAAACTTTTCGATTAAGTTCCGTACTATATTTTTTTAGATAACCTCCGACGTAACCTCCTAATATAATGTCACAATCAAAACTCATTCTTAAATTGGTAACCGTAATCGCAAGGTATTCTAAATATCGTTCCCAAATTTCTAATGCAACTTTGTCCTTGGTATCTAATTTCCCAAAGAAATACTCCAGATTATCATCCGTATACTTAGCTAATACTTTAGCTGAACAGTAAGAATCCACACAACCTTTTTTACCGCAATAACAAGTTTCTCCATCCGGTTCTATTATGATATGCCCAAATTCAGCACTTCTATAATTGTCTCCCAAATAGATGGAATTGCCCATAAAGATGGACCCTCCCACCGTATTGCTCAGAGATAAATAGATTGCATTCTTACCCGCATAATTAAGTTCTGCCATGGCTGCACTATTTGCATCATTTTCAAAACTAACATGAAAGCTAATTAGTTGACTAATATTTTTAAGACTTACATTACTAAGTTGAAGAATATGGGATTTAATCAATATTTCATTTGATTTGTCTATAATTCCGGGTAAAGAAACACCTACTCCCAATATTTTAGATGTATTAACTTTTGATTCTTCAATAAATTCATCTAGATTTTTTTCAACTATTTCATAATAATCTAATGTATTTTCAAACGGATTTCTCATTCTTCTTTTTATTATTAATTTACCTTTTAAATCTATCATCACATAGCTGATATGATTAGAGGTAATATCTATTCCGATAGAGTAACGCACATTTTCAGCAATGGACAGAGCTTTTGCTTTTCTTCCGCCTGTTGATTGATATTCTCCAACTTCTGTTACAATTTTCTCATCTACTAGTTCTTTAACGTTTTGTAAGACCGTTGGCATACTGATTCCTAAACTACTGGCAATCTCCATCTTAGAAGTTTCGCCTTGGTGCAAAATAAATTTTGCTATCTTCACTTTATTGATGTGCTTTCTTTCGTTACTATTTATTTTATCCATGTGTACCGGTCCCACTTTCATAAAATGATTTATAAAAGCATCTTACAACAAGTGCCAAAACATTGCAATACTATTTCTCTTTATCCTTTTTCTTTCCCTTGGTTAGTTCCTCAGAAAATTCTGTGGATAATCTTGCCTGATTTCTTTTTTCATTCATGTGTTGAGTAACAGTATCATTATTATGGGATTGTTTAAAGAATTTCATAGCCATATATCCTAATGAATAAAAAACTATCATAATAATTCCGGCAATCAGACCAGATGCCTGCCCCGCTACAAAGGGCATACTCAAAATTGCAATAATTAAGAAGAATAAAACAAATAAGGAGGAATACGGAAATCCACCAAGTTTACACTTTCCATCCGGACAGCCGTTCTTATTCCGAAAGCGAATATGTGTAGCCATAATGACCGCATAGGTAAAGAGCAATGCAAAGCCTCCTGAACTTATTAAAAACAGATAAATTTGAGGAACCAAAAAACCCATAGCTAATCCTAAAAGCATGGCAAAACCAGAAAATAGTATTCCACGATAAGGAACATCTTTTTCATCTTTTAGCCAGTTAGGAGCATGACCTTCAGCGGCAAGTGATCGCATCATTCTTCCGAGACCAAACATGGCGGCCAGCATGGTAGAAAGAATTGCTGTAATTAATACCAGATTAATAACAGTTCCTGCCCATCCTATTCCTCTCCTGTTAAGAGCTGCTACCAATGGACTCGTATCTTCGCTGATATCGGCAGTAGGGATAAGTGGAAGAAGAACTACAACAGTAAGAATATAAAAACCAACAAGACATAAAACGGTATAATTAATCGCTTTGGGGACTGTTTCCTTCGGATTGTCTGCTTCTGATGCAGCTAAACCAATTATTTCAAAACCAGCATAGGAAAACATTACAATTAGCATACTTCCTGCAATACCTTTTATACCTCCTGGCATAAAGGGTTCACGTACCAAATCTCCAGTTCCGATTGCTGAATTTCCCGGGAATAATCCAATAATTAGGAGGACACCGATTATGATAAAAGAAATTATAGCTAATAGCTTTACAGCAGCAAGGCCACTTTCCAACTTACTAAGTTTATCTGCTCCTAATAAATTAAGCAATGTAACGCCAATTATAATCAAACTTCCCATTAATGCGATTGACATATTAGGAATCCATTGACGCACTAAAATTGATACAGCCGTCGCTTCACTTGACATTGCCAAAACCATTCCGGTCCAATACACCCATCCTACAACAAATCCGGTTCCCTGCCCAAAAGCCTCTGCTGCGAAAGTTCGAAAGGATCCCGAATCCGGATTTGCTACTGTCATTTCGGAAAGGGCAAAAAGTATAAAATAAACTAAAATACCTCCCAAAATATATGAGATTAATATAGCAGGTCCTGCTGCATGGATCGCCACTGACGAGCCAAGAAAAAACGAACCTCCTATTACTGTTCCTAATGCCAGCATTGTAAGCTGCCAAGCAGACAGCCCTTTTTCTTTTTTCTCCAAAGTTTTTTCCTCCAAGTTGATAAAACAAATAAAATATTTCATATTAGCTCCCATTGCATATCCGAAACACAGTTTCGGATATGCCTCAAATCAGGTTATGAAATTGATCTTTATTTCATATTATTATACCTCAAATTCTGAAATACATTCTGCTTATCTCTTTTTGAAAAAACTTTCATACCTAACAATTATATCTTTCTTAACCTTGGTACAGCATACTCAAAAAAATCATAATAAGCCTTACAAAAATAATTTTTTGATAAATGACCCTCTATCATTGGATCCCTATCCCTGCGACAGCCACCTCGGCATAAGTTCGCCCATTTACAGGTCTTACAATCTTCATCAGTATATTTTGATGTTTCAATAAAGTTTAGTTCTTTACGCTTCTCGTTCATGTTTTGGAAGGAATCCGTTACAATATTCCCTAATTTCCATTCATCAAGAGCATAAAAGTCACAGGGATAAACGCTTCCGTCTGCTTCTAACACATACTGCATACCGCAAAATCCCATCATCCCACAGCTCTCCGGAGGTTCTCCGTGAAGCATATTGACTAAGTTATAGAAATATCGATTATAAATCTGCTTTCCACTGATAAAATCGTTATACCAGCAATCAAATAGATCACAAAGGTATTCTTTGTAAATCTCGGGAGTCAGAGAATACTCATGTTGTCCCCGTTCTTCTCCAATTGGATCAAGACATGGGATATATTGCTGATATGTAAAATGGTTCTTTCTAAAGAATCCATATATTTTTCGTATATTCTTAGCCGTCTTAGCATTTACAACCGTTAAGATGTTATATTCCACCTTGTGTTTATCAAAAAGCTGTGCAGCATGCATAACCTTTTGATAGGTTCCTTTTCCTACTGCATCCACTCGATAGTAATCATGAATATCCTTAGGACCATCTAACGATAATCCGACCAAAAAATTATTGTCGTAAAAAAACTTTGCCCATTCCTCATTAATTACAAAACCATTTGTTTGAATGGCATTATGGATAGTTATTTTTTTATTATTGTACTTATTTTGAAATTCAATTACCTTCTTGTAATAATCCAACCCTGCCAGAGTTGGTTCTCCGCCTTGAAAAGCAATCGTACATTCTCTTTCTGCGTACTCTAGGGTTCTCATAATTACTGCTTCAAGCGTATCGATGGACATAATTCCATAGGATTTCACTTCACGATTGTCTGTTTCATCCGCATAAAAACAATATTTACATTGCATATTGCACAAACCAGAGGCTGGTTTTATTAACAGGCTGATTGGTGGCATTTCGTTCACTCCTTCTTTAAAATATCTTTACCTATTATACTTTATCAGTCAAAATATGTATATAATACCGCTCCAAATCTTCTTCAAAAAAATGATGTTAGAAAGTGTATTCTAACATCATTTTTTTGCTTTTATTTAATCTGATTTAAAAATTCAAAGTCATTTTTAATGCTGTCCCATACAGGCTTATCGAATTCTTCGTGCTCAACTACAAAATATTTAGCATACTTGGACACTTCTTTCACCTTTGCCATATCAATCACACCATCAGCAACATCAACATTGTCTTTGTTCTCAGCAATTTGTTTGATATGTATCAGTTCTACCTTTTTACCCCATTTTTTAATATACTCTAATGGATCAATTCCGGCATAAGCTACCCAGAATACATCAAGTTCTAAGATTACATTGTCATTCGTATTCTCAGCTATCATATCTAATGCATATTTTCCGTCGATTTTTACGAATTCATGAGCATGATTATGGTATCCTACCTTAATATTCTCTTTTGCTGCTTTATCAGCTGCATCATTGAGCAATTGCACTAGTTTGTCAACTTCTTCTCTTGTATCCACTTTTGCCCAAGGACATATGATATATTCTGAACCAATTGCTTTATTATATTTTAATTCCTCATCAAAAGATTCTTCAAAAATTTGAACTCCTCTATGGGAACCTACAGAATACAAATTATTCTCCTTTAAAAGTGTGGTTAATTCTTCTGCAGATAATCCACCATATCCTGCAAATTCTACACCTTTATACCCAATTTCTGCAACTTTTTCAACGGATTTCTTGAAATCTTTTTTAGTTTCCTCATTTATTGAGTAAAGTTGTAGTGATACCTCCATCAATTAATCCCTCTTTTCATTATTCATTTTTAATATTAAATTTGTTCTCTTTTCCCACTATCATAGGACTTGTAGGCTGCTTCCATCATTCTGGTTAACATGATCGCATCCTTGATACCAAAGGTTACGCCTTCTTTATTTACTTCACCATTTGCCCATTGAACAACTGGAGAAGGAAGTTTTTCCGGTAAGTTTTCTGTTGTTACCCATTCACCATTTGTTTCTTTTGTTGCATACTTAACACCGTCACGAATAAGTAGATTTCCTTTTGTACCACTGATTTCAAGGGTAGATGGAGTATAATTGGATACAAATCCAGTTTCTGATACTGCAATAATCCCTTTATCAAATTCAATGACAGAAACTGCATTATCTTCTACCTCATGTCCTGTGATGTTTGTAAATGTGGATTGTATGGTCTTAGGTTCTCCAAGCATCCAGTTAAGTAGATACATCGGATGTGCACCCAAATCCATCATAGCACCGCCACCACATTGTTCTTTACTATAAAAGTGAGCCGGTAACCAATTCTCAATACTTCCATTATGTACATTACGCATTCTTGCATAAGTAATCTGTCCTAATACTCCACTTTCAACCATCTGTTTTGCAAATAAGAATTCACTGTCACATTTCTTCACTAAGGATAAGGTAATGTCAACACCTTGTTTGTCTAATGCATCTTTGATTTCGAGGCAATCTGCTGTGGTTAATGCTAATACCTTTTCACTAAATACCTTTTTCCCAGCATATACAGCTTTAAGAATCAATACTTTATGCTCTGAGGTTGCGGTAGTTATTACAACTCCATCAATGGTTTTATCTGAGAGTAATTCATCATAATCCACATAATATTTTGCATTGAACTGATTCGCATATTTCATTCCGCGTTCTTTATCTTCATCCCATACAGCCGTTACTTTACTACTCGTTTTTTCTGTGATCTCTTTTGCATATCCTTCGGCATGTACATGCCAAAAACTTATTACAGCTATATTCATATTACATTACCTCTATTTTTATTTTTTAGTCAAAGTAAACTGGCTGTCCTGATTCAGCAGACTTATAGATTGCTTCTAGAATCTCTGATACGACACAAGCCTGTTCCGGTTTTACAACAACATCGGTATTATTCTTTACAGCATCAATCCAACGTCTAGCCTCAACCTCGGCAGGATCATTGGATACGCCTTCATAAAATGCAACACCTTTACTAGATAAATCCGGTTTAATTTCAACTAAGCGATTAAACTCAGCCTTGTTGATTGTTACTCCACCCTTAATTTGAGCTCCTGCATCAGTTCCACAAAGCATGGTACTGCCTTCCTGAATTGGTTCACTTGTATTAAGTGCCCAGCTTGACTCTAGAATAATAGTCGCACCATTTTTCATAACAATAAATCCAAATGCTGAATCTTCCATGGTATTCGCGTCAGCATCCCAGCCACCCCAAGGGTTGCCACATTCAGGATTGTTTACCTTCTTATACTTTGTACCAACTACCATCTTTGGTTCATAGTTATTCATAAGATAAAGTGTAACATCTAAGGAATGGGTACCAATATCAATTAATGGACCTCCACCTTGTTCATACTCATTAAGGAAAACTCCCCAGTTTGGAGTTCCTCTTCTTCTTACGGCATAAGCCTTTGCGAAGTAGATTTCACCCAAATCTCCACGTTCAATCACGCTCTTAAGATAAATTGCTTCCGGTTTATGTCTGTGTTGATAACCAATTGTTAATTTTTTACCTGTTTCTTTGGCTACTTCAACCATTCTTCTAGCATCAGCAGCTGTTTTTGCCATCGGCTTTTCACACATAACATGTTTTCCTGCCTGTAAAGAATCAATTGAGATATGTGCATGAGAACGGTTTGGTGTACAAACATGGATGACTTCAATTTCAGAATCCTTTAGTAATTCCTGATAGTCCGTGTAAACTTTAGCATCCGGTGTGCCATATTGTTCTTTTGCCTTTTCAGCCTTTTCAATTTCTAAATCGCAAAATGCAACCATTTCTACATCACTAAGTTTACTTAAGGAAGGCATATGTTTACCATTAGCAATACCTCCACAGCCAATAATACCAATTTTCACTTTCTTTTCCATCGTACTAAACTCCCTTTTTCTTATATAATTTTTTGAATTGCTTCAATTATTAAAACATAGCACAAATACAAACGGTATGATATAATTAATTTATAAAAAAATATCAATTTTTTGTCATTTGGAGGAATTATTTTGGAACACTCATATTATGTCGAAAAAAGAAATACTAATGGAGAAATACCAGTTCAATTTAGTGTACATCTCCAGGAAACAGTTGGCCCAAATACAATGGTTTATGCCCACATACATGATTACATCGAAATTCTTTATACCATATCTGGTGAATATCAGATTCTACTAAATGCTAAAGATTATTACTTTGGTGCAGGGGATCTGGTACTGATCAATTCCAATGAAATTCACAATATTATATCCTTGTCGGAAGGACAAAATAAGTATATTGTCATAAAATTCGAACCGGAAATGCTTTACACCACTTCACAATCTCTATTTGAAATGAAATATGTTATGCCATTTATCCTAAATGAATCTACCCATCAAAAAGTATTCAAAAAAGAAGAAATTGAAAAGACTGTAATTGCAGATTTGGTTTTTGGAATGTATCAAGAATATACGAATAAAAATTATGGGTTTGAATTAGCAATAAGAGCAAATATTTTTAATTTATTCCTATTTATCTTACGCCGTTGGAATGAACAAAATGTAGATTTAAACATTAATCAAGATATGAATAAGGATATGGTTCAGCGAATGCAAATCGTATTTGACTATATAGAAGACAACTATCAAAATGATATTACTTCATTAAGCATGGCAAATCTCAGCAATTTGAGCTATAGCTATTTTTCCAGATTGTTTAAAAGTATTATGAGGAGGAACTTCAGGGACTATTTAAACTATGTTCGGATTACAAAGGCAGAGAAGCTCTTAACTACCTCTGATTTAAATATAACTGAAATAGCAATGATGGTTGGATTCTCAACTTCCAGTTACTTTATTCAGCAGTTTAAACATTACAAAGTAATTTCGCCAAAACAGTTCAGGAATAAATTCATAAAAGTATAACTCACACTATCACCTTAGCATATAATGTAGTAATTGAAATAAAAAGAAGGTTACTAGATGAAACAATGGTTTGAGCAACCTAATAACTACAACTTTGATCCACGTTATAAATATCCTTTGTCCATACATGGCCAACCAAATCAATTGGATAGAATAACGGAAAATGATACTCTGGAGATAAATCAACTTTTACCTCAAAGACGACAGGATATTAATCGTATTTTGTCTATCATCAATAGGGATTATTCCAATTACTATTCAGAGCTTCAAAGATTTGGGCTTCCAAGAGGAATCATTCGCAATATTTTTTCCAGTATCATATCTTATGTTCTTAGGAATGAAAGAAATTATTCAGGAACTATCGAGGAGAAAACCACGTCACTCCTTAACGCATTACGTTATGATAACCTTATGATTAACATCTTAAGAAGATTTGGCGGTGTCCCCAATAACCTCACCAATCAAATATTCGGGGATATTATTAGAATCACTCTAAGAAATATGAATGAATTACCTGCTCCAACCCCACCTCCAACACCAACTCCACCTCCTGTTTCGGGCTGGAGTAGCTGGGAAGATCTTGGAGGAATATTGACCTCTGCACCAGCCGTTTCTTCTTGGCAAACCAATCGGCTTGATGTATTCGGAAGAGGACAAAATCAGGCTCTCTGGCACAAATATTGGGATGGTTCTAGATGGAGTGAGTGGGAGGATCTTGGCGGTATACTAACCTCTTCACCGACAGCCGTGTCTTGGGGTCCAAACCGTATTGATGTATTTGGAGTTGGACAAAACCAAGCGCTCTGGCACAAATATTGGGATGGTTCTAGGTGGAGTGAGTGGGAAGATCTTGGTGGAATACTGACCTCTGCACCTGCAGTCGCATCTTGGCAATCTAATCGCCTTGATGTATTCGGAAGGGGACAAAATCAGGCGCTTTGGCACAAATATTGGGATGGTTCTAGGTGGAGTGAGTGGGAGGATTTAGGCGGTGTTTTAACTTCCCCACCAGCAGCTGTTTCCTGGGGTCCAAATCGTATTGATATATTCGCCAGAGGACAAAACCAAAGTCTGTGGCACAAATATTGGGACAGTACCAGTTGGAGTTCTTGGGAAGATCTTGGTGGAGGTTCCATAAACTCCGGTCCTGCAGCTTCATCTACTGGAGAAAATCGTTTGGAGGTATTTGCAAGTGGCCAACAAAATCAATTACTATTTAGAACCTGGAATGGCAGGAGATGGAGCAATTGGGATGGTCTTGGCGGTGTAATAACTTCGGAACCTGCAGCTGTCTCTTGGGGTGGCAACCGGCTTGATGTATTCGCAAGGGGACAAAATAATCACCTTTGGCATATTTGGAGACCTTAACTTACGATTCTAACTTTTAACTAATTCAAAAAAGACTGATAAAATGAGAAAATCGAAGTCACTGAAAAAGTCTCTTCTCTGTTATAGTTTCAGAATGAATAAAGCTGCATATACTTTCGTTTGGGCTACCGCGGATGCTTTAGCTTCCGTGCCTTGTCAGCCGGCCTACGCCAAAACGAATGTATATGCAGCTTTATTCATGCCAAGTCTCTCGTGGAGACTTTTTCATTTGCTTAACAAAATCATTTTATCAGTCTTTTATTAATTATATTACAAATATTTTTCTTGACAAAAAAATTATATTGAGTACAATTTGTTTATATGGATTGATTACAATTAAATTATATTCAATTTTTATGTGTTGTTCAAAACTTAGTTTTAGCAAATTACCTGATAATTGTGTTTGAGAGTCTTATCCTTGGAGGGAAAAGAAGATGAAAATTGAAGTAAGATATTATTCGAAGACAGGCAATACAAAAAAATTAGCAGAAGCTATTGCAATGGAAGCTGGAGTAAAGGCCAAAACAGTGGAGGAACCAATAACTGGTGAAACAGATATTTTATTCTTGGGAAGTTCTGTCTATGCAGCCGGTGTAGATGCAGAAGTGAAAAAGTTTATTAATACACTCGACAGTAAGGTGAAAAAAGTAGTTGCTTTTAGCACTGCTGCATTACTTCCATCTACTTATTCGCAGATAAAAAAACTACTTGGGGCACAGGGAATTACCGTAGCTAATGAAGAATTTCATTGTCGTGGCGAATTTAAGGTAATGCATAAAGGAAGGCCAAATAATGATGATATCATGAATGCAAAAAAATTTGTTAGGACAGTCATAAAATAATTTTAATATCCTAATCTCAAGAGCAAGTTTATAAAGTAATCCTGCTCTTGAGATTAAAATTCCTATTTCAAATACAAAATCTAAACACTTTGCGGTTGTCCTTGCTGCCCTGTATGCCGCAAATGACTAGAAATAAGTTAATATGGCATACCCTTTACCTCAACAACTTTATAAAGTTGCAGTGTGCTTAATAATTCTATCTTCTATCCAATTTTCTTTATAGTAGGAGTTATTCTCAAAGTTATCACCAATTTCATTCATTTTCCCCCTCATTTGACTTTTTAATGTCTCTGTTATACCTATATAATCAGAACAGCCAATTAAATTATGCATTTGATATGGGTCTGCTATATTATCAAAGAGTAATTCCTCTCCATCTACTTTATAGATTGCATATGTATATTGTTTGGTTCTATAGGAACGCCATTCATATCCATCTCCATAAATAGCCGTTGGTCCGGTTCCCATCATTAATGCACCTTTCTCTGAATCCTCTATTCCTTCAATACAGTTACTAAAATCGCTTCCTTCAACTTCCTTTGGAATCGGTAACTCCATCATGGATAAGAGTGTAGGCATAATATCTACTGTATTAAAAACAAAGTCACGCTTTGTATTCGCCTTAAGATGATCTTCCCATTTTAATAGAAATGGTACCCGAATAGCCTCTTCATAAAAAATATTTTTAGCACGACGGCCATGTGCTCCAAATAATTCGCCATGATCTGCAGTAAATATTATAATGGAATTTTTGTTAAGCCCTAATGCTTTTATTTCATCAATAAGACGTCCTATATTATAATCTAAATTGGCTGTCATTGCATAATATACACGCATCCATTCTGTCAGTTCATCACGTTCCTGCTTCGCTAATCTTGCCCAATCATCTGCATGTGGATCATTCTCAGCCTTATAATTAATTGGAAGTTTAAATTCCTTATTCTTAAATTTCTCAAGATATTCTGTTGGAACATTGTCTGGTGTCCAGGGGTCATGAGGTGTACCCAGCGATAGGAACATTGCAAAGGGCTTTTCACCACTTGATAGTATTCTCAACTGATCAATTGCTATATCTGTCTGCTCGTCTGGCTCATATTTGCTGCAAAATATTTTTTCTGGAGTATCCAAATGATAATATGCTGACTCACCATAGTATTCATGATGGAAATTATAGGAATTAAAATAATCATTAAACCCCAAACGATTGGGACCTTTTGGAATAAATGAATTCTTTGGATTGAGGTGATTTCCCAATTCTGATGCATACATATGCCATTTTCCAATATATGCTGTTTCATAACCATTTTCATTCAATACATGCGCAAAGGTTTTGTGATTCGTATTCATTCTAATTTCATTAATAACCATGCCAGTGCTTGTAGTGTACTTTCCTGTTAATAATGATGCTCGGTAAGGAGCACACACAGGATGCCCAGATACTGCACCGCATAAATCAACACAATCCATACTTAGTGCATCTATATTCGGAGTTATTGCATTTTCATCACCTGCATAACCCATACTTTGAAAACGAAGTTGATCTGCAAATATATATATAAGATTTGTTTTCATACTTGACTCCCATCTGCATGCCTTTTGCACGCGTTCCTTTTATCCTTTTACAGCTCCAACCATAATTCCCTTAACAAAATATTTTTGAACAAATGGATATAGCATCAATACCGGAGCACTTGCAATTAAAATAACTGCGTATTTCATTGTTTCGCCCTGCATTACCTTTTCATACATACCTACCATATCTCCACCTACTGCTTCCAAACTATTCTGTAGCATGATATCTCGCAAAATAATTTGCAGTGGATATAGGGTTTGATCTCTTAAGTATATAATTGCATTGAAAAATGAGTTCCAATGTCCCACAGCATAAAATAAGGTAATAACTGCTATTATGGGGGTGGATAATGGCAATACCACTCTGATCAAACTCTGAAAATGTCCGCAGCCATCAATCGCTGCGGCTTCATGAAGTTCCTCTGGAATACTTGTCTGAAAATAGTTCTTCATAACTAACATATTATAGGTCGAAATTGCGTTCGGTATCACCATGGCCCAAATTGTATCCGTTAAATTCAACCCACGAACCACCATATAAACCGGTATCATACCGCCGCTAAATAACATTGTAAAGGTAATTACAAATGTTAGTGTTTTACGACATGGCATGTCTTTTCTCGACAAAGGATATGCTACTAACGTTGTTAAAATCAGGTTTATAAAAGTACCCATAACCGCATATAGAATTGTATTGCGATAACCCATCCAAATTTTTTCTTCTTTTAAAATCATTTTATAAGACTCAATATTAAATCCAACTGGCCAAAAGCTTATTTTTCCTTCCAGTACTGCTTGCGGTTGACTAAAAGATGCTATTATAACAAAATAGAGGGGATAAGCTATTACTAGCATAATAATTATACTTATTATGATTAAGATGATATCAAAGGTACGCTCACCTCTGCTTTTAATTTTTCTCATGCTTATACTCCTTACCATAAACTACTATCAAATAGTTTCTTGCATAATTTGTTTGCTACTATTATTAATGTCAAGTTAATTAAAGAATTCATTAACCCAACTGAAGTTGCATAACTAAAATTACCTTGTAAAATACCATTCTTGTATACAAGGGTTGATATAATTTCACTTGATTGTATATTTAAATTATTTTGAAGCAATAGTGCCTTTTCAAATCCCACACTCATTAATTGTCCAATTCGAAGAATTAGTAATGTTATAATAGTTGGTGTTATTCCTGGTAATGAAACATGCCAAAGCCTTTTCCAACGTGACGCTCCATCAATTTTTGCAGCCTCGTATAAAGAAGGATCAATGCCAGCCAAGGCTGCTATGTATATAATAGAACTCCATCCACTTTCCTGCCAAATTTCTGATAATACATAAACAGCTTTAAAGTATTTATCTGATTCCAGAAAGCCAATCGGCGAAATACCAAATACAGAAAGAAAATTGTTGATAATACCATACTGAGGGGATAAAAATAAATATAACATTCCACTTAATACGACAATAGAAATAAAGTGTGGAATATATGTTAAGTTTTGTAATGCTTTTTTAAATTTATGCCCTGGTAATTCATTAAAAATGATTGCTAATATGATTGGCGCTGGAAAACCCAATAGCAAGGAATAAAAACTAATCGAAAAGGTGTTCCAAATAACATCCCAACAATAATAGGAAGAAAAGAATTGCTCAAAATATCTCAATCCAACAAATTCACTACCCAAATAACCTAATTTGGGATTATAATTTTTAAAAGCTATTTGAATACCATACAGTGGTGCATAACAAAATATAACATACCAAATCATTGGGATTAATATCATTGCCATTAACTGCCACTTACTCTTTAAAATACGCAAGTTTCTTCTGCTCTTTACAGCCTTTAAATCAGATGAATTAAATGTCACTACATCATCTCCTTCTTAATATGATGTGAAGAGAAAGAAAATTCTCTCTTCACATCGTATATTATCCTAATTTTTCATAGATATCTTACTGCTGCAACGTATCGTAGGCTTCTTGATATATCGATACCCATTCATCTAAACCGATTTTATCAAGTGTAGTAACATAAGTATCCCATTCATCAAATGATAAGTCTCCTCTTACAAATTTAGCCACAGCTTCATTCGTATAAGTTGTAATGTCTGCTTGAAGAATAGCTAATTGATCATTTACTTCTTGTGTAAACATAGGTCCTGCATATATATTTTCTGGCAAGTATGGATCAAGTGCAACTTGGGCTGCTTTTGTTTTTTCAGAAGCAACTGCAATTGAGTTATTCTCATTCAACCATTGTGGTGCACCACCACCTGGCCAAATTGTAAATTGTCCAATTGCTGTTCCAGAACCATCTGGGCTATTTAAAATTCCATCATTGTATACTGGTAGCCCCTCTCCATTAAATGTCATTGTTTTTCCTTCAACACCATAACGTAAGAATGCAGAGCCTTCTTCGCCGTAGAAATAATCTACCCATCTCATTGCTGCTTCCTTATTATCACAAACTGCACTAATTGCAAAGACACCATTACTTCTTGCAATCGGTTGTGAACTTACATATTGTGTTTGGCTTTTCCCTGTAAATGGAGCAATCCCTACAAAGTCAGTGGAATCAAATGAATCATCTGCTTGATTAAAAAATAATCCCAATGATTTTCCTGACATCTTTGCTGCGTACTTTGCAAAATCCTGTGTAAATATTTCCGGATCAAGTAAGCCTTGTGTATACATATCATTCATCCACATTAACATATCTTTAAATCCCTCATCTGTAAACCAGGATTCAACTTGACCATCAACAACCTGAAGATTTTGGTCAAATTGACGTTGAAAGCCCCAAACACCACACAAAGATCGAATCAATCCAGGTAAATCTGCTGCACTTAGTGGTATTTCATCCGCTTGACCATTACCATTAAAGTCAACACCCTTAAAAGCATATAATGCAGCTTCTAATTCATCTACTGTAGTAGGAATTTCCTTTCCTACTTGCGCCAGCCATTTTGTATTTATCCAGAATTTATCTGTTCTTGCAGCATTTAATGTAATGATATCAGATAATGCATAAATATGTCCGTCCGGAGCTGTGATACGTGATCGTATCGCTGGATAATCCTCTAAATGTTTCGCATAATTTGGTGCATATTCATTAATCAAATCTTCTAAGGGTGCTAAAACGCCCATTGTACCATATTTAACAATTTCAGTATTTGTCAAGAAGGAACGAACGAATATATCTGGATATTCGTTACTTGCAAACAGTAAACTTTTCTTTTCATCATATCCTTGTGATGGTACAATATCAAATTCAAGATTGATGCCTGTCATAGTTTGGTACTCCGTGAACAAATCCATTGTAGGCCATTCTGCCTGAACTGGACCTTGTTGGCCAAATATTTTTAATGTAATAGGCTCATTAACGATAGGAAAACCCGTTTTGTTTAAAACAACTTCTGAACTTTCTGAATCATTTGTTTGACTTGACACATTCCCCGAATCTGTTTTTTTTGAATCTTGAGTCTTATTTCCACAAGCGGTAAGTGAACCTACCAACATGGCAAAACATAATAATACCCCAATAATACGTTTCTTTTTCATTTTGTTACCTCCATAAAATAGTTAAGTACCTTCTAATAAGACAAATATAGTATAGCAAATTGACTCTCCTAATTAACTATAAAAATTTGATAATATAGTTCAAAATTATAGCATTCTTTGTATATTTGTATCAAACTAAACGTTGCCATCCTTCAAAATCTATGTTATATTTTATAAAAAAGTAGGTATTCGAATGAACCATTGTACATTTAGACATATAATCAGCAAATTACATAATAGTATAAGTGCAAAATTTATGATAACCTTTTTATTTCTTCTCATTATACCTTTTACCATATTAACGAATACTTTTGTGTATCAATTCCAGTCATCATTAACGAATAAAGAACGTCAATATGTAAACGAGCAGATAGAAATCTCAACAAACGAATTGGACAAAATGCTGCAAGAGATGAATAGTATCATTAACTCGTTAATACTGAATTACAATGTTATGGACATTCTCGCCGGCAATACTTCCATACTAAGTTATGAATGGTTTACAGAATACAAAACTCTTCAAAATCTACTTCAATCTTTTTCGTCAAACTCTGAATTTAAATATCAAGTTACCATTTTAAATGTTAACAATAAACTTTATCACAGTGGTGCTTCTTATAATAACAATCTTACTATTGATTCACCTTTAGCTCAAAACGTTCTGGACAATAATGCTATCTTAATCAATCGCATACTAGATGACTTTGACAATAACCAACTTATTACTTATGGAAGAGTTATTCGAAACAGTGGCCAGGTTTTAGGAATCATATTAGTAGATGTTACCTATACTCATCTAAAAAGTATATTAAACTTTTCTGAAGATGATACGTATCTGTATCTTATTCAAAATAATGATAGAGTTATCTATAGCACAGCATCTACCGTCAATTCTGGGTCAGTTCCAGAACCATTAAAGCAGGCCTTAACTTCGGAATCCTCCTCTGTGAAAATGAATAAGAAAGAATATTTATTAATTAAGAAGGCAGTGTCAAGTAACAATATAACAATATTAGCCTTAGTTAATCGAGATTCTGTTTTTAAGGAATCCACTCAAGTCATGCGATTCTTTATCATCATATTTTCTCTAATTATTGCCAGTACAATTATAGGTATTATAATATTAACAACTCACTTATCAAAAAACATTCGTAAACTTAACTTCGAAGTATCGCAGTTTGGAAATGAGGTTGGTGGCGTTATAACAGCAAAAGTCTACTCAAATGATGAGGTAGGCCAATTAACATTAGGTTTTATTGCTATGTCACAAAGAATTAATACTCTCTTAATGCAAATCAAAGAAAGCGAGCGTAATAAAAGGAAGTTAGAATTTCAAGCATTACAAGCACAAATAAATCCACATATGATTTATAATACTCTAAATACTATTACATATTTAGCACAGCTTCAAAATGTTAACAACATACAAGAAGTTTCCTCCTCCTTTGCTGATTTATTACATTTGATTTCCAATAACAAAGGGGAATATATTACTATAGAAACAGAGATAGAATATATTCAGGCCTATTTTTCCATCAAAAAATATAACCTTATATGTAACTTTGAAACAGAATATCAACTAGATTCCAATGCTAAAGATGTTAATATATTGAAATTATTATTACAACCATTTGTTGAAAATGCAATTATTCATGGATTTTCCAATTTTACTTCCGATGGATTACTAACAATTCGTGTGAGCAAGCAAGATTCTATAATTGTAATAGATATTATAGATAATGGGAATGGAATGGATGAAGAAACCGTATCACAGATTTTAAATGGTCAGAAGAATTCATCTAATAATTTTATTAGTATCGGTATCTATAATACAATACAACGTTTACAACTGCAATATAGCGAACAATCCGTATTTAATATAATCAGTTATCCAGGCATTGGTACAACTGTTCATATTGAATATCCGATAAGTCCAATGCCAGAAAAGGGGGAATAATCGTGACTCTTGTATTATTAGCTGATGATGACATCTTAATGCTAAACCGACTACGCACTATTATTGATTGGAATGCTAATGGTTATGAAATCATTGGGCAATCTTTAAATGGCACTGATACCATACGCCAAGTTGAACAGTTTCAACCTGACATACTGATATTAGATGTCAATATGCCTGATAAAAATGGAGTGGAAGTTGCTAAAACCATTCAGAACAGAAACTATCAAACATCTATCCTAATATTAAGTAACTATGATAATTTTGAATTTGTACGTGATACCCTGCGTTTTGGTGCCTATGATTACTTACTTAAGCACCAGATAGAATCTTCTATGTTATTGCAAAAGCTTAATGAAATAAAAGAAAAAAAAATTAATGAGGGACTTCGCTCATCACACATATACTACTTTGCCTCTGTTGCCAAACAGCATTATTTAAAGGATCTCGTACTTTTTGGTGTAAATAATTCAACAGAACAAGAGCATATGCAGACATTAAAAGATTGTTCTTCTAAATGTAATGTATTAGTAGTAATGCAAGTTACTAATTTTATAATTTTAACACACTTTTCCCCTTCTGCTAATCGTGAAAAGTTAATTGACTCCATAATAAATTTAGCTACAAACATCTTTGTCTCAATTGATAATGGTATTATTGCTCATTTAGATCACGGGGAATTTGTTGTACTCTTTCATTATGAAGACGAAATAAGTAGTCAGAAAATACTAGAAACTACCAATTCCTATATTCGACTTCTTCTCTCAAATATGCAAAAGCTTCTTAATATTACTGCTCTCTATCAGATTAGCAATATTGTTAATGATATCTCTTATCTCAACGAAATTTATAATAAAACTGTTGCCTTACTAAACCATCAACCTTTTAATAAAAAAGATGAGTTCCCTGTTCCTTCCGCAAATTCAATTGACATAATGGAAGAGAAGAATCTAATGGATTCACTTATGTCAATGAATATTTTTAGGACAGAACTTTTATTAAAACAAATATTTACACACTATTCCGACTCCAAAGAAGAAATACAATTGTCACAGCAGATTGTATTTCAATTACTGCAAATTGGATTAAAATTCCAGCAAGGCCAAAGAGTAAGTGTTGCTAACAACTCTAATAAAGAATTGCTAAATAAATTTCAACAGCAAATAAATAATACTAATACTTATCAATTTATATGTGATTATTATAAAAACATAATTACTGATGCATTAAATCAAAGCATCTCGAACTACTCGCAGCATATACAAAATGCAATACTATATATCAGAGAATACTACGCAAGCGAAATTTCACTAGTAACAGTTGCTGATAAGATCCATGTATCCAGTGCTCATCTTTCCAGACTATTTAAAAAAGAAACCGGCACCTCCTTTGTTGATTATCTGACTTCTTTTCGAATCGAACTCGCTCAACAGATGATAAAAGAGACAAACTCTGAACTGAAGGAGATATCGGATCAAGTTGGATTCAACAGTTACAATTATTTTTTGAGAGTATATAAAGAAAAAACTGGTCATACTCCTTCACAAGAATGGCAGGAATACTAAAACAACTCGGTTTACTAATGGAACGAAATGGTATTTGATGTCGTCTAATTAGTATGAGACAATGAATTTATCACAATTTAAAGAGGAGGAATTATATGAAAAAATTATATTCATTTGTTATTATGGTTGTTATTATGACCTTATTGACTAGTACGACTGCCTTTGCTGGTAGTACAGCACCAAAGATTAAAGTAACTGCAAACAAAAAAATTGTCAAATATGATGTTGCACCGTATTTAAAGAATGGCGAGGTAATGATACCTGTAAAACAAACATCCGAAGCTTTAGGTGCAACAGTTACATGGGATAAAAAGAATAAAACATTATGGGTAAATCTAGGTATGATGCATATTGAGCTTCCTGTAGGTAAAAGTGAGTTTTATATCCATCGAGATGCTGACTTCTCTGGCATTCCACAAACTGTAAAATTAAAGACACCTATAAAAAGTGTCAAAGGTAGCGTTGTTGTACCTGGTAAGAAATTCTTTGAAAGCATAGGAATGACGGTTACTTGGAACAGCAAAAAAAGAGTTTTATCAATAACAGGAGATAACACTATCACCGAGGATATTTCATATACTGAAATTTCAGCAAAGGATATTTCTAATATTGAAGCTGTTAACAAATGGTATAATAAAAATTTCAAAAAAGCAGGGGTTCATTATATTAAACATGATGGCGTTATGTATGTTCTTGTCGGAGCAGGAAGTCAACCTACAGGAGGATATACTGTTGATATTAACAAAATTTCTTCCGTATCATCCAAGAAAGCTTTTGTGACTGCTATTTATAAAAACTCGTCTCCTGATAAGATGGTAACTCAAATTGAAACTTTTCCCCATGTACTAATTAAGATTGAAGGTTATAAAAACCTTACAAGTGTTGATGGAGAAGTGCAGGAAATGATTGTTGACTATGCACCGGTCAAAGTGCCTTATGAAGAAATCGCTTCCGATTTTGTTAAGGGAAATAGTACCCTATTGAATTGGTATAACGAAAATAATCAAAAACTAGGAATTAGTTATATCAGAGACGGTAAATATATCTATGCTCTTATTAGCGCAGGAGAAAAACCAACAGGTGGTTATACTATCAATATAGATGATGTATTTTACAGCACATATGATACTGTATCGATTAATGCAAGTGTAACACCACCTGGGGATAATGTTAGAGTTATGATGGTTATTACTTATCCGTCAACTTTAATCAGAATAGAATCCGATACGATAAAAACTATCGTTGGAGAAGTCATTGACACAACAAAAACTCCAAGCAAAGAAAAATGGGTTACTATGGACTCAACCACTGTTACAAAAATGGAGTTATTTAACCTTGACCAAGTTAAATTAATGGACATCACTGGAACTGTAATAAATGATATCATAAAGTCGTTTAACGAAGCAACAATAGACCAAAATTCTTATATTGAAATGATAACTGGGAACATACTGAAGGTTACTACAAACGACGGATATGTTATTACTTTCACGAGTTATGGTTCAGAAACAAATGTAATATCCAGTTTTGAAAAAGACGAAGAAATAAGAACCTTTCATCTTATAGCTCCTGTTATAGCAAAAACACTGCTGCAAAAGTAAGTCTAAGTAAGTATGTGATATAGATAAAAACACTCTAATTATCATATAACAGATTCTGTTCTAAGGTGTAAAAGCTTATTAAACTTAAAAATAACACATGTTTTTACATTAAAACATGTGTTATTTTTATTAATGGATACTAGGAATGCGGTAGAATATAGTTACTCTGTTGTGTTTATTACGTCTCCAGGTTTTACTAGGTCACCCTGATCATGCTGACCTGGTTGATCTCCTTGACCTGGCTGTCCTCCACGGCCCCCTTGGCCACCCATTCCTTGCTGTCCATTACTTGTTACAACTGAGGAAAGTGTGATTTCTGCAGTCTGATCTCCGCAAGTTAAGGTATAGGTTTCATCTTTTGTAAGATCAGGTGTACTAATAACTACTGATTGGTATTGCTTATTTGGTGTATAAGATACTACTACATTACCATCTTTATCTGTTAATACTACTTCTGTTCCCGCTTGACAAGCTGTTGTAAGGTTATATAACAGAGAATATTGACTAGAGGTGTCTGTAAATCCTTGTGCCATTCCGGTGCTGCCTGCAACAACAATAGTTCCACCTGTGATATCAGCAGTTCCATTGTAATCGAGACCACCATTACCACTGTTTGTAGGACCGTTTACATAAGTAGTACCTCCCGATATAGAAAGAGAACCATTAGAATCAATTCCATCTCCAGATGCATCTATTGTAATTGTTCCTCCTGTAATAGATATATAACAGTTAGTCTCAACTTCAAATGCACCTCCACCGCCACCAAATCCTCCTGGGCCTTGTTTTTCTGCTTCATTTACATCTTTTTCCGTTGTCGTAGTTTCTGTAGTACTACTATCGCCACTTGAGGCATTAAAGCCATCATCTTCTGCCGTTACATTAATTGTTCCGTTGTCGATAACGATTGCAGTTCCTTCAATTCCTTCCTGACATTTTAAAGCTGTAATATTACCACCACAAATGTACACATAACCTTTTGTTGTATCATCACCATTCTTTGATTGAATTCCATTTCCAGTTGTTGTACTGAGAATAAATGTTCCGTCTTTGATTTTTACACAATCTTTACCATTTAATGCATCCTTCACTGCCGTAATATTAAATGTTCCGCCAGTAATGATAAGATCATCTTTTGATGCGATTCCATGTTTATAGTTACCGGTAATATTCAAGATTCCATTGCCATTGATAGTTAGATCTGCCGTACTAAAAATAACACCATCCACCGTATTATCATCCATCTGAACATATTCTGAACCATCGGTCAATGTATTTTCAGTATTCTCTTCCAACGTGATAAATACTTTATCTGCGTTCTTTATATAGATTGGCGCATTATCCGAACAGGTAATCGATACGCCATTTAAAACAATTTGCACTTTGTCAGAATCCTCAGCATCGACTATAATCTGTCCGTCATTCAATGTACCGGTAATTACATAAGTTCCTTCGTCGCTGATAGTTAATATACCCTCCTTGGAGGTTGCTCCATCACCGGATACTTCAATACTGCTTCCGCTAAATGCAATATGTGTTGATGTACTATCTTCATATCCTACATCTAAATCACTTGGTGTAAATTCCGTATCCACAACCACCTCGGAAGTTGATGTTGTAGAAGTGACAGCAGTTACATTCTGAACAGTATCAAGTGTTTCAGTTTCAGTTTCTGTCTGACTACCCTGACTGGATCCACATCCGGTCAATAAAGATGCTGTTATTGTTATAATTGCTAATAAATATTTCAATTTTTTTCTCATCTTTTTACCTCATTCTTTTCTATTAAAGTTCGTCATTTACAAATGTTACTTTCCCGCAGGTGATTTCCAAATTACCATTTCTACAGCGAAGTTCATCAATGAATTTCTTTTCCTCCGTTGGATTTTTCAAGCTGATCCGGTAATCCAGTTTGTAAAGGCTGCCCATATTAGCTGTTTTTACTTTAACCAATTCATTTTTAATTGTATACTCTTTGAATAAATCATCAAATATTCCTGTATAATCCAGTCCTTCCGGAATAGTAATCTTTAATTCTTTTTCTTTTTGTTTTGGTTCACCAAAATTAGTGGCATTGTATAAAATACTTATCCCTCCAATGATGACTACAAATAATCCTGCTACTGCCAAATATCCTGTTCCTGTTGCCAAACCAATTGCCATTGCCATGAAGATACTGTTGATTTCCTTCGCATTTCCCGGTACGGAACGAAAACGGACCAAACTGAAGGCTCCCATAACGGCTATTCCTGTACCAAGGTTTCCATTCACTAGCATAATGACCATCTGAACAATTGCCGGAAGCAGGGCGATTGTCATAACAAACCCTTTACTACTATTGTTATATAAGCTGTGTATCCATGCAAGAACGGCACCTAACGCAACAGAACCCGCCATACATATTAAAAATGTAACGATAGAAAATGTATCTGTTATAATTGAATTAAGCATATTTAATTTCTCCTTCTAATCTTTTGTTTTTCTTTAACTTATCTGATTGTAGATATCCATTTCCATATTTAGAAAAAGATATCGGATAAATCTCTAATTCATTTAGTATGTGGGATAACCAAAGGGGCATGGCTCCGGGAATCTTGAGCTCCATAAGCCGTTGATCTTCTTCTAACAATTGATTGCCCCAGGTTCCAGCTTCTAACCAAAGTTCTTCTTCTCTCCAAAGAATGTTACTGTCAAAGGTAATACGAAGTTCTGAATCCTCGACCCCATACATAGCTATTCTGTTATAGGAAATATACATGGCTGGTGCTAACTTATTATAGAATTTTAAGAACCAATCGATTTCTTTTGTTATCTGTGATGGATGACTGACTGGTGCTAAATTATATAAATATTGTTCTGCCAAAGAAAGCTCCATGTCCTCTCTTCTTTTATAAACGATGCCTTTATACTTCTTTTTTAATTCAATAAAAACCGTATCCCCATTATTTGGTGTTCCATAACTTCTTAGTCTTAGCTTCTCCTTGTAAATCGGTTTCTCTAAAGAATCACGAATCAACCGATGATCCGGTGTATCAAAGTAAATATTGCATATAGTGGTTTTACCATAATTATCTATACTCATCTTATCTTGCAATCTCTGCCTTAACATTTTATTTTTTTTATCACTAAGTAAATATTTCTTTTCATAACGTTTAAAAGTTCCTTGAATTTGATTCATCTAAATTCCTCCTGTCTTATCTCGTTTGTTATCTTATGTATTCATTGTAATGCACTTACTTAAAACCAACCTTAAATCAAACCTTAAGATTACTTTAAATTTTGATTGTGGTATTAAATCCCAATTTAGGTTGTAGAATGAATAGCGGTGCATCTAGGTTCATTTTGTCTACCTTGCCTTCCGGCGGCATGTCCTTTGTAGAGCCTCATAAATATGAAAAACATCGCAGCTGCGATGTTTTTCACTGAGTCTCTAGTCGGACATAAACAGCCTTGTCAGCCGGTTTACGACAAAACGAACCTAGATGCACCGCTATTCATAATTTAATATATTGTGGGATTTAATAACGAAAAATCTCATTAGAATAAAAATATGAATAAGATAATATTGTATGGATGAGAACAAATAATGGAGATGTTAGGCGACCATATGATGAAAGAATTAAGATGTTTATGGATATATTAAATAGCGAAAATTAATGAAAATGAGATTATTGATTTTTACTATAATATATGAGGATAGTTTTTTATTGGACTAGCTCAAATTTAACATTGATAGTTGGTAGAATATGTATTATTATTAAACATGAGGGGCATGAAGATATACATACTAATGGAGGTTATGGAAATGTCAAAGGTATATAATAAATTGGTTCGTGATAAAATTCCAGAAATAATTGAAAGGAATAATCAGAAAGTGGATTATACTATTTTGACTGACCTAGAATATATTATTGAACTTGATAAAAAATTAAACGAAGAAATAGCTGAATATCAAGAAGATAAAGATATTGGAGAATTAGCTGATGTTCTTGAAGTCATATATGCAATTTGTATGGCACGCGGTATTTCAGAGGAAGAACTCTTAGAAGTTAGAAGTAAAAAAGCAGAAAAACATGGAGCTTTTCAAAACAAAATATTTCTGAAAACGGTTGATTTAATTTCACACTGAGGTTTGCGTTCTGAGAATGCAAGCATTCATTCTCAGAACTTGGAGGCAAATTATGAGTAAAGCTTATCTGACACTAGATGATGGTCCAACAAAACTCACACCACATATTATTGATTACCTTAACTCTAAAAGTATAATACCAATTTTCTTTACAATAGGGAAACAAATTGAAGAATGTTTTAGTGAAGGTGTTTATGCCTTGAAGAAGGGTGCTATAATTGGAAATCACAGTTATAGTCATCCCAACTTTAATGAACTTACATTAGATGAATGTATAAGTGAAATTAAAAAGCAAGAAGAGCTTTTAGATCAATTATATAAAGTGGCAGGTGTTGAACGCAACTATAAAATCTTTCGCTTTCCATATGGAGAAAAAGGTGACAAAAATAAAGAATTAATTCAAAAATATCTTCGTAAAATGCAATTTTGCAGAATTGAAGATAGTAATATTGATTTTGAATGGTACCAATACTACAAGTTTAATATGGATATTGATATTTTTTGGACATTTGATTTTTCTGAATACAATCTTGAATATAATAACGGATTTACTCGTGATAATATTTTTAAAAAAATTCATGATAATGAACCTCAAACTGGAGGTATTTTACTGGATGATAATGCTAACCATATTATTTTAATGCACGACCATGAGAAAACAGACGATGTCTTACATGGCTATTATAAAATTCTAATTGATTATGTAATAGCGCAAGGAGTTGAATTTATACCGCCCAAGTTTATGGCATTTTAAAGTGGTATTACTTAGAAGTAAAGGAGTTTAAAATGGGTAATAGTATGAAACTTATGGATTTAAATTTTAACGAAATTGAAAACTACATAAAAAATGTTAACAACGGATTGATAATTCCTGTCGGAACATGCGAACAGCACGGAAGTCATTTACCTGTTAGCACAGATACAAGAGTTGCAGAATATATGGCAACTTTACTTTCTGAAGAAAAGGGGATGTTGATTGCTCCAACCGTGAATTACGGTGTTAATCTTCCCTGCGACAGACTAATGTATGGGACAACAACGATTACCGAACAGACTCTTCATGACACGTTGACTTCTATTATGAGTTGGTGGCAAGACCAAGGCTTTAAATCATTTGTAATTTTGACTTGCCATGGAGATCCATTTCACATAAATGCCATGAGTAATTTGGGCGATAATGTTTTGTACATCGAGCCTGAAGGAGAGATTGACTATTCGGATATTCTTGAGGCTCAGGAATGTGTGCGTCATGCCTGCGAAGCTGAAACATCAATTGCCCTGTATTTATTCCCTGAATATGTTAAAATGGATAAAGTAAAAGAACACGATATATTATTTCCAGACTTTAAAGATTACCTTTATCATAAGAAAGAAGGACAACCTAATGGGTATGTTGGAAATTTAGGTTATCCGTCATACGCGACGAAAGAAAAAGGTGAAGAAATTATTAAAAGAATGAGGAAATACTTGTTCTTGGCATACGAGGAGTTTACAGCAGGATTAAAGTAAATATCAGGTATACTCCACTTAGAGTACAACAAAGGTATACAATTATTAGTAAAATCAATACTTATCTACGTAGTATACAGCCTAACACTAATAATAAATTATGTTTTACCTAAGAACGGTCCAGTGAAAATTACATATTGATATTTGTTACAATATGTAATAATATGTATGTAAAATTTAATAAAGAATGTATTTTGTGGGGTGGGAGAATAAATGCGCAATTTATGTGTAGTTGGTATTTCAGGCGGTAGTGCAAGTGGAAAATCTACTTTTTCTAAAAAGTTAATAGAAACACTGGATGGCTTTATAGTTAAGGAATTTCATATGGATGATTATTTTAACCCTGCCGAACAAAGACCTTATTCAGAAGCACCAGTCACTCAAAAGTCTTATGTTGATGATAATCATCCGCAAACAATGAATTTAAAGAAATTGAATATTGACCTTACTCAAGCAATTGATAGTGATCTGTTTGAAATCATAATTATTGAAGGATTACTGACGCTTTGGGACAAAGAATTATATAATAAACTTGATTTAAAGTTGTTTGTTGATTGTCAGGCAGATGAAAGAATTGTAAGACGACTACGAAGGAATATGAGTTGGGGAATTTCCTTCGACGAAATTTCCAGTGTATACCTTGATTTAGTTAGATACCGGCACAATGAATATGTGGAACCGACAAAATGGAAAGCAGATTTAATTATTAATGGCTCAACTCCATCTGAAAAGGCTTTGCATATAATTTCAGATTATGTTAAATCAACTATAAATGGAAAATATTAACATTTTGAGGTGTAGTTTTTTATTACGCTAAACCTTTCTAATAGAAATAATACAATGAGGGTGACTATGTTATAGTCCTCTTAAATATGGAGGGAAAAATGGTTACACAAATAATTGATAATATTTCTTTTAGCATGAAAGAGTTACAAGATTTCTCATTTTTATCTAAATACGGAAAAGTGTTTTGCATTTTTGGACAAAATGATTCAGGAAATATAAGTTTTGGGACAAATAATGGGAAGGTTAAGTATTTCATAAAAGTAGCTGGAGCTAAAACAGCAGAATACTGCAGAGAAGTAGAGAAAGCTATTGAAGTCCTAAAAAATGCAATGCCTTTATATGAATCATTAAAACAGCATCCAAATTTAATAGAGCTTATTGAGCATTATGAGCTTGAGAATTTGTATGTAGCCGTATTTAAATGGTCAGATGGTGATTGTTTATTTGACTATTGGAATTTTGAAAAATATTCAAAAAATCCTCTTTTAAAATCACCATATACGAAATTTAAACAGTTACCTATTGAAAAACGACTTAAATCAGTTAGTATAATTTTTGAATTTTTAACTCAAATTGAACTTATGGGATATGTTGCTATTGATTTTTATGATGGAAGTATTATGTATGATTTTAAAAATGACTTTACTATGATTTGTGATATAGATTTCTTTAGAAAAAAACCAACATATAATGATATGGGCGAAACTTTTTGGGGTACAAAAAGGCTTAAATCACCTGAAGAATATGTCTATGGGGCTGTTATTGACGAAGCAACAAATGTTTTTACGTTGGGTGCCCTAATATTCAATTTTTTTGGCAGTTATTCAGAAAATGATATAAGTCAAATGTATAAAAACAGTAGCTTTTTTCCTTGTGCATTAGAAAACTGGGAATTAAGTAAGGAACTTTATAAAGTTTCAATAAAAGCTGTGAAAGAAGATAGAAATAAGCGATATAACTCAATATCAGATTTTTTTATTTCATGGAATGAGGCATTATGTACATGTAGAAAATAATGTAAAGTTAAATTAGTTCGCTATATTTCTTACATGAAAATACTTACTAACGTTCTATGTGCAATTTAATCGTAACCACCATTAGCTTCGGGTAATGACTTGTATTCCTGTGTAGACTCAAGATATTGAATAATATATGCTATAAATGTACAGAAATCTTCTGCTTGTATATTTGTATCTTTATAACTAAATACTGTAGAATCTCCTGCAACATTATATTCAGTTCCGTTAATTGTAAAATTAATATTATAATATGTGCATGGTTCAATTGCAATTCTTTCGTCAGTAGTAGTAAGATTTTCAGAGGTCATGTTTTTCGTTATCTCATAAATTCTACATTGACGTATCATGGAGTAGATTTTTTCTAAATTATCTTCATTTATTAAATAATCAATATCAGCTAAACCATCTAAAATCAAATCTTTCTGTATTGTCCCTTTATAGGTATCAAGTATGTTTAATTGACTTTTATCTATGCCATAGGAAAAAGATAATGCAAAATCATTAGGTATATTTGAAAGAATAGTATTATTATCTTCTTTACTACATGCAACTAATATTATAGTTGAAATAAATATAATTAGAGATACAATTTTCCTCATAATAACCCACTCTTTCTTATTCTTACTTTTAAATAACTATTTTTATTTCGAAATATAAAACAATTGTGATTCAATTACTACTATTAGTCTACTCATCTCATAAAAAAATGATGAATTTATATTAGAACTGTAAAACAAATAGATTTGCCGTCCTCACTTTTTACTGATATCTTTCCATGATGTGCTTGTACAATGGACTTTGCTATGGATAGGCCAATTCCGTAACCACCGGTTGCCCTGGATCTTGAGAAATCGGCACGATAGAATCTATCAAATAACTTATCCAGATGTTCTTTGTCTATTTCGTCTGTGGTATTATAAACTTCTATCTTTACTCCTTTTTTTACAGCTGATAAAGAAATTCTGATGGTTGCGTTTTCATTGGAATACTTCATAGCATTGTCAACAAGGGTAGAAACGAGTTGGTGGATACTGCCCTCATCACCATGTAATTTAATTCCCGGCTGAATATCCATTTGAAACTTTTTATTCTGTGTTTCTGCAATGGTCTCAAATGGGCCTGCTGCTTCAAAAACTGTATCACTTAATTCAAAATCAGTAAATACTAATTTAATATTACCTTCATCTATCCTTGATAGTGTCAGAAGATTTTTTACAAGCTTATCTAGTCGGGTTGTCTGATTTCGGATGCTGGTTATCCATTCGTTTTCACCGCCAGTCAGCTCCAACACATCTGCATTGGCTGAAATAATGGTAAGTGGCGTCTTAATCTCGTGGCCTGCATCTGTAATAAATTGTTTTTGCTTCTCCATACTTTCAATGATTGGATTAATCGCTTTTTTAGAAAGAACTGACACAAGAATAAACATAAGCAGGAGCGTTGCCAAAGCAACTCCGGAGGAAGTAAGTAAGAATATAGTAGCTGTCTGTAATTTACTTCTGCAATCCATAAACACAAGCATATAACCATATGCTTGATCAACTACGGCATACTTATAGATTCCTTCATATCCGCTATTTTTATTGTTACTCATTATTTTATCGGCATATTCTGCTGCATCTACCGAAGTAACAGCTGCAATATGGCTTGTATCAATCTCACGAATACTACCATCTTCATTGACTTCTACTATGAAATAACGGGTTTCAAACTGTGTTTCTTCATTCATTTCAAAACCATATCTTGGCTCGACCTTTGGTGGTTTTCCCTTTTCAAACTTAGGAAACTTACCCTGATTTTCTGAAAGAATCTTTATGGCACCATTCACTCTATGCTCCATCTGGTAAAGATTTATCGCATTAATCGATCCAACTAAAATGACCATAACTAAAGCTAAGGACCCCATGGCTATCATAATAAATTTTCTCTGTAATTTTTTAATCATTAACTTACCTCCAATGAATAACCTACGCCTCTCACTGCCTTAATTTTTACATTAGCATCTAAGGAATCCAATTTTTTACGTAAATAAGAAATATATACCCAGACCACATTGATCTCGGCTTCTGCATCATAACCCCAAATTCGTTCCATAAACTGTTCTGTGGAAATTAACCGTTTTGGATTATTCATCAGCATCTCAAGCATCTGAAATTCCTTGTTACCAAGCCTAAGAGAGGATTTTTCATTTGATAATTCATAATTTTCTTTATTGAGACTAATATTTCCAACTTCTATTAAGTTTGGTGTAAATTCTGATTTTCGTCTGCTCATAGCACGAACTCTGGCCAGCAACTCACCCATTGCAAAAGGCTTACTCAAATAATCATCTGCTCCCAAATCCAAACCAAGAATGCGATCTTCAATCTCTGTCTTTGCCGTAAGCATTAAGATCGGGGTAGAAATCCCTTTTGCCCTCAATTTTTCTAATACTTCAAGTCCACTCATCTTTGGCATCATGATATCTAATATAACTATATTATAATTCTCAGATAATCCATAGTCCAAAGCATCTGCCCCATCATATACAGCATCCACCGAATAGTTATTATGTTTTAAAATAGCAACCAAAGCATTCGACAATTCCTTTTCATCTTCGGCAAGCAAAATTCTCATTTTCATTTCCTCCATCGCCATGTTGTATTTCTTCTATCATATCCCAAATTGTCTGAAAATTCAAATCCGTTGAGGCAATTTCATCAGCACATCGTTTTAATTCCCCTATAATCATCTCCTGATTTGGAATATCTTTTTTATATTTTAATTGATGTTCTAAACTTGCCCAACAATCCATTGCAATTGTACGTATCTGCAGTTCACAATACACCTTTTGAATTCGGTCCGGAAGATGCAGCGGCACTTGTAAAATCATATGATAACTGCGATATCCATTGGCTTTCGGATTACGAATATAATCCTTTTCTTCAATAACCTTAATATCCTGTTGATTTTTCAACATATTGACAATCCAATAAATATCATCCAAGAAAGTACAAATGACACGGATTCCTGCCGCATCATATATTTCTGTTAAGGCACTTTCCGCTGTCACAGGCAGATTCCTTCTCCTAAGTTTCTCTTTCATACTATCAGCAGATTTTATTCTCGCCTTGCAGTGTTCAATTGGATCTTTATATTGTTTCATGGCTTTATATTTTCTAATAATATCTAATCTGGAGATAACTTCAATAATTGCTCCTTCTAATAATAAATAAGCTTCTTTATAAAATTCATGTTCTGGTGACAGTGTTTCACATTTTATGTCATATTTATACTGTTGCATTTGATACCTCCTGCCTAAGATGATTATTATTAATCATACTTGAAATATATCATTGCTACCTTAAAACTACTTTAATTATGGAATATAAAGTTGAGTAACCTGCAAACCTCCAACACCAAAAAAGACGTTTACAAGCTGTAAGCCTGTAAACGTCTTTTTACTCAACCAATAACTATGGAAGTAGCTATTGGAAGCATTTATTTAATTTTCATATCAAATATAAGATATTGTTTTTTGTCTTTATCATATTCAATACATATTTTAGTATCAGTAATTAATTGATCATTTTCGTCATAAAATTCAAATAAAATAGTATCCAACTCAAAAGTGCCTACAGTATTAGGGAAGTAATAAATGATTAGATTCTCATTTTCTAAATATATCTTATCACTTGATGTACTTCCTAAATCTGAAGAAATATTGCAATATACAGCAATAGGAGGGTAATAAGATATTTTAATGTCGAATTGTTTTATTCCAGGATATGAGACTTTGCTTGGATATTCGAAGTTTACCTCAACATCATCGATTTCTTCTACGGTATTTACTGTAGGGTCGTTTTTAGCATTACTATGTGATGTTATCCACCGACTAGATCCAATAAATATAATTAGAATTATTAAAATACCTAAAAAAATATTCTTCCTACTCATCGTTTTACCCCACTTATAATGGTCATTTAAAATGTTAAGTTGCCATCACATCAAGATTGAAGCTGGGAGAATTACCTTGCTGTCCCTTCGACAAGCCCACAACTGGTACATTCTCAGTGAGTTGAGTTACCACACCAAATATGACATAATTGCTGTGTCCTCTTTCACGTGCAAACGTAACATTACATTGATATAATATAAGTTTATACTCTATAATTTTGCTTGTCAATACGATTTGGAAATATTTAGAGTTAATATTTAGAGTTAAACCTTATCCATAAAAATAATATTAAACACTAGGCAGCTTATGAATAAATTCTAAGAATTCTTCATAATTTCCCGCATTGTATTTCTTTATATCTTCTTCATTATTAATCAGACAATCTGTCAATAAGAATGTGTCTAAACCTAATAATTCCGTACACATATCCTCTTTCACATCATTTCCTACCATCATACATTCAGTAGGTTCTTTACCAATCGTATTTAATATTTCTTTATAATATTCTAGGTTTGGTTTACAATAATTAGAATTCTCATATGTGGTAATCAAGTCAAAGTCGTTTGGATTAATTCCTGCCCATTCCATCCTTGTATAGGTTGCAACTTGTGGGAAGATAGGATTCGTTGCAAGCACAAGTTTATATCCCTTATTCTTAAGGATTTGTATGCATTCATTCGAAAGGGTAGTGGGATTGGTAGCTTCTTTTGCTTTACTGAATTCATTTCTATAAAAACTATGAAATTCTGGTTCCAGTTTACGAACCTCCTCTCCAAAGATACTTGAAAAGGTATTCCAAAAACGTTCTATATTCCTCATTTCACCATCATTTAATATCATGGATTTGATTCCTGCCCAAATGCCCTTAATCAATGCACCTGCATCGAAACCCATGGGTTCACATTTCTTTGCTAATGCGTGAAAGTAAATCTCAACAAATTTGTCTTGATCCATGGGTAACAAGGTTCCATCTAAATCGAATAATATAGTATTCATGCCTTAGTTTGCTCCTTTAATTGATTGTAAAAGTGCTCCGTAACAGGAAGGTTTAATCCATACACTTTCCCTATTGCTAACAAATATCCGCTAAAAGTTTCTAATTCATTCGGTTTTCCTAAATCCATATCTCTTCGTAGTGAACTGGTTGCATCCTCAGCTTGTACATTTTTAAAATGATGAAAATGCTCTTCTTCCAATCCTTCAGGAAGGTTCACACCATTTTTTCTCCCTACCAGACAGGCTTCAGTCAGTAATGCCAAGAATTCTTGTACTTTCTGTGGATCATTTCTCAATTCCCCTGTAGTAGCACTATAATATGCAGTTAGAATATTATAGGCACAATTTAGGACATATTTTTTCCAGATGACGGCTTCTATGTCCTCATCTATTACACATTCTACCCCTGCTCCATCTAGGATATTATGTACATTTACAATTGATTTCTTCTCTTCATCCGTAGCATTCTTCCTTCCGATATGAACAGTAGTATACTTTCCCTTTTGAACAATCGTAAAGTCTTCTTCACTTCCCGATACAATATAAATTAGTGCATCCAAAACAATACCACATCCCAGATAATTTCTTGTTCTATCAGCAGGATCGATACCATTCATAATAGGTATAACTACTGTTTTTTCACCAATCATAGGAGCAATTTGTTTGCAAACCTGCTCTAGAGAATAGTTCTTAACACTAATAAATACATAATCCATTATACCAAGGTCTTCTGACTTATCTGTCAAATGTTCCGGCATAACCTGATAATTTCCCATATACTCACTTTTAATGATAAGGCCTTTCTTCTGAATCGATTCTTTACGTAAACCCCTAGCAAAAAACGAGACATGAGAGTACATTTTTGCTAATGCACCCCCAATAAAGCCTCCTACACCGCCAAGTCCTACCACACATATTTTTTTATCTTCCATATTAATTTCCATATTATCTAACATATTAATTACTACCTCCTTACTTCCTTTCTATTGTACTAAAAAATAATCAAGAAAGAAAGATATTTTCTCTTAATATTAACAATCTTGTTTTTGTAAAAAAGCCCTTCAAAACTGCAATTGTGAATAGCAGTGCATGGTTTGGATGTCATAAGACCTTTAAAACTGAATTAATGAATAGCGGTGCATATATATTCGTTTTGTCGTAAACCGGCTGAAAACAGTGTTTATATTTCGTCAAGACTCTGTGAAAATGCGAACTACGTGAGCCTTTTCATACGTTCAGAGGCTTGTAAGAAATATACTGTTTGAAGGCAAGGTAGACAAAATGAATATATATGTGGCGATATTCATTCTACACGCTAAACTAGGCTTATGACACCCGAACCATACACCACTATTCATATCACAGTCTACATTGGGCTTTGTCACAAAAACCACTCTCGCATCCTATATGTAATAGCCATCACTTAAAATAAAATTGCCATATTTAGAGATACTATGGTAAAATGTTAACGGATGAAGAAAAAAATTGTTTATGTAAAACAATCGCGGGAAGGAGATGTGTGATTTATTTAAAGATATTTCATACATGGATATTATGAGTGTAAATATTTTAATAGTAGATGATGAACAATCAATTGCTGATTTGGTTGAAGTCTATTTGAAAAACGAAGATTATAATGTATATAAGTTTTATACCGGCAAAGAAGCGCTGGAATGTATTGATACCGTATCTTTGGATTTAGCTATTTTGGATGTTATGCTACCGGATATGGATGGCTTCTCTATCTGTCAGAAAATCCGAGAAAAATACTTTTTTCCTATCATAATGCTCACAGCAAAGGTTGAAGATATGGATAAAATTATGGGCTTAACTCTCGGCGCAGATGATTATATTACAAAACCGTTTAACCCCTTGGAACTTTCAGCACGTGTTAAAACACAATTAAGACGATATACCAAATATAATCATGGTGAGGGTTCGGCAGATCAGACTGAACTAAATACCGAATATGACTTTTCTGGATTAGTAATTAACAGTGATACTCACAAGTGCACTCTATATGGAAAACAGCTTTCCTTAACACCAATTGAATTTTCAATTCTTTGGTATCTGTGTGTTCATAAAGGAAAGGTGATTTCTTCAGAAGAACTGTTTGAAGCGGTATGGGGAGAAGCATATTTAGACAATAACAATACCGTAATGGCTCATGTGGCAAGGCTGCGGGAAAAAATGAAGGAGCCATCCCGAAAACCTAAATTTATTAAAACAGTATGGGGGGTTGGCTATACGATTGAATAAGAAAAATAACAAACTATCCGGTCAAAAATTAACTAAGGCCGTCTTTACTAGATTTTTTATCACACTTGTAATCTTCACTTTTTCTTTGGCACTTGCTTTTCTGGGAGCGATTTTCTTCTTTTCAAAATTCACCTGGTATTCTGGTGATCTCATTTACGAGATACTTAATACAATTAATAATTATAGAAGTATATTTTTAATATTCTGTTGGTTATCAGGCTTTCTTATCATATTCTTGATCTATTGGAAAAAGACACTAGGGTTTATTGATACCATCACCGAAGCCAGTAATTTGTTAATTGCTCCAAATGATGATTTAATTCATCTGCCAGTAGAGTTAAAACAAGTGGAAGATCAAATGAATCAAGTGAAACAGGAAGCTATCCGTAATGCACGATTGGCGAAGGAATCCGAACAGCGTAAAAATGATTTGATCATGTATCTTGCTCATGATTTAAAAACACCACTTACCTCAGTGATTGGATATCTGAGTTTATTGCGGGATGAACCACAGATATCTGTGGATCTTCGCGAAAAATATTTATCAATTTCTTTAGATAAAGCAGAACGATTAGAGGATTTGATTAATGAGTTTTTTGAAATTACAAGATTTAATTTAAGTAATCTTAGTCTTGAATTAAGCCGTGCAAACTTAACTCGTATGTTAGAACAAATCACCTATGAATTTAAACCCTTCTTTGCCCCTAAAAATTTAGCATGTAAATTGGAAATTGCACCTAATATGGAAATAAAATGTGATATTAACAAAATGGAACGTGTATTTGACAATCTGATTCGAAACGCAGTGAATTACAGCTTTGAAAACAGTACAATAGCAATTACTGCAGAACAGAAGCAGGACGGTATCTATATACGGTTTGGTAATCAGGGAAATACCATACCGAAAGAAAAATTGAATCGTATTTTTGAGCAATTTTATCGCTTGGATGCCTCCCGCGCTACAAAAACAGGCGGTGCAGGACTTGGTCTTGCCATTGCAAAAGAAATCATAGAATTACATTCTGGAACAATAACTGCCTCCAGCGAAAACGAGCAAATTGAATTCAAAATCTATCTTCCCATTCTTCCGTAAGGAAATCGTATGAATTTACGAAGATAAACGCAAGATTCTCTTATTAAAAAACGGAAAAAGAACACTCACTATTTTGGTACCATAAAAGTACCGAAGCAGTGAGTGTTTTTTTTAAGCTGAAAAATAAAATACATTTTCAACATCTTGATTTGTAAGCGTGCTAAAGCACGCAGATAGGAGTTAAAATTATGGAAAAGAAAAAAGTTGCATTTATATTTGGAGGTTGCTCTACAGAATACGAGGTATCACTACAATCCGCTTATTCCGTTATTACAAATATCAATCTAGAAAAATATGAACCTATCTTATTAGGTATTACAAGAGCCGGTAATTGGTTCCGTTATTATGGAGAATTTGAGAAGATTCTTAACAACACTTGGCATACAGAAAAAGAACTTTGTTTACCGGCAACTATCTCACCAAATCGTGATATTCACGGAATGATAGAGTTTGATGATAAAAATATTAAAACAACTGTAATTGATATTGCATTTCCAATTTTACATGGTAAAAATGGCGAAGACGGTACGGTTCAGGGGCTATTGGAGTTGGCAGGAATACCACTTGTAGGTTGTGATGCTCTCTCTTCTGCTCTGTGCATGGATAAAGACAGAGCTCATAAACTGGCAGCCTTAGCAGGTGTCAAGATACCGACTGCTGTTGTATTCTCAAGGCATCTCACCTATGAAGAAATCCTAGAACAAATAAAACATTTAACTTATCCATTATTTGTGAAACCGGTGAAAGCAGGCTCCTCCTTTGGTATCACAAAGGTGTACGAACAGAAGCAACTATCTGCGGCAGTTAAAAATGCATTTCTACATGATAATCAAATAATTATTGAGGAAAATATTGATGGTTTTGAAGTAGGTTGTGCTGTTCTTGGCAATCAGAAGCTTACTATTGGTGAAGTGGATGAAATAGAATTATCCGATGGCTTCTTTGATTATGTTGAAAAATACAACCTAAACACTTCAAAAATTCATATGCCTGCTAGAATTGATACTATGATTGCAGAAAAAATAAAGAAAACTGCAGCTGCTATTTATCGTGCCCTTGGCTGCTCCGGATTTGCAAGAATCGATATGTTCTTAGCACCATCGGGAGAAATCATCTTTAACGAAGTAAATACCATCCCCGGGTTTACCTCTCACAGCCGTTATCCAAATATGATGAAAGGAATTGGATTGCAGTTTGCAGACATTGTGGACAGGCTGATTCAATTAGGGTTGGAAAAATGAGAACGATCACTTTAGAAAAAACGGATATTGATAAAGGGCCCTTAATTCTTGTAAATAAAGATTACCACATCAATAACAAAAATAAAATACAACTGGTTCCACTTAATTTAAATCATAAAGATATTCATTTGGAATCAAAAACCGCTGTCTTGCTGTCTCAATTGTTTCAGTCTATCGGCTGCAAGAATGAAATTATCCCTGTAAGCGGATATCGCAGCCGTGAAGAACAGGAAAAAATATATAACGACTCTCTTTTAGAAAATGGCAGTGTATTCACCAAGCAATATGTTGCCTTACCAGATCAGAGTGAGCATCAGACTGGCCTCGCGATTGATCTAAGTGAAAACAGTAGTACCATTGACTTTATTCGTCCGTGCTTTCCCTATACAGGAATCTGTGGTGCTTTCAGACTAAAGGCTCCCCAATATGGATTTGTAGAGCGATATGAAAAGGGAAAGGAAATAACAACAGGAATTTCTCATGAACCGTGGCATTTTCGTTATGTTGGTTACCCCCATTCTGAAATTATGTGGAATAATCATTTAAGCCTAGAAGAATACATTCCTTTTATTAAGCAATTCCCATACGAAGGAGAGCACCTTTCTATCAGTCAAAAGGAGAAAAATATTGAGGTTTTTTTCGTGAATTCCCACTCGGATAAAACAAGCATTGATCTGCCTGAGAATGATTTGTTTCAAGTATCCGGTAACAATGTTGACGGGTTTATTGTTACACTTTGGAGGCAATGACTATGACTTCTGTAAAACGTTATGCAACCCTTGATTTATTTCGCTTGTTCGCTGCTTTTTTAATAGTTTCAATCCATACTTCTCCACTCCTATCCTTCGATGAAACAGCTGATTTTATACTGACACGTATAGTTGCCCGTATTGCAGTTCCTTTTTTCTTCATGGTTACAGGATATTTTATGTTTCCACACATTGAAAAAGGGGACAAGGGTTATGTCAAGCAATTTTGTAAAAAAACAGGTATTATATATGTTGTGGCAATCCTTCTCTATCTGCCTCTTAATATCTATGCAAGCTACTTTAATAAACCTGATTTATATAAAGAGCTACTAAAAGATATCTTATTTGATGGTACTTTTTATCATCTTTGGTATCTTCCTGCGGCCTTGACAGGTATCCTAATTGTTGCAGCACTTCTGAAAATAATACGAATTCGAACCGTTTTATTTATTTCAATGGTGTTGTATCTGATTGGTTTATGCGGTGACAGTTATTACGGTATATCATCACAAATCACGATTATTGAAGAATTCTATCATTTACTTTTTAAGTTTTCTGATTATACTAGAAATGGAATATTCTTCGCTCCCATATTTCTGACACTTGGCTCTTGGATTGGCTACACAAAAAAACAAATTCATCCACAAAAATGCATGATTGCTCTTATCTTATCCACCGCTCTGCTTTTTATAGAGGGAATTTTATTACACTATTTTAATATACAACGACATGATAGTATGTATCTTATGCTGGTACCCTGTATGTATTTTCTATTTCACCTTTTATTACAGAACAACGGGAAAAATAATAAGTATATTCGTACAATCTCTATGCTGATCTACCTAGTACATCCCTGGATGATAGTTTTAATCAGAGGTTTTGCAAAAGTGGCTCACCTTCAAAACATATTGATTGATAATAGTATGATTCATTATCTTGCAGTAGGTATTCTTTCCTTTGCAGTAGCTTGGTTTCTTGTTATAACTTGGTCTACGAAAAAAAAAATAAAACCGTCTAAAGATAGCAGGGCTTGGGTAGAAATTGATTTAGCGGCACTAACTCATAATGCCAAAACGATACAGCAACAATTGCCAAAGGGTTGTGAATTAATGGCGGTTGTAAAGGCAAATGCTTATGGTCATGGCGATGTTTTAGTATCAAAGGTATTAAATAAGATTGCTATTCGTGCCTTTGCTGTTGCCACCCTTGCAGAAGGAATTCATCTTCGTAAAAGCGGTATTAAAGGAGAAATACTGATTTTAGGATATACGAATCCCACGGATATTAATTTTCTTGTACGGTATCAGCTAACACAAACCGTGATAAATTACGAATATGCAAAGTCATTAAATGACATGAAAAAAAAGGTTAAGGTACATATCAAGCTAGACACGGGTATGCACCGCTTGGGAGAAGATTATACTGATTTAGATAAATTAGAACAGATCCTTTCTTTCAAATTCCTTATAGTTGAAGGCATGTTCACTCATCTATGTGTTGCAGATAGTTTAAGTGACAAGGATGTTACCTTTAGTCAACTGCAAATAGACCGATTCACTGAAACAGTTTCTTTTTTACAGGCAAAGGGATATTCAACCGGTAAATTACATGTACAAAGCAGTTATGGTATGCTTAATTATTCAGAATTAACTTGTGATTATGTTCGAGCAGGGATTGCACTGTACGGAGTGCTAAGTAATAATAGCGAAACTTCCACAAAATTGGACTTACAGCCGGTTTTATCCGTAAAAGCACGAGTTGCTATGATAAAGCAACTATCCGCAAATGAAAGCGTAGGTTACGGCAGACTGTTCACAGCAGATGCCGATAGGAACATTGCCACAGTTTCTATTGGATATGCAGATGGAATTCCCAGAAACCTATCTGAAGCAGATTCATATGTATTGCTCCATTCCAAGAAAGCTCCCATTCTCGGCCGAGTTTGTATGGATCAATTTGTCATTGATATTACCAATATTGATGGGGTGAAGCCCAATGATGTTGTAACTATCATAGGAAGTGATGGAGATGAAACTATTCATTGTGAAGATTTTGCAGAACAATGCGGGACAATCGCAAATGAAATTCTCGCTAGATTGGGAAATCGACTAAATTATATATACAAAAATAATTAGGAATATTTTTCTCAATAACTCCTTGAATCTTGTTCATCTATCCTTTAATATAGAATTCATCACACAGTTCCCCTATCTTTGGTCTTCGCAAACTTAATTATAAAGATTTTTATTTACAATGAGAGGTGGGCATTGCTCACTTCTTTTATTATTTACATAATTATTTTATTTTTTTATATTTATTTTGAAAAATATAGCAGTTCCCAATTGTATTATAAGTGAAAGGAGTTGATAGAGATGGATTATTCATTTGGTACCGATGAATATATACAGCATGTGTTAGACAAATATTCTAGGATGCTTATTAAACTGGCCTTTACGTATGTAAAAAATATAGCTGATTCAGAAGATATAATACAAGACGTCTTTGTTAGTTTAATGAAGCGAGGAAATGGTTTTGAAAGTGAGGAGCATGAGAAAGCCTGGCTAATAAGAGTTACCATTAATAAATGTAAGAATCATTTAAAATCATCTTGGAATCGATTAAAAGTTCCACTTGAAGAGGATATCACTTATCTTCCGAAAGAGCAAAGTGAAGTTTTAGCTCTGGTTTTAGACTTACCAAAAAAGTATCGTACTGTGATACATCTATTTTACTATGAGAATTATTCTATGAACGAAATAGCAAAAATGTTATCCAAAAAACCGGCAACGATTGGAACTTGGCTGTCGAGAGGAAGAAACCTGCTTAAAATAAAATTAATAGGAGGATTTGAATATGAATAAAGAAAACTATAAAGAATCAATTAATAACCTGAAAATATCCCCAGATTTTAATGAAAAGACTGCAAAACTTATGAAGGAAACTCTACGCAGTAGGCGAAATAATAACCCAATGACTAAAAAACTGGTACTTACCTTTGCCAGTGCTGCCATTATTATAACTGCCGGATCTGTTGCTATGAATTATGGTAACCTTTTCCCATCAAAAGATGGAGCTAATGTAAACTCTGCTAATTCTCCTATTCTTACTGCTAAAAATGAAACGGAAGGAATTACGGTTCCTGTAATAGAATTACCTACTACAGAAGTTAGTGGAGTAAAGCAAAGTATGATTGGATTATTTGTTTATAAAGGCAGAATCTATATACAAAGCAACACCTCTCTTGTTACAGATGAAAATTTTATGATTAATAAAGATGATCTGTTAAGCTTACGTGGAGATTATTTAGGAAAAACAAAAGGGAGTATAACCGAATGGAGCAAACAAGAGGATTATGCAACTGAATTTGCTTCAACCATCGGTGCAAGTGATATCTATACTGTAAAAGGTTATGACAGTAAAAACAGATTAATGGTCTATTCTGAATACGAAGGTGGTTTTAGCTGTGAGATCTATGACAGTTTTGGGGGACAGATATTAACTAGTGGTGCAGATTATTTTGATGTATTAAATCTACAAGATAATATCATATCTTACCAATGGGAAAGCTACGACAGTTGGAATTACGGAAAAAGTGTACGTGTAGATGACAGTATAAACGACACCTTCAATCAGTTTATAGAAGAACTTTATGTCTCCGTTCCAATGGGTGATATGATAGATATGTTTACTGAAAACACTGATTATGACAGTCAGAAATTCGTATATGTGAAAACCAAAGATAATCTGATTACTTCTCTTCGTCTTTTTAAGGGTGGCTATGTTTATGCTCCTGAAGTTGGTTTCTTTAAAGTTGATCAAAATATATTTGATGCCTTTTATAATACGATGCCAGTTACTGCTCCAACAGAAGTTACCGAGATACCAACAGACACTTCTTCTGAAGCTGCTACCATTGAGGTTACCTTAAATACCACTTCCTATGCTGTGGGAACGGATTCTATCGCCTTAAATATTAAGAATAATAGTGCCGATGAAGTTTTCTATGGTGTAGATTATAGCATAGAGAAATTATCCGGTGAAACTTGGGAGGTTGTTCCCGCCACCGCTGATCTAATGTTTATTGATCTTGCTCAATCACTTGGTGGAAATTCCGAACAGGAATTTGTTGTTGATTTGAGTCAGTTAAATCCACAATTAGATGCTGGATCTTACCGTATTGTCAAGAATATTAATGGAGAACAATTCTATACTGAATTTGAATTAACAAATTAATTTTATCTTGTATAATAAAAAGAATTCTGCAGAAGGCCTTTCTTAAAGGGCTTTCTGCAGAATTTATCAATTATTAGTATTAGTATCTTCAGCTTTAAAATATTCAATTATTTTTTGGTTAATTTCCTTTGCTATTTCATGATTTATTCCATGTCCTACACCCTTATATATTTGGTATTCTAAATGATTCTTTTCAAATTTTTCTTTCACCTTTTTAACCTCTCCTAAAGGATCTGATTCACCACATAAGAATAAGCACTTCTTAGCAATAGTTCTTATCTGATTTTCATTAAAATACTAATACTCCTTTCCGCATTATTACTGCTTATTATACATTTTATAAAATCTCTTTATATGAACAGTCAATTCACTTTTTGCTATTTCTTTTTGTTTGGCTGTCACTTCTCCATTGCTAAAATACCTTTGAAATATAAAATAGATTAATCCGTAATATTCTACCGCAAGACGTTTGGCATCATCCTGATTGAAATATCCTTTGTCCATCATTAACTGAAACACTTCAGCATTTTGCTTTAGTGGTGTATTAAAAAGAATATTCTGATATAACATAGCGGCTTCCTCATTAACATACTGCTCAATCATAAGCATACGGATAAATTTATTAATGTGTGTATCCAAAAGATATCCTTCTAAAACTCCATAGGCAACCCTAACAAATTCCTCTTCTTCCACCCTAGTGATTTTCTCAAATCTGTTATTAAATAAAAGTGTCATTTGACTGGTAACTTCTTGTACTTCTAACAGCAATACCTGGAATATTTCCTGCTTATTTTTAAAGTGATAATAAATTGTACTTTCTTTTATTCCAACAATTTTTCCGATATCACGAATGGAAACTGCACTGTACCCTCTTTGGGAAAATAAATCTAATGCAGTTTGCTGTATTTTTTGTTTGGTATTGTTATTCTCGTTTTTCATTTCGTCTCCTTTATTCATAATTTAATCTAACAGTCGTTAGATTTATTTTATCTAACAATTGTTAGAATGTCAATGTGTTTCTATGTATTATTCAGAACAGAACTAGGAATTTTAACCAACCAGCCCAATATTTAGGCACTTTTAATGAACAATATGAATATTGCAAATTCAAAATTAATCTGTTATAATCAAGTCTAAAAAATCAGGAAATTAATATTCTAGAAATAATATAAAGATGCGGAATGTTCCTTGAAACCAATAAAAGATAGTTATTCTTAGCGATGGTGCAAAAGAAAAACTATCTTTTGTATTTTCTTCATAAATTACTCCATACAAATTCTGATTGTCTAAGATTTTTGTAGGATTAAAATAAGAACCAATAATCAGGAGGTGGGCATGAAAGTAAACCAGAAGGAGCAATTGACTGTTTAGTAGTCTATCTATTAAATGAACTTACGGAGGAGAAAAACATGAAAAGAATGAAGGAATTTAGCACGAGGACAAAAAGCAGAAATAAAACAAGTATGAAAGTTAAACTGGTTTTAACATTTTTATTAATGAATGTCATCACACTTCTAGCAATTATATTAGTCATTGGATTCATGTCATACGGAATCATTTCATCCGAAAACAATCAGAAATTAATTAATGTTTCTGAGAAAAATACCAATGAAATTAATGGATGGCTATCCATTCAGGGTCAGATTGTGAATGAAATAGTTGACAGTATTACAAACCAAACAGTACTCGATAATGATCAGATATTACAATATCTAAAGCAGAAAACGGAATCAAATGAATATGCTTTGGATGTGTATCTGGGTTTTGCCGATAAAAGCTTTATAGATGGTTCTGGCTGGTTGCCACCCGAAGATTATGATTGTACCACCAGAGGATGGTATACTAATGCAAAAGAAAAAGGAGAATTATTTTATGGCTCCCCATCTTTTGATATTACAACTGAACAAATGGTTATGGTAATATCAAAACCCCTCATAATCGATGGTAATTTCATTGGCGTTATTGGTATGGATGTTGAATTGGGGACGTTGAATGAAATCGTACAAAAGTCGATTACAACGAAAGATAGTTATGCCTTTATGATTGATGACCAGGATAATGTAATGTTACATATCAATAGTGAATTTATGCCTACGGAAGATAAAGTAAATAACATTAAAGATATTCTTAATATAACAAGTACAGAGATCTTGCAAAATATCGAAAAGAATAACCATCTAACCAAATTAAAAGATTACGATGGTAGTGAAAGGCATTTCGTTCTAACTAACATAAAATCTACAAACTGGAAGTTTGGTATCGCTATTTCAGATAAAGAATATATACTACCGATATATAAGCTGCTTACAGCACTAATTATATGTTCTATTATTACTATTCTGATTGTAATTATAGTATCCTTTATCGTAGGTGACAGAAATTCGAAGCCAATTATCTCACTTACAACTGTAATAAAAAAGCAGGCAAATCTTGACTTCAGTCACGATGACAATGCACCTTTTCTGATATATAGAAACAGAAGAGATGAAATAGGCATCATCACAAATTCATTGATAGCTATGCAGGACAACGTAAGACAACTTCTAATCAATACAACAGATACCGCTAATCAAGTATCAGCTACGGCGGAGGAACTGACAGCAACTTCAAAACAATCTGCCACGGCAGCCCAGGAAGTAGCACAAACCATTTATGAAATTGCTAGGGGTGCATCCGAGCAAGCTGTAAGTACCGAAGCTAGTACACAAAGCCTTATGGAACTTGGTAACTTAATTGATACGGATAAGATGCATATTGATACTCTTTCTGAGGAAACTGATCGTGTCAGTCAGTTGGTAAACAAAGGGTTAGAAATTGTGAATACCTTATCTTTAAATACAAAAGCAAATGGACAAGCAGCGGATATTGTTTACAAAAGTATCATAAAGACAAATGAAAGTTCTGAAAAGATCAGTGAGGCAAGTAATTTTATTACTTCAGTTGCAGCTCAAACTAACCTATTAGCTTTAAATGCAGCAATTGAGGCTGCTAGAGCAGGCGAACAGGGAAAGGGGTTTGCAGTTGTAGCGGATGAAATCCGACGACTAGCAGAACAGTCTACCCAATCGACAAAGACAATTAATGAAATTGTACAGATGTTACGAGAAGATGCTGTTACCACTGTTAAGAAAATGGAGGAATCCGATGCTATTGTTAAAGAACAAGTGGAAAGTGTATTAATGACTGAAACTAACTTTAAAGAAATATCTGATGCTATGAAAAATGCAAAAGATGCAGTTCGGACTATAAATGAATCAAGTGATCGGATGAAGGATCGAAAGGATGAAATCTTTGATATCACACAAAATCTTTCAGCTGTAGCGGAAGAAAATGCGGCCGCAACTGAAGAAGCTTCCGCCGGAATGGAGGAACAGTCCGCATCAACAGAAGAAATTTCAAATGCCAGTGAGAGCCTATCACAAATTACAGCGGAACTTCAGATGCTGATTAATAAGTTTAAGGTCTGATTCTAGGATTTAATTTAACTATTAGAAAACAAATATACGCCAAATGGATTTTTTCGCGAAATCCATTTGGCGTAAATTTATATTAATTAATATAATACTCATTAATAATGTTAAGTGCTATCTCTTTTGCCTTAGGACCTGATACCTCTTTGCTGTTTTCATCATTTAGATGGATGGCAAGGTAATATCTCTGTGTATCTTTCTCTATCATTCCTACAAACCAGGCATTATTACTTTTACCTGAACCGGTTTTTCCATAAATCGAAACGCTTCCAATCTTATCAACTAACATTATCTCTTTCAGAATTTCAATATTTTGTTCTGAATATTTAGTTTCTCCATTGAAAATATTAGCCAAAGTTTCCACTTGTTCCTTAGGCGTTATCTTTAATGAGGACTCTAGCCAAAAACCATTCAGATCGGGCAATGGGTTAATTGTGCTTCCCTCCCATTCATTGATATCACAATTTCCATATTGCAATTCATCAATTTCTTTTTGTACTTCATCCTGTCCAACTTGATCTATTACTTTTCTAAAATACCAGATGCAGGATGCTTGAAAAGCATCTTTTAACCCTAGGTCTTTATTCCAAGTATCAATTGGGTAAGTGGTTCCATCGTAATCCATTGTAGATTCTACAGAATGAATAACTCCATTTTCTAATCCCATTAATGTGGATATGATTTTAAATGTAGAACAGGGTGATACCTGTATTTCACAGAATAATTCATTATAAAACTCATACTGTTCTATCTCACTATTATAAAATACTGCACAACCATCTAATCCATCAAAACACTTACTATAATCGACGGTATCTATTACTATACCTTTAAATCCCTTTTTTTATAAGTTACATATGTTATTTCTAGGAGAGTCGCAATTATAACAAACGATAAAATAACATAAATTGGGCTAAATCCTCCTTGCAGTAAAAGCTGTTCTGCCTCATAATACTTAATAGGTGTAAAAAATTTCAACCATTCTAGGTTGCTGTTCATATCAATCATTTTTGCAAACATCAAGGCAAGCAATAAAACGACTATCGCTATCGTAGACGAGGATTTTGGATTTTTACTTATAGCAGCTATTCCCGTCCCTACAAGCATAAATATTAATTGTAGAATTAACATACCGACCATGAGCATTGTTATTTCTCCTATCAGTGTATCACCATGATTAAAATAACCGACCATTGCAATAGAGGAAAAAGTCGTAACTAAATTAAATATAATGATATTTGATAAACCTGTCAGTAGTTTAGCTGTTATAATTTTATATCTAGAAACTGGCTTAGCCACTAAAAATTCCGTTGTCTTATCCCGTTCTTCTTTCGATATAATTTCAGCACCAATCATACAGGCATGAATTGTTGCCATAATGGTGAGATAGTAATAACACAATCCATAATATCCTCTAGCCGTTGATAAATCAAAGGAGCCTCTCATGCCGAGCAATACTCGCACTGCAGCCGGCAGTTGCTTAACAAGTTCATTGAGGGACTGGTTAGAACTGTATTCTGTTCCGTATTTCCACATACTGGCCGCAACAATGTAAATCACACCAATACACCAAATAATAAGGGATTTTCTGTGAGCTTTCATTTCTCTAATAAATATATTCATAAAATACCTCCTCAAGTTTCAAAAACGGCTAATTAAGCTGCGTGAACATCCTTTTTCTCGTATATAATATAGCTGGCTGTTACTCCTATGGCAATCAAAATAATCGTAATAATTACAAATGACATTTCATAAGATGCATTATTCAAAATATATTCGCTGCTGAAATATTTTAATGGAATAAGATATCTTACAGCATTATCTCCAATTATCGGTTTAAATATATTAAACACAATCTCATTTAGCAGCAAAGAACCAATCGCAAGTGCGGTCATCGATTTCATTTTTGAGAATACCACTGTAATTAGTAAGCCAAAGGACATAAATATCAATTGGACAAATAACACTGTAATACAGATCATAAATAATATCTTCATGTTTGTGGCTTCCGAAGAAATAATAGAAGCCATGACACTTGACACAAAAAAGCAGATCAAAGTGGTTATCGCCAGAGAAGTACCTGCTGCACAAAGCTTTGCCGTCATTATTTGTTTACGGGTAACCGGCTTTGATAGAAGAAAATCTACTGTTTTTCCACTTATCTCTTTTAGCAACATTGACCCGCCTATTATCATAGCCTGTATGGCTCCCAATTCAATCACACCATTCAACACAAAAGTGTAAAAGCCTAAATAACTTGATAAACTCTCCCGCGAAAGCCCAATCAAATTACTGACTGCCTCTGGATAGCTTTCCAATGCTTTCACTATTACTGCAGAATTGTCTGAAAAAGAGGGATAAAATAGAGAAAGAAGAATAATCCATATGGATATACTGCAACTCCATATCATTGTAAATTTGCTGTATGCCTTCACTTCACGAAAAAACATATTCATAGTTACTCATTCTCCTTCCCGTAATAATGCATGAAGATCTCCTCAAGACTAGGCTCTTCTATTAACAAATTCATTATTTTAACTTCTGATAGTTTGTGCAGAATGAGGTTGATATCACCCCTATACAAGAAGTTTAAATTTTTCCCTTGTGTCTCCATGCAAGTAACACCATCCATTAAGAAGCGCTTGTTATCTACCTCACTCGCTGTTTCTACTTTAAGCCTTAGATAACTATTTTCCCTAAGTGTACTAATTTTTTCAAGACTGATAATCCTTCCTTCCTTAATAATCGCGACGCGGTCACACATTCTTTCAACTTCACTTAGAATATGTGAAGAGAATAAAATAGTTGTACCTCTTTTATTCTCCTCCCCAAGCAGATTAAAGAACTTTTGCTGCATTAACGGGTCTAAGCCTCCGGTTGGTTCATCAAGTATTACGAGTTTGGGCTGATGCAATAACCCTTGAACAATTCCCACTTTCTTTCGATTCCCATAGGATAAATCATCAATCTTTTTATTTAGATCCAGGTCCATGATTTCAGCCAATTCTTTCATCCTTTTCATACAATCCTTTTTGTAAAAGCTGGCTGAATATTTCAGAAGATCAATCACTTTCATCTTGTCATAATAAAATACTTCTGAAGGCAAATAACCAATTTCTTTTTTAATTTCGGCGCCATACTTTATACAGTCTTTCCCAAAAATTTCTGCACTCCCACTAGTAGGGTATATAAGCGACAATAACGTTCTGATCGTAGTGGATTTTCCTGCTCCATTCGGACCAATAAATCCGAAAATTTCTCCTTCCTTCACATCAAAATTGACATCCTCAATTCCACGGGCAGTGCCATACCTTTTGGTCAAATTATTAATTTCTATTGCATTCATTACGAAAATCCTCCTTATATTTTATGTGCTGACTGACCGTACAGTCAGCAATATTCCAAAAAAATGAATTCTACTATGATCGATACTGATTTCCAAAAGTTGTTTTATAGCTTTTTATAAATGACGCTTTAAATTCTTCCTCTGATATATGATAATGTTCTTTCCATTCATCAAAATATATAACGAAGCTAAGCATCGGCATCAGTCCAGTAAAAAAACGCTCCACCAAAGCTGTATTATCAATTTGTACTTGAAACCCATTTTGTTCTAAAGAATTCTGTATGCTTTCCATATCCTTATCATAAAGCAAATCTGTAATACGAAATAGCATTGAACTATGATTACCCTTTTTTAGAGATTCGTCAAACATGATGCGTATTATATTTTTTCTTTCTAAATAAAAATCCAACGATTGATTAATTGCTGCATCCAAATATTGATCTACTGTGTGATCATCATCCAGCTCGGAGAATTTAAACTTATTTTGGTTGAAAGCCAACTTGCCTTCTTTTTGCATATTATATTTTTCTTGAGATAAAACTTTAATTGCTTCTTCTTTCATTTCATATATAAATTTATCTAAAATGTTTTGTAGAATCTCTTCTTTACTCTTAAAATAATAAAAAATCAAAGCTTTTTTTACTTCGGATTTTTCTGATATCTCCCTTACGGAAGTACCATCAAAACCTTTCGAAGAAAAAAGTTCCTCCGCTGCTTTTAGAATTTTATCTCTGCTTTCTTTCGCTTGCTCCGAAAACTGACTCAAAATATCATCTCCCTTCGTCTGACTAACCAACCGGTCAATCAGTAGTGTATCATAAACGATAAAAATTGTCAATCATTCTCCGAATAGCATATGCCTACTGTTCCAGGCCCACAATATACCCCAACAATGGCACTAATTTGTCCTACCATATATATCTTTTCTATATTAAGATTATTTCGTAACATATCATATACCTTTATTGCACTGTCCTCTACATTTCCATGTACTATATAAGCATCACATTTTTTTGCAATTTCTTCTCCCAATTCAACTAATCTTTTAAGGGATTTATTTTTTCCTCTGGTTTTCTCATAAGTAAAACATTGCCCATATTCCTCATCAAATCCGACAATCGGTTTTATGTCTAAAAAATCACCGATAGTTCCTGATATTTTTCCTATCCGCCCACCTTTTCTGGCATATTCTAAAGTGCCAAATGCAAAGAAAAAATGAAGTTTTCTTTTCATTTCAGGGATACTTGCTATAATCTCTTCGAAACTTTTGCCAGCTTCTATTAACTCTCCGCATTTTTTCAGAATGATTCCTTCACATACCGAGGTTGACTTTGTATCAAAAATATAAGTTTTTATTCCAGCAAATCGTTCACTAATCAATTTAAAAGCATTATAAGCACCTGATAATCCGCTGGATATAACTACACAAATCACATGGGTGTATTTATCTTCTTCTAATTGCTGATATACCTTCTCTATATCTTCCATTGAAGGAAATGACGATTTTGGTATCTCATATTTCATATTATTATAGATTTCTTCAGGGGTTATGTCTACCTTATCTATATATTCTCTAATCTTATAAATAATTCTAAAAGGTAAAATACGTATATTGTATTTTCTAATAATTTCATTGTTAATATCACAAGCTGAATCGGTTATCAGTGCTATCTTCTCCATAAGGTTAAATTCTCCTTCTATATGTTATAAAATAACTACAATCTCCTTAACCACTTTCATATCTTTAATTCTTTTGTGCTTTCATCTTGTAATTATAGTAGACTTTCAATATTTATTATATTTTTATCCTATTTTAGTAGTTTTATTAATAAATGTTCTTATATTAAATATTATAAACATATGTATAATATTGTCAAACAAAACAGTAGTATAACCTAGTTAAAATCTACTAGAAATCATCGTTGCATTCGTAGATTGAATTAGCTATAATGCAATTAGATTATAATATATACCATAGAAATTAATAATAACAAGATTACTTAGGAGAAAAAATGGAAATAACATATGATGTCAAAAGAGTAAACAAATTCAATGTAATATTAATTTGTATTTTTTCATTGGCTTTGACCGCGCAAGCTTTTTTAGTTACCGGTTTGCAAAGAGGAACTATGGTGCTTACATTTACATTAGCTGCCAGCATAATTGCCTTAACGGTTATATTTTTAAAGATACCTGATAAATTAGCGTCAATCATCATACCCTTATGCCCCGCTGTGGCAGGAATTGTGCTAATGGCAACAGAAGGCGGCTCGCCTAAGGTATTTATTATATATATGGTAACATTTTGTATGGCAGCTCTTTATTTTGATAAGACCACATTAGTAATTTACGGCGTTATAGTGGATATTATATTTATAGTAGTGAATTTTGTATTTCGTATCCCTTTGATTGGAAGAGATATTCCTACAAAAGATGTTATTATAGAGTTTGTCATGGTAAATATCGCATTGGTTGTATTATATTTCCTTGCAAAATGGGGGAACGATTATTTTAAATTATCCGCTGAAAATGAAAGAAAATCTATCGGCCTTATGGAAGACCTTCAGAACGTTATCCATTCATTGGAGCGGGTAACGATAACCTTAAACGATGATCTGTCCAAGTTTATGCATAATATAGAAACAACACAGCAAATCAGTGATGGCGTAACTACGGGAATGTTTGAAATGGCAAAAGGTGTGGAAGAAGAAGCTGTTGCTATTTCCTCTATTTCTACCATGATGAAAGAAGCACAGGAAAAGCTGGAATATAGACATGGGCAATCCAAATCAATAGAAAAGTTATCAAGAAACATTAATGACGTAGTAAAAATCAATGGTAAAGATGTTGATTCCATGAAGGTTAGTATGCAAACCATTCATGCTTCAGTAGACCAAGGCTTAGTTACCGTCAATGAACTCAGCGAGAGCATGAAGAATATTAATGAGTTTCTTTCCTCTATTACTGGAATTGCACATCAAACCAATTTACTAGCCCTGAATGCAGCCATCGAGGCGGCAAGAGCCGGAGAATCCGGCAAAGGTTTTGCTGTGGTTGCCGATGAAATTAGAAAGTTATCTGAAGAGAGCAGTAAAGTAGTAACTGAGATCGGTAATATCGTATCAACTCTTCAAAAGAAGTCTCAAGAAGCTGTAAATACATCAAAAGACGGCAGTGTTGCAGCAAGTGATGGCGCAGTAGCCGTTGAAAAATTAAGCGATAGTATAGATGGAATGGTTAGTTCTTTTGGAACAATGCAGAATTATATCCAAGAAGAATATACCTCTTTTATTGAGATTACAAAGTTGTTTAATCAAGTACAGGATTACCTTGAAAATAACTCAGCAATTATGCAGGAACAGGCGGCAACCACCGAGGAAATTACAGTGTCAGTGGATGAACAGAATAAGAGTATTAAAGAAATGGTAATTACCATTAAAAATATCGAGAAATTAAGCAGCGAATTAAGACAATTAACGCAAAATTAGTAAATCAGAATAAGTAAAGCTAAATTAGTAAAAAATAGCCTTGGATCACTTTCAAAGTGTTCCAAGGCTTTTCTTCTACACAAGTTTCTAGCGGTTATCCACTTTCTCAGGATATAAATCGTGATTTATCAACCGATTGAATGCAACTTGTTCCCATTTTGTGTTTGGCTTACCATAGTTACAATAAGGATCGATTGAGATACCTCCTCTTGGAGTGAATTTTCCCCATATTTCAATATATTTTGGATCCATCAATTTAATTAGATCCTTCATAATTATATTGACACAGTCTTCATGAAAATCACCGTGATTCCGAAAGCTAAATAAGTAAAGCTTAAGAGATTTACTTTCTACCATCAAAAGGTCTGGAATATAAGAAATATATATCGTAGCAAAATCCGGCTGTCCTGTCATTGGACAAAGACTTGTAAACTCAGGACAATTGAATTTTACAAAATAATCATTTTCAGGATGCTTATTAATGAAGCTCTCAAGCATTTCCGGAGCGTAGTTATCAGGGTATCTGGTCCCTTGGTTTCCTAATTGGGTAACCCCTTGGAGTTCATCTTTATTTCTTCCACTCATTACAATTCTCCTTTTTGAAATAAACAGATTAGCTAATATTAACAATTCTAATTCCAATTTCTGCTTTCTAATTTACTAATTATATTTTAGTACATTGCTTAAAGTCTTAATTAGTAATACACCAACTATACTAGGGATTATTTGGCCAATACATAGACTTACCACCAATAAGCCATATGGAAGTGAGTTCATAAGGGAGAGCCATATCGGAACAATTGTACCTGGGATTAATATAATTGGAACGATACAAAGCCATTGCGACAATTTGTATTTACGGATCAATGTAACTAAAAATGCAGTTATTATACCTACAAAACATCCGCCAAGCATATCGACTATTCCTAAACCACCAAGCATATTAGAAAGAAAGTTTGCAATACCTAGGGGTATAACAAGGAAAGGATATAGGTATGCCAGAGCATAGAGTGAAGTTGCTATTCTAACCTGATAAGGACCAAATGAGATAGATTGTGTAAAGTACATAATGACACAGTATAGTGCAATAATAATACCAGATATGGTTAATTTTTGAATATTAGAATATTGGTGTGTGGATAAAACATTCTTTTTCGTGTTTGTAATACCTGACATAGTATTTAATTCCTTTCTTTCATGGCTGGATCTGTTATGTGATTATTTTCAAATGCTCTTTGCCTGTCTATACAGGTTCCGCATTTACCACAAGGTTCTTCTTCACCTTCATAGCAGCTCCAGGTAAGTTCATAAGGTACTAACAATTCAATACCTTTTTCTACAATCTGTGTCTTGTTTAAAGAGATAAACGGAGCAATAACCTTAAGTTTTTGACCACTTCCCTCATATATTGCTTTTGCAATTGCATCATAAAACACTGTACTGCAGTCTGGATAAGCATTGCCAGCGGCATCATCCATATGTGCACCATAATAAATGTATTCGCAGTCTTTTGAAAGTGCAATGCTCGCTGCAGATGATAAGAACAAACCATTACGAAATGGAACATAAGTAGAAACAGGATTGCCATGTGTTTCTTCTAGCTGTTTCGAATAAGATATCTTTGGAATACTCTGATTGGAATGGGACAATAAAGAACAGTCACTCATGGCAAATATCTTTTCTAAGTCTAGTGATAAACTCATAACACCATAATATTCAATAATATTCTTTGCTGCTTCCAGCTCCTTTTTATGTTTTTGACCGTATGATATCGAAAGACAAATAACATTTTCCTTCCCATAAGAATTGATTGCCATTGCCAAGCAGGTCGTGCTGTCTACACCACCACTAAATAGAACTAATGCTTTCATATGAATCCTTTCTTTCGGTAAAGTTCAAACTCCTGTATATTTAATTTTAAAAAAACGCAAAAAAAATAGGGCATAAGCCCATAAACAAATAGAGTAGTTTCCACTACTAATCCCTAGTTTTGTTTACCGACAGGATGGTTACGAACTGTCCTTTATTATATTTTAAATATAAAATAAATAATGCTTATTCAGTATAATCAATAATGTCACATAATGCAAGTTGAAATTGTTGCTAGTTTTTGATTGGGTAGATCATAAATATTATTAATTGACAAAAAAGGAACCACTCCTGCAAAAGGCTTGATTCCCTTTAAATTAGTGAAGTCGACAAGACTTAACTCCGTATGATTGGAAAAGCTTCTAGAAAATTGAAGCCAATCATAACTTGTAGTGCTTTAAAAACTTACTAAATACCGTTTTTAGGAACGAGTCGGATAATTATATCATCAGCAATATCTGGATTACCTCTGCCATCCCTATTACTTGTTGTTAGGTAAATTGATCTATCTCTTGCCTGAATAACATCACGCAAACGTCCATACTCATTCCCTAACCATGATTCTACGTTCTCCACTTCTGTTCCTTTTTCATTCAAAGAGATAACAAGTAGCTGTTCTCCACGTAAAGTAGCAACAAGTAATTTTCCCTGCCATGGCCCTTGATTTACAAAGGTTATACCAGCCGGCGCCCATGTGACTACACCACTTTGAATCAGAGGTTTTTGTATCTTAACGCCATTGGTGTCTTCATCTCCCTGAACGAGAGGCCAGCCGTAATTGACTCCTGGTTGTATTCTGTTTATTTCATCATGAGCCATTTGTCCATGATCGGATGCATACAAGATATTATCAGCATTCCATGCTAATCCTTCAGGATTTCGATGACCAAAACTATAAACAGGAGAATTCATAAATGGATTATCTTGTGGTATCTCACCGTCTAATTCTATTCGAAGTATTTTTCCGGCTGTACTTGTGAGATCTTGTGCTAAATTAGAGTTCCCTGCATCTCCCGTTGTTATATACAATTTCTGATCTGGACCTATCTTTAGCCTTCCTCCATCGTGAATTGCTCCTCCAGGAATTTTATCCAGAAGAACTCTGTCAATGGATGCCCTATTATTCTGTTCTAGTAATCTTAGAACACGATTATAGATTTGATTATCTTCTTCATGTGAATGCATTACATACATATAATGGTTATCCGAAAAATTTGGGTCTAACACAATACCCATCAAACCACCTTCACCCTGGCTTACAAAGGGTGTTTGAAATTGGATGATTGGCTGCGGATCTAATTTACCATCTTTTATCATTCTAACTGCCCCTGACCGCTCCGTGAAATATAGTACTCCCTCATCACTTATATCTATTGCCCACGGTACATATAAGTTTTCAGCAATTATTTCAATATCGTAAGGGAATTCACTTGATGTGACCACATTTGCTTTAACATAGGCTGCATTATAATAACCCCAAATTGCATAAGGCAAATTAATCATTTATAAACTTCACCAATACATCATTAAATTTGTCCCTCTGATCGTAGAACGTCGCATGACCACTGAATTCAAATGGTACAAGTCTAGAATTTTTAATTAGCTGATTTTGTATTTCACCTAATTGAAATGGAACAACTTTATCGTGAATGCCATGAATAATTAAAGTTGGAACATATATCGCTCCCAGATCTGTAAACAGCACTTCTTTTAACCATGTATTTGCAACTGCCGCAGTTGCCCAACCTGCTGCCTGTAATCCTAATTGGAAGAACCAATCTGAAAAAGCTCCCGTTATATGCAGAAAGAAAAATATATCACCAAAATCCTGAAGCATTTTAGGCCGATCATTATTGGTTCCTTCAATAATTTGCAAAACAGTTTCTTTGTCTGACCCATATGGAAAATTAGGGCGCTTGATAAGACTAGGTGCCGCTGCAGCACATAGAACAAGCTTTGATACCCCATAACCCTTATGACGGCCCATGTATCTTACCGCTATTGATCCTCCTGTTGAATGTCCTACCATCGTAATATCATGTAATTTTAATGTATCAATTACGCATCTGACATCATCTGACAAAGTGTCATAGTCATAACCACTAAAAGGCCTATCTGAACCGCCAAATCCTCTTGTATCTATTCCTATACATCTATATCCTAATTTAGGAAGCTGGTCAAATTGATATTCAAACAGCTCATGACTTCCAGGCCAACCATGCAGAAATAGAATTGTCTTTTCGCACTCAGGGTTAAGATCTTCAACATAAATTTTTACCTTAGAATCAACTGTAACATAGTATCCCATTAATAACCTCAAACAATAATATTTTATATATATTATTCATTTGAGTACAGATTTGTGTTAAAAAATGGCTTTCAATCCTTTTAACTTCACTTACATTTTACATAGTTCTTTAAAAAAGTCATTCATAAAATCACCAATTAAGGTAACTTGTATCTTAGTTGTTTCACCATTAGATAATATTAGTTCCAACGATGAATCCAACAGACCTTTTAATCCTGTACACGCCTGAACTTCAGATAGATCAAGTGTTAGGTTATATTCCAAATCAGAAATATATAATTTATCTTTTGTAAAAACAGCTGCAGATTTCATATTTCCAAACGTATCCATAGCAGCGGCAGCGATTACCTCCGATTGATCGATGCTATTTTTATCAAGAACGCAACTCTTAAGATTCTTCATCTTTTTCGCATCAATATTTTGTAATAAGTAAACTTTCTTATGAATTTCGAACTTTAATAAATTGGTAATAATTGATTTTACTACATTAACAGGTTTCCAAATCGGTGTACCATTATATCTATTTTCCTGCTCATCGGACAGATATTTCTTTCCAAATGATGAACTTAAGTACGAATTTGAAATCATTACATTATTGGAACCATCCCCTGAATAATGTTTACCAAATTGTGAAATAAAAGAACATATTTCCTTAAACTGTTTCAGACCGGATCTTTCTCCCAGCGCGCCATATCTACCTGTTTGCATGTTTACCAGGGTATAGTCTTGGTTTATAGCATTCGCTTGAAAAGTCCAACCCAATTCTATTTTAGTAAGCCCATCTTGCCATACATGGGAAATCTCACGCAAGAAAGGTAACTTTAATTTCTTAAATTTACTCTGTTCCTCAGCGTCCACACATAGCCACTCACAAACACGGATTTTTTTTGCACTTAAAAAAGGTATCCGATTAATATAGGTTTGATAAAGTGATTCTTTGAAGGTCTGTTTCTTTTTAATTCGGTATTGGATTGGATTTTTTAATGAGCCGGGCAATACCTTAAAATGTTGTCCTGGAAGTGGCGTTATCCCACTAAATGGCTGATAGAAGTATTGAATTTGATTATCTTGACTTAACGTGTATATTTGAAGGAAATCATATTCAGCTTTTCCTCCTACTAGCGATGTAACTGTGGATCCTACCGCAGCTTTTGTGGCATTCACATCTCGGAGTGAGATTTCTTGCACATTGATAAATTCCATTCTTTCTTTATTACACTCTGCCCTTAACTGTTCCACTCTGCGCTCATGTGATTTCTCAACACTTTCACTAAATGATGTTATCATATAAATCTTCCTCTCTTGTATATGCTTTCAATCATAATCTTTGGAAAGAATACGATTGTGGTTATACTATTTAATAGAAAGGCCTCAAAACTTGAGGCCTTGTGCATGTTTAGCATAATGGTTTTATCCTATTATTGTTATTTAATTATAACGGAATATGATCCTGAAGTACTGCTATCATCTTTTGTCACCTTAAGATAGTAGGTTCCTTTTGATAATTTTCCTGTTTTACTATTTGTGCTAGGTTTTGCAGAGTCTTTAGCTGAGTACTCATCAATATAAAGTTCACCAAAGAGATCGTTTGCAGAATCATAAAAACCTAAAGTTACATCTCCAGTAACATCACCAGACAATGCAACGGTAACTGCTTGATCCTTTGTTAGTTTAATTTTATACCAATCTCCTTTGCTAGTTTTATCCGTGGTAAGAATTAAACCCTTTGAAGCAGTACCTAACTTTAGTGCTGCAGCTTTTGATTTTTGTGCACCACTTTTATCTGTAACGCTAGTAAATTTATATTTAATTGAATAATAGGAATCACTACCATTAGATAATTTAATATAGTATGTACCCTTTGCCAAACCGGTAATAGTACCCGCAGCTAGAGATTTACCTTCTGAAACTACTTTCATCTTATCATCCACTTTTTTGTATATATCAACATCTGCATAACAATCTGTTCCATTTGCATAAGTAGTATATACTTTTACTGTACCTTGGCTCTTAGTTGCAATTTTATAATAATTACTATCTTCTTCACTTAAAAGCGTAACTAATTTACTTTTTCCTGCTGTTAGACTGTCATCATCAGCGGAATAGATATCAGCACCAATGGAAAAATCTATATCATTTTCCTCAAATGTATTTACAGTTAAGTAATAAGTTCCAGCATCTGGAATAGTCAAACCAATACTTGTTACTACTTCTGAAGAAGCATCTAATGAAGTATATGCAATATCATTAGTAAGTGCTTCATCCGAATATACGGTTAATGATACTATATCAGAATTATTTCCTTGATAATGAAAACGTAATAGGCCTGAGCAATCTGTTGAAACTTTTATCACAGAACCTCTAACATAACCGTCATCCCCCACTGCTAACAGCTTGCCAGAGTACATACTGCCTGCTACTTCTTCATCACCGGTTTTAATTGTAACTGCTGTAATCTCTCCGTCAGCTGCCTTAACATAATTCGTATTGATTGCCAATCCTACCAGAAGTAAAGTTAAGAAAAATACGGACTTCAATGCTGTTGTAAAATATTTGTTTTTCATGTCATTCCCTCTCTTATCATACGTAATTTAAAATGAATATTGTGCTAATATATTTTTAGTCCCCATTATTACTTGCACCACCATATACTAATTTATGAAATTGCATCTGTCAACAATTTGTTAATTTTTTGTCATATAATGTCATATAATAAATGGCCGCAATGCAGTTTTTATCAGCATTTTTTATAAAAAAATTATTTTAAAAATGGTAATTTATTCATGTCGTGTTTTTACAAGACAACGGTTACTGAATTGTATAAAATGAATTGTAGTATTAATAGAATGAAAATTTCATGAATATAAGATACAAAAGAATAAAGAGAGGTTTCAGCCTATGGTATTTAATTAAGAAAAGTTATTGCCACTTTTAGTTAATAAAAAGTTGAAGATTGTGCTCATTAGGGTTATTATTAAAATATCACATATTAAAAAGGACTTGACGATGGAGAAGGAACTCTTACCAGCAATCGATATGAAGATACCACAGTACATTAGAAAATCAGCATTAGAATACATAGGTCTTAAACTGTATTCCTACTGGATACTAGAGGATGGATATATAACGACACCCGCAGATACTGCCGTTCACATAGCTTATATACTTGATGGGTATGGGCAATATGGAAATATAAAAGTAAAAGCAGGCGATATTGTGGCCTTTGGGCTTAATATACATCCACTCCATTTAAAAGTACATAAAATATCCATGTTTATCCTTGATATGGATTTCTCGTTATTTTATTCTATAACCGGTTTGGAACCATCCCTTTGTCATAATTCAATATTTCTCGATAAGAAAAACCCTTTTTGTCGCTTGGGTCGGATGTTGTTTCAACATCCGGTTAAATATTGGATTCCTAATATTGAGGCTTATATCTTACGTGTTTTTGAAAAACACAGCTTTCCTATAAGTAGTACAATGGAAAGAGTAATTTTTGCAGCCAAAGAGGTTGCCAAGGACCGGGAACTCCATTCCATAGCAAGTGACATGGAGATATCCTACAGACAGCTACAAAGGGATTTTCATTCTGTCCTTGGTCTCTCACTAAAAGAGTATAGAAGTATTCTGCGCTTTTATGTGGCAGCACATAGCCTAAAGAATGAAAGTATTATTCAAGTCGCTCATAATACCGGTTATTATGACCAATCTCATATGAACAAAGAATTTAAGAAAAAGTCAGGGTGGACACCTAGAGAAGTGAGCAAACATCATTATTATTAACATTCCTTTACTTTATAGAAAATCAATGGACAAGGGTCTCGCTCTTGTAACAAAATACAAATTACATTGGAGGTATTTATTTTGGATAAATTAACACAAATTGGTGGGGTTTTAATATTGGCAGGTATTATGTCATTTCTTTTGTCACTAGTGGGTCTCGAGCTTAGATCGATGAGCTTTTTGGGCGAATATAAGAGAATTGTAGAAATTGCATTCGTCGTTATAGGGTTAATAGTTTTGTTCGTGGCTTCAAAACTTAAGAAAAAGGATGAGGAATAAAATTTGAATAAAAGGCAAGCACTCACATCAATGAAGTGCTTGCCTTTTAAATGGCTATCAATTTGATTCCCGAACCAGTAACTTTTTTCTGATAGACCTAATCTTTTAACTCTTCCGTTAACATCTCGTAGTATTCCTTCGTCTTATCCCCCGACTTCGTATTAAAAAACACTGTTAAATCCTTAAGTTTTATCATGATATACGGTGAATAATCTTTATACACATATACCTTTGCCTTACCATAACCTGTAAAATTAAAATTTCCAAGCATATACGTATCGGTTGATGCCCCATTGGTTCTGATTCCCTTTTGAGGCATTGAGTCGGTCAAAATAATTTGAGTCATCTCATCCGTATGAAATTGATAGCCATACATAGGTGCCTGAATATTAACTGTGCCGTCATTTATAGTAAGGTGAAACGTTGAAAAGTCCATAAGTACAAATAACAAAAATATGCCGCCAATCATAATGATCGTAAAAGCTGAAATTCCAATAGCAAATACTTTGCCGCCTTTTGCCGCCATATTTAAAGATGTGCCAACACCAAAACGCTTATCAACCATGGTCCTCTTATTAAAAGGATTGTGATAATACCCCTTCAGCCAATATTTATCATCATCCACATAGACTTGTTCCTTATCATCCAATAACAAACCATGCTTTTTAAACCATGCTTGTAATTTAACATCTGTTAAGACATGGTACATGCTGTCGTCATGGAACCAAAGGTTTCTGCTTTTTAATAGGAGAAGCTTACGATTATATATTTTCATATAATGATTACTCACTGCCATATAAAGACTATACCATACTGTGAAATATAGGATGATAATAGAAGTATAGGAAATGAAAAAGATGGGCGCTGCAGTTATACAAAAGAAGATGAGAAGAACCCGATTCATTTTTTTATATGGCCTGATTATCTCCATAATCTCTGAACTCTTTGCATAATCGGATGGAAGGCTAATTCCCAGCAGAATATTCTTATTCGGCCTGGCCATCGCTTGAAAAGATGCATACAAACTGATTATCATGATTATTATTACAAATCCTAATATAATCTGAAGCAAAAAAAACACCTCCATTTTTATAATCCTACAATTGAAACGTTTATTATACGCTCAAAGATCTTCACAGCAGGGTCTTCAGATTCAGGCATCGTCTTTTGTCAAAGGCCTTGACGATATCTTTATGATAGCTTCAATCTTAACACTCTTTGGGTTGGTGCCTGCATTGTTCTTAAAAAAGGAAATTAAAGTTACTATGCCATAATTAATTGGAGCATTTGCAGTGCCGCTTAACTAGCTAATTGCAAATGCTCCTTCTATTAATCATGATTTATCTATCCGGCAAAAACACACTACACAGAGCAGCATTATTGACTAATTTCATGTGTGAGCATCTCGCCTACACCAGTGACATTGATATTCTTTGTCGTTTTAGCTTCAAGACTATCAGCCAAAACAATGCTCTTCATATCGATACCAACGGAACTTTGTACTGTTTCAAACACCTTAGCGAGTACTAATGGTACATTATCTGCTACACTATCAACTCCGCCGCTATAAATCTTAATATCTGAGATCTGGCTCAATGGCTCCGCGATTGCTTTAGCAATCTCCGGTAATTTTTCAATTAACTTATCCGCCATAGCTGCTCCAGTATACTTCTTGTATGCTTCTGCTTTCTTCTCCATAGCTTCTGCTTCTGCAAGACCCTTTGCTCTAATAGCATCTGCTTCTGCTAAACCTATTGCGCTGATTGCTTTTGCCTTCGCTTCTCCGCTAACCGTTGCTGCATTTGCATCTGCCTCTGCTTTCACCTTGATAGCTTCTGCTTCTGCATTCGCCTCTGCTTTTCTTGCTTCTGCTCTTGCCTGCGCTTCCGCAATCTTAGTATACTTTTCAGCATCCGCTTCTGCCATTCTCTGTTCCCTTTCGGCATTTGCTGGCTCAACAATTTTAGTTTTCAACTCCTCACGTGTCTTTTCAGCACGACGTTGTTCCAGCTCGGTCTGCTTCTGTTCCCTAGCAATCTCTACCTGTAACTGTGCTTCTTGTAGTTCTTTTTGCTTTTGCTGTCTTAGGATATCTGCTTCCATTTGTGCTGCAATTACATCCTTGTTGGTAATACTCTTTTGAATTTCATAAGCGGCATCTGCCTTAGCCTTAGCCGACTCTTGCTCCGCTCTATACTGTGCTTCCTGTACTTCTTTGGCTTTCACAGCAGCACTAACTTCGGTCTGCGCCTCTAAACGCGCTTTTTCACCCTCTTTTGTTGCGGCTGATTTCTGAATGGACTCCTCTTTTTGAGCCATAGCCTGCGCTATTTCTGCATCTTTCTTCTTTTCTGCTATTTGCTTAGCACCAAGCGCTCTTATGTATCCATTGGTATCATTTACATCCTTGATCGAAAAATCTTTCAGTTCAAGGCCCATCTCTCCAATCTTAGTTCCAACAACTTCTTGCACTTTAGCTGAAAAAGCTTCACGGTCATTATAAATCTGTTCCACTGTCATCGATGCTACTATCTCACGTAGTTTACCTTCAAGTATAAGAGTAACCTGTTCCGATATTGACCCTTGAATTTGAGATTCATTCGTCCCTGAAAACTGTTCTATGGCTGCATAAATGCTCTCATATGTATTTCTTACTTTAATTACAGCGTTTCCAGCTACATCAATAGGAACTCCTTGTGATGACATTGTTTGAGAAGTATTTATATTTAACTGTATGTTGCCCAAAGATATCGTATCGGTTCTTTCCAATACCGGAATAACCAACCCACCACCGCCAGTGATGACTCTCTTTTTCATACCTGTAACTACCATTGCTTTATCCTGTGGAACCTTCTTCCACATACGGAAAATACTTGTCAAAATTGCAAAACCTGCTATTACTGCTATAATTGTGATAATAATAGGGGCATAATCAAATACTCCTGATGGTGATAATAACAAACTCATAATGATTCCTCCATTTTTTTTATTTAATTAAGTACTTTTTGGTTGTTTTACTCGTACTTATTTTTGGGTTCAACGATAAATATGCCATCTTTTAATTCATTCGCCTTTACAATTTTTCCTGTTTCAAGCTTTAGCTTCTCATCAGAACATCTTGCCGGATAACTTACCAGTATGTTTGTTAATGTTATAAAACTAACAGTACCTAACTGACCTGGAAGTATAGTATCCACAACCTTACCATCATATAACAATAATTCATTTTCATTAATTCCGTAACTTCTCTTTTGAACTTTCTTTAAAGATTTTACAATTGTCTGAACAATTACAGATGCTAGGTATCCTGTGATAATCGCTGTTACAAAGGTAATTATTTTTCCTTTTCCCGTGAACGACATGATTCCACCTACAGCACCAAATGTTATTGCTAGTGCCGATAACGACATTAAAGAGGATGGCAATAGACCAATTGAGAACATGGTGTTAATATCTGGTCCAATATCAATGTCTGTATCCACCTCTACATCTACATCTGCATCAGTGTCAATTCCATCGCCGAGAAATCCCAAAAAGACACTTATGAACGGAAGCGCAGCACCTCCGGCGAGAAAACATAAATACATGGTTATCACAATAAAATCAACCTCCTTTATTAACTTTTATATCGTATCTCTAATTAATATGAAAGAGGTGCACTACAGCTCTACCTGTTCCAGTTTCACATTCATAATTATGGAATTATTTCCATTAACAAAAATTATAACATTATTTTCCTTTACAATCAAACATAATATAAAATAAAAGACGTGCATTCACTTGATATAATATCAGCTTAATGCATGTCTTTGAGTTTTTTAATTAATCGTTTGAAAATCTAGATAATGATACAATTGAAATATATCCAAGAACAAAAGTAACAATAGATATTAGGACAGAAGATAGCCACCATGAAAAATTAGCGCTACTCGGAATTGCCGGTAATATTTTGTCACGGAATATCTCTGAAGTAGATCCAAGTACAAAACCAATTATCATACAATATGTCTGATGTGGAAATTTATTCATTGTCCATTCGATCGGTTTCGTAATCAGAAAAATTCCGATTAAGGTGGAAATCCCCAATATACCAATGTAAACGATATTAAATTCTGTAATAGCTAAAAGCATGGCATCATACATTCCAAGAACAAGTAACATATGTGATGTACTAATTCCAGGTAACACTAATGCCAGTGCTATAATAATACCTGTAACTAATAGCATAAAGTAGTGTGCCATTCCGGAACCGGAACTAATATCAAAGTTACCCACCGGGATAAAGCCAATGGAAATAACAAGAACTAATCCTATAAGAAAATAGATTCCCGAAGAAACTTTAAGTGGGGATTCTTTTGTCTTTTTATACAAAGCTGGTATGCCACCAATTACAGCTCCCAGAAAAAAGAAGGAAACCGGAAACGGGAATTCATCCAGTAACCACTTAATGGCAAAAGCTAAAGAACCGATACCAAGACCTGCACCAATGCAAAATTTCATAAGGAAGATTATGTTTCCCTTAATGTCTTTTAGAAAATTACTGATGGCACCTATCAATTTGTCATAAATGCCCAATAGAATGGCCATTGTCCCACCACTTACCCCAGGAACACTCATAGACGAGCCAATGATAAAACCCTTTAACATAATGATTAAATTACTTTTTAAATTATTTTTCATTTACGTATAAGATATACTTGATTTCAAGTGTATCTTTACTCCTTTCAATGATTGTTTACTGCCATAAATTATAACATAAGTAATTTAATATGTAAAACTTTAGTTTACTGTATAACAACTGAATTACAAGCTGCAATTAAACAATATTTGGTAATAATTTACATTAAAATAATATTCGCAAAATAACGTTGACTAATCAACTAAATTAAGATAAAATGCATTAATGAATTTAACGAAAGGAGGAGCACATGCAAGTTGAGCGAATATCATTAGTAAAACTCACAAGTTGTATTTATAGGAGTACACAAGCATATACTAATGAAGTTCTAAGCAAATACAATTTAGGAAGCGGTACCTATCCATATTTATTAACATTGTATAGGGGAGAAGGTATTAATCAAAATCAAATAAGCAAAGAACTAGATGTGGACAAAGCCATGTCTGCAAGAGCTATTAAAAAACTAATTGGTTTAGAATATATAAGAAAAGAAACTGATCAAAAAGATTCCAGAGCCTATAAATTATATTTAACCGAAAAGGCAAAAATGATTATCCCTGATGTAAAAAAAGAATTGCAAAAGTGGAATGATATTATAACTCAAAACCTTAGTGAGCAAGAGAAGGATACCACTATAGATCTACTTAGCATTGTATTACGGGATACAAAAATATACAGAAATAAATAGAAAGATGAAGGAAATTATATGGAACAGACAAATGATAAAATATACAAAAACAGAATGCTTATATTATTTAATATTGTACTAATGACTTTTATGGCAACCCTTGATAGTAGTATTGTCAACGTTGCACTACCAAAAATGGCAGAAAAATTGTCGGTAAGCACGGAATCAATTGCATGGGTTGTATCCTCCTATTTGATCGTTATCGCAGGAACCATTTTAATATTTGGAAGATTAGGTGATATTAAAGGAAAAACAAAAATGTTTATCTTCGGAATTGTTATATTTACCTTAGGTTCCTTGTTATGTGGGATATCAAACTCTTTTGCCTTCTTACTTCTTGCAAGAACAATACAAGCCATCGGTGCAGCGGGGACAATGGCTACCAATCAGGGTATTATCACACAAGTCTTTCCGAGTAATGAAAGAGGAAAGGCATTGGGAATCTCCGGAACCTTTGTTGCCCTTGGATCTATGGCAGGTCCACCAATTGGAGGTTTTATCGTAGCCTCACTAAGCTGGAAGTATATCTTTTTAATTAATGTCCCTATAGGAATCTTTGTCTTTTTTCTAAGTCTTAAGATTCTTCCAAAATCAGTGAAAAGTACCAATGAGAAGTTTGATTTAAAAGGTGCTATACTATTTGCAATTTCAATTGCAGCTTTATTTGGGTCCTTAATTATGGGAGAAGACTATGGTTACAGTCATCCTGCAATTATAACCGGTTTTATCGTATCCATTCTAAGTTTTATAATTTTTATCATTGTGGAAAAGAGGACCGAGATACCGCTTCTCCAGTTAAAGCTCTTTCATAACAAATTATTCTCACTCAGTATTTTTTGTGCATTTATTTCATTTGTCGCCATTAGTAGTTCAACAATTATCCAACCTTTTTATCTACAGAATACAATGAAATATTCTCCTGCTTTCACGGGAATGATTATGATTGTTTATCCCCTCATTATGGCGGTGGTAGCTCCTATCAGTGGTCGTCTGTCTGATAAAATCGGTTCAGAATTTCTTACATTTGTCGGACTATTGCTCAATAGCATTGGACTTTTTCTAATGTCAACTATAAATGAATTTTCCAGTTTGTACACATTAATAATTTATGTAATAATCATGTCTATTGGTAATGGATTATTTCAATCACCAAATACTTCTTTGATTATGTCAAATGCACCTCGGAATATGCTTGGAATCTCAGGGAGTGTGAACGCCTTAATTAGGAATTTAGGAATGATAACTGGAATATCCTTATCGATATTGATTTTATACGGCCGAATGAGCAGTAAAATCGGTTATAACGTATCTAACTATGTCGTGGGTAGAGATGATGTGTTTGTCTATGGAATGAGAGGCGCTTATATTGCTGCTGCATCCATATGTGCTTTAGGAGCTTTACTTACGGCATTTAGATTATATAATAAAAGAAAGAAGCCAATTCAAATAAACCAGAATCAGGATACTTATTCCTAATATCGGAATAGTAAATTAATTTACTATTCTACCTAAAAAGTGCCCCAATGCTAAACACTGTAATTGCATAATGTTTAGCATTGGGGCATTTAAATCCGTATGATAAATCTTTTATTCTTTTGCTTTGTTACCATCTATTCAATAACAAGTATTCTTGTAGATGTTTTTTTAATTCTTGCAGATGATAGCCATGAGCCAATACCTGCAACAACTATTGTAAAAACTGCTACTACTAAAACTCCTGTCCAGTTTAAGAGCAATGGAAGTTTTACAATTCCATAATTCACAAGAAGTTTCTCCATCAGTACAGGTATCATATATATTCCTACAAGTACCCCAAGAATAGTACCTGCTGTTGACAGGACTATTACTCCTCCTGTCACTGCTGATCTTATCCGATAAGAAGTAAGACCTATGGATTTATAAATTCCATAACTTTTACTTTCCTTTTGAATATTAATTCGGCATGTACTATATATAATGATAAAAGTCACTATTGCAAATAATAATCCGAGGATTAGCATTGGATAAAATAATATCCCAACAACTTCTGTAAAAACATCATCAATTAATGTTTTTTGTGATACAGCAGTTAATTCACCTTTGTATTTCACATTCAATTCCTCTACGATTTTATCTGCGTCATTTATATCTATTAAGTTAATAAAATAATTTTCTGCTTTATTATAATTAGCATTGTTTCTTTTTATTGTATCAACAGTAATTCTAGCCGAATTAGACATATTTGCAATGGATTGATAAATTCCTACAATCGTCAACGTATGTTTTTTCCCCTCTATATAAACCTCACATATATCTCCTACCACCTTTCCAAGTTGCGCAGATGCATTAATACCCAAAGCAATTTCATTTTTATTAACTGGATTATGTCCTTTAATAACCGCATATCCCAATTCGTCAAAACTTCCATCTATTACATCTATACTGAGGTTTAATGATGAATTGTCGTTTGTTATATCTAGTGTATCGATTGGGAATATTCCTGTTGTACCGCTATAACTGCCTATATATTTAATTCTTTTATCGGATAATAACTCTTCTTCAAATCCTATTCTTGAGAAATTTGATTGATTTATGAATGTTACTGCTATATGTGATGAATCATATCCCCAAAGCGGAGCATTCTTTTGTATATTGGCTAAGCTAAACAAAAATAAAAACCCAAATACCATTACTGCTGATGTCATAATAGTTAATAGTATCATTAAGAAAGAACTTTTTTTATTTTTTGATAGATTTCTGATCCCAATTACAAATGATACTGGATATCGCTCCAAACCGATCTTTGAAAATCCAGTGCTGAACAAATTCTTTGTCATTTTACTGTTATGTATTTCTGACATACCAAACCGTATTGCCTGTGCAGGTTGGATACTTTTAACCTTTCTTGCCTGATTATATGCAAATAATATAACTAACAACAATACAACTACTCCTACCAAACCACTGCTATATACTCCACTCATTCCTAATTGTGTTTTATCATTCTTAATATAGGACAGTGTATTAGAAAGAATGCTTTCTGAAATCATTCCGCCTGCGATAATTCCACCCACTACGGCAACCATAGCTATCATGGAAAATTGCAGAACGTAAACTGCTATTGTTTTACTAGCAGTCAAGCCTAATGATCTTATTATTCCGATTGTTTTATAGTCTGACAAAATCGCATCAGTAATTGTAATCTTAATCGTAAATAAAGCAATCAAAAACATAATCACACCAAGAAAAATCATTATAAGGCCTAAAATATGATTAATAATGAGATAAAATCCTGAAATTTCATCAAAGCTTTTTAATTCACCCATATAAGGAATACCTAAAGATTTTTCAAAACTTTGCCATATCTCACTGCTCTGACTATAATTATCGTATCTTAGTCCTAACATTATCTGTTCTTGCCCTTGTATATTTTTAATTTTTTGATAATAATCTTCTGGATTCATCCAAATACGTGCTCCATTCGAAAAAGGTGCACAAAACGGTAGGTCAATCACAATACCTGAGACATCCAACGTAAATATATTCGTACCTGTTCCAAATTGCAACTGATCCCCTATGGAAATACCATTTGAATAGGCAAGAGAAGTAGGTATCCATATTGTTCCTATTTCCGGAACCAATGCTTCAGTACCATCCATGAAAACAAGCTTATCTACGCCAAACTTTTGTTCCGGTGTGTTCATCATATAGAGATAGACATTCTGGATTTCCTCTCCATGATACGAAATTCCCGCTAAGTTTGTATATGACATTAAGGCAGAACTTGTAACTCCCTGTTCACTCTCCCACCATTGGTATACCTCAATTGGATTATGTAAACTTTGATTAAACATTAATACTTGATGGGAACCCTTCGTTTCTTCATGAAGTTTGGTAAAAACATCACTGGTACTCATAATGATTGTACCTGCTGTTACCATAAGTAATGTGGACAACATAATCAGAAGCATTGCTAGTCCATTTTGCAACTTTTTTTTCCTTATATTTGACAGACAAAGTAACCACACTGAATTCATTTCTTATCCCCCTCATTGGTAATATAAGAAAAAATAGTAGTCTCTCTTTGCGTTATATTTTCTTCTTGAAACTTGTCAAATATTAATATTCCATCTATCTTTCCATCCTTAATATAAATAACCCGATCCGCTCTACAAGCTGCCTTTATATCGTGGGTTACCATAACAACCGATTGACCTTTACGATTCATATCAGTTAAAATATTCAATACAGAAACGCCCTGATCATAGTTTAAGCTTCCAGTCGGTTCGTCTGCAAATATCATATCAGGTGAATTAATTAAAGCTCTCGCTATTGCTGCTCTTTGCTGCTGCCCTCCTGAAGTTTGAGAGGGTAGACGATTTTTTAATGGTTCGATATCCATGACCTCCATAAGGGAGACTGCCTTCTTATTTATATTCTTTTTGTTCTGACCTGTAATATACCCAGGTAATACAATATTTTCAAATATTGTCAAGTCCGGAACTAAATTGATGCTCTGATAGATATACCCAATCTTTTCACTTCGAAATTTGGTAAGTTTTTTTTCTCCATATTTATCTATCCGGTCTTGTCTGAAATATACTTCCCCTACGGTTGCTGCATCAAGTCCACTTAAAAGATATAGAAGTGTTGATTTTCCCGATCCAGAATTACCCATAATAACAGTAAAATCACCTTCATAGATTTCTACACTTAAATTTTTTATTGCATGAAACTGTTCACTACTCGAAATATAAGTCTTACACAAATTATTCGCTTTCACTATTACTTTTTTGTCATTCATAATTTCTATTTCACACTTCCTCTACTATAGTATCTTCATTGGATTACTAATCCTTTTATATTAAGTTAAAAAAATTATATCATCCAATACTATATAAATACTTATCAAATTATAAATAAAGTATTACAAGCTTTAAAGTATTAATTCAGCGGAATTGTAAAGTAAAAAGTAGTGCCTTCTCCTCTAACGCTTCGAAATGAAATCTCTCCACCATGTGCTTCTATAATATGTTGACAGATGGATAATCCTAATCCTGCACCTTCATTACTACCTTTTAACTTACCCGTAGTGTGTTTTCCCTGAAAATAGCGATTAAATATAAATGGCATATCCTTAGATAAAATTCCTTCTCCCGTATCTGCAATTGTTACTTTGAATTTTTCTTCTTCAATTTCCGTAATTATTTGTATTTTATCGCCCTTCGTTGTATGCTTCAATGCATTATTTACTAAATTGGAAATAACCTGTTCTAATCGATAAGCATCAGCAAATATTAGAACATCTGGTATTTCGTCTGGTTCAATAAATATAATCTCTTCTTTTCTAACATAATGAGCAATTGGCTTTATTATTTGTAATAATAATTCTTTACTATACCGTTCAATAGGTTTTACTGATAGTTGTCCCAACTCTTTCATATAATGATAAAACAAATCATCGGTAAGTCTTGCCATCTTATCTATATGTATCTGCATAATGTCCATATACTCTATAACGGATGCCATGTCTATACATATGCCTTCTCTAATTGCTTCTATATAAGCTTTTAGAGTCGTAATCGGTGTTTTTAAATCGTGGGAAATATTAGAGACCAGTTCTTTTTGAACCTTGTCTTGTTGTTCTCTTGATCTCTCATTCGTCTGTAGTTCCATTCTCATAAGTTCAAACATTCCATATATTTCGCCGACTTCATCCATAGCACTATATTCTGCCTTTTGAGTGTAGTCTCCCCTTAAAATAGCCTCTGAATAGTCCTTCAATCCGGCAATTGGATTAAGAAGGCGGCTACGGATCTTAGACATCAAAAGCAATAATAACAGCAATAGAAATAATGAGGCAGATATAAATATTATAAAGTTATATGTAATTTTCCAATCTGTTACCTTCTTCATAACATAAATTGCCGGAATCTTAAATACTGCATTACCCGTCTGACTATTTGTGTCATCATTAATAATAGGAAATGAAATTTGAAATTTGTCTTTATTTATTCTTGCTGTATAAAGATCATAATGTATTTGATTTTTTAAATCTAGGGTTTCTTGTCTCTTCCCTTCTTCTGTTTGGAAGAGCACTTTACCATCTAAATCTGCAGTCATCAGTTCTACATCATTATCCTTACAAAGTTTTTTCAAAATCGCTATATTCTCATTCTTCTTATAATAATTCTCAGTATTGGTTTCCAGATATGCAATAATTGTACTTACTTTTAAACGAACCTCATTAATTACATACTGAGAGTTATTTATCTCATTATTATTCTTTCTACTATAGAAAAAAAATCCGGTTACCAGAATCATAAGAAGAGAAAGGTAAGCGAGAATAAACATTTTCTTCATCCATTTATGTAGATACATTCCTTCACCTATTCCTCTATACTTAATTTATATCCAATCCCCCACACTGTTTTAATATAAATTGGTTGAGATGGATCTTCTTCCATTTTTTCTCTTATCCTGCTAATATAAACTGTAATGGTATTCTCATCACCATAGGACTCATATCCCCATATTGCATCCATAAGTTGGCTTTTTGTAAATACCTGATTCTTATGTTCAGCTAAGTAATACAGCAATTCAAATTCTTTTGCTGATAGTGATATAATATTTCCCGCTACCGTTACACTATAACCCTTTTTATCAATCTTGATGTTTCCAAAACTTATAATTTCATTCTGATTTTGTATTACTTCCATCCTATCCACTCTACGTAAATGTGCTTGTATTCGAGCCACCAATTCATTCAAAGAAAAAGGCTTTGTCATATAATCATCCGCACCAAATCCTAACCCAAGTATCTTATCCGTGTCACTACCTCTCGCACTTAGAATCAGTATAGGGATATTACTTGTTTCTCGTATACTCTGACAAAACTCTATTCCATCTACATCTGGAAGCATAATATCTAAAACAATAAAATCCAGTTTAACATTCATAACCTGAAGTGCTTCCTTTTTCGTTCCTGCAGTATAAACTTCATATCCGTATGTTGTCAAAAAATCCTTTGTAATACGTGCGATATCTTTTTCATCTTCAATTATTAGTATTTTCTTTTTATGATTCATGATTAAATCCTCCAGTATTACCGAAAAGTAAATGCTTTTATATTGTCCATAACACTCTATAGTCTTCCGCTCCTATTATAGCATTGCTTTTCTAACAAATCTAGTTGTCTAACTTCAATACGGTTAAATTGTATCACACAATAATAAGGAAGTTGACTGTATCACAATCAACTTCTGTAAAACACTTCTCTAAACCTACGATTGACAGTCGAACAAACATTCTGTATAATGTATTGTTATATAGAAATAAATTATATAATTGCATGGAGGATATGATATGGATGTCTTAGAAGCTATAAATCGAAGAAGAACGATTAGAGATTTTTCAAAAGAAGAAGTTCCTTTCGAAATTATTCAAAAATCCTTAGAAGCTGGATTGAAAGCCCCAAGTTACAATCACCTTAAACAATGGGACTTCATTTTAGTCAAAGAACAAAATATACGACTTGCTTTAACACAAACAGAAGAAATGATAGAAAAAGTAACCGATGAATTAAAACAAGATTTTGAAGGTCACGATACTCTTGCTACAGATATGTATTTAGATGCAATACCAAAACAAAAAAGAATGATATTAACAGCACCTGAATTATTAGTTGTAGTGTATAAGCCAAAGACACAAGTAAGTGAAAGTAAACGAGTATACGATTTAAATTGTTTCGCTTCCGTATGGTGCTGTATAGAGAATATCTTGTTAAGTTTAGCCTCAGAAGAGGTTTTTGGAGTTACTTTCATACCAAAAAATACATATGCAATAAAAAAAATTCTCAATATTCCACAGGAGCTTGAGGTAGCAGCAATAATTCCATTTGGCTACAAGGCTTCTAATGCTAAAATAATTCCTCAAAAAGAAGTCCAATTGGAATCAAGGTTACATATTAACAATTGGAAATAAGACGTATAAAAGGAAAACATCACAGTTTTTTTGATGAAGATGGTAAACAGCCCATATGCTTTTTATAGGTCTTTGAAAAGTAGGATTGATTATCAAACCCGCATGTAATCGCAGCTTCTTCAACACTATATTTACCGCTCTGTAAAAGCTTTTTTGCATTGGAGCATCTTAAAATATTTATAAAACACACTGTTGTATTACCTGTAATTTCTTTAAAAATACGGCAAAAATAATATTTACTTAATCCTGCTTCTTCGGCAATATCTGAGATGGAGATGTTTTTGTCATAATTGCCTTGAATATATCTTATCGCTTTTTTAATTACTTCTATTTTATTCGTTTCCAGTTTGCCTGACAGTGTCGATTCTGATAGGGTGTAATCCCGATAAAGACAAATTACTAAGTCCATAATTGCTGCCTTGATTTCAGCTTTATAGAGAGCTTTTTGAGAACTGAATTCATTCTTTATGGCATTAAATTTATCTCTTACCAATTTATCTTTTATCAACCTCTGGAATACGATTTCCTCTGTATATAATCCAAATTCCTCACAAAATTTATGATCTATAATCAGACAATAATATTTTGACTCACTTTCTAAAGTCTGTATATGGTGAACATTATTTGAATTAATGATAATAATCTCATCCTTATTAGCAGTTATACTGCTTGCATCAGATAAAACTGTTATTGTACCTTCAAAAACATACAGTATTTCAAGGTTTTCATGCCAATGAGGCAAAAAGTTGGACTGGTATTTACTCATTGTGTCCAAATGAAAAATAATTGGAAACGAAGGGTCCTGGTGAGTATGTGGTTCATAGAAATTATTTGAATTCATCTTTGGCTCCCATCTGTGACAGGTTGATTTTGTACTGCTGCTAAAATACAAACTTTGTTATTAGAGCAAGATAGTGTTAATTTATAGCAACTTCATTTCTTTACTTCATCGTAGTTCAATTATACAATGAGCTTAATAAACAAACAACTTTTTTATTTGAAAGGATGGTTTTTATGTACAATTTTCCAATTGGTGTCATGTTAGATTCCTTTAAGCTGGACACGAAATCAGCTACCCAAAAAGCTGCTCAGCTTGGAGCAAAAGGACTTCAAATGTATGCAACCTCTGGTGAGTACTCTCCCGAATATCTAACCAGCAGTAAAAGAAAAGAGCTTCTTGACATGGTTAAATCAAACGGCTTGCTATTTTCCGCATTATGTGGAGATTTGGGACAGGGTTTTGGTAACAAGGATAAAAATCCTGAACTTATTGAAAAATCAAAACGTATCATGGACCTTGCAAAAGATTTGGAAACTAATATTATAACCACTCATATTGGTGTTATTCCAAAGGATAAGAATCATGAACGGTACAAAATTATGCAAGAAGCTTGCTATACCTTAAGTAGATTTGCCGATACAATAGATGGGCACTTTGCAATTGAAACAGGCCCAGAAATCGCAATAACTTTAAAAGAATTTTTAGATGCTTTACATTCAAAAGGTGTCGCAGTAAACCTTGATCCTGCAAATTTTGTAATGGTAACAGGCGATGACCCTGTAAAGGCAGTTTATACATTAAAAGATTATATCGTACATACGCATGCAAAAGACGGCAGGCGATTACTAGTAAAAGACCCAGAAATTATTTACGGTATCACAGAAGAAGATACAACGATAGCTGCATCACAGAGTAATTTTATGTCTGCCAATACGAATCAGCCATTTATTGAACTTCCACTAGGTGAGGGTGATGTTGATTTTACGGAGTATCTAAAAGCCCTTGATGATATTGGCTACAAGGGATTCTTAACCATAGAACGTGAAGTTGGAGAAAATCCCGAGGAAGATATTAAAAATGCGGTCATTTTTCTTAATAAGATGAAAGGTTTATAGGAGGAATATAAGTCATGGCAAAAATTAAAATTGGAATCATTGGTACAGGTTCCATCTCAGTACAACATATAGAATCTTATTTAAACAATAGCAATGTAGAACTTTATGCCTTTTGCGACCTGAATGAAGAACGTTTGAAATTAATGGCTGAAAATTACAACATTAAGCATATCTTCACCGATATGAATGAGATGCTACAGCTTAAGGAAATAGATGCCGTAAGCGTATGCACCTGGAACTCGGCACATGCACCTTGTACCATTGCGGCATTAAACGCGGGCAAACATGTTTTGTGCGAAAAGCCAATGTCGGTATCCGCAGAAGATGCCAAGGCTATGAAGGACGCAGCAGATAGAAACGGTAAATTGCTGATGGTAGGTTTTGTTAGACGTTACGGAAATGATTGCAATATATTAAAAGAATTTATTAAATCAGATTATTTCGGAGAGCTATATTACGCTAAAGCTACTTATCTGAGGCGAAAAGGAAATCCCGGCGGATGGTTTGGAGAAAAAGTACGTTCAGGTGGCGGTCCTATGATTGACTTAGGTGTCCATGTAATTGACCTTGTAAGATATTTGCTAGGTAATCCGAAACCCATCTCAGTATATGGCGCAACCTTTAAAAAGCTTGCTGATAGAAAAAATATTAAAGGAAAAAAATTCTATACCTCCTCTAGCGCTACCGATAACGATATCTGCGATGTAGAAGATTTAGCCACTGCCATGATAAGATTTGACAATGGTGCTATTCTTTCAATCGAGGCAAGTTTTAGTCTAAACATAAAAAAAGATGAAGGTAAAATTGAACTCTTTGGTACAAAGGGTGGTGCTAAATTAGATCCGGAGCTAGAACTATACAGTGAAGTCAACGATTATTTAGCGGATATTACTTTAGATGCTGAAACATCTTTAAGCTTCGATGGATTGTTTGCCAAAGAAATCGATCATTTCGTTTCCTGCATTACCGACGGAACACCTTGCATTTCTCCAGCCCAGGATGGCATTGAACTTATGACAATCTTAGATGCAATCTATGAGTCTGCAGCAACCGGACATGAAGTTATATTATAGCAATTCAGAGGCCAAGGAATTCGTGCCACTTTGCAAATGAAAAGTTGCTTTGCAAGTGAAAAGTTGCTTTGCAAATCAATAGTTACTTTGCATATTACATGGCTGAATGATCACAAAATATTTTGATTTATAAGGAGATTACTAGAAAATGAAAATATCTGTAAGTTCGTATAGCTTCGACATATTGTTATCCTCAGGTGAAATGACACAGTTTGACTGTATCCAGAAAGCAAAAGAAATTGGTTTTGATGCAATTGAATTTGTAGATATACTTGCACCAGATGGTATATCAACAAAAGAATACGCTGAGATTTTATCAAAAGAATGTAAACGTTTAGAAATACCTGTATCTAGCTTTACCTTTGGCGCTGATTTTTTGACTGGAAGTGGTGGTAACACTCATTTAGAAATAGAACGTGTGAAAGAAATGGTGGATATTGCTGTAATTTTGGGTGCTAATCTAATTCGCCATGATGCCACAAAAGGTGATGGCAGATCCTTTGATAGCATATTACCAATCATTTCCGATGCTTGCAGAGAGGTTACAATCTATGCTGCTACCAAGGGCATTAAGACTACGGTAGAAAACCACGGTTATTTCTGTCAGGACAGTGATAGAGTAGAGAAATTATATAATGCAGTCGGTCATGAGAATTTTGGATTGTTAGCAGATATGGGGAATTTTTTATGTGCAGATGAGGCTCCTGAGAAAGCATTCGGAAAAGTTGCACCTTATACTTTTTATGCACACGCAAAAGATTTTCATGTAAAATCTGCTATGCTTCCGAACCCAGGTGAAGGCTTTTTTAGGTCAAGGAGCGGAAATTATCTCAGAGGGGCAATCATCGGTCATGGTGATGTTCCAATTCTTCACTGTATTAGGGCGTTAAAAAATGCTAAATTCGATGGCTATATAGCGATCGAATTTGAGGGAATGGAGGAAACTATAAACGCCATAACCATTGGATTTGATAACTTGAAACGATATATAGAAGAAGCATAATATAATTTGAAAAACTCCAGCGAAAATCTTAGCTGGAGTTTTTCATAAATTCCTTTTACAATTCGAATTGAATGATCTCAATTAATATGTCAGCAAGATCCCTTACCGTCAATGGAACAGGAATTAATAACTCGCTTTGAGTCGGAGCTTTTCACATCAACATAATCAAAGATTTCAAATGTTTTTGTTCCATCCTCTAAAATGAAGAATGGAATTCCAATTTTCCCTCCTTCAATTACAGAAGCAAACATCGGTTCATGATCACGATAGGATAAGAATTCTTTTAATGTTGCTGTTGTTTTCGTAATATCCCTATAATCTAACTCAATATCGGTACAATTCTTTAATTGCTCTTTGGCTTCTACACAATCCGGACAAATTCCGGTGCCGTACATAACTATTTTCATAATATTAGCCTCTCTCTCAACTATCTCTTGCTTTTCAGACCCTATTGTATTCACTCACAATATTAAATATTAGAACATTGACTTTACTCTAAATAAGTTTTAATAAATTGATTATTATAATTAAGTATACTGCAAAATGTATTAGTAAACAATATGCTTATGCGTAATTAAATTAACGTTGAAAAACATTTACGTGTTAGAAGGAGGTAAAATAATGGTAAATACAGAACCAAATACTAGTAATAAAAAAAATGCAGGTAAAGGAAACGGTAATACAGTTATTGATAATAAAAACACAACTGAAAATGCAAATAATTATGTAAGTGGTGATTACTTTCCATCTTCAGCAAATCACAAGTTTGATGAAAAAACACAGAACAAAAGTAATAATGTAAGATAATATATTAGAAAATGCAAAACAAATGCCTCAAACCTTAATATAAGAGTTTGAGGCATTTGTTGCGTACCTAATATAGTGCAATTTAACAGATTTCAAAGTCCTTGTACTTACTCAACTGAAAAGTAAGTAGGTGAAAATGGTACTTCCTAATTAAACGGCATCTTTATTTACTTAATGACTGAGAAGCCATCCATTCCATTATGGTAGTTGTATTGCCGTTTATTGTAGTTTTGCATTCATTATTATAAACATAAATCCATGACCAATGTCCATTATATTCATAAGGTGAACCGTCTGCATTCAAGTATAATCCGGATTGATCAACCACATTATCAAACAATGTTAAATATATATTTTTAGCACCAGCTTCGACCAATCGATTATAACATTGTGGTACTGAAATTACGAAATATGGATCTTTTTTTGAAAGAGTCATCCAAATTGGTGTCTTAATCATATTCTGAACATCCGCATCCGTTGTTAAACTATCGTCGATAGCTCCACAAACAGGATATGCTGCAGCAAAATAACCTGGATAATCACGGATCATAACCATTGTCATATATCCACCATTTGAGCATCCGCCAATATAAATTCTATTTTGATCAATGTCACTGTTTTTGGAGACGTAATCTTTGATTAATTCCATAATTGCTTCTGTATAGATAGATGTTCCATCGGCAGTACCGCTGATACCTTCCATCCAATATGTTGGTGATTGAGGTGCTAAAACGTAAGCTCCACCAAAATAAGATTGAGTTTCATCCGAGGCAAATATTACCGCTTTATTCGCAGAAATCGGAATTGTTGCATCTGTGCCACCTTCACCACCGCCATGTAACCAGATAATTAATGGATTCTTACCCTTATCCTTTGTTGGCTCATAATATGCATAGTTTAAAGTAATATTATCATAGTTTCCGCTTGCAAGTGAGAAATCATCTACCAGTACTCTAGTGTTACCTGCAAAAACGTTAGCAACAATTCCAGTAATTGTTTCTGATCCAAAAGAGATATCTTTCACTTGAGTTATTGTATAATTACAATCAATCCATTCATTTTGTTCATTATAGTAATTTAATGCTGAGCTTAATGTTATTGATGGTCCAATTTCCAATTCTAAAGTTGCATATTTTCCTCTTACAACTGGATTACCTTCTTTATCAGAAACATAGGCCTTCGTTACCGTACGATAACCGCTTTCTATTAACGGTATTGTTAATCGATCATCACTTCTAGCTACTTCTACAGAAAAAGTATCCTTTGTGATGGAGTCTTTTGCTACCGGTTTGCCTAAATAAACAATTACCTTTGTAATGACTGCACCCCAGTCTTCAATTTCCGTAACAGTGGTATAAGATGTTGCTTGTTGCTGAACTTGCTTAGCAAATACTGTGCTGGATGGCACTATCATAGCAATTGCTAATGCAATTACTATTAAGGTATTACAATAATTTTTTAATAACTTCATAAATCATTACCTCCCTTATTTTAATAATGTTTAGTTAACTTTAAAACAATACATAAATGTTTATAAAGTTCATTATGTAAGACACGTAATGCTTATCCATTTATCTTATATAATATATTCTACTTGATTTAAAATATAACTATAAATCACTAGAGTATATTTATCCGTTCTCCGTTGTTCGGTTTTTCATGCAATCATAATTGGAGACCTTTTGCTTCAAATGGTATTTCTTAATTATGATTACACCATCCATAAAAAGAGCTTTATAAAATGCTTTCTTGGTGATTCATTGAATATCCACCTTTTGCAACATCACTTAAAACTAAAATATTATCTTTTATTTCAATATTACTTAATTTTTTAATTACACCATAAGGCTCTTTTAATGAGAGATGATCCCCTCTCCCAGAAATAACCCATAAAATCTGATACCCTCTTGGTATTACTTTCAGCTTATCTTCACCTTTTCCATCAGTAAAATACACTAACAAATTAACCTTGTTATTATTAGCATAATCAATAACTGGGTTAAATTTTGTGCCTCCCCTTTTATTCGTCCTTTCTTTTATATCCTTTACCGATTTGACTTCATATACGCGTCTAATTTCATCATCACATTCTATAATCGTAACTTCATGATTATAATTTCTTACTATACTGAGTACTTCCTTTATTGCTTGATTAAATTCTTCCTCACTTATACTTCCACTTATGTCAAGTGCAACAACAATTTTTGCTTTATGACTTCTGAGTTGACCTCTTAAATCTAATCTATCGGGTTGTCTTCTGTTTCTTCTTGTTATAGTCTTCTTATTATTACTTTGGACAGTTCCCATTAACCTATTAAGATATAAATTCCAAGGCAATTCACCCCCGCTATTTTTAAGTACTGATATCATACTTTTTAGATAAGTTGGAATTTCACCTTTTTCAGAATTATTAATAGCCTTCTCAGTAAATTCCTGCAGTGTTTTTTCATCTATCTCACTGGAATCTTCCCAAATGTCATGGGTTTTTTCAATACTATACTCAGTTTCTATATTTTCGTTTTTATCACTATCATCGTCCGGAGTATCTTTATCCTCAGGAGTATCTTCATTCTCCTTAGCATCTTCACCCTCCTGATTATCTTCATCCTCCTGAGCCTCTTCAACTTCTTGTAAATCTATAGCTATTTGAATCTTATCTACATAATATTCAAAAGACTCAAAGGCCTCGAGTTCTAATTCGAATTTTAAATTCACTGATTCTAATGTAGTAGCATATGGTGGCAGATAATTTAAGTATTTATTTACCACTATATCCATAGCCATATTAATAGCTAAGGTGCTATGGCTACCCTTAAATTCTTTTGCTCTTATTAAATGCATGGACACTATATGGAGAATTTCGTGCTTAATGGTACTTTCCATTTGTTTCATATTAAGATTCAAAAATATGATGGGATTAAAATAGATAACATATTTAGCACCTATAAAATTCACGGCAGTAGGACTGCCTATATCAAATCTTATTTCCCTTGACATTTGAAACAAAAAATAACCATAGAAATTATCTTGGTCTTCCATAAGATTTAAAATAACTTTATCTACAAGGCTCAAAAACTCTTTCTTGAAATCTTCCGGTATATTTATTTTTGATTTCTCATAGTTATGATTTACTTGTGAAATACGATTAATAATTTCCTTTGCTTTTTCACGAAGCCCTTTTACTTGGTTGTCAAAATAAGTTTCCATACATTATCTCCCCGTATAAGATTCAAAGAATAATTCTACAAAGGTATCATTTTCTATGGCACATTTGTATACTTCAGTAAAACTATTTTTAATATCCTTCATGATTCCTACTCTTAAATCTACGGGATACATTTTTAATAATTCAATAAATCTATTAATATAATAACTTGAATCCTGATTATAATTTTTTATATTTGATTCTAGGTTTTTAAGAATGTTTTTTGCGGATATATAAAGTCTGGTATGACTTTCTTTTTTTACTCTTTCTATAATAGATTCTTGAAGAGACTCCCCTATAAAAATATCTTCATAAGATAAAAGTGGATTATAATCTGATTCAACAAAGCTAATAAACTCTTCTGCAATAAATTTCCCTATATTTCCTTTAATGACGTTTAAAAACACTGATCTGGATATTAAATCTTTTTGCTCCTTATATATTTTATAAACCTTAGAAATTCTTTCATAGCTTCTTGGAGTTGCGCTTATACTATCCTCATTAATTTTCTGCAAATACTCTGGGAATGTTGAGATAAACTCTATAACCTTCTGCTCAATCCCTTCCTCTATTGCCCAATCTATCCACTGTATGTAATCAGGTTCCATATATAACCATACAAATCTATTTTCCTGCGCAACATCCATATCCACAACCTGGTAATCAAAATTAGAACCATATTTACTAGAAGGATTCATAGCTGCCAATATTTTTACACCTTCATATAACTGATAGCCATTAATTTCTCTATTTAATATCAAATTCATAAGCTCCTGTTGCACGGTATGTTCACAACGATTTATCTCATCTATAAATAAAAGGACTGTTTTTCCTTTTGATATTTCTTCATCAATTTCCCTTAACTTATTATGAACCGCATATACGGTAGTTTTTTTTTCTAACTTATTTCCTTTATCATCAACCTCTACATAAGATTCAATCATTGGAAGGCCACCTATTTCGCCTTCTTTCAAGAGATTTCCATCGATAATAATTAAACTCCAATTATTATCTTTCGCAATTTTCTTGGCTAAAGCTGTTTTTCCTATTCCGCTTTCACCAACTATTAAAGGTACTTCTCTAGTAGATAGTACTAAGTCAACACTTTTTAAGGTATCTATAAAATTCATTTTTAGCCTCATTTCTGCGCTGCTCTTTGCGCACTACATCATCTTCAGCTTCTCATCTTCAGCTTCTCATCCACAGCTATTTTTTTTGCCTTTTTACTTCCATATCTATATATAAACATTAACTTGTCCATTTGCTTGATAACACTATCATTGATAGTGTTATAATTTAAATAATCTCTAACATATTTTTCTTCAACATCTTCCTTTGATAATACTTCCTTTAATACTTCTTCTAATTCATCTATCGATATTTCTTTTATAACATATTTTAGCACTAAAATATTTACTTTCAAAAATTCTAATATCCTATTCTTATTTAGATCATTTATAAAAATAAAAGCCCCTTCATTATTCTTGATGGCAATAAGCTCTGCATTACGTGTGGGGGAATTTATAAATCTTAAGGCCTCATAGCTTATTTTCACTGCTTCTTCTTGCACACTTGCGTAAGGCTCTTTTATAAACTTTATTGAATCGTAATTTTTTCGTACAGCTAATAATTGCAATTCCTCACTTGGATCATTAACATATTTAATAGCCCATCCAGCTTTATTTACAGCTAATTTAATTACCATATCGGTTGGATATTTAATATACTCTAAGTTAATCCATCCAGCATTTATAGCCATTATCATCATATCTTCTGTAGGGTTATTTATAAATTTAATCGCTCGAGCATTATTATCTATAGCTAATTCCTGCATCTCCCTAGTTGGATTATCTATATATTCTAACAAACAACCATTTTTTTTAATAGCCAATAACTTCATCTCATCTGTAGGATTATTTATAGATACTATAACATTAGGATTATTCTTTATCATTTCAATAAGCTTTAAGTTCTCCATAATGTTCCTTTCCTTCTGTAATTATATTTATTAGATGTATTTATTCCTTATTAAACTTAATATGCCTATTAAGTTTAACTAAACGGAGTAATTATACCACTATATAACAAAATGGTCTATAAAGGCTGATGAAATAAACACGGATAGCACATGAGAGCCATCCTTCAGATGTTCTTTCTTTGAGATAGAGGACAAATTCATCGATTGTATCGAATTCAATAATCTGATTGCAGTATGAACATATCCGTCTTTTAACCTGTGTCTCCTTACAATATAGTATTCATATATATTTATTTCTTCCATCAAATTCCTATTGACACAACTTTGACTTAAGATAACAGCATATTGAAGTAGTTACTGCACTAGCTCACTAAACGATTAAGTAAATATACATCATAACCAAAGTACTACAAGATATAGTCAGATACATAAAAAATTCAGATTGACAGGTGATGATTGAATGAAATACTTAGTTCCCGAATACTATAAAGATTTTAAATGTAAATCTGGCGAATGTCGACATTCCTGTTGCGAGGGGTGGCCGATCAGAATATCCACGAAAGAATATTATCATCTTCTAGGAATAAAATGCTCCGACGTATTACGTACCAAACTTGATAAAGCGCTTAAAATCTGCCTTGAACCAAGTAATGAATCTTACAAACAGATATCGGCTGACTGGCACGGCATCTGTATGCTTCATGGTGAAGATGGGCTTTGCACTCTTCAAGTGGAACTTGGTGCAAGCAATCTTCCCGAAGTTTGCCAGTTTTACCCTCGAAGCACTACGAATCTTACTGAAATTCACAACAGCTCATGTTCCAACAGTTGTGAAGAGGTTGTGGAATTACTTCTGAATTTGAAAAAAACTCTGCTGTTCGAAGAAAAAGACTTATTAATCGATCCGGAATTTGTAATCAATTTATCATTTAATAAGTATGACTGTTGCAAAAAATCAATATCCATTATTCAGGACCGAAGCCTGTCTTTACCTGAGCGCTTTATCAACCTCGGAAATTTTCTGAATGGTGCAGATATTTATTTAGCGAGTCCTGATAATCTATCGTTTGCTTTTCAGTTACTAGATGTATTTGATCAATATTTTGAAAGTAATATAAGTATAAGCACTTACTGCAAGGCATCGCAAACTTACTTCGACATCGATGGAAAAGAAGAGTTGTCAAAAGAAGATCTGAATGCTATTCTTGGAAAATACATATCTGCATCAGAACATCTTGAATCCATCCTACCGGATTGGGAGATACTTTTTGAACAGCTTATCGTGAACCATATGTTTTATAACAATTTCCCATATACTGATAATCTAGTAAAAGCAAATGATGCTTTCCTATCCCTTACAACTATGTATTCTTTCCTACGGTTTAATATCCTAGGTTATATGTCTGATAAGATTATTTCAGAAAATCTGGTCGATTATCTTGCTGCTATGTTCCGCTTGATAGAACATTCTAATTTTAAACACATAGCTTCTCTCCTTATTAAAAATGAAAAATATGCAGCAATAGATTGTGTCCCACAACTACTATATCTCTGATTAACACAACAAATTTAAAGCTTTCAATAAATTAATAAACAAAGCAGATAAAATAAGAAAATAATATTTTACTTACCTTGTAAATTTCTCTACAAATAAAACGAGTTACTATCCATCTCCTGGTTAGTCAACTCGTTTTATTCTTTATACTATTACGTTTTATTTTGACTCAATTTTCGATTAAAATTTTATACATCTATATGAACCAAAACAAACCATCACAATGCCAGTGATTTATAAAATATTCCTATATTATTTTTATTGTATTGTTACAAAATTATAACAACGGACTAACCTCTCCCTCGCAGAACAAGTTGAGCCTATGAAGCGCCCTTGTACATGCAATGTATAAAAGTTTTTTATCATCTTCACTGTTATAATTCGTGGTATCGGTGTCACATATTAAAACAGCATCAAACTCAAGCCCTTTTGACATATATACAGGTATGATAAATACGCCATGCAAATCTGATATACTATCATTTTTTATTAATTGAACATCAATTCTGTCCTTTAAATACTGAAACAAGATAAGGGCATTTTTTTCGGTTTTACAGATTAATCCGATTGACTGGTAACCCAATTCTTGGCAGGTTTTAACTTCTGCAGTAATCATCTCGTTAAGAGATAATTGGTCCGAGCTTACGTAGATTTTCGGCTCATCTCCTTTTCGGTTGAAACTCTTTATTTCTGGACTTTGTTCGATGAATTTCAAACTAAATTTAAGAATTTCATTGGTGCAGCGAAAACTTTTATCCATTGTAATTAGGGTTGATTTTTTCTTATTTAATATCTTTCTAATTTGTTCGTATAGCGATAAATCTTCCTGTTTTTCAAGGGTTTGGTTCATATCTCCCAAAATCGTAAATTTGGAATTAGAAAACAGTAATTTGAATATTTCATATTGGAGAGGATAATAATCTTGGGCTTCATCAATTACTACTTGTTTCATGTTTTTATATTCATTGGTTCCATATATTTTTAAATTTAAATAAGTTAAAACAGTTGCATCATCATAATATAAAAATTGGGTATTCAAATTTTCCTGTGTGAAATCAAAAATATCTTCCATGTCGGCACAAAGTTCGAAGTCTTTCGTTAAGCTATAAAAATATTCCTTATCACTAAATAGCTTTCTATATAGGTTTAAAACATTAAGTTCTGTAAATTTCTGTATTTCATCTTTTACGATAGACTTTTCTGATTTATTAATACGTTCTTTTTTTGACTCATGTATTAAATCCATAATATAATCTTCTAATTGCTTTAATTTCACCCCTAAAGGAGTTTCTATTTTTCTTAATATTTTGTCTCTTAGTATTTCTTTGCTTACAATACACTTACCATCATAATAGATATCTTCAAAATCGATCCATCTATGTGGTAAATCATTAATAAATAGATTTAATATTTCTAAAAACTGGAGCGAGGTTTTGAATTCTATGCTGCTTTTTATAACCTTACGGTATTGAGGGCTTGTGATTAGGTTTTCCAAAAATTGATTTCTTGATTGTATCTGCTCATTCTGCAATATTGTAGCAAGCATTTCTTCAAATACCACAGAAACAACATTATTTTCTCCAAGTTCGGGTAATACATTAGAAATATACTGTTCAAATAAAGAGTTTGGGGAAATAATTATTATATTATTTGCGAACAGCTTCGTCGACAGACCTTGATACATAAGGTATGCAGCTCTATGAAGGGCAATGGAAGTCTTACCACTCCCTGCCACTCCTTGCACCATCATTAAGTCATTTTCCATATCTCTTATTACAATATCTTGATCTTTCTGTATGGTTTCAACAATTGTTTTCATTTTTGAAGAAGTATTTTGAGACAACAGTTTTCTCAAAAATTCATCTACAATTTGAACATCAGCATCAAAAAAATATTCCAATACCCCGTTGCTTATTTCATACTGGCGTTTTAAATTAACCTCTCCTGTTATCCTTCCACTAGGTGCATCATAAAATACTTGCCCCATTACAAAACGGTAAAAGACACTTGCTATTGGTGACCTCCAGTCATAAACAAACATTTCGTATGAATTGTCTTTTTTTAAAGAAGAGCGACCGATATATATTTTTTCAAATGTATCTTCATCATCAAATTTAAAATCAAATCGAGCAAAATAAGGTGATTTCATTAGATTTTCCAGTAGTAATATTTTGTTTTCCACCTCTTCATAGTCTATGATTTTATCTGTAACTGGATTCACATATTGACTTAATTCAGCAAGGGCTTCAAAACCATCCGAAGTCCAAAGACCTGATATAGAGTGTGACGTATTTTCGCGTATCTCTTTCTTTGCAGAAATAATTGCTGACTTATTCTTCTCATTGGCCTGTCTTGCTTGATTCAGCTGTTTCTCCGCTAAAGATATCGTTTGCTCTAACCTTTTATTTTCATATTCTAATTCAGACTGACTGTTTACCATTATGAAAATCACCTCTCATTTAGAATCGGCATGAAATTTATCTCCAAAACCGTTATAAAAAAGTCTAGCACAATTCAAATCTGAAAACCAGTCTTGTTGTTGTGGATTATATATGATACAATTAAGATAGAAAGAAAGGTGATTGTTGCGAATGCACAATCACCTCTTTGCTGTTTATGTCACACATAGATATAAATTTTAATGTAGATTATCATCAAGAAATGAAGCCACATCATCCCAATCTGAAATAGGATATTCAAAATTTGTTTGACCTTCATCTGTGTCGATTTCAAAGTCATATATTCTGAAATCTCTAATACATATCTCATCTTTTACATAGACGATTTCTGCATTTCCACCATCATCATAATATGCATAAACCAATTCATCTTTTCCAGCAAAGTTAAGCCATGAAGATGTTTCCCATCCAAAAAAGACTTCTCCCATCATATCCTCAAAAAGGATATATTCATCCTTTTCAGAAACATACACTTCACCAATATGTAAACTTTTTTGAATATCATCCCATTCATATTCTTCTTTAGGAGACATTAGATTCAAATATCTTGCCTTTGCATTGTCAAGCGTTGTTCTGATTTTAAAATTACATTCTCTCATATAACACAATCTCCTTGTTATTTTCTAATTCTGATTTTAATCTGTCTATTAAATAATAATCTACTATTATGTCCATATTCTATTATACAGCATAGTAATGTAGTTGTTCAAATATTTAACATAATTAAATAATTATTTCTTCCCTAATTTAAAATCTTTTAACTTTGTATCAGAATAGAATATCCTCTATGCTATTGCTGTGCTTTAGATAACATTAATATATGGTAAATAATATAGAAGAGTGAGAATAATCATGTTTAAAGAATTTGAAGATTTATTAATCATAGACGATTTATGTAGCATGTTAAACATCGAGAAAAATGTAGCCAACATCTTATTAAAGAACAATAAAATTAAGGCCTTTATATTTATTTGATGCTTTTTTTAGTGATATAAATAACAAATATTGACTTTATTATAGTACAATATCAACCTAAATACAAATACCTATTTACTTTCTAATCAAAAATATGAGACCTAATAGGGCTCATTTTCTTTTTAGTGCTGTAATATAGAACCACAAAACTAATTTATTTGACCTTCTTGATTGTGTCATCATATACAAAACCCCTACTTCACAAAAAAAGGTAGGGGTTTTTCAATATTCTTATCCACAAGGGTTACCTAACTATTTATTAATTATTAGTTCCTTTTAACTTCTCGTTACTATACCATTAGTAGATTGCTATCATTAAGTTCTATTAATGTTTATTTTCGATATCCAAGTTATCCTTTGATTCCGGTAGAGGCAATACCTTCCACCAAATATCTCTGCATCGTCAAGAAAATGAAGAAAATTGGAACCAATGATAATGTTGATATCGCAAACATTGCTCCCCAGTCTGAACCTGATGCGGGATCAGAAAACATCTTAAGTGCAATACTGACCGGATATTTTAATGGATCACTTAAATAAATCAATGGTGAAAGGAAATCATCCCATTTCCACATAAATGAGAAGATTGCACTTGTCACAAGCGAGGGCTTTATTAATGGAAGAATAATTTTCGAAAAAATACTATAAATACTGCATCCATCTATTCTTGCTGCCTCGTCAAGGTCAGTTGGAATACCTTTAATAAACTGTACATTTAAAAAGATAAAGAATCCTTGACCAAAGAACTGAGGTACAATGATTGGAAGATAGGACCCAACCCATCCCATCTCATTAAATAAGATATACTGTGGAATCATAATCATCTGAAATGGAAGCATCATTGCAAGAAGCATGCAGGCAAACCAAAATCCCTTCAGCTTGAATTCACATCTAGCAAATCCATAGCCGACCACAGCAGAGGATATCACTGCACCAATTGTTGAAAATCCTGCTATAATAGAGGAGTTCTTAAAGAAAATATCAAAACCATATCCGGCAAATCCCTGCCAACCCACGATATAATTTTTCAGTGAAAAAGAATTTGGAAAAAGTACTTCCGGTTGGTGAATTATTTCAATCGTATCTTTAAACGATCCCATAATCATCCATACCAATGGATATATCATCACCAGAGCAAATAAACAGGTAAATACATGATATATCACTGTTATGACTATTCTTTTTTCTTTATATCCCTGTTTCATATACGATCCCCCTACGCTTCATAATGTACCCAGTACTTCTGAGTCTTAAATAAGATAAATGTTATAATTCCAACAAGCAGGATCATAAACCATGCCATTGCAGATCCATACCCCATCTTACCATAGGTAAAGGAATTCTGGTACATATACACAGTATAGAACAAGGTACTATTTCTCGGCTTTCCCTGTGTGATAATATAGCTCTGTGTAAATGCCATAAATCCATTGATTAACTGGTTAATCAGGTTAAAGAAAATAGTCGGTGTAAGCATAGGTAGTGTAATCTTTAAAAATCTCTGAATACCATTTGCACCATCTACCATTGCTGCTTCACGGAGAGAAGCCGGAATTTGTTTTAATCCAGATAAGAAAATTAACATTGAAGAACCAAACTGCCATACAGACAGAAGAATCAAGGTCCAGATTGCAGTATCTTCACGCCCCAACCAAGCAATTTCGCTGTTAATTCCTACCGCTTGTAACAACCCATTAATCACACCATCACTGGCAAACATTTTCATCCACAAAATCGCTACTGCCACACTGGATCCGATAATCGACGGGAGATAGAGTACTGAACGGTATACGCCAGACAATTTTGAATTCTTTACCAGAAGCATCGCTACTGCCAATGCCATTATGAGTCTAAGCGGAACAGAAAAGATAACATAGTAAATCGTCACCTTAAAAACTTTCCAAAATTTTAAATCTCCAGTGAATATTGTTTTATAGTTTTCCAAACCTATAAATTTAGGAGATTCCAATATATTATAATCTGTAAATGAAAAACCTAAAGACAATAACATCGGTAATGCCAGAAAGACTAAAAATCCTATGATGAAAGGCAAAGTAAATACATATCCTGCTACCTGAGGCGTATTTACTCTTTGTGCCAACGTTTTTCGTTTCTTCAGAGGTTTTACTTCTTTTTTCAATACTAGTACCTCCATTATATGATTTTTTTATCCCGACTTATAATAGACATAAGCCGGGATATGTTTTATAAATTAATTTGCTTCATTTAAAATCTGTTGCGCCTGTTCTGTAAAGCTCTTTGAAGCTTCCTCAGCGGTTATATCACCATATCTTATGTCCTCTACATAGGTAGTTAAAATCGCCTCAATTTCAGACTTACCAGTTGGGTCTGGAGCATCAATAGGCTCAGCAATTTCAGATATCATATTAATATAATCAAAGATCTTAGCGGATGTTTCTCCTACCATCGGTTTGATTGCTTCTGCTACTACTGTACTAATTGGAATTCCTCTCTCACCAAGGAGAATCTCGTTACACTCTACACTGTTTGTAAACCAGTCAATGAATTTTGCTGCCTCTTCCTTATGCTCAGATGTTTCAGCGATGGAGAAAAACATGCTTGGCTTTAAATACATTGACTGCTGCTTTGCATCATCTGCGATTGGATACATACAAGCTCCAAGATCACGTCCTGCTACCTCCGAGATACTGATGAACAGATTAGAGAGTGAAAATTCATTCCAGGTTGTCTGATCAATGATAGGCTTGTTTTCAAGGAGGTCAATATTCTTTTCTGCAAGTAAATCTGGAGAGATCGTTGCCTCCGATCCGTTAAAGCGTGCTACGTTGTTAAAAGCCTTTGTAACGGAGGTTGCATCTCCTGTAGCCAGCTCATCAAATAGATGAGAGCCGTTTGCTCTTGCAAACATCTGCATCATGTTAAATCCATTATCATGGAAAAGAGCCTTCGCACCTGTCGCCGCATAGATCTTTTCACTGATATCATAAAGCTCAGTAATTGTCGGTTGATCTGGAATAGAAACTCCTGCCTTTTCTACAAGTTCCTTGTCATAAATCATCATCGGTGCATTGCTTCCAAGACTGATTGCATAAACGTTTACGCCAATAGAACCACTATAGATGATACTATCAGGGATATTTGTAGTATCAATCGTTCCGTCTTCAATAAAAGGTGTTAAATCTGCTAGCTGTCCACTCTTCTGATACGGACTGATATAACTGTAGTCCTGCTGGATGATATCAGGCATATTTCCTCCAGCCGTCATTGTAGCAAGCCTATCCCAATATCCGGACCAATCAGTAAATTCTGGATTGATTTCAATGTTTGGATTTTGCTCCATATAAAGGTCAATTGCTTTCTTTGTCACATCATTCCTTGTCTGATTTCCCCACCAGTACAAACTCAGTGTGATCTTTTCGCCTGTTTCAGTATCAGTAGACCCATTATCTGTCTCCGCCGTTTCTGTTGTTGTATCTGTTTTCGATGTGTCTGATTTTTTGTCTGAAGAACTACAGCCACTCAACATGGTTAGCATCATAGCTACCACCATGAACATTGCTATTAATTTTTTTCTCATAACTTAACCCTCCTAATTTTTTATTGTAATTTCATGATAGATGAATTTTGCATATATGTAAATTTAAAAAAGCGTCTTTGATGGTAAAAAAAGCGTCTTTTATATGATGACTATTTATTTCTCTGTTGAATTTTTATAACATTTTTACAAATAATAGTACTGACAATACTAGGTAATCGATAAATTTTGCACAAAAGGAAGTTTAAAAAAGCGTCTTTCATAGGGAAAAAACCGTCTATTTTATAACAACCAATTGATTTTTTGTTGAACTTATATTATGTTGAACTTATATTATGTTGTTATCCGATAATACTAGCAATGCTAGAAAAAACAATAAAACATATTTCTTTCTTTTCCTTGCATAAATAGTTGTATTTGTTATACTTATCAATACTCTTTGATTTTATAAATACACTGTCTAAACATAGCACATGACTACTGAAAAGGATGATTAACTAATGCTTCCGATAAAAAAAATTATCAACAACCTACCACTTTACAAAAAAATGCTGTATATTATGGCAATCAGTATCTCCTGTATCTACGCCATTTTCTTTTTAAATGTCCAGTTTTTAACAAAAGAATATGACGAAATGTTATATCAAACGAATGCTGCACTCCTAAAGAATGTGTCAACCTCCATCGAATCTAGAATGGAAGCAATAGAATTAATTTCATACAATATTTTAACAGACAGCTCCATACAGAAAAATTTAACAACTCTATACAATGATCCTAATGACAATAGAGCTTCCATCACAAAACGTAACCTGTATGAAATTTTAACTTCCTATACCTTTTATAATAAGTATGTTGAATCTATCAGTCTAGTATTCCAAGATCAGAGCAATATCTGCGTGGGAAGTAATGCTGACCTTGAATCTTTTAACCTCAAAGCCATAGAAACATCCACTGATGCTGCCCAAGGCAAAGTCATCTGGTCTCCTGAAAAGATGCCTGGAAATATGTTTGCCTGTACTAGGCAAATACGACAGATAAAATACATCTCACTGACAGATTTCGCCTCTCTGTATATCATTGTCGATATCGAGGATATGATCAATGATGCACTAGAATCTGCAGGATATACTTATGAAAATTCATCTTTTATCTTAATGGCGGATGAAAAACGAATTTATCCAGAGACTCCTTATCATGATGAATTGTGTATAAAACTTGTTTCTGAGAATACTCAATTACCAAATTCATATGATATTAGTTCTCTTAACGGAGAGAAAAAATTCATTATTCAAGGTGGAATTTCGCATTATAACTGGAATTATCTTTATTTCAGAGACTACGATATGATTTTTAATCAAATACAGAGAGTTAAATTATTAACTTCTACATTTACCATCCTTTTCTGTATTATTATCCTTTTTGGTATCCGCAAGACCGTTAAAAGTGTTTTATGGCACCTTGAATATTTAATTAAAAAGATACAAAGTTTTGGAAAAGCAGAAAGCATTCCAAAAAACAAGTACCACTATGAAACCAGAACTGACGAAATCGGACAACTGCATCAGAACTTTGACCGTATGACGAAAAGTGTGAAAATCCTACGGGATGAAAACTACGATAAACAGATTCTACTAAAAGACACCACTATCAAAATGCTCCAACAACAAATCAACCCACATTTTCTTTACAACACATTGGATACCATCAACTGGCTGGCACAAAAATGCGGAGCAGAAGATATTTCTACCATCTCCCACTCTCTTGCAAATCTATTCCGTCTCTCAATTTCAAGCCAGAAAGATATAATTCCTCTGACCGAAGAATTGTCTATTTTAGATAATTACATCAAAATTCAGCAGATACGTTTCAAAGACCGGATGATGTTTTTCCTTACAACCCCTAGCAATATATCTGACATTTTTGTTCCCAAGCTTTGTATTCAACCACTAATCGAAAATGCCTTGAAATATTCCATGGAATATAATGATGATCCCTGTAACATCTATGTCACCATTAAAGAACTTGAACAGGAGTATCTAATTGAAGTATCCAACACGGGATCTCAGTTCGAAGAAGATCTGTTGCAAAAGATCATAAATAAAGAAATTATTCCACAGGGTTCCGGCATTGGACTAATTAATATTGATTCCAGATTAAAGTTACTCTATGGCAATCATTATGGACTACATCTTTACAACAAAGAAGAAATGGCAACTGTTATGCTGCTAATACCAAAAAAGAAGGAGAATTAAACCTATGCTAAGGTTACTTATAGTCGATGATGAGCAGATTATCCGTGAAGCTCTTTCTGAAATGATAGACTATCCATCTCTCGGATATGAATTAGTTGCGACAGCGAAAAATGGAATGGAAGCGAATAATATCATCTGTGATGAATATCCGGATGTAATTATAACAGATATCAGAATGCCAATTCTCAATGGTTTGGATTTAATCGAGAAAGCGATAAAAACAGATAATCACATTATTTTTATCGTCTTATCTGGCTATGGTGAATTTGAATATGCACAGCGGGCGATGAAATATGGTGTCAAACATTATCTTTTAAAACCAACCGTGAAACAAGAGTTAATCGATACCCTTGTTGGTATTCAGCAAGAGGTCACTCAGAAAATTCTTCTAAAAAAACAGGAACAGCAAAAGATTCTGTATAATCTCCAGACGCCGCTGCAACAATCTTTCATTCGAGAAGCATTGGAGCATTTTAGAGATTTCCATGGGGTTTTTGAAAAATATCAACGGCTTATAACTTTGTCAGAGGACTATCATATTGCCTGTTTTTGTTATTTTGTTGAGGAAAGATATCTTTCTCATTTTGTACATGATATCAACAAGCTATTGGACTCTCTTCATGTTGCCCTTCAGTTTCCTGTTATCTATGTCAAAAATACGGCGATTATCATTGCCCCTCTAAATACACTTTCCCTTCAGGAAACATTTAAATCTAAGTTGTTAAAGTTGAATTACGACGGGCATTCAACAACATTCGATATAAATATCCTTCATATAGAGACAAGTGAGGAGCTATTTGAAAATATTATAAAGAAAATCTCTCGCTATGAAAAAATTTTACTTTGTTCTGAATATGAGATATATGAGATTTTCAATTCACTGATTTCTCCTCAGAAATTACAGCAAGTAATTAATGCGCTGTATCAATCTGACGGTTCAATCCAGAGATATACGCTACTCATTACCTTATTCCCAGACACGCAGAGTATTCAGACTGCGATAACATTTGCCGTTAGCCTATTTATGGAGATGCATATAGAATTCTCAAACTCAATCGATTTTGCCTTTGATTTTTTCAAAAAATTATATTCATGTTCCTGTGCACAAGAGATCAGAGAATTATTTCAAATTATTTTGTCTGAACAGTCAAATAAGGATACCTCAAAGGCAAATAACATCTTACAATTAAAAAATTATGTAGAACAACATCTGAAATCTGAAACGCTGTCACTGAAATGGCTTGCAGAAAATTATCTTTATGTCAACGTCAGTTATCTAAGCAAACAGTTTATCAAAGAAGAAGGACTTCGTTTTTCTGAATATTTAAATAAAAAACGAATGGATGAAGCTATTAATTTGATGAAGATCTATAAAAATGACAATATCAAGTATATTGCAAAACAAATTGGTTTCGGTAACAACCCGCAGTATTTTAGTCAAGTTTTTAAAAAATACACGGGATACACACCAAGTGATTACATCAAGACAATCAATGAACAGACAAAAGAATAGCAATCATTATCATTCTCAGTCAAGAATAAGGTGTAAATACTGGTATATAAATTTATTTAGGAGGATTGTTTATGAACAACAAAATGTTAACAGAAAAAATTAATAAGGTTGTAGATCGTCTGATTCATCTCGGGGATGCTAACTATGAAAATGACAAATCAATCAGTGGTGAAGAAGCTAAAAAGGGATTAATTGCAAGAGACTTCGGAATTGAAGAATGGGACTGGCCTCAGGGCGTTGGACTCTATGGCTTATGCAAACTTCAAAACTTTCACGAGGACAAACGTTATGAAGAATTCTTCAAAAACTGGTTTTCTCATAACATAGAAATCGGTCTCCCATCCAAAAACATTAATACTACTGCACCCTTTCTTACTCTTTTAGACCTTGCAAAAAAGACAGGAAACGAAACATATAAATCCATGTGCTTAGAGTATGCTGAGTGGCTGATAGACGAACTTCCAAAGACAGAGGAAGGAGGATTCCAACATCTTACTTCTGCCATAGGTAATCGAAATGGTGTCTCCTTACATGAGGGACAATTATGGATCGATACCCTGTTTATGGCAGTTCTTTTCCTAAATCAGACAGGGCAGTACTTTAACATGCCAAAATTTGTGGAAGAGTCCATACATCAATTCTTACTGCATATCAAATACCTTTATAACAAAAACACAGAACTTTTCTACCACGGATGGAGATTTGATGGAAGAAATAATTTTGGAAATATCTTCTGGTGTCGAGGCAATTCTTGGTTTACCTATGGTGTTATTGATTACATAGGTTCCTTTGATGAATTCCCTCTTGATCCTGGTGTCAGCTCTTTCCTCATTGATACCTATAAATCTCAGGTTGATGCACTTCTAAAGCTTCAGGATGCAAATGGTCTCTGGCATACTGTTCTTGATGATCCAACCAGTTACTGTGAGGTATCCGGGTCTGCTGCTATTACTGCCGGTATCTTAAAGGGCATCAAACTAGGCATCCTTGATGACAGCTACAAAGCTGCTGCTGAGAAAGCAATTCAGAAGATTTGTGACAATATCACTGAAGACGGAACTGTACTGAATGTATCAGCCGGAACCGGTATCGGTATCGATGCCGCACACTATAAAAACATTCTGATCAGACCGATGGCTTATGGACAGTCCTTAGTACTGCTTGCCTTAACAGAGGCCCTTCAGTAAACAACGGTTGTTAAGCTCCATCAGCAGGGTACCTGTAATACTTTGTAAAATATATTTTTAAACGTCCGAGAATAAAGGACTAAATAAAACACATAGAAACGAGGGACATAAAATGAATATTCCAAGAAATGAGTATCCAAGGCCCCAATTTGTTAGAGACGAGTGGATGAATTTAAATGGTGAATGGGATTTTTCTTTTGATACGGATTGCTTTGATAAAAAAATTATAGTACCCTATGTTTATCAATCAACGCTGTCAGGGATAAATGTACAGGATGCTCATGAAACAGTATGGTACCGTAAGAATTTCATATTGACGGATAGTATGAAAGGGAAAAAGATAATTCTCCATTTTGGTGCGGTTGACTATTATTGTCAAGTATGGGTTAATGATGTCTTTATTATGGAACACACTGGTGGTCATATCAGTTTTGAAATGGATATTACCCATGCCTTAAAATCGGATAAAAATACGATTGTTGTAAAGGCAACCGATAGTCCAACAGACTTTGAAATGCCAAGAGGTAAACAATATTGGAAAGAGCCTTCGGAAAGTATTTTTTATACAAGATCTACCGGAATTTGGCAGACCGTATGGCTAGAAGCCGTAGACGAAGTTCATTTAGAAAAGGTTTATATTACACCTGATTTAGATAACATGCAGGTGGAATTTAATTACGAAATTAGTAGTAAAAGTCTGGCCACGCTTAAAACGGAAATCTATTTCGAAGGCAACTTGATAACGGTAAGTACCATTGAAACAAAACAAAATGCCGGAAGTTATAAGCTTCTCATTGATCAGCAGCTGCTAAGTACTTGGAACTTTCAAGAAGATTTGGTTTGGACGCCAGAAAATCCCAGACTTTTCAATATAATATTCAGAGTATCTGAATCCGGACGAGAAGTGGATACCGTATCATCGTATTTTGGAATGAGAAAAGTATCTATTGAAAACGGTAAATTTTTATTAAATAATCGCCAGTATTATCAAAAATTACTCCTCGATCAGGGATATTGGGAAGATTCTTTATTAACTGCACCCACGGATGAGGATTATATAAAAGACATTCAATTAGCAAAATCAATGGGATTTAACGGAGTTAGAAAACATCAAAAAATTGAGGATCCAAGATTTTTATATCATGCGGATAAAATGGGCTTCTTAGTATGGGGCGAGATTGCAGCAGCATACGTTTATTCCAGAAAATATGTGAAGCGAATTACCTATGAGTGGATTGATGAATTATTAAGGGATTATAATCATCCTTCCATTGTAGCATGGACACCGTTAAACGAATCCTGGGGCGTTTTCAATATTAAAGATAAGAAGGAGCAACAAAGTCATAGTGCGGCAATGGTCCATTTGACAAAGTCTCTCGATCAAACAAGACCGGTGATATCCAATGATGGCTGGGAGCATACCTGCACGGATTTGCTAACAATACATGATTATGACTGGAATCGTGAGGTTTTAAAGGAACGTTATAAGAATCTTGATAACATACTAAAGTTTGCACCGGGCGGAAGACCTATAATGGCAAACGGTTGGAAGTATGAGGGTCAACCGATATTGGTTACTGAGTTTGGTGGTATCTCGTACCAAAAAGGCAGTTGGGATGGCTGGGGATATTCAAGTGCGGCATCGGATGCGGATTTTGCGCAGAGACTTTATGATGTCGTTTCTCCACTGTTAGAATCGCCCTTGGTACAGGGTTATTGCTACACACAGTTAACAGATGTTGAACAGGAGATTAACGGTTTAAGTACCTATAATAGGCAGCCAAAAATCCCAGTAGAAACTGTACGTGCAATTAATGAAGGCAGATGGAAGAACTAAGTGTATTCTATATTAGGGGACTGGTAACAGTCCTCTTTCTTTTTAAAATCAATAATAGACATTTTTAGAATCCTGATGCACATATCGACTGGTGTAAGTGCACTAGATATTGTGTTGGATTTCTAGAATGAACTATTAAAGCATATTGACAAGAAAGATAAATATTTTAAACCAAGCATCTACATCTTCCTTAAAATCAAGGTACGATCCTGCCGCAGAATTTGCGTAATTTATAGTAGCAAATACTACATTATTCATCCTCTGACCATGACTTGTAATGCTTTGGCTATGGGTACGCCATTGAACTTCCAACAAAAAAGCCTTGTAAGCTAAACACTTACAAGACTTTTTTATAGTGCAGTCGACGGGACTTGAACCCGTACGGTCGCAATGACCACTAGATCCTTAGTCTAGCGCGTATGCCAATTCCGCCACGACTGCATTAACAATACGAAAAGTATTTTACTATTAATTCGTTCATTTGTCAATGGAAATTTTATATGTACTATAAAAAGACTAATGAAAAAACAATAACTCCTCGAGTTGGGCTCGAACCAACAACATCACGGTTAACAGCCGTGCGCTCTACCATTGAGCTATCGAGGAATATACTAATAATTTTAATACCACTTTTTCTTTATGTCAAGTAATATTGCATAAATTTTCCACTAAATTTATTATATATAATTTGGTCAATTATTTGCTTAATCATGACTTTATACTTGACATCTATCAAATATGTAGGTAAAATATATACGTTACGTATTTGCAGTCGTGGCGGAATTGGCATACGCGCTAGATTCAGGTTCTAGTCCGGGTTAACTGGGTGAGGGTTCAAGTCCCTTCGACTGCATATAGCGATAAAAACACTCGTTTTGAGTTTATAAGGGTTCCAGAGTTTTTAATAAACTCTGGAACCCTTATTTTTTTTATTTGGAATGTCAACCCCATCTTTTTACTTTTTTACTTTTTACTTTTAGATACTTTTTTATAAAATACTATTGACTATGACATTAGGTCATAGTGTAATATGATATTTGAAGGAGGAAATCAATATGATGACGATTCATGAATTGGCCAATTTCAGTGGAACCAGCATTAGAGCACTACATTATTATGATAAGTTAGATTTATTGAAGCCTTGCTGCATCGAACATAACGGATATCGGAAGTACAACGAGGATTCGCTTAGTCGTCTACAGCAGATTATGTTTTACAAAGAAATGGATTTGCCACTTAAGAAAATAAAAAATATTATGAATCAGCCGGGGTTTGATCAAAAGATAGCAATACGGGATCAAAAAGAATTGCTTACAGCAAAAAGAAATCGTTTAACGAAGTTGATTGAACTGATGGAGCAGATTCTGGAAGGAAATAATACGATGGATTTTAGTGTATTTGAACACAATGAATTAGAGGAAGTATTTAGAAGCCGAATTATGCAATTGGATGCAGATTATCAGCAATCATTAGTTGATAGATATGGAAGCCTTGAAGCATGCATTGAGTATATGATGGAACACGAAGAAAATATCAAAGATTCTGCAACAAAGTATTATGGGAGCTTTGAAAAGTATATCGAATCTTTAAAGCAGGCACCGTTTCCCAAGGAGGGAATGGGTAAATTACAATTGAAGCTTGACGGTATTATAAAGCAAATTGTTGCTTATAAGGGTGAAGAAGTAAGTAATTCTGAGGTCCAGAAGCTCGTAAATGAGTGGAAGGAAACAGCACAAAAGATTTTTCAGATGGAGGACATTTCAGAAATATTTCGACGAATATATCATGGCTATATGGAGAGTAAAGAGGTAATAAAAGTAATGGATGAAATCTATGGTGATGGTTCGATTGTTTTTGTCGGAAAAGCAATGGAGTATAATGATATCAATTTGTTATAGAGGCTAGCGTCAAAACTGTGTAGATAAAATTTATGAATTCAGAAAGAATGAAAGCAACCAATCAGGGGAAAGAGATATTATAAAAAACTAACTTATGATATAATGAAGTTTACTCGTTGTATCAATTAGAAATATGGGGGAAATATTATGAAAGTATATTATTCGGGGAATTTTAGGGGGCATACTGCATACGAGAGTGCATGTGATGTAATTTCTCTAAATAGTTTTTTTCAGTATGGTGGATACGATTGGTTCATTCCAAATATATACACTTGTTCACAGGGTATTGTAATAGACATCTGTCACAAGATTCCCTTTGAAGTATATGACACTTTCTATCAGAAATGGTCTAAAATTGATCAAAAAAACTTAACAGATGAGCAGCTTAGTGATATTCAATTCGAAAATCCAATGTCCATAAGCATAGCCTTTGAAGTCGTTGTCAATGGTCTTATAGCCCATAGTCATGGATGGAGTGCAATTGGTTGGCAGCCTTGCAGTCCGGATTTTAATAATGAGGAGACAGAGACCTTGATGACCGCCTATAGTTTAGACAGAAAAGATGCGTGGAATATATATCGTATGCGCATAACTTGGCCAATGGAGATAAGAGAAGAGATTAAATCATTATCGATAAAATTTTCTACAAATAGAGAATCTCATTCCTGCAATAAACATTTTACCTGTAAACCGGATTGCGAACCTTTTGATGTGGAGGTTTTACATCCGGTAAATGGCGAATATTATCTATTACATGTATTATCATGTCAGCAAGACAGATTACTTGAACACTTCTTATCAGATGAGGAAAACGAGTATCCGAAATGTTTTTGCAATTTACAATATAGTACTGAGCCAGTCTTACCCACAGATCAGATAATCATGGTGCAGGACTGTACTAAAAGTGATCAGCCTGTTATAAAAGCGGCAAATGATGGCTCTAGATTGAATGATGTATGTGCTATTGGTGTAATTGGTGGATCGCATGGTCCTGCCGCTTGTTTTATAGGAAATGCAGAAGGAGATATAAAAGCAAGAAATAGTTGTTCTTCTTTGCATTTTGAACCAGTTCAAGAGGTGGAATGGTTTATTAGTATACAGATTACACCATGTGAGACGAAACAGATTGATTTATTATAATAATGATTGTATTAAATGCATACTAAAAGGACTGAGACCTGTACAATACAGGATTCAGTCCTCGTTAGTTACTTTATTATGCTTATTCTAAAGCTCTGTCCATACAGAATTGTTCTTGCTGCTTTCAACAACGGCATGAATAAATTTAACGCCTTCTATTCCTGCTGATATGCTTGGAAAATCCATCTCGTCTGCTGAGATTAATTCTCCGTTTACATTCTTTAAGATTGTCTCAATAACCGCATGATAAACGTTTGCAAATGCCATTAACAAACCTTCTGGATGTCCTGACGGTATGTGATTTAATAGTGCTGCACGTCCTTCGATATAACCCATGCCTCTATTATAGATTTGCATTGGCTGACCTTTCTTGGTTACATATAGATAGTTAGGGTCTTCCTGTTTCCATTCAATGGCCCCTTCAGAACCAAAGATACGGATTACCAAGCCATTGGCATGCCCTGCACACACTTGAGAACAGCTGAATACACCGTGCGCTCCATTCTCAAATTCAACCAGCATGTTTGCATTCAAATCCAGCGCTACCCCATAGGTATCAAGTACTGCTGCTACTTTCACCAATTTCAGTCCGGTTACATAAGCTACTGTATTCTCAATATGCGTTCCAATGTCACCAACACAATTGGAAATACCGGCAACCTTCGGATCCTTACGCCATATGGACAACTTGGTGGTGCTAGTATCACCATTGCCGATGTCATCAATGAGCCATTCCTGTAAAAACTCTGCATTGACGTTCACAATTTTACCAATGTAACCATCCTCTACCAATTTCTTAGCTTGTTTCACCATGGCATAACCGGAATAGGAGTAGGTAACTGCAAAAAATAACTCCTTCTCCTTCGCTAGTTCTTCCAACTCTACCGCTTGATTTCTAGTAAAGCAGAGCGGCTTTTCACAAACCACATGGATGCCATGTTCTAAAAAGGTTTTTGCAATATCATAATGGGTAATATTTGGTGTTACAATAGATACAAAGTCTATTTTATCTTCTCGTAATGATTCCTTCTCTGCCATTTCTTTATAATCCTTATATACTCTGTCCGTATCCAGATTATAGAATTCTCCACATTCATGGTTCTTTTCTTCTTTGGAACTAAAACACCCGGCTGTCAGAATAGCTGTTCCTTCTACACCAATTGCACGTCTATGTACATTTCCAATGAATGCATTTAGATCACCGCCAACCATTCCATAGCGTAATTTTGTTCGTTTCATTCCCCATCCTCCTAGTTTGCAATTGCATCATCGAATTTAAAATCTGAAGGTTTAAAATTAATCCTTTTAACAAATGCTGCGGCTTCTGATGCTCCATATTCTCTTTCCATTCCACTGTCTTCCCACTCTACGGAAAGAGGCCCCTGATAATTACAAGCATTTAACACACGTATAATTTCTTCAAAGTTGACATCTCCATGGCCTAAGGAACGGAAATTCCATCCTCTCCTTAGATCACCAAAATCGATATGGGAACCCAACAATCCAGATCTTCCATCTAATGTTACCGCCGCATCTTTCATATGTACATGATATACTTTATCTGCGAAATCCTGGAGATAGAGATGTGGGGTAATTCCTTGCCAAATGAGATGGCTTGGGTCAAAATTGATACCGAATTCCGGTCTGTCGGCAAATTTATCCAACACCCTTTTTGTAGTATAATAATCAAATGCGATTTCTCCAGGATGAACTTCCAGAGCATACTTTATTCCATTTTCTTTAACGACATCTAGAATTGGACTCCACAGATCGTATATCTCCTGATATCCTGCTTCAATCATTTCTTCCGAAGTTTGCGGGAAAGAATACATGTATTTCCAGATTGGAGAACCTGTGAAACCTGTCAGGACGGAACAGCCCAGACGTTTTGCTGCAACTGCACAATATTTCATGGTTTCAATCGCCCATTTTCGAATTTCATCTGGTTTGTTTGCCAATTCTGCAGGTGCGAAATTATTTAAACGCGGATCGTTATAATCGCCTACACACTGGCCGATTATATGTGTGGCTAAGGCTTCCATCTTTAATCCATATTTATTCAGCAAACCAAGGACTTCTTTTACATACTTTTCATCTGTTGCCGCTCTCTTAGGATCTAGTTGATTACCCCAGCAGGCCATTTCCAGGCCTTCATATCCCATAGCTTTTGCTTTCTGGCACATTGTTTCAATATCAAGGTCTGCCCATTGACATGTCATAATTGTTACTAATCTTCCCATTCATTTACCTCCTGCTTTATATGATTTATTAATTGCTAGAACGTTTTCGAAACATCTGTAATCCTACTGCCATTAACAAAATAATACCTTTTACCGAGTCATTTAACAACGCATTCATTCCTAAGGCGGTTATGATCTTGTCAATAATCGTAAAAGACATAGTGCCAAAAATGATACCTGTAATCCTACCCTTTCCGCCTGACATACTAATGCCGCCAATCACAACTGCTGCAATAGCATATAATTCAAAGTTTTTACCTGAGGTTGCTGGATCAAACGAGGTATCCTTTGCTATTTTTAAGAAAGCTGCCAATCCTGTCAACATACCGCCAATGATAAATACCAGGATTCGTGTCCAAATTACATTAACACCCGCCAATTTAGCTGCGCGTTCATTACTTCCCACAGCATATACATTTTTACCATATTTCGTACAGGTAGTTACATAAATCATTAGTAGCGCTATTATTATAAATAATATTGCTATATTAGGAAGCGTAAGAATACTACCATTTCCAAAATCAAATAAACTCGTATAGCTGCCTTTTGTGGCATCAATACGATATCTCGTTTCACCCATTTCATTCATCATATACTGGGAAACAGATCGGAATAATAACATAGTTGCCAAAGTAACAATGAATGATGGTATCTTTAATTTACCTACCAATAGTCCATTTAAAAAGCCACAGACTCCTCCTAAAAAAATCGCAATCAGCAATGTACCTAGAATGCTACCTGCCATATTATAAAAAATAATTGTAATTCCGCCTATGAAAACAAAGGAAGAACCTACCGATAAATCAATATCACCTGTTAGGACTACAATTCCCATTCCAAGCGCAATTGTTCCTAAAATGGCACTATGTAAAAGAATATTTGTAATACTGGTCCATGATGTCTGGCTGCCATTCACTATGATAAAGGCAATAAAAATTACCAGAAAGATGATAACATAATTATAATTCTGCCAGACGCTTTTTACAATCTTAATTGTGCTTGTTTGTGGTGATGTGGCTTTTGCTTGATTTTTCACCTTGCTTTGTTCAGACATTTCTTACCTCCATATCTATTTCTTACGTGTTTACTGCATTTGTTGCATAGAGCATTACTGTCTCTTCACTAATCTCCGATCGTTTCAGTTCAACTACTACTTTACCATGATAAAAGACAATACATCGATCAGCAATTTTTTGAATCTCAGGAATCTCTAAGGTATTCACAATAATACTTTTTCCTGATTTTGAAAGTTCTAAGATCAATTTATATATCTCACTTTTTGCACCTACGTCAATTCCCTGGGTAGGGTTGTCAAAGAGTAGTATATCAGCCTGCGTATTAAGCCACCTTGCTAAAATGGCCTTTTGCTGATTACCACCGGACAGATTGGTAATATAAGTATTTGGGCTTGCCGCCCTGATATTAAGCATGTTTTTTAGTTTATCGTATTTTTCAATTTCCTTCTTTTTAGAGATATGCTGCTTCCTGAAATTAATATTATGCTCCGAAATATATGTATTCTCCAGTAGCGACATATCAGGAATAATGGAATTTTCTTTTCTGTTTGAAGCTACCATAGCCACTTGATTTTTCATGGCTGTTTGAATATTGTTGTTCTTTACTTCTTTTGTATGTATAAATACCTGCCCCTCGTGAGCCTTTAATACACCAAAAATTGTCTGCATAACCTCAGAGCAGCCTGCGCCCTGTAAACCGGTAAAGCCGACAATTTCTCCTCTCTTCATTGAAAAACTAATATTGGAAAATTCTTTCCCAGATAGATCTTTTACTTCTAGAACGGTATCACCAAATTGTCTCTTCTCGTACATTTCTCCAGCTGAATAACTCTCACCTACCATGAATTTGGTAACTTCTTCCGGCGTAGTATCTTCGATTTTACCGCTTTTTATTAACTGCCCGTTTCGTAAAATCGTATATCGGTCAGCAATATTAAAAATTTCAGGCATTTTATGAGATATGAAAACAAAAGATTTACCCGCATTTTTCAATCGGGTTATGATATCAAATAAATGTATAATTTCTTCATTATTTAGCGCCGTTGTAGGTTCATCTAATATAAACAGACTGGCGTCGGAATGTAACGCTTTTGCAATCTCTAAGAGTTGCTTTTTACTCGTGTCCAAATGATCTGCTAGCGTAGTGGGATTAATATCCACGCCCAAACTCTTCATCAAATTTTGAGTTTCTTCTATCATTTTCTTCTTTTTTAATCTTCCATAACGTGTAGTAAGTTCTTTGCCTAAAAAAAGATTTTCATATACCTTTAAATCATTAAATATATTTAACTCTTGATGAACAAAAGCAATTCCTACATTTTCAACACCTTTGACTGAAACATCTGTTAATTCCTGCCCGCTAAAAGATACCGTTCCACTGTCTTTTTTATATATACCGGCCAGTATATTCATGAGGGTTGATTTTCCGGCCCCGTTTTCACCCAACAATGCATGAATTTCACCAGTTTCCACTTCAAAAGACACTTTTTCTAGCACCGTTACACCATAGAATGATTTACTGATATTGGTCATTTTTAATAGTTTCATAGAATTTCCCTTCTACAATAAAATTTCTATGAAGCTCCTTGCAGATATCTCCCCTATCTCACAAGGTGCTTCATAGTCATTCATCAGGTTATATTATTACTTTTCGTCATAGGTACCAAAGGGTTTATATTCTCCAACATTGGCTGAATCAACAACATTTACCGGAATTACATAATCCTGTACAATGTCAGTTTTTCCATCTAAGAAGTTAACCATAACACTAACAGCTTCTTGAATCATGGCAGGGTCATAAGTTACAGAGAACATATCATAGTCTGTCGGAAGCGTAATTGTCTGATGCTTATCCTTTAATACCGCATATATTTCTGCAAGTCCTGAAGAAGAGGATAAAGCTTGCAACTGTCCTAGGAAAGCAGTCTTCTTAGCTTCATCCAGTGCAGAACCATTCAAAGATTCCAAAACACCCATCGCAACTTCATCATCATGTGTGTAAATCCAAAGTTTCTTGCTTGTATCGCATTGAGAACTACCAAACCAGGATTCAAAAAGTTCCTTACCGGTATCTCTACTCCAACCAGTAGCTGCCGATTTAACAACAACGGCATTTATTTCATCTTCTGTCCAGCCCTGTTCTGTCAGATAAGCTCTAAAGCCATTGGAACGAAGTTCCGGTACAGATGAATTATCACCAATCATTTCATATACATAATCCTCTTTGCCTAATCCTTTTTCAATAAATCTTTTTGCTGTTTCATATCCAATACCTTCATTATCTCCCTTTACATTAGCAACAACCTTTTCATCGATGGAGGCACTGGAAATAACACGGTCAAACTGAACAAATGGAACATCTGCGGCTGCAATTTTCTCCAATGTGGACTGAAGGCCATTATCATATGGAAGAATAACAATACCGGCCAGATTGTCTGTATTTGCTAATAGATCATCTGCTTGTTGAATTTGGTTTTCTACATCTGTTGCAGCATAAACCTTAACAGAATACTTTTGATTTGTAGCAGAATCTGCATTTAATTCCTCTGCTTTACTCTGTGCGTAAGTAAGAACTGCGCCTGTCCAACCATGGTCAGCACTTGGAACCATAACAGCTATTTCCTTTGTTTTTGCACTTGAACCAGTCTCTACTCCGTTCCCCTTAGAACAACCGGTATACATACTTGCAACTAATGTTGCAACAAGAAGTAATACTACTAATTTGTTTACTTTAATCTTTTTCATTTTTTTCTCCTCTTTATATAAATTTCACAAATATATTGTGTAATTTATTATAACATTTGACAAGTCCAGAAAAGGTACGTTATCATAACTATCTTCCTAGGATCATGACTTCTTTTTTCTCCCTCACAGTATAGTTTATTGACAATCGTATCATTTCTTGACAATCGTATGTTATTTTTTAAGAGGCTTCTCACTACTTCATGCTGCTTTCAACGAATTCATCTATTTGTTTCTGCATTTCCTGAATTACTTTATCAGAACCTGCTTCTTGCATTTTACTAATAAATTCCGTGTAAACCTCTTCCCAATCATCTGTCGTTCCCTGAATTAAGCTTTCTTTATATTCATCAACAACCAATTTTACCTTTGCCATTTCAAGTATAATCATTCTGGTATCCAGTTCGAATCCGGAAAGTGGTGAAACCAGTGCATTATTATTGTAATTGTCAATCTGTTGAAATTCTCCTTCGGAGATTTCATAATTTTGAAAAATGTTACCTAATGTATACTGGGATAGTCTGTATAAAGCATTACCATTCGAATCCGTTTGGGGTTCTATCACGTTATCTTCCTGTAAAGTATAATGCTTACCCTCAATTCCGTTCGCTAGTAACCGATAGAGATCAGCTCCCTCATCAGAGATTAAAAAGTTCATAATCTCTATTGCATGTTGTGGATTATCTGCACTTTTGGGAATGACAATCGAATTCCTACAGTCTCCATAAGAAATGTATTTATAATCCTCAAGGGGCTCTACAACTGTGTCATATTCTGTGGCCACCATACTTACTACCGCATTTTGTTCCCCATAATCATCCACGAACAAAACACTCCCATCCAATTTTCCATCATCACTTAGTGGATTTAAAACATCCATGATATCTTTCCTGATATAACCCTTTTGATACCAATCTGCCATTGTTTTAAAACAAAGCTTATAGGAATCCAATTCGTATTTGTTATAAACTTTTAACTTCTTATCAAATATTTTAATAACAAATGGGGAATCAGAGCCATAGATTCCTTCATAACCTTTATCTGCAATCTGACAGAAGGTCTGATTGGAAACCCCTGTTCCGATTGCCCCATCTGCTTTGACATTCGCCAAAAAATTTTCAAAGGAATCATAACATTCCTGATCGGTATAATGTTTGGAACGATTAATCTTTCCAATATCATCCATATCTCCATATTTCTCCATTAATTCTTTATTTGTGACAACCGCATAGCTCTTCCGATACAAAATGCCTGGTATAGGAATACTGTATGTGTTTTCTTCAATTTTTTGTAATACCCACATGTCCTCCGATATTTTTTCCTTTAAATCCTCTCCATATGTCTCAATTAGATAATCCAAGGCCATAAAGGAGCCTTTTTTTACTTCCTCTGTGTAATTAAAGATATCATTACCAATCCATGCCAAATCCAGTGTCTCATTCGTAGCCATTATCATATCCCACTTTTCTTTATAATTTTCTTTTGGGATTACTTCAAATTCCACCTTCGTATTCGGGTAATATTTCTGCAACTGGTTGTTAAATTTTAAAAAAATACTATCTGAGTCTTTATATTTTTCACCATATACCATCCACTTAATTACAATTTCTTCTGTGTTTTCCGTCTTGGTTTCTACACGGTAATGATTCTCTTTATAATACAAAGCTACTGCTAACAGAATACATGCTATACACGTTAAAATAATGATTTTCGTTATTTTCTTCATGATTTCTCCATTTCTTCTGTATCTTTAAATTTGGTGGTAATCTATATTCTCTGGTTTCACAATAGACATTGGTAGCCTAAAAATGACGGAGGTTTCATGGTTCATATCACTTCTAATTTCAAGTCCCGCTTCGTCTCCCATGAGCAACTTTAGACGCTGGTTAACATTACGAATCCCAATATGTCCTTCCTGCATTAGATACTTCTCACTCATATCTTTGTTTAATTGGTTTACTTCTTCCTTGCTCATTCCGATACCATTATCTTTTACTTCTATCAAAACCATATTTTCTGTTTTTTGAACCATAATCTTGATCAAACCCGCTTCTCTCAGTGGTTTTATTCCATGATATACAGCATTCTCAATAATAGGCTGCAAGCTGACCTTAACAATAGAATGTTTCAGTGCCATCTCGTCTATCTCCCAGATAACCTGCATTTTCCCTTCATAGCGTAATTGAAGAATCTCTATATATAATCTTGCATTTCTGATTTCCTCTTCAATCGTTATAATTTGCTGCTCATTGTCTAAGCTGATTCGCAACATTTCTGAAAGATTTAATATAATTTGGGAAACTTCATTGTCACCTTTACAAATTGATATGGCCTTCCACCTAATATTCTCCAAGGTATTATATAAAAAATGTGGGCTAATCTGAGCCTGTAGGGCAGTAATCTGGGCTTTGTTGATAATATTGGTATAATTCTTCATTTCATCCTGCATCTGCTTATTAGAATACAAATTTCTGAGTATATTCAAAGCAATTTCATGAGTCTCATCTTTTTTAAGTCCAATTTCCCCATGGAAGCTCTCAGCATATAAATCTGGATTTTTTAACAGCTTTAAAATATTCTTTACTGGAATATAGCAATACAAGGATATGCCAACAGCAGCACATACAGAAACTAATATAACCGCAATCAGAAGCATTATATAGAAACTCTGAAAACTGTTCTCATATTCTTTATAAGCACTTAACGGCACTGTCGATACATATTTCCATTTAAAATTGTCTGAGGATGTAACTGTAACGATAATATTTTGTTCCCCGTCATTAATAATCTGAAAACCATCTTGGTATTTATAATCGATATCATTGTAGAAATCTAATGTACTAATTTTTCTCATTAAATATTCCTGATTGGAGCTAAATATGATATTATCCCTTTCATCTACAATCATAAATTTCTCTTTTGTTACATCACCACTAGAAATGACTAATTCATCCAACTTAGCCACATCAATATTTACGATTATTCCACCCAAAAACTGCATCTGCGTCAGGCGAATGGGTTGTATATAGGAAATTAAATAAGGATAATTATTTTCTTTCAACCTGCTAATCATTCTTGCCGGCTCGTATTCACGTTTCATCAGATTATCATACCAGGTACAATCCTCAAATTCACTGATATTACCTCCACCTTCATCCGTCACAATGTACTGATTCTTAGTAGAATAAATGTATATAGAATCAATGTAATTGAATACACCGGAATACATTTCGATCTTATCCTTTACCAGCTTTGTCTGATTCCGATTGAACAGATCTTTGGACTCCGGCAGTAAAAACAGAAGTACATCATGGTCCAGTGAAAGTTGTCCGGATATCTGTTCAACCTCCTGCATAACCGTATCAATACGATCCTTGGTTTTTTCCAAGGATGTAATGCTCATGGTTCCGACTTCTTTCGTAATAATTCTGTCCATCTTATTCGAAACAGCCAGCATGATTCCCGTAAAAGAACAAACCAATAGAACTAGGATTAATAAAAAGCTTTTGACGAGAATGCTGTTATAACGATAATCCTGCAGATATTGTATAATACCATTTTTTCTTTTATTGATTTTATCTTTACGTTCATTTTTCATTCCTTATCGTCCTGCTTCTATAATATTCTACCGGTGAATTCCCTGTATATCGCCTAAATATGCGAAAAAAATATTTTTCACTTTTATACCCTACAATTTGGCTTACTTCATACACTTTATATTTCCCTAAAGAAAGAAGTTCCTTGGCTTTTTCCATTCTCAATTCAATCAAATAATCTATAAATGTATTCCCGGTATATTGTTTGAATAATCTACTGAAATAAGCAGGACTTAGAAAAAAATGGTCAGCAATATATTCTAAGGAAAGATCTTCTCCATAGTGTTTCTTCATATAATCAGTTGCCTGTTCTACCACATTTCTTGATACCGTATTCTGCTTATCACTAATAATCTTAATGATATCACTTAACATATTTTTGCATTTTACTTTTAATTCATTTAAAGTTTCTATGTCTAAAATCTCCTGATACTTCACCTTTTCATTTAAATTAATCCAAAGGTCACTTCCCATCTTCATGAATTTATTGGAAAGCATAGAAAACATATCAATAAAAAGTTGTTTTATCTGTTCAAGGGGCAGATTTCGAAATTCATGAAACATATTATCCATCAAGCTATCCAGTTCTATAAAATCTCCATCATTGATAATGCTCATCAACAATTTATATTTCTGCATTAACCGTTCGTAATCCTCTGGCAGCAGTTTAGAATCTTTAGAAGATTTCTCCTGCATATGTATCTGAAAAGTATTATTGTACTCAGCCATATCCAAAACTTGTCCAAACACTTTCTCCACTGTTATAATAACCTCTAGCTTTAACAATTTTGAAACAGCGTGATATTTTTCTTCTAACTGAAGCTTCAGTCTTTCATAAAATCCCGTCTCACTTTCTTTTCTCCCTGTGACGACAACGACCTTGATTACATTGCTGGATAAATACGTTGGATAATATTTAATATTCTCACTAACATCGTCTCCCACAAATATATTATGGATTAAATTTCGCCTGTTCACGCTCTCATGCTGCAGAAAATAATTTTCTGTATTCTCTTGAATTTTTACATCTAATATGGCGCAGGGACCATCCAACTCAAGATCTAATTTAAGTAGCTTACTCTTTTTTAGCATCTGCTCTTTTCCACTGATGCCACCAACCAATAAACTGACCCAGAATTGTTCTTGCAGTTCAGGCAGCAGTTCCGTAAACTTCTTTTGCTCGGATACAAAAACCTCCTCTGCCACTTTATTTTGATCCAATTCCATTTTGATTTTACCAAATACCTCCTGTACCTCTTCTATACGAATAGGCTTTAAAAGATATTGTTTTACATTGTACTGAATTGCTTTTCTTGCATATTCAAACTCTTTATATCCGCTGATAATCACTACCTTAATAGGCATTTTATTTTGGTCCACATAACTTGCCAGTTTCAAACCATTAACCTGCGCCATTTCAATATCCGTCAGTATGACATCAACCTTATTATGATTCAAATAATCAATCGTTTCCTCTCCGTCTTCAAAATCTGCCACTACCTCGAACCCCATTTCATTCCATGGGATATAATTGCACATTCCTTTACGAATAACCGCCTCATCATCAACTACAACCAGCTTATACATTTTTACACTACCTCTCCTAATATGGTGAATTTGCATCTAAATACTCATTGGCGTTGGTAAAATTCACTTCAACCGTAGGTAAGATGGTCATTTCTTCATATTCCTCATCCTTCATGATTTTTTCACCGACCCGGATTGCTTCCCGAATCATTGCGCCACGATATGTTAAAGAAAGCAAATAATATTTATCCTCTGATAAAATTCTTTGATATATTTCCTGGGGTCCCGCGGATCCTGATATAACTTTTAAATTATCAAATGTTTTAGTAAAGGTTCCATCGATCTCATAAGCATCTAAAGCATCCAAAATTCCCAGTGTAATTTCATCATCATGAGTAAAAATGGCACCAACTTCATCAATTTTCTCCTGAGTATGACCTTCCACCCAAGTTTCAAAAAGCTCTCTTGCTTCTGATCGTTGCCAGCCGGTATATCCCACCTGTTCTTTCGTGAAATTATCATGAATGGTTTCATCATAACCATCGGTCCGCTGCTGGGGCACAGTAGATGTATCTCCCATAAACTCTAAAACTTTAGTTCCTTCTAAGAAATAACCATTAAAAATTTCAGCTGTTGCGATTCCAATTCCGACATTATCTCCCTTTATCGTTGCCGTTGGAGCAAAATCTGGAATCTCTCTGTCAAATAAAACCAAAGGGATCTCGGCATCCTGTACGGTAAGAGCAGCTGTTTTTAAAGATGCTCCATCCATGGGCAACATAATAATGCAATCTACCTGTTGCTCGACCAAATCTATAACCTGCCTCGATTGTTCGTTCGAGTCCTCCGCAACCAGACAGATATAATCCCAGCCATTTTCCTCAGCTACCATCTGTAATTCTTCCTTTGCATGATATAAAACACCTACTGGCCACCCATGTGTGGCTCCAATTGTGCTTACCGCAATTACTTTTCTGTCTTCTTCCCCTGTTTTATTCTGATAAAAAATAGTTACAAATTCTTTTTTTAAACTCATTAACACCACAGTGGCCAACAAGCACAGAAATACGACATTTATATGTATTTTTTTCATATGATTATACCTTTCACTTCAAAGTCTATTTATTATTTATTTTCAAGAAATTTTCGTATGCTTACATCAATAACTCTCAAGGTAAAACTTTCTTGGTAAAATTATAACTTATTAAAGCTTTAATTGATAGTATGAATTGTTAGAATTTGGTATGGAAATAATTTTTACTTTCAACACGCCAAATTGTTAAAATGTAATAACTTTATATTATATTTTGGGTATAAGGGGTCTTGAAAAAGATAGTCAATGTATTACAATATAGTTACTGACCAATTCGGTTAATAGAAAAGGATACAACAAACACATGAATAATAAATTTTATGACTTATCCGAGGAAAAAAAATTACAGATTATAAATGCAGGATTAGAAGTTTTTGCAAAAAATGAATATAAGAAGGCCTCCACAGAAGAAATAGCAGTAAAGGCTAGTATTTCAAAAGGATTATTGTTCTACTACTTTCATAATAAGATGTCCTTTTATTTGTTCTTGTTTGAATATGGAGAGTGCTTGATTCGGGAAAGTATTAGTAAATCTGATTATTCAGAGATAACTGATTTCTTTGAATTGCTTCACTATATTACAAGATGTAAATGCCAACTAATGAGTGATAGTCCTTATATCTTACAATTTATTGTATCAGCTTACTGCTCAAATGATGAATTGATCTATAAAAAGATCAACAAGAGTGTAAAAAATACCTCTGATAATCTTATGGCTGTACACTTTAAAAACATTGATTTTTCAAAATTCAAGGATTCTATTAATCCAAAAGATATAATAGAGATGTTATCATATCTGCTAGATGGATATTTACAAGAAAAGCTAAGAACCAATGAAGAATTGGATATTAATGAGATAATGCAAAAATATATGCTATGGACGGAACTATTAAAACAATCAGCTTATAAATAAAGGAGATAAATATGAGAGTTGCGATATTAACATTAGGAACAAGGGGAGATGTCCAACCATATGTCGCTCTTGCACAGGGTCTTATAAATGCAGGCCATAGTGCTGTCATATGTACGGGAGAGAGTTTTAAAGAATTTATAACAAAACATGGTGTAGAATTTGCGAAAGCTGATTCTGATCTAATGGCAATACTAAATACATCTGAAGGTCAAGCTATATTTAATCATGCAGCAAAACATATATTTAAAACATTAAAATACGTAAAAGAGGTTTTGAATCCATCATTTCGTAAATCTCTTGATGATTTTTGGCAATGTTCACAAGGTGCTGATATTATTATATATCATCCCAAGGCATTAGGTGCTGTAGATATGGCTCTAGCTCTGGATATTCCTTGTATCAGTATGCCACCAGTACCAATAACTTTTCCTGTAAAAGAGTTTCCTAATCTAGCTATATCACCTACGAAAAACCTTGGTAAAACGCTTAATAAATTAAGTTATATTGTGGTGAAAAAAGCAGAAGCTTCTAATATAAAAGAAATCAATAATTTTAGAGATTCTACCTTACATTTGCCAAAACGTAAAGCAGGCATCTATACTTATAAAAGAGGAAATGAATTCATTCCCATCATATACCCACTAAGCAAAGAACTTTTTCCAGATGTGAAAACTTGGAGTGAACGAGTTTATTTACCAGGTTTTTTCTTCTTAGAAAATAAGGAACAAAAGCTTGATGACAAAATTGAGTTATTTATAGGCGGCGGAGTGAAACCAATTGTTGTATCCTTTAGCAGTATGCCACTTAGAAATCCAGAAGTATTTAAGAATAACTTAATAGAAGCATTACAAAGGACAAATAATCGGGCGATTGTTTTAACTGGCTCTAGCGGAATGACCTTTAACACAGGACAAAATATCTTAGCTATAAGAGAGGTACCACATAATTTGCTCTTTCCGAGGGCGAAAGGTATTATACACCATGGAGGTGTTGGAACGATGACAATGTCTCTTTGCTCTGGAAGGCCACAATTCATTATGCCATTTTCAGTTGATCAACCTTTTTGGGCTAATCGCTTATACAAAATGGGATATGTTTTAAAACCAATAAAAGAAAAGGAATTAAGTTCAGATGTGTTAGTTAATGTCTTTATTGAGATGGATAAAGAAGAAAACATTAATCAGGCAGAAAAAATAAAGAATATTATTATGAAGGAAAATGGTATTAAAGATGCAGTTTCCTATATTGAGGCAATCTATCAAAAAAGTAAAAAGTAACGCAATAAAAACTTATATTATTACTTGACTTTCCTGTGTAGGGGATAGTTTATAATAATGAAGTGGTTAAATAAGATAGTTTTTCAACGAGCTGAGGAATCTATTAAATCCAAGTATGAAAAATTTAGTTGAAAAGGGAGGAAAAACTATGATAACAAATTTAAAAGTGGATTTTAAAAAAGTGTATAAAGAATTATATATGCCCAAGGCAAAACCTAGCCTTATTGATGTTCCAGCTATGAATTTTATCATGGTGGAGGGCAAAGGCAATCCAAATAATGCTGGTGGTGAGTATCAACAAGCTATCGAGTTATTATATGCCTTATCCTACACCATCAAAATGAGCAAGAATGGAAGCGAGTTACCTCAAGGTTACTATGAGTATGTTATGCCCCCGCTTGAGGGTCTATGGTGGTTAGATGATGATTCACATTCTGATTTTTCCAACAAAGAAAAGTACTGCTGGATATCTATGATTCGTCAACCCGAATTCGTTACTCAGGAGGTATTTGATTGGGCATGTAATGAAGTTAAGAAGAAAAAACCGCAATTGGATACATCAAAGGCGCACCTACAACTATTTACGGAGGGCTTATGCGTTCAGATGATGCATATTGGTCCATTTGATGATGAGATTAGAACAACAAATCAAATTAATGATTTTATTGTCGAAAATAATTATCAGAATGCAATCTCAGATATATTACCGGATGGTACAATTAGAAGACACCATGAGATTTATCTTGGTGATCCCCGCAAAATCGAACCATCAAAAAGGAAAACTGTTCTACGACATCCGGTTAAAATCAATGCTTAATCACTGCACCAAAAGACCATTGTAAGATAGTTTACAATGGTCTCTTTTAACAAAAAAAGCTTACCTCAAATAGCATCCATTATAGATCCAATTTAAAGTAAGCATTCATTATATGTTATACTAAATATCTTATGAAATAGTAAAAACTACGCTATTTTAGATTTTGCAACTTCAGCCAAAGTAGTGAAGCCTGCAGGATCGTTAATAGCCATGTCAGATAACATTTTTCTATTAACTTCTATACCAGCTATTTTTAAGCCATACATAAGCTTGCTGTAAGAAACTCCATTCATTCTAGCTGCTGCATTGATTCTGGCAATCCATAATTGTCTGAATTGTCTCTTCTTTTGTCTTCTACCTGCAAAGGATGATGTTAATGCTCTCATTACAGATTGTTTTGCAACTCTATATTGATTCGATCTAGCGCCTCTGTAACCTTTAGCTAGCTTTAATACTCTTTTATGTCTCTTTTTAGCGTTCATTCCGCCTTTAATTCTTGCCATGTTCTATTTCCCTCCTTATCACCAATATCTTATAGATATGGCATTATCTTCTTCATGTTCTTTACTTTTGTTGCATCTAATATAGTAGCTTTTCTAAGATTTCTTTTTCTTTTAGTTGACTTTTTTGTTAAGATATGGCTTTTGTAAGCCTTCATTCTCATTATTTTTCCAGTACCTGTTTTCTTGAAACGCTTTGCTGCTGATCTGTTTGTTTTAATCTTAGGCATGATATTTCCTCCTTAATCATGATACAATTAAATCTTCCTATATACGGCATACCTCCCGCAAGGTTGTCCAATTGTCTTATTTTTATTATTATGACACTTTGCAAAATCCGTCATAATTCTATGATTAGAATCGCAAAATGTTATGAACGTTTTTCAGTCAAAAACAAAATCATGCTTCTGCCTTCTAATTTTGCTGGTTTCTCAACGACTGCAATATCTTCGAGCTTTGCAAAGAAATCATCTAGAATCTGTTTACTGGATGACATATGCGCCATTTCTCTACCACGGAAACGAAGAGCTACTTTTACTTTATCACCTTTGGTAATAAATTTTCTAGCTTGGCTAGCTTTCGTATTAAGGTCGTTGTCATCAATGTTAGGCGATAACCGAATCTCTTTAACTTCAGTAACCTTCTGTTTTTTCTTAGCTTCTTTATCTTTTCTAGCTAGTTCGTATTTGTACTTCCCGTAATCGATAATCTTGCATACCGGTGGTTTTGCTGTTGGAGCAATCTTTACTAAATCAAGATTTGCATTTTTTGCTAACGTCATTGCATCCTTTGAGGACATAACGCCCAACTGCTCGCCTTCTTCTCCAATTAAACGGATTTCTTTGTCTCTAATTTGCTCATTAATCATTAAATCGCTAATAGTGCTGCACCTCCATAGGTTTGAATATTACATTATTGTGTTGTTTATACATAAAAAAAGTGGATAGCAAGACCATCCACGTTTCAAGTTCGATTGTTTTCCTTATTGATGTAATGTCAATAAGTACTATCTGAACTAGCTTTTCAGCTGTCCATTATCTCGAAATATAAACCAAAGTCACACATTCGTGCTGAGGTGAGAGTGGATACTCTGCTTTGTTGTTATCGTTGAATCAACGTAATTTCTTACAAGTGATTCACAAGCTTTATCATTATAACATGCGTAGGAACAGATGTCAATAATCAATCCATATTTTTTCACAATTAAAAATCTGAAATCAATGCTGGCAAATTGTCTATTCCTTCAAATTCCTTGATGATAGCGGATTTGATTTTACTTTTTAGCTCAGTTTCTACATAGGTAATACACATTTGTGATTGACCCCCAATGCTTTTACAATCATCTTCAATCAAAATATCCGGTCTAACCAACTCGACAATATCTTTATACTTCTGTTTGTCTTCTCTATAATATAGCCGACTTCCCGGAAAATGATATTTACTTAGTAACAATGATATTTGGCCAACTTGTTTTTCTGTTTTCCTAGATGTAACATATACAATTTCTGCACCCTGTAGTGCCCACGATTGTATCTTGTTAACGCAATCACCAATTGGTATATACGTATCATAACGAAAAATCTTGGAAAGATTTTTGTGGCCTAATACCGAACCTTCAGTAAATATCATGATTTTCATTCGTCCATCAGCCACAATATCATCATTTATATCATTTGAAAATTCTACAAAGGGCAATGTGATCCCTTCTTTCTTATTATAATCTATTCTCTTCCAAATTCTGATAAACGTAACTCTTTATTTCGATCCAATACAGTCTGTATACTCCAAATATGAACAAACAGTAACAAAGGATTACCTTTTAAATCCTTTACCTTTTTCGTATCCGATGTAACGCCAAGCTTACCCACATCAATACCTTTATTCTCAATCCAGCGAATGTGTTCATAAGCCAAAGATTCCATACGAATTTCAACGCCATATTCGGCTTCTAATCGAAATTTTAATACATCGAATTGAAGGACTCCGACTACACCAACAATGATTTCTTCCATACCTGTATTATATTCTTGGAATATCTGAATGGCACCTTCTTGGGCAATTTGATAGATTCCCTTCAGGAATTGTTTTCTTTTCATGGTGTCTACTTGTCGCACTTTAGCAAAATGCTCCGGTGAGAAAGTTGGTATACCTTCATAGGTATACTTTTTGTCCGGCATACAAAGAGTATCCCCAATGGAGAAAATACCTGGATCAAATACACCAATTATATCTCCTGCATAGGCTTCCTCTATTATTTTTCTCTCTTGTGCCATCAACTGCTGTGGCTGAGAAAGTCGAATCTTCTTACCACCTTGTACATGGTTTACCTCCATTCCAGCCTCAAACTTGCCGGAGCAGATTCTCATAAATGCAATTCTATCTCTATGAGCTTTATTCATATTCGCTTGAATCTTAAATACAAAAGCAGAGAAATCATTCGTAATAGGGTCAATCATTCCTTCGGATGATTTTCTAGCTAATGGGGATGAAGTCATATTAAGGAAATGATTCAAAAAAGTTTCTACGCCAAAATTAGTCAAGGCAGACCCAAAGAATACTGGTGTAAGCTGTCCACTTTGCACTAATTCCAAATCAAGATCACTGCTGGCACCATCTAGAAGTTCAATTTCCTCTGCAAGAATATCGTGGTTAACTTTACCAATGAGGGAATCCAAACTTGGATCACCTAATTCAACCTCGATGTTCTCTATTTCTTTTTGCCCATTATTAGCAGCGTAAAATCGTGTGATATGCTTAGAATTTCTGTCATATACACCTTTAAAATTCTTACCGGACCCAATCGGCCAATTAACGGGGCAGGTCTGAATACCTAGTACAGTTTCTATATCATCCAATAGTTCAAAGGTGTCCTTGGCTTCACGATCCATCTTATTAATAAATGTGAAAATAGGGATATTTCGCAATACACATACCTTAAATAATTTCTTTGTCTGATTCTCGACACCCTTAGAAGCATCAATAACCATGACAGCCGAATCTGCTGCCATTAAAGTTCTATAAGTATCTTCAGAGAAGTCCTGATGTCCAGGTGTATCCAGTATATTAATACAATAATCTCCATAATTAAACTGCATTACAGATGATGTTACAGAGATACCACGCTGTTTTTCAATCTCCATCCAGTCAGATACTGCATGTCTCTCCGTCTTTTTACCCTTAACAGAACCTGCAAGATTTATCGCTCCACCATACAACAAAAGTTTCTCTGTTAATGTTGTCTTACCTGCATCCGGATGGGAAATAATTGCAAAAGTACGTCTTTTTTCAATTTCCTTCGTATAATTAATCAAAATTAATCCTCCAAACTATATATTTCAAGGAGCCCAATCAAAAATTATTTTGATACTCCTACCAGTTACTCATCGTTCTATATTCATATGCTCTACATTCATATGCTCTATATTCATATGCTCTATATTCATATGTTCTATAATCATTTGTTCTATATTAATATGTTCTATATTAATATGCACTATATCAATAATTTCTAAAATTGAAAACCACTTTATCATATAATAAATGAAAGGCAATTGTCAAGGTATTTCCTTATTATATCAAGTTTTAACAAGTTAATCGTAGACTTTATAAAAGTATTTTCATTTTCTTTCATTTGTGGTATATTCTTCATATGAAATTTAGTATTGTGAAATTCCTTAGTTAACAATAATAATGAAAGTAAGAGGGCGCATTTTCTATGAGTAATTTAGAATATGACGAGAATAATAATTCCGAAAAGAGTATAAGTATTGATTTGAATCAAGAATCATGGAATAATGAAACCTATGATGCTTGGATTAATAGATTTGGGGAACCATCGGAAGCAATTAAAAAAATTAGCAAAGATCCTGCAAAGATGATATCAACATTATCTCGCAAGTTTGGGAATGTCCATGGGAAAAAGATGATGAATCTGATGGGATCAAACGGAACAAAAGCGGTGTCTTTAGCATTATTAGGTGCTAAGGTAACCGTCGTTGATTTTTCAGAAGGAAATAAACGATATGCTATGGAATTAGCAGCGGAAGCAAATGTTAAAATAGAATATATATTATCTGATGTGTTGAAATTAACAGAAGAACAATTAACAGGTGATTATGATATTGTATTTGCCGAAATGGGAATCCTACACTACTTTACTGATTTAAAACCATTCATGGAAACTATCAATAGATTATTACAGAAGGATGGATCGCTTGTTATTAGGGATTTTCATCCTGTTTCTACTAAACTTATTTCTTCAAGAGGAACTACTGCCAAAATCCGTAAACACAAGGTAACGGGCGACTATTTTGATACCGCCTTGAAAGAAACAGAAGTGTCCTATTCGAAATACTTAGATGATGAGGAAAATGCGCAAAAAGTATTACTTCGTCAATGGAATTTAGGAGAGATTGTTACTAGTATAGCAGATGTTGGACTAGTTATTAAAAGTTTAGAAGAAGAACCTAACTTATCCTGTGATAATTATGATAAAGGTATTCCTAAGACATTTATCATTGTAGCTAAAAAACAATAGCATGTATGCTCTACTGATACAATTATGTAATAAAATATTTAAATGAAAATATCTTAAATATAAAATAAACCAGGAGATATGTAGCTTATGAGTACATATTCCCTGGTTTATTTCACAAATTGATCTTTTGTAGATACCCATTTACGTAAATTATTTTTAATCGCATAGGCTTTATTATATTGCTTTATTATATCGCTTTATTATATTGCTTTATTATATCGCTTTACTATATTGCTTCATTAATTTTTCATTTATTATACGGTTATTCCAACACGTTTATTTCTTCAATAATTTAGTATATGTCATATCAATTCCAACTGCTCCAAGAGGCGCTGTTATAAGGATTGATAATACCGCTACCGTAAGTACAATCTGACCACAGGGTAAACCCATCGAAAGTGGAATTGCACCGATAGCTGCTTGTACCGTTGCCTTAGGAAGATATGCAATCATGCAGAACAAACGCTCTTTGGAATCAAGCCGAGTCCTAATTAGACAGCAAAACACACCTAACATACGAAAAATTAACGCACCAAGAACTAATAGAACTACTTGAAATCCTGCTGCTAGAGCATATTGTAAGTCCACTGTTGCCCCTACCAGAACAAACAATAGAATTTCAGCCCCTACCCAAAGCTGAGAGAATTTCAACGACAATCTTTTAGCAAGGATGTCATAGTTTTTAAGAATCGTAGCAGACATACTCATAACCGCCAATAAACCAGATATAGGGAAAACCCCATTTAATTTCTTCTCTAAAGCGATTAGTAAAAAAGCTGTACTCAGTAATATTATAACCTTCACAGAATCTCTCATATGAATTACTTTAAATATCTTAGATAAACATAATCCTATTAAGATTCCTACCGTGATACCGGCTAAGATAGCAATCGGTATCTGAAGAAATTTACTAGGTGAAATATGCCCACCATTTGCAAGGGAGGTAAATGAAGTAAATAAAACAATAACAAACACATCATCCACCGAAGCCCCAGCCATAATCAATTGGGGAATACTATGTTTCGTCCCATAACCATTCTCCATTAATTTCAGCATCCTAGGAACAACAACCGCCGGTGAAACTGCAGCAAGCACAGTTCCAATAATAGCCGCTTCTAATACCGATACCTTTAATAAAACAGGCGCTAATACAACCACCCCAACCAACTCAAAACAAGCAGGAACAAAACACATTAAAACAGCGGGTCTACCCACTTTCTTCAAGTCCTCAATATTGAGTGCAAGTCCCGCCCTCGTCAATATCACAACAAGCGCCAACTGTCTTAAATCCCCCGAAATTGAAAGTATAGAATCATCCAATAAATTCAAGGCATAAGGGCTCAAAATCATCCCCGTCAATAACATCCCCAATAAACTTGGCAACTTTAACTTCTCAAAAATAGACCCCAGCACAATCCCTAACAAAAAAATAAAAGCTAAACTCGTTAACATAACGAACGTATCCTTTCATCCAACCGAATGACTTACGCACAGTTTATGCTGCTGAAAAAGTCTAAACACCCTTCCGCGATTTGGACGGTACGCGGCAGCATGTCGTTATATTTTTTGCGTAGTCCAGCCGAAGGAGGCGTTAATATTTCGTCAAGACTCTATTGGAAAATGTAAGCCACTGCTTACATTTTCCAATATCTCAGAGGCTTGTAAGAAATATGCCGAACCGAGGGTAAGGCCGCAAAAAATATAACCACATGCTGCCACGCACCGTCCAAATCTCACAGCCTCCCCAGACTTTTCAGCAGCTAACTTAGCTATTACTCTACTTCAACCTTTTTGATTTCTTTGGTTCTGATTTCCTTGCTAATGTCATTTATAAAAATATCCAAAGATTTCTGGCCTTCATCTCCAAGGAAACGGCTTCTTACAGAAACTAGTCCTTCCTCTTCTTCCTTCTGACCAACAACTAACATATATGGTACTCTGTCTAATCTTGTTTCACGAATCTTGTAGCCAATCTTCTCTGCGCGCTCATCAACCGTACATTTGATATTGTTTACTCGTAATTCTGCTGCAACCTTATTAGCATAATCATGGAACTTCTCAGAGATTGGAAGTACTCTTACCTGTTCTGGGCATAACCAGGTTGGGAATAATCCGGAATATTTTTCAATCAGGGTAGCTAAGGTTCTTTCATAACAGCCAATAGAGGTTCTGTGAATAACAACAGGACGTTTCTTGTCACCGTTTTGATCAATATAGTACATATCAAATCGATCAGCCAGTGAAAAGTCTAATTGAACTGTAATGATTGTATCCTCTTTACCATATACATTTTTTGTCTGAATATCTAATTTAGGGCCATAAAAAGCTGCTTCCCCTTCTGCTTCTGTGAAATCTATCTTCAAATGTTCCAGAATTTCTCTTACCTTAGCTTGAGACTTCTCCCATTGTTCTTCACCTCCAAGATATTTTTCCTTGTGATTTGGATCCCATTTGGAGAAACGATAAGTAACATCATTTTCTAATCCAAGGGTTCTCAAACAATACATGATTAAATCGACACAGCCTTTAAACTCTTCTTCAATTTGCTCTGGAGTAATAACTAAATGTCCTTCCGATATGGTGAATTGTCTAACACGAGTCAAGCCATGCATTTCCCCTGAATCTTCATTACGGAACAAAGTTGAAGTCTCACCATAACGACATGGTAGATCTCTATAACTCTTTTGGCTATTTTTATATACATAGAACTGGAATGGACAGGTCATAGGACGAAGAGCGAAGATTTCTGCATCTTTATCTTCTTCATCTCCAAGAACAAACATACCCTCTTTATAATGATTCCAGTGATCAGAGATAATATATAGATCTTTTTTAGCCATAAGAGGTGTCTTGGTTCTCATATAGCCACGTCTCTCTTCCTCATCTTCTATCCATCTCTGAAGAGTCTGAATCATCATGGCGCCCTTTGGCATCATGAGTGGAAGTCCTTGACCGATAACATCAACTGTGGTAAATAACTCCATCTCACGTCCTAATTTATTATGATCACGTTTCTTAATATCCTCTAGATGAACAAGGAACTCATCTAACTCTGCGTTCTTAGTAAAAGCAGTTCCATAGATTCTAGCTAACATCTTATTTTTCTCACTACCTCTCCAATAAGCACCGGAAGAAGAGATCAATTTAATTGCTTTGATTCCTTTTGTGCTCATTAAGTGAGGGCCTGCACATAGATCCACAAAATCTCCCTGTCTATAGAAGGAAAGAACTGCATCTTCCGGCAAGTCTTTTATCAATTCTACTTTGTAGGGTTCTTGCCTTTCTTCCATTAATTTGATTGCTTCTTCTCTTAGTAATGTGAATTTCTCAAGATCAGCACCTTCTTTAATAATCTTCTTCATTTCCTTTTCCAGTGCATCCAGAGCTGCTCGGTCAAATGATTCTGACTCAAAATCATAATAGAACCCAGTATCAATTGAAGGTCCGATTGCAAGTTTAGCATTCGGATAAAGGTGTTTAACAGCCTCTGCTAATACATGAGAAGCGGTATGTCTATAGGCAGCTTTTCCAGCCTCATCATTAAATGTTAAAATATTTAATTCACAATCTTCCTCAACAACAGTACGTAAATCCACCACTTTACCATTTATTTCGCCGGCACATGCCATTCTGGCAAGACCTTCACTGATGTCCTTTGCAATATCAATTACAGACATTTTACTATCATACATTTTTGCTGAACCATCTTTTAATGTAATTTTCATATAGTTCTCCTTTCAATCTGGAATACTCTTCGTATCCTACTATAGTTACAAATTAATAAGTTTTAGTTAATCAGGCATTAAAAAAACTCGTCACTTCCGACTTGCCTGATTCGACAAATCGAAAGGGACGAGTACGTAATCACTCGCGGTTCCACCCTAATTGGAATGTCAATTTACATTCCCGACTTCATTTTGATTATAACGTAATCAACGGACCGTATTGGGGCCACTCTGAGGTAGTCTTCAGATGTTTCCAAATGAGATATTCTCAGCATAACATATCTCTCTCTGTATTATTCCACATCTTACTTGTCTCGTCACCGATTTATTTAATATGAATTGATTTTCATTATAGCATTGTTAGTGAGTTTGTCAAGAGGGATTTTCTTTCCTCATAGAATAAATGGCATCAATGATTGTCTATCTCTTCCCTTTTCATCACTGGATTATTGGTTTTTCCATAATATAGTCATCCATAACAAATCCATTCCCAATATCAACGACTTGAGTACGAACTTTTATGAATCCCTTTTTTTCATACACTTTTATTGTGTTATCATTAAATCGATTTACAGTAAGCCATATTTTTTGATAGCCATTTTCCTTGCATAAGTCTATCATAAACTGAAATGCTAAACTAGCATAGCCATGGCCGCGGTATTTCTTATGAAGATATAATTTACTTAGAAATAAATTTTTTTCTTCTTTTTCTTCTTTTATTCCACAATAACCAATCAAGTTTCCATTTAGCATCATCATATAATATTGATATCCCTGGTTTTTCATCTGGTTTAACATAGCCGATACCGATTGAAATTTCTCTACCATATAATCGATCTGTTCCAAAGAAAGAATTGATATAAAATGCTCATGCCAGATCTCTGTTGCAAGAGTTGCAACTTCTTCAATCTGTATCTGCGTAACTACTGGTATAAAGGATAATCCATTATAATCATGCTCAATCATATCCATAGGTTTTTCTGAACTGTTCATCCTGTCCTTCTCCTTACTATATATTTCCAGCTAATTTATCTTTTATTATGGCTAAGAATTCTCTAACGTAATAACTTAGTGCTAATATGTCATCCGATGGTGCTCCAAGTCCCTGTACTCCAGTTAACCCTTGCTTCTTGGCAATGCTTGTGGCACGAAATATATGAAATTCATTTGTGACTAAAACAATACGGTGCTTACCATCTGTCATTAATTTTTTACTAAACTTAATATTTTCATAGGTATTAGTAGACTGATCTTCCTTAATAATTCTATCTTCCTTAATCCCTTTACTAATAAGATATTGACCCATCGCCTCCGCTTCCGAGATATCCTCTCCGCTGCCTTGTCCTCCGGACACTATGACAATCGTCTTTTCATTCTTTGCTAAGTAATCATATGCTGTATTCAGACGGTTTTGTAAGGCTCTAGATAAATTAGTTCCCCTGACTTGAGCCCCAAGTACTATAACATAATCTGCTCCCGAATCAGGCTGAAGCTTTCCTTTACTTATAATAATTCCCTCTACCAGTAAGAAGAGTACTAGTGACAGCAATGCTATAACTGCAAACCCCATCCTTATCTGCTTATTAATCATAATTTTATGACTGTATAAGTAATGTAAAATAATAGAGACCACAATGCTTCCAATTCCTACGGTCATCCAAAACCATAGAAAGGCAGTTCCAGTCCCTGCATACATTACTATAGCTGCAAAATAACCTAAGCTAAATATTCCAATAAGCAAAAAAATAATTGCTGCTAAGTTCATGAGCTGTTCCTTCTTCCATTACATCATCTCGTTTTCCGGAATATTTCAGCAATTAAGTATGAAACAAATGCGTAATTTTACGTGTTTCATAAGCCTCTCTATATTCCGATATGGTATCTCGTTTCATCACTTCTTCGTATACCATCTCAATATTATGAGCAAATTCTTCCGAAGAATACTTCTTCATCTTTGATCTTGCATTTTCACCATATGCAATTCCGTCATTTTCAAATAAGATGTTATCTAAACCTTCTAAGAGTTCCTTTCGATTGGAAAACCCATAGCCATTCCAGCCATGTTCCAATATGTCTTCCAGACATTTATCCTGTTTTGCAACAATTGGCAAACCTGCTGCCATAGCTTCAATATAAGTCAAACCTTGAGTTTCACTTTGGGAGGCACTAACAAACACATCCCCAAGTTGATAGAATAATCCAATATTATCCCAGGGTTGTGCACCGGTAAATATAATTTTATCTAACAGATTCCAATCTCTGACCACTTGCTTTAACGGTTCTGCTTCCGGACCGCTTCCGACAATGACTAATTTCACATTACTTCTGGTGCTCATATACTCTGGCATTGCCTCAATAATTTCCGAAATATTTTTCTCTTTGGATATCCTACCCAAATAAAGCAAAACTTTATCTTGTTGATCAATACCAAATTGGTTTCTTATCTGAGTGATTTCTTCTTTGGAATAAATATCCGGATTAAATTTTTTAAGATTAACGCCAGTTGGAACAATTGATATATCCCTATGTACGCTGTAATTCAATAATAATTCCTTTACCTTCTCCGTTGGAACTATTACCTGCTCGACCGTATTGCAGCAGACCTTTGAAAATATTCTGACAAATGCCTTTGCTCTACTATCCAAAGTTTTAATATGGGTAATATAATGGGTATAGTCCTCATATATGGTGTGATAGGTGTGTACCATAGGTAATTTTAGTTCTTTTGCCATTATGTGTCCAAAGATACCCAAGGAAAATTCTGTGTGCGTATGTATGATATCTAAATTCAGTTTTTTTATCAGTGCCGCTAATTTGGGCTGATAGAATAACCCAACTCTTCTCTCCGTAATAAATACGCAAGGCAAACTTGGGACACGAAATACGTTATGCTCATATTCCGGTGCACCCGGTGTTGTAGTAGTAAATACGTATACAGTATGACCTATTTTCTCTAATTCATTTTTCAACATAAAAACAGAATTAGCTACACCGTTAATCTCCGGATAATAAGTCTCAGTAAATAAACCAATATTCAATAAAAACTCTCCCTTTCCCTATACTGCTCCTCTAATTATCTTATACCATTCCTATTAATTTATCTTTCTCTAAAATATGATGTACAAGCCAATCACCCAAGAATTCTAATAATTTTAATAATGCATCTGTCTGATCCCTATCCATCTGATCAAAATCAACACTGTCTAGTTTCTCAACAAATTCAGCATGTTCTATTTTCTGCGTAAACATCCTTTTATACTGGATGCTTTCCATATATGCTTCTTCATCCGCAAAGTGCTTTATGGTATACTCTTTCAGCTTCCCGATAATAATAACAATTTGATCGAACCTATCTGATAAGAATTCATCCTGTAATACTTCATATGCCTCATTTGTTATACGAAATAACTCTCTGTGCTCATCATCAATTATTTTAATCCCTGTTAAATATTCATCTTTCATCTCAAACATCGTTTACCCTTCTTTCTTTTAATATTCATTTTCTCTGATTGTTAATTGTATAGGAACCATATCTCTGATCTCTAATTTATCTATGGCTACTTCACAATCCATTGCCAGTATGTGTACGCCTTGTTCCTTTGCTTTTCGTAATACCTCGCCAAACTCTGGATGAGTTTTATCATTTGGTTCAAATTGTATCACATCCTTCATCTGGATTACAAAAATGAGATAAGCTTCATAACCTTCCTTTATGCATTCGCATAATTCTTTTACATGCTTTACACCTCTCTCTGTGGGAGCATCAGGAAAACGTACAACTCCATCTTCCTCTAATGTAACACCCTTTACTTCCATAAAGATCTTTTTGCCTTCGGCTTCTATGTATAAATCAAATCTGGAATTGCCAAAGGTTTTCTCTGCCTTTAAACAAGATATATTATGAAAAAGGCCGCCCTTTTGTATCCACTCATAAACTACTTTATTTGGGGCCTGGGAATCCATGTTAATAAGTCTATTTCCCTTTTTAACTTCAATGACAGAATACTTTGTTTTTCTTGAAGGATTGCTGTTATGTTGAACAAACACCTCTGCTCCTGGTACTAACAATTCCTTACAGCGTCCTGTATTCTTAACATGGCAGGTTTCTATCACTCCTTCTATCTCTACCAATGCTATAAAACGATTAGGCCTTGATAGAAATACTCCTGCTTTCATATTATTATATCTCATAACTTCACCTGCTGCTTAACTGGCGTTCTGCTTCCATTCTGATTTTTCTTTTATTTTTACTATAGTTGTTATAATTATATCATACCATATATAAATTTTCTAATTAATTTTTTCGTCAGTTCTTAATATTTCTTAATGTTTTTATTCTTTTTATGTAAGTTTTACTTTATTATTACATGTTCTTGGATTATAATGGGATTGATATGATAATAATTTCTTTGAATACAATACCCCTTAGAGTTGTATATCAAGAAATTTGGAAAGAACTTTTTAGAAGTGTATAATATATACCAGTAATTGCATATACTGTTAAAGTGAAAGGAAGTATGATAAGCATGAAAAAATTTGGAAAATTTTTATTTGGAACAGTATCTCTTGCAACTCTTGCATGTGGTGCTTATTATGTGTACAAAAATCTGATTAATAAGGACACCTCTGACGAGTTTGATGAATTTGAAGATGAATTCGAAGATTTCGATACGGAAGATGAAGATACTTCAGCACAAGATAAAAAGGGCACGCGTGAATATGTGTCAATCAACATCACTTCTGAAGAATCGGATCTTAATTCCTTAGAAGAAGAAATATCTGATGCTACTGCTACAGACTCAGAGGAAACAACAGAAAGCTAAAATAATGCTAAATCGCAGTCAATAACCGCTTAGTTTATAGGAACATGATGTCCTGTAAGTAAGCGGTTATTTTTTTACTTTAAGCTAATATAGAATTCATCCATCCTTTTTATTAACGTATCAACATCCTCAATTGAATAATACTCATATATGCTACTTGCGTCGCCATCTTTCATCACTTGAAGACCATTCCCTATCATAAAAGTATAGGATTCACCATTTACGGTATCGATCTTAACTTTATAATTCCACATTTCACTAATATCATTTTCGGCAATGGATTCCGGATACTCTGCTAATAATGTGAAGAGTTCATTAACCTTTTCCGCATTTTCTGTTATCGATATGGTTTCCTGATTGCTGTTTTCAATAGAGAAAGATACTACCTGATCCGCAGTAATAAGATATTGCCCTGAGAATAAACTTGGACTCAAGGAATAATCAGATTTAGCTTCCAAATTCTCAGAACCGGTACCTTCTGTAACCATCTCCGCTGAAAATGCTCTGTCAGCTGAACTATCTTCAACCGCTGATTCTGTCGCGGCAAATTCTTGTATTTCCATTGGTTCGGATGTTATTGCTGTGTCATTTAGTATATCTGAACCATTATCATTGGTCGTGCTTGATTTTTTCATACCAATAGGCGAAATGTTTTGTAACACATTAATGCTGACAATTAAAATCAGAACCACTGCTGCTACACCAACAATTCTATAAATCGGGAACTTATACTTCTTCTTATCCTTTTGTTGGTAATTCTCTGTGACATTATCCTTATTAATTGCTTGAAGCGTCCTAGCGATTAAATCTTCTGAGACCGTTATATTATCCATGTCAAAAGAGGCTCTTAGATGGTCTTTCATAGTATCAAAATTCAAATCATTTTTTTTGTTATTCTGTTCCACCTTAAATCCTCCCTTCTAAGCAAATCTTCATTTTTTCTTTTGCTCTAAATAATCGACTCTTTGCTGTGCCTTCTGCAATCTGTAACAGTGATGCTGCTTCACTAATTGACATGTCTTGAAAATATACACACAAAACTATGTCTTTGTATTTATCTGGTAGTTTCATTACTGTTTGACGAATGAGTTGATTCTCATCCTGCTGTTCTACAGCTGTGTAATCACTTTCGCCGGCAATTGTGTTCTCATGATATTCTGTGATTGGTACTACCCTTTTATTCCATGCACTTTTCAAATAGTCTTTACAGGTATTAATAGTAATACGTATTATCCATGTTTTAATACTGCTGTCACCTTGAAAAGTACTGAGTTTTTGGTTTACTTTGATAAATACATCTTGGAAAATATCTTCTGCCAAATGACTATCCTTGACATACATATATGCTGTACGCAAAACATCATTGCCATATTCTCTCATTAATGTCTCAAGGTCGTAAACCGATTGTTTCTCCTCGTACATTGATAACTCCCCCTATATACTATTTACGCGGTTGTATTTGGCTCCATCTCCTATTCCGTGTATTCAAATTATCGCGTCTCACATGTCTATAGTTGCAGTATTAGTATACTATCAATTATTAGACGATGCAAATGAATATTAGTTCCCACAAATTAATTTATGCATCTCTCTTCTACAAATCTTTACCTCTAGGAGAGAGACATTGTTGCAGACTGAGTCAGTTTATATAGGCCGGCATAAACTCCGTTACTATTTAAGAGTTCTTCATGTGTGCCGCGTTCTTTTATACCTTCCTCCGTTAAGACTATTATATTTTTGGCATTTCTTATGGTAGTGAGTCTATGGGCTATGACGAAAGTGGTTCTGTTTTTGGCAAGTTTTTCTAAAGATTCTTGAACTACTTTCTCACTTTCGTTATCTAACGAAGAAGTTGCCTCATCAAAAATTAGTATTGGTGGGTTCTTCAAAAATACTCTAGCAATACTAAGGCGTTGTTTCTGACCGCCTGAAAGTTTAACACCTCTTTGACCTATGTAGGTATTATAACCGTCTGGCAGTTCCATAATGAATTCATGGGCGTTGGCATTTTTAGAAGCTTCTATAATTTCCTCATCGGAGGCTTCTAACTTACCATAGCGAATGTTCTCTAGCACAGTTCCTGCAAACAAGTATACATCCTGTTGCACGATACCTATATTTTTGCGTAAGGATCTTATCTTAATATCCCGAATATCAACGCCATCAAGCAGAATACTTCCCTTTGAGGCTTCGTAAAACCTTGGAATCAGACTACAAATGGTAGTCTTTCCTACTCCTGAGGAACCTACTAAGGCCAGATAATCGCCTGCTTCTACTTTTAAATCGATATTATGGAATACATCTGATTTCGTATCGTTATAGCGAAAAGATACCCCTTTGAATTCAATTTTTCCCTTAACCCCTTTTAGAGATATTGCGTCTTTCTTATCTACTATGTCGGGCTGTATATCCATAATCTCCATAAATCGATCAAATCCGGTAATTCCATTTTGAAATTGTTCCGTAAAATTAATTAATTTCCGAACCGGTTCAATTATGTTATTGATATAAAGTAAAAAAGTCAGCAAATCACTTAATTTAATTATATTATTTACCATCAATAAGGTTCCGCCTACAACAACTGCTACATTAATCAGATTTGTGAAGAATCCCAATCCCGAATGGAAGGTGGCCATTTGCCAATAACTGTTTCGCTTGCTTTCTACAAAGCGTTGATTACCATCATGAAATTTATCAATTTCTCGGTTTTCATTAGCAAAGGATTTTACAACTCGAATTCCAGATAGATTATCTTCGATTTGGGCATTTATTTCTGCAATTCGTTCCCTATTTTTACGAAAAGCACGATTCATCTTATTCTTCATATAATATGCGAACACAAACATGATAGGAATAAAGGCAAATACAATTAGTGTAAGTGGAAGATTAATATTAACTAGTATAATAAAAGCACCCACGAATTTTATAATAGAAATAACAATATCTTCCGGACCATGATGACATAATTCTGTTATATCAAACAAATCATTCGTAATTCTTGTCATTAACTGACCTGTTTTTTGATTATCATAGAAATTAAATGACAATTTTTGATAATGTTCAAATATATCATTTCTCATATCATACTCCATTTTAGCGCCCATTATATGGCCCTTATATGCTATGAAAAAATTACATGCCATCTCTAGCAGTGCTAATCCAACCATCAGTAAAGCTAGCTTTATAATGATCTGGATTGCGGCATTTATCTCATAGTTAATAAGTAAATCATTTGTTATGTACCTCACGATTAGTGGATACACCAAAGAAATAGCAGCTGCTATTAATGCGCAAAACATATCGGATAGAAATAATCCTTTATATGGTTTGTAATACGAGATGAATTTTTTAAATTTTCTATTCATGTTTATACTGCCCTCCAATAATAAAATGTCTTTGTAGTCTAAATGGGAGGCTTTTAATAAGCCTCCCATTCCCTATTAAGTAATATAAATGCTATAATTTTTCACACTACTATTTTGATAATTTTTTTGCCATATCATATAAATTTTGGTCAATATCCTTCGTCATAGCAAGTGCTTCTTGCACATCATAATCTACAAATTTGCCTCCACGATAACCAACAATTCTATTTGATGCACCTTGACATAATAAATCTACTGCAAGTGTTCCCATTGCAGATGCATATACTCTATCCTTACAGGTAGGGCTTCCACCTCTTTGTATATGTCCAATAATAGTAGCTCTTGCTTCCATACCGGTTGCTGCTTCAATTCTCTTAGCCATACCAAAAGAATCGCCGATACCTTCTGCATTTACAATAATATAATGCTTCTTACCGGATTTTCTCTTCTCAATTATGCTATTGATAATGCTTTGCTCGTCATGATCATATCTTTCTGTAATTAAGATATCCTCAGCTCCATTGGCAATACCACACCATAATGCAATATAACCGGCTTTTCTGCCCATTACTTCAATGATACTGCATCTTTCATGAGAAGTTGATGTATCTCTAACCTTATCAATTGCTTCCATTGCAGTATTAACAGCAGTATCAAAACCGATTGTATAATCTGTACAAGCAATATCTAAGTCAATTGTTCCAGGAAGACCAACCGTGTTAATACCTCTGGCTGCAAGTTTGCCTGCTCCTTGGAAAGAACCATCTCCACCGATTACTACTAATCCATCGATATTGTGCTTTCTACAAATTTCTGCACCTTTATCCTGACCTTCCGCTGTCATGAATTCTTCGCATCTAGCTGTATAAAGAATTGTTCCACCTCTTTGAATAATGTCGGAAACACTTTTACTATCCATATCAATAATATCTTCTTCTAATAATCCACTAAATCCTCTTCTGATACCTTTTACCTTTTTACCATTTGCTATAGCTGTTCTTACTACTGATCTTATCGCAGCATTCATTCCTGGTGCATCACCACCACTTGTTAATACACCTATCGTATTTACGTCCTTTGACATAACTTTCACCTCCGAAAAAAACTAAATATTTGTTATTTTAATCTATTTTTCTATGATTTACAATACTCTTTTCAATAACTTTTACATTTCCCTCATTATAAACATGTTTCAACTTTTCAATGAGTTCAATTTCTGCCTTAATACTCTTGCTTTTGGGGAGATGTTTTATAGCTTTTTCACATTCCAAATAGATACACACGCTATCATTTCCGTCATATTGCTCTAATATTCCATATAACTTTTGTTCATCCTCTACAAAACTATCCATATTGGGATACTTGATCCATATTTCTTTTGGAATGCTGTCGAAAGGTATAATTTCCTGGCAAATTAATTTTGCTGGCTTTTCTTCCTCAACTGTTATTTTACCCCGAACTAGGACTTTATTATCCTCTTGTAACATAGTTTTATATTTTTCATAATCTCTTGGAAATATAATAATCTCTACTGCTCCAACCAGATCCTCTAAAGTAATAAATGCCATCATTGAATTAGTTCTGGTTGTTTTTATTGTTTTAGAAGTAATCATACCACCAACAGTTGCAATATCTCCATCATTAACCTTTGTTTCATTGGTTTCTTCATCAATTACAAAATCCATAGTTGAAGCAGTAATGTTTTTCTTCAGTAAATCCTCATATGCTTCTAAAGGATGGCCACTAACATAGACTCCCATCACTTCTTTTTCCAAGGTAAGCCGTTGTTCTGTGGTATAATCACCTACATCAGGAAAGTGATTCTCATATTCTACTTTTTCATCTTCCTCGACAAAATCAAAGAAGGACATCTGCCCAGTTAGGGTTTTCTTTTTGCTCTGAGCAACATCATCCAGTACCTGAACATAAACCATCATTAATTGCTTTCTAGTGCCCTGTAGGCTATCAAATGCACCGGATTTAATAAAACTCTCTACCGTTCTCTTGTTTACTTCTTTACCTGACAATCTGGTAGTGAAATCTTTTAGACTAATAAAGTTTCCATTTAATTCTCTTTCTTTTACCACTGCCTCTATAACTGGTTTTCCAAGACCTTTTATTGCCGATAATCCATATCGTATAGCACCCTTTGATACAGAGAACGTACTATCTCCTTCATTAATATCCGGTGGAAGAATCTGAATTCCCATCTGTCTGCAGGAAAATATGTATTCTGCAACCTTTCCCGGATTATCGATAACGGAAGTCATTAAAGCTGCCATGAATTCAACTGGATAATACCATTTTAAGTAAGCTGTCTGATATGATATTACTGCATAAGCAGCCGCATGGGACTTATTAAAAGCATATTTTGCAAAGTCGGTCATTTCATCATATATTTTATTGGCAACTGATTCTGGTATACCATTTTTTATACAACCCGGAACATTCTCTTCCTCATTACCATATACAAAATTATGACGTTCCTTTTCCATTACAGAAGCTTTCTTTTTTGACATGGCTCGTCGCAGCAAATCGCTTCTTCCATAGCTATAACCAGCCAAGTCTCTAACAATCTGCATAACCTGTTCCTGATATACAATACAGCCATAGGTTGGAGTCAGAATTGGTTCTAATTGGGGGCAATCATACACAATTGTATCAGATTCATTCTTACCCTTAATATATTTTGGAATAAAATCCATTGGGCCGGGACGATATAGCGAGATTCCCGCTATAATATCCTCAAAATTCCTTGGTTTTAATTCTTTCATAAAGCTTTTCATTCCAGAACTTTCTAGCTGGAATATACCATCCGTTTTAGCAGATGCTATTAATGCAAATACATTCTTATCATCAAAGTCAACTTGATCGATATCGATTTGATGTTCACGATCTAACTTCTTATTTGCTAATCTAACTGCATTCTGAATAACGGTCAGCGTTCTAAGTCCTAAGAAATCCATCTTTAACAAACCTAATTCTTCTAAAGTAGTCATAGTAAACTGAGTGGTAACAGATTCGTCTGACGCACGGGAAAGTGGTACATATTCAACCACCGGCGCTTTACTGATTACTACTCCGGCTGCATGCATAGAGGTATGGCGTGGTAACCCTTCCAACCTCATTGACATATCTATCAAGAATTTGATTTCCTCATCATTATCGTAGAGCTGTTTTAGCTCTGAATTCATTTTTAAGGCCTTCTCAATAGTAATTCCAATTTCGGTAGGGATCATCTTAGCAACTGTATCCACTTGGGCATATCCCAAATCCAAAGCACGCCCTACATCTCGTATTACCGCTCTGGCAGCCATGGTTCCAAAGGTTACAATCTGAACCACACGATCCTTACCATATTTATTTACTACATAATCAATAACCTCCTGCCTACGTTCGTAGCAGAAGTCAATATCAATATCAGGCATGGTCAATCGTTCCGGATTTAAGAAACGCTCAAACAAAAGATTATATTTAATGGGATCAATATTAGTTATTCCTAAAGAATAAGAAACAATACTTCCGGCAGCACTTCCACGCCCCGGACCAACCATAATACCATTATCTCTCGCATACTTTATAAAATCCCCAACAATTAAGAAATAATCTACAAAACCCATACTGCGAATTGTCTCTATTTCATATTCTAGTCTATCTTTTAATTCCTGTGATGGGTCATGGTATCTTTGATCCAACCCTTCTCGGCATAATTTCTGTAAATATTCCAAAGCTGTATATCCTTGCGGCACATCAAATTTCGGCAGCTTATATTCACCAAATTCAATCTCTACATGGCAACGTTCCGCTATTTTATGGGTATTTTCCAAGGCCTCCGAAGCATAAGGGAATATTTTAAGCATCTCCTCGGGTGACTTTAAGAAGAATTGGCCACCTTCATAACGCATTCGATTCTCATCTGTAACTTTCTTTTGAGTTTGTATACAAAGCAATATATCATGAGCCTGTACATCACTTTCAAAAGTATAATGAATATCATTCGTAGCTACAAGGGGTATACCTGTCTCTCCACTCATACGCAATAATCCTTGATTTACCGACTTCTGCTCCGGAATCCCATGATCCTGCAACTCTAAAAAGAAATTATTCTCCCCAAATATGTCTCTCAAATTTAAGGCAGCCGTCTTTCCTTCTTCATAAAAACCCTTGCGGATATTACTTGCCACTTCACCGCCAAGACAGGCGCTTAGAGCAATAATACCTTCGCTATATTTCTTCAACACTTCATAATCAACCCGTGGTTTATAATAAAAACCTTCCAGGAAACCTGCTGATACAATCTTCATTAAATTAGCATATCCCGTATTGTTCTCTGCCAATAAAATCAAATGGTAATATCTATCGTCAGAGGATGACGCCTCTCTATCAAAACGAGAATTCGGAGCCACATAAACCTCGCACCCAATAATAGGTCGAATCCCCTCGGCTAAGCAGGCACGATAAAAATCAATCACGCCATACATGACCCCATGGTCTGTAATAGCAAGACTATCCATACCCAGTTCCTTCGTCCTAGCCACCATTTCTTTAATCTTGCCTGATCCATCCAATAAACTATATTCAGTATGCACATGTAAATGCGTAAAATTCATAAATTCATCTCCTACCTAAAGCAGCCCAACCATCTCTGCTACACAAACAACCTATTGCATAAATATTCTACCGTTCAAATCTCCTGTTTTTTATATGTTATTTTAAACATCTTACAACAGTGAAACCCGTACATCAAACTTATTATAACACATAAATTAAAAGTCGTGAAGAACTCCTTTAGAAATATAATTCTTGTATCATCTTCGAGTATAATATACTGATTATCAACCATAGTATATAGCGGGAGTTTTATGTTATAATAATTAAGTTGTACTAGTATCAAAAATGCGAATTCTAATACAAAACAATAAAGTAAACCTAATATAATGTAACCGGAGGATAATTCACTATGATAACAAAAGTTCTTTCAGCACCAGAACGGTCTGATTTTTATAAAACATATCTAGTAAAAGATTTTCACGCAAGTGAGATAAAGGCATTTGAACTGGTTGAAAAATTAATCCAGCAGGAGAAATACCTTTGCTTTGGCTTTTTTAATGATACCGAACCTTTAGGATATGCTTATTTTACAAAATCTGATAATGAGCAAGCACTTTTGCTTGATTATTTTGCCGTCATGAAATCTCATCGTTCAAAAGGTTTGGGAAGTTGTTTCCTCACAGAAATATACAACAACCTATATGGTAAATATACTGTTCTAATTGCAGAAGTGGAAAACCCCGAGTTTGCATTAGATGAAAAAAATAAAAAAAATAGAATCCGCCGTATTGAATTCTATTTAAAAAATGGATTTAAAATAAGCAATGTTCTAAGTTCTATCTTAATTGATGAATATCTGATATTAACCTTAGACTTGGGGGGACAATTGTATGACGACATTTTATTTGAAGATTTAAAACAAATCTATCTTACTTTATTCGGCAAAGATTTTTTTGAACAGAATATCCATATGAGAATATCTGATAACCAAAGCAAATAAGCATAAGATGTAACTTAAGTTAACTCTCAAACTTTACCTATCCGAATCAAATTATGTATAGATAAAAATTTGCCCGTTCATGTGACAGTGTCTAACTAATAAACGTTTCCAAGTAGAACAGCTGAAAAAGTCTGCCCATAAACTTCATGGATATGACAGACGAGTGGCAGCATAGTAATATGTTTTTTGCGTCGGCTGACCGAAGGAGAAGTTCATGTTTTGTTAAATCTCTGTTTAAAATGTAAGCCTCTGCTTACATTTTCAAACATCTCAGAGGCTTATAAAAAACATGTTTCCTGAAGGAAAAGCAGCAAAAAACATATTACAATGCTGCCGCCGTCGGTCAAATCCACACAACCAATTGCAGACTTTTTCAGCGTCCTCACTTAAAGTCCTTATATAAAGCATCCTCACTTCAATGCCGGCCTAGAAGAATCAATTACTGTACTCAAGTCGAATAAATCTTTAAGCCTCTCAGGAAATTGAAGCATTGCCTGACCATCAAGTGGTCGTCTCGTCATTCTAACATAGTCATCTTTAACTTGAATCCAAGGACTTTTAAAAACACCGCAATAATAATTAAAACCAACACTCTTTAAATAATTAAATTTGTCACTACTATAATGACCTGTTGTAGTTTCTATATCTATTCCATATGGGTATATATAGATGTCCGTTGGACCCACTAAGGAACCAACCTCTTCCAGCCATCTGTCTGTATCATTTTTTAAAAATTTATAATCATAGGTCAACATATTGCGATGCCCATAGCTATGAGAGGCAAATTCCCATCCCCATTCCTTCATAACTTCTGCAACCTGCTTAACCGTTTTCTTATCTTGTTCATAGGTAGGTGATTGCTCATCATTAGTACGATAACCAAGGGTTCCCTCATAACCAGTTAAAGCTATAATACCTCTCGCACCTTTATAGGAAAAGTCTGGGTGTTCGGCTATAAATGTCTCTAATACCGGTACTAAATCATAATCGCCTACTGTGACAGTCCCATCCTCTAATATCATCTCAGTAGATGGTCTTCCATTATCGTCTATAACCATTCTTGACGCAAAGCCATCTTCATTCATATACTTATAGAAATTGACATCGTCCTGTGATATAACAAATGGTTTTTTATCTGGTGGAAGTAATATATCCCCTGCAATAAAATTTGTTTTTCCTGCCTTTAAATCTTCTTCTTTTGCTACATCATATATACTGACCAGAACATATCCTTCCTTATACATTTGTTCCATCATTTGATTGAATTCTGATATGGTAGTCATGTAATAGTTATATCCATTTGCTTCCCGGTCACCATCGAATGCTTTTGCTGTATCTGCGACTAAAGAATGGAAGAAGATATGGCTAATCTGATTTACGGAATCATATGCACCCAAAGGAACTAAAGTTTCTTTCGTCGCTTTATAGCCGGCTATCGCTGCTTGAAGATTCTCATTTTTGGTATAATCGCCTTCAAAACTTTTAATCATCTTAATTGCTCCATTATAATCATAACCCATTGCCAAAAGATCAGCTTTTTCAACTAGAGCAGTTACAATTTCTTCTTCTGCTCTTCTTTCATTCTCTAATCTTTCCTTTTCTAATCTTTCCTTCTCTTTCTCCTCTTCCTCTAAACGTTGCTGTTCTATTTCTTTTGGCGATAATGTGGGCTCTATACTATTGTCAGCATTCTGTTGATTATTATTATTTAAATCACCTGTTATCGGCCCTGCTTGTGTATTGTTTGTATTATCATTTCCCCAATTATTATTTGATAAGGATATGAATATATAGATACCGACAACGATACACAGAATTATAGTCTCTATCATAATTATCTTCTTTAATCTTTTATTCTTTCCCTCTTTTGCTGTGGATTCCTTTTGTTTTTGATTCATAACTACATTCTCCTGTTTCTAGTTTACCTTTAATGAATCGTTTCTATATTATCTTGTATTATTATATTACAAAAGTAATTATTATATCCTGAACAGAAAGCGTGTTCATGATCTTCTTACTCCAATCGGAATCCGCAAGCAAGCTTGCAATTCCTCATTCCGCTTTCATTATATCCTGAACTGAAAGCGTGTTCATGATCTTGTTACTCCAATCGGAATCTGCAAGCAAGCTTGCAATTCCTCATTCCGCTTTCATTATATCCTGAACTGAAAGCGTGTTCATGATCTTGTTACTCCAATCGGAATCTGCAAGCAAGCTTGCAATTCCTCATTCCGCTTTCATTATATCCTGAACTGAAAGCGTGTTCATGATCTTGTTACTCCAATCGGAATCTGCAAGCAAGCTTGCAATTCCTCATTCCGCTTTCATTATATCATGAATATGTAAATTTTTCTTTACGATTTTATTAACTCTTACATACAAAACTATTAAATACAAGACATTAAATACAAGACATTAAATACTATATTAAACATTATATAAAAAAACTGCCTCATGATATGCATCATGAAACAGTTTTTTATAAAGAAATATTTATTTACTACTTAAGTATTTTTCAATATTTTCCATTGCCACTTCTTCGTCAGGACCATCTGCAGATACATTTACCACTTCACCTGCTGCTAGACCTAAACTCATCATTCCCATGATACTCTTGGCATTTACTTTTTTTTCATCGCATTCAACATAAATACTACTTTCATATTGACTAGCTACCTGTACTAATAAAGCAACTGGTCTTGCCTCTAATCCCGTAGGGATTTTAATTGAAATTTTCTTTGTTACCATAATTTACTTCCTCCTTTTGTTCCCTTAAATTATCAGCTAAAATACTTAGTTTCCTCAGTCTATGGTTTACACCTGATTTTCCAATTGGTGGACTAAGCAATGCTCCTAATTCTTTTAGTGATGCATCTGGATATTCGATACGGAGATTTGCAATCTCCTCAAGTCCTTCTGACAATTCACTAAACCCTATCTGGCTCTTTATATATATTATATCATCAATCTGTTTCGTTGCTGCCACAACTGTCTTGTTGATATTAGCAGCTTCGCAATTCACTTGCCTATTAATAGAATTCCTCATTTCTTTAAGAATCCGCACATTTTCTAGATTCATGAGAGCAACATGAGCTTCCATTATATTCAACAGGTCAACTATCTGTGAACCCTCTTTCACATAAATTACAAAATACTTTTTACGTATTACAATCTTTGCATCTATGTCAAAGGAATTGATAATTTCTTGCAATTGCCTTGCTTTGGGCTCGTTTGGCGCAACAATTTCAAAATGATAAGTTTTTTCTGGATCACTCATTGACCCATTTGCTAAAAATGCACCTCGTATAAATGCTCTCTTACAACATGCATTTTGTATTATCAAATTATTCATGAGGGATAAATTTTCTCTTATTTCCTTATTCTCATCAATTAACTTGGTGGCTTGTAAAATTTTAATAACAATATCATGATCCATAATAATTAAACTATATATTTTACTTCTTTTCAAAAAATTATTGCGTTTAATTGAAATTTCTGTATTAATATTAAATGTTTTTTTTATTAATGTAAAGTACTTTCTTGCAACAGTTAAATTTTCTGTATGAATTTTTAAGATATACCGATCATTTTCTGTTATAATAATGCGCCCACATAAGCTGATCATTGCTGCTAGTTCAGCAATCTGGCAATGTCTTGCAGAGCTGATTTGTTTGGACAATTCATCTTTTACATCTTTAGAAAATGACATCAGTTATCCCCTCGAATCTTTTTCAATATCTCTATGTTCTACCTTTAAACCGTATTCCAGATGTTTCAAACTTTGAGTCAATTCATTAGCTAAAGTTACGGAACGATGTTTACCACCGGTACAACCTATACTAATTACTAATTGGTTCTTTCCTTCTAAAATATAATTTGGAATTAAAAAAGTAATCATATCTACTAATTTATTTAAAAATATTACTGCTATATCAGATTCCATAACAAAATCGCGTACAGGTTGATCATTACCAGTCTGAAACTTTAGTTGCGGAATGTAATATGGATTTGGAAGAAATCTTACATCAAATACTAAATCAGAATCCATTGGTATTCCGTACTTAAATCCAAAGGATAATATGGTAATAAAGAAATTATTATACTTTTCATTATTTATATAGATCTTATCAATTTGTGCTTTTAATTCTCGAATAAGCAATTGACTGGTATCAAGAATTACATCTGCTTTTTTCTTAATAAAATCAAGTTTTTCTCTCTCTATTTCAATGCCTAGTTCCACTCGTCCTGAACCGGATAATGGATGAGTTCGTCTTGTTTCTTTATACCGCTTAACCAAAACATCGGTTCCGGCATCCAAGAACAATATTTCATAAAAATAACCGTTTTTATTCATTAGTTCCAATACTTCATCTAATTCTTCCAATGCTTGTCCGCTACGAATATCGACTCCTAATGCTACCTTATCGATATTCTCTTTTCCATTAAAGGTAAGCTGTACAAGCTTGTAAATGAGTTGTATAGGAAGATTGTCTACACAAAAATATCCTGCATCTTCCAGCATTTTTAGTACTGAACTTTTACCTGCTCCAGACATTCCCGTAACCATAACCAGCCTCATAACAACCTCTCAATCTGTTAGAAATCACCCAAAAGTTTTACTTCCGGTTCTAACATGACCCCAAATTTATTGTAAACGATTTGTATAACATTAGAAATCAATGTTCTGACTTCTGTGGCCGTTGCTCCTCCTGTGTTAATAACAAAACCGCAATGTTTCTCAGATATTTGTGCATTTCCGACCTGATATCCCCTTAATCCGGAATCCATAATTAATTTCCCAGCGTAGTACCCTTCCGGTCTTTTAAACGTACTTCCTGCACTAGGATACTCCAACGGCTGTTTATCACGTCTTTTAGTATTAAGATCGTCTATCTTTTCTTTTATCTCTTCTTTATTTCCTTGCCAGAAGTGAAAAGTTGCCTCTAGTACAATATATTTTTTTTCCTGAATAATACTTTTTCGATAACCCATCTTTAATTCTTCTTTGTCTAGATTAAGGATATTACCTTCTTGATCCAACACTGTGACTGCAGCGATAGAATGCTTCATTTCTCCACCATAAGCTCCCGCATTCATAGTCACTGCGCCACCTAGTGTTCCCGGAATTCCAGCGGCAAATTCAAAGCCAGTCAGTCCATATTCTGCTATGATATTTGATAATTTAGAAAGTAACACACCTGCTTGTGCTCGTACCCTATATTTCTTATCATCTATTTTCTCAATATCCATTCGAGAGTCATCTGAATCTAAGCTTCCCTCTGCTTTGATTTCTTCTATTATAATATCACTAAATGCTTGCCCGAGTTTCACCACAATACCATCATAGCCCTTGTCACTAACCAGTAGATTACTGCCATTCCCTAATACATAGAATGGCATGTTTTCCGCATGGCAAAGGTTTACTAATTCCGTTACCTGAGAGACAGTTTCCGGCAAAAGAATAAACTGAGCAGGACCACCTATCTGAAAGGTAGTATGCTTTGCTAGAGGTTCATCTATCAATATCTGATCTTCCCTTAATTTTCCCTTTAGTTTTTGATAAAATTCCTCATTCATATTAGCTCCTAATGAATTATCTTTCAATCAATATATGCTTTACCTTGTTATAAAACTACAAAGCTATCATACAATACTTACTTCATTTTCGCAACTTAAAGTTATTTTTCAATTATAAGTTTAGCGCAGCCATAGATTCCCGCATCATTTCCTAATTCTGCAAGTTTAAATTCTTTGTTTTTTAAAGCAAACATAACATTTTGCTCATAGTGTTTTTTAATTACATCTGTCAACATGCTGCCAGCTTTTGATACACCGCCACCAATAACAAATGCCTGAGGATCTACTACCGCAGCTACGTGCGATAAGGCAATACCTAAATATCTACCTAATTGTTCCACTGATTTATTTGCCAATAGGTCACCCTCTTTTGCACAATCGAAGATTGCTTTCGCAGAGAGATATTGTAATTCTCTGAGTTTAGAAGGTTCCGTGCTATTATTTAACAACCTTTTTGTTTCTTTTACAATACCGGTTGCAGAAGCAAACTGTTCCAAGCAACCATATTTTGTGCAATTACATCTTTCCTGTTCCTCATAGTTAACGGTAATGTGTCCGATTTCACCTGCTGCACCGTTACTTCCGGTAAGAATCTTACCGTTTAAGATAACACCGCCGCCAACACCTGTCCCTAATGTTACCATAATAAGATTCTTGTAACCCTTGCCACCGCCCTGCCACATTTCACCTAAGGCAGCTACATTGGCATCATTACCTACTTTTGTATCAAAACCTGTCAAACGTTTCATTTCATCAGAAACATTAAAGATACCCCAACCTAAATTAACACATTGTAATACAGTACCGTCTTCTGTAACGGGTCCTGGAACATCAATTCCTATTCCTATGATCTGATCCTTATCTAGTCCTTTTTCTTCTATTTTCTCTTGGATAGACTTAGTCACATCACCTAATATCAGACTCCCATTATCTTCTTTTCTAGTTGAAATCTCCCATTTATCAATCAGATTTCCCTTCTCAGTAAATAGTCCCAGTTTAACGGTTGTTCCCCCAATATCAATACCAAAACATAATTTTTCCATAACTTTCTTCCCTTTGCCCTGCCATAAGTAAAACGGCACAAGCTTCCTCCTTAGTCTTCATCTTCTGGTTGAGATTTTTTCATTATATTATTTGTAACTCTATTATATAGTTCTTGAGCAGCATTGTATCCCATCTTCTTTTGCCTATGATTTACTGCAGCTGACTCACAGATAATAGCTAAATTACGGCCTGGCCTGATTGGAATGGAGTGACATACTACCTTATTACCAAGAAATTCCGTGTATTGTTCTTCTAAACCTAATCTATCGTATTCTTGATTCTTATTCCACTCTTCTAATTTAATTACTAAATCGATTGCCTGGGTATTCTTAACACTTTCAACACCAAAAAGAGTCTTAACATCAATAATACCGATACCTCTTAATTCAATAAAATGCCTTGTGATATCTGGTGCAGTTCCGATTAACGTATCATCGCTAACTTTTTTAATCTCTACTGCATCATCCGATACCAAACGATGGCCTCTTTTAATCAATTCTAAAGCAGCTTCACTCTTACCAATACCGCTTTCGCCCATGATTAAAATCCCCTCACCATAAACGTCAACAAGTACACCATGAATTGAAATTCTAGGTGCTAATTCCACATTAAGCCAACGAATTACTTCAGCCATAAAAGAAGACGTCGTCTTACTGGTTCGTAAGATAGGGACTCCCTTTTGGGTTGCTAATTTTATCAATTCTGGAGCTATTTCAATATTTCTGCAAAATACTATACATGGCACTTTATAATCTAAAAGCTTTGTCATAATTCCCAAGCCATGGTCCTTCTCCATTTTCTGCATATAAGCATATTCTACATGGCCAATTACCTGAACTCGATCCGAATCAAAATAGTCAAAAAATCCTGCAAGCTGTAATGCCGGCCGATTCACATCCGGTTGACATATTTTAATATGTTTGCTGTCAATCTCCGGAGTGACATTTTCCAAATTCATTTTTTCTATTAGCTTTGCTAGCTGTACGGTATACATATTCTACTTCCTTTCTCTTATGGCACTGCTAATCTAACCATATCCAAGTCATATAATTAAATTCATTCTAACACAGACTGACCTAAACTGTAAACAGGATTCATGGAAAAGAACTAGTATGAAAATATAAAACAATTTTCACACTCTGATTTGAGACAGTATCTGAAACACAGTTTCGGATATGTTATGGGAACTAATGAAAAAATCCATACACCTGCTCAGCAGATTTTTTGTTCATTGACTCCACCTGCTCTAACTCTTCTACCGTTGCTGCCTTTATTGCCTCTAAAGATTGAAAATGCTTCATCAACGCCCTTCTTCTTGTGTTTCCTACACCATTAATATCATCTAATATTGAATGGACTTGAGTTTTTCCACGAAGCTGCCTATGATATTCTATCGCAAATCTATGGGTCTCATCCTGGATTCTTGTAATTAGCTTAAAGGCTTCTCCATTTTTTTCTAAAGAAATCTCTTGGTTATTATAATACAATCCTCTAGTTCTATGATTATCATCCTTTACCATACCACATACTGCTATATCAAGATGTAATTCTGAAAGGACTTTCAGTGCTATATTTACCTGTCCTTTACCACCATCCATCATTATTAAATCCGGATAACGGTTGAAACTTCCATATGAACTTTCAATATTCTTCTCCTTAAGTTCCTGCTCCTCCCGTATTCCATGAGTAAATCTTCTGGTTAGTACCTCCTGCATAGAAGCATAATCATCTGGACCTTTTACCCATTTTATCTTAAATTTACGATAGTCGTTTCGTTTTGGTTTTCCATTCTCATAAACTACCATTGAGCCAACTGATTCAAAGCCACTGATGTTGGAGATATCAAAGGCTTCCACTCGAAACAATCCTGGAATATCAAGCAATTGGCCAACTTGTCCAAGTGCGCCAATTGTTTTTGCCTCTTCTCGCTTAATCTTTTCTGAATCCTGCTGTAATACCATGGAGGCATTCTTTCTGGCAAGCTCTACAAGTCTTTCCTTTCCACCTTTTACTGCTACCTTTATATATACTTTTTGTCCACGTTTTGAAGTAAGCCATTCTTCAATAATATCATGTTCTTCTATGGCTTCACCTAGTATCAATTCTCTTGGAATAAATGGTGTACCAGCATAAAACTGCTTCACAAAACTTGTCATAATACTGCCTTTAGACTCATTTTCCACACCTGTGAGATAGAAATGATCTCTCCCGATCAACTTTCCACCTCGAATAAAGAATACTTGAACGACTGCCTCATTCCCAGCTGTTGCACAGGCAAGAATGTCCCTATCCTCCAGTTCTCCACTGGTAATTTTTTGTTTTTGTGAAATTTGTTTTACACTATTTAATAAATCTCTATATTCTGCGGCAGTCTCATACTCTAGTTGATTGGATGCCTCACTCATCTTTTGCTCTAATTGCTTGGTAATTAAAGCATAATTACCATTTAAAAACTCCAGCACCTGATTGATTGATTCTCTATAATCTTCTATTGAGATGTAGCCCTGGCAAGGGGCTTTGCATTGTTTAATCTGATAGTACAGACAAGGTCTCTCCTTGCCAATATCTTTTGGGAGGTTTCGATTACAGGTTCTGGTATAAAATATTTTACGAATCAGTTCAATCGTATCCTTCACAGATTTTGAACTGGTATAGGGTCCAAAATACTTTGCTTTATCCTTTCCGCGGTCTCTTGCAAACAGCACCCTTGGATATGCTTCGTCTACCGTTACTTTAATGTATGGATAACTCTTGTCATCCTTTAGCATGGTATTGTATTTAGGTCTGTGCTCCTTAATTAAATTACACTCTAAAACCAAGGCCTCTAGTTCGGAATCTGTTATGATATATTCAAAATATTGAACTCGCGCTACCATCTGCTGAATTTTAGGCATTAAGTTCCTACTGCTCTGAAAGTATTGCCGAACTCTGTTCTTCAGACTGATTGCTTTTCCTACATAAATAATTGTATCCTGATTGTCGTGCATGATATACACGCCAGGCTTAGCAGGAAGCTTCTTTAATTCTTCTTCTATGTCAAAAAACATGGGGTTCTCCTTTTTTAATACGGGGGGGTTGACAACAGGAGGGCTTGCGGTGATGTATTAATCATGTTTTTCAGTTGCTATAACATTTTGCTTTCTATGTGCGCCCTGAGAAGACAACAAGTGGTCTTCTCAGGGCGCACATAGAAAGCAAAATGTCTCCGCAAACGAAAAACACTTTATTAATACATCACCACAAGCCCTCCTGTTGCTGTAGTCTTTCGTGTTAATAAAGGGACAAAAGACATTTGTTTATTGGCAGGGACTTTGTGTTTTTCTTACTTCATACCGTTTTCATCGCTAAATTAGGCATCATGTATATTACCTTTTTCTAGGTTGTTAATTACATGTTAGGTGTACTTTCTGATGTTATCTCTGTTGTTACCATATCTATTCGTTTATTGCTTTCACCTGAAGATTCTGCAATAACTTCTGGGTCGAAACCTTTTACTTCGTGAAATATCTTCATGAATTCTTTACCGGTTATGGTTTCTTTTTCTACTAGGAAGGCAGCTATTTTGTCTAGCACTTCTCTGTTTCCGGCTAAAAAGGCTTCTGCTTTTTTATAACAATCTTTTAAGATTGACATTACTTCTTGATCTATCTCACCGGCTGTTGCATCACCACAATTTAATACTGGTCTACCATCAAGGTACTTACTTTCAACCGATTCTAAGCCCATAAGTCCAAATTTTTCCGACATACCATACTGTGTTACCATGGCTCTAGCTAGTTGGGTTGCTTTCTCTATATCGTTTGAAGCGCCTGTTGTAATGGACTTAAATACTAGTTGCTCCGCTGCGCGGCCACCATAAAGGGTGACGATCCTTGCGAGTATTTCGTCCTTACTCATTAGGTATTTCTCTTCTTCCGGCACTTGCATTACATAACCTAAGGAACCCATGGTTCTAGGTACAATGGTAATCTTTTGTACCGGTTCTGCTTTCTTTTCCAATGCAGTCACTAAAGCATGGCCTACCTCATGATATGCTACGATTTGCTTTTCTTCTTTGCCAAGGATTCGATCTTTTTTCTCTTTACCTGCAATAACTACCTCAACGGATTCAAAGAGGTCCTCCTGGGTTACTACTGATCTTCCTTGTTTAACAGCAAGAATTGCTGCTTCATTAATCATATTGGCTAAATCAGAACCTACTGCCCCTGAAGTTGCCATAGCGATTGCCTCTAAGTCTACCGAATCATGCATTAATACATTTTTCGAGTGTACCTTCAATATATCTATTCTGCCTTTTAAATCCGGCTTATCTACTATAATTCGACGATCAAAACGGCCTGGTCGAAGTAATGCTTTATCAAGTACTTCCGGACGATTGGTTGCCGCAAGAATTACTAATCCCTTAGAGGTATCAAATCCATCCATCTCCGACAGAAGCTGATTTAAGGTCTGCTCTCGTTCGTCATTTCCACCACCATAATGAGTATCTCTGCTCTTACCAATTGCGTCTATTTCATCAATAAAAATAATACATGGTGCCATTTGTTGTGCTTGTTTAAATAAATCTCTTACACGAGAGGCACCAACACCTACGAACATCTCTACAAAATCTGATCCAGATAATGAGAAGAAAGGAACTTTCGCTTCACCTGCAACTGCTTTAGCAAGAAGTGTTTTACCAGTTCCTGGAGGGCCAACAAGTAACGCACCTTTCGGTAACTTTGCTCCAATACGTGTATATTTTCCTGGATTGTGTAGGAAATCTACTAATTCAGTCAAAGATTCTTTCGCTTCCTCTTGACCTGCTACGTCTTTAAACGTTACACCTGTCTCTTTTTCAACATATACTTTAGCAGTACTTTTTCCAACGCCACCCATCATACCGCCGCCATTTTTTGAAATCATCTTAAATAAAAACCACATTACCAGATATATTAACACAAATGGCAAAACCCATGCTATAATAATATCCACTAATGTTGTCCGCGTATCCACTACTTCACTTCTAAAGTCTATATGAGCCGCTAATAATTTCTGTGGTAATTGGTCATCCTCAACTACTCCCGTATAATAGGAAATATCATAAACTTCATTTGGCTGGGTCACTGGCTCGATTACAAGCTTATCTGACTGCATAAGCACCGACTTCACTTCACCATCATCAACCATCTTCATAAATTGGTCGTAAGAAATCTCTTCTTTACTGCCTTCTTCTAATTGATTCGACATGTAGGAAAATAATGAAAGGGTTATAACTGCTGCAATTAAGCAATACAGTAAAGCCTTTTTATTATTATTATTTGTCCCCCGTTTGTTATTATTACTATCATTTTTCTTGTCCATACTCAACCTCCTTCGTGTCATTGAATCTTTCTGTTTATCGAATTAACGATTATTTTTATTTTATATTAAGCATGTTGGATTACAAATATCTGTTTAGTCAAGCAGATATAGTTTTGGATAGCTTCACTTCATTATAATGTTACTCAATCTATAAATCAATACGTATGTCATGAATTTTTTGTATCTTTCCTTTAAAAAGAATAAAGTTTTTAAATTTTTTGAAATTAATTGTAGATTTATTTATTTAATAGGAGTATAATGTTTCAGTAATTGTTTTAAAATAAACTTACAAGGGTGTAAGTAAAAATAATGAATAATGAATAAAGAATAAAGGTTAAAGAATAGATGCATTCTATTTCTATTGGATAAACCTATATTACCCTTGGCCTAACGTGCCTTAAACCGATGGTATATTGATTTACCGTCACTTGGTTTAAAGGCATTTTTAATTGTTTCTAGTAAACCTTGACATATTTTGTATCACAAAATTTATATCACCACACTCAAAGGAGGAATCAAAAGAATGGGCGTAAAGTATGTATTTGTAACTGGAGGTGTTGTTTCAGGTTTAGGAAAAGGTATCACTGCCGCTTCCTTAGGTCGGCTTTTAAAAGAACGTGGTTATCATGTCACAATGCAAAAATTTGATCCTTACATTAATATTGACCCCGGTACTATGAATCCGATTCAACATGGCGAAGTATTTGTTACGGATGATGGTGCTGAAACAGACCTTGACTTAGGTCATTATGAAAGATTTATTGATGAAAGTCTTACAAAACAATCTAATGTAACAACAGGTAAAATCTATTGGTCCGTGCTATCCAAAGAAAGACGTGGTGATTTTGGAGGTGGAACAGTTCAGGTTATTCCTCATATCACCAACGAAATTAAGAGCCGTTTCTATCGTAATGATGGTTGCGACGAAACTCAAATTGCAATCATTGAAGTCGGCGGAACAGTCGGAGACATTGAAAGTCAGCCTTTTTTGGAAGCGATTCGTCAGTTTCAACATGATGTTGGCCGTGATAATGCAATCTTAATACATGTAACTTTGATTCCATATTTAAAGGCATCCGGTGAGATGAAAACAAAACCTACTCAAGCCAGCGTAAAAGAATTACAAGGTATGGGTATTCGACCTGATATTATTGTTTGTAGAACAGAACTCCCCTTAGAATCAGGCATTAAAGAAAAAATCGCACTCTTCTGTAATGTACCAAGTGATCACGTAATTCAGAATCTTGATGTAGCAACTTTATATGAAGTTCCTCTTGCTATGGAGAAAGAGCATTTAGCTGATATTGCATGTGAATGCCTTGATCTTGATTGCCCAACTCCTGATTTAAAAGCATGGGAGACTATGGTGGAAGCTTTGAAACATCCTTCCAGAGAAGTGACCATTGCTTTGGTTGGTAAGTATACACAACTTCATGATGCTTATATCAGTGTTGTAGAATCCTTAAAGCACGGAGCAGTTGCTCATAATGCTTCTGTTAATATCAAGTGGATACCTTCAGAAACATTAACGGATGAAAATGCTGCATCCATGCTCTCTGATGTAAACGGCATATTAGTACCTGGTGGTTTTGGTGACAGAGGCATCGAAGGAAAAATATCCGCTATTCACTATGCACGTGAGAATAATATACCTTTCTTAGGCCTTTGCTTAGGAATGCAACTTGCAATTGTGGAATTCTCCAGAAATGTGATTGGATTCGTTGATGCACATAGTGTTGAGTTAGATCCTAGCACCACTCATCCGGTAATTCACTTAATGCCTGAACAAGATGGTATTGAAGATATTGGCGGAACTTTAAGGTTAGGTTCTTATCCTTGTGTATTAGATGAAACCAGCAAGGCTTATGAATTATATGGTGATAAAATTATTCATGAAAGACATAGACATCGTTATGAAGTAAATAATTACTATCGTGAAGATTTCATCCGTAATGGTATAAAACTCTCCGGTTTATCCCCTGATGGACGTATCGTAGAGATGATGGAGTTATCGGATCATCCTTGGTTTGTGGCTACGCAAGCTCACCCTGAATTCAAATCCAGACCAAACAGACCTCATCCATTGTTCAAAGGTTTTGTGGGGGCTGCATTGGAAATTCAAAAGTAATAGGAAAAGACTGGAGAAGGACGAGAATTAGTAGGTGTCCAGTGGTCTATGGTAATTATTTTTGCTACCTTTCCCTCAGTCGGCATGTTTTTTACAAGCCTCTTAGATGTTTGAGAATGTAAGCAAATGCTTACATTCTCAAACAGAGTCTTGACAAAACATTGACGCCTCCTTCGGCCGGTCTACGCAAAAATAGTTACCATAGACCACCGGACACCTACTAATTATCTGTTTATTCCAGGCTTTTAATTAAATTCAAAAAACCTGAATTCTCTGTTTATTCCAGCCTTTTAATTAAATTCAAAAACCTGCAATGTAAAAAGTAAATAAGTTAAATAAAGCTTATTTTGTAAATCTAAATAAGGTTTGTTGATTTTAATTATTTAAAATAAATAAGACTCATTAGATAAATCGGGCTCGCCCACTTAATTAAGAAATTAATTTCGTGGGTGAGCCTTTAAGTATGTTATTCTAGATTATTCATCAAAGTTAGTATGGTATCAATTAGTCTTTCTTTAGAAATGAACATAGTGTAATTATGGCAGAGCCTAAAAAGATACAGATATCGGATATGTTAAATACTATTTTTTTAAGAAATTTAAAGCTGAAGTAATCCACTACAAATCCCTTTTTAAAGCGGTCGTAAACATTGCTGAGTGCGCCTCCTAGTATAAGTGACAGGCCGAGTTTTAATAGGTGGTTGCCTTTTTTGGGTATTAAAAAAGCAAGTGCCAACAGTAAAATACCTAGAATTGTTGCAGATATTATTTTTACAATGTTAACTTTGTCTTCCATAAAATTTAGCATTGCACCCTTATTGTGATAACGTTCTAGAATAATATTACCGTTTAAGATCTTCTCGCTTTTGTGCATGACTTTATTTTCTTCAATATACTGTTTTATCTTACTGTCTGTAATAAATATAACCAGAACTATTATTATATAAATCATAGTATTCCTCCCTACATAGATAATTGTAAAAATATATATTAATTACCTAATTATTATTTCCATAGTATTAGCAATATTCAAGTATTTTACACCATGGGATATAATTTTCCAATAGTTCTTTCGCATCCTTATCCTTCACATTTTTTAATGATGGGTAGTGAATCTCAAAATCGTCATCTGTCTTTAAGTTATGAAGTCTTTCTTCTAACCATTGATACTTCGGATCGTATACAATTGAAATATTCGGGTCCTCCAGCAATGGTTTTATATCGGTAAAAGCACACGCTAATTGAAGAATATTACTATCACTCTCGTATATCTCAATCTTGGCGGTCTGGGCTATTTTTTTCAGTTCAGATATATGATAACCAAATCCAAATCCATAAATCACATAGTTTTTTACATTATCCTGGTACCAACGTTGTGCTAACAGAAATGCTTCATTGATGATTCGATTATTGGAGTGGAAATAGAATTTATTTCCTTCATTTACAGCTCCTAAAGTCATTAATCCACAAGAAGAAAACTCCACCCGATAACCTTGTGCTAATAAATCAGTCGTATTAATCGGTTCTTGGAACGAATCAAAAAGGTAAGGATTCCCTTGCATTAGAAGTTTTATGTTTTCTTCATAACTCTCTTCATCATAGACAAATTCTTCTTTACTTATTATTAGTTCCTGTACACTACATAAGAAGTTCACAAGTTGCATTTCATACAAATCAGCCAGAAGTATATAATCCTTATTCATTTGAGCTTCTAAAATACCAGTCAGCATTTCAAGTAAAGATTCCGTAGATACTAGATTAAAGTACAGTCGATCGGTAATAATTACCTCCACTATATAATTTATCTTATCTATTGTTTCAGCTACAATTGCTAAAGCTTTATCATATTGCTGCTCTCGGAAATAATATATGATTTTATCTGCTAAACCTAAAAGTTCAATATTATTTTTAAATATAATCATACTACTTTTGTTTTTCATCAATTTCTCCCCCGCACATTTTACAACATTAATTGATGGATATATCGTCATAAAATTCTAATTATATTATATTTAACATGAATTATTGTTTCATCCAAGTTTTAGCAAGTTCCATATAAACCTCTGACTGTTCTTTATCACCTAATTTTTTATAGCATTCTGCTAATCTTTTTAGTGGATAATCACCTGCATAGTGAATATTTAATTCGCTCTCAGTCTCATATGCCGCATTATAAAACCATACAGTAGCTTCCTTAAAATCTTCAATCTCATAAAAATATTCGCCAACTTCAAAGCATATTTCTGCACTAGGTTTTTCACCAGCAACGTTCTTTAAAGAATATTTAAAAAGCTGTGTAATGTCCTTCTTTATGCGGCCACATCTTGCCAATACACACTGAATCACCTTTAGTTCATCATTTGAATAAGGATCTTCTGCTTGCTGTTCAAAATAATCTTCCGCCTCTAAAAAATCATCTGCCGTTCCGGCAATAAAGAGTTCTCTAGCATACATATTATGGAGCTTCTTTGATAATTTATCTCCAGACCTGATCACTTTCTGAAAGGTTTTAAAATCCCTATCCGCATGATTACTGATAGGCATATGTAATATCTTAATATCACTGTCATAAACTATCGGTTCTAAGGCAACAGACTCATGAATTGGGTCAATCCAGTAAAAATTGCGTAAACGTTTATATAGTTTCGGGCGATATTCAATATCAAAATTATATGTAGTATTATGTTGCAATTGATTAGCATACTTCATCTGTACAATCTCAATCTCTGGTAGCAGATTGTGCTTTAATTCTAATAATTTTCTTTGATTTTCTTCATCAATAACCTCGTCCGCATCAGCCACATAGATATACTCCATCGTAGCTTTAGAAAAAGAGTAATTTCTAGCTGCAGCGAAATCATCAATCCAGACAAAATCATATATTTTATCGGTATATCTTCTTGCAATTACTTTGGTTTTATCTATGGAACCTGTATCAATAATGATTATCTCATCCACTATATTTGACAAACACTCTAGACATCTGCTAAGCACTTCTTCTTCATTTTTAATTATTAAGCATGCACTGATTGTAATCATATATCCTCCTAAAGACCTAGTTAAACACACAGGGTAAGTATATCACAAAAAATTATCTATAACAATAGATGGATATGTAAAATATTAACTATTTTATTGTGTAAAATACCCAATTAAAATTGTAAAATTTTATGCTTTTATGTAAATATTTGTATACACAATAGACATGTTTATTGGTTGAAAATTGTCGTTTTACCAATATTGTGTTCGAATTTATGTCGTGTTATACTATTGTTATAGAAAACATCTTACATTCTATATGAATCGGGTCATGGAACCTAAGATTAGGACTAAATGACTAAATTCTCTATTAATTCTACTTCAGGAGTTGCTAATGCTTCGTGCATTGGCAGCTCCTGTCCTCTATTAACCTATATCTGCTTTCTCCACACCTTGTCATCAATAATTCTTGTATAGCTTTGAATTATTCTAATTACAGTTGAAGATACATTATTTTCTTCATAATCAGGAACTATTGAGCCAAAATCACCATGTTGTGCCATCTGCACTACCATATCAACTGCTTGCAGAACAGACTCACCTGTAATACCACCAATAACAAAGCAGCCCTTATCAAGAGCTTCTGGGCGTTCCGTTGATGTTCTAATACATACCGCTGGGAATCTGCTTACTGCAGTTTCTTCGGGCATAGTTCCACTATCAGAAACTACACAATAAGCATTCTTCATAAGGCAGCTATAATCCGTAAAATTAAATGGTGGCATTTTTCTTACTAATGGGTCAAATTCAAAATGTCTCTCTTCAATATACTTTGCACTACGTGGATGAACCGAATAAATTACTGGCATATTATAAGTTCTAGCCATAGTATTTACCGCATCCATCAAACTCTCAAAGTGATCGAAATCATCTATATTTTCTTCTCGATGTGCTGATAAGACAATATATGTTCCTGCTGTAATATCAAGATCATTTAAAACTTTGCTGTTATCAATTTCTTTCTGATGTGCTACTATTATCTCTTTCATAGGTGAACCAGTCACATATATATGTTCTTTTCTAATGCCTTCTGCAATAAGATATCTTCTGGCATGTTCTGTATATGGCATATTAATATCAGAGATATGATCAACAATTCTTCGGTTAGTCTCCTCTGGCAAGTTTTCATCAAAACATCTATTTCCGGCTTCCATATGAAAAATCGGTACTTTAAGACGCTTAGCAGCAATTGCTGTAAGTGCAGAATTCGTATCACCTAATATAAGAAGTGCATCTGGCTTTTCCTTTTGCATAAGATCATAGGATTTAGAAATTATATTTCCCATTGTTTCACCTAGATTATTACCTACTACATTAAGATAGAAATCCGGCTTTCTTATTCCTAAATCTTCATAAAAAATATCATTCAATCTGTCATCATAATTCTGACCTGTATGCACAAATATATGTGCAAAATATATATCAGCTTTCTTAATTATCTCTGATAGTCGAATCAATTCTGGTCTGGTTCCTACGATTGTCATTACTTTAAGTTTTTTCATACTACCCCACCTGCCTTTTGTATATAATGTGAATAAATGTCATTATGGGATTTGATCCATTCACTCATATCAATAATCATCTGCTCATAGGATGGGATTTTAAAATCAAAATCAGTTCTTGTATTAACGAGTGATTTATCGCTAGAAAATGAACCATTTTCATGAATAACTGTTTTGTTATTGTTGCAATATTGATTAAAGAAACATAATAATTCATATTTGTTAACCGTCGTATTATTTACAAGCTGATATAGCCCAGTAATATTTTGAATGGAGGCTGCTTCAACTGCCTTGGCAAGTTGAAGAGTTGTAACACCAGTCCATACTACCTCAGAAAAACCATTTACAACGCTAGTCTGGCTCATAAACCAGTGGAACAATCCAACGCCATTCTCATTTAGCTCTGGTCCTACAATTGATGTTCTGATTGTCAAACTCTTATTATCTATTACTTCTCCAAGTGCCTTAGTTTTTCCATAAAACGAATCTGCATCTTTGGCGCTATTTTCCTTATATTCACCCTTATCTCCAAGAAATACGCAATCTGAACTAATATGAATTACTTTTGTCTTAGAGCCTTTAAGTAAATCTGCAAGTAAATGGGGAAAGACACTATTAAGATAAATTCCAGTAGCCATATCCATATCGACTGCTTTATTCAAGATTCCTATACAATTAATTGCAACATCAAAATCGTCAGATGCTAATGCATTTTTAACTGCTTCCCTATCTAATGCATCACCGATAATTGAATCACACACTGTACATGCAGTTCTTGTAAATCCTGTCACTGTGTGACCTTGCTCCTTTAAGTATAAGACTATCATATGTCCTGCCATGCCGTTGGCACCAAAAATTAAGTATTTCATAATTGTGGGAATCCTCCTTAGTTAAAATCCATTCCAAACTAGATCGATTTCTTAAATAATTAAATATTTTCTCTCAACAATTCTTTTTTAATTTCATTATATATTTTACTTCCACTAGAGCCGTCCAAATTTTCATAAATACCTTTATACAAATCTTTTCTTACCATTTTATTTGGATCATATCCTTTTATAAACTTCTTAATAAAAAAGCACCAAGGTTCCTTTGCATCACTAAAATAATAATATGCATTAGGCGGAAGTAATGAATTCTGAGGCATTTTATCACCTAAAAACCATATAGGTTTTTGGGTAAGTACATATACATCTAGTATTGAACTTATTCCTGAGATTAATATATCTGAAGCATTTATTGCATCAAGATAATCTTGTGAATCATCTAATATTGTTCCTATATTGTAGTTATCCTCCCTCATTCCATTATAATACATATCAAATATTTGTAAGTTTTGTGGTGCATATTTTTTTAATGATATTCTAGCGAGTGGATGCGGTCTCCAAATTAAACCTACATCATCAAAATATCTTACCATATCCAGTACCAGTTCCAACGTAATACTAGCATTGCGTATGTCATTCACGAATTCCATGCATCCAGTATTTAATAAAATGGTTTTTTTACCATTCAATTTTTTATCCCATTCTACTGGTATTGTTTTATTATTATTTATCCCATTATATATCATATCAAATTTAGGAGATCCCAATGTAAGTATTTTATTTTTTGGTACTCCATACTTGATAGCATCTTCTTCAACAAACTTCCCGCATAATACTACTTTATCAACATGCTTCATTGGTAACATATATGCATATCCAGCTTCTTCATTTGTATTCCTATATGGTGATGATATATGATATGGTATATATACTAACATTTTAGTATACCTTTTAAGTTGCTCTGTAAAATATCTTTCTGGAAGACGCGTTATAGTATTAAATCTATCATATATATTATGAACAAATATAATATCTGGCAATTCTTCTTCTAAAGAATAATTCCTATAATCTATCATCTCTATATTTTTAGGGAACTCATTTATTTCGCAATGTAGTAAATTTTCATCTTTTGAAAGTTCATAATATGGTAATGGAATTACTTTAACCTCACACATATCATCTGAAGCTGCACTTTCATATATAGAATTTAAACTATCCCACATTGAAGCTTTATATGGCATAAATACTACTTTGATTTTAGCTTGGATACCTTCTATATTGTACAACAATTTGTTTAGATAACATTGTATTTCTGATTTATTTTCAAACATCTTCTCCATTAAGTTTTTTTCAAAAATTATATCACTTAAAACACCATTATGAACAAACTCTGTCTGCAATTTAGTACATATTTGATTAATTGCATCAATACAATCTCGCCATATATCTTCTTGATTTTCGATTGTTTCAAATTTTTCAACGAATTTTATTATTGTTAAAAGCAAATTATGAATTTCACTTTTTTCTTTTAAATACATAATATTTTTATATGATAAATCTAACCGATAAATCATATACCTCCTTCTGTAATTTAATAATTACCAGATCCGCTAACCTTTGATTGAAAAACGAAAATTACATTTTTATTCTCTATCATTATCTTTATAACCATTTTATTTCATCTGTTCTCCTACTTGTATAATATTTGTATTTATGTTATGAAAGCCATTGCAATATTGGCATGCATTTAAAAAACCACTTTCTGTAAATCCACAATCGTACTCAAATATAATTTTTTTATTCACATAATCCTTACAGCTAAAATCTAATATATTATCTTTATCAGTCAATTTTAGACTTGGTATAATTGAGAAATATCCTGGTAAGCACATTATTAGAGAATCTTCAACAAAACCTCTGCAAAGCGAATTACAATTATCAAAGACTGTTGTTAAATCCTCATTTTTTATGTTTCTTTTACTAATTTCTTCAAAACCAAAGTCAATCCAATTTTCATAGTTATTTTCCGTATATAACAAATCATTTTGTCTACATACTTTTATAATTTCAGTGATTTTATTTTTTTCTCCAATATATGGATAATTAGTTGCTTCAATAGTAATATTGTATTTTTTAATTACTGATACTAATTCATTACTTATATTAATAGTACCATTTGTTACTATTCTAATTTTTCCAATTTTGTCAGAATAATTTTCACCTATATGAATAAGATATTCTTTTAAATATGGGTATGTAAATGGTTCTCCACCTATAATTGCCATATTATTTAGATAATCTATGTTTTTAAAAGCATTATTCAAATCACTTATAAGTTGTTCATAAGGTCTATGTTCTTGCTTTTGTAGAGGCATCTTTACTGAACAATACTTACATCTTAATGTACAAACATTAGTAATTGGAAAAGTTAATTCTCTCATTTCTAAATAATTATATCTATATAAAGCAAATATTTGATAATAGTGATTCATAAAATCGTGATACGAAAAACAGTTTACTCCATTTATATAGCCTAATTTTATTAATTGTTTTCGTATAAATTCAGTATTACTTATAGAAGCAGCGATAATTACTATATAGTCATTTGTAATTTTCAAATTCCTAAATTTTTCTACCGAAATCATTGGTTTCTTTTGATAAGTTTCTTCATTATCTTTAGATTTAGCATCAATAAAAGCCTTGATTTCACCAACTCTCAATTTTGTATAGAGTTCTTTTCCATATTCACCAGCACCATATATATAAATGTACTTTATCTTTTCAAAAAATTTCCCTGTTTCATCAAATTGATGCCCTATATTTGACCATTTCAATATATTAGCCTTCTTTCGAATAAATATTTTATCCCTACTTTATATCTGTTAAAATTTGTTCTGCTACTGGTATAGACTTATTATTAATTGAACTCCAGCCTGAACATCTTTTACAAAATTCCACATAACCTTTTTCATTGTAATTTAGTGAAAACTCCAATAATTCCTTTTTTCGTTTATCTGACATATCAGTTAAATCAAAAAAGTCATTCGCGTCTGCAATATTTAAATTAGCTTTTATAGCAAATGCAGCAAAGTTACAAGCATACATTTTTCCATTTTCGTAAAAATGCCAAGGATTATTACAGAAATCATAATATTCCATTAATTCATTATCTGATTTTTGTGAATTATCTGTATTTTCAACATCTAAATCAAACCATTTATCAACGAAATTATCAATTAATTTTATATTATATTTTTCTATTTTTTCAATTATTGCATCTCTCTTATCCATTTTAGATGGTATTGTATTCGTGTAATTGTCGAGATATAATGCAACATTATATTTTTCCATTACTTCGCATATATTATCATTTGGAACAATAGTTCCATTTGTTACTGTTTCAAATTGTCCAATTTTAAAACGATATTTTTCACCTATATATGTAACAATTTCTGAAAAGCCTGAATACAGCAATGGTTCACCACCAGATACTTGATATTCAGGCAAATAATCAATACTGCTAAAGAATATGTCTATATCTTTTTTTAGTTCCTCTATCGTTTTTATATAATTATGATCTAAGTATGGATTAAAATTCAAGCAACATTTACAATTTAAATTACACTGTGTACTAGGAATAATACACCCTGATGATAATGCTATTTTTCCCTGGGCATATAACCAATATATTGGAATATAGTAATCAAAATCTATAAAGTTTTTCCATACAAAACAGTCCAGCCCCTCAATGTAACCGAACTTTTTCAAACGATTCATAATAAATTTTTGATTTGATAATGAAGCTGCAACTACAATAATATGATTTTCATCTTTAGAATTGTACAAAAAATCAGGTGATATAACCGGTAACCCTAAGTAACCATTTTCTTGTTTTTTTGCATCTCTGTCTATAAATGCATCAACCACATTCATAAATTTTATGATATTAAAAAAGGTGGCCCCATATTCTCCTGCACCATAAATATAAATTTTATTTTTCTTTTCAAAGATTTTACCTAAATCATCAAATTGATGTCCTTTGTTTGTCCATTTCAAACAATATACCTTCTTTCATCTTTACATAGTCTTTACTTCTATTTTTCTTTTTGTATCGCTGCTTTTTCCATGTTTTTATTAATTGAACACCATCCGCCACATATTCTACAAAATTCTACAAAACCCTTGTGGTTATAACCCAATCTAAATTCAATAAATTCTTTTCTAGCATTATAATTTACTTTTGTCAAATCAAAATATTCATCTTCATAGTCATTATCAATTCCTGCTTTTGCTGCAAAATGTGAATAATTACACCCAGCTATTTTTTTATTTCTTAAAGTAGAATAAGGATTATTACAATTCATATAATACTCCTGCAATTCAGAGTCTTTCATTTCACTATGTGAATTCTTTGCAGGATACATACATATCCAATTTTCCACATAATTATTTATATATTTAACATTCATTTCATCAAAACGGTTTTGAATTAATTTTATTTTTTCACTTCCATTTAATACACAATTACTATAATCATCTAAAATTACTATCATTTTATATTTACTAAGTAGCTTACAAACTTCGATAGATGGTTCAATCGTACCATTGGTTACTATCTCAAATCTAATTATCTTTTCATTGTAATTTTCTCCAACATATTCAATTACATTGTGCAAATCTTTATATAGAAATGGTTCGCCACCACTTATTTGAAAACGATATATTAAATCAATCTTCTCAAAAAATATATCTATATCTGCTTTTACAGCTTCAAATTCATCAATAATGGGCTTTTCAATATATGGATTAAAGTTAAGGCAGCTTCTACAATTTAAATTACAAAGAGTACTAGGAACTATTGCTTGTGTTGAAAAAAATACCATATCATGATTATAAATAAAGTGTATAGGAAGATATGTAAACATAAAATAATCAAATATAAATATATTTTCTTTATAAACACTCATATTTTGTAATCCATCTATTATCTCTTTTTGCCCTTTTCCAATTGCACATACAACAACAAAATAATCTATTTTTTCTTGTTCATAAAATTCTTCTGGTGATAAAACATTATATCCATAATACCCTTCTTCCTGCTTCTTAATATCTCTATCTACAAATTGCACTTGCCAAGTTAACCATTTACGGCTTCCCTCAAGAATATTTAATATATCCCTAGCCACATCACCAGCACCATACAAAAATATTTTTTTCTTATCTTTAAGTCTAAATGCAATTTCATCAAACTGATGACCTTTGTTATCCCATTTGAAATACTTCTTCATGTTAATAAACCATCCTTTAGTTTTATAATTTTAATATTCAATAGTAATCGGTGGATACTCAAATAATTTTTTATCAATTTCCGCATATTTCAATACATAAGGAACTGAATCTTTTCTAAGCTGCTTCAATACTTTAGCTTCATGTAACATTGATATAATAACTAAAATATGTTCTTTTTTCTTAATTAAATATTCATAATAATGACATGGAATTCCATCAATATATACTCCATCTTTTTCAGTATCGTTATCTATAAATGCATGTATCTTAATATCTCTATTTTTCAAATCACTTAGTAATCTTCTACCATATTGCCCTGCACCAAAAAGGACAATCTCATCAGCTTTATTTTCAGAAGCATTTGCTATAACGTCCTTAAACTTACTAATACAACTCGAATTAGCACTTGGTACTTCCATGCTTTGAAGCATATTTTTTAAATATTCAAGTATAGTTGAAGCTTTGGGGCTAAGTTTTAATAACATATAAATCCTATAATAAAAGTTAAAAACACTTCCACACATATCAATTTTTTCATCTTTTGTAAGCATTTCGCAAAAACCAACAAACATTTGATTATACTCTAGTTCATGACAACTTAATGTTTGACTTCCTTGCTCTTTGTGCAATCTTCCAATAAATAGTGGTTCTTTTACAAATACTGATTTCTGCCCCCTCATTACATGAAATAGAAATACGGAATCCTGCGTTGCTATTAATTTTTCATCATATAATCCGACTCTTTCAAAATGACTTTTATGTATTAATATACTACATCCATGGATACACAAAAAAACGGGTGTAAAATTACCATTCGTCATGCGCACCAGTGTATGCTGCTTTAGCCAATCAACATGCTCTCTTTTACCGGTTTCCATATAGAGTAAATCATAATTAGAATGAACAATTGCTTTCATATCGCTTGCATCTATTAACGCATCTATTTGCATTTGGATCTTATTTGGATAATACATATCATCGTGTGAGAGCCATGCAAAATATTCACCTCTCATATTTTTTATTCCTAGATTAACCGCAGTTGCAACTCCGCCATTTTTTTTATATATATATCTTATTTTATCACCATATGATAACGCAATTTTTTCGGTTTCTCCATTGTCATTCGAACCATCATTAATTACAATTACTTCTATATTTTTATAGGTTTGATTTATTGCACTATCAATTGCATCTTTCATATAATTTGAACCATTATAAACAGGAATCACAATTGATACCAATGGATTAACTACATTTTCCTTATTCAACCCTAACGCCCTCCGTTAACTTGATTACTTTTTTCAAAATTCATAACTTTCAGCTTAGAAACCTTCAATTGTGGCACCCTGTCTTCCACTGGTGGCAGTTTCATATAATCACCATAGTACATGCTCAGATATAAATCAAATTCCTTAAACCCATAGAACTTATAACCTTCAAAATTCATTTCGATCATATCATCAAAACATTTTCTTGGAAGACCATATCTACACTTCTTTGGATATTCCAAGGTGTAATGACTAATCAGCTCAGTTCTATTTTTGTTTGTTACACATGCCAGTATATTTCGCCACTTAAATACTGTATTTCGTGGTATTTTACTGAGTCCACTATAGAATATTTTCATTGCCTTACTGCTAGCATTGATTACCCCAATTGGTGAATATAATATTTTTCTAATACAATAACAAATAAAATGATGAATTCTTCGAAGTACCTTATTATCTGGGACATTATCAGCTACAAATATGTCTACGAATACTCCAGTTTTCTGTTTAAGACTTTCTTGTCCCAAACGTACATGCTCCGTATTCCTTCTTCGAAGTTTTTCATAACCCCATCGGTAATTTGGATCACTCATATAGTCCTGCAGAAAAAAACGTTTTTGATCCAAATTTTCCTTACAAGCTTTTCTAAATTTGGAATACTCACTTCTTAACATAATGATATCTATATCATCATCCCATGGTATAAACCCTTTATGTCTGACTGCACCAAGAAGTGTTCCACCATCTATCGAATACTTAATATTATATAATCGACAAATTCTGTCTATTTCAATAAGCATTTCTAGCTCTATTTTCTGTAATTGCTTATATTCTGCTTGTGTTGGCATATATTCTTGATATTTTTTCATATCTATGTGCCTCCTTGCTCTTGGTTATCTTTGCAACTGTATTGCAGGTGTTACTTTGTTAGGATTAACATCAATATAACCACTACATCTTTTGCAAAATTCTACATAACCCTTGGTATTATATCCAAGTCTAAATTCCATTAATTCTTTTATATGATTATCCGTATATTTTTTCAAATCAAAAGTACCAGATTCATCCTCTTTTATAATTCCTGCAACTACTGCATAGCTAGCATAATTGCAACTATACAATTTGCCTTCTCTAAGTTCTTGCCAAGGTACATGACATCCTTCAAACTGTTTGCATAATTGCTCTACTGGCCACGCTTCATTGTGTGTTGTCATCGGTGCTAGATCAATCCATTGCTCTGCCTTGTTTACCTCATACTTAATCTTGTATTGATCAAGCAGTACTAACAATTTATCAAATGTGTCCGAGCTTTCAGGTACAGCCTCTCGATAATCATCAACTGTAATTTCTATTCTACATTTACTAAGTTTTTCTAATAATTCTGGCTTTGGAAGCACTGTTCCATTCGTTACCGTCCTAAGAAAGCGTATTCTGTCTCCATAATTATCATCAATATATTCAATCAATTCTGCTATTTTAGGATATAACAGCGGCTCTCCACCGCTAATATGAAAGAGCATAATATAATCCACACAGTCAAAGAACTTGTCCACATCTGCCTTGATCTGCTCAAAAGGACGCTCATCAAAATTTTTCATAAATGGTGTGAAATTAAGACATGCTTCACAATTCAAATTACATCTTGTACTTGGTAAAAAAGAAATTGATGAAAAATATACTTTATTTTTTGCATAAGTCTGATATACAGACATGAATATCTCCATAGTGAAAACACTCTGATTCTGTACAAAACCTTTTATCATTAATTGCTGCATAATGGTTAATCTTGTATCTGGAGATACGGTAACGATGATACCTACATTTTTATCTTTATAATCTATATCTTCTAATGCAGCAACCGGTATGCCAAGATAACCACATTTTTGTTTATCCTTACTGTTATCAATAAAACCTGCAATGTTAAGTTCATCTTTTAAAAGTTCATATATAGCTTCACCATATTGTCCTGCTCCAAATAGATAAAATGTGTTTTTATTCTTTATATTTTCATATACGCTGTCAAACTCATGTCCTTTGTTTGTCCATTTCATACTATATCCACATTTCCTTTCTAGATATTGCAGGTAATATCGTCAATACCTTTGCTTCAAGCTCTTGCTTTGTTGTTAAGTATTTAAACCTGTTATTCTTAAGTTGAACTAATGCTGGTTGCAAATTACGTTGCGCCACAATAATCAGTACATTATCTTTTTCTTTTATCATATCTCCAACTGACATACATAGAATTCCATCAATACGAATTCCTTGTTTTTCTTTGTTATTATCTATAAAACAATCTACGTTAATTAACCTGCTACTCAATTCATATTTTATACGAATTCCATATTGACCAGCTCCAAATATCGCTATTTTCTTAGCTTTTCCGTTTGATAAATTTCTAATATATTTCATTAATTCTGCTATTGATCTATCTTCTTGTTCAGAATTATAATTATAATATCTATTAATTATACTTACAATATCTTTGTATTCTTCCATTCTTCCATAGCTCTTAAGGAAACCCGCCATTCTACATAAGAATGCAGACGAATTTCCAAATACTTCTTCCATTTCTTGATAAGTCATTGACTCTATTAAACGTGTATATAGATTCCCAGTTTCTTCGTGATAACACTGAATTGTATTAGAACCTGCCTCTGCATGTTGTCTTACACAGTGTAAACTTTCAGGTAAAAATATAGATTTTTGATTTCTAAATAATCTAAACCACATGTCGATATCTTGCACTGTCTTTAATGATTCATCAAATAATCCGACTCGCTCAAAATGATTCTTATGAATTAATGCGCTGCAAGCATGCATTTGCAATTGTAATACTGTAAACACAGAATTAGTTAATCTATCCAGACTGTAAAACTTATGAAAATCTGTTCTGGCATAAGTTTGAGAACCCATATTATAGAATTCATATTCACCTTGAACTAATGTTGTCCTATCTCCAGAAGTTATTATTGCATCTATTTCTTTTTGTATTTTATTTTGAAAATACCAATCATCATGAGATAACCATGAGAAATATTCGCCTTTCATTTTAGATATTCCAAAGTTCAAGGCCGATGCAACTCCACCATTCTCTTTATAATAATAACATATTTTATCACCATATAATTTAGCAATTTCTTCTGTTGCACCTTTATCCCCAGACCCATCATTAATAACTATTATTTCGCAATTCAAATAAGTCTGATTCAATGCACTATCTATCGCCTTCTGTAAGTAATTTGAACCATTATATACCGGAATTATAATTGACACTAGTGGCCTATCATTATTCATAGGATACACCTTCTACAATACAGAACTCCTTCCAGAATTGCTCTAGTATATTCTTACTACCAGTTGTAACTCGAATCCACTGACTTAATAATGGATTACCATATGATTTAATCAGAATTTTATTTTCCTTCAAATAGTTAGCAACTAATTTAGGTTCTTTCTTTGTTTTAATTAATATATAATTACCATTTTGTGCATAATACTCATATTCGGATTTCTCTAATTTATCTACTAAATAATCTCTACCTGTTTTCTCCGTCTCTATCATTTCTTTTATAATATCTTTTCTCTTTAATAACTCTTCTGCAAACAATATTCCAATTGAATTGACATTAAAGGTAGATTGTGCATTCTCAATATAATGAATCAATTCACTATTTCCTGCCATATACCCAATTCTAACTCCTGCCATTGAAAATAACTTTGAAAATGTTCTTAATATAACTACATTGTCATATTCTTTGATTAGTTGCATCTGCGTATCCACACCAAAGGGATAATATGCTTCATCTATTACTACTAAGGATTCCATTTGTCTTGCTTTTTCAATAATTGTTCTAAATTCTACATCTGTATATTCAGTACTAATAGGGCTATTAGGATTAAGTAGAGCAACTATATTCGTATCTTTATCTATTTTATTTAAAATATCTGAGATCTCAACTTTAAAGTTTTTATCATATTCTATCACTACATTTTGTACCCCAAACATCGAAGCATACACTTTATACATCTCAAATGTAGGCGACACGGTAACTACTTTTGCACTTGGTTTCGTAAATGTTTCAAATATTAATCTTATTCCTTCATCAGAGCCATTCGTTAATGTGATATTACTTACATCAATATCTTCACTTTCTGCAATTAATCTAATTAAATTATCTTTCTGCGGATACCTTGCAATCGTCTCTATCGTAATCTTTTTAATAACATCATCAACAAATTCTGTTGGTAATCCTTCCGGATTTTCATTCATGTCTAATCGCAGATACCCATCTCTATTTTCATGATCTTTTACACGATATGTGTTTTTTATATATTCATTAACGTACATTGGTTACTCCTTTTTCAAAATTTTTATAGTACGTTGTAACCCAGCAATTATATCAACCACTGGATTCCAGCCTAAATCTCTTAACTTCAATTCATTTATTACCGCATCTTGTGGTTTTGAAAATCCTTGTTCCTCAATTTCATCCGGTAATTCAAAGATTACCTCTGTACCTGCCATTCGGGCTATTATTTCGGCTAATTTATTTATTGATACTATTGATTCCTGATTCGTAACATTATATGCCTCTCCGCCTTTCCCAGCAAATAGTATACTAAGAATTCCAGTAACTGCATCAAGAATATAACAATATGAGCGAACATGATCACCTTTATTTTTCAGAACTATGTTTTGACCATTAACAGCATTTCTCAAAAACTGTGCAATAACCCGACTATCCTCATCTGTCATAGATGGGCCATACACATATCCCAATCTTGCAATAGAGCATTCTACATTATATTGCGCTGCATAACTTCTGCATAATAACTCTGCAACTCGTTTGCTCTCTGGATATCCTGACCGAATAGAATTAAAATCTACTAAACCGTATTCATCTTCTTTATATAATTCAGAATTTGGTACAATACCGTATACTTCTCTAGATGAAACAAATACTACTTTAGTTGACTTATATAACTTCGCATATTCCAAAACATTAACAGTACCAGTTACATTTGCAGTTATGGTTTCTACTGGATATAAAGAGAAATTTCTTGGATCCGAATTGCTAGCTGCATGAATAATATAATCAAATAAAATATTCTTATTCAAATCTTCACATATATCCTGACAGATAAAATTCACACAATCTGAATCAACACAATAACTAAAACGTGAAATTAATGTTTCAAGATTCCTACTCATACAGTATATTTTAATTCTTTTATTCTCTTCTTCAATCTTTAACATTCTATTATAATAAACAAATGTATCAACTAAGAATGAGCCAATTAATCCAGAAGCACCAGTAATCAATATTGTTGCATTTCTTTTTAATTTTCCAATATATCTATATGCTGACTTTAAATCTTCTTGGTATAAATTACTTTCAACACTAATTTGATTCATATTACTTCATCCATTCTGCTTTTTTAGCATTTAACAATGCTTTAAATATTTCGATATCATCTGGCGTCGTTAACTTTACATTTTTTTCTGAACCTAAGGAAAAATATATTTTTTCCCCAAGTTCAACAAACATAGTACAGGAAGCAATTGAATCAGTAATACCTTTTTCCACTGATTCTTTATGCATTTGAATTAATTTACCAACTTTAAATGCTTGGGGTGTCTGCGTTCTCCTAAGATTACTTCTAGGCACTTGTCCTATTGAGGATTCCCCATTCCTTGTACTTAGCATAGCTTCTGCACAAGGAATAACACTGACTGCATTTCCATACATAGAAGATACTCTGATACAATCTGAGATAATTTCATCTGAAACCATTGGTCTAATTGCATCATGAACTAAAATTATATCTTCATCATCATACTTATCATTAATATCATACACACCATTTCTTATTGATGATTGTCCATTCTCACCACCAGATACAATATTAACCAATTTAGTAATTCCAAATTGTTTACAATATGTATATAGAATCTCATGCCATCCATCTAAGCACACAATTTCAATAGCATCTATGCTAGGATGTCTTTGAAAAGCTTCCAATGTATATATAATTACTGGTTTGTCATATACAGTTATGAATTGCTTTGGTATGTCCTGATGCATACGTTGGCCTGACCCGCCAGCTATAATTAATGCTATATTCATTCTGCGTCTCCCTTATCTGACTAAAATTGTATAATATCGGTCTGTTTCTCTATATTTTTCTTCCTGATTCAACTTTGGCAGGTATTCTTGTTTCACAACCTGAAATCCTTTGGAGAGAAGTACCTTGTAGTATTCTTGATATTCCTCTGCCGTCCGATATATAACGTCATAATTTGTCCTTAGTGCTTCCGAATAAAAATCATCCAATGTGAGTCGTTTTTCTAATGCTACGGTCTCTGTAAGATATAGAATACAGGAATCATCCAAAAGTGAGTTCAATTTATAAAAGCTCTGTTCTAGATCCGTATCATTAATATACATGCAGACTCCACCAATAATCAACCTATTAAATTTTGCACGGTAAAAATTATTACCCTTGTCCACAGTCTCTTGGAAGGACATATTCATGAACTCATATTGTTTTCCGGAATGTTGATTTCTTTTGGCCGCTGTTTTCACCATCTCTTCCGCATAATCCACACCTAAATAGTAATTGGCAGCGGGTATAATCGTTTCTGCCCAGCGACCAATTCCACACCCTATATCTAACACATTACAATTCTTTTCTATTTTCAATTCTGGTTGAATATACTGTTTTTCAAATTCATTCCATTCTTCTGCATGTTTTGGCTCTTCATCATTCAATAGGACTGCAGTATAAGGGCATTGCATATTTTCAGTATTTTTAGCTCTTTGATTATAAAAATCACGAACATTTTCTTGTTTAATCTCTACTTTTTCGTGGTATATTCTTTTATCGTCCATTCATCTAATCCCCTTGTTTTATGTAATTTAATATTCTTTCATAATCATCAAAATAGTCGATTTCTGACCAAAATTCCCCTTTAATGTCAACTGTATAAATATCCTTTTCCGATACAAGTGAATAAATAATATCTTCCCACCACATATGATGTTTTTGTTTGCTTATTAATTCTTCAAGTTTATGAGTAAAAGAAGGAAGAAATTTTTCAGATACTTTTGCTATTCCTACATATTCGCAGCTTCTCTCTGTTAATGGCAAATCTTTACCATACTTTTTAATGCATCCATTATCCGTAGTAGAAAAAAAGTAGTCTCCAGTAACGGTTCTTCCTGTATCCATCGCCATAGTCACATCCCTTGTATCAGCAAGAATACGACTTAGAATGTTTTCAGAAAAAAACACATCTGCGTTAAGAATTAGTACATCACCTTTTAAAGCTTCTTTTGCAAACCAAAGGCTAGCTATGCTATTGGTAATATCATAAAAAGGATTTTCATAATACTGAACATCCAAACCTTTTAATGCTTTATGTATCTTCTCACTTTTATACCCTAAACATATTACAATTTCAAAATTTGCTTTCAATAACAGTTCAGCTGTAATACGAATCAAAGGCTTTCCATTAATGGGAAGTGTGCATTTAGGTATGTCTTCCACCATTCTGGATATTCTTGTTCCTCTGCCTGCCGCTAATAAAATAGCTTTCATCTTTGGTTTCTCCCTTCTGAACTTTCTATTTTATTCGTTCTAGTGCCAGACCATAATCCCCACACTTTTTATAGTATTTCTTCGCAGAAACCTTATCTCCCAAACATTCAAATATGACTCCGACATTGTAATATGCCAGATAATCATTTACCCCTTCCATCTTACACTCTTTTACCTTTGTTGCTTTTAAAAATTCTTTTATTGCCTCTTGAAACTTTCCATTATTCATGAGAATAAGTGCAATTAAAAAGATGAAATCTGCCGAATGTGCAAATTCATCATAAATATTTAGCAACTGCATTGCAGTTTCATATTGATTTGTATTTAATAAAGAATATCCATAACTTTCAACCATATCCTGTACATATTCAAGTTGACTATTTAAATCATAGTACAATGCTTGTCCAAAATAATTAGAGGCAAGGGTATAATTCTCCTCCATATAATAGCTTTTACCCAATTGATATATAATGTATGGATCATCCTTGTTTTTCTCCAAGGCGTGCATTAATAAGTATATATTTCTATCTGTCTTCTTCTTTCTTATTTCAAGATTACCTTCATATCCGGAATGTTTAATCCTTAATGGAATGGGGTACATCTCTATACTGAATTCATCAGTCGGAATTATTTGCTCATGAATCGTTCCTTCGTATTTAAAATATTTCTTAGAGAACAACCGATTTACTCTTTCACTATACTTATATGCTAATCCCATTCTAGAATACTCATTCATTCGAAGCAACCGGCCAACCTTTTTTGGATTTTGCTGTATAAGTTGTGCTATTTCACACTTATCTACACTTTCTATTGTTTCGTCACTATCAATAACTAGTATATATTCATTGGAGGCTTTACTTATTGAGAAATTTCTCGCATCAGCAAAATTATTATTCCATTGATAATCATAGATTTTGTCTGTATATTGCAATGCAATTTCCTTCGTTCTATCCGAAGAACCAGTATCTACGATAATAATTTCATCCATAAAATTGCAAATACTTTCCAAACATTCTACCAAATTAGCCTCCTCATTTTTTACAATCATACAAAGGCTTATAGTAATCATTTCGTATTCCTCCTAACAAATCTATATATTACCTACTAGTATATAAAAAACCCCAACTATATTTCATACTATATTTCAGTTTTTGTATATACTTAAATTCTTCCTGTCATATAACTGTATTTCGACATAATACTTCTATTTCTTAAGCTATTTATCAATATTTCTTCATAATTTAATAATAGCTCACTAATCATATTTTCTTTTTTGTCGATATATACAATAATATAACAAAATCTATATTATTTAGGAAAGAGAGTACCATGATTAATTTTAATGTACCACCTTATACCGGCAAAGAAATCGATTATGTTAAACAAGCAATAAATGAACATAAGATAAGTGGAGATGGACCATTCACTAAGAAATGCGATAGTTGGCTTGAAGATATAACTGGTTCTACAAAATCATTATTAACAACGTCATGTACGCATGCACTTGAAATGGCTGCAATATTAGCCGATATTAAAATAGGGGACGAAGTGATTCTCCCATCTTATACTTTTGTTTCAACAGCAAATGCATTTGTGTTAAGAGGAGCAAAAATTGTTTTTGTAGATATAAGGCCTGATACAATGAATATAAATGAAAATTTAATAGAGAATGCAATAACAGAGCGAACCAAAGCTATTGTCCCTGTTCATTATGCAGGTGTTGCATGTGAAATGGATATAATTTGTGATATTGCCAAGAAATATAATTTGTTAGTAATTGAAGATGCCGCTCAAGGAATTATGTCTACATACAAAGGAAAAGCGCTTGGAGCTATAGGTGATTTTGGTTGCTATAGTTTTCATGAAACAAAGAATTATAGTATGGGTGAAGGTGGAGCCATTCTAATAAATGATATAAAATATATTGATAAAGCTGAAATCATAAGAGAGAAAGGTACCGACAGAAGTAGATTTTTCAGAGGACAAGTAGATAAATATACATGGGTTGATTATGGGTCTTCTTATTTGCCTAGTGAATTAAATGCTGCATATTTATTCGCTCAATTAGAAGTAGCAGACTTAATAAATTCTAGAAGATTAGAAATTTGGAACACCTATTTTGAAGAGCTTACTATATTACAAAGTAAGGGCTTAATAGAATTACCTTATATTCCCAAATATTGCATTCATAATGCACATATGTTTTATATAAAAACAAAAGATATTAGGGAACGTACTAATCTTATTAATTTTTTAAAAGAGAATGGAATTTTATCTGTTTTTCATTATGTACCATTGCATAGTTCACCAGCAGGAAAGACCTTCAGTTCTTTTTTCGGTGAAGATAAATATACAACAAATGAAAGTGAGAGACTATTAAGATTACCACTATATTATGGATTAAAATTGGAAGAAGTCATTTATATTACAGAAAAAATAAAGGAATTCTTTGATAATTTACTTCATAAAAAAATTTAAAAAACATAAATTAGGAGGAATAGATATGCCTCTCGAAGGTGAAAAAGTCCGTTTAGAATATATTACTAAGGATTATACAGATTTAATCATAAAATGGCGTAATAATGAGAGTACTCGTACAAACTTCATTTTTCAAGAAGAGTTTACTGATTTTATACATAACGCTTGGATAGATAGCCAAGTAAATACTGGGAAAGTTGTACAGTTCATAATTTGGGATAAGTCAACTGAATCTCCTGTCGGATCTGTGTATTTAAGAGATATTGATAAATCAAATGAAAAGGCGGAGTATGGGATTTTCATTGGTGAAGATACTGCTAGAGGAAAAGGCTTAGGTACAGAGGCTTCAAATATCATTTGTGAATATGGATTTCATGAACTTAATTTGCATAAAATTATGCTGAGAGTGTTTGCCAATAATATATCCGCCATTAAAAGTTATACGAAAGCGGGTTTCATTCAAGAGGCTTATCTAAAAGATGAAGTAAAAATTAAAGGTGAATACAAAGACATAGTTCTAATGTCAATAATTAAAGACTAAGTTATTTGTTTAATATTATTTAAAAGTTATGCCCAATAGGAGGATGTAGATTAGAAATTCCTATCGGCATAACTAGTTTTACTATATACTAGATTCCAGTATTGGAATGATTTTTTTTACTTTATCAAGCATATCTTTTGTATCATTTACCCATTTATCATTATCCATTTTTTTATGTATTAGATTTGCTTTTTTGCTTTGCTTATCATAATATTCTGAATCTGATACATACTTCTTAATTTGTTCAATCATATCTTCTTCATTATCGCATACATCATTTTTATCAATATAATTCGCAACATCGCAAAAATTTAATGTAACTACAGGAATTCCATTGTATAATGCGTAAATAGCCCCCGTCCCTCCACCTTGTCTCGGGGGATTTAAAAACAAATCCATAATGCTCAATATACCAATCAAGTCTTTTTGAAAACCTAAGCATTTTGATCTACTAGCAAATACTTCATCCTGCATCAGTGTGGAATATTTATTAAAACCACCTATAAATACTATAACAATTTTGGTATTTATCATTAACACCTGCTTTAAGAAAAGTAAAAATTCATCTGTGACTTCTGAATCCAATCTATTACCAACTATTGTAATTAAAAAATTATTATCATTTAAATCATAACTCTCTCGTATATATTTAATTTCTGATCTTTGTATTGGTGTATTAAATTCATAAAGCAATGGAATCTGATCTGTTTCTTTTAAGTATAATTCCATATCTGTTATCTTTTCTGTTTTAGTTTTAAAATAATTAATCATTACTTGCGCATCCGAAATTGCAAATCCCTCAGTAAATGGCATTGCAAGTACAGTTGTGAACTTCCTTAACAAATCTGCAAAGAGTGATACCCCTCCCATATACCATATGCAGATGGGATTATAATGATAAATCTCTTCTACTAAACCCTTAATTTCTAAAATATTTTTTTGGTTCATAATAATCTGATAGCCATTAATTTTTTCTTCATGTCTCTCAGTTACAAAATTCCCCGTATATTGTTCTATATAATTCATAGTATAATAATTAAGCCATAACTGCCCCAGTCTACTATTCGTATCTTCAACCGCTACAATTAATAATACTTCCATACCCAACTTTTTTTGCAAAATATAACAAATTTCCTTTGTTATATTTGTTGGAGCATGTAAATCTGCTAATAGTTGATTTGTTATAATAACTATTTTATTATCATTTCGTCTGTTAAGTGGTCTATAGGGTAATTGTATATTTAGCATATCTTCAAGTCTTAAAATTAGTGATTTATGCAATTTCCTTCTTAAATAATAAAATATATTAATCTTAGTATTAGTAAAGATGCACCTTTCTACTTGTGTTCTTATATTTGCACTCAGAAACAAATCAATATTACCTTGATATAGAATTTGTAGCATCTCAACTATACTATCTTCATCCATAATCACATTATTAATTACCGATAACAATAATAAATGTAACTCAGTATCATCTTTAAATTCTTGACTGATGTATAAATAAAAGTCCTTTATTCGATTATCCGATCTCAATAATGAGAAACTATTCTTTATTGCTAGTGAATGTGAATTTATTTTATCTGGTGGTTCACCATCACGGTATGCATTAATAAGCACTACTATTTCTTGTAGTATTTGTTGAGTTATATTTAACATACTTTTATCTCCTCGCAAATACGATAATTTTTCTTAACCCATACAACCGTACATAGAAATAGGTTTTATTTAAATAGAAAGCAAGGATTTTCTAAGTTCTTCCACACCGAACCACTCCTTATTACTGTCAGAGCTATATTCAAATCCTTCTTCCACTAATTTACCGCCAGGTAACAATATCTTACTAAGATCTATCCATTCAAAGTTAGGATATACTATGTAATGCTTATCATATTCATATGTCATTCTAGAATCATCTTTTGTTACCATGATTTCATGTAATTTCTCTCCCTCTCTAATGCCAATCTCTTTTAGTTTTATATCTTGTTTAATAGCCTTGGCTAAATCAGTTATGTTAAAAGAAGGTATCTTAGAAATATAAGTTTCTCCACCTTTCGATTCCTCTAAAGCCTTAAATACTAATTCGACTCCTTGATCTAGTGTAATCCAAAAGCGAGTCATCCTAAAATCAGTGATAGGAAGAACCAGCTCACCTTTTTCTATTAAATTCTGAAAAATTGGAATTATTGATCCGCGACTTCCGGCCACATTACCATATCTAACAATAGCAAATCTTGTTCCCTTTCCACCCGAATATGCATTTGCTGCAACAAATAGCTTATCAGATACAAGCTTAGTACCACCATATAAATTAATTGGATTCACTGCCTTATCCGTTGATAAAGCAACCACTTTCTTGACTTTCATATCAAGTGCAGCATCAATCACATTCTGTGCTCCATGAATGTTCGTTTTAATTGCTTCAAAAGGGTTATATTCACAGGTAGGAACCTGCTTCATTGCTGCTGCATGAATTACATAATCAACACCTTCAAATGCTCTGTACAGACGGTCTTTATCCCTAACATCTCCAATAAAAAATCTTACCTTTGACATATCAACTTTATCCGCATATTCAGCCTTCATAACACTTTGCTTAAACTCATCTCTAGAATAGATAATTACCTTATTGGGTTTGTATTTTGCAAATATCTTTTCTAAAAACTTTTTTCCAAAAGATCCTGTACCGCCTGTAATTAATATATTCTTACCGTTTAACATTTTTTGTCCTCCAAGTCTTCTTCCCTTGTATATTTTTCGTATTCATTCTATCTCTTAGTTACTGTATCATATAAAATATAACATAAATCGTAATAAATTCCTATAGCATTAATATTTCTTCTACAATTCTATGTGCGCCTAGTCCATCTACTAATTCTAACATTTTTTCTGAGTATGTCTTTCTTAATTGATAATTCTCACTAAGTGATTCTATTCCATCAATTATATTCTGCAATACTTTTTGAACATTATCTCGAAAGTCACCCGCATAAATCATAATTTTACTGTTACCAAAATCTTCAACTGCATCTAATTGATTATCTGCTAATGCGAAGCATATAGAAGGAATCCCGCATGCACATAATTCGAACAAGGTTGTTCCACCTGCAGAAATAGCTATATCGCATCCCTTCATTAATTCGGACATCTTCTGTATATTATAATATAAATGAACATTACTGTTTTGATTTGCTAATTCCTGAAGCTCCTGACAATTTTGATTGAATTTTCCTACTACAATATGTAAATCTGCTTCCTTATACGATATATTTCCAGCCATTTCTTTTAATAACTTTCCTATTACATTGTAGGAATCTGTACCTCCAGTAGTAATTAAAATATTCTTGATTTTCTCAAATCTTCTATTTGCTATCTGTGTTTGTGCTTGAACAAACTCTTTTCTGAGAGGTACATATTTACATCCTAAAAGTAGTTTTGTTTTGCTATTGTGGTAAGTAGATTCATAAATAAACTTATGATAGTAATGCGAATAATTAATCAGCATATCTACTGGATAGGAAAATAGATTTAAGTCATCAATATATATGATTTGCGTATACTTTCCTATTTCCCTCATATATTTTTCAGTTACATAATATGAATCAATTAATAATTTTTCTATTTTTTGTTTCTGTATCAACTGTAACAGCTTTTCTATTTCCAATTCCAGTTGATTCCATTTACTATATAGACATTCTACGTGAAAACCTTTTGAAAGAATCAATTCATTCGAATAGTTATCAGCCGTAATAAAAGTACAGATTTCTCCTTTTTGAATCAATGCTTCTGCTATGGAAAGGCAACGCATAACATGTCCTGTTGCAATTTGCTCATTGGCATCTACCCTAATGTATATCATTTCGTCAACTCCTAAGTTTATAACATTTACAGCATTACTTCTTTAACAATAATAGTTTAAGTAATTATTATCATATAATTTTAAGATATCCGTAAATTTCCCGTCCAACACCCATATTTCCCATTATCTCGTACAATTTTAAAGTTTCTTCCGGAGATATAGAATGGAGTAAACTTTCAATTGCTACCTTGGCTTTATAACATGATTTTCCAACTGATTTATTTTTAATGTAATTCACATTATCATTTAGTAAATTGAAATCAATTGGCGTATCTCCGAGAATCTTTAAACAATTCCATCCTGTACTCTCTGCTAACCTTTTTAATCCATCTTTATTAAAATATGAAACATGATCTGGAATTGCAACCCAAAATGAATTATCAACATAATTGTTGTCATATAAATATTGTTGTACTATTGAGAAATCATTGGGAACTTTAATACAAAGTATTGTATCTGCATAGGAAATCTGTCTACATTTTTCTAGTGTTACAGCAGGTTCTGCCAAATGTTCTAAAACATTATCTAAATTTATTATGTTGAATTTTATTTGTTTATTGATTAATTCGTTTAATTTTTCTGTAATATCACCATATAATATCTTTTCGCACATATCTGGATTATGCTGTTCACAACCAAAACTGCTATAGTCTATACCAGTCACTTTGTACCCATTTTCACTAAAATATTTTAATGCAAAACCCTCACCACAACCAATATCAAGAAACTTTTCGGGATTTTCTTTTTTATTATTATCTTGTAGTTCGTTAATAACTATATGTTTTTCTTCCAACTTAATATTAAAATATTCAATCTCTTGGTCTGTATATTGTTTCGTATATACGTCACTGTTTTGAAAATATACTTTACTATAATACTCATTTTTTTCAGCTTCAGGCATTTGTTCCTTTAACACATAGTAACCAAATTCATTTTTGTAAACTGATTTATACATACTAGTATTCCTTTCACAAACCTTTTTGAAGTTCTATTAACCCTTTTATTTGTTTAATAACATAACCTTGCTCTTCATCTGTTAGTTTGGCATACATTGGTAAACTGATAAAGTGAGAATAGACTTTCTCTGCTTGAGGACATTTTACGTCCTTATAACCATGATCTTGATAATAAGGCTGTGTGTATACAGGAATATAGTGTACGTTAACACCGATGTCTTTTGCTAGTAGAAACTCAACTACCTCTTTTCTATCCACATTTACTACTTGTATTACATATAAATGCCAGCTACTATTACAACATGCTAGCTGATTTGGTATTATAATGCCGTCTTGATTTGCAAATTCCTGATTATATCTATCTGCAATCTCTCTTCTTCTAGCTACAAAAAGATCCAACCTCCTCATCTGACTTATTCCAAGTGCACACTGAATATCAGTAATTCGATAATTATATCCCAATTCTAATTGTTGATAATACCATGGTCCATCATTAGAGGTCATTAATGTATCATCTCTAGTAATTCCATGACTTCTATATAATACAAGACGATCATATAATTCTCTACTGTTTGTAGTAATCATACCTCCTTCACCAGTGGTGATATGCTTTACAGGATGAAAACTAAAGGTTGTCATATCAGATATATTTCCAATGCGCGTGCCCTTGTAATCAGCACCTAATGCATGCGCTGCATCCTCAATCACGAGAAGATTATATTCACTTGCTATCTGTCTAATTTCGTCCATCTCACAAGGCTGTCCAGTAAAATGCACCGCTATAATAGCTTTCGTCTTACTTGTAATTTTATCTCTAATATCTGCTGGGTCTATATTATATGTAGTAGAATTAATATCAGCAAAAACTGGCGTACCCCCACAATAAAGTACACAGTTTGCAGAAGCTACGAAGGTAATGGGTGTCGTAATTACCTCATCGCCTTCCTTAATGCCCGCAGCAAGGCACGCAACATGAAGTGCTGCAGTTCCATTGGATACTGCAACTGCATATTTTGCTCCTACATACTCTGCTACTACCTTTTCAAATTCTGATACCTTAGGGCCAGTCGTTAAATAATCAGACTGCAGTGTTTCTACGACAGCCTGTATGTCTTCTTCATCAATCCATTGTCTACCATATGGAATATACATAATTGCATCCCTCTGTTTCTATACTTTATTATTGACTTAATGCCCTAAGAGTTCCATACAATTATCTATTTATTAAATCCCATTGTAACGGAGTCCCTTTTTCAATATCTCTTGTCGCTGTTTTGCCTAATACTTCTTCATAGTACATCGTGTGCAACCCAAACGCTGGTCGGATAGATCTAATGTTTTCAGGTGTAAATGTTTCTCCTGCTCGTATATTTTTTACTATAAATAAAGATCTTGAATGTTCTCTGCTTTTCTTTTGTTTCTCTGTTAATTCATAAGTAATGGTTCCCAAAGCTTTTTCCACAATTCGAATTTCCTCTACCATGTGTTTGAATTCATCCGGTTCCATAGAAAAGACTGCGTCTGCACCACCATCTGATCTTTTTAATGTCAAATGCTTTTCAATGACTTTTGCACCTAGAGAAACTGCCGCTACTGATACGGCAGAACCCATCGTGTGGTCCGATAACCCTATAATACAATCAAACTTTTCTTTCATATCTATCATAGTTTTTAAATTAATATCTTCATAGGGTGATGGATAAGCGGAAGTGCATTTTAATAAGATAACACTCGAGTTATCTTCATCCTTACAAACTTGTAATGCCCTTTCTATATCCTCTATATAAGCAATACCTGTCGATATAATAATTGGTTTACCTGTTTTTGCAATTTTTCTAATCAATGGAATATCATTTATTTCAAAAGATGCTACTTTATAGATATCCATATCCATCTCTTGCATAAAATCAACCGCTGTAAAATCAAATGGCGATGAAAAGCATGTTAACCCAATATCTTCTGCAAATTTTTTTAGTTCCGGTTGCCATTCCCATGGAGTATAAGCAGTTTGATATAACTTATGTAAGGTCGTACCATCCCAAATTGTACCTTGTGTGATCTGAAAATATTCCTTGTCACTATCTAACGTTATTGTATCCGGCGTATATGTTTGTAACTTGATAGCATCTGCCCCAGCTTCTTTAGCTGCTTTTATGATATTCACTGCTCTGTCATAATCCATCAAATGATTAGCAGACATTTCAGCTATTATAAATGTCGGTAAATCATTACTTATTTTTCTTGGTTTTAACAATATTTCTTTTCTCATATCATGATTACCCCCAATAAATTACTCATGTTTTTGCTCAATATCTTGGTTAATTTGGGCCATTTCTGGATGAGTATCTAAGTATTGAATTACCTCTTTACCACTAATATATTTATCTTTGAAATATTCATAAATTAATTTTACTAATTCGAAATCCTCTTTTGTATCTACACATAAACGATAATTCTTTTGGTATAATAATGAACCCTCAAAACTACCAACTAAAAATTCTTCTGGATGCTTATACATATATAAAGTAACATGTTCCTTATAAGGAGAGTCTCCTTCTATTTTGCTTGCTATATTATAAACCCTGTTCATAGCCTCTTTTGTAAATACTTCCACGTCAAAACCGCGAATAAACTTACTAGGTACCTCAACTCTAATAAATTCATACGTATTTGTAAGAAAGTATGTAATTACCTGATCAATTATTGTAGGATCGATAAATGGACAATCACCTGTAATACGAATAATAATATCTCCACCATAGGCTTCCACTGCATCTACATAACGCTTTAATACGTTGTTTTCATCACCTCTAAAAACATTGTACTGGTTGGATGTTAAGTAATCAACCATTGGATTTTCGCTTTCTTTTTCAGTAGTTGCTAAGACCACTTCGTCAATATATTTACTTTTCTTAGCACGGTCCAAAGTATACGTTATCATTGGTTCATTCAATATATTTTTCATGACTTTCCCTGGTAAACGTTCTGATCCCATTCTTGCTTGTATTATACACAATATTTTCATTATAGTTTCTCCTTGATCTGTCTATTATTCAATTAGCTCTATAATTCCCACATCTTTATGAAACATAAAAGCAACATTTCGATTATTAATAGCGATTGCTGGTGCAAACTTTTGTGTTAAAATAAATCCAAATTCTTTATATTTTATAATTGCTTTCTCAATTGAATCGACTTCATAACATATATGATAAGGAGTAGCCGCACCGCTCATTTTATTAATTAAATTACTTATTGCACTATTATTATCCATAGCCTCAATTAGTTCAATAATAATACTGTTATCCCCATCTTTGTTTTCCATGAAGTTTATCTTAATATTTCGGTCCAAATCTTCAATCACACCTTGTTTCTCAACGAAACCAAGTAGTTCGAATTTACTTTTCGATTTTTCTATAGAACTAACTGCATATGCAACATGATGGATTTTCATATTATTACTCCATTTCAAAATTTATTAAATCAAAATGTTTTGTGGCTCGTAATTCCTGCCATTCTGATTTTAGAATATTCAGTACAATTACATCATAATATTGACCTTTTTTATTGACTTGATTCTTTAAGATACTATCTATTTTACTTCCGCACATTTGATGTAACTTTATAACTCCTTCATTTATGCTAAGCACTTCGTTATATAATTTATTAAGTCCTAATATATTAAAAACATAATCATATAAATTCCATTCCAAATACATTGCTAATTTTAGGGATCGTAATGTTTTTTCACCTATATAATAAGCCCATGAACTCTCTTTTTTTTCTAAATCAATATCAACTAAATTAATGATTCCTGCAGATTGATTATCTACTTCAATTAACCAATATTCAGTAGTAATGCTTTCTCTAATTTTTACAATCCATTCCTGTTGTATATCTAATGTCAATACTGGATCCGTATTCATCCATTTTGTAATATCGGGATCCATTCTCCAATTCATAATCTGTTCTAAATCTTTATCATCAATCCTTCGAAGCTTTACATTCATAGAATTACTCCTAATCTTCAATTGCATCTAATAAATCTTGTACATTACATAATTCTATAACCTTTTCAAGAGGTATTTTTTTATTCAATTTCTCTTCTATTTCGCTAATGATCATAAGATGAGCTAATGAATCCCACTTTTCAGTAGCTTCTATTGATAATTCTTCATTGATCTCATTTATATCCATTTTGAGTACTCTTGCAATAATTTCAAAAATTTTCTCATTCATATCGATTTAACTCCTTCTGAACGTAGTATTCGCGTTCTGGTTTTGTAAGTATATTGATACGATACATCTTATAATTATTAGTTGATATCTCTACTTCATATCCCATTCTCTCATAAAAATCTTCAACCGGTTTACTCTTTGATGTTTTTACATATTTGCTTTTTAAGATGGTATAACCTTTCATAAGCAAATCATTTTCTATAAAATCCAAAATATAATTTTCAATGTATTTACCCATAATTCTGCAGCTCAAAATAAATGTATCAATATTTGCTTCTTTAGATAAGAAGATTATAACTATAGCCGTAATACCATTATTACCAAACTTATCAGCTACTTCAAACATATAAGTTAATTTATTGGCATCTGCTAAGAGATTTTCGACCTCTACCATTGTATATCGATGTGTCGTTAGATTAAACTGATTTGTTTTGTTGAGTAATTGGTATAATCGTTCTATATGTTCTTGGGGTTCAATCGAATTGACCGTGATATTTAAGCCTTTTAAAAATGAAGCGAAGTCCACTGCTTCCTTTTGTATTTCTGTTCTTTTTACATTAACTAAGTATTGTGCTGTACGTTCTTTATCTTCCTCTGTAAAGATAAGCTTTTTAAAGTAATTTGTATAAATTTGTTCCATTATCTTTGGAAGTAGTTCTATACTATCAGGAAAAACAGGTACCACTACTTCAGGTAACAACGTCTTCACCAATTCACGTTCTATTGGATTATCATCAAAAAACACAAATGAATCCAGTGAAAGATTTATTTCTTTAGAAATTTCCAAGATATTTATGTTTTTATCAGTCCAATTAATTTTTTTAATTACAAAGTCTTCTTCACGCAGTATCATATGTGGATGTGACCTTATTATAGTTATTGCATCTACATAATTGTTTTTAGAAACTATTCCTAGTAATACTCCTGTATTTTTTATCTTTAGTATTACTTTTTGCAGTTCTTTATAAATTAACCCTGTTTTTTCATTGGAAAGTTTAATATTTGCTTTTTCACCTTCACCTATTATACCACCCCACAAGGTATTATCCAAATCTAAAAGTAATACTTTTTTTTGTTTTACTTCTAGTAAGTGCATACAATTATATATTTCTTCTATTAGCGAATCTCTTGCTATACCAGTATGAATTATTCTTCCTAAATACCATAGCTTGTCTGAATAAAAATTGTCTTTACCAATTTTCTCTGATTGTTTTTTATAAGGGAATTTAAATATATTCTTATAGTTTTTCATAACATCCATCAAGCATTGATTCCAAAGATATTCAATATCTGAGTTTGCATATTCGTCAATATTAATCTCCATATCATAGGTGCGTGCATCAGCATCAGATACAAAATAAGTTATTTGATTGTCAATACAATTTCTAAATAGTGAAAACCAAGTCGTAATTTGATTTCTCAATTGTTCAATTCCAATACAATTTGTACATAATTCTGTAATATCGAGAATGATATAAATAACACTGGGTTGAAACGAAACCAGTGTCGAGTTTTTATTCATAATTTCTTCAAAAACATTACCATAACCTGAACTTCTATATACTTCATAGTCGCTAGTAATATTATTGATTACTGGATCTATATTTACATTTGATAGTAATGCAATTTTTCGCATAACCCGCCTCCAATATGGTTCACTACACATTACTAATATGGTTATCAAACTTATCAATAATTAATCATTACCAACAGATTTTTCAACTCGAGGTTTTATGAACTCCGTCGCATCTATCACTGCTTTATATATTAATTTTGACTTTTCATAAGTCTGTAAGCTATCTTTTTTCACATCATTTGTAAATTGATAAATTTCGGAAAGATGTTGAGCAATTGTTGCCGCAATAAACATATCCATTATTGAATATATTGGTTGACTTTCAATATATCTATTTACTTTTTCTAATTTTAACATTGCTTCTCTTGCCAATTTGGAACCTTCATTGTTTTTAGAGTTTTCCTTAATTAATACATTGCATGCTTTAATCGCTGTCTCTGCCTTTTGCTTGATTTTTAACAATATTCGCAGATTTTCTTCAAGGTATTTCTTTATAGCTTTAATTTCCTCTGTATCAAACGTTACTTTTTTCTGTTCCATAACAGCATTACTATTATACTCATTAATACAATACTTATCAATTGCTTCCTTCAAGGGCATTACTAACGTACCCTCTATTTTAGCACCCTTTTCCTTTGAATCAATTACCTCAATCTCAGGATGAAGTTTTATCATATCTTTATACCATGTCGCAAACACTTTCCAATCATATCTAGATTTAACTGGCTTACCATCTATACCTTCTAGAAAAATATTCTTATCGATATCACGTGTTTCTTCCGCTCCTCCAGCATGTGTCTGGTTTCCATTGAATGCCAAATCTTGGCCTACTAATATAATTCTTGTGAAACCCAATTCTACACAAGCAGTAAAAGCTACAGTTGCAACTGAACCGCTTGGTAAAATCCTTGCAGGTAACTTCTTTGCTTTAAAATAAATCTGTTCTAGAAAAGGAGTACAATTACAGATAATCTTTCTACCTTTATGACATTCTAAAACCTCATTATTAGCCGCCATAAAGCACATTAACGGAATTGTAATATCAGTTCTTCTAGAAAAATATTTAACCGGTTTCATAGGATCAAGTGTTACAACAAAATCAGGTTCTACACCCGAATCAAGCAAATAATCTAATATTCTGTCAACAGCTACTATTACTGCCTTACCTTTTGCCCTTTTTAACTCTTCTATATTATCTTCAACAGATGGTCCAGCTGCAACAACTATTACGGGTATATCCTTAGGTATATATTCCTTTAATTCGTTTAAAGAGTTACTATTCTCAATAAATTTTATATTCTTTAAGACATTATCTATTATTTTTTCCCCAAAATATATATCTGTATCAATATTGGCTTTTGCTAAGGAATTATTGTCTCTCAATTCTTTAAAAAAATTTATGCAACTTTCAGTAAATATATTATCATACTGTGGATAGTTACAAAAAACCTGAGATTTTAGATTGGTGATATTAATTGCCGTTTGTAAAGCATTATGAAATTCAAATTCATTAATTCCTTCAATTGTAATTATTATATTATCTGTTGAAAGAATGTCTGTGATATCATAATTATTAAGCACATGGAAGAAGATGTCTGCACAGGGTTCATATATAAATAATAGGTCACTTTCACCCATCTTATCTAGTAACTGTCTGGTAAAAATACCATTACCAAAACCAAACATTGAAATAACTGTGTTCATACTTTGAAATTCAAATTGTGCTGCCCACCTCTTGGCTTCCTCCATTGGATTATATATACTGTTAAGTCTGTACTCAGATGAAAGATATTTAATAAGGATAGCCTTATCACCATTTTTTGTAGTTAATGACTGAATTTCATCTAATTTGTTGTTTTGAGACGAAATATCCCAATTAATCATTTGACTGTATAAATAGTCTCTGTGTTCTTTTATACACTCTATATTTTTATCATAGCAGTTCATAATCCTGGCTCCTATTGTTTTCATAGAATAGTAATATAATTTTATTTTAAGATAGAATTACTTTTTCGAATAAACCTTTTAATTCGTATTGTAATATGTCTGCTAGTAGGAGCATATCCTTATTCTCCATTGCATTCATAGCTTCTGTTAAAACTTCTACCAACGCATTCTCATCAATTCCTATTTCATTTCCTTGCATCTTATATTCATAAATTTCATTTATTGTCTCTGTTAATATAGATATCGTTTCCCCTAATTGATTGTATCCATCCTCTGTTTTGTTCTGATAAAATTTATCTGTAGTTTGTTCAATAGAAGATATTGCCTCTTCTATTCTAACTCTCATATTTCCCATACAACATCTCCAACTTTATATTATTTTTTAAAAATAGGGCTGACTTGGAGTCAGCCCTATCCCTTACTAATATATAATTCTTATTGTAATAATGACAACACACCTTGAGTTGATTGGTTAGCCTGTGAAAGCATAGATTGAGCTGCTTGTTGAAGGATATTGTCTTTTGAATACTTAACCATTTCTTTTGCCATGTCAACGTCACGGATACGAGATTCAGCTGCTTGTAAATTTTCTGATGTATTATCAGCATTTGCAATTGTATGCTCTAATCTGTTCTGTAATGCACCAAGTGCAGATCTTTCTGTAGATACTTTATCTAAAGCTGCTTGAACTACAGAAATTGCTGAGGTTGCTGAGCCATAGCTCTTTGTTGCTGCTGCAACATTAGTAAGACTTAAAGCTGTTGCAGTCATAGTAAGAATGCTAAAGGAGATTTGTTGACCTTTATTAGCACCAACTTGAAGGTTCTTACTAGAAAATTTACCATCTAATAAATTCATACTATTGAATTGTGTTTCAGTAGCAATACGAGTAACTTCAGATGTTAAGGCTGTAAGCTCTTTTGTGATTGCTGTACGGTCAGCTGTTACGTTAGTATCATTAGATGCTTGAACAGTTAACTCTCTCATTCTTTGAAGAATAGCTGTTGTTTCATTAAGAGCACCTTCAGCTGTTTGAATTAAAGCGATACCATCTTGAGCATTTGATGAAGCTTGATCAAGACCTTTAATCTGTCCACGCATTTTTTCAGAAATTGTAAGACCAGCTGCATTATCACCAGCACGGTTAATTTTGTAACCAGATGATAATTTTTCAGTAGATTTTCCTAAATTAGTACCAGTGATTCCTAATTGTCTGTTTGTGTTAGCTGCTGCCATATTATGTTGTACTATCATATGTATATTCCTCCTTGAATTTACAGTAGCATCCATGCTACCGTTTGTTTTGTATTTAGTAACCAATATTTACCGTTTCGATTCCATAAGTCGTACGCACTTTGAATCTTACAAGTAAATATATGTTTTACTTAATATATATATCGGATAAAATTAATAATACTTTATAGCTAATTGTTATATTTTTTAATTTTTTTTGTCAAGAAAAAAGGCTTGCCCCTGATTCTGGTTTGCCATATTCTTATAATAAGTAGATGCTGTTTGGCTACTCATTTTAAAATTCTTAATTTCTTTCTTTCTATTTGAGAAATAAGCATCCAACTTAACCCTATTTCGTATTTCTGCGGTCTGTAATTTAACACTTTTTTCTGTGACATTCTTAATTAATTCTTTTAGTTGTAATATCTCGTTTTTATATTGTAGCTTATTGGTACTGAATTCATCTTTTACATGAGCATATACCTTTTCAAAACCATCATCAAGCTGACTCAATTGTTCAATTAAGGATCCCTTCTCAGCTAATGTTTGATTAAACTGATCCATATCGAGAGAAGCCGCTGCAATATGCTCTTCTTGTAGTAAGGTAATCTTAACCAATCCATCTAATAAGTTGTCTTTTTTTGTTAATGTATTAATTAAGATATGTACATATGTATTATTATCCATGTCACTGCCTCTCTATACTACATTATTAACTTACTTTACTGAGTTTCATGACTTCTTTCCAGGTATCTCGCATTCCTCTTAGATGTTCTAGAACTTCTTCTAATATATCTTTATCTTTTCGAATATTAGCTGTAATTAATCTCCCATATACATAGTCGTACACATTATCGAAATCTTTTGCCACTGGATATTTGAAATTTAAAGTCGAACGTAGCTCTGTAATGATTTTCTCTGCTTTTATGATATTAAGATTTGATTTGCTAATATCTTTTTCTTCTATAGCAATAAGTGCTATGTTACTAAACTTAATTGCTCCTTCATAGAGCATAAGTGTTAATTCCGCTGGTGAAGCTGTCGTAATTTTATTATTTTGATATGCTGCTGCCGCATTAATTGGCATGGTTTTTCCTCCTACTAATACTCAGTCCGTTATTATTATTATTACTGAGTTGATGTACCCAACATGCCTGCTAAAGCATTACTTTGAGATTGCATTTTAGCCATGGCTGTTTCCATTGCCGCAAATTGTTTATAATATTTATTTTCCATATCTGTTAGCTTTTCCTCTAAGATTGAAACTTTCTTTGTATATTCTCTCTGTTGAGTAACCATTGTCTTATCATTATAGAAAGTAAGCGCACTTCTTACATTGGGAATTGACGACATCTTATCTGCCATGGTATCATAAAGATCCATAGAAATACCAGAAAGTGCTTCCATTACGATATCCGGATCTTCTTCTAATGCCTTCATCAATTTATCTTCCTTAGCTGAATAGGCGGGATCATCTTTATTGCCAAAGAGATGTAATAATCCTTTTTCACTATAATCAGAGGATGTCTCAATACCAAAGCTTGCTAAGGAATACTTCTTGTCATCTACCTTTACTACCGTGTTCATCGAACCCTTCATAGCATCAATTAAAGACCCCAAACCAGTATCTCTGCGCAAAATCGAGCCCTTTATCTTGGATTCCCATTTTTCAATTTGATCATCTGACATACTTTCTTTTTCATCATCACTAAGAGGATCATAACCTCGTGACGAATCAGCATAATATAAGGTATTCATTTCTTTTAGAATATCATTATAAGACTTAATAAAATTCTTTACCATATCATAGTTTGCTTGCGTATTGCTTGATACATTGATACTAACTTTAGTACCGGCTGGAGTAACACCCTTAGCAGTAATTGTTAATCCGTTAGCGATAATTGTATTAGAATCTCCACTGAGCTCTGCACCATCCAAAATAATCTTCGCATCAGTTGCTGCAACTACTGTCAGTTTATCCTTAGTAGTAGTGTCCACCTTAGCACCTGTGATTTCATCTAGCCCAATTTTTATTAGGTTACTAGTGCCTGCACTAGGAGTAATTGTCGCGTTTTCAAGATAGGTCTCCAATTGTGTGACTAAACCATTTGTTGGGTCTGTTAATGCCTTTGTTTTGTAAGTTGCAATACTTCCATTATAAATCTCATTTACTCTATTTTGATATTGAGTTGCTTTCGAAATAACCTTACCATCTGCATCTGTTATCGGTATCCCATTCGTATCGAGACTAGGTGCCGGAGATGCATATTCATTCTCTATAATCCTGTTAAATATAATAATTCTATCTGCCTGTATAGTATTGTCAAAAGCTATTTTTGCTGTCTCGTTTACAAACACTTCTCTGGTTTTGCCTTCTGGAATCGTAAGTTTACCCTGCTCCACTTTTGCATCTACTTGAGCTCTCAATTCTTTGAGAACAGCTTGATTCTGCTTATAACGCTCGGTCGCTGCAATTGTAACGTTAGTATCAATGGGCAACGTACCTGCATCCTTTTCACTCTGAATCTGAGCTTCGAGAGCAGTTAAAGCTGCCCCATCGGGATTGCCAGAATTATCAAGAATTGCTGTTTTAATTTCATCTTTTGTTTGTTGTACGGCTGCCGTTTTGGCATCAGTCTCTGCTTTCTGGATTGCATAATCTCTCAAGGTTGTTAATGCATCAATCACTTTTTGTTCTACAGGATCAGCGCTAACAACTGGTGTATCAGGATTAGCATTCATTACGCTGCTATATAATTCAGGTGCTATTGTTTTTCCTTCTAATGTTTTAATTGCGGCGGAAACTTTTGTCTGTCCTGTACTATCAATTCCTGCGTAATTTACTAAGGAATTAATATTACTCAAGGCAGCTGATCCCTCAGATGATATTTCGCCTGTTGTAATTGTAAATAAATTATCTTTTCCGCTACTTCTAGAGCTAACAAATAATCTCTGTTGCGTTTCATCATAGCTAGCGTTTAAGCCAATGCCTTTACATGCATTAATAAAATCGCCTAATGTTGTTGAATCAGTTACAATCAGATTTTTCTCTTTTTCACCATTTGTTATTGTGATGACGCTATCATTACCAGCGGAACCTGCGATTCCGATAATTGCGCTTTTTAATTTCGTGCTTTCAGTAACAGTTTTATCTAATTGTCCACCAGTTACATACTGTGAACTAGCTAAAGTATCAACGATAAGAGTATGAGCCCCTACCGGTGCATTGGGACCTCCCGTAACGCTTACAAGAGTCTCATCAGAAGAAGTAGCCTTCTTCGTCAGATAGTTACTCTGCAATCTCATCTTTGATAAGTCTTCTGTGTACAGCTTATATAATTTAGCATTTAATTCTTTCCACTTATCTTGCTCCCAAGTTAATTTAGTCTGCTTATCGGTTACTTTTTTATTCTTTAACCTCTGCGCATCTAACATACCTTTTATTAAAGTATCTGTGTCCAAACCAGATATCAATCCCGACATTCTAACTGTTGACATTATTTTTCCTCCATTTCATGTAAAATAAATACTGCACATATGAATCAACACTATCTGCGCTCATCAATAAGCAACCCTGCAATCTCCCAAACCTTCTCGAGTACCTCTAGGCTTTCTTCCGGGGGAATCTCTCGTATAACCTCATGTGTATCTTTATCAAATACTTTGATGGATACTCTATTCGTTTCTTCGTGATAGGAGAATTCACATCCTGTTCTTACATGTTTCATTTTACTATTTGCCTGTGTAACTGCACTTTTTAAGTGTTGTGCATTTGCTTCATTCTCTTTCTTTTGCTTGTTACTTTCGCTCATATTATTCTGTTCCGTTAATAGCTTAGCTGCAGTTGATGTCTCTACAATTCCAATTTCTTCCGTAGTACCTTCACTCATGTTTTGCTTGGAACTTGATTTCACATTAGCTTTCTGTCCAGGATTCGATGTGTCCTGATAGATTATAGCTGTATTTGAAATTGTATTTAATGTCATCCTAATCCACCTCCATGTGTGTATATGAGGGAATCCTATCTCCCTCTACAATTAATATATAGGATTTATATCGGACATTTTCCATATAATGTTTATACCGGAATTTAATTACTTGAATATTTTCTTTAAAGTTTCCATTGACGCTGTACTGCTTGCTGCCTCTCTATTGGCTTCCTGTATTTGAATATAGATTTCTTTTCTATAGATGGGTATAGATTTTGGTGCATTGATACCTATCTTAACCTGATCACCTTTTATTTCTAATATAGTAATTTCGATGTCATTTCCTACTATTATGGATTCACTTGTTTTTCTAGATAGGGCTAGCATTTTATATCTCCCCCTTCTCTTCTTTTAACTTTTGAATTCCCTTATATACGTTATATTTTACTTCGTAATCCTGATTTTCTGCTATTATCTGACAACCCTTACGAGTATCTGAATTAATAATAAATGGTGCCTTAAGATTGACCGACATTTTTGTAATATCATTAGGAACGGTAAGTGTTAATAAAATCACCAGATTCTCATCCGTAATTTCTCCTAAAGAGTTTAATACCTCATCCTCTACAATTGGATTATAATCAGATTTAACACTTAATGGATTAATAACAGGCAGTGCAAATCCTGGTTCTTCTAAGCTCTGTAGCCATGAGACATTAGCTTTATCCCCTTCTTCTAGGTCATACAGAATTGTATATCTTTTATATTCCTCGAACCCCATAATTCCATGTTCAAAGGTTATGATTTTATTCTCATCTAAGTCAATTTCCCCAAAATACTTTGTATTAATTAACATAACGTCTTCTCCTCACTACGCATATACAACCTTAGCGTTAACTTATTTTATAGAAAATCTAACAATGTAGTTTTTGCTATCTTAGCAGTTGCAGAAAGGGATGCATTGTATATCACCTCTGCAGCAGTTAAGCTTATATATGTCTCTACCACATCTGCATCTTCATTTTTGGAAAGGAGGTCTACATAATCACCCTGCTGGCTAGATAAACGGCTCTCCGTCAGCTCCAATCTAACATAACGGCTTCCTAGGTCTGCAACAGCAACGTTCATTGTATTTTGTTGTTCTGAAGTTCCTGTAATCGCCTTTTCAAATTTGTTATGCATAATCTTATTTTTGAGTACAAGTTCTGTATTTAGCTGCTTCAACAAAGCATTCAAAGCTGTTTTCTGATCAGTAGTAACATCTGCTTCCTTTAACATATCTTCTACTTCAGCAATTTCTCCTTCCGTTTCCATAACATCTTTTACTGCATCCAAGATTTCATCAATATCTCTACCAATTTCATGCTGCAATGCATCACTGCCTTGTGTATTGACGGTTAATTTCTGATTGAAATTGATTTCATATTGAATTTGTTGGTCCTCTTTTGTGTATTCTATTGCAGCCTGTAATGGCTTGTTTTTATCTGTTACCTTACAATCAAAGTAGTGTTCCGGTCTTAGATCGCCCTCTTTGAACTTCGTTTTCTCATAAGTTACTGATAGATTTTCTTCTGATTTTAAATCTTCATATACATCATCAGCAGGAATCAATTCCCCAGTTTCCTCAATGAAATTTATTGTTCCAGCCACAGGGGTATAGTATTCCTCTTCATTCGCTGTAGTTTTAACTACAATTTTATTAGCATTCGTAGCGGTCGAAATAACAGCATTCGTATCCTTATTAGTGACAGTAATCGTAGTATTCGTAGTATTAATTACCGTTGTAGTTACCGTCTTAGGCGTACTCGTTGTATCTTCTTTGGAATAAGATATAGAAACTGAACCTGCATCTGTAGCATCTAAGTCATCATAAGCCAATCGTAATCTATGAGTTTCTTTAAGGGTAGGAGCATCAGCAAAAACAGCAGCATTGGGGGCAGTTGCAACGTATTCATCTAGGGAAGATTCACCAACAACTTTTGAGATTGCTTCCATATCGGAACCTGATAATTTCTCTTTAATGGAATATTTTAAGTTGGTGGATTCAGTATTAAAAATCAAGCTGGTATCCGTCTTGTATCCACTAAATACGTATCTTCCTGCATAATTGGAATTCCCTTCCTGGTAAATCTGTTGCTTATATTGTTGTAGATTCGCAACAATACTGGCACGATCTGAAACCGCTAGTGGATCATTGGTTCCTTGTACACAGGCAGTATTTATTAATTTAAGAGTATCATTAATGTTATCGAGTGCACTTTCCGTAACATCCATCCAAGACATAGCATCTGGAATATTCTTTTTATAATATTGATTCAATTCACTCAGATTAGTTCTAAGCTTTAATGCTCTTGCTGCAACAATTGGATCATCGGAGGGACGCTGAATCTTCTTACCAGAAGCATATTGTTCATCTAAATCAGATACCCTATTCTTATTCTTATTAATATTATTCATCATATTGTTAGTCATCATTCTATTTGTAATTCTCATATTTACACACCATGCCTTTCACAATTAAACGCCCATCTCATTAATTAATTTATTATAAATCTCATCCATGACAGAAATTACCTGTGCGGATAGATTAAATGCATTCTGATGTCTTATCAAGTTCATCGCTTCCTCCTCAGCATCTACTCCAGAAACAGATAATCTTTGATTTCTTATCATATTCAAGATATCATTTTGGCCTTTACTAAAAGTAGCTACTCTATCCGCATCAATACCAACCTCAGCAACTAATGTCGTAAGGAAGGAAGATGGTGTTCCATGTCCAAACATAGTTTTATCGCTTTTTAAAGCAATTAATGCATTTAATACTGTTTTATTCTCTACTCCATTCTCAATGTCTTTTGCTATTGCTATCAGCTTCGGATTGTCATATATCTTGTCCGTTACAGTAAAGTTCGCAGCAGTAAGCTTATAGTAATCTTCTTCCTCATCAAATACTAAATTATCACCCGCTATATCTGTTCCATTAAAGAAATCCAAACCCTTATCCCCATTCAAGTCTTCTCCAGTACGATGAATCTCATTAAAAGCCTTTGAAAACGTTCTCACAAATTCATTCATCTGCTCCATGTAATACGGTATCCCTTTATAATTAATGTCTTCTCCGATCGATGCCGTTTCATTATTTACATTCGCAATCAATCCACCTTCAATTTCAAATTCATACGTATACTTATTGGTTTTAACACCAGTGGATGGATCCGTTGTTACATTCGGAATGGCTTTAAAACTGGTATATTTATATTCATGATTGCCTATCGTAATCATTCCTTGAGCAGGGATATTTAATTTATCAATGTCATTAACATTAGAGCCCGTCAAGGTCACTGTAGTATCACCTACTGCTCCTGTTGCGACTTTTCCATGAAAAGCATCCCCATTGTTACCGTCTCTAACCTCAAACAGGGCTTGAAGAGATCCACCTGAGGTTGAGCCTCCAACATTAAAGGTTTGACCACTATTGCTCCATTCAATATCATAGAGACCATCGGCATCATTTAGATTTACTTTTTCCTCTCTTGGAACCACTTTTAATGTATTATAATTATTGGTATCAACCAAAGTTTGCCCATTAATTTTAACAGTATAGCTGTTAATGCCAATGTTATCTCCAACCACTTTTTCACTGACAGAGATATTTGTAATCTCTGATAACTTATCCTCTAGAAGCGCCCTTTGGTCCCTTAAGTCATTCGCCACTCCGCCTCCAACTTCTAGGGTATTTATCTGTTTTGTCAGTGTTGCTATTTGTTTTCCAATAGAATTAATCTGATCAACCTTGTTTTTCACTTCAAAGTTACATTCTTCCTGTATGCTTTTCATGTTAGTGGAAAGAGAGTTGAAATATTCTGTCATACTTTTTGCATAATTTGTAACCCCTGATCTAACAGCACCACTGGCTGCATCTTTTGATAACTCTTGTAAGCTATCATAGAAAGAATTAAAAGATGTTGTAAATCCCTCTAATTCAATCTCATTAAAATAAGTTTCTATTTCATCCATATAATGCTCTTTGGAAGAATATTCCCCATAGGAAGTATTATTCTTCCAATACTTTAAATCATAATACTCATTTCTTACCTGGGTTACACCGCTAACGTCAACCCCTGAGCCAGCCATGCCATAAGTATTATTAACTCTAATCGCTATTCCAGCTCTTTGACTAATAATTTGTCGTGAATATCCTTCTGTTTCCGTATTCGCTATATTGTGAGCTGTTGTATTCAATGCGGCTTGATATGTATATAAACCGGTCGTACCAATATTTAATCCAAAAAAAGTTGATGGCATATTCTTTCACCCCTATTCCTTAGTATGAGAATTAGTAACTATTCAGTCGTCTCGAGAAATTCGTAGAATTTCGAGTTAAACATCGCCAAAATATGCATTTTTTCATATTTTGTGTGCATCGGTTCGCAAGAACTGCTGTGATTGAATAGTCACGAAGATTACAGCCTAGTAACAATGTGCTCTAGCATTTCACTAATTACATTAATATACCTGGCAGATGCATTATAAGCATGTTGATATTTTATCAAGTTAGTTAATTCTTCTTCGGAGGATACTCCCATAACTTGCTGTCTTTGATTGTCAATACTATTTACCATGGTCTCTTGATCCGTGCTTATTTTGTTCAGCTGCTGACCACGAGTGGCCAGCTCAGAAATAAACGAATTATAATAGTCATTAAAGTTGTTAACCGTCAGTGTATTAGGAGAGAGTGTTGCAAATGGTTCCTTCCACTTAGATAACAATTTATTTATTGTTTCAACTGCATAATCGCCAGTACCGGATTTGTTGAATAATGGCAATTTAGAGGAGTCATTTATAACTTCCTGATTCACTTCTATCTCTCCAAGGGTAAACAAAGAATAAATATCTGTAGGGTCTTCCTCATTATATATTTTTGATTCTGTTGTAAGTGCTCCGTTTGATTTTAGAATTTCATCTGCAGTTGGTTCCCTATACCGATCCATTGATTTTCTATTAAATAATGCCTCACCTACAGTTTTAGATGCGTCCGTACCTACCGGTGCTTTATCTACATCTAAAACCTTAAGAACCGTTCCGTCTGTTAGAGTAACATCTTTATTCGGGCAAAGGATATCATTGATAGTCGTAACAATACCATGAATTAATTGATCAAATTGAGCCTGTACTGTTTTAATGACAGAACTATTAACCTGATTGTTATAATCAATTACATCTGAGTCGTAGTCAGCAGCCGACGTATCCACAGGAATATCGGTATAATTTGTTGTATCGGATCCCCTTGAAACTAACAATCCTTTTAATGATCCAATGTCTGTATTATTATCTATTGAAGTTGCTTTGTCCAAATTGAAAACATCTGCATTATCATAAGCAGGCCATACTGGCTTTAGCATGTCCGAAGTATCACTTGTTTTTTCGGTTCCCATTTTAAATACTCGAGTATCTGTTACTATTGGTACCCCTTCAGCACAGACTGTAACTACCCCATTTGTCGTCTCTTTATATGTAATACTAACGATCTGTCCCAACTCATCTAATAAATTGTTCCTTTCGTCTCGTAAATCATTCGCATGTTCTAATCCGTTGCTCTCATATAAACTGATTTTTGTATTTAATTTATCTATATCTTCAGCAATTTCATTTACACGGTTTACCTTTTTCAAAATCTGTGTATTTAAATTTACTTGATAATCCTTTAATTGTTTTGATATATTTTCTGCACGTTCAATTAAAGTGACCGCATTCTGTATCATGGAATCACGAGTCACAAGATCACCTGGAACTTTACCTAATTCCTGTAAGGAGATCCAAAAATCTTCTATAGTATCTTGAAAGGTCGCTCCTTCCAATTCGCCAAACATACTCTCAATCTCATCTACTGCCTCGTCTTGTACCTCATAGAAACCTTGCCTTCCCAATTCTTGACGATAAGATTTATCTAAGAACATATCTCTCACTTGTTTTACTGTAGCGATATCCACGCCAAGTCCAGACTGTAGTGTTGAGATGTGTGTAGTACCCCAACTATAGTAGGAACTGTCCTCTTGTACGACCTGCTGTCTTACATATCCCACTGTTCCAACATTAGCCAGATTGTGTGCTGTTGTATTTAAGGCATTCTGACTTACGCCTAAACCTGATACGCCAATATATAAACTACTCATTAAACTCATAGGATTCCACCTGCCTTATTTATATTATACACTACCGCTTTGCATCAAACATCCCGTTTAGTGAAGAAGGTATGTCAAATTGTGATGCGCTCTTAGTGTAACTATTGTTCCCCGGTGACATCCTTGTACTCTGAATAAAATTCATATTGAATTCTATCATCTCTAGGGATTGCTGTATTAACGATTTGTTATGATTGTTGATTTCAACAAGTCTTAGAATTATATTTTTAAGATTGTAATGTATTACAGATAGTTGTTTTTGTTCTTTGGGTTGTTTTTCGATCATTCGAATAATCATTCTAATATTAAGGGAGCTAGGCTCTCTGCTGATAACAGTACCAATATTTATAACAACTTCCTCCCTTTTTCGTTCCAGTGCATTGATTTTATCAATCAATACTTGCTCTTGTTCGGTAATATACTGCAAGATTTTAAGATCATTGTTGACAATCGCTTTTGTCTTTTTCTCCACTATGGGTATCAACTCTTCGTAAATATTATGCTCTTGCTCCATAGTAATTATTAATTCTTCAATTAAACTAGCCACTTATCAACCCTCTTTTCTCATACTATCATAGCAGCCTTTATACTTGTTTCATTTGTTAAATAGATGTATTAAAATAACTGTCCACTAACTTATTGGCAACTTCTTCAGCACTGATATTGTAAGTTCCTGCTTCCATACGTTTCTTAATGTCATTCACTTTATCTGTTCTGACATCTGCTGTATTAGCAACTGCTTGCTTTGCTAATTGATAATCCTTACCAATTCTGGATATCTCCACTTGATCTGTAGAAGAAGTACTCTTTGTTTTTGTTGTCTTATTCGCAATATTTGTTTGATATAATTGCGATACCTTGTTATATGCATCAACACGCATTTCACTCGCCACCTTTCTAAACCTTTTGATTCACTTATTCTTGCTATAATTTATTTATCGGCCATTTTGTTCTTAATATTATAGTAAACAGAAGTTTTTTTAGTTCTTTCTTAATGAAATATAAAAAAAGTCCGATGCTAAAGCGCACCTCAAATGTAAATTGTTGTCTATCATTTGGGGTATACTTTTGCATCGGACTTTTTTAGTATTCATATTTATTTCTTAATGATTGGAATCCATATTTCACTTATATAGTCATCGGATGAACCATCTCCATCGGAATACCACTCTATCTCCGGAGCATCTGCATGTTCATAACCGGAAGAAGGAAACCATTCTGTAAAAATTCGTTTCCAAACATTCTGTTGTGCCGCAGGCAAAACACCAACGCATTCAAAGATAACCCATAGGCCTTCCGGAATTATCAGTTCCTCCATGTTTTTCGGCACATTCTCATCACAGGAACATGCTAAATAATAGTCAAATTCATTATCTCCAAATTTTGCACATACCCCCATAACACCCGAGGGGTTACCATTTGATAACTCACAGATACTATCGAACAACCCACTTTGACAAGCCTCATCCCATATCTGCGGTATTCTTAGAAAGTTTTGACCATTGATTGTAGACACCGTTTCCTTCTTTCCAACTAACCGAAAACCAGATTTTTCTTCAATTTTGTAATTCATTTCTTTCCCTCCTTTAATTGAAATTTGAAAGGTGATGCGTGGAAAAGATTTCAGCTTAACACCTTGGTCTTTTGCTGATCTTGGGGTGATTCCGTGTACGCTTAAAAAAGTTCGAGTAAAAGCTGTTGGCGAATTATAACCATAATTCAATGCTATATCTATCACTTTATTTGAAGTATTTTGAAGTTCTAATGCAGCCAGTGTCATCCTTCTATTTCTTATATATTCTCCTAAAGACATATCAGTCGTAAATGAGAATATCCTTTGAAAGTGAAAGCTCGAGCAGCAAGCGATTTTCGCTGCTTTTACATAGTCTATCTCTCCTGTAAGGTTGTTTTCAATATAGTCAATTGCACCATTCATTCTATCCAGCCAATCCATCACATCTCCTCCTTTCCATTAAAGTATAGTACTTTTCAAATTATTTTCCTCTCATTTTGTGCGTAAAAGTGAGAAGTAAATTGATACATTTATTTTTTTTTATTCGTACTTCACATTTTTTAAAACATCGGAAAAATCAAAGGTGGCAAAATAATCTTTTGGCTCTTCCGCACGTCGTATCATCTTAACGGATCCATCTTCTTTTAGTAAAAGTTCTGAGGATCGTAACTTTCCATTGTAATTATAACCCATGGAAAAACCGTGAGCTCCCGTATCATGGATGACTAACAGGTCTCCAATATCTATTTTAGGAAGCATTCTGTCAATAGCAAATTTATCATTATTCTCACATAGTGATCCTGTTATATCGTATTTGTAATCACATGGTTCTTTCTCTTTTCCCATCACAGTAATATGATGATATGCTCCATACATGGCAGGTCTCATAAGATTTACAGCCGAAGCATCTAAACCGATGTACTCTTTGTAGATATGTTTCTCATGAATGGCTTTCGCTACTAGATGGCCATAAGGTGCTAACATGAAACGGCCTAATTCTGTATAGATTGCCACATCTCCCATCCCCGCTGGGACAAGTACTTCTTCAAAAGCTCTTCTAACACCTTCTCCAATTTCCATGATATCATTATCCGGTTGATCCGGTTGATAAGGGATTCCTACACCACCAGATAAATTAATAAATTTGATGTCTGCACCGGTTTTTTCCTTTAATTCAACTGCTAATTCAAATAATAATTTTGCAAGTACAGGGTAATACTCGTTGGTTACCGTATTACTTGCTAAAAAGGAATGAATACCAAAATATTTAGCTCCAAGGCTCATTAACTTCTTGTAGCCTTCTATCATCTGATCCTTGGTAAATCCGTATTTTGCGTCTCCAGGGTTATCCATAATAGCTGTACTGATTTTGAATAATCCGCCGGGATTGTATCTACAACAAATAGTTTCCGGAATCCCTACTATTCTCTTTAGGTAATCAATATGGGTAAAGTCATCTAAATTAATAGTTGCATTTAATTCTTTTGCTTTTATAAATTCTTCCTCAGGTGTAGCGTTAGAGGAAAACATAATATCGTTGCCGGTATATCCAATTGCCTCCGAAAGCATTAATTCAGTCAGAGAGGAACAGTCTGAACCGCAGCCCTCTTCTTGCAATATCTTTAATATGAAAGGATTTGGTGTTGCTTTTACTGCAAAGTATTCTTTAAACCCTTTGTTCCAAGAAAATGCAGCTTTTAGCTTCCTTGCGTTTTCGCGAATTCCTTTTTCATCATAAATATGAAAAGGTGTAGGGTATTGTGCTGTTATATCTTTTAATTGTTCTAATGTTACGAATGGTTTTTTCATCGTTTTCTCCTTTCGAATTATCTCTCCATTATGAAAAAAGAATGAAGGTTTTTTACTAACCTTCATTGGTTTTTTCGTATATTTATTCATTTTTTATATTTCATAGAAAACACTATATCTCATAATTAAGTTGTTGTCAATTGGATTTCAAATGGTTTATAATTTTCTATTGAGTTTCTACTTTGTCTCTTTATTTGCCCAATAATTCAATTACCTCTTTATTATTAACACTGCTGATAAAATCATGTATGTTTTTTAATTCATGTTGAAAAATCATACCTCCGCGAAGGTCACCTGGATTGTGAGCATCGGAACCACTTGTAACTGGTTTATTATGCAGTTTTGCATAATTGGTTGCTTTCTGATTAAAAGAAGGATTCTTATGACTAGCGTTAATTATTTCGATGGCATCCTCATATTCCGGGTACAATCGAATGTCAGGAATATATGGAGCTTCCCTGAAAGGGTGAGCATGGACAAAATATCCTCCACCTGCATGTACCTGGGCATAATACTCTGGAATATCCCATTTTACTATATCCGGATGATCAATGAGCCATTTCTTGTCCAATCCATACACCAAGAAATCGGGTCCCAAGAAGCTTTCTTCCCAACCAAAGAAAACAGTGAGTCCTACTTTCATCCCTTCCTCCTTGGCATGTTCAAATCCAAGTGTAAATCTTTCAATCCTCTCTTTCCAAGGCAAGTTTCTCGGAACGCAGGAATTACCATTGAAAAAGTGATCCGTAATAATGATACCTGTATACCCTAACTTTTTATATGTTCTTACTTGCTCTACAGCACTACAGCTTGCACAACCACTCGCTTCAGAGGTATGCATATGAGTTTCATATTTATATAATTTCATAACCGTCTTCTTTCTATTACACAAGTTAACTGTAATAATTTATGTAGCACAAGTTTATCACATTCTTATGATTAAATCAATAAACCTTCCCGACAAAGCATTTTTTCTGCAGTTACCTTATATGACATAGGTGTTCGAACATATGATCGTGTGATCGTGTAAAAAACTAGATTTCTATTAAAAAATATGTTACAATACTAGTTAATTGATTTAATTAGGAAAGGAATTATATAATGGAACAATACACTGGAAGTCAAATTATAGTTCTAGAAGGACTTGAAGCAGTCAGAAAGCGTCCCGGAATGTACATTGGAAGTACAGGTACTCGTGGACTTCATCATCTGATATGGGAGATTATAGATAACGGCATTGATGAACATCTTGCCGGATTTTGTACACAGATTAATATCATTTTACAAAAAGATGGTGGTATGACCATTCAGGATAATGGTCGAGGTGTTCCGGTAGACATACATCCAACCAAGAAAATTCCTACCGTTCGAGTTGTCTATACCATTCTTCATGCTGGTGGCAAATTTGGCGGAACTGCTTATAAAGTATCCGGCGGATTACACGGCGTAGGTGCTTCTGTAGTTAATGCTTTATCTGGGCGTATGATTGTAGAAATTAAAAGAGATGGCAAGATATATCGCGACGAATATGCAAATGGCGGCCATCCGATAACTGAACTAGAAGATGGTCTTTTGCCTGTAGTTGGTAAATGTAATAAAAACGACACAGGAACGAAGGTTACTTTCTATCCCGATGACACTATCTTTGAAACAGTAGAATTCAAAACAGATACCATCAAGAAAAAATTAAAGGAAATAGCTTTCTTAAATAAAAACTTAATTATACATTTTACAGATCAGAATACTGGGGAGGATGTAATCTATCAAGAGGAATTTGGTATCAAGAGTTTTGTTTCTTATTTAAATAGAGAATCCGTTGTGCTCCATGAGGAACCTGTCTATATTGAGGGAAAAAGTGGCGATATTGAAGTTGAAGTTGCTCTTCAATATACCAATTCTTACTCTGAGCAAATAAACGCTTATTGCAACCGAATCAATGTAGTAGATGGTGGTACCTTAGTGACCGGCTTCAAAACAGCACTAACCAGAGTTATGAATCAGTATGCGCGTGAACTAAGTGTTCTTAAAGATAAAGATGAGAATTTTGATGGTAAGGACATTCGAAATGGTTTGGTCGCTATTATTTCTATCAAACATCCCGACCCCCAATTTGAAGGTCAAACCAAAACAAAGTTAGGTAACACAGATGCAAAAAGTGCTGTTGATGAAGTATTTTCAACAGAGGTACAACGCTATTTTGATAAAAATATAGATGTACTTAAAAGTATTCTCGATAATTCTATGAAGTCCTATTCGGCAAGAAAGGCCGGGGATAAGGCTCGTACTGCAATCATGAAGCAGTTATCCGATGTAGATACTCGAAGTAAGTTAGCCTCCTGTTCCTCAAAAAAACCGGAAGAATGTGAAGTATATATCGTCGAAGGAGATTCCGCGGGTGGTACCGTTAAAACAGCAAGGAACCGAAGAACTCAAGCTGTACTTCCTCTACGTGGTAAAATTCTAAATGTAGAAAAAGCTACCTTGGAGAAAATACTGGTAAACAATGAAATCAAGTCCATGATTGCTTCTTTTGGTTGTGGTATTGGTGAAGAATTTGACATAACTAAACTTAGATTTGATAAGATTATTATTTTAACCGATGCGGATGTTGATGGCGCTCATATAAGTACTCTCTTACTAACTTTCTTTTATCGTTTCATGCCGGAATTGATTCTAGAAGGTAAGATATACCGTGGTCTTCCACCCTTGTATAAGGTGGAATATGAAAGTATGATAAAAGGTAAGAAGAAAAAACAAGAGGAATATCTATTTAATGATTTCGAATTAGAAAAATTCAGAAAGATTAAAGATCGAAAGATACTGAATCTACAGCGTTATAAAGGTTTAGGTGAGATGGATGCAAATCAATTATGGGAAACAACCTTGAATCCAGAAACCCGCATACTAGCACAAGTATCCATAAGTGATACCGTTGAGGCCGATGAAATTACTACAGTCCTAATGAGCAGCAATGTTCCACCAAGGCGGAGTTTCATAATGGAAGAAGCAAAGTATGCAACTTTGGATATCTAATACTGTCAAAGCCCAATTTAGGTTATGAAATGAATATCGGTGCATATAGGATTCATTTTGTCTACCGCGGATGCTTTAGCTTCCGTGCCTTCACGGCGGCATGTCCTTGGTAGAACCTCAAAGATAATGAGAAAGTAATATTGAGTTACAAACATATATGTATTAATTTAAATGCGTACTACCTTAAAAGATAATTTAGTTTTATTAGGAGGACTTCATGAATAAAGTTACAGAGAATATTATACAGTTAGATTTTTCAGAAGAAATGAAAAATTCTTATCGTGATTATGCAATGAGTGTTATTATAGCTAGAGCACTGCCTGATGTAAGAGACGGCTTAAAGCCAGTTCAAAGGCGAATCTTATTTTCCATGAGTGAGCTTGGTCTTGATCCAAAGAAGCCGCATAGAAAAAGTGCACGTATCGTAGGTGATACCATGGGTAAATATCATCCACATGGAGACTCTTCCATCTATGATGCATTAGTGCGTATGAGCGAGGATTATTCTCTCTCCATTCCTTTAGTGGATGGCCATGGTAATTTTGGCTCCATAGACGGGGATGGTGCTGCTGCTATGCGTTATACGGAAGCCCGATTATCGGCTGGTGCCATGACCATGCTGGATCATTTAGAGAAAGGGTTAGTGGACTTTATTCCTAACTTTGATGATAGTGAGAAAGAACCCACAGTACTTCCTGCTATGATTCCAAACCTACTCATTAATGGTACTACCGGAATTGCTGTTGGTATGGCAACAAATATCCCACCTCATAACCCGGGTGAAGTAATTGATGGTGTAGTAGCTTATATGGACAACCCCGGTCTTACCATTGAAAAGTTGATGAAATACATTCCCGCGCCAGATTTCCCAACAGGTGGCTCTATTATAAATCAGAATGACCTCCGCCAGATTTATGAATCTGGTGAAGGAAAGATTCGTATTCGGGCAAAGGTTGAAATTGAGAATGGAGAAAATGGTCGTAAGAATATAGTAGTAACTGAGATTCCTTATACAGTTGCCGGTAATAAAACCAAATTAGTCGAAAGCTTGGTTGTTCTTATGAAAGATAAGGTATTCGATGAAATCTTTGATGTAAGAGATGAATCCTCCAAAGAAGGAATTCGTGTTGTTGTAGAGGTAAAGAAAGATCGAGATATTGATAATCTGCTTAACGGACTCTATAAAAAAACTCCTTTAGAGGATACCTACGGTGTTAACCTTCTAGCAGTAAAAGAACAGCAGCCTATTGTTTTTAATCTTAAAAATATGATAGCAGAATTTGTTCGTTTTCAAGAAGAACTCTACACAAAGGAATATCAACATCTTTTAAATAAAGCAATTGACCGTCTGGAAATTGTTGGTGGTTTAATTCACGCTACTGATGTGATTGATTTAATAATTGAAGTTCTTCGTGGAAGTTCCTCTTTAAAGCAAGCAAAGACTTGCTTAACAAGTGGTGACATAACTGATATAAAATTCAAAACCAAAGCCTCTGAAAAGGAAGCCACTAAATTTGATTTTACAGAACGTCAGGCAGAAGCTATCCTTGCTATGCCATTAAGCAGGTTAATTGGCCTTGAAATCTTGAGACTACATGAAGAGAATGATTCTTTGCAAAAAAGCATAGCAGAATACAAAATTGTACTTGGCGACGTGACCGAATTATACAAAGTCATTAAAAATCGTCTTAAAGAGTACAAAAAGACATTTAACGTACCAAGAAGAACTCTCTTGGAAAACGCTCAAAATACTGAGTATGTAGAAGAAATTAAAATTGAAGACATTTATATCTTGATTGATCGATTTGGATATACCAAATCCCTAGATGCCGCCAGTTTTTCTCGAGTCTCCGAAGAAACGCTAAAAGAATTTACTCATATTGTTCAAATGAAAAATACGGACAAGTTATGTTTGTTTACAGCGGAAGGTAACATGTATCAAGTTAAAGCCTCTGCAATTCCAAAATGCAAAATCAAGGATAAGGGTGTCCTTATTCACACTCTCTGTAAAGTGGGTAAAGAAAATATATTAATATATATCTCTTTCGAAGAGTTATTTGAATCGCAACTAGTCTTTTCTACCAAGTCGGGTTACATTAAACAAGTTTCCGGTGTGGAATTTGAAACAAATCGTGCCATGATTAGTGCTACTAAATTAGATGATAAAGATGAAGTCATAAACATCATCATGCTCTCTGCCGGAGAGATACTATCCAGGGATCTGAAAGTCATTATTCTGACAGAGAAAGGTCTTTCGCTCGGATTTTCATTGGATGAAGTAAGCGAGATGAAGAAAACCGGACGTGGTGTGAAGTCAATTGATTTAGAAAAGAATGATACTGTTTTATATACAACTGTTTTAAAATCTTCTTTAGAGAATTTTAATTTTAATGGTAAGGAATTAAGTGCTAAGAAAGTTCGTAATCGAAAACGTGGACAAAAGGGGCAGAAGGCTCAACTGTAATCGTTATCGTTTCAGGGGGGACGCTTTGCACGGGGAGAATCGCGAATTCCAAGAGCATCAGGGTATATTTGTACTGTTCAGAGTAAGAATCCTTTGTTTCTAATGTCCTGATAATCGTTTAAAACATCACGGGTGAGCGCGAACTCGTCGGCGTGAACGCCTCCTCAAACATCACGCTCTCCCGAGATTGGCACGATTAACAGGGCATAAGAAACAATACGGATTCTTCCAATTCACAGTACAAACATACCCTGATGCTCATGGAATTCAATTTATTTTTAGGGCAAAGCTGATTATGAAAGGGATAAAAGAATTTCAGGATAGAGCTATGACTTGTTATATCTACTGGATATAGAAATATAAAAGACTTACTATATCTTTTTCGTTTATCTTTTATTTTTATCTTTATCTTTATCTTTTACCTTTTATCTTTATCTTTTACCTATTATCTTTATCTTTTATTTTTATCTTTTATTTTTATCTTTTATTTTTATCTTTTATTTTT
>CAUQEW010000006.1:0-225744 GCA_963517115.1 uncultured Lachnospiraceae bacterium | reverse complement strand
TCGCTCTGTTTTTCATTGAGTCTCTAGTCGGACATAAGCAGCCTTGTCAGCCGGTTTACGACAAAACGAATATATATGCACCGCTATTCATAATTTAAGTTATGAAGGACTTATGACACCCGAACCATTAATATTAAATTATTTTAAAATGTGATTTGAATCATAGTTTATGAATGGGGATAATGGTATACTATATACAAATAAAGAATTGGAGGAAATTCATATGGGAAAGAAATTAACAGATAAAGTAACTTGGGTTGGAAAAGTAGATTGGGAACTGAAATATTTTCATGGAAATGAGTTTTCAACACGTAAAGGATCATCTTATAATTCCTATTTAGTACGTGATAAAAAAACAGTTTTGATTGATACAGTATGGCAGCCTTTTGATAAAGAATTTGTCACTCGTTTAAAACAAGAGATTGACTTAAAGGATATCGACTATATCATAGCAAATCATGGAGAAGTCGACCATAGTGGTGCATTACCTGAACTGTTGCGGGAGATTCCTAATACTCCAATTTATTGTACAGCAAAAGGTGCACAGATTCTAAAAGGCCATTATCATGAAGATTGGAACTTCATTACAGTAAAGACAGGTGATACCTTGGACCTTGGAGAGAATAAACTGGTCTTTGTAGAGGCACCTATGCTTCACTGGCCAGACAGCATGTTCACTTATATGACAGGTGAAAACATATTATTTAGTAATGATGCATTTGGGCAGCATTATGCGACAGAATCACTTTACAATGATAAGGTAGATAACGCAGAACTTTATAGTGAAGCTTTAAAGTATTATGCTAATATTCTCACACCATTTAGTGCCTTAGTAACTAGAAAAATCAAGGAAGTACTTGGATTTAACCTACCGGTGAGTATGATTTGCCCAAGCCATGGTATCATATGGAAGGACAACCCTGCTCAAATTATTGAGAAATATTTACAATGGGCAGATGGTTATCAAGAGAACCAAATAACTATCATTTATGATACCATGTGGAATGCTACCAGAAAAATGGCAGAAGCAATTGCTGAAGGTATCCTTGCGGTGGACAAGACTACCACCGTAAAATTAATCAATGCAGCCAAGGATGATAAAAATGATATTATATCTGAAGTGTTTCGATCTAAAGCTATCCTTGTGGGATCACCAACAATTAACAATGGTTACCTTCACTCTATCGGTGGTCTGCTTGAGATGATAAAAGGTTTAAAATTTAAGGGAAAAAGTGCAGCTGCTTTTGGCAGTTATGGCTGGAGCGGTGAGGTGGTTAAACAATTGACTCAAGAACTCACCAATTGTGGGTTTAAGGTAGTGGATGAAGGTCATCGTTCCCTTTGGGTTCCTGATGAGAATGAACTTGCAGCATGTATGGATTATGGTAAGAATTTCGTAGGCCTTTTATAATTTGTATAAATGATAACAAAGCAATGCTCTGCATTTAATATAGGAGGATAAAAAACAAGAGACGAAAAGCAGGTGGGACAAACGCCTGCTTTTCGTCTCTTGACAGCAATTACACTAGACAGTACAATGAACTCATGAGTTACAATAGAGAAAGGGTGATTTTTATGCAAGAGAATAATAAACAATGTGTTCACTGTCTTAATAAACTGTGCATGCATAAAGTGCCAATTTTTTCGTCACTCGATTATGAGGATATTGTTAATATATCTGAATTAATTCACCATAAAGAATATCAAAAAGGAGAATCTATTTTTTCAGTAGGAGATAAATTGGATTCTATTGTAATTATCAATGAAGGAAGTGCTAAAGCATTTAAATATACTGCAGATGGCAGAGAACAGATACTTTATGTCTTTTCTGAAGGAGATTTTTTCGGAGAACAATACTTACTCAATAATCAGACCGCCTCTTTTACGGTGGAGGCTTTACAGACCGTGAAAACCTGTATGCTTACAAAATTGGAATTTCAACAATTGCTATTTCAATATCCTAAAATCGCAGTGAAAATTATAGAGGAACTGGGAGGGCGAATGTCACGTCTTGAGAATGCAATGCAAAGTATTGGAGTTCGTAGCATTGATGCCAGAATTGGTACTTTATTGCTGGATTTTTCTGCAAAATACGGAAAAGCAGTTCCAGAAGGCATCTTAATTAAATTACCACTCAGCCGTGAAGGAATGGCTAATTATCTTGGCATTGCTAGGGAAACGGTGAGCCGTAAGTTAGGACAGCTAGAGAATGATGGCATTATCCAATCGGTAAGTAATAAAAACATACTGGTGGTAGATAAAAGTGCACTTGAGGAGTTGGCAGGCGTTCTAGAATAAATAAATTTATTAATTTGTTGATTTAATTTGATTGTAATCACAGATTTCTTTCTTTCATTTCGTTATACTTAACCTATAGCTAGTAACCTTAAGTTAAGTGAAAGAATAAAGGAGGATATTATATGAATTATAATGATAAAAACGTTACAATAGGAGAAGTTGTTGTTGCGATTCCAGAGGCAACACAGATTTTCAGAGAAGTTGGTATTGACTTTTGCTGTGGAGGGCACCGCCTGCTGGTTGATGTAATCAAGGAACAAGGTGTGAACGAGACGGATTTATTTATAAAATTAGGACAAGCAAAGGAAGAACGAGAAAGCAGGTATAGGAATCAAGATAATAATTTTTCGAATATGAGTCCTGCTGTTTTATCCGCATATATCGAAGACACACACCATAGCTACTTACGTCACGCTTTACCGGAAGCATCAGAATTACTAAACACTGTTTTAAGGGTTCACGGGAAAAATCATCGAGAGCTGTTTGACATATATCGTCTCTTTGGACAATTAAAAACTGATTTGGAGCAGCATTTGTTAAAAGAAGAAACAATTCTGTTCCCAGATTTTGATGAGGCAGATGAGAATCATGAGGAAATTATCAAATTAACAGAGGAAATCATCACGGAACATGAAGCAGCAGGAGAGATATTAAGAGAATTAAGACGAATTACTAAAAATTATAAGGTGCTTGCCGATGCTTGTAATACCTTCCAAAAGACTTATACTATATTAGAAGAGATTGAACAGGATCTTCACCAACATATTCACCTTGAGAATAATATTTTGCTTCAGCAATATGCTAACCGATAAATCAATATAAAGCGGGAATACTTTATATAACGAGCATAAAAATGGTTTTTATTGACCACAATTATTAATAAAGATTAGGAGGAAAACATTATGAGTGAAAGCATTAATAACAGGGAATATCGTAAAAATGTAATTAAGCAGGTTATCACCCAACTTCATGAGGGTAAAACAGTGGAGGAAGTGAAGCAACAATTCGAAGATGCCTTTGCCGGTGTGTCAGCATCAGAAATATCTGAAGCAGAGGGAGCTTTAATTGCAGAAGGTCTTCCGGTTTCAGAAGTACAGCGACTCTGTGATGTACATGCTGCAGTATTCAAGGGCTCTATTGAAGAAATTCATCAGCCTGAGGATCAGACCCAGATACCGGGTCATCCTGCAAATATCTTAAAGAGAGAAAATAGAGAAATTGAAAAAATAATTGATAAAAGAATCAAACCCTATCTTTTTGGCACAATAGAAAGCAGCGATTTTAAAGCACTTAGTGAGGGACTTGAGCATTTATCGCAGATTGAGCTTCATTATTTAAGAAAGGAAAATCTATTATTCCCTTACTTAGAACAATATGGGATCACGGCTCCACCCAAAGTTATGTGGGGAGTAGATGACGAGATTCGTGCACAGATTAAAGATGCAAAAAATAAGTTATCCGATTCTACCCAAAGCGTAGAGGAACAAAAGCAAAAAATTGAAAATCTTATAACTAGAGTGAAAGAGATGATTTTTAAAGAGGAAAACATCTTATTACCTATGCTCTTAGAAACCTTAACGCAGGATGAATGGAAACGTATTGCTGATGAGAGCGATGAAATTGGTTTTATGATAGAGAAGATCCCGGTCTGGAACCCGACAAGCGAAAATAAAGCGGCTATAAAAGAAGAAAAAAGCGAGCCAGGAGTGTTGACTCTGCCAACTGGAGTATTAAAAACGGAAGAAGTAATAAAAATGCTCGATACTTTGCCTTTGGATATTACATTTGTAGACAAAGATGATATTGTAAAATACTTTTCGCAGGGTTCAGAACGAATATTCCCTCGTACAAAATCGATTATCGGACGCAATGTGTCCAACTGTCATCCGCCTGCAAGTGTGCATATTGTAGAAAAAATCGTTGAAGATTTCAAAAACGGTATAAAAGATCATGAAGATTTTTGGATTAATATGGGTGAAAAGTTTATTCTGATTCGCTATTATGCAGTTCGAAATGAAAAAGGTGAATACCTTGGAGTTCTCGAAGTAACGCAAGATATTAAACCAATTCAAGAAATAACCGGTGAGAAGAGATTAATGTCAGATAACGAAAGATGAAGGAAATGATATAACTATGAATATTAAAAACATAATTTTAATGACAGTAGGATTAATATCCTTATTACTTGGTGCAATTGGTATCTTCCTCCCTATATTGCCCACCACCCCATTTGTGTTATTATCAGCGGGCTGCTTTTCCATAAGCAGCCCTAGATTATCAGCCATGTTAATGAAAAGTAAATATTTTGGAAGCTATATCGAAAATTACCGCTACAAAACAGGTGTCCCCCTAAAAATAAAACGCCATGCCATAATATTCTTATGGATTGGTCTTATCGTATCTATGTTTCTAATCAAAAACCCATTAATTATCGGAATATTAATCGTCGTAGGCATCTGCGTAACTATCCATCTATGCATATTAAAGACTCGTACCATGTGATGAGTTATTTCTTTATTATAAAAAAAATCCGAAAGTAATATCTGGATATTTGGCCAGTGCTTTCGGAATTTTTATTTTAGTATGCATTTATCAAATAAAGAAATTAATAAGAAAAATATATAAAGAGTTTAAAATATAATAATAAAAAAACATATAAACATATTGACAAATTAGGAAAAGATGATATAATACAAAAGATATATTGCAAATCATATCGAAATAGTATGAAATGATTTAAAGGCTGTTATAGCTTAAACAAAAAAATAAGACGAAAACTGACTAGATAACTAGAGGTTTTAAATGGCATTTTGTAATGCTATTTAAGGCCTCTTTCTGTATGTTTAAAGGAGTAAGAATTTATGGAATTCAAATTAAGATTTGTAAATAGTGGATATATAGGGAACTACTGTTGGTAATAAAATAGGTTTGTGAGAGCAACTTAAGAAACATAACAAAGAATTGAATTAAAATGAATGATAAAAAAGGAGAAAATCACATGGACGTAATTGAAAAGAAGATTGTAGATATTATTGATAAAAATCGAAATGTTATATTAGATTTTGCTCATGATATCTATAACCATGCAGAGCTTGGTTACAAAGAATTCAGAACCGCAGATAAATTTAAAAGAGTATTACAGCAACTAAATTTGCGTACGGAAGACGGTTTGGCAATAACTGGTGTAAAAGGTTATTTGAATGAAGAAAAACATGACGTCACGTTAGCACTGATAGGTGAGTTGGATGCACTACGCATTCCAACCCATGCACATGCCAATCTAGAAACCGAGGCTGCGCACTGTTGTGGCCATCATGCGCAATTAGCAGGAGTAATTGGCGCTGCGTTGGCATTAACGGATTCGGATGTAGCAAATACTCTTGATGGCCAGGTAGTATTTTTCGCTGTACCTGCTGAAGAATATGGAGAAATTGCTTTTAAAAATCAGTTGAAAGAACAAGGAATGATATTGTATGGCGGCGGTAAAAGTGAATTAATCCGTATTGGTGCCTTTGATGATATTGATTTTAGCCTTGTACATCATACCGGTGGAAAAGGAATTACAGTAGGTTCCGGTACCGGTAATGGATTTGTTTCAAAGGTAATTCAATATATTGGTAGAGAAGCACATGCAGCAGCATCCCCAGAGAAAGGAATTAACGCATTAAATGCGGCCTCTCTTGGATTATCTGCGCTGGCTTATCAGAGGGAAACATTTAAAGATGAAGATGTAGTTCGAGTACATCCGATTATTACCAAAGGAGGTAATCTAGTAAATGTTGTTCCCAATGACGTAGTGATTGAGACTTTAGTTCGTGCTAGAACAGTGGAGGCAATTGAAGATACAGATAGAAAAACTTCACGTGCATTCAAAGCTGGTGCAACTGCAATTGGTGCAGGCTATGTGATTGAAACCATGCCGGGTTATCTTCCCACATTAGGAAATGAGGCACATCCAGAGATAATTGAGGCTGCTAAAATTGCCTCTCCCGGAATTACTGTGACGAAAGCGGATATCACAAAACATTCAGGCGGCTCCACTGATGTGGGAGATTTACAGCATATCCAACCTGTACTTCAATTTAATACCGGAGGATATGAGGGGGATTTTCATACGAATAAATTTGACATTGTAGATGAAGAGCTGGCTTACATAGCAACTGCTAAAATATTTGCACTTTCTGCCTATCGGCTATTAAGAGATGGAGCTGTGGAAGGGAGAAAAGTAAAAGAGAATTATCAGCCTAAATTTACAAAGGAACAGTACTTAGCCTATTTGGACAGTAAGATTAGGAGGGAAGAAAGGGGAATAGAGAATGAATAATGAAACTATCTTGCGGGAAGAAGCAGTAGAAGAAGTTCGTAAAGCCGGAAGACAATTTGCCATGCTATATTTCCATTATACAAAAACTTTAGTGGATACTTTCGGTATCGAGAAGGCAAAAATGTTGACGCAGAAGGCAATTTATGAACTTGCTATCCAACGCTCCAATGCGCTTCGGGATAAAGCGAAGGAACAAGAGCTTCCCTATACCATTGAAAATCTGATGAAAGTTACAGATATACCTTTTCTAGGTTGGGATAAATGCAGAGGGAATAAGCATTGCCCATATGGTGAACAGTGGATGACTTACTATAAAGATTATCCATGGTTTACCGAGTTTGCACTTTTCTACTGTGATATTATAGACACCACCAATTGTGAGAATTTTACCCGTGATACTTCTCATAGAATAACAAAAAATGTATTAAATGGTGACGATACCTGTGAACGTGTATATTACCCTAGCGAAAATGTTAAGAAAGGGGAATATACATATGAAGTTAAAGAATAAGAATAGAAAACTAACATCTATCAATATTGCGCAGATAGCAACGGTTGCCGGATTAATATTTTTAATGGAATATGCCGTACGCACAGGAAAGATCAGCCAGATATTTTTGGCTTCCCCATCACAGATTTTGAACGAATTTATCTATATGCATACCCACGACTTACTTTGGGAGCATGTTATCATTTCTGTAGAAGAATTTTTAGTTGGATATTCACTATCAGCCCTGTTAGGAATAGGAATTGGATTGCTATTTGTCCTTTTTCCTAAAGTAGAAGAATATCTAAGCGGGTTCTGTTCTGCATTTATGTCCATTCCCAAATCAGCTATATTACCATTACTTATTATATGGTTTGGAATTGGTTTTAAAAGCAAAGTAATATTAATCATCATGTTCTGTATGTTTACCATTCTTTTTAATACAACAAGCGGTGCCAAACAGACAAAGATCGAGCACCTAAAAGTTGCAAGAGTATTGGAGGCATCAAAATTTCAGACGCTGATACATGTCATTATACCATCAGCTCTGCCGAATATTTTTACCGGTCTTCGCATTTCCTCTGCAACTGCTTTTACCAGTGTAATCTTTGCAGAAATGGCAGCTGCGAAAAAGGGTGTGGGTTTTTTACTGAATGCTTCTCAGCTAGTATTTAATACACCTAGATTATTTGTTGTTTTGGTGGTAGTGACAATTATTTCTGTTATTTTGGTTCAGTTAGTGAATTTATCAGAATATATGATCTGTCACAAATGGAGGAAAATATAGATAAAAATTCTGTAATGATTTCTCATGAAAAAATAAAAATCCGGAGGATTATCCTATGAAACAATATTTTAAATTTAAATTATCATTTTTAGCTTTTCTGCTAATCACTGTACTATCATTGAGTGGCTGTGCTTCCAATCAATCAACTTCAGCAACTGCGGATGACTCAAGCAAGACAACTGTAAACGAAGACGATTCAAAAGAGAATCCAGCAACCGAGGTTGAAACAACAAACGTTTCAACTGAAAATACATCAGAAGTGGATACATCTGCTTCAGAGGCAGAAACCTCTGATACTGATAAGGGAGAATTGCCGGTTATTACCGTACGTGCAGCATTTGCAAGCGGAATGACAGGAGTTATTAATCAATATGCAATTGCAAATGGTTTGTATGAAAAAGAAGGAATTGTATTTGACCTAGTGTTAAGTGATAATTTCGTTTCTGCTTTTGCTTCTGGAGATATTGATTTTGCAGATACGGATCCGGGAACATTCGCACAGGCAGCGGCCAATGGAGTTCCATTAAAGATGGTGGGAAATATGTGGAGAAGTCGCGGTGCCTATTGGATCGTTGCAAATAATGATATAGACTCTATTGAAGATCTCAAAGGTAAAGTGGTTGGTACAGCTAGTACATCTGGAGGCATGAGAATTACAACAATGGAAGTACTAAAACTTGCGGGATTGGATCCAAATAAGGATGTAGAATTAGTTGCCAATGGAGTAAATAGAAATGCTTATGCTACCTTGGTAAGTGGTGAGGTAGATGCGACAATTATTCATCAGCCTTTTGCAACAATTGCACTACAGGAAGGAACGGGTCATCCCATTGCTAAGACTTGGGAGTTTGTAACGGATTATTATACAGGTACTCTTGCAGCTAGTGATGATTTTATCGAAAATCGCCCGGAAGATTTACAGCGTGTAATAACCGCATATTATAAAGTACATGAAGAAGTGAAAGCAAATCTGGACGAATTCTATCCTTGGGCAGCAGAATTTCTGGGAATTGATGAAGCAACAGCTAGAACTGCTATTGAAGCTGAGATTGAACTTTGGACAGATGAACCAGTTATTGATCCAGCTCGTTTGCAAAAAACTGTAGATATGCTAGTAGAATATGGATTTCTCCGTGATGAAGTAACAATTGATGATACCTATGATAATACATTTGCTGAAGTGGCGGCAAAAGAACTGGGATTAAATTAATCAGATATCTTTAGTAATTTAGGTAAGTTGATAAAGGAGAGGGAAAAATATGCCGGCCATTGAATTTAATAATATTAATAAGACATATCCGGGAGAGGATGGAACCGTTGCATTAGAGAACATAAATCTAAAGGTAGAAGATGGTGAATTTGTATGTTTGCTTGGACCAAGCGGATGTGGAAAGAGTACCCTTCTTGAAATTGCAGCTGGTTTGCTTCCACGAACCACAGGAGAAGTATTATTGGATGGAGAGGTCCAAAAGAGTACCAGCCGTGATATTGGTGTTGTTTTTCAAGACTCAGCACTTTATCATTGGAGAACAGTTCGAAAGAACATTGAATTTGGTATGGAACTTGCTAAAATTCCGAAGAAAGAACGCCTGGAAAAGTCGCAGAAATATATTGAGATGGTAGGATTAAATGGATTCGAAGATAAATATCCTCACCAACTATCCGGTGGTATGAGACAGCGTGTCGGTTTAGCAAGGACTTTGGTAAATGACCCTAAAATAATATTAATGGATGAGCCTTTTAGTGCAGTGGATCATTTAACTCGTGTATCTTTACAAGATGAAATGATACGGATCTGGCAGAAGGAAAAGAAAACGATTATCTTTGTAACCCACGATGTATCTGAAGCAGTTTATCTTGCAACGAAAGTTGTACTGCTTAGTACGAGACCCGGTCGAATACAGAAAATATTTAATATCCCTGTTGAAAGGCCCCGCAATCGTAATGACATCAGTATCCTGGATATAGTAGAGAAGATTTATGTAGCTATTAACGATGCTTCTGCACCATCGAAAGAAGTAGAATATTTCTTATAAGGGAGAATGAATTATGGCATTAACAGACGAAGAAAAGAAGGAGTTATTTAAAAGGCAACAGGCGCTTACAGACGAAGAATTTTTAGCAATGGATGAAGTGGAATTTAGAGCAAGATTTAGAGAGCGTGTTCATCACACCTTAGAGATTCAGACTTATGCTGCTGCATACCGTGGCAAAACTTTATCAAAAACCCAGGCAGATTATGCGAAAAGATTAACAAAGCTGTGGGAAAAGAGAGGACTTTCAACAGAATTATCAGATTTTCGTTTCGCCAAGAAGTTAATTGGGTTTGCAGATGATTTAGCCCAGGGAAAGCAGGTTACATTTGATGAATATACTCCTGCTAAGGTGACGAAGGAAGTAGAGGAGGATTTCTTTACCGTACTTTATGAACGTCGTTCGGTACGTGAATTCACCAGTGAAGAAGTACCTGATGAATTAATTGATAAGATATTAAATGCTGGTCTTTGGGCAGCACATTCCTGCAATCTACAATCTATCCGTTATCTGGTAATTAGAGAGACAAATGCACCTGGATTATTTAAAGGAAGTGACATACCTGGTGGTCCTGTACATTTAGTTGTTTTACAAGATAAAAGAGTATATAAGGCAAATCAATTTATGCCGGATAGAAATCATCTACTGGATGCAGGCGCTGCAGCTCAAAATATTGCATTAGCGGCTCATGCTGTTGGGCTTGAAGGCGTATGGCTAACATTCGACGAGATAATTATAAAGCGATTAAGAGATTATTTTCATGTACCCGAGTATGTAGATATTGTTACTTATGTAGATATCGGTTATGGAGACCAGACACCTTATCCACCACAGCGTGCCGCTTTAGACGAGGCTGTATTAGGAAGAGCATAAAATTAAAATCATAAATTTCACAAGAAATGACTTAGTAAACTCCAGAATGCTTGCAGAAAGGAATAATAAATATATGAATGTACTAATAACCGGAGGAAGTCGGGGGATTGGTCTTGGCATAGCCAAAGAACTTGATAAAGCTGGACATAAATTATTACTGGTAGGCAGAAATGAAGAACATTTGCAACAGGCAGACCAAGCTTTAACAAATCGACCAATATTATTTATTGCCGATGTGTCTCAGGAAGTAGAAAGGGATAAATTAATTCAATATATCAGTGAAAGCGGATTTTCACCAGATGTCCTTATACTTAATGCAGCAGGATTTCCACCGGTAGGTCGTTCCATGCTAAATGCATCTACTCAAAATCTTAGAGATATTTTAGAAATTAATCTTGTATCTAATTATCATTTAGTGCAAAAACTATTACCAGTAATAGAAAAGGGTGCTTATCCTAGAATCATATTAATAGGATCAACGGTATCTATTCGCAGGGACAAAGGAGATGTTTATAGCTTGTCCAAATGGGCACTGAGGTCGTACGCATATAGCTTACGTGATGAAATAAAGTCACTGGGAGTGGGGGTTACTCTCCTGAATCCGGGAGGAACCTTTACAGAGCAACGTGTTCCTAGGGAAGAGGAAGGGAATGACCGCTTACTATTACCAGAGGATTTTGGGAAAATAGTCTCAACTATTCTGACATTAAGCCCGCAGGCAGTTGTTGAAGAAATCAACCTTCGTCCCATGCTAGGTGATACTTACTAAATAAAATGGAACCTATAGATAGACATGTTTATAATTGCCTATCTTCTAGGTTCCATTTTATTTAAAGTACTGCTATCTTTTTATCATAAGTATGCTTTAAGAACAATATGCTTAAGGTCAGAGAAGCTATCTCAGCGATAGGAAAAGCATACCATACTGAATGTCATATTTTCAAGTTTTAGCTACGACTTATTAAATTCTTAAAAAGTATAAGTTTTTTTTATCAAGATGTGTTAAAATATAGTAACATTAAAGATAGTTGGAAATTTGAGAATAATTAATAACAAAATTTGTATAAAAAAATTTTGTGGATTCAGATAAGGAGATATGATAGATGGAAAGAAGAATACTAATTACAGGGTCGAATGGTCAATTAGGACGTGCTTTAAATCAAATTTTTATGGAACAGGCGGACACTAAAATCACAATAATTAATTCGGATATGGGTGAGCCTACAGCATATTGCCCAATTATTCTAGATATAACCAATTCAGTAGCTGTTATGAATTTAGTCCAAGAGTTAAAACCTGATGTAATTATCAATTGTGCAGCCTATACTGCTGTGGACTTGTGTGAAAGTGATCAGGACAAGGCATATAAAATTAATGCAATTGGACCTAAGAACTTAGCGACCGCTGCGAATGCATTGGACGCTAAATTAGTACAAGTATCTACGGACTATGTATTTGATGGTGAAGCAAAGGTACCCTATACGGAGGAGAACGTTACCAATCCCAGAAGTGTGTATGGGTCAACCAAATTAGCAGGCGAAGAATTAGTAAAGGATCACTGCATGAAATATTATATTATACGTACAGCTTGGTTATATGGTGAGGGTAAAAATTTTATAAAAACTATGCTGGGATTAGCAGATAAAAATGCTGAAATTCGTGTAGTTAATGATCAGCATGGTACCCCTACGAGTGCTCTGGAATTGGCACGAGTAATCGCCTTCATAATCAATATGGATAATTACGGAATCTATCATGGAACTTGTGAAGGAGAGACCACTTGGTATGAATTTGCGAAAGAAATTTTTGATTTAGCAGGTAAAAACATAAAGGTCAAGGGTATCACTACAGAAGAGTATCCCACACCGGCGGCTCGTCCGATGTATTCAGTTCTAGAGAATAAGAAACTGAAGGAAATGGGTTTCTTTACAAAACCTTGGAAAGAAGCATTACAAGAATATATGAAAACATTATAATAGGAAAAGAGTTGTTCTGTAAGATATAGAAATCCGGGAGTGTTATATTGCACATATGTTGTTATATGAAAGAATACAAGTAGTTCTTTCATCTGACAGTTTATGCAAAATGTGGCACTCCCGGATTTTGATTTCTTTCGCAATCTAGATTGTTATATATGTACAAAGTATATATAATTAGATAACAATTTGTTAACAATTTTTATTGTGCTAATCTCACAAAAACGCTAGTGGCAATTAGGTGAAAATGACTAAAAGTACTAGAAAAAAATAAAATGTAAATAAATGTAGATTAAAGGGGATAAAAAAAACCTCCAAATGACTTGATTTTATGAAATACTATGTTATAATATATTACATAAATGTTAAGAGATTGTTACTTAAATTTAAGAATTATCTTGAATTTGTAATAATTAAATTATTGTAACTAGAGATGACTTATATGTATTAGGCCATTAAAAGGAGATTATATGAGATTCAGAAAGTTAGTATTGCTCATGCTTGTAGGAATTATGGCACTTAGTTTTTCAAGCATTAACACTTACGCAGCAGAAGAAACCCCTGTTACAAAAGAAATCGCTAATGTAGATATAAATACAGATACCAATACCGACACAACTGTTACTACACAAGAAGTAGTTTCTAATGAAACTTCAGTAGAGAATGAAAATGAAAATATAAAGGGTGTAGAAGAAGTTAAAGAAATAGAAGAAGTTAAAGAAATAGAAGAAGTTAAAGAAATAGAAGAAGTTAAAGAAATAGAAGAAGTAGAAAAAGAAGAAGAAGTAGAAAAAGAAGTAAAAGAAGTAAAAAAAGTAAAAAAAGTAACTAAGAAAAAAGTATCAAAGTATACAAAGGCTGAATTAAGATTACTATCTGCATTAATTTATTGTGAATCGAATGGAGAATCATATAAAGGTAAACTTGCAGTTGGTATTGTTGTAATGAATAGGAAGAGATCAAATATATTTCCAGATACAGTAAAAGGTGTTGTTTATCAAAAATACCAATTTGGACCCGCAAGTAATGGTTCTTTAGCAAAAGCCTTATCCGAGTATGATAATGAGAAATTTACATCAGCTACAGAGAAAGATTGTATCAAGGCTGCAACAGAAGCATTAAATGGAACTAAGACGATTACGATTAATGACTCGAAGAAGAATTTTGGAAAGTATTTATATTTTAGTGGTGGATTAAGAGGTTATACTTATAGATTAGGAAATCATAAATTTAAATAACAATAATTTCAAAGGGTTTATCTCAAAAGAGATGGATCCTTTTTTTGCTAGTAATATAAAAATGAACTGGTTATCATTTTTGTAAGTTTCTGATAATGAAATCTTGATAGAGAACAAGTAAAATGTTATAATTCATTTTGAACAAATAAAGTCGATGGCAGTAATTATACTTACATAGGACTTGTCATAATAAAATTAATAAGATAAATAGGAGAAAGATAAGATGATTAATACAGTTGTTTTAGATATTGGACAGGTACTTGCTAATTTTCGATGGGAAGCATACCTAGAAGATTGTGGGTATGATCAAGAGACCAAGCGAAAAGTAGGTGAGGCGACGGTACTTAGCAAGATATGGGGGGAAGTGGATAGAGGAGCTCTTAAGGAAGATGATATTGTATCATTATGCTGTGCATTAGACCCAAGCGTAACCAAGGAAATAAAGGATCTCTTTGATAATAGTATTGAATTAGTCCGAGAATACAACTATTCTGTTGAATTTGTGCAGAATTTAAAAGCAAATGGATACAAAGTATATCTTCTATCTAATTACGGTAAAAAGAATTTTGAATCTGCAAAAGAAAATTTTGAATTCCTTAAATATGTGGATGGCGGTGTAATATCATATGAAGTAAAATCTATTAAACCGGAGCCTGAAATCTATGAAGCGCTCATAGAAAAATATAATATTGATCCCTATAAAGCAGTTTTCTTAGATGATTCCCAAGCTAACTTAGATGGTGCAAGCCGCTTTGGCTTTTATACTATACTTGTGGATGAGTTTGATAAGGCTGTTGAGGAATTAAAAGCACTGGGAGTAAGAATATAGTGCAAATCTTTAATCCCAATTAGTCAAGAAATCAGCAGATGTTCTTACAATGTTAAAAGAGCAAGGTAGCCCTGTTTGTTCTACATGATTTTGTAAGAACAGTATTATTTTGTTATAGAAAGTCCATGCTTGTACAAGTACAAACTTTTAAATTCTGTCGGAGTACATTCTTTAACAGTTTTAAATACCCGATTAAAAGTGGAAATGCTGCTAAAACCGGACTGCATCGCTACATCAGTAATATTGAGATTCGGATTAAGCAATAAATTTTCGGCTGTCTTTACTCTCTTTTGATTCAGATAATCATAGAAGGACATATTTGTAAATTGCTTAAACAATCTAGAAAAGTGAAACTTACTGAATCCGGCAATATTAGAAATTTGGCTTAGTGAGATATCTTCGGTAAGATTATCATTTATATAATCAAAAATTAGATTAAACTTTTCGATATACTCTTTTTGCTTACTAATATTAACATCAGGAAAGAGGTTACCAGTATTCATATATTTTCTAGCAGTTATAATAAATATTTGAATAATCTTTGAGTAGATGAATGCTTCACTTAAGCTATCGTTTTGTATATATTCATCCTTTATATTTATCATTAAGTGTTTTAGTTCATCATAAATATCAGAGGAATTATTATTGGTCAGCAGGCGAGGCTGAAACAATATAGGATAAATACCTGAAAATCCCTTGAGATTGCTAATTATTGAAAAGTCGAACTGAAAAATAATGCGGCTGCCGGTTAAAGGGGCATATAATTCATGTAACTCACCAGGAGGGATAATCAGTATATCACCTTCGCCTAATAAATAAGATACCTTATTGATTGCTACTTCATAAGTATTTTCTAAAGGCATAATAATCTCCATAGCAGTATGCCAATGAATGGGATAGTTCTCATATACATTATTTAGATAAAGTAATATAGAAGAATTCTTTTCATAATCTATCTTTTCAAAAATACCGTCTAATTTTTTAATCATATCTATTCCGATGCCTTCCTTAACTCGAAGTTTAAATGTCAACTATTGCTATCAATACAAACAAGAAACTTGGTGAATAGTAGTAGTATTCTATTGAAAATTCTAATATATCTATAGGAAATTGTAAATAAGATTAAACAAATTATTTTTATTGTTCACAATAAAGTAAAAATATGACAAAACATTAGCAATACATGATATAATTAAAGCAATATTTGAGAAGAAAAAAGAGAAATAATGTTATATACTATTTTGGTAAGATAAGATACGACTAAAAGTTAAAAGAATCATATATAATTTTGCAAAGATAAACGGACTAACAACACAGTAAATGGAGGAAAATGAATGAACAATTATATGCCGTATTTAGATGAAAATTTAGGTTTTGAGGAAAGAGCAGAGGATCTAGTTACAAGAATGACACTGGAAGAAAAGGTGTTTCAGACCTTATACACAGCACCTGCAATAGAGAGACTGAATGTGAAGTCTTATAACTGGTGGAACGAAGCCTTACATGGTGTGGCTCGTGCCGGTGTAGCTACTGTATTTCCTCAAGCAATCGGTTTAGCAGCAACCTTTGATGAAGATTTTATTGAAGAAGTAGCAGATACTATATCAACCGAAGGTAGAGCTAAATTCAATATGCAACAAAAGTATGATGATACAGATATCTATAAGGGGCTAACTTTCTGGTCACCGAATGTAAATATATTCCGTGATCCTCGCTGGGGACGTGGTCATGAGACTTTTGGTGAAGATCCTTACTTAAGCGGAAGATTAGGTTCTAGATTTGTAGAAGGTATGCAAGGGCACGATGAAAAATATATGAAAGTAGCAGCATGTGCAAAGCATTTTGCTGTTCATAGCGGTCCAGAGGATATTAGACATAGTTTTAATGCTGTTGTATCCACAAAAGATTTATATGAAACATATCTTCCAGCTTTTAAAGCCTGTGTACAAGAAGGAAAAGTGGAAGCAGTAATGGGTGCTTATAATCGTACCAATGATGAACCTTGTTGTGGCAGCAAATTATTATTAGGAGATATTTTACGAGGAGAATGGGGCTTTAAAGGACATGTAACATCTGATTGCTGGGCAATAAAAGATTTTCATGAGCATCATATGGTAACTTCAACGCCGGTTGAATCTGTTGCACTAGCGATGAACCAAGGCTGCGACTTAAATTGCGGTAATATGTATGGTAATCTATTATTGGCAGTACGTGATGGACTTGTAGAAGAAAAGACCATTGATAAGGCAGTAACTAGGTTAGTAACAACAAGAATGAAATTAGGATTATTTGATGCACCAGAGAAAGTTCCTTTTAATAAAATTCAATATGATCAGGTAGATGGTAAAGAGCAAAAAGGATTAAATATTAAAGCCGCTAGAAAGACTATCGTATTATTAAAGAATGAAAATAATTTATTACCATTAGACAAGAGTAAATTAAAGACAGTTGGAGTGATTGGACCGAATGCTGATAACCGAAAAGCTTTGATTGGTAACTACGAAGGAACGGCTTCCGAGTATGTCACTATTCTGGAAGGCGTGAAGGAATCACTTGGCGAGGATGTTAGGGTATATTATTCGGAAGGTTGTCATTTATTTAAAGATAAGCTACAAGGGCTCGGTGTTCGAAACGATAGACTTGCAGAAGTAAGAGCAGTTGCAGAAGCTAGTGATGTAATAATTGCATGTTTTGGATTGGATTCCGGTTTAGAAGGAGAAGAAGGCGATCAAGGTAATGAGTTCGCTAGTGGTGATAAACCAAACTTGGAATTACCAGGTATTCAGCACGAAATAATTGCCGAATTACAAAAATGTGGTAAACCTGTAGTTCTTGTTTTTCTGTCCGGCAGTGCATTAGCGGTTAGTTGGGAAGACGAACATTTTCCAGCAATTCTTGAAGGTTGGTACCCTGGCGCGCAAGGTGGAAGAGCAATTGCAGATGTTCTTTTTGGAGAGCATTGTCCAGAAGGAAAGTTACCGATAACCTTTTACCGCACGACAGAAGAACTGCCTGCATTTACAGATTATGCAATGGAGAATAGAACTTATCGTTACATGAAGAATGAAGCTTTATATCCATTTGGATATGGCTTAAGTTATACAGAATTTGCATTTAATAATGCTCAGGTTTTAAGTGATAGTATAACTTTAGGAAAGTCAATTACTTGCAGTGTAGAAGTAGAGAATAAAGGTAAAGTTACTGGCGCAGAAACTGTGCAAGTGTATGTAAAGGTAAATATTGAGGGTGCTCCCCATGTGCAGTTAAAAGGACTAAAAAAGATAACATTAAAACCAGGAGAAAAAAGAATTGTGAACTTGGATTTAGATAATAGTGCATTTGCTTTATATAACAATGATGGTAAACTAGTATTGAATCAATGTGATTATCAGGTATATATCGGTGCTTCACAACCTGACAAGAGAAGTATTGCATTAACTGGTAAAACACCATTTTGTGCAAACTTAAAATACACAGGTGAAAGCATAGTGTTGGAGTAGGTACTATAATAAGAATTACAATTAAGGGTTACAGCATAAAGATGGCATAAAGGCATAAAGATAAAAGTGACTAATAAATCAACAAGGCTTTCGATTAAAATGATCGGAAGCCTTTGATTCTTTACAATGATAGCAACTGACGGATAGCAAAACTAGCTTGACATTAATCGGGTGTAAAGGTAATATAATACTTAAGTAAGTGATGGTATTTCGTAGAAAACAGGCTATTAACATTTTTTTAGAACATTAAAATGCGCAGATGTGAGTTTGGTTTGAAAAATGGAAGATATTTTTCAACATCTTGATTTTTATGCGTGCTAGAGTACGCAGATGGGAGTAAGGTGAAATCAAAAAATATTTCACCCTCCTGATTTTTATACGTGCTAAAGCACGTAGATGGGAGCTTAATATGAACAATTTTACGTTTTATAGTCCAACCTATTTTGTATTTGGCAAGAATGAAGAGAGTAAGGCAGGCCATTATGTGAAACGATTTGGAGGTACGAAGGTGTTACTGCACTTTGGTGGCGGTTCAGTAGTACGTTCCGGTTTATTGGATAGAGTGAAAACTTCTTTACAGGAAGAAGGAATTGAATATATAGAATTGGGTGGGGTTCTACCTAATCCAAGAAGTGGCTTAGTATATCAGGGTATCGAATTGTGTAAGAAGAATGAGATAGATTTTATTCTTGCTGTCGGCGGCGGCAGCGCTATAGATTCTGCAAAGGCAATTGCAGCCGGAGCGAAATATGAGGGTGATTTCTGGGATTTCTATAACGGAAAAAGTATCAAGGAAGCCTTAAAAGTAGCAACTATTTTAACAATAGCTGCAGCTGGAAGTGAAGGATCCGGAGATTCTGTTATTACGAAGGAAGAAGGAATGCTTAAGAGGGGTGCAGGAAGTGAAGCATTGCGCCCGGTATTTTCTATATTAAATCCAGAGCTGACCCATACACTGCCAGCTTTTCAGACTGCTTGCGGAGCTACGGATATTATGGCTCATGTATTTGAACGATATTTTACAAACACTCAGGATGTAGAAATAACAGATAGACTATGTGAAGCAGTTTTATTAACAATGATAAAAGAAGTACCAAAGGTGATACTAGATCCTAATGACTATGGTGCTAGATCGAATATTATGTGGGCAGGTATGGTGGCACACAACAATATAGTAGGAGTAGGGCGTGACCAAGATTGGGCAAGCCATGACATCGAACATGAACTATCGGCTCTATATGATTGCGCTCATGGAGCAGGATTAGCAGTTGTTTTTCCGGCATGGATGAAACATGTTATGAAGCATGATATAAATCGGTTTGCACAGGTAGCAGTAAGAGTTTGGGGCTGCCAAATGGATTTTGCTCATCCGGAAGTAACCGCAGAAGAAGGTATACAGTGCTTAAAGACATTTTTAACTTCGATTGGTATGCCAATTAATTTTGCTGAGTTAGGTGCGAAGGAGGAAGATATTCCTGCATTAGTTGAAAAGCTTGGACTTGGCCAGGATAGAAGATTAGGTGGCTTTGTAAAATTGAGTAGTGAAGATGTGGAGAATATATATAGGTTAGCACTTTAGTGTGAAAATGGAGAACTGTAATGAAAAAACGACAAATATTTCAAATCATAATATGTTTAATGATAGTCTGCATTGCTTTTACAGCTTGCAAAAAGAAGATAAGTGAAGAAGATGGCACCGGAGATATTACCGTAACACCAACAGTTACACCAACCCAAACAGTAGTAGAAACAGAAGATGACCAAACCGGTATTGATACTGAGGATACCGATGAGGAATCAAACACTGGCACGGGTGAAGATTATATCAGTGAATCGGAAGCAGTAAAAATGATTCAAAATGAAATTGGTGAACGTGGATATTTTATAGAGCTTTTAGATGATTATATAAGCATAGGTGAAACGGAATATTATAAGTATGAAATAAGTGACAGTACAACAAAGATAGAACCAAGCGTGCTGGTTAATAAGGTAAACGGAGAACTTCTTTGTTACTATTCGGATGGAAGTACAGCGCCATTTTCAGATTTTCCATTATATACGGAACCAAGCGAGAGCGGAATTATTGAAGAAACCCCAAATGAATTTACCCAAGAAGATGCACTTGCTAAGTTAAGTAAACTTTCTGCTGAAACATTAGGTTTGCCGGTAAAATTGAGTGAATATATTATTATGTATGATGACTGGACTACCAATGTGAACGGTGTGGAATGTTATGGCATCAATGCATTTGCAGACGTAGGTGATCGTAAAATAAATATGGGAGTCTTTTATGTAGCTGTGGATGGAAGTGTGATGTATAAGTTTGATAGTTTAATGGATGATTTTGTTGAAATGAAAGAAAAATAAAAAGAGGCCGAAATTAGACACATTATTATAGGGACACAAACTGGACATTATGTTTTAAGGAAGGCAGACAGCAGATTTTACTGTCTGCCTTTACCGATTTACAGAGATATATTACGGGCGATATAAAAAGAATCGGGTTACGAATTTTATGAAAATAGCCGATGTATTCTTAAGAAATTGCAATTTGAGAAAAGCGGTGAGCAGATTGAGGGGGAATTGAATGTATACAGTGAGATTATTTTATACCCTGATTCTTTTATTCACATTGCCAACAGCCATACTACTGATTGTCTACGCGTACAGAAGGAGAACAATCCCCGGTACAGGTTATTTTATTGCGATTATGGTATGCGCAATATTCTATAACAGCACCTACATTGGAGAAATCAATTCCGACAGCATTTCCACTGCAATGCTGTGGTTTAATCTGGAGCATATTCCCATACCTATTCAGCATTATTTGTGGCTTTTGATGAGCCTGGAATATGTTAGGATAACTAAAAAACAACTTAGACTATTTAAGTTTGCAATGCTGTATCATCCAATCGTTTACATCCTGATTTATTATACAAACCCAATTCATCACCTTTATATTTCATCCGTCAGCTTTCAGAGCAACGGTTATTTTCCTGTGCTTTATACCGTCAAGGGGCCTTTGTTTATGCTCATGGTGCTTTCTGGTACTTTAATTGGGATTATTTCCGCATTCTACTACATCTATGGCTTTATGAAAGCGCCCCGGCTACAGCATGGTGGATATATCATCATGCTTATCGCCTCCCTGCTTCCGTGGTCTGCAGTATACATAAACGCAGCTGGCCAGAGCTTCCTTGGCATCGATTATTTCCCGGTTTTTTGTGTCGTTTCCGGTTTGCTGTACGCATTCGGAATGTTTCGGTATCGCATCTTCAATGCCGTCCCCATTGTGACCGAAACGGTTTTTCGCCAGTCAAAGGAAGGCGTTATGCTAATTGATCGATCGAATCAAATTATCGATGTCAACGACACTTTTTTAAGACTATATCCTGAACTGGGCAGACTTTCAAGAAAGAATACCCTTTTCTTATTTATTCAAGAACATCCGGAATTTGAAGGCCTAAGCAGAGGAAATGTGAAACTTCAGTATCAGTATACATCAGGTAGAGAGACTCGGCATTTTTCGGCGGAAATAACAGAAATCATCGCCGAGGACGGACAGTTTCTCCTTGGCAAGATATTCACCATTGAGGATATTACACTTTTTGCAGAACACCAGAAAAGATTGGAGAATCTTGCCTCGAACGCGCTTACCCAGGCGGAATCAAATGAGCTCTCCTTTCTACAGGCGCAGATTCAGCCACATTTCCTGAACAATACCCTCAGCGTCATCGCCTCCATGATCTCAAGAAGTCCGAACGAGGCAAAAGCACTGATTGCCGAACTAGGAGAACATCTTGCAAACTGCTATTATGTTGATAATACTTCCCCGATGATTTCTTTGGAGAAGGAACTTGAAAGCGTGAACACCTACGTTTTCATCGAAAAGGCAAGATTTCGAGAGCGGCTGAATTTTCATCTGGTTTGCGAGCGTATCCCTCAAATCTTTATCCCCAGGTTGGTCATTCAGCCACTTGTGGAAAATGCTATCCGGCACGGCATTCTCAAAAAGGCCGAGGCGGGAAACGTATGGCTTATCATCAGCGGAGATGACGAGCGAATTCGCTTTGAAATCAGAGACGACGGCGTGGGCATGAGTGGAGATGCAATCAAAAAACTGCTTTGTGAAAGCAATAACATACGAAGTATCGGCATATCTAACATCAACAAACGGCTGAATAAATATTATGGGACAGGGCTACAAATAACCGGTCAGCCGGAACAGGGATTGCAGGTCACATTTCATGTCCCCTGCAATATTATAAACCCTGATAGGAGGGATGAGGCATGATAAAAGTAATTGTTTTGGACGATGAATGGTACAATCTTGAGGAGGTCTGCGATTTGGTTGAGAAAACCGACTTCATGCAGGTAGCGGGAAAATATATGAATCCACTCAAAGCTCTGGAGGAGGCGTCTTCTATTCATCCTCAGGTGGCCTTTATTGATATCGAAATGCCTGAAATGGACGGGCTTACTTTTGCAGAAAAGTTGATTGAAATAAACCCAGAGACCATCATCGCCTTTATTACAAGCTGGAACCAATATGCTGCGCGTGCCTTTGACATCAATGCCCTTGACTATGTGATGAAGCCTATTAAAGAAGAACGGTTTCAACGGTTAGTGGAAAAGATTCGCACAGAAATCAGCCAGAATGCGCGTAATTCCTACGCAGAGCGATTGATATCACTCTATGAAAAGCAAAGTGAAGGTCTCAAAGATGGGCAGTCAGCCACAATCCATCTGACCGAAAGAGAAACTCAGGTGCTGCAACTGCTAGCCCAAGGGCTGACCCAGAGGGAAATAGCAGAACAGCTTTACCTTTCAATATCCAGTATCAAGAAATATCTAGCAAGTATTTATCAGAAGATGGAAGTCAATAATAAAATCAGCGCCGTACAAAAGGCACGAGAAACGTATCTGTTGTAAAAAAGTAGCCGTTTGGCCACTGTCAAAGCATGAAAGAATTCCCTATACTTATAAATGGGGAATTTTTTTGTTGTTAAGATGGCTGTTTTTATGGTTGCTACCTTTCGAAGTTTTGAGCCATAAAGTCCAAAGAGTACTCCCTGCACTCAAATTTGAAAAAGTAAGGAGAAAGTTTTATGAGGATAAACAAAACACATACAAAATTTATTGTGATACTGCTCATTATGGCGATGACTTTTACCCAGTCAACCATCGTTTTTGCGGAGGAAGGCAGTGGCGGACCAGTGCAAGCACTAATGACGGTGACTGCCTCATTGGAAACGGATTTCAACATCAATGCAGCTGGTACAATTACTGGCTATACGGGAACAGACACAGTTGTTGAGATTCCCGCAACAATCGGCGGAATTCCCGCAACCAGCATAGGGAACGAAGCATTTAGGGATAATGTCACACTATCGTCGATTACTATTCCAAGCGGGGTCATAAGTATCGGCGCAAACGCATTTAATGGCTGCGCGGCACTTTCATCCGTAACCTTGCCGGACGGTTTGACAACAATCAATAACTACGCCTTTCGCAACTGCCCGCAGCTAGCATTCTTCCATATACCAAGCAGCGTGACATTCATTGGAGGCAATGTGTTTCTTAATACCGCAATGGTCAATAACAGTAGCGGGGTACTATATATTGACAATTGGGCTGTGTATTGCAGAACGTCAATACCAGGAGGAACGAGCTTTACATTTCCAAATGGCACAGTGGGAGTAGCATCTTCTGTCTTTTATAATGTGTCCCCAACCTGGACAACAATCGGCATCCCTGCTAGTGTCCGTTTTATCTGTGATTCAGCTTTTTCCGGCTGCAACGAGCTGACGCAAATTACCGTGGACGCAAGCAACACGGAGTTTTGTAGCGTGGACGGTGTTTTATATGACAAGAATCAGACCACCATTGTCCGCTATCCAATTGCCAAAACTGAAACGGCCTATACTGTTCCTAGCAGCATAACTGCAATCAGGCCGCTTGTCTTTTATCCATGCGATACTTTAAAGACAATTACATTTTTAGGTAATATGCCCCCAACATTTTTTAGCACTTCTCTTTCTGGAATGGCAGAAAATCTGGAGATATTTGTACCATATAGCGTATTGCCCGCATACCAAACTGCGTTGGTGGGGAAATCATTACCGACCGGCTATACCCTTTCGGGAACTCCCGGCACGGAATCAACTTTTGGGTATATTGCTACTCTATTCTCTAACATTGTTATGGCAAACGGAACGGCTAAAACAGCAACTGCGCTAGGATTACCCTCAGAAGTAGCCTTAGCTACGGATAAAGGTATTGTGCAATCTACTATAACATGGGATGTGGGTGGAACCACTTATAATCCTGCAATTACAACTGAACAAAACTTTATGGTGGAAGGCAGTGTTACGCTACCGAGTGGGGTAATAAATCCAAACAACGTTTCCTTGACTGCCAGTATCAATGTGACCGTTAATGCGGTAGTAGTCATAAATAAAACACTTGTGAGCATTACCACTCCAACAGCTATCACTGGTGTGACAAACGGATCGGCTAAGACAGCATCTGAGCTGGGATTACCCTCAGAAGTATCTCTGGCGACCGATAATGGTAATGTGCAGGCAACTGTAGCATGGAATGTGGACGGCAGCGCTTATAATCCTTCAGTTACAACCGCCCAAACCTTCACAGTGGACGGTAGTGTTACACTACCAAGTGGGGTAATAAATCCAAACAACGTTTCCTTGACCACCAGTACCAATGTGACCGTTAATGCGGCAGCAGTTTTAGATAAAACCTTTTTGGCTATTGCCCCAATAGCCCCCATTACTGGTGTTGCAAACGGCACAGCTAAAACAGCGTCTGCGTTCGGATTGCCCTCGGAAGTAACTTTGGTGACCGATAACGGTAATGTGCAGGCAATTGTAGCATGGGATGTGGACGGTTGCTCTTATGATTCTGCAGTTACAACCGTGCAAACCTTCGTGGTGGACGGCAGTGTTACACTTCCAAGCGGGGTAATAAATCCAAACAACGTTTCATTGACCACTAGTATCAATGTGACCGTAAATATGGCTGCAGTTTTAGATAAAACCTTTGTGGCTATTGCCCCAATATCCCCTATTACTGGAGTTGCAAACGGCACAGCCAAAACAGCACCTGCGCTGGGATTGCCCTCAGAAGTAACCCTAGCGACCGATAACGGTAATGTGCAGGCAACTGTAGCATGGGATGTGGACGGCAGCTCTTATAATCCTACAGTTATAACGGAACAAAGCTTTACAGTGACCGGAAGTATTACACTTCCAAGCGGGGTAATAAATCCAGGTAACATTTCCTTGACCGTCAATATCAATGTGACCGTTAATGCAGCGACAGTTTTAGAAAAAACTCTTGTGAGTATTACCGCTCCAGTCGCTATCATTGGTGCGGTAAATGGATCTGCCAAAACAGCATCTGCGCTAGGATTGCCCTCAGAAGTAACTCTGGTGACCGATAATGGTAATGTGCAAGCAACAGTAACCTGGGATGTGGACGGCAGCTCTTATAATCCTTCCGCTACAACTGAACAACCCTTCACAGTGGACGGCAATGTTATGTTACCAAGTGGGATAATAAATCCAGGAAACGTTTCCTTGATCACCAGCATCAATGTGACCGTGAATGCGGCTGCAGTTTTAGATAAAACCCTTGTGAGTATTGCCACTCCAGCTGCTATCACTGGTTTAGCAAACGGCACGGCTAAAACAACATCTGCTCTGGGATTGCCCACAAAAGTAATCTTGGTGACCGACAATGGTAATGTACAGGCAATTGTAGCATGGGATGTGGACAGTAGTTCATATAATCCTACAGTTACAGCCGAGCAAACCTTCAGAGTGGACGGCAGCGTTACGCTACCAAGCGGGGTAATAAATCCAGACAGTGTTTCCTTGACCGCTAGTATCAATGTGACCGTTAATGCGGCGGCTTCCACAGATAAAATCCTTGTGAGTATCGCAGCACCCAATGCTATTACCGGCATAGCAAATGGAGCAGCTAAAACAGCGGCTGGGTTGGGCTTACCTTCCACAGTGAATTTAGTGACAAATAACGGTACTGTAAGTGCTAATGTGACATGGGACGTGGCATTAAGTAGCTACAACCAATTGTCAGGTAACGCACAGACCTTTATAGTAAATGGTATCATAACGATCCCGTCAGGTGTAGTAAATACGAACAATGTCAATTTAGCAACCACAATCAGTGTATCTGTAAAGATAGCCGATAGTTCTAGTGGTGGGTCTGGTTCGGGAGGTTCCTTAGGTGGTGACAATTCCACCAGTGGAGGATCAGTCACTCCTACAATCACTCCAGATAAGAAACCCAATCAGCCGATCATCGCCGAAACAGTAGTGACAGCAACGGCAGGTAATAATGGCCTTGCCATAGCAAGCATCTCCGAATCTGCGGTTGCGGATGCCATCGCCAAAGCACAGGCAGAAGCAAGTAGTCAGAATGGAATAGAAAACGGTATTGGAATTACAATCCGTGTTGATTCACCAAGTACAGCAAGCTCCCTTGGTATAACACTGACGGAGGCCACATTGCAAAGGATGATTAGCGCACAGGTGAGGAGTTTTGAGGTGGATGGCAGGCAGATTTCACTTGACTTTAATCTGCAGGCCCTTCAGGAAATCCAGAGACAGAGCACCGGCAATGTGACCATTACTATTACACCGTCACAGAATCTGTCCACGCAAGCGAGTACATTAATCGGAACAAGGCCTGTCTATAACATAATTATTAGTTATATTAGAAACGGTCAAACAGTATCTATCACCAGTATGAAGCAGGGAGCGGTTTCTTTGAGTCTTCCCTATAACCTAGTAAAAGGTGAGTATAGCAGCAACCTTTATGCTGCTTATGTGGATGGCAAAGGCAAGATTACCTTAATTCAGAATTCCAGCTACGATGCAGGTAGCGATAGTATCTTGTTTTCAACAGACCATTTCTCAGTGTACGGAGTGGCATATCAGCTCTCACCAGCAAAGCTAACAGACATAACGAAGCATTGGGCGAAGGAAAGTATCGATTATGTGTTTGGCAGGGGCATAATGAACGGAACAGCAGAAAACATTTTTTCTCCTGATTTGGCTATGAACAGAGGCATGCTGACTGTAGCCCTTTGCAAACTGATGGGCGCGGATGTAAGCAGTTATACAACTAGCAGTTTCACCGATGTAAATGCTGACAACTATTACTTGCCTTATATTGAGTGGGTTTATAAGAAAGGAATTATGGGCGGCATAGGCATCAATCAATTCGCTCCAGACAAAGCGGTCACCCGTGAGGAAATAGCAGGCATTCTGACAAACTACGCCAAGGCTACAGGCTATACACTTCCAATTGCCCGAGAGTCTATCGTTTTCACAGATGTCTCCAACATCAGCAGTTGGGCAAAAGATTCAGTAACAGCCATGCAGCAGGCGGGTATAATGGCGGGAAAAACGAACAACAAATTTAATCCCCAAGCCAGTGCTACTCGCGCGGAAGTTGCGGCGGCCCTGCACCGTTATGTCAAACTGACCATAGCTACAGCAACCGCACAGGGCTGGGCACTCAATGATGATGGTCAGCGGTGTTACTACAAGGACGGTATCATGGTTTCTGGTAAGTGGCTAGTGATAGACAAGAAGTGGTACTACTTTTATACTGATGGCTCCCTAGCCGTTAATACCAAGATAAATGGCTATGAGATAGATAAAAACGGTGCGAGGATAACGAAATAGAGTTATCCCAAAGTACAAGAGCCCACAGGTTTTTCCTGGGGGCTCTTGTTAGTTAAACCAATTTCACTTTTTTACATTGATTTACACTATGTGTTATATTATTTTCTATTATTCTAAACCTTTATTGGCCATTATAGAACCTAATTTGTAAAGGCTTGCTCTAAATCATAGATAAGATCATCAATATGCTCAGTACCTATGGAAAGTCGGATGGTATTAGGTTTAATACCGGAAGTAAGTAATTCCTCCTCTGACATCTGCGAGTGTGTAGTACTTGCCGGATGAATTACTAAAGACTTAACATCTGCAACGTTAGCTAATAGGGAAAAGATTTCTAACCGGTCAATAAATTCTCTTGCCTCTTTTGCTCCACCTTTGATTTCAAAAGTAAAAATAGAACCAGCACCATTTGGATAATATTTATTATACAAATCATGATATGGATTATCTAATAAAGCAGGATGATTCACTTGTTCTACCTGTGGATGTGATTTAAGGAAATCAACGACTTTCAATGCATTTTCTACATGACGTTCCACACGGAGAGAGAGTGTTTCAAGACCTTGAAGAAATAAGAAGGAATTAAATGGGCTTATGGTAGCACCGGTATCTCTCATTAAGGTTACACGAATCTTTGTAATGTATGCGGCAGCTCCAACTGCTTTTGTAAAACTAATACCGTGGTAACTTGGGTTTGGCTCAGTAAGATATGGGAACTTACCAGATGTCGACCAATCAAATTTACCAGAATCAATGATAACTCCACCAATAGAAGTACCGTGTCCACCTATAAATTTTGTGGCAGAATGAACCACAACATCAGCACCATATTCAATAGGACGTAGGAGGTATGGAGTTGCAAAGGTATTATCAACAATCAAAGGGATACCATTTTTATGAGCTATTTCTGCAACAGCAGCTATATCAATGATGCTTGAGTTGGGATTCCCGAGACTTTCAATGAAGATGGCTTTTGTATTTGGCTTAATAGCACGTTCAAAACTTCCCTCTTCATCTGCATTAACAAAAGTGGTTGTTATTCCATAATCCTCAAAAGTATGAGCAAATAAATTATAGGTACCACCATAAATTGTGTTAGCCGAGACAATATGATCCCCAGCATGAGCAATGTTCTCAATTGCATAAGTAATAGCTGCTGCACCAGAAGCGGTTGCTAAAGCAGCAAGACCACCTTCTAGGGCGGCAATACGTTGCTCAAATACATCAGAGGTTGGGTTCATAAGTCTTGTATAGATATTACCACCTTCGGATAATCCAAAACGACCAGCAGCCTGCGCTGAATCGGCAAAGACATAAGAGGATGTTTGATAAATAGGTACACAGCGTGCATCTGTTGCAGAGTCTGGTTTTTCTTGACCTACATGAAGTTGAAGGGTTTCGAATTTAAGATTACGTTTGTCTGACATAATATTTTACCACCTTTCTTTGAGCTAATACACTACTAAACATATTGAATTACTAGGAATTAATTGGAGTATAATCCATATAATGTTTAAAGTCAAGAAAAAATTATTAAAAATTAGATAACATAATTATTACCCGAAATGAGGTTTTGTTTATCCACCAGATCAGAGAGGGTTATATTGTCTACTACATTATTGATTGCGTCATTAAGTTGTGTCCAAACATCTAAAGTAGCACAAAGGCTGCTACGAGTACAGGTATTAGGATCATCTTCTAGGCAGGCAACAGGGGCGAGACTACCTTCAATTAAACGAAGAATCATTCCGACTGTGTATTCTTCAGGTGCTTTCGCTAAACGATATCCACCTTGAGCACCACGAATACTTTTGACATAACCAGCCTTACTGAGCTGAGTAATAATTTGTTCTAAATATTTATCAGATATTTCCTGCCTTGCAGCTATACTTTTAATTGTAATATATTCACCTGTATTGTGTAGTGCTAAATCTAACATTAAACGTAGAGCATAACGACCTTTAGTTGAAATCTTCATTTTTAGTACCTCCTTTTACATTTATTATTAAAATAAATAAGTGTTATCTTTTATATTACCATGGGAATAGTATGTTTTCAACCCCCCACTCTAAAATGATTGTGAATAATCTATAATGATATTTTTGTCCACTTTCCACTTGAGAACCTCCAAAAGTTCACTAGAAAACGGAAAATCTGATCGATACATAAAGCAATCCAAGCACCATATAATCCAAATCCTAAAGGAAAACATAGTAACCAAGTAAGTGTCGGACGAATTAGAGCAACACTAATCATGGAGGTGATAGCAACAAAAGCGGTATCTCCTGCACCCCGCAGACAACCGGAGATAACTACTTGAGAAGTTTGGGCATGAGTTGTAAATGCGATTATAATCATTATGCTGGCACCTAGAGATAGGATAGAAAGTTCTCTACTAAACAAAGATACAAAGTATGTTCTTCCTCCTATGAATATGATAAAAAGTATTGAAGAGATAAAGAAAGCCAATCGTTGCCCTACTTTACCAAAAATTATTGCCATGTCTGGGCGTTTCGCACCAAGGTTTTGTCCCACCAAAGAAGAAGCCGCCACTGCAAATCCATCACCAAAACAGAAGGATATATTAAGTATATTCATGCATATGAGATGGGTAGCATAAGCGGTAGTTCCGAGTTTAGCGATAATAACAGAGTAGGCAAGAAAACCAATACGCATAAATACCTGCTCAATAAAAGCACTTCCGCTAATATTTATGATTGGATTAATTATTCTTTTATTAATTTTCCAACTACTCTTATTACAAAAACTTAAATAAGATTTTTTCTTTAATAATGTTGCAAAAGACATAATACAAGCAGCAACTGCACCTAGACAGGTTGCTATTGCTGCACCTTTAACACCAAGTTTTGGAAAGAAACCTATTCCATTTATTAGAAAATAGTTAAATATAATATTTACAACATTAGCTACAATGTTAGTTCGCATAGATATTTTTGTATTACCGATACCTCGTTGCGCCGCATTGATTGTTAGATTTAAAGCAGTGAAAAATATACTTACCATTAATACTCGAAAATAATCCAGAGCATCTCCTAAATAAGAAACTTCTGCACCAGAGAATTTTAAGATTGGGGAAGCAAAAATATAACCTATGATAGACATGCATAAGGAAATAGCTGCACTTAATAAAATACCTACTCGTAAAGTATGATTCGCACCTTTGCAATCCTCTTGTCCTTTTCTTCGAGCAACAATTGCGGTGATACCAACGTTAAGAGAAAATATCATAGCTAAGAGAATGAACTTTGGCTGATTGGTAATACCAACAGCCGCGATGGCACCTTTTCCTAAACTGCCGACCATAATAGTGTCAACGGAACCTACTAAACTAACTAGTAACGCTTCCAAAGCGGAAGGCCATGCCACACTAAAGAATTTCATATATACATCTTTTGATAAAGGTAATTCTCCTTGTATCTGTTGCGGTCTAAGCATACTATTTACGGAGAAAAAATATAAAATTTGTTTGAGTACTTTCATAACCTTCTGCCCTCTATATTCTGTCTTTTTCTTGCTAAAATAACTATTATTAGTGCATAAAGAAAGTCAATTTAGTTCAAGTATAACATGTATAAAATAATTTTCAATGTATTAATTTATCGAATATTAGCGAAATTATAGTGAATATTTTATTTACTACATCTCTAGTGAATAAATTTCATCCTTTTTTTATAGATATTGGGTGAAATTATTATTAATTTATAGTATAATAAACATAGCAGTTACTATAAAATAACAGCTCATATTTATTTGAAAGGAGACGAAGAACATGAGTACTGAGAAGAATATTATTGAGGAAAATCAGTTGGTTTGCCAGCAACATGGAGAATTACTACAGAAAACAAATGAACAGAAACCATTACAGGTCCTAAACGATGACACATGCAGAAGATTAATACGAGAAGCAATTCATAGCTTACAATATTCGTACACTCCTTACTCTGAGTTTAAGGTAGGAGCAGCTCTTCTTACGAAAGATTTGAAGATTTATACTGGTTGCAACATAGAAAATGCTGCATATTCACCAACTAATTGCGCAGAACGTACTGCTTTTTTTAAGGCAGTAAGTGATGGTAAGCGGAAGTTTGAGGCTATTGCAATCGTAGGAGGAAAAAATGGAATTATTACAGAGTATTGTTCACCATGTGGTGTTTGCCGTCAAGTAATGATGGAATTCTGCGATCCAAAAAACTTCTATGTTATTGTAGCAAAATCAGAAGAAGACTACTGGATTTATTCCTTAGAAGATCTGCTGCCTATGGGCTTTGGACCTCGAAATTTGAATACTGTCATTTAATCCTTGACAAATAATTATAATTAAATTATACTGACAAACAACAAATATATTTCATATAATCTGAAAAGCTGTGAAAAGAAGAAGTAAGAATCAAAAGTACTCAAACAGAAAGTTGCCGTAGGATGAGAGGCGCATGAATACAGATTCTGAATACATCTTAGAGCTTCACACCAAACGAGAGAAATCTTTAGTAGGCTGTTGACGGATCCTTGCACCCGTTATTGTGCTAGAGTATTACCACGTAGTAGAGAAAAGTTTTTATACAACGTGAGTACTTAAAAAGGTTAACTGCGTGAGCAGTTAATAAATTTGAGGTGGTAACGCGAGTTAATATCCCGCCCTCTATTAATTTAGAGGCGGGATTTTTTTTATACCTGCAAACAGCTAATGGATTGATTTAATTTGTTTAACACATGGAAAATGGGAACAAGAAGCTGAAAATGTGAGAAAAGAAGGAGATAAGAAGAATGAAATCAGTGGAAGAACAAATCAAAATAATTAAAAAAGGTGTTGCAGATTTAATTCAAGAGGAAGAATTAAGAGAAAAACTTAAGAAAGCAGAGCAGGAAAATCGACCATTAATTATTAAACTAGGGCTTGATCCAAGTGCACCGGATATTCATCTGGGGCATGCTGTAGTATTAAGAAAAATCAAGCAAATGCAGGATTTAGGCCATAAAGCGGTTATTATCATTGGCGATTTTACTGGTAAGATTGGTGATCCCACAGGAAAATCTAAGACCAGAAAGCCACTTACCGAAGAACAGGTACAAGAAAATGCAGCAACTTATACGAATCAAATCTTTAAGATACTAGATAGAGAGAAAACGGAGGTTCGTTTTAATAGTGAATGGTTGTCTATACTAGGTTTTGAGGATGTACTAAAACTTGGAGCATCTACAACAGTTGCAAGAATGTTAGAAAGAGATGATTTTAGAAAACGTTACACAAACCAGGAACCAATCGGAATTCATGAATTTTTCTACCCTTTAATGCAAGGTTATGATTCTCTGGCGATTAATGCTGACATTGAATTAGGTGGAACCGACCAGACATTTAACATTTTAATGGGAAGAACTCTGCAAAAGAATGCAGGCAAGGAACAACAGATAGCTATTTTTATGCCTATATTAGAAGGCTTAGATGGTGTAGAAAAGATGAGTAAGAGTCTGGGTAACTACATTGGAGTAAATGAACCTGCAGAAGTTATGTTTAAAAAGGTTATGGAGATTCCGGATACATTGATCCTAAAATACTATGAATTGACAACAGATGAACATCCAGATACAATAGCAATTCTTCAGAAAGAATTGGAAAGTGGAAGAAATCCTAGGGATGTTAAATTTCAATTGGCACAGATTATTACTGGTTTATACCATAGTGAAGAAGATTCTAAAAAAGCGGTTGAATACTTTAATACTGTATTCAAAGAAGGAGCAATACCAGAAAATATGCCTGAAATCGCTTTGCCTGAAGAATCAGAAACTTTATTAGATGTGGTACCACTACTAATCGGAGGCCGATTCGTTTCTTCTGGAAGTGAACTCAGAAGATTAGTAAAACAAGGGGGAGTACAATTAAATGGAGAAAAAGTATTGGATATTGATCTGATATTTATGGAAGACGAGAATGTACTTAAAGTAGGAAAGAAAAAATTCGTAAGAATACTAAGAAGCCCTTCTAGAACATGCAAAGCAAGTAACTGTTAATAGTGAATTAGTTGGAAAAGATGCCCTTGAATTGGCAGTAACAGCTGAAAATCTTGATAATTATATGAAAATATTTAAGATTTAGTTAAAAGTACTTGACAAAAAATTGATTCATAAATATAATAGTAAAGTACTCGCCGAAAAGCAGTACTTGAATGGGATCTTAGCTCAGCTGGGAGAGCATCTGCCTTACAAGCAGAGGGTCATAGGTTCGAGCCCTATAGGTCCCATTTTGTTCATATATGGCGAAGTAGCTCAGTTGGCTAGAGCACGCGGTTCATACCCGCGGTGTCGGCGGTTCAAATCCGTCCTTCGCTACTTAAAAGATTGTCCTTGGGCAATCTTTTTTTGATAGGAAAAAAGGATATTGGCTTAATTGATAAAATTTTATAATTATTTGGGTAGATTCCAGTGTCAATTATGGTATATAATAAAATAGATTAAAAAAAATTCACGATAGTATTAAGTTTACTATCTTTTATATTAGGAAGGCGAAAGGTAGCAGTATCGCAGACACGTCTGTGATTTGCAATAGGTATAAAAATGAGAATAGGAACAGGATATGATGTACACCGTCTGGTGGAAGGACGTAGTTTGATAATAGGAGGAGTAAATATTCCTTACGATAAAGGGTTATTGGGGCATTCCGATGCAGATGTTTTGCTACATGCTATTATGGATGCACTGTTGGGTGCAGCAGCATTAGGTGATATAGGAAAACATTTTCCGGATACCGATGAAGCTTACAAGGGAGCCTCAAGTATAGAACTATTAAAAAAGGTAAGAAATCTTATAGAAGAAAAACTTTATGTGATAGAAAATATTGACGCCACTATCATTGCACAGAAGCCGAAAATGGCACCTTATATTAAACAGATGGTTACTAACATAGCTACAGCGTTAAGAATAGAGGAAAATTGTGTGAATATTAAGGCTACAACAGAAGAAGGGTTGGGATTTACTGGAGAAGGGCTCGGAGTCTCAGCTAACGCTAGCTGTTTATTAGCAACGGTTGAAAATTATAGTTATGATGACCGAATGGAAGAACCGAAAGAAGGAAAAAATTGTGGTGGCTGCTCGGGCTGTTCTGGTTGCCCCAAAAAGGCTTGGTAGATATTTACACACGTTGAATTTAGGCCTGCGAGCTAGTCGCAGGCATGTGGATTAGGTTAAGAAAGGAAGTGTTTGTATGGACTATAAATTATATAATAATATAAATGAGATTCAAAACTCTGAAAAGGATGTAGAAGTAGTGAAACAGGAACTATATGCTTTGTGGCAGAAATGTTTTGGTGATTCTCAGTCATACACGGATTTCTATTTCAAATGGAAGGTAGAAGAAAATCAAATTCTTTCAATTTACAGACAGGATAAACTAAGCTCCATGTTACATTTAAATCCTTATATACTAATGGTACAGGGAAAAGAAACTCCAGCCAATTATATTGTAGGCGTGGCAACAAGACAGCAGGATCGGCGTCAAGGTCTAATGAAAATGCTTCTGGAAGCATCAATTTATCAAATGTATCAAGAACATATGCCTTTTACCTATCTTATGCCGGCAGCAGAGGCAATTTATTTGCCCTTTGGATTTCGAATCGTGTATGAGCAGGAGCCTTGGAATCGTCTCTTTTTAGAAGAAGGACAAGTAGCAGCGCAAGAAATTGATCCAGAAAAAAAAGGTAATGAAAACTTGAATAATGGAAATCAGGACAACCTTACCGTGATTCCCCTTAATGCTGATAATAAAGAAAGAATAGAACAATTGGTTTCCTTTAGTAACGAGAAATTATCACAGGAATATGATATTTATGTGAAACGAACCAGCTATTACTATAATCGTTTCATTCATGAGATGGAGTGTACCGGTGGTAAGGTATTGTTGTGTTATTGCAAAGAAAAACTAGTAGGTTATGCGGCTTATATGGCTGAAGGCGGTATTTATATAGCAGAATGTATCTATTCTGAGGAGGATAAAGCAATTGTTGTAGATGCAATTTCTGCATTTATCCTAAGAAGTGAAGATAGATTGCCAATATGGGAAGAGCATCACAATACTCCGACTATTATGGCACGAATTGTGGATTGGAATTCCTTTGTTCATAATATATCTGCATCAGAAGAAATAAAACTTACAGTAGAAGTAAAAGATTCAATCATAGAAGAAAATAATGGGGTTTATACCTTATACTTTACAACACTTGGATGTGATAGTACGAGATCCATTGAAGAACCTGAAGTGTCTGCTGATATATCTGACTTATCAAAACTTTTTTTTGGAAAGATGAGTGAACAGGATCTAACTGCAATAATAAAGGGAAACGATAAGGAGTATACAAGGCATAAATTAGCGTTAATAAATAGTTATAAAAAGATATTTATTAATGATGTAGTTTGAAATAAATATTGAAGTTAATGCTTAATAGTAGTTACTTATTGACAAATACCATTAATTTGCATAGAATATGTATATAATATAGAATAAAAGCGTTGAACAGAAAAGTAGTTTATAGGAAGGCAACAGAGATAGAATGTCACCGGCTGAAAACATTCTTTGCAAGAATAGGAACGAAGTGCATCTGGGAGCTGATTGAGTGAGGTGAATGTGCTTAGCTTAATCCGGAACAGCCGTTACCTGGTATAAGAATGTATAATTGATTCCTGATGGGAATCTGATACAAAATAGAGTGGAACCACGGATAGACTTCGTCTCTTATTAAAACAAATAATTTGAAATATCAAATTATTTGTATGAGAGACGAAGTTTTTTTGTAAAGCATTCGGCTTGTAAGATAGAGATATGTAATTGTATTTGTATATGAAGTTAAGGATGCTGTATCATCATAATTTTTTTGCTAGTGGAGGTTGAAATCATGAGCTTAATCGGATATATTAAGGATGAAATGCAAATCATAAAAGAACGAGATCCTGCAATAAAAACTCCGTTGGAGGTGTTTCTATACCCAAGTTTTAAAGCAATTTTAAGATATCGAATTGCACATAAACTATATGAACAGAAACATTATTTTTTGGCGAGATGGTACTCCCAGAGGACAGTAAGGAAAACAGGAATTGAGATTCATCCAGGAGCTACGATTGGGAAGGGACTATTTATTGACCACGGATATGGAGTTGTTATTGGTGAAACAGCAATTGTTGGAGACAACGTTACCTTATATCAAGGGGTGACGCTAGGTGGTACCGGTAAAGAAAGTGGTAAACGTCATCCTACTATTGGGAACAATGTAATGATTAGTGCAGGTGCAAAGATACTTGGTTCATTTACCATTGGTGAGAATTCAAAAATTGGTGCAGGTTCAGTAGTTCTTTCTGAAATACCACCCAATTCCACAGTTGTTGGAGTACCTGGTCGAGTCGTAAAAAGAGATAATATTAAAATGCCGAGAGATGATATGGATCAAGTACATTTACCGGATCCTGTATTAAATGATTTATCTAGATTGCAACAGGAGAATACGACATTAAGGGAAGAATTAAGGCGGGTCTGTGAAAGATTAAAGAAATTGGAATAGGGAACAAATAATAGCAACTTTATAAGCAATAGAAAGGACAGGACGATATATTAAGTCCGATATGAGGAAACTGTATGAAACTGTATAATACACTAACTAAGAAAAAAGAAGAATTTATTCCACTAGAAGAAGGAAAGGTGCGAATGTATGTATGCGGGCCTACTGTATACAACTATATTCACATTGGTAATGCAAGGCCGGTTATCGTATTTGACACAGTAAGACGTTATTTAGAGTACAAAGGATATGAAGTGAATTTCGTATCTAATTTTACAGATGTAGATGATAAAATCATTAGAAAAGCCAATGAGGAAGGGGTGTCAGCTTCAGATATCTCTGAAAGATACATTGATGAATTCCGTAAAGATATTGCAGAATTAAATGTAAAACCAGCTACTACTAATCCCAAGGCGACTGAAGAAATTGACGGAATGATTGAGATGATTTCTACCCTGATTGAAAAAGGGCATGCTTATGAGAAGAATGGAACAGTTTATTTTAGAACCAGAAGCTTTGAAGGGTACGGAAAGCTATCGAAGAAGAAAATAGATGATTTAGAAGCAGGAATTCGTATTGCGGTAAGTGAAGATAAAGAAGATTCCATGGATTTTGTATTATGGAAACCAAGAAAGGAAGGAGAACCATATTGGACATCACCATGGAGCGATGGCAGACCAGGTTGGCATATTGAATGCTCTGTTATGAGTAAGAAATATTTAGGAGAACAAATTGATATTCATGCAGGCGGTGAAGATCTAGTTTTTCCTCACCATGAGAATGAGATAGCTCAGAGTGAAGCTTGCAATGATAAAGAATTCGCAAAATATTGGATGCATAATGCCTTTTTAAACATTGATAATAAGAAAATGTCAAAATCGGATGGGAACTTCTTTACAGTACGAGAAATTGGTGAAAAGTATCCTTTACAAGTACTACGCTTCTTTATGTTAAGTGCTCATTATAGAAGTCAGATTAATTTCAGCAGAGAACTAATGGAAGCATCAAAAAACGGATTGGACCGAATTTTAACAGCTACTTATAATTTAGAACATCTCGTGGAGGCTGCTAAAACTGAAAATTTAACTGTAGCAGAGGGTGATATTCTTACAGAAATTGATGAATTAAATGTAAAATTTGATACTGCTATGGATGATGATTTTAACACGGCAGATGCCATAGCAGCTATCTTTGAAATTGTCAAGATAGCCAATTCAAAAATTACTTCGGATAATTCAAAAGAATTGATTGATAAAGTTCTGAAACGGATTGTACAGTTAAGTGATATTCTGGGTATTCATGCCATGAAGACAGAAGAGTTATTAGACGAGAAAATCGAACAGTTAATTCAGGATAGACAAGATGCAAGAAAGAATAAAGACTTTGCTAAGGCAGATGAAATCCGAAATCTTTTGTTAGACAATGGAATCATTTTAGAAGATACGAGAGAAGGCATGCGATGGAAAAGAGCATAGAGAATAACACTCAACATGGAGTTCCGGATATCCTCGAAGATGGTGTTATACAACAAGAAGATGATGCCATAAAAGAAGATGATGTCATGAAAGAAGTTGTAGTTCAACAAGAAGATGAATTAAACTTAATTAAGTATATTAAGTTACAAATGAAATTACCGGATACTGATATTAGGACTTATTCGCCGCTTACCCTTGCATTTATTGGTGATGGGGTCTATGATTTAATTATGCGAACTATGATAGTTGAGCGAGGTAATGCTCCAGTCAATAAATTACACAAAAAAGTAAGTAATTTGGTAAAAGCACCAGCTCAAATGGAATTATTTCATAGGATTGAGGAAAAACTTACAGAAGAGGAATTAGCTGCATATAAGAGAGGGCGTAATGCAAAATCTTTTACAACTGCTAAAAATGCCAGTATTACGGAATATAGAATTGCAACCGGCCTAGAGGCTCTAATCGGATACCTATACTTGACAAATCGATTCTCAAGGATCTTGGAATTGATAATAATGGGATTAGAAGAATAGAATATGGTTTTTAAACTACAGAATATATAGTTTTCAATCGCATTTAATATTGAAAACTCCCATGGAGGATATTATGAGATACGAAGAATTTACGATAGAAGGCCGCAATACGGTAATGGAAGCCTTTCGAGCAAGCAAAACAGTAGACAAACTTTTTATATTGGACGGATGCCAGGATGGACCAATCAAGTCCATCATAAGAGAAGCCAGAAAAGGTGATACACTTATCACTTTTGTAAAAAAGGAAAGATTGGATCAAATTTCAGAGACTGGAAAGCATCAAGGAGTAATAGCTTATATAGCAGCATATGAATATGCTGAGGTAGAAGATATGTTAAAAGCAGCAGAAGAAAAAGGGGAGCCACCTTTCTTAATATTTCTGGATAATATCGAAGATCCACATAATCTTGGAGCAATTATTCGAACTGCCAATCTAGCTGGTGCACATGGAATCATTATTCCAAAACGACGAGCAGTAGGATTAACTGGAACAGTTGCTAAGACATCAGCAGGAGCCATTAATTATACTCCGGTAGCAAAGGTAACAAATTTAGTGGCGACCATGGAAGAATTAAAGGAAAAAGGGCTTTGGTTTGTATGTGCAGATATGGGTGGTGAGACCATGTATAACTTAAACTTACGCGGTCCTATAGGAGTGGTAATTGGAAATGAAGGTGAAGGAGTAGGCCGATTGATAAAGGAAAAGTGCGATTATATAGCAAAGATACCAATGCACGGCAATATAGACTCTTTAAATGCCTCCGTAGCTATGGGCGTTTTATCCTATGAAATCGTAAGACAAAGAATGGTTTGATTTTGCACAAGAAATTATTAGACATAGAAAGAGAAGACATTAGCCGAGATGCAAATGTCTTCTTTTTGAATTTAAATCATATAATATTAGCAAAATAATTTTCCGGGGAAATTTATGAATCAAGAAGAAAGATATAAAATTACAAGTAATAATTTTGCTGATTTAATAGTAGATGGATTAGCCCTTCAAGAAATTTTATCCATATATTCTGATGTTTCTATTAATATAATAAACAGCCAATATGCGGTTGTTCATATACCTGTAGAAAATATGACACCAAATATTATTTATGAATTAGGATTTGAGATGATTCCTAAATGCTATGGATTAATGTCTTCTACCAATTATAAGTCTTTAGAAGTTCTTCCAACACCTACTATACCTAATGGTGAATTAACTGGGCAGAAAGTTTTAGTTGGATTTGTGGATACTGGAATTGATTATATGAATCCTGCATTTCAGTATGAAGATCATACCACAAGAATCGTATCAATGTGGGATCAGACGATAGAGAGTGACAACTATCCAGAGAGCTTTTTTTTTGGTACTGAGTTTAGCAAAGAGCAATTAAACAGTGCTTTGGTGGATGAAAAACCACTTTCTATTGTTCCTAGTATGGATGAAATTGGTCATGGTACTATGCTAGCGGGTATTGCGGGAGGCACCTATAATGCTGAAAATGGTTTTACAGGAGTTGCACCTGGGATTGAGTTCGTTGTTGTTAAACTAAAAACCGCTAAAACATATTTAAAAGAATTTTTCTATTTACCTCAAGAAACGATATGCTACCAAGAAAATGACATTATGCTTGGAATAAATTATTTGGTACAAGTAGCAAGGAAATTAAGACGTCCAATTACTATCTGTATAGGACTAGGGACTTCTCAAGGGGCACATCTTAGTGAGGGTATATTTAATAATTACTTATCTACGATGGGTCGTTTGGGGGACGTGGCTATTGTTGTGGCAGCTGGCAATGAAGGAAACAGAGGACATCATTACTTTGGAGAAATAGATCCTTACATAGGGTTCAGTGATGTCAGTTTAAACATTGGAAATAATGAATCTGGATTTTTTATGGAATTTTGGGGCAATTCTCCTAATTCGTTCACTTTTGATTTGTTTTCACCCACAGGGGAATTTGTTGGCCGTATCCCTACCGTTTATGAACAGCAGAGCACAATGCAGTTTAAATATGAGAACACAATTATTTTAGCTGACAATACTTTAGAATATTCTAATGCTGGTGACCAGTTTATACTTTTTAGGTTTGAAAATCCGATAAGTGGTATTTGGCGTTTTAGAATATCGGGATTAGGAAATTTGTTATCAAGTTATCATATTTGGTTACCTATTATCAATTTTATTATTCCGGATACTTATTTTCTTAATGCTAATAATAACACAACAATTACTATACCGGGGAATGAAGAAACAATACTAACTGTAACATCTTATTATACTATGAATGATGAATTATATTATTACGCAAGCAATGGGTTTACAAAAGATAATACTTTTAAACCAGATATAGCAGCTCCGGGTGTTAATGTATTGGCTCCTACAACAGGTAATCAATATATGTGGAGTACAGGTACAAGTGTAGCTGCCGCCCATGCTGCCGGAGCGGTAGCTTTACTACAGGAATGGGGAATAATTAGACAAAACCTCACGCCACTCCCCAGTGCAATGGTAAGGAGTATTTTAACCGGAGGTGCCAGAAGATTTCCTGATATTTTATACCCTAATCCTGATTGGGGGTTTGGTATTTTGGATGTTTATAATTCAATTCAGTTAATTAGAAAATTATGAATAAATAAAGTAAAATATTGCAAGTTTGGAAAGTTAATTATATAATTATGTAATTATGTGGAATAGGAGTGATTATATGAATAACAAAACTGCAATACTCCCAAATAATGAAAATAATGACAATGCTGTAGACTTAGTTTTATTTATGGGACAATCAAACATGGCTGGACGTGGTGTTGCGTCTGAAGCACCAATTGTAAATCGTGGATATGGATATGAATTTAGATCAATTACGGACCCTACAAAACTTTATGATATCGTTGAACCATTTGGAGTTAATGAAAATAGTGCGAGGGGAATTAATGATGTTAATTTTTTTAAGACTGGCACATTAGTTTCATCCTTTATAAACGTATATTATCCGATTACAAGGACTCCTATTGTTGCAGTTTCTGCTTCACAAGGCGGGACATCGATATTACAATGGCAGCCAAACGGAGAATTGCTGAACGATGCTATCAAAAGAGCTACGGTTGCTAAAGAATGGTTATTAACAAACCAATATGTAATTAAACAAACATTTATGGTCTGGTGCCAAGGTGAGACAGATGGTGACAACGGTATGAGTGAACTGGACTATATGAAATATGCAAAGTTAATGATTGATGAAATGGTCAATAACGGAATTGAAAAATGTTTTATTATACGAATCGGAAATAATAGAGATAACGCAGATCTTTATAAAAACATTATTCACGCGCAGGATAAGTTATGTGAAACCTATAGTAATGTGGTTATGATATCAACAAAACTTACGGATATGGCAGCAAATGGACAAATGAAAGATGCTTTTCATTATACGCAAGAAGGATATAATATTGTAGGTAAAGATGCAGGAGAAAATTGCGCAAATGATATTATTAGTAACAGAGCTTAATAACTTAGCTGTACCTGGTATGGGTATATATTAGGGATTTTATGGAACAAAAAAGTATCTCCGAAGAGATACTTTTTTGTGTATTGTTTTTGAAATTGGGTTGATATGTAACTTATTTATTTTACCATAATTTGGTTGTAATTTCCACTTGAAAAATATGGTAAATAAAATGAGTTCCTACATATTAAAATGTAATAGAAATTATGAGGCTATTTCTTCTATATTTGTAATTAAACAATAAAAAGTCCATGCATCTTATGAATACATGGACTTTCTTTTCTTATAAGCTACCAGCGGGAATCGAACCCGCGACCTCCACCTTACCAAGGTGACGCTCTACCGACTGAGCCATGGCAGCATAATCTTTTGTTACAATTTCTTAAGTACCATATTTAACTTGGTTTTAATTCGTTGCAAAGCATTGTCTATAGACTTAGGTTCTTTCTTTAATTTGTCAGCTATTTGCAGATAAGAAAAGTCTTCTAAATACAAATCCAAAACATCTTTTTCGAAATGACTCAAATGCCTTACGAGTTCATATTCTAACATACTTGTACTCTCTTTGTCAATAACTAATTCTTCTGGGTTAGAAATTTTATTCTCATACATTAAATCAACTAAGGATGCTTTTTCTTCTAGATCCGTATTTTCGCCATAAGCAGGAGTGTATAATGAAACATAAGTATTGAGAGGTAAGTTTTTTTTGCGGTTAGAAGCTTTAATAGCACTGTATATTTGTCTGGAGATGCATAAATCAGCAAAGTTAAAAAAAGAATTATCCTTGTCGGCATTATAATCTCGAATAGCCTTGTAAAGCCCAATCATACCTTCTTGAATCAAGTCGTCCTTGTCACCACCAATTAAGTACAAAGCTTTCGCCTTCTTACGCACTAGATTTTTATATCTGTTTAGCATATAATCCATGGCATCCGAGTCACTGTTATGGATTAAGGCTATAATATCCTCATCCGATAAGTTATCAAGTTGTTCCTCCAGCATATATTTTTAACTCCTATCTGTGTGCTTTATCACTTATATATAGTCTATCATAGGAACATCTAATTTTCAACCAATATCCATAACTTGATTTGGGCATGTCATAGTCAAAATATGAAAAGTTATATAATTAAATAAATTGTAAATATTTACTTATAATTTATAAAAACGTTAGATGGAAAAAGTGCAAAAATAATTAATATGAAAATAATGCATAAATAATGACACGATTTATAGCAATAATAGACAAATAAATAATAAAATATTAAATATACATTGACACTATTTCTGAAAAGCATTATTATTTAACTAAAGAATTTATTAAATAATTTCAATATATTTAAGATACATAAACAAATGGGAGGGTTTTAAAATGGGGATTAAAGTTAAGGATTTGGCAAAACAATTAAATCTGTCACCATCGACGGTGTCATTGGTGTTAAATAATAGACCGGGGATTAGCGAGGCGACGAGAAATAAGGTGCGTCAGGCCGTAAAAGAGTTGGGTTATGAGGAACTTCTTATAACCGAAAGTGATGACAGTAAAAATATTCTTTTTATTGTATATCGAAAACATAGGATAACACCTGCAAGTACACCGTATTTTTCACAATTGTTCTCGGAAATTATTGAAGGTGTTGAAAGTCAGATAAAGGCAAGAGGATACAATCTCATGGTTTCTTATATGGACGAAAAATCCATCCGAGAAGAAATAATAAAGATAAAAAAAGAAAATGTGGAAGGGGTATTGATTCTGGCTACAGAATTAAAAGAAGAGCAGATTGCTGCTTTCTCCGATATAAAAGTTCCACTGGTTATTGTAGATAATTATCTAGAACATCAAGATTTGACTTGTATTAAGATTAACAATGAAAAGGGTGTATACGACGCCGTGAAATATTTTACGGATATGGGACATAGAAAGATAGGCTACTTACACGTAAGTGACAATGCCAATAACTTTAGTGAGCGATATTTTGGATTTTTGAGGGCAATGGAAAAATGCAGACTTGAGATTGAACATGATAATATTTTTGAAATTGGCTCAGATGGTGGCGATAATGTATATCGAGAACTTAAGCAAAAATTACAAGAAAGAGAAAGTCTGCCTACTGCTTTTTTTACCGATAATGATATTGTAGCAATGCACCTAATGAGAGTATTTCGCGAATTGGATTATCGGATTCCAGAGGATATCTCTATCATAGGTTTTGATAATATGGCTTTATCTGAAATGTTAGATCCACCATTAACGACGATTCAGATGCCAAGGTATAAGATTGGTATTGTTGCAGCAAACACCATCATTGATATTAATGAAAATGTAGAAAGTGTTATGAGAATTGAAATAGGAACAAAGCTTATTATTAGAAAAAGTGTAAAGTGTTTAAATAATTAAGATGAATATGCAAATATCTCTGGAGAACAAGGATTTACCGGTAGCTTCGTGGGTGTCTGTTGTCAAGATTTATTTGGTAGAAAAAAACCTGCTGATTTCGTTTATTTAGACATTTTGGAGAATTAATGTGAAGATAAAACAACTAAAAATTAAGGACCAAATATTACTGGCAATGATGGTTGGATCACTCTTATCCAGTGCCATATTAGGAACGATTATATATAATATTTCCAAAACAACCATTGAGAATAATTATAAAAGTTCCCACACTTATAATCTGCAAGTATCGAGCAACATCATTGATATTCAATTAAAGAGTATTATTGAATTAGGAAGAAGTGTACTAACGGATGAAAATTTTAAAGAAGCATTGACCAGTGATAAAAATTATAGAAGTGGCAAATATTTTTCAAGTATTAACAGTATAAAAATCAATCGTATTATTGGCGATATCGGCTCCTATGAATTATTGATTGATGGAATTGCCATTGTGAGTGAAAGCGGTAATTCGTTATTTTACTCAAAGCGGAATACGCTAAGCGGTTACTATAGCCATTATTATACGAAAGATAATATTCTTGAAGAAGAGTGGGTACAGAGAGCTCGAGATGCAAAGGGACGAGAAGTGTTTTATGGTTATGATGTACTGATTCCGGAACAAGAGGGGGATACAATCTCGTTTGTTAAAAATTTAATCGATCCAAGCACAAGGGAATCTATGGGATTCATGGTAGTAAACATTAGCAAAAAATTACTGGATAAAGCGTTTGGAACTGTGAAAGAAGGTTATTTAACAAACCGTTACATGATTATAGATACGGACAGTATTTATCCAAGCGTTTACTTCAATGGAGATGAATCAGCCAAAAATGCTATTTTGGAGGACTATTTAAAGGATAGTAAGAAGGGAAAATATCTCTTTAGTAATTATTTAAATGAGTCGACGGGGTGGATGGCAGTTAATGTAATTGAAAAAGAAGAACTAAGACATGATAGCGCTTATATTCGAGATGTTATTTTTGCTGCAATGTTGATATTAATCTTACTAAGTGTTTATCTATCTAGAATTATTTCAAATCAAATCATTAAACCATTAAATATGTTGGAGAAAACAATAAAAGAAGTAGGAGAAGGTAACTTCCATGTTGAAGACGAATTTGACAATAGTGAGATTGGTGAAATTGGTAATAAGTTTAAGGAAATGGTTAATAATAACCTAGAATTAAGGGAACGATTATTGAATTCACAATTGAATGAACGTGAAGCAGAATTATTGCTATTGCAGGCACAAATTAATCCTCATTTTCTATACAATACCTTGGATTCCCTCTATTTTATGGCAATCATTAATAATGATGACGATATTGCAAAAATGGTACTTGCGCTTTCGAATACTTTTAAGTTGAGCCTGAATAAGGGTGACAAGTTTATAACTGTTCGAGATGAGATTACAAGAATAAAAGAATATATGACAATCCAAAATATGCGATATCATAATAGATTTGAGCTTTTTCTTGATATTGAGGAAATTGAAGATTTTAAAATAATAACTTTTATTTTGCAGCCATTTGTAGAAAATGCAATGTACCATGGTTTAGAAGCAAAAATGGGAAAAGGGTATATTAAAGTAGTAGGTAGAAGGAAAGAAGACAAATTATACTTTAAAATAATTGATAATGGCGTTGGAATTGCAGATTTATCAACGTTGGAAACAGGATATGGAGTTAAAAATGTCAAAGAACGTATCAAATTATTTTATGGGGAAGAATATGGAGTTTCCTTTGCAAGTGAACTAAATGTTGGAACGACGGTAGATATTGTTATCCCGGCTAGAAGTGAAGGAGGTAAAATTCATGTATAAGATGGTGGTAATTGATGATGAGTATATTGTAGTGGAGGGACTAAAGGCTATGATAGCCAGAGAGAAACTAGACTATGATATTGTTGGATTTGCTTATGATGGCATTACGGCTTTACAAGTGATAAGAGAAACAGAACCGGATGTTGTAATTACGGATATTCGAATTCCCGGACTAGATGGATTGTCATTAATTGAAGAGACGAAAGAATTTCTTCCTAATACAGCTTTTATTGTAATTAGTGGCTATAATGAATTTGAATATGCAAGAAGAGCATTATCCCTTGGAGTAAAAGGATATATTGATAAGCCTATTACAATAGAAAAAGTAACAGCAGTTTTAGCTAAGGTTGAAAGTGAATTTGAAAAAAATGAACAAGTAGTCTTAGAAGAAAAGGAAAAACAAGCAGCAAGGCAATCGTATAATAATCATATAGACCTGTTAATACATAGTATTATTAAAGAACAGGCAGAATCAGTGAAACAAGAAGCCTTGTATATTCTGAAAGAAATAAGAAAGCAGAACATTTCAAACCAGGAATATAAAGGTGAGTGTTTTAAGTTCATATGCGTTGCCTTAGGCGTGTTTCTAGAACAAAGAAAACAATATGAACGAGAAAACTTAGCATCTTATCAAGATATGGAAGAATTAGAGACTTATGAGGAGATTGATGCTTATGTAAAAGATGTAATTGATAAAATAGCGGAGAAGATAGATTCAAATAAATCGGGCAGTAGTCACAGAACAATACTTCAATTATTGGATTATATTAATGAACATTACAATAAGGATATTGGTCTTAATGAACTGGCTGATATGGTAAATATGAACCCGGCGTACTTAAGTATTTTATTTAAAGACGAGGTAGGAATGAGTTATATCAAATACTTAACTCAGATACGGCTTAATCATGCGAAAGAATTATTGCTTGAAGGGTATAAAGTGACACAGATAAGTGAGATGGTTGGTTATAACAATTATCATTATTTTTGTAACATTTTCAAAAAAAATATTGGTCAGAAGCCAAATGAATATAAAGGATGCATAAGAAAAAACAAAATTAACGGTTAAAATCATCTGAATCTAAAAAAAGTATACAATTTATAGAAAAATAGAGACTAGAAAAACACCGTATTTGTGTTATTGTATATGCATAGAACAAATTCCGGAAGAATCTATAAAAAATGAATAAAAGCAAACTATGATTATAAAAAACCAGGGGGTCACAAAAATGAAAAGACGTTTATTATCAATTTTATTGGTCGTAACAATGACTGCATTAATGTTAACTGGATGTGGAAGTAAAAAAGCCGATTCAACTACAGAGGAAACAAGCAACGGAACTGAAACCAAAACAGAAGAGACAGCAGCTACTACAGAGGATACGACAGCCGAAGAAACAACAACTGAAGTAGCAACAGGAGAAGATAAACAAATCGCTAAGAAAATCAAGATTCTATCCATTTGGGCAGAAGACAAAGATAATGGAAAATTAATTACAGATTTAACTAAGAGATATATTGCAGAAGTTAATCCGAATTTTGAATATGAATTTGAGTTAGTATCAGCAGATAATCTGAAACAAAAAATCGCAACATTAGCAGCTTCTAATGATTTGCCAGATGTATTCGTTTATGAATCAGGTAAACCAATCGTTGAATTAATCGAGGCTGACAAGATTCTTGATGTTGGTCAAGCTCTTGATGATATGGGAGTTGCAGATGCTCTTGACACTGGAGCTGTATCATTATTAAAAACCTTATCAGGAACGGAAGAATTATACGATTTACCACTTGGTATGAACGTAGAAGGTTTCTGGTACAACAAAGCACTTTTTGAAAAAGCAGGAGTAGCAATTCCTCAGACTTGGGATGAGTTTGAAGCAGCATGTGCAACATTACAAGCAGCTGGAATTCAACCACTTTCAGCAGGTGGTGCAGATAAATGGCCTGTTACACGTCTGATCAATGCTTATGTTATGAGAAGCATGGGTGTGGATGCTATGAGAGCAGCGTCAAATGAAGAAGCAAAATATACGGATGCTGGATATGTTGCTGCAGCACAGAAGATTCAAGATTTAGCTACAAAAGGATATTTTGGAGAAGGCGTTACAACAGTTGATATGAATACTGCAGGAAACATGTTATTAGCAGGAGAAGCTGCAATGTTCTATAACGGCAGTTGGTTTACAGAAGCACTTACCGCTGATACAAATCCAGCTGGAGCAGATGGAATCGGATTCTTTAATATCCCTGTTGCAGATGAATCAAAAGGAACTATTACAGAGTACTCAATGAACTGTGGTAACATTCTATGTCTAGATAAAGCGAAATATGATGATGGAACCGCTGGCTGGTTAAAGTACATGGTTGAAAACATTGGTAATGAAGCAATGTCACAATTTGGTGCTGTAAAAGGATATAGATATGATGTAGCTGGTGACCTTAGTACTTATTCACAAATCGTTGCTGATGAATTAACAAAAGTAACAAAAGCAAGTACATGGTTTGAAGCAGCTATGAATAGTGAAACTTCAACAGTAGCTCAAGAAAATGTTCAGACCTTGATTAATGGAGATATGACTGCACAAGATTATATGCAATCCATTCAAGATGCATTTGATGGTAGTAAGTAAGACTAATTCAAAAAATTAGTATAATGATGGAGCAATAGGTGATTCTTTATACTATTGCTCCTATTTTTAAGAAGAACTACAAACTTAAATAGAAAGAATGGAAGAGTGGGTGGATAAATGAAGAACGTATTAGCTAACAAAAAAGCCATTGCATTGTTCGTGGTACCAGCGTTAATTTTATATTCAATAATTGTAATCCTGCCGGTTATATGGTCAGTATACTATTCGTTTTTTGAAGGTACACCAGGATTAAAGTGGGAATTTGCGGGATTTGATAATTATATGAGATTATTTAAAGATAAAAATTTTATTGATGCATTATTTGTCAATCTGAAATATATTGCAATTGTTATGGCTGGACAGGTTGGTTTAGGATTATGCTTAGCATTATTCTTCCGATTCTGGTTAAAGAATTTCAAAAATGTAGTTCGTACTCTTGTATTCTTTCCAGTTGTACTTCCAACGGTTGCAGTTGGTCAATTATTTGTTAAGATCTATGAAATTCAACCGAATTATGGTTTGTTAAATAGTATTCTATCCAGTATGGGTCTACAAGAATTAGTACAGCCTTGGATTGGTCAGGCATCTACCGCTTTAGGAGCACTTAGTGCCATGGATATCTGGGTAGCGATGGGATTCTACTCTGTTATATTCTATGGAGCATTACTAGATATTCCGGGTGAAGTGATTGAAGCAGCAAAAATTGATGGATGTAATGGATGGAACTTATTTAAAAGAATTCTTGCACCATTGCTTCGTCCTATCTTTATTACCTGTATGGTATTTAGTTTTACAGGAACTGTAAAAATGTTTGAATCAGCTTTGGCACTGACAAAAGGTGGACCAGGAAATGCAACAAAATCATTATCCATGTATATGTATAATGTGTCGTTTTCCTACAGTAAAGTTGGATATGGTAGTGTTATAGCAGTATTTATTTTCTTATTATGCGTGGTAGGTTCTACTATTATTAATAAATTCGATAAACAAGTATAAGAAGGAGGAGATAAACAATGAGAAAAGGTAAATTTAAACTTAAGTCATTTGGAATTGCAGTATTTACACTTGCGTTAGTTATATTAGAAATCTATCCCATTTTCTGGATGCTTACTGCTTCGCTTAAACAACCAGCAGAATTTGTTAATAAACCTGCTTATGCATTAAATGATGGGTTCTATATCCAGAATTACATTGATGCATGGACAAGAGGTAACATGGCAACATTTTTCAAAAACAGTATCATTAATACATTAGTTGCATTGGTGTTTATAGTAATTTTTGCAGTAACGGTAGGATTTGCAGTTACTAAGATGGATTGGAAATACAAAGATAAAGTCGCGAAATACTTTGGTATAGGTATCATGGTGCCGATTGCTACCGCACTGATTCCTTTATTTCAGATTTATAATAAATTCAATTTAATTAACACAAGAACAAGCTTAATACTTGCTTACATTGCATTTGGATTATCTTTATCCATTTATTTAATAACAGGTTTTTTAAGATCTATTCCGGATGAAATATTAGAAGCATCTGTCGTTGATGGTTGCGGTATTTATAAATTAATGTGGCATGTTGTAGTTCCTCTTTTGAAAAATGGAATTGTTACCGTATTGGTGCTTCAATTCTTCTTTAAATGGAATGATTTATTATTTTCAATGACATTTATCAATGATACCAAATTGAAAACAATACAAACCGGTTTGTTATATTTTCAAGATGAATTTGGTGCTAAGAACTGGGGTGCTATATTTGCATCGGTATCCATGAGTGTTCTGCCTATGTTAGTTATCTATATGATTTTAAATAAGGCAGTTATTGAAGGCATGACAGCAGGTGCTGTAAAAGGTTAATAGAGAGGTGCTATATGAATAAAATGGAAGAAAGCATTAGAAGCTTTGTAATAGATAATACACCAAAGGTGTTAAAGAATCCGGTAAGTTTTATTAAATACCCTTTTATTGATCCGGGTTCTGTGTATAACGGAAATGTATGGGATTGGGATACCTATTGGTCAGTATATGGTTTTCTTAATCTTGCAGATACTTATGAAGATCCTACTATGCGAGATAGAATAATTGAGCATGCAAAAGGAAATATATATAATTTTTTTGATCATCAATTAGAGGACGGCTATATTCCAATGATGATCGAGGTAGGAAAGTGGCCGGAACCTTATTTGAATATGAAACATAAAGAAGGTGTTCTTATGAATATGCATAAACCTTTTTTATGTAATCAAATCTGCTTAATCAGCGATTATATTAATGATTACAGTTGGATGAAAAATCATGTCAATCAACTAGAGAAATATTTTGAATGTTATTATAAAAATTATTATTTTGAAAACAACGGTTTGTTTGTATGGTGTGATGATATTATGATTGGTATGGACAATGACCCAGCCACCTTTGGACGACCTAAGTTTTCCACAGCCAATATATTTTTGAATAGTTTTATGGTAACAGAATTGAAAGCTATGGCAAAAATCATGCATACATTTGGTGAATACAAGAAAGAAGAAGATTACCTAGCAAAGGCAGATCAATTAGTCGAAGCTATTCAAAAGGAATGTTGGGATAAGAGGGACAAATTCTTCTACTCTGTAGATGTAGATATTAAAACTAGAAAATTCGACTGGTTTCACGAAGGACTAGGAGTATTTTGGAAAACACTTCCTATTAAAGTTCGTGTTTGGTCTGGATTTATTCCCATGTGGGCTGGGTTTGCCACAAAAGAACAGGCAGAATACATGGTAAAACATATATTCGATGAAGATACCTTTGCAAGCGATTATGGAATTGCTACCTTGGCAAAGGATGAGAAAATGTTTGATTTATCTGTTACAAATAATCCATCCAATTGGCTGGGGCCAATTTGGTTAGTTGCAAATTATGTGGTTTTTAGAGGTCTTATGAATTACGGATATCTGGAAGAGGCAAAGACGATATGTGATAGAACCATATTGTTGCTAGGTAAAGATATGGAAAAATCAGGAAGCCTACATGAATATTACGATCCGTTTACAGGAGAACCAATTATGAATGGTGGATTTATTAACTGGAATATACTTGCAATCAACATGATTGATGAATTAAATGGCAAGGCTCCTATGAAAGATAATATAGAATAAGCATATGAACTTCAAAGAAAGGACGTGTATAAGGGGATGGAACAAACAACAGTAAAAACACGTGTAGAAAAGTGGGGTACATTTGAAATAGTTTTAAAAGGCCATGAAGGTAAAAATCCTTATATTGATTATGATATGAAAGGAACCTTTGTTGGAAAAAATGAAAATGTAACAGTTGATGGTTTTTATGATGGAGATGGTACTTATATTGTAAGGTTTATGCCATCCTTCGAGGGAATATATACCTACGTTATAATAGGATCATTTTCGGATCAAATATATGAGGGAAGCTTTGAAGTTTTAACTGCAACAGAAAAGAATCATGGTCCGGTCAGAGTCGCGTCCAAGTATCATTTTACATATGAGGATGGAACGCCTTATTATTCCATTGGAACCACCTGTTACGCGTGGACCCATCAGCCATTAAAAATGCAGGAACAAACTTTGGATACCTTAAGTAAAAGTTCATTTAATAAGATCCGATTCTGTGTATTCCCAAAGCATTATGATTACAATCTATACGAGCCCTTGACCTTTCCCTATGAAGGAAGTCCTTGTGATATATCCAAATTATCAAAAGATAACTTTATGGAATATAGGCCTTCCAATCCTGAAAATCAATGGGATTTCAAACGTTTTAACCCCGAGCATTTTCGAATTATCGAGCAAAGGATTCAGGACTTAATGAAGCTTGGAATTGAAGCAGATATTATATTAATGCATCCTTATGACCGTTGGGGATTCTCTGAGATGGATGAAGAGAGTGATGATTTATATATGAGATATGTTGTTGCAAGATTCTCAGCTTATCGCAATGTGTGGTGGTCCCTTGCCAACGAATATGACTTATGTGAAAAAAAGACGATTCAGGACTGGGAAAGATATGCAGGCATCTTATGTGATAAGGACCCTTACAATAGACTCAGATCGATTCATAATTGTAAAGCCATTTATGATTTTACAAGACCTTGGATTACTCATTGCAGTATTCAAAGAAATGAAATATATATGTCAGCAGCCAATACAAAAACCTGGAGAGAACAATATGGAAAACCCGTTGTCTTAGATGAAGTCGGATATGAGGGAAATATTAATTATTCTTGGGGAAATCTTACGGCAGAAGAAATGGTAAGATTGTTTTGGACATCCTCGGTACGTGGCGGTTATTGCGGACATGGAGAAACCTATATGCATCCGGATGATAAACTTTGGTGGTCTCACGGGGGAGTTTTGCATGGAGAAAGTGAACCTAGACTTAAGTTCTTACATGATATCTTATGTGAAACACCGGGACTTGGATTGGATCCTGCAGATATAAAAAAATGGGAAGATAATAGTGCCACCGCAGCACACCCGGGATATCATAATAAATATTACCTGTTTTACACAGGGCATACGAGGCCAAGCTTTAAAGAATTCGAATTTGAACCTAGTAAAAAGTATCAAGTTGAGGTAATTGATACTTGGAATATGCTCATTGAATATAGAGGTATATTCAAGAATAAGTTTAGAATAGAATTGCCAAGCAGGGAATATATGGCTCTTAGGATTCAAGAGGTGTTTTAGGGCATTAAAAGCCCAATTTAGACTGTGGGATGAATTGTGGTACATGGTTAGGGTAGCGGTACATGGTTAGGGTATCAAAGCCCGATTTAGGCTGTGGAATGAATAGCGGCGCATCTATATTCATTTTGTCTACCTTGCCTTCCTGCGGCATGTCCTTTATAGAGCCTCAAAGATATGAAAAACATCGCAGTAGCTCTGTTTTTCACTGAGTCTCTAGTCGGACATAAACAGCCTTGTCAGCCGGTCTACGACAAAATGAATATAGATGCACCGCTATTCATAATTTCAGTTATGAAGGGCTTCTGAAACCCTAACCATGTACCGATATTCATAAGTCCAGTTTTAGAGGGCTTTTGAAACCCTAAACTTACCCATAATATAAACATTTAAGGATTTTTCGGGGGATTAACATTATGTAAATATTTCAGGACTTCCTGGGAGGACAATCACATCGTAAATAGCAATTAAGAAAAGGAGTATAGGATGTTAGCTGAATTTAAAAATCCATCGAATCAATATAGACCGATTCCTTTCTGGTCATGGAATGATAAATTAGATAAAAAAGAGTTAGAGTATCAGATTGAGGAAATGAAAAAAGCCGGTGTAGGCGGATATTTTATGCATGCGCGCTCCGGTTTGAAAGTGGATTACTTAAGTGATGAATGGTTTGAATGTATAGAAACCGGTATCGTAAAAGGAAAAGAAGTTGGGTTAGATGTATGGGCTTATGATGAAGAGGGATGGCCAAGTGGATTTGCAGGTGGCCTTGTTACAGCTTTATCTCCAGATTATCATGCGAAATTCATGACAATGGAAAAGCATTCCACTACAGATACGATTGAAACAGGTGAGATGATTGCGATATATATCTATACTTCTGATAATAACAATTATAGAAGAATTGAAATGTCAGCAGATTATCAATGTAAGGATGGAGAAGAGCTATTAGCTATTCGTAGACATACCATTCAGTTTTATATTGATACTATGAACAAAAGAGCAGTGGATGCTTTTATAGAATGCACCCATGAAACATATTATAAGAAATTCGGCGATGATTTTGGTAAGTATATGAAGGGGTTCTTTACAGATGAGCCAAGACTTACCTGCAATAATTTTGGAGATCTTGCTTGGTCGGATGATTTGCCAGAAGAATTCAGAAAGCATTACGGATATGATATCAAGGACCATATTCCGTCACTATACTTTAAGACAGAGAATTATGAGAAATACAGGTATGATTTTTGGGTTTTGGTCAATGAGATGTTTGTACAAAATTATATGAAAACCATATATGATTGGTGCGAAACCCACAATTGTAAATCAACCGGACATATTATGATGGAAGAAAGTATATTTAGTCAGATGACAAGTACAGGGGGCGTTATGCCGTTTTATGAATACCTACATGTACCTGGTATCGACTGGTTAAGAAGGCCAATTTCATCGCCTGTAATCGGAAAGCAAGTAGGATCGGTTGCGTGTCAGCTAGGTAAGAAGCAAGTTCTTACGGAATCGTATGCATTGTGTGGATGGAATGTATCTTTTGAAGAATTAAAGTGGATAGCGGAATGGGAGTTTGTGAATGGAGTTAACCAGATTTGCCAGCATTTACAAGGTTATACCATTAAAGGATCCCGCAAAAGAGATTACCCCCCTTCGTTGTTTACACAACAGACCTGGTGGGAAGAGTACAAGAAATTTAATGATTATCTGGGTCGATTATGCGTTGTATTGTCAGAAGGAAATCAGACTGCAGACGTATTGCTATTACATCCAATGCGCAGTGGTTTTATAACCTACGATGGAACCAGAACCGATGAAATCAGCCTATTGGATGATGAATTCACGAAAGCTTCTGAAGCCTTATCTGGTAATCACATCAGCTATCATTTTGGTGATGAAACAATAATTAAACAGCATGGAAATGTAGATAAGGATAGATTTATTGTTGGAGAAATTGGTTACCGAACAGTCATTTTACCTCATATGTATGCTATCGATGCTTGTACAATTGAACTTCTCCTCACATTTGTTAATAATGGCGGTGTTGTATTTAGTATGGGAAGATTCCCAACCTATACAAATGGAAGGAATGAAGATTTGGCTGCATTAGAAAGTAAAACAGTGAAAGCATCAAAGGAAAATGTACGAGAACTGCTAAAGGAAGCGAATTTAGTTGCTCTTAGTATTACAGAACAGAAAGAAGAAGTTCAAAGTATTTCTTATCAGCAACGTGAAACAGATGGCGGAACAATTTTATTTTTAGTAAATCACAATCAAACAGATACCTATCACACGGATATCACTGTATTTGGTCAAAATTGCAAAGTAACAAGATTAGTTGCAGAATCCGGAGAAGTAGAAGGAGTACAATATACTACACAAGGTGCTGATACTCATTTTTCTCTAATCTTTGAGCCAATGCAATCCTATATTATTAACTTAGAAAAGGGTAGAGCTGTTCAAGTTTATGATATAGAAAAGTTGCCAGAACAAACGGTACAGTTAGGACATAATTGGAATATTGAAAGTATGGAGCTTAATTCTATGACCTTAGATTGCTGTACCTACCGTATAGACGGTGGAGAATTACAGGGACCGATTCCGGTTATAAAGCTTCAGAATATCTTACTTAATTTACAAAGATCATGTGAAGTTGAATTGGAATTTGGTTTCAAGATCGATATGGAATTAGAGGTCAATAAGGAGTTTTACGTTGCTGTTGAAGATGCAGCGCTCTATCAGATACAGGTAAACGGAACTTCAATCCCTTACGAAGACAGAGGATATTGGAAGGACAAAACGTTTAAGAAGATTGATATTAAATCAGCTATTATTCCTGGAGAAAATAAAATCCTTCTAAAGACTACTTTTAAGCAACCTCAAAAGGTTTATGATGTTCTTTATGGTGAAAATGTTTATGAAACAGAAAAGAACAAGATAACTTATGATATCGAAATCGAAAATATTTATTTATTAGGTGATTTTGGTGTAGTTAGTGAAACCCCATATCAAAAGATAGAACGTAAAGCTATGGTTACAGATGGACCATTTACAATTGTTAACCAGCCTAAAGAGTTTACAAGCAATGAGTTTACCACCAATGGATTGACTTTCTTTGCTGGACAAATAATTGTTAGCCAATTAATGGAATTAACCAAAGAACCTGGAAAAAGAGTCATTCTAAATATTCAAAAGCAAAATTCTCCACTGATTAAAGTATATGTAAATGATAAGTTAGTGAAAGACTCCTTATGGGCACCATACACTGCTGATATCACAGACTATACACAAGATGGAAGTAATAAAGTAACGTTACACATATTTGCATCGAATCGTAATCTATTTGGCCCTCATCATCATATTGATGGAGAATGTTATAACGTAGGACCGGAAAGCTTTACCGGAAAATGGAGCTGGGTAGAACGTAAATCTGAAGCGGATGCAACTGACATATCTGACAGAAACAAGAATTATTGGACGGATTCTTACTGTTTTGTGGAATTTGGGTTATAGGTAGTTATCTTGGAAAGTCTTAGGGGTATTCATATCATTTTTGAAGATTAATTAAATTGTTGACATATTTAGGGTGACTAAATTGTTAATTAGAAAGTCCAATAGGGACAATCGAATGAATATAGATATATGGTTCCAGCGTCAAAAGCCCAATTTAGGATGTGGAATGAATAGTGGCGCCTATATATTCATTTTGTCTACCTTTCCTTCCGGCGGCATGTCCTTTGTAGAGACTCAAAGATATGAAAAACATCGCAGCTGCTCTGTTTTTCACTGAGTCTCTAGTCGGACATAAACAGCCTTGTCAGTCGGTTTACGACAAAACGAATATATAGACACCGCTATTCATAATCACGGGTTGAAGGGCTTTTGTCACCTGATCCATATATCAATATTCATAATATAGTTTATGGTGGACTTTCTGAGTGACAATTATAGCATACCCTAAACATGAATGAAATTTATGTAATCTTCAAAACTGATTAAAATACAGGCTGTGAGAGTTTCCGTTAGAAACTGCGAGAGAGATTCCATGAGAGTCTTCGAGAGAAATGCTGAAAGAAATGCTGAGAGAAATTTCATGCGAGATTTAGAATATAGAGTTTCTTAGAGAGTAAATATTTTATGGTAAAAGTGTAATGGTTACATCTAGGAATGCTGTATTCTCTTGATTGAGTTATGAAAGGTTAAAATAATGGTTAGGGTGTCATAAGTCTTTCATAACTGAAATTATGAATAGCGGTACATATATATTCGTTTTGTCGTAGACCGGCTGACAAGGCTGTTTATGTCCGACTAGAGACTCAGTGAAAAACAGAGCTACTGCGATGTTTTTCATATCTTTGAGGCTCTATAAAGGACATGCCGCAGGAAGGCAAGGTAGACAAAATGAATATATATGTGGCGATATTCATTACACAGCCTAAATTGGGTTTAGATACCCTAACCATAAATTAGTTAACATAATAAGAATGAAGGAGAATGAATTATGGCAGATAATAGGAAGATGATTATTCCGGATACACTTAATTTAGCGGATAGAGCGGGAATTGCTTTAAATGCGATGATGGGTGTTGCGGATGAAGACAAAGGATTTATTCCATTTTTTAGTGGTTTTTTTGCATCAGATTTAGCTTGGATGAGCCATGGAAACTGGGATTATGGTTCAAGTCATGGGCGTCTTGTTGATTCTATGACATTGGTAAGAGCAATGACTGGAACAGAAGAAGGAAGAGAGATAGAAAATCATTATAAAGAAAATCTGTTGACTTTTTTTAAGAAAGATGGACTTAGTTACAGACATAATAATTTCACAGAAGAGTTTGTAAAGTCCTGTGATTCAAAGTTTGAAGACAGTGCATCTATGATTGACCAAAGAGCAGTGTTACTTGGGCTTACTACTTGGCTTATTGATACAGAAGATGAGGTAATTAGACAAAGAGCTGATAATCATGTTGCTGCATTAAAACGGATTGCCAGGAAAGAAAGAAATTCTTGGTATTATCCGGCATCGGAGTACACACAACATGGATGGCCATCCTTTGATGCTGTCGTTACAAGGCTTTGCCCCGATCCTTGTGCTATGTGGGGAAGACAGGTAAACCCTTTAATCCGTTATCATCAAAATACAGGAAATCAAGATGCACTAGAATTATGTGATAATTTTGTTGCTAATATTGTATATAGAAGTGGAGCATTTGGTGAAGATGGAAGTTGGAATGCTGGACTAGGGTATCGCAACGGACATTTTCATACAAGAATGGGAACCATAGCATCGATTGCTCGTTATGCAGAATTTACACATGATTCATTTTTAATGAATTGGGTAAAGAAATGTTATGACTGGGGTCTTTCAAAATGTACTACCTTTGGTTGGACACCTGGTGATTTAGAGGATCAAGCATATGAACATGAGACTTGTACTTTAGTAGACGCCATAGGTACAGCAATTACTCTTGCTAAAAATGGATATACAGAATATTGGGGCACTGCAGAACGATTTTTGCGTAATCAATTAACGGAAGCACAGCTTCTTGATACTAGTTGGATAAAACAGGCGGATACAAAAGAAAACGATATTCCACAGGAACGAACCTATTACAAAGTTGCCGATCGATTAAGAGGTGCATTTGCAGGATATTCAGCACCAAATGATTTCGTATATAGTGGTATGAAAGGGCGCGGACATATAATGGATGTTCAGGTATGCTGCGTTGCGTCCGGAGCCAGAGGATTATATAATGGCTGGAATAATATTGTAACAGAGGAAAGAGGAAGAGTCAGCATTAACATGCTTCTTAATAAAGCTTCTAAATGGTTGGACGTATATAGTAGCCTACCTCATGAAGGTAAATTAGAAATTACAGCAAAAGAAGACATGAAAGAATTATGTGTAAGAATTCCTGAGTATGTGCCATATGGTGGGGTTACTATTAAAAGAGTAATCAATGGAGAAGCACAAGTAATAAGTGCTAGAGATCTTCCTTGGATAAAGAAATGTTTCCTTAAACTTGATAACGTAGTCAAAGGTGAAGAGATAGAAGTGATATTCCCGGTTATTAAGAGAAAGACAATAGAAACTGCTGTGGACGAAACCTTTGAAACAAATTGGGCTGGAGATAATGTAATAAGCATTTCGCCAAGCGGAGAATACTATCCACTTTATAAAGACGTAAAATTATTAGACAAAGCACCTGTACGTAAAGCCCCACTTTATATGGGAAACACAAAAGACTTTGACTAGTGATCAACCATAGATTTCATGAGTTATGTTATCTAAGCTTGACACCCGAATCACGTATATTATTTATATCCCTAATAAATAATATACGTGATTCGCGTTAATTTGCATTGCAATTGATAAAGAAATTGTAGAAGTTTTTTTTGAGTAAAATAATGTATATCAATTATCATATCAACTAAATACTTATTATTTTCCCACTATTAACGTTAGTTGGGAATTTTTTTTGCTAAGCTAAAAATAGGAATTAGTTAAGTAAGAACCTATATAAGTAAGAACCTATATAAGTAAGAACCTTAATATAAGTAAGGACCTCGATATAAATAAGAACCTTGATAACTGTATATTGATAATAGAGAGAATATATATTATGATAAATTTAATGAAAATAGAGATTATTTGTTACAGTTTAGCCATAGATGTCGCTGGTGTTTTGTGTGAGCGAAGGTCACAGAAAACCCGAGTTTTTCATGTGCGAAATGATGCAAGCATCATTACTGTGCATAAATTGTTGCTATGAAGCCGCAAGGCTGAATAGTAACAATTATTTATATTCCGGAGGAAGAAAAATGCTTAATTTTTGCCAAACCGAAAGATGCAACATAGAAAATATACTAATAATCGAAAATGATTTTTCGGATTTTGTAGGACAGTGGACTTATAATCAGCATCTCGAGGCAATAGCAAGTGATGATGTGGAACATATTTCCTTTTTTGATGAAAGCAATAAATTTATTGGATATGCTATATTAAAAGGATTATTAAATCCTAATCGTAGCATAGAATTAATGCGAATTACTGTAGCTACTCCAAATAGGGGATTTGGTAAAATTGCAATTTTTTTATTACAAGAATGGTGCTTTAAAAAATTAAATGCGCATCGGTTATGGCTAGACGTACGGGAACATAATGTACGAGCGCAATACGTTTACAAATCCATGGGATTTATTACAGAAGGTCTTCTAAGAGATGCTGTATTCCATAATGGAAAATATGAATCTCTGATTATCATGTCAATATTAGAAGACGAATTTAACTATGCTTTGAATAAATGCAACCGCAATAATCTTGACGATAAAGATGATATTCCTTTGAAAGTTCAGTAGAGCGCTTATAGCCATTCTTTTTCTTAAAGTCAGCATAGAGGTAAGGCGTATCGTATTTATGGGATATCATTGCTCCAATCTCATTAAGTTTAGCGGCATTCTTAAGAGGACTTATGGACAAAGTAGTAGTAAAGTAATCAAAACCTTGTTCCTTAGCTAATATTGCAGTTTCCCGAAGACGTAGCTCATAACAACGAAAACACCGTTCTCCACCTTCTGGCGATTGTTCTAGTCCTTTGGAAAGTTCATAGAAACGTTCCGGTTCATATTTGCCTTGCAGAAAGTGGATGGGATTTTTTACCGGCAATTCACGAATCAAACGTTGCTGTTCTTCGACTCGTTTTTTATATTCTTCTTCTTGTGATATATTTGGATTATAATAATATATTGTTATATGAAAGAAATTTGATAAATACTCAAGTACATAACTGCTGCAAGGAGCACAGCAACTATGCAAAAGGAGTTTGGGTGTAATGCCTTTTGTAGTAAATTCTGATAGCAAGTTATCCAATTCTTTTTGGTAATTTCGTGGTGTATTCATTGAGGAACCTCCATAACTTTGTATAGGAATCTCAGAAAAGTTGTGCTTATGTTCAATTTATTTACCGAGATATTTTGGGCACATTAAATATAGTAATATAATAAAAATTTTAACACTTTTCTCTTGATTTTCAATACCAAATATTATATTATATAACTACTGTGAAAATCAACTGATATTTATTTTATAACAGTACAATCGAGGCGTGGCTCAGCTTGGTAGAGCGCTGTGTTAGGGACGCAGAGGCCGCAAGTTCAAATCTTGTCGCCTCGATTCAAAAAAGGAAGATATACTCAATGGGGGCGACAAAACAGATTAGTACTTATTCAAATCTGTTTTGTCGCTTTTAAGTGTGCCCAAAAACAAGGTTCATATTAATATTGTAACTCCCAATGATGTTCCTTCACATGATATCGAAGTATACACTGCACCCTTTTGTTGTGAATAATAGCATTACAGGAATAAACAATAATCGGAAGTCCGGCATAATGATCTTCCTTGGAAGAAAGAATAGTATCAATCTTAATATTGTGGTTATCACCATATAAATCCGTATATTGAAAAAACAGAGGTTTAATCTTCCCATTGCGGTTAAAAACAGCAATAACATCGGTCTCCAACTTAGAATAAAGCGTACCGCTTTTGGTGTTATCTGAAGAATATTCAATTGAAAGAGAAGAGTTAAACATTATGATATCATCCTTTAAGTTTTATACAATGAGAACAAACGTTCTATTTGTAATTATGATTATACAGAACAAACATTCGGATGTCAAGAGGAAAAAGAATCTCAAGGAATCTCCATCAAATAACTTTAAAACATTTTCCAACAATAGTTGACAAACAAAACTTCAAGGTTTATAATAATTTAAAAAGGTAATGATAATTATTCTCAATAAAGTGAATATTGGAAAGGGTACAAATATGACTCTTAAGGACGGACAGATCGGACAGAATTATATCGTAAAAGAATTAGAACTAGAGCAGGCAACAAGGCGTAGATTAGAAGCTCTGGGGTTAATTGGAGGAACCAAGATTCAGCTGTTAAATCAAAACAAAGACGGAGCCGTTGTATTCAAAGTAAGAGGAACTAGATTAGCAATTGGAAATAAGATCGCAGAATCCATCTATATTGAGGAGGTCTAGATATGGGGCGAGAGTCTGGCATAAAAGAAGCCTTGCAAGTAGGATTCGTGGGTAATCCCAATTGTGGTAAAACTACTTTGTTCAATGCCTATACTGGGGCAAAACTGAAGGTAGCCAATTGGCCGGGAGTAACGGTAGAGAAAAAAGAAGGAGCATTTAAATATCATAATCATAAGTTTAAATTAGTGGATTTGCCTGGTATTTATAGCTTAACTTCCTATACAATGGAAGAGAAACTAACGAGACAATATATATTAGATGATGAAGTGGATGTTATAGTAGATGTAGCAGATGCCTCTAGTTTAGAAAGAAATCTTTACCTAACATTACAATTAATTGAACTTGGTAAGCCAGTTATATTAGCTTTAAATATGATGGATATAGTAGAAGAAAGAGGAATGGAGATTGACCTCCATCGTTTACCGGAAATGCTTGGTATTCCGGTTATCCCAGTTTCAGCGAGAAAGAAAACGGGATTAGATATACTGATGCACGCAGTAGCGCACCATAAGTCGAAAATGAAAGACAACAACCTAGAACACCACCATGATAGCCAGCAGAGTACAGAAAGTACTCATTCACATAAGCATCATAATGAATTAACAGTGGTATATAGCGATGAAATAGAAGATAAAATCGATGAGATTTCAAATATATTATTAGAAAAATATTCAAGTATTAAAAATCTTAGATGGTTTGCAATAAAACAATTGGAGTGGGATACCGAGATTAGGGAAATATATCCGATTAATTTAACAGGCATTGCAGATCGCAGCTATGAAACAGATATTATTAATCAAAAATATGATTTGATTGAAGAAATTATAGAAGAAGTAGTAGTAAATAAGAATAAAAAGGAAGAGGCAACTGATAAGGTAGACAAGATACTTACGAATAAATATTTGGGAATGCCAATATTTCTTTTGATTATGGCGTTTGTATTCTTTCTAACCTTTAGTATTGGTGATGCATTAAAGGGCATCTTTGAGGGTATATTAGGCGGATTTTCAACACTAGTATTGCAGTTACTTGTCTCAACTGGTACAGGAGAAGTAATGACCTCTTTAATCGTAGATGGTATTATAGCAGGTGTGGGTGGAATATTAACCTTCTTACCGAATATATTTATATTATTTTTGGCACTGGCTTTATTGGAGGACAGTGGATACATGTCACGAGTTGCTTATGTTATGAATGGATTAATGGGTAAAATCGGTTTGTCCGGAAGAGCTTTTATTCCCATGCTGTTAGGTTTTGGCTGTACGGTTCCTGCAGTTATGGCATCGCGTACCTTAGAGAATCAAGAGGATAGAAGGCGAACGATTATGATAACCCCTTTTATGTCCTGTAGTGCCAAAATTCCCATCTATGTATTATTTTCAGGAATGTTCTTCGGACGTTATGCAACTTTAGCTGCTTTTTCTATGTATGTATTCGGTTTAATAGTTGGAATTTTATCAGCTTATATTATGAATAAAATAAATATTAATAAGAATAAGAAAAAAGAAATAAATACTTTATTAATTGAGTTACCGGAATACAAGTCACCAAATGGAAGAACCATATTAATTTATGTATGGGATAAAGTAAAAGATTATCTTTCAAAAGCAGGAACAACTATCTTCCTTGCTTCCATAATCATATGGTTTATTCTTAATTTTGGTACCCATGGTATGGTGAAAGATATGTCAGAAAGCTATGGTGCAATGTTTGGACGCCTTCTGGTGCCTATATTAAAACCGGCGGGATTAGGACAATGGCAGATAGGCGTTGCTTTAATCTCCGGATTAGCGGCCAAAGAAGTAGTAGTATCCAGCTTTAGTGTTCTATTTGGAATTGCTAATATTAATTCAGCAGCAGGTATGGACAGTTTAGTACAGATGCTGGAGTCTTTTGGGTTTGGTGCCCTAAACGCGTATGCATTAATGGTATTTAGTTTATTATATACACCTTGTGCAGCAGCCATAGGAGTGATTGCTAGAGAACTAAAATCAGCTAAATGGACGCTGTTTACTATAGTATTTCAACTAGTAGTTGCTTGGTTGGCAGCAACCATAGTTTTTCAAATCGGAAGTATATTTCTGTAGGAAGGAGTACCTAATGCCATATATAATTGGAGCACTTTTAGCACTCTATACAGGATATGTTATTTATAAAAAAGTTAAAGATATAAAAGCCGGGAAATTCTGTAGCTGCGGTTGCAGTGATTGTCCATCTAAATCAAAATGTAGCTAAATGAAGATGAAATCATTTGCGGATACCTATCCTTCCTGCGGCAAATACAGATTGCTAGACCTCCAGACTGAATTAGTTATGTCAGTCTGGAGGTTTTTGTGAATAATATGAAGGCCCCCTTCCAAAATCTAAACAATTAATAAACAATTCTCATTTTGTTTCTTTTCCACATCTTAAATGATATAATTCTTTTTAAGCAATTACATAATCCAACTCAGTATATTTATTTGAAAAAATAAGAAAGAAAAAAGGAAATAGACAACTTTAGTAGAATACTAATAATATGGGAAATAATTGTCCATATCAACAGAAGGTGTTGCAACTAGATAGAAATTGGAAAAACACCTCAAGAGGAGGGCGAATGTAGTGGAAGAAAAAATAAATCCAAGTGAAACCCAGAATACTTTCAATATGAGACAGAAATTAGAAAGGCGAGAACGTGAAGTTCTTAGCCCTTATGCAGCATTTAGCGACCGTTCACAAGGAAGAGATCGTTATGAAGATCCCTGTGATATTAGACCAATTTATCAAAGGGATAGGGATAGAATCTTACATTCTAAAGCCTTCCGAAGATTAAAACATAAGACCCAGGTTTTTTTAGCTCCAGAAGGAGATCATTATCGAACACGACTGACCCATACACTTGAGGTGTCACAGATTGCAAGAACAATTGCAAAATCCTTACGCTTAAATGAAGATTTAACCGAGGCAATAGCTTTGGGCCATGATTTAGGGCATACGCCTTTTGGACATGCAGGAGAAAGAGCACTATGCAGAATTTGCCCTGAAGGTTTTGAACACAATGTACAAAGTATCCGTGTGGTAGAATTATTAGAAAAACATGGAGAAGGTTTAAATCTTACCAAAGAGGTCCGAGATGGCATACTAAATCATCAAACAATAGGCCATCCAAGTACATTAGAAGGTAAAATCGTTCGCCTTTCCGATAAGATTGCTTACATAAATCACGACATAGATGACGCCATACGTGGGCATATTATTACAGAAGAAGATATTCCTAGAGAATATACCGATATACTTGGACATAGCCCTAGAGAACGTTTGAATACAATTATTCATGACATAATAAACCATAGTGAAGACACCAATAATATAGCAATGTCAAAAGAGATAGAACATGCTATGTTTGAGATGAGAAAATATATGTTTTTAAGTGTTTATACCAACCCGATAGCAAAGGGAGAAGAACAACGAGCTGAGTCCATGCTGGTACAATTATTTGAATATTATCAGAAGAATTTGGAACTCTTACCAGAGGAGTATCTATTTATGATAGAGAAAAAGGGAGAGACAGCAACCAGAGTAATTTGTGATTATATTGCTGGCATGACGGATCAGTATGCAGTGGCAAAATTCAAAAAATTGACTATACCAAGATCTTGGGGTGTTTTTTAACAAAAGAAATGGGTAATACCAAAAATGTTAGAAAAATAGAGAGGAGAGTTCCATGTTTTATCCTGAAGAGTTAGTAGAAGAAATTAGAATAAGAAATGATATCGTAGATGTCATAGGGTCCTATGTCAAGCTTCAGAAAAAAGGCAGCAATCATATGGGGCTCTGTCCGTTTCATAATGAAAAATCAGCATCCTTTAGCGTAAGTGGGTCAAAACAAATGTACCATTGCTTCGGATGTGGTGTTGGTGGTAATGTATTCACTTTTATTATGGAGTATGAGAATTATTCATTTGTGGAAGCCTTAAAACTTTTGGCCGGTAGGGTAGGTGTCAATCTGCCGGAAGCAGAGTACAGTGAGGAAGCGAAGAAACAAGCAAGTCAAAAGGGAAGATTATTTGAAATTAATAAAGAAGCAGCGAAATACTACTTTTATCAATTAAAATCAGAACGTGGACAAGCAGCTTACGAATATCTTAAGAATAGGGAATTATCCGATGAGACAATTAAGCAATTTGGATTAGGGTTCTCCAATAAAACTGGGGATGACCTATATCAATATCTGAAACACCTTGGATACGAAGATGGCATATTAAAAGAATCAGGATTAATTAATATAGAAGAATCTAAAAAGATATATGATAAGTTTTGGAATCGAGTTATGTTTCCTATTATGGATGTAAATAATCGAGTGATTGGTTTTGGCGGACGGGTTATGGGGGAAGGACTACCCAAATATCTGAATTCACCAGAGACGAAGTTATTTGATAAAAGCCGAAATCTATATGGACTGAATTTCGCCAGAGTCTCAAGAAAACCAAATATGTTAATCTGTGAAGGTTATATGGATGTAATCGCTTTGCATCAGGCAGGTTTTATCAATGCAGTGGCTTCTCTTGGAACAGCATTTACCGGTCTACAGGCTAATCTATTAAAACGATATACCAATGAAGTATTGTTAACCTACGATAGTGATGGAGCAGGAATTAAGGCAGCGCTAAGGGCAATACCTATCTTGAAGGAGGCCGGGCTAACGGCTAAGGTCATCAATATGAAACCTTACAAAGATCCGGATGAATTTATAAAAGCATTAGGAGCAGAAGAATTTAAGAAACGTATAGATACTGCAGTAAATGCTTTCTTCTTTGAAATTGAAATATTAGAACAAGAGTATGACTTAAGTGATCCAGAGCAGAAAACCAGATTTTTCAATGAGATTGCCAAGAAGATGTTAGTATTTACAGAAGAAATTGAAAGAAACAATTATATCGAAGCAGTTGCAGCAAAATATATGATTGGCTTTGATAACCTAAGAAAACTGGTAAATCGATATGGAGCGCAGATTGTAGTTGGCCAAAATGAACCGAAAGATCGTAGTAGTATGGATAGCAGTAAGCAGAAAAACAAACGGTTGGATGGTATGGAACAGTCGCAGAGGATATTGCTTACTTGGTTAATTGAAGATACTCGGGTATTTGATAAAATCAAAGGTATCATTGCTCCAATGGATTTTACAGAAGATCTGTATAAACAAGTCGCAGAAATGTTGTTTACTCAATACAATAATGAGCATATCGTGACACCGGCCAAAATCATTAATCGTTTCGAAAGTAAAGAGGAGCAGAATGAAGTGGCATCTTTGTTCACTACAGGAATGCGGGGAGAGATGAACGAATTAGAACTAAGAAAGGCGTTAGAAGAAACAGTACAACGTATCAAGAAGAATAGTTTAGATGCACAAAGCAAGAAAGCCATTGAAGAGAATGACATCGGGGCACTGCAGAATATTATTCGAGAACAGGCTGACTTACAAAAATTGCATATTTCTGTTAATGATGGTTAAAATACTATAAGACTAGCAGCATTCGTGAGGAGGAAGAATAAAAAATGGATGAAGGTATGGTTAAATTTTCAGAAAAGCTTAAAGAGTTATTAATATTCGCAAAGAAGAAGAAAAACGTTCTTGAATTTCAGGAAATAAATGATTTTTTCGTTGATTTTGATATGGATCCTACTATGATTGATCGAATCTATGAATTTCTTGAGGCTAACAATGTTGATTTCCTAAGGATGACCGATGAGGAAGATGATATTATATTAGAAGAAGAGAATGAAAATGAGATAGAAGAAATTGATTTCTCTATACCGGAAGGGGTCAGTATTGAAGACCCTGTCAGAATGTATCTCAAAGAAATCGGTAAGGTACCTTTATTAAGTGCGGATGATGAAATAGAATTAGCTAGAAGAATGAAAGTCGGAGATGTAGATGCGAAGAAACGATTGGCAGAAGCAAATCTTCGCCTCGTTGTTAGTATAGCAAAACGTTATGTGGGCAGAGGTATGATGTTTTTGGACTTAATTCAAGAAGGCAATTTAGGACTCATAAAGGCTGTGGAGAAATTTGATTATACTAAGGGATTCAAATTCAGTACGTATGCAACCTGGTGGATTAGACAGGCAATTACGAGAGCGATTGCGGATCAAGCAAGAACCATTCGTATTCCTGTTCATATGGTAGAAACCATTAATAAGTTAATAAGAGTGCAGAGACAACTGCTCCAGGAATTGGGTAGAGAACCATCTCCTGAAGAGGTTGCAGCCGAGATGGGTATACCGGTAGAGCGAGTGAGAGAGATTCAAAAGATATCTCAGGAACCGGTATCTTTGGAGACCCCTATTGGAGAGGAAGAAGATAGCCATCTTGGCGATTTTATTCAAGATGATAATGTGCCGGTTCCTGCAGATGCAGCAGCGTTTACATTATTGAAAGAACAATTGATTGATGTATTAGGGACCTTAACGGATCGAGAACAGAAGGTGTTGAGACTTCGTTTTGGCTTAGATGATGGAAGAGCCCGTACCTTAGAAGAGGTAGGGAAAGAGTTCAATGTGACGAGAGAACGAATTCGTCAGATTGAGGCAAAAGCTTTGCGTAAATTAAGACATCCCAGCAGAAGTCGCAAATTAAAAGATTATTTAGAGTAAGAAAAGCCTGTTTAGCAGGAAGGCGGGAGTTATAATGCAATTATCACAACGATTAAAGGCAGTTGCGAATTCTGTTACTTGTGGAAACAGGGTTGCGGATGTAGGCTGTGACCATGCCTACATATCGATATATTTAATAGAACATGACATAGCACCACAGGTTATTGCAATGGATGTAAACATAGGGCCACTAGAGAGAGCAAGAGAAAATATTACTCGTCAATGTTATGATAACCGAATTCATACCAGATTATCAGATGGACTACATGAAATGGAGCCAGGAGAAGCAGATACTATTCTGATAGCGGGAATGGGAGGAGCTTTAACGGTTAGAATATTAGAGGAAGGCCTTAAGTCAGTGCGAAAGAGTAAAGAACTAATTTTACAACCTCAATCTGAACTGTATTTAGTGAGAAGATTTTTACATCAAATTGGATTTGGCATTGTGCAGGAACATATGTTAAAAGAAGAAGGAAAATATTATATAATTATGAAAGCTATTCCGGTATTGGAGAAAGAAAGCTATGATCGGGAGGTGTTCTATCGGTATGGAAAATTGCTTTTAGAGCAACGAGAACCAATTGTAAAAGAGTATCTTATCCGAGAGAAAAGGCTCAGACTTCAGGTAATTGATGAGATAAATCATAACCCTACCGAGAAAGCATTGGAGCGATTAAAAGAAGTACAGCAGGAAATGGGCTATATTGAAGAAGGTTTATTGTATTTTACCTTATAAGTAAGTAGCGAAGCGGATTGCGAATATCCGCTTTAACATGAGGAGGTTTCCATGGAAGAAGTAACAGTTCGGATTAAAATAAATGGCGTAATAAAAGAATATCCGAAAGGAATCAGCTTATTAGAGATCAGTAAAGAATACCAGAAAGATTTTAAAGATGATATTATCCTGGCATTTATTAATAATAGATTACGTGAATTACACAAAACAGTGCAAAAGGATTGTAGTGTTCGATTTGTTACCACCGGTGATGATGCAGGGGGAAAAACCTATAATCGAGGTATGACATTAGTAATGTTAAAGGCCATATATGGTGTGTTAGGTTTAGATACAGTACGTAAAGTTTCTGTTGAATTTTCCATAGGAAACGCACTTTATTGTAATATCGCAATGGAAAAACCACTTACAGAAGAACATTGCCGTGCGATAAAAGCAAAAATGCAGAGTGTTATTGATCATGATTTTCCAATTAGCAAGAAGACAATTGGAACAGACGATGCCATTGAATTGTTTAACTATTATGGCATGTATGATAAGGAAAAACTATTTCGATATCGTAGAGTATCAAAAGCAAACATCTACAATCTGGAGGGTTTCGAAGATTACTTTTATGGCTATATGCCACCCAGTACAGGAATGTTAAAGCATTTTGATTTCTTTTTATACGATGAGGGAGTTCTACTTCTCCTTCCCAATAAAAAAAATCCTAGCGTATTAGAACCCTTTAAACCGCAGGATAGATTGTTTCGTACCTTAAAAGAAACAAATTGCTGGGCAAAGACAATGGATCTTGATACGGTAGGTGCGTTAAACGATTTGATTGTTCAAGGGATGATGAACGATTTGATCTTAATACAGGAGGCATTACAGGAGAAAAAGATAGGTGAACTAGCGGAACAGATTAAAGAAGCAAGGGATAAAAAATTTATTATGATCGCGGGTCCTTCTTCCTCTGGAAAAACAACATTTTCTCATCGATTATCCATACAATTAAGGACACACGGGTTAATTCCTCATCCGATAGCTGTGGATGATTATTTCGTAGAAAGAGACAAAACGCCACTGGATGAAGAGGGAAATCCAAATTATGAATCACTCTATGCGATTAATCTCGAAATGTTTAATAAAGATATGGTTGATTTGTTGGAAGGCAAAACCGTAGAACTACCTAGCTTTAATTTTAAGAGTGGACATAGAGAATATAAGGGGAATTATAAGACTTTAGGACCCAATGATATTCTTGTAATTGAAGGTATTCACGGTTTAAATGACAAATTATCCTATAGCTTACCTCGAGAAAGTAAATTCAAAATCTATATCAGTGCCCTGACATCTTTAAATATTGATGAACACAATAGAATTCCTACCACAGATGTAAGGCTGCTTCGCAGAATGGTAAGGGATGCTAGAACTAGAGGGGCCTCCGGAAGAAAGACCATAAGTATGTGGCCTTCAGTAAGACGTGGAGAAGAAGAGAATATCTTCCCATTTCAAGAGGATGTAGATGCAATGTTTAATTCGGCATTGATTTATGAATTAGCGATTTTGAAACAATATGCGGAACCTATCCTATTTGGAATTGAAAGAGATTGCGAGGAATATGTGGAAGCAAAACGCTTACTTAAATTTCTGGATTATTTTCTTGGTGTTAACAGTGAAGTTGTCCCACAGAATTCAATTCTGAAGGAATTTGTGGGGGGAAGTTGTTTTAGAGTTTAATTTTTGAATGGATTATGGGAAACGGACGCTTTGCCCTTGGGGATAGAGAACTCCGTGAGTACCTTGGTGTATATTTACAGTTCAGAGAAGGAATCCTGCGTTTCTAATACTCTGATAATCGTTTAAAGCATCTCAACTGAGCGCGAACTCCGTAAGCGTTGTTACACAACGCTTACGTCAAACATCACGCTCTGTTGAGATTGGCACGATTACCAGAGTATAAGAAACGATGAGGATTCCTTCAATTCACTGTAAATATACACCAAGGTGCTCGCGGAGTTAATTTAATTTGTGGGGCAAAGCTGATATTTGAGATATTCTGTTTATGTTGAAAAATATATATTATCCTGGCCAAGTGTTATTCCATCCAATCAAGTAATTAGTGAACCCTGTGCAGCAATGGACATATTCCCTACTTTCGTTCAAGCAGCAGGAGGAAAGTTAGAGAAATATCAATTAGAATGAAAGCAATTATGGCTCATGACTTAAATTAATCATGAGCTGAGGGCACTGCTGTATGATTATTATTAAATAACTAGATAAATTACCATACCAACAATACCGGACCCCATCATAACATAGATTGGATTTGTTTTGAATTTTCTTAAAATAAGTAAACTAAAGGTGAAAAGTCCTACTGCAATATAATTCACATCAGCTAAATGAAAGGTGGTAATATCCTTATTACCCCAAAAAGCTAAAATAAGAATAGATAATCCGGCAGAAGCGATAAGAGCAACTACGGCAGGACGTAATCCGCTTAAAACGCCTTGTACAAGTGTTAAATTCTTGTATTTATAATAGAAATAGGCAAGGGTTAAAACTATGATGCTTGAAGGTAGTACACAACCTAAGGTAGCTACAAGTGCTCCAGGAAGACCTGCAATCTGAGTTCCTACAAAGGTTGATGAGTTAATTGCAATTGGACCTGGAGTCATTTCTGCAATAGTAATTAAATCTGTAAATTGAGTCATAGTAATCCATCTGTTGATTTCTACAACTTGATTTTGTATTAACGGTATAGCAGCATAACCACCACCGATACTAAATAGTCCTATCTGAAAAAAACTCCAAAACAACTTTAAATAAATCATTGTCTTATACCTTCTTATCTGATTTTTTGTGTAAGGTTGAAAAAGCACCGAGTGTTCCACAGACCAAAATAATATATACTACATTAACTTTAAAAAAATAGGTAGCTACAAATGCACCAATCATCATGAACATAGGGATTACCTTTTTATCTTTCACTATACTTCCACCCATACTCACTATAACGTCAATAATAACAGCAGCCACACCTGCCTGCATACCTTTGAGTACTGCGTTGACTACAAGGTTATCTCGAAATGCGGCATAGAACATAGAGATAATAGAGATAATAATCAACGGCGGTGTTATCGTACCCAATATTGTAATAATAGCTCCTTTGATTCCTGCAATACGATAGCCGATTAATATGGATGCATTAACAGCAATTGCGCCGGGTGAAGACTGAGCAATTGCCGTTAAGTCTAACATTTCTTGTTCCTCAATCCACTTTAAATCATCGACAAATTTTTTTTTCATTAAAGGAACAATGACAAACCCGCCACCAAAAGTAAATGAACTTAAGTAAAAAGTTGAAATGAACAATTTTGAGTAAATCTTCCAATCCTTTTTCATGAAAGCCTCCTAGTAACAATGTGAAAATATAAATATAGTTTATCACTTGTATATAGATAATAAAAATAGTATTATGTTATTAGATTCATAATAAAAACGTTATGGAATAAAAATGTATATTAGAAAGGAGAATTCATGACACTACGTCATATGAAAATATATGTTACAGTTTGTGAATGCGAAAGCGTTACAGCTGCCGCAGAAAAGCTTTATCTTGCGCAACCGTCCGTGAGTCTTGCCATTAGAGAATTGGAAGAATATTATGGAGTTAAGCTGTTCGACAGAATCTCGAGAAGATTATATATTACAGAATTGGGTAAACAATTTCTGAATTATGCAACACATATTGTTTCACTCTTTGACGAGATGGAGAAAGAAATGAAAGACTGGGATTCTATAGGGACACTAAGAGTGGGATCAAGCATTACAATTGGTAATTATCTATTACCACAATATGTGAATCGTTTTAATGAGCAATTTCCACAGATGAAAGTACATGTTATCATTGATAATTCAGAGAATATTGAAAAACGTGTTATGTCTAATGAAATTGATTTTGGTCTAATAGAAGGAATAACTCACAACCCACAAATTATTAGTGAAAAATTTATGGAAGATGAGTTAGTGTTAATATGCGGTAAAAACCACCCATTTTATAATAAAGAGCAGATAGCAGTGGAAGTTCTTCCGAAATACGACTTTATTCTTCGCGAAAAAGGAAGTGGAGGCAGAGAACTCTTCGATAGCACAATGCTTGTACATAATATTGAGATAAAACCAGTATGGGAAAGCGTCAGCACAAGAGCAATTATTAAAGCTGTAAATGAAGGGCTGGGATTATCTATTCTTCCTTATCTATTAGTAAAGCAGGATCTAGAATCCGGAACTATTAAACAAATTAAAATAAAGGATTTAACCTTCAAACGTCATTTTTATATTATCTATCACAAAAACAAATTTCATACGAATTCAGCTCTTAAGTTTATGGAACTATGTAAATAATTTCATAAATCTGAAAGACAAAGTGTTGGTTTAAAATGCTATTTACATTTATACATTTTCATGATAGAATTACGTCTGGTGAGTAGCACAGATGATCGCGCCTATAAGTTGGATGAAAATCCATTACCGAAAGGTCATAGGTGAGGAAAGTCCGAGCTTCATAGGGCAGGGTGCCGGATAACGTCCGGTGGAGGCGACTCCAAGGCTAGTGCAACAGAAATATACCGCCAATAGAGTAACTGCCTGCATATTTGCATACAGATTGCTATAATTGGTAAGGGTGGAAAGGTGGAGTAAGAGCCCACCGCCTGTTTGGTAACAAACGGGGCAACTGTAAACCCCACTCGAAGCAAGACCGAATTTAAAGCGATACGGCTGCCCGTCGTGCTTTAGGGTAGGTCGCAATTTGCCTTAAGGCAAATGAGCCATATGGTAACATGTGGCAAAGATAGATGATCATTTAATACAGAACTCGGCTTATAGTGCTGCTCATTTTAAATTGACTAATATATTTACTTATTTTTAGATGAAACCTCCTGAAATTATATATTTCAATGGAGGTTATTTTTTGCAACGAATGTATGGAATTTACAAGCTTTCTTAAGAAAAAAGTAAAGATTTTTATATGGATATATGCTAGTATGTGCATAGAAATTACTTTGTTCAGAATGCTTTTTCGCAATAGGCAATACAGGTATTATATGTTATAATTAAAGATAATAATACTATATAAACATGATATTCTGAAAGGATAAAGATATGCAACAGACTAGTATATTGGTAGTTGATGATGATAGAGAAATTGCAGAATTAGTTGAGATTCATTTGGTCAGTGACGGCTATCAAGTGCTTAAAGCATATAGTGCGAATGAAGGCTTAGAGATACTAGAGAAGGAAGATATTCAATTAATCATTTTGGATATTATGATGCCTGAAATTGATGGTTTAAGTATGTGTAAAACGATACGTAACACTAGTACTATTCCTATTATTATGCTGAGCGCTAAATCTACAGATTTAGATAAAATTATTGGTTTAAGCACCGGAGCAGATGATTATGTAATCAAACCTTTTAATCCACTGGAATTAACCGCTCGTGTGAAATCCCAGCTTAGGAGATATACTAAATTTAATCCAAATTCTCATGAAGAAAGACTCGATAAAGAAATTGTTGTTAATCATTTAATTATAAATAAAGAAGATCATCGAGTGATTTCTTATGATAGAGATGTTAAATTAACACCAATTGAATTCGATATTTTATATTTATTAGCAACCAATCCAGGAAGAGTGTTCAGCACGGACGAAATATTTGAACGTGTTTGGAATGAGAAAATGTATGAGGCAAACAACACAGTAATGGTTCATATTCGAAGATTACGAGAAAAGGTTGAGATGGATTCTCGTAATGCGCAAATCATAAAAACAGTTTGGGGAGTTGGATATAAAATTGAAAAATAGCATATTTAAAAGTTTTCGATTTGAGATAGTATTATATAGCTTATTGAGTCTGGTTTATACCATTATATCAGAAGCAGCCTTACTTTTTGGCATTTATACTATCTATAACATCTTAAGTTATGATACATCTAATATGGATATTCTAACATCCGATAAATTGAGTAACAACATCAACAACAGCATGAATAGTACAGCCAGTAATGGAGTGGCTTTAAGGGAATATGCCATCAATGGTGTACAGAATGGAGCTACTTCACAGATAACAGAAACACCAGGCAGAGGTTTCCTTATAGTTTCAGTTGTTATGACGTTAATCATTGGAGTAATTTTATTTATTATATATTTCTTACTTCTTACCAAGAAATTTGCTGCTTATTTAGGGGAAATTGCAGGGGGTATAACAGAAATTTCGGCTGGCAATTTTAATACTAGAATTGATATAAAGCGTGAAGATGAGTTTGCACTAATAGCTTCAAAATTAAATCAGATGGCCGACGATATACAGCAACTGATACAAAATAATCGTAAGAACGAATATACAAAAAATGAATTAATAACCAGTGTAGCCCATGATTTAAGGACACCACTTACTTCCATTATCGGATACTTAGATTTGGTTTCGGAAGAACATAAACTTAATAATGAAATGAAACAAAGATATATAGAGATTGCTTATAATAAATCAAAAAGGCTAGAGAAACTAATTGAAGATTTATTTGCTTACACAAAATTTAGCTTTGGTGAAGTGACAATGGAGCTATCTGAAATTGATATGATTAAATTTATAAACCAGTTGGTGGATGAATTCTATCCTAGCTTTCAGGAGAGCGGGCTCGAGTACGATTTTTGCACCACTTCCTCCTCCGCCATTGTTATTGCAGATGGCAATCTGTTAGCAAGGGCTTTTGCAAACCTAATCAGCAATGCGATTAAGTATGGCAAGGATGGTAAAAGCGTAAAATTAAAATTGGTGAGAGATAATGAGAAAATTATAGTAACTGTTACCAATTATGGAAAATTAATTCCAGAGAAAGACCTGAAGAATATATTTGACCGTTTCTATCGTGTGGAAAGTTCTAGATCTAGTGAAACTGGCGGAACAGGATTAGGACTTGCAATTGCAAAAAGTATTATTCTAATGCATGGAGGAACCATTGATGTACGTAGTAACTTTGAAGGAACCGTATTTGAAGTAGTACTGGATGCGAAAAAGGAAGGCAATATTATATGAAGAAGGTTTGGCTAAGAAAACAGAATATTCTGCTGATTATGGCAATAATCCTTATTATAGGTATATTCCCGAATGTATCTCTGACTGCTTTTAGTAAAGCGGTAGATACCGGATATGAAGATTTAGAGTATAGTGAAAGTATGTTTATGTCCATTGATTATGGTTATAATCATTATGCTAAATACGGAAGGAATATGAGTGTAAGTGCGACTATTACCAATGAGGGGGAGGATTTTGAAGGCTGGCTTCAAGTTATCTTGCCAAAAGCGGAAGATAATGTTGTCTATCGTAAGCAAATAAGTATAACATCCCAATTTACTGAAAAAGTAACACTGACTATACCCTTGGTGGATGACACAGGTCTTCTGCAAGTAAAAATAGTAGATATGAATCAGAAGACAATGATAGAAGCAAATAGGAAAATCAATATTGGAAATTACGAAGAACAAGCTTATGTTGGAGTTCTAACTGATGATAGAGAGAAAATGGAATATTTAGATACAGCAGCTACCAAAGTATTTTATCTAAATGAAAATAATTTGTCAGATGATTATAATGGTCTTGAGCCGTTAGATGTTCTTATTATAAACCAGTATGATACTAGACTGTTAAGCAATAAACAGTTAGAGGCTATTGAGCATTGGACTGCTCAAGGGGGAACCCTGGTAATTGGAACTGGCGAATATGCAGATGAAACATTAGCAAAGTTAAAGGATACGTATTCCATAACGACGTCAGAAATTATCAAAAAAGATGATATTTCTTTTGGAATGAATGAAGAATCAATTCAAGATATTAAGCAGAAAATATTGGATTATTCAGAAGAGAGAAAACTAATGATGGAGGTTATTAAGAGCAGGAATGATATGCTCTTAGCATATGGAAAACAACCTATAACAGTTGAAAATATCATATCAGACCAATGGGCTAAGGATGCTAGTGACAAATTAAAGATTAATACCACAGAAAAAAGTATAGTTCAAGTACAATTAGAAGGTGGAACTACCATAGTTTCAGAGCAAAATTATAAATTAATGCAGACTCTCAAGGTAGGGTGCGGAACAGTTCAACTATTTAATTTTGATATAGGATTGATTCAGGTAGACGAATCATTTGGAACAGTAATACTAGTTTCTATATTGGAAAATATGAGCAGTACAAAACAAGAGCAGTTACATGAGGAGTATTACGGTGCGTATTCAAACTATGGAATCTATAACAGTATATCTTATACAGATGCTAAGAATGTACCAAAGATTATTAAATATATTATTATACTCTTGATATATATTCTCCTTATTGGTCCCGGCATTTATCTTATATTAAAGAAATGGGATAAGAGAAGTTTAACTAGGATTATGGTTCCTATTTTAGCCATTGCCTTTACTCTTATAGTATATTTCGTAGGTTCTGATACCAGGATTAATGAACCGTACGTAGGGTATGTAGATATAGTTACCTTCCATGGGGACAATACGGTAGAGGATGAGGTTAGTTTTGGGCTGACAGCACCGTATAATCATAAATATGCTGTAGAATTAGGTAATAAATATGCAGTTACCGAGCTTAGCGACAGCAGTTATAATTATTATATGAATAACTCACAGCCCGAGAGGGAAATAGATTTTGACAAATATAGGATGGCTATAAACATTGGGGCTGATAAAACCATACTAGAGATAAATAACAATCCTGCCTTTTCGCCGGTATATTATCAGACGAAAAGTAATTATGCTATGGAGAATAAATTAGTCTATGACATTCACTATACTGGGGAAGAAATAAACGGAACGGTAACAAATGAATTTGATTTTGATTTATTCAGTGCGATTCTAATGTGCGATGGATATTTGATTCATATTGGAGATATCGGGCAGGGTGAAACGGTTTCCTTGGATGATAAGGAATCATTATTCCTTTCAACAAGAGATATTTTTTACAGCAATGATATTATTAATCGTGTTGCAGGTGGAAATGATGAACCACAGGATAATTCATCTGAAACGAATCACAAAGCTAATATATTGTATTACCTTGGGGAGAGTAAGTTATTAGATAACCGAAATGGGAACTATGTAATCGGTTTTCTGGATGATAATACAGTGCAAGGGCAAGATATCCAGGAAGGTGATAATATTCCGGAAGGTAATAATATTCCAGAAGGTGATAATATTCCAGAAGAAAAGGATATTGATCAGGATAACATATTGGATGAATTGTCTCAAAAGTTGGATTGTTATGGCACCAAGGTAGGTTTGTTTCCGGTCCAAATAGATTACGAGGAAGGAAACAGAAGTTTTGTTCCGTCAATTGATTCCTATATGGATGAGACAGATGGCTATTATGATGAGTATTATGCATACCGCTATTTAGATACTGATGATAAGACAGTGGAGTACCATTTGCCGGAAGATGATAACATTATATCATTTGAGTATTTAACTACGAGAAATCAGGAATTTGATTCTGAATTTCAGAGAGATTTCGAAGGGAAAATCTATTTCTTAAACAATAGAACTGGCAGTTTTGATGAGGTGTTTCAGGCAGGGATTGGTAATAGTGTAACAGATATTGCAGACTATTTAACAGAACAAAATACCGTAACCATTCGATATAGCACCGATATGTCGCTTCAGGGATACCAGATGCTTTTGCCATACATCTCTTATTGGAAGGAGGCAAATATCTATGCTGGTAATTAAAAATCTTACGAAAAAATACGGTAAGTTTGTTGCATTAGACAATCTTAATCTTGAAATAAAAAGAGGTGAAATATTTGGATTTGTTGGCCCTAATGGTGCTGGTAAAACTACCACTATGAAGATTATATCCGGTCTTCTAAAGGCTGATTCCGGTGAAGTTTATGTGGATGGTGTGGATGCAAGAAAGAATTATAAGGGTTTAAAGAGTAAAATTGGTTATATGCCTGATTTTTTTGGAGTGTATGATAATTTAAAGGCTATGGAATATATGGAATTCTATGCTTCCATCTATGGGATATTGGGAGCAGAAGCAAGAAGTTTATGTATGGAATTATTGGATCAAGTTCAATTAACCGATCAGGCAAATAATTATGTAGATGATTTATCCAGAGGAATGAAACAGAGGCTTTGTCTTGCCAGAAGCTTGGTCCATAATCCGGAGCTTCTTATATTAGATGAACCAGCATCGGGATTGGATCCGAGAGCTCGTTTTGAAATGAAGGAAATATTGAAAGAACTTCATAAAAAGGGAAAAACCATTTTAATAAGTTCACATATTCTGCCTGAATTAGCACAGATGTGTAGTAACCTTGGTATTATTGAGAAAGGCAAGATGGTAGTAGATGGGACCGTAGAGGAGATTATCTCAGCTAGAGGAGCTGCTAAACCCATTGTTATGCGATTTACAGCCAATCTTGAACGAGCAGTAGAGATTTTAAAACAGAATAAATTAGTCCAGAACGTAACAATTCTAGAAGATAGTATATCGATATTGTTTCGGGGAGATGTGAAAGAAGAGTCTATTCTTTTAGCCAGCATGATTCAGAATGGAGCCATGTTATCCTCTTTTTACAGAGAAGAGAGCAATCTAGAGGCATTGTTTATGCAACTTACAAATAAAGAAGAGTAAAGGAGGTAATAAACATGAAAATAAATCCAGTATATCTGAAAGAACTAAAGACTAGTGTTAGAAGTATGAAGACTTCATTCTATTTACTGGGGTATAATGGATTATTAGCATTGTTTGGTCTTTTTGCCTTCTATGTAACCTTTGAATATGAAAGCAAATATGGTGGAACCGTGAATTATTCGGATATCCTTCAAATCTATGCAATCATAACTGCGACAGAGTTTGTCATGGTGCTTTTTATGGTACCAGCCTTGACTGCATCCTCCATATCTGGAGAGAGGGAAAAACAAACTTTAGAGATACTATTAACAACCAAATTAAGTCCTCTTCAGATTATTCTTGGAAAATTAGCGTCCTCAATCAGCATGACTATTCTGTTGGCGCTCTCCAGCTTGCCAGTATTGGCATTGGTATTTTCAATTGGTGGTGTCACTTTTCGAGATTTATTAGAATTTATGGTATTAATCGTTGTTACTGCTATATTCGTGGGCAGTATTGGTATCTTTTTCTCTACTCTGTTTAAAAAGACTACAGCGGCAACAGTATCAACCTATGGTGCAATACTAGCTATTGGGTTAGGAAGTCTGTGTATAGTATGGGCTATTACAATTCTTGCGGAATTGAAAATAAATAAGTTCTCCGTGGGTACAGAAATCCATCAAAATCCGGATGTGGGAAATTGGATATTGATATTACTTATTAACCCTGCTATGTCATGTTTTGCAATGATAGAAAATCAGATTGGTACCGGTTCAAGACTAACAGCATTTCTCCATAATTTTGGAACTATATCCATGAAACTACAAAATGATTGGTTTCTATTAAGTGTTATCCTTCAATTGGGAATATCTGCGATTCTGGTATGGAGTTCTAGCCGATTATTAAATCCGCTGAGAAAAAGATGTTCCAGGAAGAAACGGAATTAGGATATATTAAGGAGGACGCTTTGCCTTTTGGAGTAGTCGAAATCCGTGTCTGTCAGATTGTGCATTTACTGTTCAGAGAAAGAATCCGCTTGGTTCTAATGCCGTGGAAATTGTTTATAACATCTCTGAAAAACAAGAACTCCCTACGCGAAAGAACATCGCTTCGGTCAGACAGCTTGTTTTTCAGAGATTGGCACAATTACCACGGCATAAGAACCATACGGATTCTTTCAATTCACTGTAAATGCACAATATGGCAGACACGGATTCAAGTTAATTGGTGATGCAAAGCTGAGGCTACTAATTTCAAGTTAAGATATGTAATGTAATATGTTTACTGAATAGTTTGGTTTTGAGAGATATATTGTTACATTTAGGTTGAATAATGATTTGATTTTAGACTTTACTTTTATAAACAATGAGCCATCAGATCATCCAAGTGGTACGCTTGGATGATTGATGGCTCATTTTCGAAATATTGAATGGAAGAAGAATAAATATGCCACTATTATAACACATAATTTGCAAAAGGGTAGCATTATTTTTAAAATATTAAAAAAAAATTAATATATTCTTAAATATGTAAGAAAAAATTAATAATTAGATGGTGGATTTATATTTCATAATTTCGAAGTTTTTTCGATATTCTCACGGTGTGATAGATTTTTGCATATTCAATTTCTCCGAGTTCACTAATGTAGTTTTCAGGAAAATTTTTTACAACACCCTTCTCTTGGATTAATCTCGCTGCTTTATTATAGGCAATAGCGGCTTCAACTTCAGTAGGATATCGGCCTATAATGTAATCACCATTAATATGTATTTTTGCGGTATAAATAGGCATTCCTTTATGAAATGATTTTGTAATGCCGTGATAACGATTAATAATCTCTATATTTCCATATCGATAATCTGTTTCGTCACCATTTGCAAAACGAAAATCCCGTCCGGATACAGCAAAATTCTTAATCCCATAACGCGCCATGATATTAACCTGCATACCATAATCAGACACAAATAAGTGACCACCTCGTTTCATAATCTTATGATGCGTGTAATAGAAGAGGTCGTCTACATCAAACTTAAGAAGGATATCCTTATTAATATAGTATATAAAATATCGATTTTTAAGATAAACAGGATTTTTAAAGTATATTCCATTATCGCGTACATTAATTAAAACCACCCATTTTTCGAAAGATAGTGAGGTAGAAACATCATAATCGTCAATGTTATAGAGATTATTCCGGAGAATCTCAGTCGCAAGTCCATATGCTTGGCTCGCTAAGTTTTCGGATGAGTAGCTACCTAGGCTTATGTGCTTGTTTTTATAGGTGATAGAAGTTTTATAATAGGCTTCACCATTTTTTTTTGTAGTTTTGTATACACCAGTTAATAAAGACATATGATAATCCTCCTTTACGGTAAGAGTGTTAGCGATTTTATTACAACATATATATGATTAAGTGTCAATGGGATGTATTATTTTATTCTATAGGAATAGAAAATAATGGAGGATATCAGAAAATGCATAAGAATGCTTAGACCTCTAGAGAATAAAGGTATTAAGCCATAATACCTAGATGCGAAATATTACGAAAATATTACATAATAATGTACTAGTTTAAAGTGTCAAAATTATTAAAAACTACTAAAATCAACACTTTTCGCAACCACAAAAGGATTAATTTTTAATGATATGTATAAAAATTATAAATAGTACGTAAAATAGTTAATATATACTTAATATTTAGTTAAAATATTATTGTACAAGATGACCATATAAAGTGCGATTTGTGCAGCAACAATTTGTGCATTTATTATATTGATGGTAAAATATGGTAACAACATTATGCTTTTTCTTCCAAAAATGAAGCTAGCTTATTGACACTCAAAAGTAGGATGATATAATGCATGATGAACGTAAAAAGAAATTGTTAGGATCAATTTTTTTGAAACGTTAAAAAGAGCTCCCTATTGGTGGAGTTATAATAAAAAAAGAAAAGAGGATGTATGCATGCTAAAAATACACTCGTTTCTTCAAAAGATTAAGAAGCCGATATTTAAGATATTACCAAGTCATATCGGCAAATATAAGACGCAAATGGCAGTAACTGCCTATATGATGACTACCGTCTTATTTATACTTAGTCCTGACTATATCTACGGCGCAAGCAATAATAGTGTGGAGGTTTACGCGAAAACAGAGATAATGCAATTAGCGGCCGATGAGGCAGAAGAAGAAACAGCTTATGAAGCAATAATACTAACCAATCGAAACAATCTAGACAGTAAATTTATACTGTACGATTTAACAACAGTTGGAAGCCCAGTGGGATACAGGGAAAAGACAAATTACGGTAAAGTACTAAACATGGACTCGAACAATTCGGAAGATAAGACAAAGGAAGAAGACATTAAGGCAGACTCCCAACAGGTAGGAGCAGTTGCTAAGAAGAAGGTTGATAGCAGTTCAACCAAAAAGAAAAAGAGCAAAGACACCGAAGAAGCAGTGAAAGGGACCGCAGATACGGAACAAAAGACAGAAAAATTAGATACAAAGAATACAGAACAGAAAGTAATCGACTTATCCAGTTCGGATATCGAGATACTACAACGAATCGTAGAAGCAGAAGCCACAGGAGAAGATATTAAGGGAAAGATTCTAGTAGCAAATGTAATCCTAAACAGAGTGAAAGATAAAAGTTTCCCTAATACGATCAAAGGGGTTGTATTCCAAAAAGATGGTGGAACCTATCAGTTTTCGCCAATTAAAGATAAGCGGTACTGGTCAGTAAAAATCACAAAGGATACAATTACTGCAGTTGAGAAGGTAATGCAGGGAAAAGATTATTCGCAAGGAGCATTATACTTCTCAGCAAGATCAAAAGCGGATAGGAGCAGTATGAAATGGTTTGACAATAATTTAGAGTTCTTATTCCAGTACGGTGGACACGAATTTTTTAAAGACTGATAAACTTAGTTGCCGTATATAAGCTTAATAGCTTACCCGTAAAATTCCATGTAGTTTGCCAACTTGTTGGACAAGCTCCATGGAATTTTTGTTTTATATATTGTGCACGATATTCAAACGTGTTATAATACAGAAAATTTAGACAAAATTACTATTAAAAATAAATTCAAAAAAAGGAATGAAAGAATATGAATCTAATGTATCAGAGTACACGTAGCAATAGTGAACCAATTACAGCTTCTCAAGCTATTCTGAAAGGGCTGGCAGACGATGGAGGATTGTATGTTCCGGTTACAATTCCGCGGCTAACAATAGATATGAAGGAATTGGCTAAAATGACTTATCAAGAGATGGCCTATGAGGTAATGAAGCTGTTTCTTACGGATTTTACGGAAGATGAATTAAAGAATTGTATAGCAAAAGCTTATGATGAGAAGTTCGATACAGAAGAGATTGCACCTTTGGTTTTGGCGGATGGAGCTTATTACCTTGAATTATTCCATGGAGCAACCATAGCATTTAAGGATATGGCATTATCAATATTACCACATTTATTAACAACTGCAGCCAAGAAGAATGAGGTAAAAGATGAAATAGTAATACTTACTGCTACATCCGGTGATACTGGTAAAGCAGCTTTGGCTGGGTTCGCTGATGTAGAGAATACTAAGATTATTGTATTTTACCCTAAGGATGGAGTAAGTCCAATTCAAGAGAAACAGATGGTTACACAAAAAGGCGATAATACCTATGTCATTGGTATTAACGGTAATTTCGATGATGCGCAAAACGGAGTAAAAGCTATATTTAATAATAAAGACTTAGCAGCAGATCTGAAAAAGAAAGGCTATCAGTTTTCATCAGCTAACTCGATCAATATCGGCAGACTGGTACCACAGATTGTGTATTATGTTTATTCCTATGCTAATCTTTATAAGAATGAAGAGATTACAGAAGGTGAAAAAATTAATGTAGTGGTACCAACAGGTAACTTCGGGAATATATTAGCAGCATACTATGCAAAGTCGATCGGAGTGCCAATTGATAAATTGATCTGCGCTTCCAATGACAATAAAGTTCTGTTTGATTTCTTTCAAACAGGTGTGTATAACAGAAATAGAGAATTTATATTAACATCATCTCCATCTATGGATATCTTAATATCAAGTAATTTAGAACGATTGATATTCCAAATTGCAGGAAGAGATGCAGAACAGACACTGGCTTTGATGAAAGCTCTAAGCACCAAGGGCGAGTATGATATAACTTCAGAGATGAAAGCACAAATGGTGGATTTTATCGGAGGATATGCTTCTGAAAAGGAAATTGCAGATACTATTAAGAAATTATATGAAGATACGGGATACGTTATTGATACACATACAGCAGTTGCAGCCAGTGTATATAATAACTACATTATTAATACAGGTGACACAAATAAAACTATAATTGCCTCTACGGCAAGCCCATACAAATTCGCAAGAAGTGTTATGAACGCAATTGACATAAAATACGATACCCTGAGCGATTTTGAGTTAGTAGATGAACTAAGCAAAATAGCCGGTACTGATGTACCACAGGCAATTGAAGAAATTCGTACTGCACCTATCCTTCATAATACTACCTGTGAAACAGAGCAGATGCAGAAAACAGTAGAAACTATACTACAATAGTTAAATATCTTAATAAAATAATATATTACAAAAAAATAAACTATTTATGACAAAACCATGACATAAATCTGACACAAACAAAGTGCATTATAAGGGTGAGTCAAATAGATAGTGTTCAAATTGAGTTACAATGTTCACTCATTTATGGCTTAGATATAGTCAATTCAATACGGAATCTAACAATCAAACAGGGTGTAATCTATCTGATGTATCTGGGATAATAAGCCAGGAATAGATACAAACTAACTTATGAATAATAAGCTGGGATGTGTCAAAAATAAGGCAAAAGTCGGGGTATACAGTTGTAAAAGGAGATTATAAAAAAAGTAAAATTATAGGTAAAAAGACTTGACCTTTTGTTTGAATATTGTTATAATCATCTTGTTATTGGAACGATTATATTTATGTATGTCTCCTGACGTTGGTTACGTGTTAACATCTCGTAACATTTTCATCATCTGACATAAAAAATATAATACAAACCATATATTTTAAGGAGGAAGAAAGAATATGAAGAAAAATTTCTTTAAGAAATTAGCCTTCGTGTTGGCTTTTGCGATGGTATTCACTACACTCGCTCCTGCTGCAAGTGCATTCGCAGCAACTAAACCAGCATTAAGCGCAAAATCAAAAACTTTACTTCTTAATGAAGAAGGCAGAACTAAGTTTAACTTCGACGTTAAGAGTAAAGTAAAAGGATCCACTTATAAGTGGACAACAAGTGACAAAGCAGTAGTTACCGTTAACAAGAGCGGTGTTGCTACAGCTAAAAAAATTGGTACAGCTAAAGTTACTGTTGCTATTAAATTAGCTACAGGAAAAACAACAAAACTTTCAGCTACAGTAACTGTTAAAGAAAACATGGACACTATAACAGTAACTAACGTACCTAAAGAAGCAATTGCTATTGGAGCAACAAATAACTTCAATAGAGATTACACAACTGTAACTGGTGGAAAATCTACCGACATCACTAGATGGGAAGTTACAAAGGGAGCTGATAAAGCTTCTATCGATAATAGTGGCAAATTTGTTGCTACCGCTGCTGGAGAGTATACAGTTGTTGCTCGTTCATTCCAAAGCAAAGCAAAATATGCTGAATACTTAGCAGGAGATGCTTCAGTTGTTACTGCAGAATCTGCACCTGTTACAGTAAAAGTTCAGGCTTCTATTACTAAGATTGTACAAACAACAACTAAGAAGATGGAAATATACTTCAATGCTGATATGAGCAAAGTTGTTACAAAAGATAATCTTGTTATTGAAACTAATGATACAGCTAAGCAAAGACAAGTAGTAGAAGAAGTTAAATTCGATGCTGCTGACGCTGGCTTAAAGGCTACTGTTACAACATACCTTGAATTCAAGGATGCTACAGAATACAAATTCACAGTAGTTGACAATGCTAATTTGAACTTTGTTAAAAAAGCTTCTAATGGCGAGCCAACTCACATCAAAATTACTGGACCTTTAGCTATTACTTTTGATGAATTCACTACACTTAACGTTGCTGTATATGATGCAAACGGCGTAGATGTTGGTGGAGATGATGATGTAACTTTAGAACTTACAGCAGGATCAGAAAACGGATATCTTGTAGATAATGATGCTGATGGTGATACAGAAGCTTATATCTCTGAAAAAGGAAAATCTATCACAGTTAAAGCAACATATGACACAAATAAGTTAGATGCTAATTATAATACTATCAAGTTTACAGATGAAGCAGTTATTACTGCAACAGATGCAACACTAGTAGTAGCAGCAAACAAATATACGGTTGCTACAAAAGAACCAGCTTGGGATACTGCATTTACACCAAATACTAAAATTGGTACTTATGATGGTGCTTATACATTATATGTACAAATAAAATTACCAAGCAGTGATGATAAAATTAGTTCAGCAGTTGAAGGTTATAACTTCAAATTTGAATCAATGGACGAAACTAAATTACTTGTTGGTGAAAATAGTGGTAAATTAACATCATATGGTACAGGTACAGCATATGTTAAAGTAACTTATAAAAACTATGCTCCTATCTTAATTCCAATTACTGTTGGTGCTGAAAGAAAGGCTGCTACTTGGGCATTCGATACTACAACATTAACAGTATCAAATTCATCATTATATACTGACGTTGCTACAGCTTCTGCTATCGTAAAAGATAACTATGGAGTTGCAATGGAAGATAATCTTGATCTAGCAGATGTTGAATTTGAACAAATTACTAGTGGAGTTGGTCCTACATTAGCTAAAGCTATCGTTAACGATAAAGTAGTTTATACTGTAACTAACGCAGCTGGTATTGATGACAAGACTTACAAATTCAAAGTAAAATATGATAATTTAGTACAATATATCAATGTTATTGTTAAAGATGGTACAGGAGCTGTAACTCATTATGGCTTAGCACTTAAGGGTTCAACAAACTTAGTAGATGCTGTACGTACCGATGCTAACAATGGTGCTGAAACTGTAAAAGTTGCATTATTTGGCTATAATAAATATAACAATATCGTTAGTGAAGTTGCAGCTAGTGATTATACTTTGTCAAAGACTTCAGGTCCTGAGACAGTAACTAGTGGTAGTGCAATTGCTGGTGGTATCAAAGTAGTTAGTGGTAGTGCTGTATTTAACTTGACAGATACAGACGGAATTTATGTAAAACAAGCAAAAATTGGTGGATATCAAGTTAAAGCAGTATATAATGGCAAACCTTACAGCGTAGGATTTACTGTTAAGAATTCTCAAACAGTTCCTGTAGTAGTTCAGGAAGATGTAACAGTTGATGCTTCAACAGTACTTGAAGCTCTTGAAGATTCATTTAGATTTACTGTTGGAAACGATACACTTGATGAAGATGCTGCATTTGATTTCATCGTAGGCGGAACATTCTATGATGGAAATGGTAATGTAATAGCTCTTACAGATACAGTTTCTGATGAAGGAAGAGTTGTTGTTAAGAAAATTAAAGTTGCTCAAAACTTTAATGGCAATTTAGTTGTTAATGAAATTGATTTAAGTAAATATATCATTATTGATAAATAATCTAAAATTAATTTCAGTAATGTATTAAATGAAAAGTCTCATAACCCAAAAGGTTATGAGACTTTTTTTGGGGCTCTGTGTCAATAGTTGGAGTGGGATTCACTTGAATTCCACTCCACTATTAATGTTAGGGCTTTATATATTGGTCTCAATAATAAATGTTTTTATGCATGACAAATAAGCCTCTGTGTTAATCGTCTTTTTACATTAGTTAGAGCTATGGGATTATTCTCGTTCGGGAACGTTTGAAGTTACGAATTCCGTAGGATGTTCTCTTTAATACCTTGATTTTATTGTTATAGCCTTCTACTGGTCCATTTGTATATCCGTATATAAAGACATTCAAGATACCAGAGGACCAGTTTCTGTAAGACTTCGCACATGTTTCAAACTCTGGGATTCCCGATGATTCAGCATTTTTTATTCAATCCCAAAAGGCGGTTCGGTGATAGGAATATTTAGGGTTTTGACATATTTAATAGAACCATTCTTTAAAGAGTGAGCAAGTCTAAAATCATCATTGTATTGTAGCATTAGACCACATGATTTTTTATTCCCATCTTTAAGCATGTGGTAACGTGTTAGAATACATTGATACTTTCCTGTTTCAGCATTTCCTTTAAACTCATTAATGGAAAGATAAGGAGGAAGGGTAGGAAAAGCTGTTTGACCGGCTTTGTTTCAATGAAAATCTTAACAAAGCAATCGACATGAACAATTTTCTAATAATTACATCTTCTAAATTCAAAAGATTTTTGGTAGAATTACCACGGTAATCACCAGTGAGCCGTATAGCTAAATCCGGTGCGTTGCAGTAATACAGGTGCTAAGCGAATGAGTAAAGTCCTCGAAAGAGGGCAAGCAATCATACAAGGCTGTACCATACAGTGAACTCTGCTGTATCATATTTAAAACTGCTCCGAAAAGAGGAGAATAGGTAAATCGAGTTTTGGGCGCATGGGAGAAAACCATGGAAGATGGGAAGAGACTGGAAAGAACATTGAATATTTCTTGGTATAGAGGAACAGTATGTATGAAAGGTGTGGTTCGGAACTGGAAAGACCCTACTTGTCACCAGAAGGTAAGCAAGGGGCGTATAAGTGGAAACGAAGTCGTATCTTTCATATGGTGGATGGAACAATTCTTCCAAGAACATTCTTGGATACACTTTCAAAGGTGAATATATCAAGAGAAGAGATGGCAAGAGATGCTTTATCACTTCGGTCAGTTAAAAGCCCAGTATTCCATCCGTTGTACTATATATGAGTTGGCAAACAGAATTGTTGGGATGGAATAAAAAACCACTCCACATACAATGAGACAGTAGATTGGTTCTGGATTTCCTTGAATGGTTTAAGAAAGAAAGGAATTGCTGCATAGCCACCAGAAACCACAGCCTTGCCTGTATACGTTCCTTTTACAAGTATGCAAGCATCATCGATTATTCTCCGATTTATACCGAAATGAACTTATGAAGATTCCTATTAAAAAAATGAAGCAGTCACACAGGCCAAGAAATATATGTCTGAAGAAGTAGTACAGGTTATTCTTAGGCAGCCGGATACTAGCACAAAAATAGGAATCAATGATCGTCTTTCATGATATTAATGAATACAGGTGCCAGTAATCGAGAAATACTCGATTTCCACCTACAGGATTTTGATGCTGATTCCAAATCTTTTTGCATCCATATGACAGGAAAAGGTAATAAATTGCGAACTGGGTACCCTATTGTAAGAAAACATTTCAAAATGCTACTCAGTACAAATAAACCTCCTATCTATACTTGCTCATAGTATAGAAGGGAGGTTTATCAGTATGATGGTTATTGTTCCGACGCTTATCATTAAATGTAAGGTTATTTCTAAAAGTGTGAAAGACGCGTTTTTGATAAACATTACACAATACAATTATTTTTTAGATAGACCTATTTTACGCTCCATATTTACCTTATAATTAACGGCAATTCCAACACCAATTAATGCATAGTAAACAGGAGATACAGCAATACTAGAATCATTAGAAAGTCCTGCCACCATAAATCCTATAGTACCTATGAATATGGCTACACCTACTTGGGAATAGAAACTATCAAAACGTCCCTTTATATATAGATACATACTTGAACAGAAATACATACCATAGAATAATAAGTACGCCAGTAAAGACAATACGCCAGTCTGTATGCCAATCTGTAAATACATATTATGTGGCTTTGTAATAAATTCATTGGCAAATCCATAATTATAGAGATTAACATAATCTTGCTGAGGAAAAGTTATAGAAAATGTATCTGCACCAGAACCGAGGAAAATATGATTTTTCAATAATGGAATAGTTCGAGACCATATATAACCACGTCCTGTTGCAAAACTTTCATAACCAGTAAATAAAGCAGACTTAGCTGTTATTATCTTATCAGGTTTACCAAATCTATTAATGTAGTAGTAGGTTCCATCTCCTAATTGGTTACTGAAAAGCCAATCCATGCCATCAATTTGAATTTTAACGCAAAGTAGATTTTCATACATTACTGGGGCAATACTAATGCCAGTAAAACGTTCATCTTGAATCTCAAAGGTAGAAGTATCAGGATTGAGATAGCTTATTATATTCTGATTATTTGCATCAGTAAGATTAACATTATATTGATTATCGGTATCTATTGATAAGTTGCAACGTAATTCATTTCCTCGATATGTAAGTGTAATATTTTCTTCTGTCTTAATATCTGTTAGCGTCTTTTCAGTAGTATCAGGTTGCATCAATGTATTAAGCTTTTCCGATATAGTATTATAATTTAGAAAGAGTAGAAAGATTATAGAACAAATGCCAATTGCAATAACTGGTATTATAACTTTCAGATTTCTGAATATATATCTACGCATAAGAATTATTATAAAAATGGATGAAAAAGCAATCGCTATTAATGCTGTTTTTGATTCTGATCCGTATAGGCTAATGATCAATCCGATTAGAGCGGCTAGATAAATAAGTATAGTCTTAGCTTTTTTAGCAGATAGAACAAGACATACCAGTATGGGAGCAACTAAGGATACGTAAACACCAACATAGTTAGGGTTATATAAGGTCAAATAAGCGCGATTTTTACCAAATTTGAAGGTGAAGTCATGACGTATATCCCAATATTTGAATGGGAATATATTTTTTAGCCCAAAATCTGTTGAAAAGAAGTCATGACCAAAGGTTTGAGCAATTCCCAAAAGTCCTAAGACGAATACACTAATTATTAAGTAACGGAGTATTAGTTTAACATCATCTTCCGTATTAATGAAGAGAAAGGCATAATACACGACTAAACAATAACCGAGTAAAGCGAATATAGATTCGAATTGTTCGAAAATTCCGCTATAACCAAAACTTGAGTATTTTGAGAATATGGTTGAGAGCAGAGCTAAGAGGGCGTATATACCTAATGGGATTAATGCAGGAGTGAACTTAATCTGCATCTTGTCATGGTAGATTCTGACACCAACCAATATAAGCATAATCGAGCATGTTAGGATAAAAAACAAATGCTTATAATATAAGAAAAAATCGAAATAGTGATCATCTTCCGAATACCAATTGAAGATGGACAATCCAGTGTTGTATTGACAGTATCGTACTATTAAAGGTATTACTGCTACAGCAATTATTAAGGGTAGCATATATAGATTGAAATTTTTCTGCGAATTGTATTTATCTACATTCGCCTTTTTTGACAACTTTTTATTGTGTTGTTCAATTTTTTTATTCATTACTTATCTCCTCACATTCATTTCTTGTACAAAATATATAGACTTATATATTGTAATACGGAATTGACTCATTTACAAGTTGTATATGAAAACTTATACGTGTTAGATATTAAATTCTTGTAACTGCTGAAACAAATAATTTATAACAAAAAAGACCGCTATAAAATAAAGTTCATGAAGGAAAAAAATTTCTATGAATCTTATTTTACACAGTCCCTTGCCAGTTATTAAAAAGTAAGATTAAATATTATTGAGAGTTTAGTGTACATTTCTCTTTAACTTATACCTTCCTTTATTAGAGGCACCTTAAATAGCAGTGGTAACAAGAAGGAAGATACAGTAATTCCAAAAAGATTCTGAACAATATTAGCAGGAACTCCTACAATAGTAGCAGCCAATCCATTCCCTAGGATTATGGACTCAAAGATAAAGTAACCTACGGTTACTATAATTCCTCCACATATGCCAGCAGTAATAACAGGAATCAATTTATGCTTTGCTTGGAATACAGTATGACAAAGTGTGTAATATACCAAGCCGCCAATCACTGCAGCAAGTGCTTTAATGATTAAAGTTGCAGGAGCAAATACTGCATATCCGGATAAGAGATCGGCAAACATTGAACCAAGACCAGCTGCCGCCCCACCATATAAGGGTCCTAGTATAATACCAGATAATAGTACAAACCCATCACCTAAATGAATGTATCCGCCAGTTGGAGATGGAACTTGAATTACCATAGTTGCGATACATGTCATGGCGGCCATAAGTGCAGCCATCACTATTTTTCTTGTTTTCATTGAAGTCATATTAATCCCCTTTCATCGTACAGAATAAACTTTTAATTACTATATAATATAATTGGTATGATTAGAAGTACCACAAATAATATTTATAAGAGTGCCAGTTTACAATTAATTGTAATTTGTGCTATATGTATAAATTATGTTAAAATAATATCAATAATAAACAAAATAAAAAAATATAGTGAAATATGTTGAAAATAGGGAATTAGTGGTTTATAATACTAAAATATGGTATTTACAAGCTAAATAGGTATTCCCGGAGATTATACACGATCCGTTGAATATAATAAATTACAGCCGGATAATATTCGTCTGAAAAAAGGAGAGATGCAAATGACAAGGAGTCAAACAAAAAGAACTTTAAGAAATCTGCTTGCTAAATTGTTAGTATGTGCGATGATTTTATCAACCATAGTAACAGCATATCCAAGCGTAACGGCAGAAGCAGCAACTGCAAAACCAGCGATTTCAAAAAAGGCAAAAGACATTCTAGTAGGTGACGATTATGATCTGAATATTAAGAATAATATCGCCAATGCAACCTACAAATGGGAATCCAGTAACAAAAACGTTGCAACAGTAACCCAAAGTGGTAAAGTAAAAGGAATTAAAAAGGGAACAGCTACTATTACATGTACTGTAAAATCCTCTAAGAAAACTTATACCTTAACAAGTACTGTTTCAATTAGAAAACCTGCAACATCATTTAAGATTTCGAACAAAGTTACAGTATTAAATGTTGGACAAAAGTATAATCTTAACAGAAAATTAAAACCAAGTTCATCAAATGATAAGACAACTTGGAGTACGACTGGTTCAAGTATTATTAAATTGGACAAAAATGGTAATATATCAGCATTAAAAGAAGGTACCGTTACCATTAAAGGTAAAACCTTAAGTGGAAAAGGAGATTCAGTAACAATTAAGGTTGTTGATAAAGCCGGAATCGTAACTTCTCAAGCAGAGTTAGAAAAGTTATTAGGAAGCGGTGCTGCTTTCATAACAATTAAGACTGATGAAGCTACTATGTTTACAATACCAAAAGGTAATTATAGTAAACAGACATTAATTGTTGATGCACCAAAAGCTGATGTAACGAATAATGGTATATTTAAATCAGTTGATATTAAACAAATTAAAGCGAATACATGGTACGAACAAGCAATCGGCAATGTACTCAATATTTCAGCACCAAATTCAAGAGTTGTTATTGGAGAGAATGCTAACGCAAATATAACAGTACAAGGTAATAATTCCAATTTCGCTCTTGTGAATAACGGAACGGTTGGTCAATTGGTGATTGATTCCAATGCAAGCATTAACATCACAGGAAGTTCTACATCAAGCATTCCTACGATTGTTAATGTAGCAAATGCGACCATTACAACAAGTACTCCATTAAATTTAACTTGTAACGAAAGAATTGCTCTAGTAATTCTTCCAGGTGCAGAATCTTCAACGGTAACTGTTGCAAGTGCAGAATTTATTCCTACTATAACAGGAAGTGGTTCCATTACTGTGATCGTAGGTACAGGTGAAAATGCTCAAACAAGAACAGTTACTGCTTCCCCAACATCAGGAGCTGGCTCGGGTTCTGGTTCGGGTTCTGGCTCAGGATCAGGATCACCAACACCGACACCAACACCGACACCAACACCAACACCAACACCAACACCTGTAGTGACAGGTACTATTTCAGGTAAGGTTACTGCTGTATCCGCAAGCAGTATTGTTTTATCAGATATTGGTGGAGGGGAACCAACAGATAGTTCAGCTGCATCAGGAAGCAGTATTGCTGCTGTACAAGTTAGAGTTCTTAAGTATGAAGGTACAGATTCTGCCGCAGCAGTAGCTTCAATTTTTCAAAATTCTAATACAGTTCTTGCATCTACAAATAGTGAAGGGTTATATTCTGTAGATAGTCTAGAGCCTGGAAACTATGTTGTAGTAATGAGTAAAACAGGTTATAAAGTATTAGTTCAATTAACAACAGTGTCCATAGGTGTTGCAACAGTTGCTAATGGGACTCTCATCGAATTAGCAGATGGTGAATCAGTCTTAACTGGGTATGCAATAGGCGAAATTTACGACGCATTAACTGGCAATTTGGTTGATAGTAATCTTAATTTCACAATCAACGTATACAGTAGAAATGAAAATAATATGAATCAATTAGTTAAAACTCAAGTAGTTACTGGCTCTGCGTTTAGTTTAGAGTTAGACGAGGGATATTACGCTGCAGAAGTAATTGATAATAGAACAGCGGCTATTGGGGTTACTTATGCGACAACTACTTCTAATATTATTGCTTTAGGTGGTACTAAGTTTGCAGATCAAGATTTTATATTATCTACATTAAAAGCTGTAGGTCAAGCTACTTTTGTATTAACCTGGGGTGAAAATCCAAGTGATTTAGATTCTCATTTAATTGGTCCTGTAGAAGGCAATGCTAATTATCATATTTACTATAGTAAGCAGGATTATCCTGAGGACGTCAATCATGAAGATATAGCTAATTTACACTTAAGATTAGATTTAGATGATACATCTTCATTTGGACCAGAGACAACTTCTATCTACAAACCAGTAGAAGGTGGTAAATACATATTCTATGTATATAATTACTCCGGTAACGATGACGGCCCTCTTGTAAATTCAGGGGCAAAAGTAGTTGTTACAACTGCTACAGAAACCATGACATTTGAAGTGCCAGCAGGTGGACAACAATTATCATGGGCTGTATGCTCTTATGATAGTGCTACAGGAAAGATTACACCAATTAATCAATTAGTTGACGGTGATTATTATGAAACCAATTATGTTACAGTTGAGGATTAATATGTAGAATAACACAGATAATAATGACTAAGGTGTCTTCATAACAAAACCATCTGATAATTAATTCATTAAAATTAGAAGCTGTTGTGCATGCAATAAAAATTGCAGTGCAACAGCTTCTTCTTAATAAACTATTAAGATTAAGGTTTGTAAAATGACTTGTAATAGCCTAGTTTATTTATTATAATGAGTATATCTAAAATAATGTAGCATAGAAAGTGTCAAGGACACGTAAATGGGAGCGGAAAATGTATAATAAATTTATGAAAAGAATAATCGATTTTACTTTATCTATGACAGCGACCCTAGTGTTATCATGGTTATTTATTATAATTATTGTCATAATTAAATTAACCTCAAAAGGACCGGTACTCTTTCGACAGAAAAGAATAGGGATTCACAAGAGAGAATTCTACATATTAAAATTTCGTACCATGAGAATTGATACACCGAAAGATGTTCCAACACATATGTTTGTTAATCCGGAACAGTTTATTACACCTGTTGGAAAATTTTTAAGAATGACTAGTCTAGATGAGCTGCCACAACTATTCAATATAATAATTGGACAGATGTCTATTGTGGGGCCGAGACCAGCATTATGGAATCAATATGATTTACTAGAAGAGCGAGATAAATATGGTGCCAATGATGTCAGACCTGGATTAACAGGTTGGGCACAGGTTAACGGACGAGATGAACTTCCTATTCCAGTAAAGGCAAGATTAGATGGAGAGTATATAAAGAACAGGGGATTTTTATTTGATGTTAAATGTATTATAAAAACAGTTGGAACCGTCTTCAGACATGAGGGAGTGAAGGAGGGCGCATGAGAAAAGTTCTTATTATAGGAGCAAACAGTTATATAGGGAAGAGCTTTCAGAAATATATTACTTCTTATTATAGTGATGATATGGAACAAGGGTGTGTTATAAAAGAGAAAATCACAAAAGAAGAGATTTTAAAAGAAGATATAAGAAGAGATTACATACAAGAGAATATGACAATTAATCTGATTAGTGCTTCCAATGGAGCATGGAAGCAGGAAGACTTTTCATTATATGATGTAGTTCTTCATTTATCTGGAATCGTTCATAGAAAAGAAACCGATGATATGGAAGAACTTTATGATAAAGTAAACCACAGACTGGCTGTAGCAATTGCTAACAAAGCAAAAGAAAATTCGGTAAAACAATTCATCTTAATGAGTACTGCAGCTGTTTTTGGGTCAAAGGAAACGCATATTACGATAGATACAAAACCGAATCCAACAACCTTCTATGGAAAGTCAAAGCTTGCAGCAGAACAAGATATTAGTAAACTCCAATCGAAAGAATTCTTAGTTGCTATTATACGCCCACCAATGGTATATGGTGAAGGCTGTAAAGGAAATTATCCCAAACTTGTAAAACTAGCTAAATTGACGCCAATATTCCCTAAGCTACATAATAAGAGAAGTATGATTTATATTGATACCTTATGTGAATTCCTACATATGTTAATTGAACAAGAAGGTAGTGGATATTATCATCCTCAGGATAAAGATTATGTGGATACTTGTGAACTTGTAGTAAAGATTCGTAAGGAGATGGGGAAGAAGACTTGGTTGATTGGAATGTTTAATTCTCCGATAAGACAACTTACTAAGCAGATGGGTAGTTTAGATAAAATGTTTGGAGATTGTTATTATGACAAGAAGCTAATATAGTGTGTATAGTAGATACAATGGTTATTGGATTTGATATTGACATCTAGACTAAAACTGATAGGAGCCAACTATGAAAAAAGCATTGATTGTTACGACAGTAAGTGGTTTTGTACCACAATTCGAAATGAATAACGTTAAGATACTGCAGTCAATGGGTTATGAGATTCATTATGCAGCTAATTATACTATGCCTGTTTATGGGGAGAACAATAGTAGGTTGGATAACACTGGAATTATTAGACATCAGATTGATTTTGTGCGTTCCCCGTTCCGACTTAAGAATAATCATAAAGCTTATATACAATTGAAAGTTTTAATGAGAACTTACTCATTTGATTTAGTTCATTGTCATACACCTATGGGAGGAGTTTTAACTCGATTAGCGGCGAAAACAACAAAGACAGCGCCGATGTTGTATACTGCACATGGCTTTCATTTTTATAAAGGAGCATCCTTAAAAAATTGGATCTTCTTTTATCCTGTAGAACGATATCTGGCAAAATATACGGATGTATTGATTACAATTAATAAAGAAGATTATGAGATTGCTAAAAAGTTTAAACTTAGAAAGCAAGGATCAGTTAAATATATAAAAGGAATTGGAATTAATACGAAAAATGATAATAAAAGGCTAAATAGTAATAGAGCAGAGCTAAGAAATCAAAATAGAAATAAACAAGATAATAAGCAGAATGATAAAAGTCAGACGGATCGGACAAATAAATGTCAAGAATTAGGTGTAGATCCTGGTACGTTTCTTTTAATAAGCGTTGGGGAATTAACAAAGAGAAAGAATCATATTGTAATCTTAGAAGCACTAGCTAAATCAAATAATCCGAGGTTTACTTATATAATCTGCGGTACAGGCGTACTAGAGATGGAATTAAAAAAGATTGCTAAAGATCTTAAGGTGGAGGGACAAGTTGTATTTGCAGGATATAGGACAGATATCAAAGAAATTTTACAAGTAGCAGATTGCTTTCTTTTCCCATCTATACAAGAGGGACTTCCAGTTGCATTACTGGAAGCAATGTCAGTTGGGTTGCCAGTAGTCTGTTCAAGAATTAGAGGAAACACCGATCTGATAAGAGAGCGCAGAGGAGGATATCTTGTAGGAGCTTCTGATATAGATGGTTTTTCATTAGCAATAGAAGAAATGTTCCGTGATAGCAAGAAAATGAGAGAAATGGGAAACTATAATCTTAAGGTAATTAAAGAATTTGATATAAAAAAGATAAGTAGTTCGATGGAGAAAATTTATAAAAGTACGGAGCAATTATCACTATATGGAGAATCTGAAGTTATGACAAATTATTAATTGAAGAATTGGAGATAGAAAGTGAAAACAGTACAGGTTCTATTATCTACATATAATGGTGAAAAGTATTTAGCAAAGCAGTTGGATAGTATTTTAAAGCAAGACCATTCTAACATCAAGATCTTAATTCGAGATGATGGATCGACTGATGGAACCGTTAAGATTCTGGAAAAGTATGCAAATGAATATAGCCAAGTAGTCTATTACCAAGGAGAAAATATTGGTGTCAAACAAAGCTTTTTTGATTTAATAAAGCATGCAGATATGTCAGCAGACTATTATTCGTTTTCTGATCAAGACGATGTATGGTTACATAATAAAATAGATAAAGCGGTTGAAAAATTAGATATGATGCAACAAGATAAACCGTTGCTCTATTGTGGAAGAACCACGTTAGTAGATGAAGAATTAAAGGCAATTATGTCGACTATTAAGAATCATAGAATTGAACCCGATTTTGGCAATGCATTAGTAGAAAATATTAGTACAGGCTGTACTAGTGTAATTAATAGTAAATTATTGCAATTAGTGCAGACGCATATACCTAATTTTACAGTGATGCATGATTGGTGGGTTTACTTAACTGCAAGCAGTTTTGGAGAAGTGTATTATGATGATGACTCCTTTATTTTGTATAGACAGCACAGTAATAATGTAATCGGGACTAGATCAAGTTATTATGCAGAAGCGAAAAAGAGACTAATGAATTTTAAAAACAATCGAGGTAAAATAAGCAGGCAAGCAAGAGAATTTTATAGATTATATCATAACAATGATAAAAACCAACAGCTATTAGAATATGTAATTGGTGCTCCAAATAATTTCAGGTATAGGATTAAGATATTGTTTACAAAGAAAATATATAGACAAAGAAGAATGGATAATATGATATTTAAACTGCTTTTCTTAATGGGGAAAGTCTGAAAGGTTTATTATTCATATTCCTAATTATTGCATGAAAAAATACTCATTTCACTGCAAATAAGTAAAAAATTATTGTTTTAATTGTAATAAAAAAATTATTATGTTATAATATTTTTGTTAATTTATTATGCATTTATACATAACTTTATATTAGATATTTTCAACAAATTATATGATTAAATGAAATGAGGAGCTTATAAATGAAGGGAATTATTTTAGCCGGTGGATCCGGTACAAGACTATACCCACTCACCATGGTAACATCAAAACAGTTACTTCCTGTTTATGATAAGCCAATGATTTATTATCCGTTGTCAACATTAATGTTGGCTGGTATAAAAGATATTTTGATTATTTCGACACCGCAGGATCTGCCTAATTTTATAAAATTATTAGGAGATGGTTCAAATTATGGAATCCATTTAAGTTATGAGGAACAACCTTCTCCCGATGGACTGGCTCAAGCTTTTATTATTGGTGAGAAATTCATAGATGGCGATTCGTGTGCCATGGTATTAGGTGATAACATTTTTTATGGTAATGGTTTAACAAATCATTTAAAGAATGCGGCTAATCAAGAAAACGGAGCTACTATATTCGGATATTATGTAGAAGATCCTGAGAGATTTGGAATTGTTGAATTCGATGATAATGGTAAGGCCATATCAATTGAAGAAAAACCCGAGAAGCCTAAATCAAATTATTGTGTAACCGGATTATATTTTTATGATAATAGAGTTTGTGAACTAGCAAAAAAGGTAAAACCTTCTCATCGTGGGGAATTAGAAATCACGGATCTTAATAGAATGTATTTGGATGAAGGAACATTAAATGTTGTTACATTGGGGCGAGGCTATGCTTGGTTAGATACAGGAACAGTAGATTCTTTAGCAGAAGCTGCAGAATTCGTCAAGGTAATAGAAACCCGTCAAGGCATTAAGATAGCAGCAATTGAAGAGATTGCTTATAAAAACGATTGGATTAGTAAAGAAAAATTATGTGAATCTGCAGGCTTATATGGTAAATCAAGTTATGGTTTACATCTTAAAAAGGTGGCAGAAGGAAAATTAATATACTAAAAGAGGGTATAAAGATGAACGTTATAAAGACAGAAGTTTTAGATGTGTACATACTAGAACCTAAAGTATTTGGTGATAACAGAGGCTGGTTTATGGAAAGCTGGTCTAAGAAGATGATGGAAGAGGCTGGGTTGTATTATGATTTTATCCAAGAAAATCATTCTTATTCAGCAGCGAAGGGAACTCTTAGAGGTCTTCATTTCCAAAAAGGAGAAGATTCTCAAGCTAAACTTGTTCGCTGCGCGAAAGGTGCTGTAATTGATGTTGCGGTTGACCTAAGAGAAGGTTCGCCAACCTATAAAAAGTGGGTTGCAGTAGAGCTTTCTGCAGAGAATTATAGACAATTATTAATTCCGAGAGGATTCGCACATGGATTTCTAACATTAACAGACGATGTGGAATTCTTATATAAAGCAGACAACTATTATGCACCACAATTTGATAGGAATATTATATGGAACGATTCAGAAATTAACGTGGAATGGGGCATAACAGACCCGATTCTATCCAGTAAGGATACAAATGCTCCAAAGCTTTGTGAAAGCGATGTTGATTTTATTTATGCCATGCAGAATTAGTAGAATAAAGATACGTTAATATAGACGAGATGGAGGATTATATGAAAATAATTGTAACAGGCGGAGCTGGATTCATTGGTGGTAATTTTATTCATTATATGCTAAACAAATACAAAGATTATAAGATTATATGTTTAGATGCACTTACCTATGCGGGTAATATGGAAACCTTAGAACCAGTTATGGGTAATCCGAATTTTAAATTTGTAAAAGGTGACATTGCAGATAGAAATTTCGTGTTTTCATTATTTGAAGAGGAAAGTCCTGAAGTTATTGTAAACTTTGCAGCAGAAAGCCATGTAGATCGTTCTATTGAAGACCCGGGTATTTTTCTTCAGACGAATATTCTTGGCACTGGTGTACTTCTTGATGCATGTAGGAAGTTTGGAATTAAGAGATACCATCAAGTATCAACAGATGAAGTGTATGGAGATCTTCCATTAGATAGAACTGATCTTTATTTTACAGAGGAAACACCAATACATACTTCAAGTCCTTATTCTGCTTCAAAAGCTTCAGCAGATTTATTAGTGCAAGCATATTATCGTACTTTCAAGGTACCAGCTACAATATCAAGATGTTCTAATAATTACGGACCATACCATTTTCCAGAGAAATTGATTCCACTTATGATAGCAAATGCATTGAATGATAAGCAATTACCTGTCTATGGTAAGGGAGAGAATATAAGAGATTGGCTATATGTAGAAGATCATTGCCGGGCCATTGATATGATTATTCATAATGGAAGAGTAGGTGAAGTATACAATATTGGAGGCCATAATGAGAGAACAAATCTTGAAGTAGTCAAGACTATTATTAGTGAACTTGAAAAAAGTGAAGATTTAATCCATTATGTAACAGATCGTCCTGGGCATGATATGCGCTATGCTATTGATCCAACTAAAATTAAGAATGAACTTGGTTGGGAACCAACAACTAATTTTGATGAAGGAATTAAGAAAACTATAAAATGGTATCTTGATAATAAAGCTTGGTGGGAGAATATCATCAGTGGTGATTATCAGAATTATTACGAAAAAATGTACGAAAATAGATAGACAGATTTTATCTGATAATGTGATTGTCTTTAGCAAAATTATTTGCGTATAAAGGGGATACATTATCAGGTAAAATTTTATGCTTTTATAAATAATAAAGGAAAAGGTGGTTTAATTGAATTTACTAAAAAGAATATTATCTTTGAAAAAGTATAGCTTTATGTTGTTGCAATTGATAAAGCGTGACTTCAAGGTGAGATATAGAGGAAGTGCTTTAGGAGTATTATGGAGTGTTTTAAATCCATTACTGAATATGATAGTATTAAGTATAGTATTTAGTCAAGTATTTGATGTTGTTGATAATTATAAAATGTATCTATTGTCTGGTCTTGTTATTTTTAATTTCTTTAGTGAAGCAACAAATATTTCAGTATCAGCAGTTGTCTCCAATTTTGGACTGCTAACAAAAGTTTATTTCCCTAAATTTATTTTACCCTTATCTAAGGTTTTATCATCTTCTATCAATTTGGTAATATCAATGATTGTATTTTTTATACTTGGCTCATTTATGGATATCCATATATGGTGGGGGTATATATTAATAATATATGTGCTAATTTGTGTTCTATTGTTTACATCGGGAGTATCGTTTATTTTATCTGCTTTACAGGTGTTTATGAGAGATGTACAGCACTTATATAGTGTCTTAATAATAATATGGATGTATTCTACACCAATATTGTATCCTATTGATGTTATACCTGTAGAATTCCTTCCTTTATTTAAAGCAAATCCATTATACTTATTTATAGATTTCTTAAGACAAATCACATTATATTCTACTATTCCAAACTTTCAAAGTTTTATAATCTGCGCATTGTGGGGAATTGTTGTGTTTATAATTGGAGCGATTGTTTTTGTTAAAACACAAAGTAAATTTATTTATTATACATGATATGGAGAAATGTTATGATTAAAGTGAAAAATGTTGGAATAGAGTTTGACTTAAATAGAGGAAAAGTAAGGAGTATTAAAGAAAGATTATTCGCTAAGGTTGAAGATGAGATTACTGAGAAGAAAATGTTTAGAGCCCTTGATGACGTAAGCTTTGAAGTTAATAAGGGTGAAATTTTCGGTATTATTGGCGGAAACGGAGCTGGTAAATCTACTTTACTTAAAATATTAGCAGGCATTATGAAACCAACAAAAGGTTGCGTGGAAGTTAGTGGAAGTATTGCGCCAATGATTGAATTAGGAACAGGATTTGATTATGAATTATCACCACTAGAGAATATTTACTTAAGCGGCTCAATATTAGGGTATTATAAAAAATTTCTAGATTCGAAAGTCGTTGAAATATTCAATTTTTCTGAACTTTGGGATTTCAAAGATGTGCCGGTTAAATATTTTTCTTCGGGGATGGTAGCTAGATTGGCATTTGCAATATCAACTATTGTAATACCAGATGTTTTGATTGTGGATGAAATTCTTTCGGTTGGAGATATGGCATTTCAAAAAAAGAGTTATGCAAGAATGGTGGAACTGATGAATAGTGGAACCACAGTAGTTTATGTATCACATGATGTTAGAACTCTAGGTGAATTGTGCAATCGTATTCTATGGCTTGAAAAAGGAAAAATCAAGATGATTGGTGAGGCGAAAGATATATGTAATAAATATATTGATAACTTGGCGTAACTTATGGAGGTAATAATAATGAAGAAGATACTTGTAACTGGAGCAGGCGGATATATAGGTAGGCATGTTGTCACTACTTTATTGAATTCGGGAGCAAAAGTCATAGCAACAGATATATTTGTAGATGAAATTGATGAAAGGGCAGAAAAAATAAAAGCAGATATTTTTTCTGGCAGTAAAAACATATTTGAGGAATTAGGTTCTCCAGATGTTTGTCTACATATGGCATGGAAAGATGGTTTTGTACATAATTCGGATGCACATATAGAAATGCTATCTAAACACTATGAATTTATAAAGAATATGACAAATGGTGGGTTAAAACAAATTGCAGTAATGGGTTCAATGCATGAAGTTGGATATTATGAGGGTGCTATCAATGAAGATACGCCTTGCAACCCAACTACTATGTATGGAATTGGAAAAGATGCATTAAGAAGAAGTATATTTTTAATGTTAAAAGATAAAAATGTTATTGTACAATGGTTAAGGGCTTATTACATCTATGGTGATGATAAGAAAAATCATTCTATATTTGCTAAATTAATTATGGCTGAAGAAGAAAATAAGGAACATTTTCCATTTACCACAGGGAAAAATAAGTATGATTTTATAACAGTAGATGAATTAGCGAAACAACTTTCTGCATGTGTATTACAAGAAGAAATAAAAGGAATTATCAACTGTTGTTCAGGAGAAGCAATTAGTCTTGCAGAAAAGATCGAAAGCTTTATAAAAGAAAATAGTTTTAAGATAAAATTACAATATGGTGCATTCCCAGATCGAGAGTATGATTCTCCGGCAGTTTGGGGAGATAATGAAAAAATAAAGAAAATAATGATTAGACAAGACATAGAATAGGTATTGATATATAAACGTATTTAGGAGGAGTAGAATGAAAAAATACAGGATTGCTTTTTGTGGCGTTTTTGATTTAGCAAATTATGGGGATCATCTTTTTCCTATTATTTTTAAATCCGAAATGGAAAAAAGAGGTTTAAATATTGAACTGATTTTATTTTCTCCGATAGAGTGTGAGCAAGCTTTTGATAATTCTGTACATGTATATTCATTACGTAATTTAGAAAAGATGCAAATGGAGAATTCGTTTGATGCTTTTATTATTGCAGGAGGAGAAATAATACATCTCTTTAGATTCTTTCAAAAAACCAAAATTGGAGCAGCAGATTATGAAGAATATCCTATTTCTGAAACATGGCTTATACCGGCATTTGTTGCTAATAAATATAGAGTTAAGCTAATTTGGAATACTCCTGGAATTCCTTTCCCATTTGACAATCATGTAAAGAATTTTATAAAAGCTATTTGTGATAGTACGGATTATTTGAGTATTAGAAATATTTTTTCGAAGGAATGTTTGATAGAATGTGGGATAAATGAAGATAAAATTAAGATTATACCTGATACTGCTTTAGCTTTATCAAAAACAATTAAATTTAATTATTTAGTAAATATTAGAGAGCATATACTGTCTAAAGAAAAATATATTGTATTTCATTGTAATAAATTTATTAATGAAAATCAAATAAGCACTGTGATTAAATGTCTAGAAAAATTGGCGAAAAAAGGATTTAAAATCGTGTTATTACCTTTAGCTTATACACATGGCGATGATGTTGTTTTGCAAAAAATTAATGAGCTTTCTAACTATCAATTTTTTGTGTTTGATAAAAGTTTATCTATTGATGAAATGATAAGTGTTTTAGCTGGATGTTTCCTATATATAGGAGTTAGTTTCCATGGTGCTATAACTGCTTTACAGTATGGAAAAAAAGTAATCGCTTTTGATTATATGAAAAACGATAAAACAAGAAATTTATTTGAATACTTTGATATAGCGCAAAATTATATTATTAAGGAATCTGATTTGGAAGAAGTAATAAACTATGTAATGAATAATGATAAAACTGTAGAAATGGAAAATGCAGTATTGGAATTGGATGAACATTTTGATTGCATTTTTGAAACGATAAGTATGCCAAAAGACATATATTATGATAATCATTCCTTTGCATTTAGAATTTCGCAAGGAATAGTTGATTGTAATATGAAATACAAGGAAATTGAGAAAGAACTAATAGTTTATAAGGAAGCAATCAATAATAATGATTTTAATAAAATAAATGAAGAAAAATTAGAAGCAAAAAATAAATATATTAAAGTGTTAGAGGAATCAAATTTATGGTATAAAAGTGAGATTGAATCTTACAGTAAGATTCTGGAAGAAAGTAGAAAGACAGATGATTATATTAAATATTTAGGTGAAAGTCATAAAAAGAAAGACGATTATATAAAAAGTATAGAGGAAAGTAGCAAAAATAAAGATAATTATATAGAGAGTCTACTAGAGAGCCATAAGAATAAGGACTTATATATAGAGAGCCAAGAAGAAAATCTTAAGAATAAGGACGGTTATATAGAGAGTCTAGAAGCGAATCATAAGAAGCAGGACGAGTATATAGAGAGTCTAGAAGAAAATCATAAATTGAAAGATGATTATATAAAAAAAATAGAAGGTAACCAATTACAAATAGAACAGTATGTATCAAGTTTAGAAGAATCTCTAAAATGGGAAAAGGATATGCTGATAAAGAAAGAACAAGATTATAATGATAAATTTAATGACTTAGAAATATTAATCACCAATTTAAGAAAGACAGTATTTGAAATGGAACAATCAATATCATGGAAAATAACAAAAATATTGCGAAAAGGCAAATGATATAAGAGGGAGAGCAATGATACTAAAAGATAAGAACAATGTAAAAAGGTTAGCAATTTATTTTTTCTATGATAAAAAAGGAATAGTCGATGATTATATTCCATATTTTCTTGAAGACTTGAATAAAAATCTTACTGAATTACTTATAGTATGTAATGGAGAAATAGATGAATTAGGAAGAGATAAATTATTACGTTATACTCCTAATATTTTAGTGAGAGAAAATAAAGGATTCGATGTTTGGGCTTATAAAGAAGGCCTAGAATATTATGGATGGGATAAATTAAGCGAATTTGACGAAGTGGTATTTCTCAATTCAACTATCATGGGACCTTTGTATCCATTTAAAGAAATGTTTGATGAGATGAATAAAAGGGAACTAAACTTTTGGGGAATAACAACATATCATCATTTGGATTTTGACCCTTTTGGGAAATGTCAATTTGGGTATATTCCTACACATATTCAATCACATTTTATTGTGGTTCGTCAAGATATGTTAAAATCCGGATACTTTAAAGACTATTGGGAAAATAGGCCAATGATTAATTGCTATGAAGAAGCAATATGTTATCATGAGGCTATCTTTACAAAACTTTTTTCTGATAAAGGGTATAAATGGGACGTGTATGTGGATACAAAAGATTTAATGAAGTTTTCTTATCATCCAATTATTTTATCCCCACTTGAATTGGTTAAAAATAGAAAGTGTCCAATTTTTAAGCGGAGAAGTTTTTTTCATTACTATGATGAATTTCTTAGCCTAAGCCTAGGAAATCAATCTATAGATTTGTATGAATATATTAGGGATGATACAGACTATAACGAAGATATGATATGGGAAAATATTTTGAGAACACAAAATCAAAGCGATATTAAAAAATGTTTACATTTGGATTATATTTTATCTGGAAAATATCTACAGAATGATACTAGTGTTAGTAAAAAAGTAAAAACAGCTTTAATAATGCATTGTTATTTTGAAGATTTAATTGAATATTGTTTTGATTATGCTCAATCTATGCCATCTAATTGTGATATATATATTACAACAGATACAGAAGATAAAAAATATGCTATTGAAAAAGTTTTTAATAATGCTAATTGCGCCAAACTTGAGGTATTATTAATTGAGAATAGAGGAAGAGATGTTAGTGCATTGTTAGTTGCATGTAAAACGTTTATAATGAATTATGATTATGTATGTTTTGCACATGATAAAAAAGTTGCACAATTAGATCAAGGAATAAAAGGTGAAGCTTTTTCATATAAATGTTTTGAAAATATTTTAAAAAATAAGATATTTGTCGAAAATATACTAGATGAGTTTGAAAAAAATCCAAGATTAGGTCTTTTAATGCCACCTCCGCCAAATCATGCAGATTATTATCCGACGATAAGCTTTGAATGGGGATATAATTATGCAATAACAAAAGAGTTAAGCGAAAGATTAAACTTACAGGTTGACATATGTAAAGAAAAAGAACCCATAGCTCCATTAGGCACTATGTTTTGGTTTAGACCTAAAGCATTAAAAACGCTTTTTGAATATAATTGGGAATATAATGATTTTCCAGCAGAACCCAATAAAACGGATGGAACATTGCTCCATGCTATTGAGAGAATATATCCGTTTGTTGCCCAACATGAGGGGTATTATCCAGCTTGGATAATGCTAGATACATTTGCGCGGGTAGAATTTGATAATTTATATCATATGCTTAGTGAAATTAATGAAATTTCATTTAAATTATATGGATTCAATAGTCATTATGGACTGATTAATACAATGAAATATGCGTTATTTCAAGGAGATAGTAATGGAGTACATGAAAAAGATAAAATCATGAGAAGATTATTTAAGGATAAATTTAGAAGTGTTATACCTGCATCAATTTGGAACGGTATAAGAAAAGTATATTCATTATTAGGTGGTAAAAAGTGGGTTGGTTAATTAAGTAGTATTTTATGATAAGAAATTATTGAACAAAATTACATAATTTAGATAAAGAGGTTATAAATGATGAGAAATGATATTAAGATAGTTGTTGGATGCTTATTGGGAAGTATTCTTATATCTTTAATGTTTGTAATGATTTATAGATATGATAATGAAAGATTAATCTCTTTGGGTCAAGTATCTGATTACCAGACAAGTGATGAATATGTTGTTATAATTGATGATATTCAGTTAACAAAGCTAACTTTATCAATTTTTGGTTGTTCAGTTAAACTAGGAGAAGATATTAATTATGTGAATAAGCAGTATGTTCTAATTGATGAAGAAAATCAAATAATTGGGATGAATACAGTGGTGGTTGATAGAAAGAGCGCTACAGAATACTATAATGATGGATTTAACTACGATAAATCTGGTTTGAATGGACAATGTCTCACTAAATATTTAGATAAAAGGACGATTTATAAAGTAGGTATGGTTATTAAGGAATTGGATGGAAACAGATACCTCTATATATCAGATTTGGTAGTAGGAGGTATAAAAGAATGATTAAAGATAAAGTAAAGAAGTTATCTAGAAGTGAATATTTACCTATGATGTTTTTTTCTTTGGGAATATGGATTTTAATGCTTAGAATGGGCCTTCGTGAGGGGTCAGATGATACAGTTTATCTCACACAAATAGAAGAAAGTGGAATCTTTCAGTGGATTTATAATAGAACATTAACATGGCAACCAAGAATATATTCAGACATAGCGACGGCCATATTAATTGATAAATTATTCCTTTGGAGAGTTTTAACTGCATTAATGTTAACATTAATAATGATCTGCATTAGTAAAATGGTAATTAACAACTTAGAATATAGGGAAGCATTTGCTGTTAATTACTTTATTTGTTGTGTGTTTTTCTTTATTTCTCCATATGTTATTACAAGTGCTGTAATGTGGTTTACAGGAAGTTTTCATTATTTATGGCCAGTAACAGCAATGATTGTAGCATTAGTACCATTTTATTATGCAGTAGTTAACAAGTCTACAGTGTATAAAAATTTGAATGCTATATTTGGAATTGCAGCAATATGTGCGTGTTACACAGAACAAACTATAGCAATTCTTGTTTGCTTTGGAACATTGAGTATTGGATACTTATTTTTATATAGAATTAAAATAAACAAATCATTATGTATTCAATATATATTAATTTTAGTCAATAGTAGTATTTATTTTCTGTTGAGCCAAATAAGTGATAGGATGTCTGCTGAATTACACTGGTATGTTGGATTTGATATGTTATCAATTATTGATAAAATATTTCAAGGAATAAACTGGACAAATTATCATTATATAAATTCATCAAATTTGCTTATGTTGGTGATGTCAATTTTATTATTTACTATTATTGCTAAAAAAAATGGATCATTGGTAAAAGTATTGGGTGCAGTTCCGATGGTTTTCTTAATCGGAAATATGATACCATTTGATGCTTTATTTCAGAATATTAATAATAATAATACTAATGCTCAATTTTGGAGTAATAATATTAATCCATATCAATTTAATACGTATTTAAATGATTATTTTTATAATACAACCAAGGTTAACACTGGTAATTTATTGGATAGTTCTTTAGGGAATATGATACCATCTTTTATTGGTTTATTTATATTATTGTTTATTTCTGGACTTTTATGGATTGCATTTGATAAAAAAGAAGATAAATTCTTAACTGTAATTTTATATTTAGCAGCGTTAGCTTCAGGGTATGCCATTAGTTTTTCACCAACAATATTTGCTTCAGGAAGCCGTATATTTTTCGTTGGAAACATATTAATAATTTTTGTAACAGCAAAATTATTATGTGAATTCTTAAAAAATAAAATATTGTATCCTAAGTGGAGTAGATATATTTTTTTGGGGATAGCTTTACTAATTTGGTTCCAATTAGCGGTGCAATTTGCTAGTGGTATTCTTTGGCTTTAATATAAAATAATTATGAATGATCTTTAGAAAGGATGACATGAAATGGTTTTTTCATCAACAATATTTTTGTTTTTTTTCTTACCAATTACTTTAATTGGTTATTATCTTATAAATCCTAAATATAGAAACGCATTATTATTGCTTGTATCAATCTTTTTTTATGCATGGGGAGAACCAAAATTTATATTTATTATGCTTTTTTCTATATTTATTAATTATATTTTTGGATTATTAGTTGATAAATACAGAGATTCACAAAGGATATCAAAATTAGTTATAGTATTAATGGTGTTTTTTAATGTTTCTATATTTTTTGTATATAAGTATTTAAATTTTACAATTGAGAACCTAAATATAATTTTAAAAAATAGTATAACTCAAACAAATATTTTATTACCAATTGGTATATCGTTCTTTACTTTTCAAGCTATGTCTTATGTTCTGGATGTTTATCGTAACCACGGAAAGGTACAAAAAAATCCATTAAATGTAGCATTATATGTTATGCTATTCCCTCAATTAATAGCAGGTCCTATTGTTAGGTATGAAACAGTCAGCAATTTAATTAATAACCGAAAAGAGACAATGGATGACTTTTCTGAAGGAGTAAAACGTTTTATTATTGGTTTGGGTAAAAAAGTAATATTATCTAATTCATTAGCTATTATTGCAGATAAAGCATTTGGATATTCAGACTTTAGTCAACTTTCAATTGGGATGGCTTGGTTGGGAGCATTAGCATATTCTTTACAAATATTATTTGATTTTTCAGGATATTCTGATATGGCTATTGGATTAGGTAAAATGTTTGGATTTCATTTTGATGAAAATTTTGATTATCCATATATTTCAAAATCGGTTTCTGAATTTTGGAGGAGATGGCATATTTCTTTATCTACATGGTTTAGAGACTATGTTTATTTCCCACTAGGTGGTTCAAGAGTAGGTAAGAAGAGCCGTTTAGTATTTAATTTATTCGTCGTGTGGTTACTAACCGGAATATGGCATGGTGCAAGCTGGAATTTTGTAGTATGGGGATTATTCTATTTTATTCTTTTGTCATTTGAAAAATTAACAGGCCTTCCAATAAGATTTAATAGTAAGGTAGCTAGACAAATATATAGAATATTCACACTATTTTGTGTTTTATTAGGGTGGGTTATATTTAAGGCGAATAATCTTAATACCGCCATAGGATATGTAAAAAGTATGCTAGGATTAAACAATAATCATTTAACATGTGATATAAGTTCATTTTTATTACAGGAAAATTATATAATTTTATTAATTTCTATTACTTGTTGTATACCACTTTCTAAAAAAGTAAAAGCATTTTATGAAGTACATATTTGGACATATAAATTTACTGCAATATTGAACCCGGCTTTATATATTGGATTATTTATTCTCAGCATTTCTTATATATTAAATAGTTCTTATAATCCATTTATATATTTCAATTTTTAGCGAAAGAGGAATGACATGAAAATTAAAATAAATAGAAATATGGTAACTGCTTGCTTATTTATTGGAATAATGGTTAGCTTAACAATTGTTAATTTTAGCAGTATAGATAATATTTTAAGGGAAAAACTAAACAATCAATCTGTTGATACATTACAGAAAGTTGGAGCGCAGGTTGAAGATTCATACAGAACTTCATTTAAGACAAAAAATAAATTTATAGATGTTTACGGATTTACTCAATTAGTGCTTGATAAAAGCATGATTGGTAATTTTGAGTTTATAAAGGACAAGCAGGGTTTTATGCATCTGTTTAGCGCTAATATTGATACATCCAATTTTAATGAAGAGATTGTGAAATTGAACAAATTATTAGTAGAAAAAAAAATACCTTTATTATATGTGCAGGTACCGGCGAGAGAAATAGAAGGTTTCACAAAATTTGCTACAAACATGGTAACTGATACAAATAAAGCAATGGATTCAGTAATTGATAATTTAATAATAAATGATATCAATTATATAGATATAAGAGATAAATTAGATAATAATGAATATCCTAAAGAAGATGTTTATCTTAAAACAGATATTCATTTAAAAACAAGTACTGAATTTTGGATCTTACAGCAAATAATCGAAAATTTAGAGAACCAATTTGGTATAAAATTTGAAGATAAAAGCGTAGTTCTGGACAAAAATAATTATTCAATTGTAAACAAAAAGATGTTGGGAAATTTAGGGCGTTCGGCTGGTAAATATTTTACAGGACTTGACGATTTTGAATTATATTATCCTAATTTTTCAACGGATTTTATTGTTTCAAATTATTCTTCTGGTGTAGTGAAAACTGGTGAATTTAGAAATTCAGTAATGAATGGCTTAGAATCTGATGATTATAATTCGTATTGGGTAACAAATTATTTACAATGGCCTACACCATATTATAATATAGAGAATACATATATAGATAAAAATAATATTTTAATTTTAATGGATTCAATGGGATTACGTACAGCAGCATATTTATCCTTGTTATGCAATAATGTAACAATTCTTGATACACGTTATTTTGATGGAGTAAATTATTTAGAACGGGCTTTGGCAACTCAACAGTATGATGCTGTAGTAATATTACAATCAAATAATTTATATAATTTTTCTATTTTACCCCAAGATCTTCAAGCGCAAATTATTTCAGAAAATATTCCAACAGAAATTGAACGGAATAAAAAAAACGATGTAAGAATAACTATTAAAAATACAAGCGAAATAAATTGGAGTGAAGATAAATTAATACGATTATGTATATGGCAGGACGGAATTGATTATGGGTATCGTGTTAATATACCCGATGATATAGAAATTAAACCAGGCGAGGAATATACATTTATATTTCATGATTTAGAAGCGACTATGTCAAATAGTACTTATATAGAATATCAGATGCTTAAGGAAGGCGTCACATATTTTGGTGAAAAAAAACGTGCAGATATAGCAGTAAAGTAATAAATATGAATAAAGCTTGAATCGATTCTATTATTAAGATACAATAAAGAAATACTTCAACTTTAAGTAATATATGGAGGTAAGATGTAGTGGTTTATGATAAAATAATTTTGGGAGCTGGATTATATGGTCTCTATTCTGCATTTTATTGCGCAAAATTAGGACAAACTGTATTAGTATTAGAATATGATCCAGAGCCATTTATGAGAGCGACTTATATTAACCAAGCGCGTGTTCATATGGGATATCATTATCCAAGGTCCTATTCAACGGCAATAAAATCTGCTAATTATTTTAACAGATTTAATGAAGACTATGGATTTTGTGTGCATTCTTCATTTGACCAAATATATGCTACATCTAATACATTTTCTTGGACAGATGCAGAGCAATTTCAAAAATTTTGTAAAGATGCTAATATACGTTGCGATGAGGTACCTGTTAAAAAGTATTTTAAAGATGGTATGTGTGATGGAGCTTTTCTTACTCAAGAATATACGTATGACGCACAAATACTCAAGCAATTTTTTTTGGACGAATTAAAGAAATTATCAAATGTAACTATTAAATATAGTATGAGAATTGATAAACTTGAAAAAACAAATACACATTACACAATAATAGCTAAAGATTTAGAAGAATATAAAACTGATTTTCTTTTAAATGCTACATATGCATCGGTAAATCAAATATTACAATTATTAGATTATGAACCATTTAGAATAAAGTATGAGTTGTGTGAAATTATTATTTGTGATATTGATAAAAAATTAAAAGACATAGGTCTTACAATAATGGATGGTCCATTTTTTTCAATTATGCCATTTGGGAAGACCGGCTATCACTCATTAACGTCGGTTACTTTTACACCACATAAGACAAGTTTTGAAAAGCTTCCTAATTTTGAATGTCAGAATAACAGTAAAGGATATTGTAGCCCTAAGCAATTAGGAAATTGCAACTTATGTCCGGCAAAGCCAGAAAGTGCATGGAATTATATGTCTAGCTTAGCTAAAAAGTATATTCAAGATGAGTTTAAGTTTGATTATAAGTTTTCTTTGTTTTCGATGAAACCAATTTTGAAAGCATCTGAAATTGATGATTCGAGACCTACAGTAGTAAAATATTTTTCAAAGGGACCCACATTTGTTAGTGTATTATCAGGGAAAATAAATACAGTATATGATTTGGATGAGGTGTTAAGATGATTACAAATAAAGAAAAGAATTTTATTTCGGCTGTTGTATATGTTCATAATGAAGAAAAAAAATTAAAAAATTTTTTACTATATATTGTGAATGAATTAGATAATAATTTTGAGAAATACGAAATAATATGCGTTAATGATAAATCAGATGATAAGAGCGTAGACGTAATTAAAAAAATTGCGGATGACCTTATGGGTAATCACATGGTTAGTGTTATTAATATGAGCGTATATCAAGGAATAGAATTATCAATGAATGCAGGAATGGATTTAGCAATTGGTGACTTTGTATTTGAATTTGATAACATTGAACTAGATTATGAAGAAGATTTAATTATGCAAATTTATAAAAAATCTTTAGAAGGATATGATATAGTTGCTGCATCACCAAAAAATACAAAAGGACTTTCCTCAAAAATTTTTTATAAAATATATAATTGGGGTGCAATAGGAAAAAATAAATTAAGTCAAGAAACTTTTAGAATTCTTTCAAGAAGAGCAATTAATCGTGTAAAGGCACTTAATAAGTCTATTCCATATCGCAAGGCTTTATATTTGAACTGTGGATTGAGTATGGATACAATTCAATATAATAATAGTTTTCAATTGAAGCGAAGTTATGAAAAAGAGGAAATTGATAATAGGATGAATATAGCCATTGACTCACTTATTTTATTTACGGATACAGTTCAAAAATTAGCGTTATTAATTAGTGTACTATTTTTATTTTTTACAGTTGCTGTTGGTATGTATACTGTGATTGCATACTTAGGGACTAATAGACCCGTAGAAGGCTGGACACCAATTATGGGAGTTTTATCAGTTGGTTTTTGCGGAGTCTTTTTACTTATTACAGTTATGCTGAAATACTTGTCTATAATATTGAATATGGTATTTAAACGGCAAAAATATTTAATTGAATCAGTTGAAAAAATAACGAAATAAATCATGATAATATGAAACATATAATGGAGAAAAACAAATGAATTGTGCAATATTAGGTTGGGGATATTGGGGAAAGATAATAGAAAAATATATAAAGGAAAGTGACTACTTTACAATAAAAAATATATATGATCCAGTTTTAAGTAAAGAAATTAGTTTAGATGACATATTTAACGATAAAGAAATAGAATGCGTATTTATATGTACACCAATTAATACACATTACGACTTAGCAATGAGGGCGTTGAGTAATGGGAAACACGTATTCTGTGAAAAACCTCTTTGTAAACAATATGAAAGAATAATACAATTATCAGAAGTTTCTTTAAAGAAAAACGTATGTTTATATACTGATTTTATTTATACAAATTCAAAATCAATACAATATATGAAAAATCATATAATGGACATTGGGAAAATATTATATATTAAGTCTAGTATAAAACAGTTTGGTAATTTTTATAAAAACGATGATACTTATGAGGTAATAGGAGTTCATATTATGTCTGCCATTTTGTTTATACTGTCTGATTTTGAGGATGTTAAATTCGAAATTGTTAAGAATCATATTATTAGAAAAGACAATAATAATAAAGTAATGGATGGGATTTTAAATTTCATTTTAAATAAACAAATAAGTGGAAGTATAGAATGCAGTTTAGTATCAAATAACAAAAGCAGAGTAATCGAAATTATCGCTGAAAAGGGCACTTTAAGATTTGATATGTTAGGAAATAATACAGTCGAAAAAATCATGTTGAAAGAAGAGGATGGGGAATATAATATAACAGATGAGGAAAAATTGTATTTTCCCGAGAATAATAACTTATCTTTTGTTATATCGGATTTTTATAAAACAATGACAGAAAAAAAGGGAAATGGTAATTTGAAGCTATCTATGGAGGTTACAAAAATATTAGAAGATATTAAAGCTTGTTCAAGTGAAAATTAGTATCATTATAAAAAAGATCAATGCGCAACGAACTTTATAGCTAAACTGATTTTATTCATATGAAATATTTCGTAAATATATGAAAAGTGGAGAAAAATGATGAGAATAAATATATTATTTCCAGTACTAAATGAACAATTAAGACTTGAAAAAGGTATATTAAATACAATAGAATATCTTGATAAAAATACAGATTGTTATTATGAAATTACAATTGTAGATAATGGATCAGAAGATCAAACGGCTAATATTAGTAAAAGGTTATGTCAAAAATATAATCATGTAAAATATATTAGAACAATCGAACGTGGAGTTGGACTGGCTTTTCGTGAAGGGGTAAAGCAGAATACTTGCGAAATTATTGGTTATATGGATGTTGATTTATCTACAGATATAAAACATTTAAAAGAAGTTATAGAGATTTTTACTAAAGAGGAATCAGTGGGTATAGTTAATGGATCGCGATTTAATAAAAAATCTATTACCATTGGACGCAAATGGTACAGAAATTTAACGTCTTGGGGTCTAACACTTTTATTAAAACTATTTTTACAAATGAAAGCAACTGACTCAATATGTGGTTTTAAATTTTTCAGAAAAGAAATAGCTGAAAAATTAGTGGCTAATTCAAGTGATGAAAAAGGATGGTTTTATATTATAGAATTATTACTTCGTGCAGAAAAGAGAAAAATAAAAATAGTAGAGCTTCCTGTTATTTGGAAAGATGATTATAATACGAAAGTTAAAATATTTAAATTAATAAAGAATTATCTTACGCAGATTATTAGATTATTTGTTGAACTCAATATTAGAAAAAAAGTCTAATATATTTTGACTTAAAACGGCAATGGGGATATAATGATGAATAACATTAAAGAATCAATCATATATTTATTATTTGGAATTCTGACAACTTTAATTAATATTATTTCATACAATTTTTTTACTGATATGTGTGCAATTCACTATTTAATTAGCAATATAATTGCATGGTGTATATCAGCATTATTTGCTTTTGTGACTAATAAATTGTATGTATTTAATAGCAGAGATTATCATATAATAGTAGTTTTGAAAGAATTTATAGCATTTATAATGGCACGACTCGTTACCGGTCTATTGGACATGATCATTATGTATATTTCTGTTGACATTTTTAGCCTTGATGATTTTGTAACTAAATTATTTTCTAATGTGATAGTAATTTTGCTGAATTATGTATTTAGCAAATTTATTATTTTCAAACGGAAAGATAGAGTAATTAAGGGTTGATTCTGAAAAATTGAAAATACGGATAGTATAACATTTTATTTTAAAGAATAGAAAGGATGACTAGATGAACAAAATATTAATTACTGGTGCAATGGGACAACTTGGGAGAGCATTAAACAAAGCTTTATTAGAACATAATAATTATCAAGTATATAATACGGATGTTGACGAAAATACAGACGAGTTTTTAGGTGAAGTGCATAATTTAGATATTACTAATTTCGAAATGGTAGAAAAGACATTAAATTTATTTATGCCAGATGTAATTATAAATTGCGCTGCACATACCGCTGTTGATTTATGTGAGACAGATAAAGTGAATGCATATAAAATAAATGTAGAGGGACCTAAAAATCTTGCAATTGCAGCTGATCGAATATGTTCTAAGCTGGTTCAAATATCTACTGATTATGTTTTTGATGGATTGACAACAATCCCTTATACGGAAGAAATGAAAGTGAATCCTCAGAGTGTATATGGATTAACTAAATACGAAGGTGAAAAAGTTGTTATGCAATATTGTTCTAAAAGTTTTATTGTTAGAACTGCATGGATGTATGGTGAGGGGAAGAATTTTTTGAAAACAATGCTTAGACTATCTGAAAATAATAAAGAGATTAAAGTGATTGATGATCAGATTGGAACACCAACTAGTGCCAAGGAGGTAGCAAGGCTGATTTTATTTTTAATTGAAACAGATAAGTATGGAATATATCATGGAACATGTGAAGGAAGTACTAGCTGGTATAAATTTGCCTGTGAAATTTTTAATTTGGCTCAGAAAGAGACTATTGTAAAACCAATAAAATCTTCTGAATACCATGTTGTTGCGAAAAGACCAGCATATTCAGTATTGGAAAATAAGAGATTAAAAGATGAAACTAATTTTCTATTTACTGATTGGCAAGAGGAACTTAATAATTATATGAAATTGAATTATTAAGAAATAAATAAGGCGATTTCAATTTTATATGGAGGCAGATAAAATGTGTCAGTATTCAGAAAAAAATCATAAAATGATTGAATTTATTGATGAAGATTCCTTTCTTAAAGTTTTAAGAAATAATATTAAGGTGAAGTTAGAAGAAATAACCCTCATAGAAAAATTTGATGATTTTGAAATTTTATTTTTAGATGAAATCAACAATGCTTCGAAATTTGCATCAAAAGTATCATTGATTAATGATAACAATTTTCCAAATAAAGTAATAAACATATTGATAAAAAATGGTGTATTTACTGACGATACTGGTTATTGCCATAAAATAGTAATTGATGAGGAAATAATGTTAAGACTTACATAATTATTTTGCTATAATAAAAGGAAGTAAATCATCTCCCATATGGTTGTAGCAGTTTAGACTGTTAAAAATAAAACTGCTACGACTTGATATGTGCCACAAATTAACTTAAGTTGGAACAAAAATTAAATATTATCATATGGGAGGAGTGGCAAGATGGAGGGAAAATTTATTCTTTTCATATGCCTTTATTTATTATATAACCATTTATGTTTGTTAGTGGATTTATAACTTATTATAAATTTAAACCAAAAGAATCAACAACCATTTTTTTAAAACGAAAGTTTTTATCTTTAATTATTCCTTTTTTGATTTGGGCGACTATTAATTATTTTTTAAATACGTCTGTTTTTTTGTTTAATGTTATTATCATTTTCAATAAAATTAGAAAAATTCTCAATCTTTTTGCTTATCCGATAGTTTGGGGTTTGATACTGTCTATACCTTATAGTGATTATTATTTAATTTATATGATAAAATGGATGTTCCCATTTTGCTTTATGGGCTACTTAATAAATCGATATAAAGGTAAATTTAAGAAAATGCTTAAATTTATGCAAATAATGGCTTTTGTTGCATTCCCTATATTCTTATATTTTGGAATAGTAGTGACTATATTTTAATGACTAAAATGAATATAATTAACAATAGTGTATGGAGTACAATGCTGTATTGGTGTTATATAATGCAACTGCAATATTTGGTATAATTAACACGTTTACTATTGCTAAATGGTTGAAAGAAACTTTTGCTTTTAAAATTATATGTGAGATAGGATTATATTCAATGGATGTCTATATATTAGAATCTTTCTTTTAATGCAGTTTTCAAAATTACATAACATAGAGAATGGATATATATTTAATTTAGTATATATACCAGTAGCAACGATAGCAGTTACGTTGGCATGCTACTTATGTGGGAAGCTTATTTTGAGAGGAAATAAGCATATAAGAAAATTACTTTTAGGTAGCCGATAACAATAAAAGATTAAATGAAAAGTTCTTTAATGCTGAATAAGAGTGATTATTAAGTCCTTGAGAGTAATCTTGGCACTTTGTAATTTTTTTTACATCAATGGATTCTAGTATGGGGTATTGACCCGTACTGGAATAATTAATAAAAATATACCAATACAATGAAGAATACCATTAATGATAATTTTCGTAATGGAAAGCCTACACTTCTTGACTGTTTTTCTAGCATATTAATAGCTCCAGTTTTTGTCCATACTGCATTGTAAACGATACGAACTATTATTTTACCCTCATATGTGTAACCACCAAGATGTGAATATCAATCTTCCTTGTGATACTTCGTATAAAGGATTGTGGAGGCAGAATTATGTTTATATTCAATTAGTTCAAAGACGAAGACTGTTCCTCTTCGGATATGTCTTAAAGCATCCATTTGCTCAAAATAATAAGATCATATATCATATCTATTATATACTTTTTCGAAAAATTCTACAATTCATGTGGTGTAAGTAAGTGCCGCTTAGTTAAGGCCCATCAGCGAATCAGACAACCAGATGTAATTTTATATGTAAGCGCTTAATACAAGAACCGTAGAATAAATATTCTGAATACAAATAAACAGAATAAGTCCCTCTTAAACTATCAAATACCCTGCCCCCGATAGTTTTTAGGAGATAATCCATAAACACGTTTAAACATTTTAGAAAAGTTATACGGATTATCATATCCAATCTGAGTTGAAATATCTTGAATGGATAGGTTCGTTGATTTGATTAATTCAGCTGCTTTACGCATTCGATAATTTATTAAATATTCTTGTGGTGACACTTCAAGTTTTTCTTTAAATATAATAGTGAGATAAGAGCGATTAATACCAATATAAGTGGCAATATCATTGATCTTTATATGATCATAATTTAATGATATGTATTGAAGTGCGTGATCTATATACGTCTCACTAGGATAATCATAACATTTCCCATTTTTCGTCGTTGAACATTGTGCACCAATTAAAGTGGATAGCACTTCATATAATATACCTACACGCTTAATCTCATTAGCAATTGTTAATACATTCGTATCTAAAATCTTTTTAATTAATGGCAGATATGTTGCAGTTGGAATGGCAGAGATAATAACCGGGTTGTCCTTAGTAAGTCCTGCATAATCTAAGTAATCGGATGATTTTTCACCATCAAAAGTAACCCAGATATATTCCCAAGGCTCATTTGAGTCAGCATTATAACTAATCGGAATATCTTTCGGAATCAAAAAGATATTATCTTTCTTAATTTTATAAGTCTTATTATCTATTGTTAAACTTCCTTTTCCGTTTAGCACAAAATGAATATGATATTCATTGGGAATTTTATGGTTGTAAGTATAATTGGGACTGCATTGCTGATATCCGCAATGAACTAAATATAAGTCATTCGTTTGCTTTTGGATGTTTCTAAGACAACGAAAGCCAACTGAAGTTTTGTAGGTAGTTGTTTTTTCCATTTATTTATAACCTCCCCAAAGTATTATATTCAATATATTATAACTAATAATCTATTTTATTGCAATATTAATAAGTATCATTCAGTTGTGCCTAATGAATAAAATATGCAAAAATATCTTTGCATATTTATCTGAGTTAGTAAAAATAACATATAATATGAAATGGAATTAGGAAATAATTAAAAAGATGTATATAATAACTAACAATATTCTGATTGAATACAACAAAATGACATCTTTATGCAACATAACTCTATTTCAATTTATGTGCGAAATCAGTACAATATCAATATGCTGATTGTGTGGCATATAATTATTTTGGGTTTTGTAAACATAAGGAGGAGAATTATGAAAATGAGAAAAGTTTTTGCTTTAATGATGGTAACCGTTATGATGCTATCGTTAGCAGCTTGTGGTAAGAGCAGTGATACCACAAATGATGCAGACGGCAGTACTGAAGCACCAAGCAGTACAGAAGCACCAAGCAGTACAGAAGCACCCGCTGATACAACCGGCGAGGATACAGCAACACCCGTTTCTGAGGACACCTTAGTAGTTGCAATTTGGGATACAAACCAGGAACCTGGTCTTACTAAAATTATTGCTGATTTTACTGCAGAAACAGGTATTAAAGCGGAAATTCAGGTTACACCATGGGATCAATATTGGACAATGTTAGAAGCAGGTGCAACAGGTGGATCTTTGCCAGACGTATTCTGGATGCATTCGAATGAAATATCAAGATACTCAGAATATGAGATGTTACTGAATTTAACTGACAGAATTGCAAGCAGCGATAAGATAGACATGTCTAAATTCCCTCAAGATATTATAGACATTTATAATTGGCAGGGTGAAAAACAATATGCTATACCAAAGGATATTGATACGATTGCATTATGGTATAATAAAACAATGTTTGATGAAGCAGGTGTTTCTTATCCAGATGATACATGGACATGGGAAGATTTTAGATCTGCTTGTGAAAAGCTGACGAAAGCGGATGGAAGTCAGTACGGATTTTCTATAAAGACTAGCAATGGCCAAGCTGGATGGTATAATGCAGTATATGATATGGGTGGTACTATCATTACAGATGATAAAAAAGCTTCTGGATTTGATCAAGAAGGTACAATTAAAGCCGTTGATTTTATTTCTGGTTTAGTTAAAGATGGTTTGACACCAAGTTATGAAGTAATTGCTGAAAATGAAGAATACGCATTATTCGAAGCAGGTAAAGTAGCAATGGTTACACAGGGATCTTGGATGCTTGCAGAACTTTGCAATAATGATTATGTAAAAGCTAATTGTGATATCGCAGTTCTTCCAAAAGACTCTGTTACCGGTAGAAGAGCTTCTATCTATAATGGATTAGGATGGGCAGCAGCTGCTAATACAGATAAACCTGATGAAGCATGGTCACTGATTGAATATATGGGTTCGGAAAAAGCACAGCAAAAACAATCTGATTTAGGTATCGTTATTTCCGCTTATGAAGGAACTGTTTCTAATTGGACAAAAGCATATCCTGATTTTAATCTTCAGGCATATTTGGATATGATGAATGATATCGTTATTAGACCATATTCCAAATCAACAGTTTCTTGGGAAAACATGATTGCGGAAAAATTAGTGGATGCATGGACAGGAGCAAAAAGTGTAGCAGATGTATGTGCTGATATTACAGCTACAATGAATGCCACTTTAGCAGAGGAATAAAGTCATAATTTAGTGATTTATCATTTAGGCAGGCATTGACCATAGTAGCAATGGGTGAGTGCCTGCCTTTCTTACAAAATATGAAAAAGGAGTTGATGTTGTGTCAAAAAAGTTAAACTCATTTAGGAGAAGAAACAACAGAAATGAATTCATTTGGGGTTGGATGTTTATTCTTCCCACAATGCTTGGATTAGTTATTCTCAATATAATTCCTATATTTCAAACGGTATATCAAAGCTTTTTTAAGACTGGAGCTTTTGGAAAAGGTAATATCTTTATCGGTTTTGACAATTATAAAAAAATGTTTACAGATTCAGTTGTTTGGCAGTCCCTTTTTAATACCATTAAATATACAATTATTGAAGTTCCATTTTCCATTGCCATTGGTCTTGTTTTAGCCGTATTGTTGAATCGTAAAATAAAAGGAAAATCCCTTTATAGAACTATTTTCTTTCTGCCAATGGTTGCAGCCCCAGCTGCAATTGCCATGGTATGGAGATGGCTGTATAATTCAGAATTTGGTTTATTTAATCATATCTTAAATTCGTTAGGATTAAAATCCGTAAACTGGATTTCTAGTCCTAGTATTACATTTATCTCGATTGCTGTAGTAGGTATATGGTCTGTTCTTGGTTATAACCTGGTGCTTTTTCTCGCAGGTCTTCAAGAGATTCCCAGCGATTATTATGAAGCTGCAGAAATTGATGGTGCAAATGGTATCATGCAATTCTTTTTTATTACCATTCCTTTAATTTCTTCTACCATGTTTTTTGTCTTGGTTACCAGAGTTATTGGAGCTTTGCAGGTATTCGATGTAATTTATATGATGATTGATAAAACTAATCCTGCATTTCCTAAGACCCAGTCATTAGTATATTTATTTTATAAATCCTCATTTATTGAAGGAAATAAGGGCTATGGCTCTGCTATTGTAATGCTTTTACTTGTAGTTATTATGATTATTACAGTCATTCAAGCAAAATTACAGAAAAAGTGGGTTCAATATAACTAGAAGGGAGAAACAAACATTATGAAAAACATGAAAGTCAGTAACGTTATTATACACATTATATTGATTGTGGGATCTATAGTAATGATTGTTCCATTCCTATGGATGATATTAACATCATTTAAAACAATTTCAGAATCTACACAAATGAATCCATTTATTTTTTTTCCATCCATCTTCCGTCTAGATGCCTTCGAATCTGTAGTTAGTAAAATGAATTTTAGCAAGTTATATCTTAACACATTAATCGTAATAGTTGGTCGCATCGTTTTTGCGGTGCTTACTGCAACTATGGCGGGATATGCATTTGGGCGTTTGAACTTTAAGGGCCGTAACTTAGCTTTTTCTATTGTGTTATTTCAAATGATGGTACCTTCGCAGATTTTTATTATTCCACAATATTTAATGGTAAGCAAATTGCATATGTTAAACACTTCTTTTGCACTTATTTTTCCGGGTTTAGTAACTGCGTTTGGTACTTTTCTAATGAGGCAGGCATACATGAATCTACCGAAAGATTTAGAAGAAGCAGCAAGATTAGACGGATGTAATATCGGACAGACCTTTTTGTATGTAATGGCACCGCTTACAAAATCAGCTATGGTGGCACTTGGAATATTTACCGCTTTATTCGCTTATAAAGATTTAATGTGGCCATTAGTTGTTAATACAGAGCAAGGTTCTATGCCTTTATCTGCAGCATTAGCAAAACTTCAGGGTCAATTTCAATCAAACTATCCAGAACTTATGGCGGCATCTTTGCTTGCATCCATTCCTATGGTAATTATTTATATGATTTTTCAAAAGCAATTTATTGAAGGTATCGCTACCAGTGGAAGTAAACTTTAGTAACGATTCAGCCGTAAGGCTGAACTGTAACAAACTTTAGAACAATAGAACGGAGAATAATATGTCAATCATATATCATGAAAAATCGAGAGAATTTCATCTTTACAATAATGAGATTAGCTACATTATCGAAATTATGGAAGATAATCAATTAGGTAATCTTTATTATGGCAAGAATGTTAAGGATCGGGAGCCTTTTGCCCATTTGCATGAAGAACAGCCAAGAAGCCATGCTGCGTCCCATTGCCCATCTCCATCTATCCTTGCTTTACAATATACAAAACAAGAATATCCATCTTATGGAACCGGAGATTTCAGATATCCAGCATTTGAGGTTAAACAGGAAAATGGAAGCAAAATTAGTAATTTTGAATATGTGAAACATTCTATCTATCAAGGTAAGAAAAAAATCACACCACTTCCAGCTACCTATGTTGAAGTTGATGACGAGGCAACAAGCTTAGAAATTGAACTTTATGATTCTTTGATGCTGTCAAGAATTATACTGACCTATACGATTTATGAGGATGTTCCGGTTATTACCAGAAACGCAAAATGTATTCATGAAGGTAAAGAGGTTATCTGTTTAACTAATTTTATGAGTGCTAGTATTGATTTAAATGATATGGATTTTGAAATGGTTCATTTATCAGGTGCGTGGGCAAGGGAACGTAATGTGAAAGTAAGAAAATTAGATCATGGTATACAATCTATCTATAGCATGCGTGGTGCTAGTAGTACTGAACACAATCCATTCTTAGCATTAAAGCGTCCCGAGACTACTGAACTTTCAGGCGAAGTATATGGATTTAGTTTGGTATATAGCGGCAGTTTTTTAGCACAAGTTGAAGTATGTACTCATGATATGACAAGGGTGATGATGGGAATACACCCGAATAATTTTGAATGGAATATGAACCCAGGAGACGAATTCCAAGCTCCGGAAGTTGTAATGGTATATTCGGATCAAGGTTTAAATAAAATGAGTCAAACCTATCATAAATTATATCGCACCAGACTAGCTAGAGGCATCTGGAGGGATAAGGTCCGTCCTGTTCTATTAAATAATTGGGAAGCAACTTATATGGATTTTAATGAAGAATCCATTTTGAACATAGCGTCAAAAGCAAAAGAAGTTGGTGTAGAGCTCTTTGTTCTAGATGATGGCTGGTTTGGTACCAGGGATGATGATACACAAGGATTAGGTGACTGGTACGCTAACTTAGATAAACTTCCGCAAGGTATTAAAGGTTTATCGGAAAAAGTTGAAGCCATGGGAATGAAATTTGGTTTCTGGATTGAACCCGAAATGGTGAACAAAAACAGTGATTTGTATCGTGAACACCCCGATTGGATTATTTGTGCACCAGGACGTTTTCATAGTCTAAGTCGTACCCAGCACGTACTGGATTATTCCAGAAAGGAAGTAGTAGATTACATCTATTCCATGTTGTATAACATTATTAGTGAGTCTAAGATTTCCTATATTAAATGGGATATGAACCGATATATTACAGAATGCTTTTCTTTAACCGCAGCTTCGAATGAACAAGGTAAGGTAATGCATAAATATATACTAGGAGTATATGACTTATATACAAGACTTCTAGAAGAATTTCCTCAGATTCTTTTTGAATCCTGTGCAAGTGGTGGAGCGAGATTTGATCCGGGAATGTTGTATTTTTCTCCTCAAGTTTGGTGCAGTGATAACACGGATGCCATTGAAAGAACAAAAATTCAATATGGAACTAGTTATGTATATCCTATTTCCAGTATGGGGGCTCATGTATCAGCAGTACCAAATCACCAATTGGAACGAATAACTCCAATTAAAACAAGAGGAGATGTAGCATTCTTTGGGGCCTTTGGTTATGAATTAGATTTAAATAAATTAAGTGAAGATGAGATTGAAGAAGTAAAGAATCAGATTAGTTATTTTAAAGAAAATAGAAGTTTGTTACAGCAAGGAATATTCCATCGACTTAGAAGTCCTTTTGAAGGAAATGATGCGGCCTGGATAGTAGTGTCAGAAGATCAGTCAAGTGCCATCGTCGGATATTATCAGATACTAGCTACAGTAAATGCTGGTTGGCTCCGTGTTAAAGTTACAGGTCTTAATCCGGATTATCTATATGAAGTTACATGTGGGGGTAATACTAGGAAAGCCTATGGAGATGAATTAATGAATATTGGTCTAGTAATAGATCGAAATGAATTAAAACATGCTGGTGGAGATTTTACTTCTATGCTATTTAATATTAAGAAGGTGTAAAATGGGGTCTGACCCCATTTTGCCCTTAACAAAAACCATCTGCCGAAAGGCAGATGGTTTTACCATATCATGCAATATTTCTATATCCGTACGTAATGTTTTTTTCCAATCCATATCGCCTCTCTGTCTATCACAGGTTTTAGGGTAAAATCTTCTATTCCTAATTCCTTTGCTTCCTCATAATCGGCTTCTTTCATAGCTAATAAGCCTTTGACAATATGATAGCTAATATGCTATTATATAATGTATAAAGGAGATGAGTAAATGCCACTATTATCAATGTTTTACGGTATCATCCTTAGAATGTACAACAATAATGAACATAATCCTCCACATTTTCATGCATATTATGGTGATTATGAAGCAATTTTTTCTTTTGATGGTGAGATTACAGACGGGAAGATGCCTCGTAAACAAGGTTAATCCAAGCGTGGACAGAGTTACACAGAGAAGAGCTAGAGGCTAATTGGAAGCTTGCTATGAATGAAGAACCAATATATAGGATAGACCCTTTAAAATAATACTGTATCTTTCCATTTGAAAAGAGGTGATTTTGTGAAAGGTTACTTTGATGAAAAGATTGACGACTATGTATACAATATTTCAGAAATGGTTAAAATTCAATGCGTTAAACCAATTGAGGGTTATAGGTTACTGATAGGTTTTTCTACTGGTGAGAGCAAAGTTTACGATGTTTCGCCACTTTTGCAAAAGCCAGTGTTTTCTCCTCTCAAAAATCTTGCACTATTTAATAAAGCCCATATTGAATGTGGTACAGTTGTGTGGAATGATGATATAGACCTCTGTCCGGAGAGCCTTTATTGTGACAGTGTGCCGGTTGGCGGTGATTTAAGTGTCTGAACGTTCTTGCCCTTGGATGTACTCTTGAAATAGTTCTACAAGAGTAAAATTATTGGTGAAATGATTGCTGCTACAACTTAAGGTATTAAGTGTTCAAAAAGATATGAGTTTATGAAATTTTGACGAAAAGTAATGCATCCATATTGAGCAATTAAGACATAATCGTCAACAGTCGTTAATACAATGTAAGCCATCTCGTTTTGAGGTGGTTTTTTTGTATTTACGGACAAAAAGCCTTGATTTGAAAAGCCACATTTGTAATCAATTGCTATGTTGACAATTGATAGATTGTTATGTACAATTAAACTAAATTTAAATATTTAAATAAATTAAATAAAAATTAATTAAATATGGTTCGGATGTCATAAGTCTTTCATAACTGAAATTATGAATAGCGGTACATGGTTAGGGTGTCATAAGTCCCTCATAACTTAAATTATGAATAGCGGTGCATCTATATTCGTTTTGTCGTAGACCGGCTGACAAGGCTGTTTATGTCCGACTAGAGACTCAATGAAAAACAGAGCTACTGCGATGTTTTTCATATCTTTGAGGCTCTACAAAGGACATGCCGCAGGAAGGTAAGGTAGACAAAATGAATATATATGCGGCGATATTCATTGTATAACCTAAATTGGACTTATGATACCCTAACCATGTACCCGCTATTCATTTCACCACCTAAATTGGGCTTATGACACCCGAACTAAATATTTGTATATAAGAGAAGGGGACTTATAGAATGAAAAAAGCAAAGGACATTGCGAAAGAATTAGGGGTTTCCACAGCAACTATATCGTTGGCATTGAATAATAGACCGGGTGTAAAGAAAGAAACAAAAGAAAGAATCATAGAATATATTAATTCACTAGATGATCAAAATGGTCTTAATTTGGAAGGATATAATAATACAGCAGTTAAAAATATTAAAATTATTATTTATAAAAAACATGGCAAGATTATTGAGGATAAAGCAAACGATCTTTTTATTGATGTATTAAAAAGTGTAGATAGGGCGGCAAGAGCTGCAGGTCTAGGGGTAAATATTAATTATTTTATGGAAAATGAAGACGATATTTGGGAACTAGTTGAGAATTGCACGGATAAGACCTTAGTTGGAATATTTCTGTTTGCCACGGAAATGCTGAAGAATGATTTTGAACCTTTGAAAACGTTAAACATCCCTATTGTAATTTATGACAATGATTTTGAGGATAATAGGTGTGATAGCATAATTTTAAATAATCGGCTTAGTGTAAAAATGGGTATGGAGTATTTGTTTGACCAAGGTTTTAGCGACATCATGTATTTTTATAATGCTACTACGATTTATAATTTCCTGGAACGCAGGGATGCTTTTCGGTTATGTATGGGAGCAAGAGAGTTGCCTATTCGAAAAGATACCATGTTTGAAGCGGGTACAATGACGGAAGAGATATATAATAATGTTTTGAAATATATTAAAGATGGTAATAGAATGCCACAGGTTATTTTTACAGAGAATTTTTCTATATCAGTAGGAACGATTACAGCTTTGAAGGAATGCAACTATCGTATCCCGGAAGATATTTCTATTATTGGAGTGGATGATTTACCGCAATTCTTTTGCACTGATATTAATTTTACGCATATTAAAGTGCTACACTCTCAAAGAGGTATCGTTGCTATGGATAGGTTGATTCAAAAAATAATGGGTACATCTAAGGAAACAGTACAAATTTCATTTGCGCCTGAATTTATTGCGGGTGATACTGTTAAAATTATAAACTAAAAAACAAAAGTTATTGTATGAAATAAATGAACCACTTAGATTTGGAGTTGATTTTAATAAACTCTAGATTCTAAGTGGTTTTTTTACATTATTAAACAGAATTTAAATATAATTTAAACAATTTAATAAAATAATGAGAGATAAAAGAGAAGAAACTCATGATTTTATTGATATCAAGTTCTTTGATATAGTAAGTATGTGCATAATGTACTGATTAATTCAATTAAATTTAAAATAATAGTTGATATTATGTAATTAGTATGATAATATTAATTTAAATCTAATTTAAACAATTTAAATATTGAATTACATAGTTGCTTTTAAGGTTTAAATATTTAAATTAAAGAATAGATATTTAATGTGTTTGAATCTGATTTAAAATAGCGCGCGCTTGCACAAAACAAATTAAAAAGTGGAGGAAGTATTTATGAAATTAAGAAAAATATTAGCATTGATGTTAACAGTAACCATGGTAGCTCCCATGATTTTAACAGGTTGTAGCAGTAATTCAACCACGAATTCAGAAACAACCTCAAGCAGTGATGTGACCTCAAGTTCAGAAACAGTCTCAAACACTAAAGTTGAATCAAGTTCCGACGGATCAACAGATGAAAAAGTCTCTATTAGTTTCTGGACTTTAGATACAAGGCAAGAGTGTTTAGATGCAATAGTAGGTGATTTTGAAGTAGCGAATCCAAATATTGATGTAGAGTTGGTATATGCATCTACCGATGGACACAAGCAGAACTTAAAGATTGCATCGTCTTCCGGCACATTACCTTCTATGTGGTTTAATTGGGGAGGCAGTCTGGGAGGTTTCTATACGCAAAATGGTCTTACCTATGATTTGACATCATATGCAGAACAAAATAAATGGAATGAAAAATTTCAGGCATCTGCGCTCGATCTTTCTACTTTAGATGGTAAACTATCAGGTTTTCCTACAAGCCTAAATGTAATCGGTATGTATTACAGAAAGGATTTGTTTGAAAAGTGTGGACTTGAAGTTCCTACTACATTTGAAGAGTTTGAAAATGTCTGCGCTGTACTAAAAGAGAATGGCATTACACCTCTATCTACAGGTGGACAAAATGGATGGCATGTGATGAGATTTGTAGAATTGTTAATTGAATATTATGCTGGTGCAGAGTTACATGATTCTATGAATGTTTTTGAAGAAAGTTATAATAATGAAGCAGTTATTAAAGCATTAACTAAATACAAGGAATTTTGTGATCTTGGATATTTTCCAGAAGGATTTGTAACCGCTAATCCAAATGATGCTTTAACTGGTCTGTATTCAGGTGCATGTGCAATGGATACAGAAGGACAATGGGCAGATGGAAAAATCGTGCAAGAAGGACAAGACATGTCGCTCTATGGATACTTCCCATTCCCATCCGGTGGAGACAACCGTCTATCAGCGTTTGCAGAAATGATACAATTTAATGCAAATTTATCTGAGGCTGAGTTAGAAGCTTGTATGGCATTTGCAAGTTACTACAATAGTCAAGAGATTGCTGATGCTTATCCGGAATTTTTCAACTTACCGATACCACAGATTGGTGCAACGGTACCAGAGTCCATGGTGAATGTTGAAACAATGCTTAACGATATGAATACTCATGGTATTTTCACAATTACAGATCAGGCATTTCCAACGGAAGTGGCAGATGCTTTATTTGCAGCCCAGGATGCAATCGCAACTGTTGGTATGACCCCAGAAGAAGGTGCTAGTACGATACAAGCTGCGATAGAAGCATATCAAGCTGCTCAATAGAGGATTCAGTGTCTCAAAACGTTGATTATCTATAATTTAACCTTATAAGTAAGTCCCCCGCTTCTTAGCGAAGCGTAAGCAGTGGGTTGGGACTTACTTGTTTCAGTCGGAGTTCAAGCTCCGACTGAAATATCTGCGTAGCAGATATAAGGTTATGAGCAAGTAGCGAAGCGGATTGCGAATATCCGCTTTGACTCTATGTTTTGAGACACACTTTTCTATATATATATATTCTATTTATCATGCCAGTATTAAGGAATGGAGATTTGATACGATGAAAAAAACGAATAAAGGAAATTATTTATTCATTTTACCTGCATTTATTATTTATTGCTCAGTAATTATCGCTCCAACAATTTATTCTTTTGTTATAAGCTTATACAAATGGAATGGTATTGGTGAAAAGAAGTTTGTTGGACTTAAGAATTATATTAATTTATTTACGATTGATAAAGTGTTCTCACTTGCATTAATACATAACATAATCTGGATTGGCTTAACCTTGTTTTTTATGGTGAGTATTTCTTTGGGATTTGCTGTAGTATTAAACCGTGTGTTTAGAGGAAGAACCTTCTTTCGGGGTTTATTTTATTTCCCTTATACATTATCTACTATACTTGTGGCAATCGTTTGGAAGTGGATTTATGATCCCTCAAATGGATTTATTAATGAATTCCTCCGATTAATCGGCTTAGGAGAACAGACAGGGAAATGGACAGCTGACCCAAAGATCTCACTATATTGTATATTTGTTGCGGCTTGCTGGCAGGGAATTGGGCAGCCTATGATTCTCTTTCTTGCAGGTTTACAAACGGTTTCACCTGATGTTTTAGAAGCAGCTAAAATTGATGGTGCTAATAAATTAAGAACATTTTTGGTTATTACAATTCCATTAATGAAAGAAACCTTTGTAATTGTATTTGCTACCTTAATCATTGCAGCTATGAAGGTCTACGATATTATTTCCGGTATGACAGGTGGCGGTCCAGCTAATTCTACTCAAACTTTAGCTACCTATATGTACTCACAGACTTTTATGTATAGTAATCTTGGTACTGGTACATCGATTGCATGTGTCATGTTCTTAATGATGTTGGTCATTATTGTTCCATATGTAATATTTACAGCAAAAGAGGATTAGGAGGGGTGACATGGATGCTAAATCAAAAAAAATAATGAAAAAGATTGTGTTTTATTCTGCCTTAATTCTTTTGGCTCTCATTTGGATTATTCCTGTAATAACTGTAGTTCTGACTGCACTAAAGAGTAAATCCGATGTTTATAGTGGCTTGGGGCTGTTTGATATACCAAAGATCATCTATTGGGATAACTTTATTAATGCCTTAACAAAGGGCCGCCTTGGTACTTATATGATAAATGACTTAATAGTCTCCTGCTTTAAAGTACCAATTGGTATTTTTGTAGAAGCATTAGCAGCTTTTGCAATTACTAGATTGAATGTAAAGCACAAAACTGGAATTTTTATATTCTTTTTAGTTGGTATGATGCTGCCTTTTCAGATGGCATTAGTTCCAATTAATATAGCTTATAGCAGGTTGGGATTAACCAATACGTATTTTGGATTATTTTATGCATATGTTGGATTTGGAATTTCTTATGGTATTTTGGTTTTAAGAGGCTTTTTCAAGACAATACCCAAGGATATTGATGAAGCCGCTTGTATTGATGGCTGTAATAAATGGAGACTATTTATCCGTATTATCTTACCGATCGCGAAGCCTGCAGTTGCTACTTTATTTATCATGGACTTTCTGTCCACTTGGAATGAGTATCTATTAGCGAGTGTAATTATTAATGACAATGCAAAGAAAACGGTAGCAGCAGGTCTCATGACATTTATGGGTGAGCACGGGACAGACTATGGACTATTAAGCGCAGGAGTGCTAATTTCGGTTATCCCTGTACTAGTGGTGTACATATTCTTCCAGAGATATTTTGTTGAAGGTATGGCCGGAGCAGTGAAATCATAATAAATAATAGGTAACAATTTCAATTTCGCATAGCGTTATGCTATGACTATCATATACTAAAGGAATGGACTATGAATATGTTAAAAATAGAAAAATGGGATATGTTTGAAGCTTGCTTTAAGGGAACTCAAAAAGGAAATCCTTATACGGAGGTACATGTAAAAGGGATTTTTATTCATGATACAGATTATGTAGAGGTTGAAGGATTTTATGATGGTGAGGGCATTTATAAATTGAGATTTATGCCCACGTCATTAGGATGTTGGACTTATACAATTAGGAGTAATGATCTAGCTCTTGATGGTCAAAAGGGAGAATTGGAATGTATAGAACCAAGTGAAGGAAATCATGGGCCGGTATTAGTTAAAAATAAATTTAATTTTGCATATGCAGATGGTAGCAGACATTTTTCTGTTGGAACCACTTGTTATGCTTGGATTTATCAGGATGAGAATATAATTGAGAAAACATTTGAGACGCTCAAGAAAAATGCATTTAATAAAATTCGTATGTGTGTATTTCCCAAGCATTATGATTATAATAGAAGAGAACCCAAATTATTACCATATCTAAAAGATGAAAATGGTAAGTTTGATTATACAAAGTATAATACTGAATTCTTTGCTCATTTTGATAATATTATTGAAAGATTATGTAGTATGGGCATTGAAGCTGACATTATTCTGTTTCATCCATATGACCGTTGGGGCTTTATGAGAATGGGAAGAGAATCGGATGAGCGTTATCTGAAATATATGATAGCGCGTTATGCAGCTTATAGAAATATATGGTGGTCAATGGCCAATGAATATGATCTATTTACTCAGGAAATGGAATTGCCGGAAGACGATGATCTTGGTCTGTATCAGGTTGCAGCTGTAGATAAAGAGATTACTGATTGGGACAGACTTTTCCACGTGATACAATCACACGATCCTTATGAACATTTACGCTCTATTCATAATTGGAAAACTTTTTATGATTACGGAAAACCTTGGATTACTCATTGCTCTGTTCAGCGATTAGATACTTTTCGAACTGCGGAATGTGTTACGGAATGGCGAGAACTATATCAGAAACCAATTGTATATGATGAGTGTGCATATGAAGGTAATATCGATTGGGGATGGGGGAATATATCAGGTCAAGAAATGACCAGACGTTTTTGGGAAGGAGTTCTGCGCGGTGGACACATGGGACATGGTGAAACCTATATGCATCCTGAGAATATCTTATGGTGGTCACACGGAGGAGAACTTCATGGTACAAGCCCTGAAAGAATTAAATTTTTAAAACAGATATTAGAAGAAACTCCAAACGAAAAAGATTTAGAACCCTTTAATGAAGGCTTTGATGTTACAGTTGGTGGGGTCAAAGATGAATATTATATCCATTATTTTGGATTTTACCGTCCTTCGTGGAGAAAATTCCGTATGAAGAAGGGAATAAATTATAGAGTAGAAATTATTGATACATGGGATATGACAATTACAGAGGTGGATGGAGTATTTAATGGAACATTCAATATTAATCTTCCGGGAAAAGAATATATTGCTGTTAGATTTAAGGCAGTTTAATAATCTTAGTAGCAGCAGCGGTTAAACCTCTGTACCATTACCATTCATATGATAACGATGGGGAGACATAAATAGGTTCACTGGTTCGAGTTCAATTGATTTATGGGACTAGAGAGAAAAGATACTATGGACTTTCTGTCTACTTGGAATGATTGTATGCGTGCTAAAGCAATCATGGTTGACCAAATTTCTGAGAGTACTAATTTGTAAAAAAAGAAATAAGTGTCTTAAGTGTATTGACATATTTTTTGATATGTTGTAATATAATATTAAGGACAGGCAACAAGAGTGTCTGTTAGTCGTTTGAAGCAAGTTACTTAGTCAGAAGAAGCGACTTGCCTAGACCAAACTGGGGGTTTGCATAGTTTCCACAATCTGAATAGGCGAAAGCTGAAAGAAAATATGCCTAAAGGCTCTGCAATATTGCAGAGCCTTTCGTATTGCAGGAGGATAAAGTATATGGAAGATATATTACATAAAACTGCTGTTAATTATATGTGCCTGTTAAATATAGGTTACAAAATAGTTCTGGGTAAAAAAGGAAAGCCTTACTATATAGATTTGAATTTTTATGAGGAATCTTTTTTTCACTTAATAGGGTTACAGCATCTTACGGATTTACAGCAGTTAAAGGGAAACAAAGAACGTATTTATAAGGAAATATTGGATTGTTCTATTACATATGAGGATATAAAAAAATCTAAGCATTTTGATGAATGGCGAGTAGAAGAACGTATTACATATTTAGAATATTTAGAAGAATTGTTAGATAAAAATGAAATAACTTTTTTAATTAAGCCTAAAGAATATGTATTATACACTGCTATAAAAGCAGATTATTTATTTGAATATTCACTTAATCAAGCGACAACTTTATATTTTTTCTCTGTGAAAGCCATGATACCAAAGGTTGAAAATGAATGTGTAGGCTGCTCTTTTTTCAGAAAGTATGATAGAGATTATAAACAAGGAACAATGGCTACAACTTTATTGTATAATGAAAAATTAAAATATGCAGATAAGCGAATAATTGTAGATAGTAATATTTTGTATCAACATTCTAAATATATTGTGTCCTAGATCAAATTTTACTTTTCAATGTTCCATACGATACTGACTCGGAGTCTCCCCATAAGCTTTATAAAATACCTTAGAAAAATAATTCTGATCAGAAAAACCGCATACTTGTGAGATACTATTAATGGTAAGAGAATCATTTTCAAGTAGTTCTTTTGCGTGTTCTAATCTAGATTCTGTTACATAATCATTGATTGATTTCCCAAAAGCTTTTTTGAAAGAATTAGTCAGTGTGGATTTGCTGCAATAAAATTCCTTACATAACGAATCTATAGTTATCTTTGAACCATAATGTTGATTGATATATTTCTTTACTCTTGAGGATAATTCCTTGTCTGATAACTTCCAGCCATTACTTAAAGTAATATAAGCTGCACATACTTTCATAATTGAGATACAGGAAAGTATTTTATCTTTAGAACTGATTGGTATGTTAGTAATTTCTTTTCGAAGACGTTCTTTGTCAGATACATAATCCTGAGAGGCAGTATAAACATTCGAAGCACTTTCTGATAATGTATCTATCGTTTGCCCCATCATAAGATAACCGGATAATACCCCAAAATGATACAAGGGAGATACTGCTTCATATAGACCAAACTTGCATCGGTAGATATAGGCTTGTCCATTCTGTCTAACCACATCAAATGCTTTCGCATCATATTCCTTACAACTGTGTTTTGCTACATCATTTTCTTGAATATAGCTACAAAAGCTGGTTAAATCTTTCGGGTAAGCAGATATTTCATGTAAGGAGGTATCATAAACTGATATTCGAAATCCAGAGATATTATGGAGTTCTTTTAATACAGTAATTAATTCTATTTGTTCTGCCATAGTGATAACACCTTTCTATATAGGAGTCTATATCCAGCATCTAAAATATCTTCTGCTACTACATTTTATTTCCAAGAGCGGTTTATAGTAATATTGTGAAATATAATCGATTTTACTAATGATTATACTATATTATAGAGAAATTACAAGCATAACGTAATATAATTAAAACGAGTAGAACGTAATATAATTAGAACAAGTAGAACGAATATAATTATAACAAGTAGAATACAAGATTAGTTATATATACGAACGGAATAGTATAATAGAAGAAAATCAAATCAAGATAGAAGGAGATATAAATAATGGTAGAACCGGCATTAGTAATTATGGCAGCAGGTATGGGAAGTAGATACGGCGGATTAAAGCAGATCGACCCAGTAGATGAACAAGGTAACTTAATTATAGATTTTTCAATCTATGATGCTGTTAAAGCAGGATTCAAAAAGATAATTTTCATTATTAAACATGAAAATGAAGCAGATTTTAAAGAAAAGATAGGAAATCGCATCGCTAACTATGTTGATGTAGAATATATATTTCAAGAACTTGATCAATTACCAAAGGGCTACCAGATACCCCAAGATAGAGTAAAACCCTGGGGAACCGGCCACGCTATATTAAGTTGCATAAATAAATTACATGGACCATTTGCTGTTATTAACGCGGATGATTATTATGGTAAACAAGCTTTTCAAATGATTTACGATAGCCTAATATCAACAACAGACAATGATAAATATAGATACACAATGATTGGCTACATAATAGGCAATACCCTGACTGAGAACGGCCATGTAGCAAGAGGAGTTTGCACTGTTACCAAAGACGGAAGGTTAGCAGGCATTAAAGAAAGAACTCGCATCGAAAAAAGAGGTGAGAATGCCGCCTTCACAGAAGATAACGGACTAACCTGGGTACCTATTCCAAAAGAAAGCACCGTATCCATGAATATGTGGGGATTTACGAATAGCATTTTAGAAGAATTAAATGCTCGGTTTACCAAATTTCTAGATGCTAATATACCTACTAATCCTTTGAAGGCCGAATATTTTTTACCATCAGTAGTCGGTGAATTATTAGTAGAAAACAAGGCAACCGTAAAAGTCTTGCAATCAAAAGACAAATGGTATGGTGTAACCTATAAGGAAGATAAAGCGGTCGTTGTGAAAGCAATCAAAGAATTGAAAGCAAACGGAATATATCCAACGCAATTATGGAAGTAGTATTTAATATAATACAATATAGTAGATGATTGCTATCCAGAAAGTCCCTGATTAAATTATATTATGAATGCCGATGTATATATATTTGATTTAGCGTAGACCGGCCGAGAGCACTGCTTATATATCGTCAAGACTCTAGCCAAAAGTAAGCCAGCGGCTTACTTTTGAGCTGCATAGAGGCTTGTAAGAGATATAGTGCTAGAGGGAAAGGTAGCTAAATTGAATATATATGCGTCGACATTCATTCGAAGTCTAAATGGGACTTTCTGGTCGAAAATCAATAATACAACGTTATGGAGGAAATGAAATGACAAGAGAAGAGTACTGTGCAAAGATTGAAGAAGCAATTAAAGCAATTGATTTTCAAGGTGAGTATGTTGAACATAAACGGTACGGAAATGGTCATATTAATGATACTTTTCTAATTAGGTTTAGACAATCAAACGGTGCTATGGTAAAATATATCTTACAGAGAATGAACCACCAGATTTTTACGAATCCAGAACAATTAATGAAAAACATATGTGGCGTTACGGATTTTCTAAGAAATAAAATAAGTAAAAATCATGGTGATACTAGTAGAGAAACTATGAATGTTATATTCACTCGTGAGAAGGAACCATATTTTAAGGATAGCATTGGTTCGTATTGGAGAGCTTATGAATTTATCGAAGATGCCACCAGTTACGAACAAGTAATGAAACCGGAAGATTTTTACCAAAGTGCAGTGGCCTTTGGGCATTTCCAAAATCTATTAGCTGATTATGACGCAGATAGTCTATATGAAACCATTCCTGATTTTCATAACACTCCTGTCAGGTTTAGTCATTTTCAAGAGGCGGTTGCAAAAGATGTATGTAATCGTGTCAAGGATGTGAAAGCAGAAATTGATTTTCTTGAAGTTAGGGAAAATGATATGAAAGCTTGTATGGAACGGTTGAAAAAAGGAGAACTTCCTTTGCGAGTAACCCATAATGATACAAAATTAAATAACATAATGCTTGATAACAAGACTGGTAAAGGTATCTGTGTTATTGATTTAGATACGGTTATGCCGGGACTTTCAATTAATGATTTTGGGGATTCCATTCGTTTTGGCGCTAATACAGCAGAAGAAGATGAAACCGATTTGTCTAAGGTATCACTCGATTTGGATTTGTTTGAACTATATACGAAGGGATTTTTAGAAGGGTGTAATGGTAGTCTGATTGAAGCGGAGATAGATATGCTTCCTATGGGCGCTAAACTCATGACTTTGGAATGTGGCATGAGATTTTTAACAGATTATTTACAAGGTGATAATTATTTTAGAATTCATCGAGAAGGTCATAACCTAGATCGATGCAGAACACAATTCAAGCTGGTCGAAGATATGGAGTTGAAGTGGAAAGCAATGAATGTAATTGTCGATAAATATCGTTAACGCCCATAAATGGGCAGATGGGAGCCAAGTATGTCAATATTAGTTACCGGTGGAGCAGGTTATATTGGAAGCCATACCTGTGTTGAGTTATTAAATGCAGGATATGAAGTAGTAGTAGTTGATAATTTATGTAATTCCAGTAAGGAAGCTTTGAATCGAGTAGAGCGGATTACAGGTAGAACAGTAACATTTTATGAGGCAGATCTGTTGGATAGAGATGCCATTACTGACATTTTTAAGAAGGAAGCAATAGATTCTGTTATTCATTTTGCTGGATTAAAAGCAGTTGGAGAATCTGTACAAAAGCCTTTGGAGTATTACTATAATAATGTGACAGGTACACTGATTTTATGCCAGGTAATGCGTGACTTTGGAGTGAAGAACATGGTGTTTAGTTCTTCTGCTACGGTTTATGGTAATCCTGCAACGGTGCCAATCACAGAAGATTTTCCTCTATCGGTTACCAATCCATATGGGCGAACCAAGCTTATGTTGGAAGAGATTCTTCGTGACTTATATGTAGCAGATTCAGATTGGAACATTATCTTACTTCGTTATTTTAATCCGATTGGTGCGCATAAAAGTGGATTGATTGGTGAAGATCCTCAGGGGATTCCAAACAATCTTATTCCTTATATTACCCAGGTAGCAGTAGGAAAACTGGAAGCTCTAGGTGTGTTTGGTGATGATTATGATACACCGGATGGCACTGGCGTTCGCGACTATATTCATGTGGTTGATTTGGCAATTGGGCATGTGAAAGCAATAGAAAGATTGAAAGAGGCTGTTGGTGTAAGTACCTATAATCTTGGAACGGGCATTGGATGCAGCGTATTTGATATGGTTAAGGCATTTTCCAAGGTTTGCGGTAAAGAGATCCCTTGTGTAATTAAAACACGTCGTCCTGGTGATATAGCTACTTGTTACGGAGACGCTTCTTTAGCAGAAAAAGAACTAGGTTGGAGAGCAACGAGAAATTTAGATGAAATGTGTGAAGATGCTTGGAGATGGCAAAAGAACAATCCAAATGGATATAAGAATTTATGATTTATCATGTGAATAAGATAAACAATATAAACCAGTTGAAAGATTGTCCTACTTTTCACATTGATCAATACCAATGGACTAAGGATTATAAACCTAAAGCTTTTGGGCAAATGGCTTTGCTTCACAATTATGGATTTGTAATATCAATGACAGCAATGGAAACAAATCCTTTGAGAAGATACATAGAAGATAATGATCCTGTTTATAAAGATAGTGGGTTAGAAGCGTTTTTGAATTTCACACCCGATAATGTAGATAACGTTTATCTGAATTTTGAAATGAATGCAAATGGTGCATTGCTTAGCCATTTTGGGGTCAAAGGAAATCGTGAGCAGGTAAATAATCTCACAGCCTATCGTACTTACTGCGAAGCATTCATAGAAGAGAATTCGTGGAATGTCCTTCTTATGATACCGATGGAACTTATTTGTGAACTTTATCAGGTAAAACCATTTGATATTGGTGATAGTTTTACTTGTAATTTTTATAAAATAAGTGAAGACGTAAGCATTGAACATTATGCCAGCTTTGCACCCATCGATAGTTTAAAACCGGATTTTCACCTTCCGCAATTTTTTACAAAGGCAATTATTGTATAAAACAATAGAAAGCACGCTTCGCGAACTATCTAAAGTCATGAATTAAGAAAGACAACATCACAACGAACGTAGGATTCACTGTGGTGTTGTCTTTTGCTATATGTTAATTCTTATGTTGAACTACGTACTATTAAATTAGTAGGTAAGATCACTTTCTTTGGGAGTAGTTTATCTCCGTTAATTCTTGCTAAAAGTAAGTCTACCGCAACCATTCCTATTTCTTTTGTAGGAACTTCAATTGTAGATAAAGGTGGATTTGAGTATTTTGAAACCTCTATGTTAGAAATACCAATAACTGCTACCTCGTTTGGGACAACAATTCCATTGAAATAAAAGCCATTCAGCGCTGCCATTGCCATTAAATCACTTGCTGCAAAAAATGCGTCCGGGCAATTCTTTGTTTTACATAAACGGTTAATTTTTTCGATACAAATTGATTCATCCCACATACAGTCGATAACCCAATCTGGATTTACTGATAATCCTGCAGCGTGCATCGTAGCGTAGTAACCTTTATAGCGCTGACTTTCTTTGATATTTCCGTTTATTCCACTTCCGCCAATAAAACCAATTCTTTTATAACCTCTTTCTATAAGGTGCTGTACTGCCATAGTAGCAACGTTATAGTGATCATATCCTACATTATCGATATCTCCTCTTTGCGTATCGATTCCGACAATATAGGGAACTTGTTTACGAACATATTCATAGGTTTCACTATTTAAGGATTCCATTAGAATAAGTCCTGTAATGGATTCACTAAAGGTACTAAATAGTTTGTTTTTGTCCTCCAGTTCAGGACCAGTTTTAATAAAGGAAATCTCATATCCTTTATTAAATAATTGCATTTCCACACCTGATAAGATAGACATAAAATAAGGATCATTATATTTCTGCTTTGTAACACTTAGAACACATCCTATTTTTACATTACTCTTATTAGTTGGAATTGCTCTATCAGAAGTCTGAATTCTTGAAGTTGAAGTTGATTTTGTTTTATAGTTAAGTTCTGTAACAGCTTGCCATACTTTAGCACGGGTCTCATCCGTCATTTTATAGGTAGTATCATTATTTATTACCCGGGACACCGTCGCTGTAGATACATTAGCTAAAGCCGCAACATCTCTTATTGTACTCATAAATTACATATACCCCCTTGTATATTTTTGCTCAATCGTGTCGCATTACGTATATGTTACGCTAGATGAAGCTGATGTTGAATAGTTATAGAGTATAATATAATTATTTGTTTGTCAATGCTTTGTCATTTTATTGGTGTATATTATATAAAAAATGTAATTTAAATTTTAAAAATATGTTTACATTTTATGAATGCAATGTTATAATATCAGCATAGTGTTTACGTAACAAACGTAACATACGTAACAAAAGAGAAGCAAAAGAATGAAAAACACTTAGATAGGAGCCGAGAATGAGAACGGTATATTGTTCAGATTGCAAAGAAAAAGTAGTTAATGATGAGATTGCGATAAATATTAAAGTACTTGGCAAACAGATTGGAACTGTCAGGTGTTATGATTGCTTGTCTAAGGTTCTTAGTTGTGAAGCTACTAAGCTAAAAGAACTGGCAGAATATTATAAAAAAACGGGTTGTACGGTATTTCAAACTACATTTACATATTAAGGAGTGAGTTAATGTACCAAAATAAAATTACAGTCTATCCTACTATCATACATACACTTCTTACAAATCCCGGAATTGGATTCATAGCAGCGCCTCCTTTAATGGGAGATATAGATGTTATGATTGATAACAGAGGAAAGCAAAGTGAAAAATATAAGTTTACAGAAGACAGCAAAACTTATAACCATCCTGACAGCAAAGTGTACTATTGTGGAGTACGTTGGAAAGATCTTGAACCGGAAAAAGGGGTTTATCAGTGGAGTATTCTAGAGGCTAAGCTTGATTATGCAAAGTCAATCGGTTGCACAGCAATTGTGCGTTGTTCTCCTTATGCATTAAGCGAGGAGGAAGATATTCCAAGATGGTATCGCGAGGAGTTTCCAGAAGAACCGGAATTTCCATTTTGGCGAGTGAATCCTATCACAACGCCCTATACCATGTATTGGTCTAACTTTATTAAAGCCTTCGCAGAACATTTTGATGGTAATCCAATTATTAGTTCAGTTGATATGGCAATTGTAGGCGCATGGGGTGAGGGCGGAGGAACTGAGTTTTTACAAACGGATGCTATAAAATGTATCATAGATGCTTATATAGACGGCTTTAAAATAACACCTTTACAAGCTCTTTTGCACGATCCGATTTCACTTAAGATTATTACCGATAGAAAAGAAAAAGTTGGTTTCAGAGTAGATTGTTTAGGAGATATGGGTGGCTTCCACGGTAGTGAATGGTCACATATGTTGGATTTTTACCCACAGAATATACAAAACTTTGGTATGGGTGATGCTTGGAAGAAAGCACCGATTGTTTTTGAAGCTTGTTGGCATATGAATGATTGGTTTTGTCAGGGATGGGATATTGATTATATAATAGAAGAATCTCTCAAATGGCACATCTCATCTTATAACAGTAAAGCAACTACTGTGCCGGAGCAATGGAGAAACAGTGTGGAAAAATGGCTGATGAAGATGGGCTACCGTTTTGAACTTAGAAAGTTCACCTATGATTCTTATGTGAAAACAGGTCAGACGTTAAGTATAAGTGCACTCTGGGCAAATGTAGGTGTTGCGCCAATATATAACGTTTATCCTTTGGTTGTAAGGCTAATAGGAATTAATAAAAGCTATTCTTTTACAAGTACAGAAGATATACGAGGATGGTTACCGGATATGGATTTACTTTGGGAGGAAGACTTTAAGCTTCCATCTGACATAGCAAGCGGAGAATACATATTAGAAATAGGAATAGAAACTGGTATAAATGAAATTGGTACATTAAAACTTGCTATCGCAGGAGAAAAAAATGGTTATTATCAGATGGGGAATATCATTGTAGAATAATAGATACAGAAAATATAAAAAGGTTATCAGTCTAAAGTCAGCGTGGTATCGCAACTTGCCTGCAAGAAACAGAGATGAAGGTTGAAAGAAAATATAATTAGAGAAAGGAATGCCACATATTACTTTTTTCAATTTATTTATAATTGAAAATAGAATGCACAATTTTAAGACATTCTATTGTATGTGGTGCAATGGGTATAAAAATGGAATATATTGATTTGAGTTATGAAGGGTGTGTTAAGTATTGCGATTTTGATCATTTGCCTGAGGGATTAAGTAAATACTATCAAACCTATGAACCCAATATGCAAAATCACTTAATTGATCATGATTTTTTAATCCAAATATTTGAAACATATAACATTCCACAAGATAAACAAGAGCTGCTACGAAAAGCGATAGAGGTTATCGAACAAGACAACATATTATTTCACTTTACAAAGTTTTTAATTTGGGATATGTGTTCCGCTCGTAACCGCTGTGATATGGATAATTACAACAATCTTACTCCAAAATGTTTGCAAAGTTATGGTGATCTTTATTCCTTTTTATTATTGTTAGCCTGTGTTGTTCCATCCATGAATATGCTAAAACAACGCGGCATACCAAGCGAGTATTATGATAAAATACCACATCAGCCATTGAAGGTACAATTGGAGAAATTAGTTTTAAACGATGATACTAAAGTTAGTGATTTTCCTTGGGATATGAATTTCTACACAGGTTCTATCTTTTTATTAGACCGGTTTTTCTTTATTCCCTATAAGTTTGAAGACAACTTTACTGTATTCAGGAATAGCAAAACACAAAAGGTTATGGCACTAAGGCATGCAGGTGAAGAATTCCGCAGGGACGGTCAGGTTAATGGAATTAATGATGTGTTTGACGAAGAGGGTAAATTTGTTTCAGAATGGGAAGAAAATGAGGACACAATTACTGCCAATCGGATTAACCCAATGGGGTATGTTGAAAAAGATAAAATAACAATTTTAAAAAGTGATTGGCGGCCAGCACTTCAAAAAGGTGATATTCTTTTGGCACTTCATATTCCCTCAGGACCTGGTTACACGCCACAAAGACTAAAAACCTCCATGGGGATGGCAATCGACTTTTACAGTAAGTACTTTCCGGAACTGCTAATCAAAGGTTTCTGGAGTGAAAGCTGGCTCTATGATACAAGATTATCACTTGTACTAGATAATGAAAAAAGCAATATAATCCAAGTTCAAAGACAGTTTTATAATTACCCGATTAGGGAAGGTGATGGTATGCTTCGATATGAAGCCTTTGGTGATTGGAAAGCGGACCCTAGTAAGATAGAATTGAATACCTCCTTACAAAAGGCTGCAGCAGATTATATGAAAACCGGAGCACGCTTTAACACACTAAGCATGGTTTTTCTAAAGGAAGAAATTGATAAAATTGGAAATATGCCTTATATAACAAGTGAGGATATAGAGAAATTTAGAATAACAGTAGACAGTCACTTACAATAAGGAGGAACTTGGGATGGGAATCTATTCGCTAGAGAATTTTGAAAAGTACAAAACCTATAAAATCCGTCCTTTGCCATTATTAGATACTCCATTTAATCCAAGAAGTAGGCAGATTAATTTCATTACCTTTTCCTGGTCGGAGTTGGAACCAAGCCGAGGCCAATATTGTCTAGCACCAGTTTTTATGGCTCTTACTAATACAATTAATCCAGTACTTATACTAGAACCAATATTACCATTATGGGTACATGATCATATTGAAGATTGTTTTTCAAGTTTAATAAGAAGAGTTGGTTCTGGTTTGACAGAAGACAAACGGCTTTTAGGTGTTGTTATATCAACTATGAATAGCAGTAGGCAAGTATGGGAGGCTTTTGTTGATTCATTTGAACCAGTTTTTCTCCTTGCAGATATACATAATAGTAGCTTGATAAGTTATTTAACAAGAAACAAGATTAGCTTTGGGCTTATAGTGAAATGTTGTGAAGAAAATTGGATAGACTGCTGTGAAGCATTTGCAAGACAAAACTTACAGAACATATGGAAAACAAACCCGGTTATATTGCAGATAACAGACAATGTTTGCGGCGAAAATATTAGTCGTGAGGCTTTGCGATGGCATGTAGCTTATACAAACTTACCCATAGATATTGGATATCATTTTGTACTTAGAAGACTAACTTATCCTAAAGTCGCTTCGAGTAACGGTGCGTTGCCATTACGTTTTTGGTTCGTTAATCATGGTAGCTCACCCTGTTATAGATACATTAAGATAAAATTACTGTTATCAAAAGAGGACAGAAGGTATGAAATACCGATAAACGCTGCCACGAATACTTGGTTAATAGGGGACATTACACATAATGAGATCCTTCATTTACCTGACATGATTCCGGGCAAATACGCAGTATCTCTAGGTGTTTTTTTTGAAGACAATAGATCCTTGTATCTTAACATTCAAGGAGAAGAACATGATGGATTTTATGGGTTAGGTACTTTAGATATTGACCTCCAAAACCGGGATTATTTATTTGATATATGGGATAATTACTATCCAGACGGTTACTATCCATTGGAAGACCCACAGGCTCCTGAATCGAGTGGTTAAGGTAGCTGTACAGTTACGATAGAAAGCAAAATAATATATTGGAGGTAATTAATGTGAAATTAGCATTAGTTGGTGCAGGGCAAAGAGGAATGATATACGCAGAATATGCGTACAGCAGTAATAGAGCGGAGATTGTTGCAGTAATAGAACCAAATGATGAGAGGAGAGCTATTGCTGCAGCTAAATTTCAGATTCCAACAGAGAAACAGTTTACATCAGTAGATGAATTCTATAAATTAGGTAAAGTATGTGATGCCATTATTATTGCATCTATGGATCGAGATCATTATAAACAAACCATATCTGCCCTGGAACTAGGTTATGATATCCTTTTAGAGAAACCGATATCACCAAGTCCCGAGGAATGTCTTAAAATTCAAGATAAAGCCAATAAAAATGGCTGTAAAGTCATTGTTTGTCACGTACTCAGATATACTAACTTTTTTTCTACTATCAAGAATATTATTGATAGCAAAGAATTAGGCAAGGTTATTACGATTCAACATAATGAGAATATTGGCAACTTCCATATGGCACATTCCTTTGTGCGAGGCAATTGGAGGCGAAGTGACCTATCCAGTCCACTAATTATGCAAAAATCCTGCCATGATATGGATATTCTCGCTTGGTTAGTTGACAGTGAGGCAAAACGGATTACTTCTTATGGCAGCTTACAATATTTTAAAGAAGAAAATGCACCGGTGAATAGTTCGGATCGATGTGTTACCTGTCAGGCGGCTGCAGAATGCCGTTTTGATGCTAGTAAGTCCTATTTACCGGTTATGGGTAATTGGCCGGCTACTTTAGTAACACAAGATCAAACAGAAAAAGGTATCTTAGATGCATTAAAAACAAGTCCATACGGTCGATGCGTATATCACTGTGATAATGATGTGTGTGATAATCAAGTTGTATTGATCGAGTTTAAAAATGATGTGACGGTTAGTTTTAATTTAAGTGGATTTACAAACAAAATGTGCCGTACCATTAAAATCATGTGCGAACATGGCGAAATTCGGGGAGACGATAGCATTAACACAATTGAAGTTACTCGTTTTACATCCAATGGGGTTGATGGCTATGAGCAAAGAGTAATTCATACTGGAAATGTTTCCGGTGGTCATGGCGGTGGCGACACAGGCCTTATGATGGATTTTCTGGATCTATTAGAAAGTGGAAGCGGCAATAGCAGATCCTCCATTAATCAATCGGTTGAAAGTCATATTATGGCATATGCAGCAGAACAATCTAGAATTAGTGGCCAGACAATAGAGGTAGATGACATAAAGAGTCATTCAATTTAGAGGAGAAGGGGGAAACAATGCAAAAAAATACGAAGAAAAAGAAAAACGCCATAATTAAAGAATTAAGAGATAATAGAATTCTATATTTAATGTGCGCACCGGCATTGATTGTATTGATTATGTTTTGCTATATACCTTTTGCTGGAATATGGATGGCGTTTACCGATTTTAATGTGGTAGATGGAATATTTGGTAGTCCGTTTGTGGGATTTGATAATTTTAAGTTTTTCTTTGCTAAAAATAGTATGGGGTGGAAGGTAACCTACAATACCTTATTTATCAACTTTTTTGATATTATTTTAGGATTAATTGTACCTGTCAGTATTGCTATCTTTTTAAATGAAATTAGAAATAAAATATTAAAGAAAATAACACAGAGTATGATGTTTTTTCCTTATTTCTTATCTTGGGTTGTTGTTGGTGCTATTATTTACGGGTTTTTCTCAACTGATGTTGGCGTAATCAATAATACCCTTGAAATGTTTGGTTTCAATCCGATTAGTTGGTATGCTGAAGCAAAGTATTGGAAAGGCATAATCATTTTAGCTAATGTGTGGAAATGGAGTGGATATAGTTCTATCATCTATATGGCGGCAATGGCTAACTTTGATGGAACATTGTATGAAGCTGCAGAGGTAGACGGTGCTAATAAATTGCAACGCATTTTTCACCTAACATTACCAATGTTAAAGCCAACAGCTGTTGTGTTAACTTTAATGTGTATTGGCCGTATTTTTTACGGTGACTTTGGCATGATCTATGGTATTGTAGGGAATAACCCGGTATTGATTGATGAAGTTTCTGTTATTGACACTTATGTTTATCAGACTATGCGAACGTTGGGATTCTCATATTCTACAGCGATTGGTTTATTCCAATCAGTTATGGGATTAATCTTAGTAACCATAGCCAATAAGGCTTCTAAAAAAATAAATGATGGCGAGGGGTTGTTTTAAGTATGAGAAAGAAAAAATCAATCAGTGATAGAATCATTATGATCGTAGCATATAGTTTTATTTGTTTCTTTGGATTACTTTGCCTATATCCTTTAGTATTAACGTTAAGTGTATCTCTTTCCTCTGAACAAGAGATTGTAAGAAATGGCTATTCCATTATCCCACAAGGATTTACTTTAAATACATACATCTATATATTTGTAAACAGTGGGACGAGAATATTAAAATCCTATGGAGTTACTTTATTTGTAACCGTAGTGGGTACAGTAGGTGCCATGATAATTACAAGCATGGTTGCGTTTGCTATATCTATAAAAAGTTTGAAATATCGTAATGTTATTGCTTTTATCTGCAACTTTACGATAGTATTTTCAGCGGGTTTGATTCCGTGGTATGTGGTATGCGTAAATTATTATGGACTTAGAAATAGTATATTGGCATTAATATTACCTTCTATATTTAGCGTTTGGAATATGTTTTTAATGCGTACCTATTTTTCTAGTATATCACCTTCTTTGTATGAAGCAGCAGAAATAGATGGAGCCAATTACTTTACTGTTTATTGTAAAATTGCAATTCCACTAAGCAAAACAGCTATCTTAACTGTAGGCTTAATGTATGCCTTACAATATTGGAATGATTGGTGGAATGCTTTGATCTTTATAAATGAAAAAGATTTATTTCCACTTCAATACTACTTATATACCATTCTCTCTAATATAAATGCAATTAGTTCCGGACGTATCCCTTCCGGTGCAGCAGCTGGAATAACCTTGCCGGCGGAGACAGTAAAAATGGCAGTAACAGTTATTACCATAGGACCTATTATCTTTTTATATCCATTGGTGCAGAAATACTTTGTGCAAGGTATTATGACTGGAGCAATCAAGGAGTAGAGTATTATTGCTTAATTTGTTGGTAAGCCGAATAATCGGCAATATGATAGAAACCAAATAAAAGGAGGAGAAATTATGAAAATGAGAAGGTTAATTGCTCTTGTAGCCGCCATGGTTATGGTTGCTGGCTTGTTAGCAGGATGTGGTGGAAAAAAAGATGGGGGTCTTGAAACGCTTACGATCTTGTATCCTGGTGACGAGAATGATAGTATGACTGAGTTTCTGAAGAATGATTTTGCTACGAAAATGGCAGATGAACTTGGTTTAAAGGTAGAAATGATTTATGTACCATGGGATCAGTATTGGGAACAAAAAGATATTATGTTAGCTGCAAATGAACCAATTGATTTATATTGGGATGGTTTGCCCGATCTTTCCACTATGGTTAATAAAAAGCAATGTCTCGTATTAAACGATTTAATAGAAAAGTTCGGCCAAGATATGCTCAAGGTAATTCCAAAGGAACAGATACAAGGAGCTACGATAGATGGTGATATTTATGGCATTCCATCTGCATACGCACCATCCTCTGCGATGTATCAGTTGGTTTGTGTGCGTCAGGACATCCTAGAAGCAGTCGGAATGAATGACCTGAACACCGCTGCTGATCTAAAAGAATTTGCAGAGAAAGCACATGAAATGTTCCCGGATATGAAGGGAGCCGCTGATGTTATCTTTAAGCCATTAACAAGAGACTTTACAGAGGAGCAATATACGTGGGTTGCTTCAGAAGATTTAGTTGTTTTTGGGGAAGAAAGCAACAAAGTGTATAGTTATTTTGAAACAGATGCCTTCAAAGAGGTTGCCAAGTTCAATCGTGAAATGAATCAAGAAGGACTTTATTCGGATGAATTAACAATCAAATATAACGAACGTGATTCTCGTATGCAAACCGGCCTATATTTATGGGTGGAAGGATCATTGGGTAAGGAAATTGAAATTATCGATGCGGTAAAAGCCAATGCACCCGAAGCAAAATTAAAATCTTATCTTTTATCAGAAGAGAAACCAAGATATATAACAGCTGCTGGTGGTGAAGTTCTTTGTATTCCTAACACCGCACCAAACCCAGAAGGTGCTATGAAGTTTATTAACTGGTTATATTCCTCACAAGAGAACTATCTTTTTACATTATATGGTGTTGAAGGTAAGGACTATGAAATTGTAGATGGAAGAATTAACAAATTAACAAATGATGAATTCTTTTATGAATGGATGTTCCGTAATCAAAATTATCAATTATTCAATCCAAATGTAGATCAAGAATACATAGATTTATATCAGAGTTGGGATGATGAAGCGGTTATATCAAACTCACTTGGATTTCGATTTAATAATGAAAAAGTGAAAGAAATTGAAGCAGCACTGAAAGAAGTTGCTGGTAAGGATTTAGCTGCTGTTCGCTCTGGATTTGTGGATTATGATACGGAATACCCGCTAGCTGTTGAAAAATTAAAGGCTGCCGGTATTGATGAGTATGTGGCTGAGGTACAACGTCAATTAGATCTATTTCTTGCTTCAAAAGCGGATTAAGTACATAAAATTATATGTTAAAGATACAAAGAAAAGAATATACAGTTAGATGATACAAAATAGGGCTGTTGCAAAATAACTTAATTTACTCTTTTGAAAGGATTATGATGCACCCAATCCTGTTGTTGGAGTTTATTAACGCTATTTTACAACAGCCTCTTTTTGTTTCTTCTAAAAAGATCGTCCTTTCTTTAAGGCATCGGTCAGTTCTACTAACTTGGATGTATCACCAATAAGAATGATTCCCGTAAGGTGACCCTTTACATAGTAATATTTCTGCAAAGTCTTCTTTTCTTTATTCTTAATTGCTTTTATTGAATACTGAAGAGTTGGATCTTTGCCGTTATCTCCGGCTGCATAAAGTGAGGTATTCATACCTTCAAAGGTCAATGTGGCAGGAACAATCTCATAGGTAAGGGAATCACCAGCTACATTCGCACCAGCAACCTTACCCATATTCAAGGCCTGAGACCAAATTGCATAATTAATTCCTTGATACTGTGCGCAATCGCCACAGGCATAGATATCAGCAATACTTGTCTCCATCTTCTCATTTACGATCACTGCGCGCTCAGCTGCAATTCCAGCTTCCTTTGCAAGAGCAGTATTGGAACAAATACCACAAGAAATGATAACTAAGTCTGCAGGATAGAATGCTCCATCCGCCAGCTTAACCCCGGTTACTGATTCTTCCCCAGTAATTTCTTCTATATTAACATTCAATCTAAAATCAATACCTTCGCCACGAATAATTTCACCCAGTAATTCTCCGGCTTCATCATCTAATTGACGTACCATCAATTTATCTGCGATTTCTAACACGGTTACTTTGCTAGACTTACTCATTTCCCAAGCAGCTTCTAGGCCCAGAACACCGCCACCAATTACAACAGTATTATTAACCGTTGGAATTAATGCTTTCACTTTTTCCACATCTGCTATATTTCGTATTGCGATGACTTCGGGCTTGTCACTACCTTTAAAAGGTGGAATAAAACACTCAGCTCCCAGTGCATAGACACATTTATCATACTTCAACCGATTTCCATCCTTACAAATGACTATCTTATCTTCTGGTACAAGCCTCTCGACAACCGTATTAAGCATATTGGTGATGTTCTTCTGCTCATACCAGGCTTCTTCATGGATTGCGATTTCGTCTGCGTTTTCCAATGTACTTAAAGCTTTGGTTAACTTCGGACGATTATAACTACTTACCGCTTCGTTAGAAATTAATAGGATGGAACAGGTTTCATTTCTTTCGCGAATAGCCTCTGCTGTACTTATCCCGGCTGCACCATTACCAAGAATGACATATACTTCTTTCGTATCCTTTTTAAATGTGGTTTTCTCTTCTTTGTAAGGAACAAAATACTCCTTGCCTGCACCACAGACAGGACATATATCCAGTGAAGAATCTAAAATCTCACCACAAATAAGGCATTTTACAAGAGTCGGGCCATTTTTAATCGAATTATCTACTTTCTTGTTATCATTTGCTTCCATATGCTTCTCCTTGTAGTTTTTATGTATTAAATATATTATAACAATCCTTTATAAATAGCGCAATGACGATAGAGATAAGTTATGAAATTTGAGCAATATCTTTATATTAATGTAAGAATTGTTTTCATAAAAATCATTGAATATAAGCTTTTAATATGCTAAGATATCTTAGACATATATTTTCGAATATTATATTATATACATAGGTGGCCAACATGAAAAAATTTATTAGAGATAGAAGATTATTTATCAGAAAGATATTTCTGATTGTCCTTGACGTTATATTGATTAATGTTGCAGCATTTTCAGCTCTTTTTGTTCGGTTTGAGCTCAGTTTAGAACAGATACCAACTAATTATGCGGACGCTGTTTTATCCTATGCCATTGTAAATACCGTGACTACGATTGTTATGTTTAGTTTATTCCGATTATACAAAAGCTTATGGAAATATGCGGGTATCGACGAGCTGGTTAATATTATATTTTCAAGCGCACTATCAGGGGCCCTACAGATTATTGGAATGCATTTTCTTTTTAGTATTCATGTACCTAGAAGTTATTACCCACTAAGCACCTTATTTATTATGATTTTGATAAGTGTAAGCAGGTTTTCCTATCGCTATGCAAGAAGATTATCCAGACGTAATCTTAGTGCGACCAGCAGTCGTATTATGATTGTCGGAGCAGGAGAGGCGGCTAATTCAATTATTCGTGAGATTATGGTTAGTGGTTATGTAAAGGGTTCTGTTATCTGTGCTATTGATGATAATAGAGACAAGCTTGGTAGTTACATTCAAGGTATTAAGGTAGTAGGAGATAGAAACTATATTATCGAAGCAGCAGAAAAATACGAGATAACAGACATCTTTATAGCAATTCCTTCTTCATCCAAGAAAGTAATTAGAGAAATCCTTGAGATCTGTAAAGAGACAGATTGTAATATGAAGATTCTTCCAGGAATGTATCAATTGATTAATGAAGAGGTAAGTGTTACAAGGCTTAGAAATGTTGAGATTGAAGATTTACTTGGCAGGGAGCCTGTTAAAACAGATATAGAAGATATATTAAAATATGTAAGTGGAAAAGTTATTATGATTACTGGTGGTGGTGGTTCTATCGGCAGTGAACTTTGCAGACAGATTGTAAAACATAGACCGAAACAATTGATTATTGTAGATATTTATGAAAATAATGCTTTTTTTATTCAACAAGAAATTAAAAGTGAATATCCAGACTTAGATCTGATTGTCTTGATAGGTTCTGTAAGAAATACAAATCGTATGAATTGGATATTTGACCATTATAGGCCTAACATAGTATATCACGCAGCAGCTCATAAACATGTTCCGTTGATGGAAGACAGTCCGAATGAAGCAATTAAAAACAATGTTGGTGGTACTTATAAGATGGCACAGGCTGCAGATCGTTTTGGCGTAGAGAAGTTTATTCTCATATCTTCTGATAAGGCTGTGAACCCAACGAATGTAATGGGGGCTTCGAAGAGAATCTGTGAAATGATTATTCAGGCATTTAATAAGCGTTCTGAAACCGATTTTGTAGCAGTTCGTTTTGGTAACGTACTTGGCAGTAATGGTAGTGTTATCCCCTTATTTAAAGAGCAGATTTTACGTGGAGGGCCAGTTACGGTTACTCATCCTGATATTATAAGATATTTCATGACGATACCTGAGGCAGTTTCCCTCGTATTACAAGCGGGAGCTTATGCCAAGGGTGGTGAAATCTTTATTCTTGATATGGGTGAGCCAATTAAGATTGCTGAGCTTGCAGAGAATTTGATTCGATTATCCGGATACGAACCAGGGAGAGATATATCGATAGAATATACTGGATTAAGACCGGGTGAAAAGCTTTATGAAGAACTCTTGATGGATGAAGAGGGTCTACAGGATACAGATAATAAATTAATACATATTGGAAAACCTATCACAATGGATGAAGAAGCTTTCTTTAAGTCAGTGGAGGAATTGGACCAAGCAGCAAAGGAAGAAATTGGAGATATTAGGAGACTGATTAAAAAAATAGTACCGACATATGTAGTGAAGAACTAAAAATCAAAATAAAGCGTTGATATTGACGCTTTATTTTTTTATCCTTTAGGTTAACTATATTTAAAAGTCAGCAATAAATTAGTTGACAAGACACTGAACTAGGGATATGCAATCCGTTAATAACATAACGGAGAGCATATCCCTATTATAATTTCTATATTTGTATAGAATTTTGGATGTTTTAATTGATTTCATACCTTATCTGTTTTCAATTGTTTTGTTACAATTTGTATAAAGCAAAAAGCTTTGTAACAAAAAACAATCATTAGGAGGAAATGAGAAAATGAAAAAATTTTTAAGTATTTTATGTGTACTCACATTAGTTTTATCTTTGGTAGCTTGTGGGAAAGATAAAACATCAAGTAACACTTCAACAGAAACAACCGATAGTGGTAGCCAGACTGATGCAGACAGTAGTGTACCTGCTGAAGAAGTTGAGCTTACAATGTTAGACTTTTTTATTCCGGGGGATGGAGTAACAGAAGCATTTAGACCATTATATGATGGCTTTCTTGCTGCAAATCCAAACGTTACGATTGATGAAGAATCAATCTCTAACGCAGATACTGCTACTAAGCTTCAAACATTAGCAGCTGCAGATGAATTACCTGATATATTTGTATTAAAGGGACAAATGGCTCAATCTTTTGTTGAAAATGGAAAAGTTTATCCATTAGATGCGTTTTTACAAGCTGATCCAGAATGGCAAGCTAACTTCAAAGAGGGTGTATTCTCAAACTTTACAATTGACAATCAAGTTTATGGAATTCCTTTTCAGGTTACAAATACTTGCGTATTCTATAATACAGAATTATTTGCACAAGCTGGTATTGCAGAATTCCCTACAACATGGGAAGGCTTATTAGAAGCTGTAGATAAGTTAAAAGCAATAAATGTTGTTCCTATTGCGTTAGGAAATAAAGAAAAATGGAATGCGGAATCAGTTATTTTAAGTACTTTAGCAAATCGTTCTACCGGTTCAGATTGGTATCAAAGCATCCGTGATAAGAGCGGTGCTAAGTTCACAGATCCTGAATTTGTAACAGCACTGACTGCATTAAGTGATTTAGCGAAAGCCGGAGCATTTAACACAGATGTTAATAGTATTGACGGTGCACAACAGAGACAAATGTACATGAATGGAAAAGCTGCTATTACAATTGATGGTACATGGGCTGTTTCTGATTTTGATAATAATTGTCCTGAAGAAGTTAAAAGCGTTACAGAAATTGCAGCATTGCCAACTGTAGATGGTGGAAAAGGTGATCCTGCCGCTATTACAGGAGGAGCAGGCTGGGCATATGCAGTAAACGCTAACATAGCGCCTGAGAAATTAGAAGCTGCAAAAGCACTTATTATAGCCTTAACGGGCCAAGAATATGCTACCTTAGCAGTACAGGCAGGTACGTTAACAGCAGCACAGCCAGGAGATTATCAACAAGATACAAGTAAAGTAATTGCTACAAAGTTTGATGATTTTGCAGCTGGAAGACCATTTATACCAGTTTACGATCACCAAATCAATTCTGGTATAATCGAAGTTATGAATAGTGGATTACAAGAATTGTTAATCGATGCTGTAACCCCACAAGAGTTAGCAGAACGTATTCAAGCAGAATATGAACGTTAATTTGTAAGTAACAAAACGTTCCGATTTTATCGGAAAGCTCATATTCAATCATAAATAAATGCTATATGTTCCCAAAGGTTCATATAGCATTTCTTAAGAAAGTTGGTGTCAGTGTGAAAGGAACCGTAAAGCCGAAAGACAGAGTGATTTATTATTTACTTGCTCCAGGAGTTCTTTTATTTGTTTTAAGTTGTATCGCACCTCTGTTTGTAGCCGTATACAATAGTTTTTTTGATTGGAACGGTGGTCCGACAAAAGATTTCATTTGGTTTAATAATTATATTGAACTCATAAAGGATAAAGCATTTTGGTCTGCGTTCTTAAATAATATAGAATTTATTGTTTGGACAGTGATAGGACAGATAGGTATTGCGTTTATTATATGCATGCTGCTTGTATCAAAGATTCTTAAATTTAAGAATCTGCATAGAACCGTTATATTCTTCCCAGTAGTTTTATCCTCCGTCGTAGTAGGGTTTTTGTGGAGAATTATGTACAATACAGACTATGGTATCATTAATCTGTTTCTTCGCAGTGCAGGACTTGAGAATTTGATAAAACCATGGTTAGATGATCCTAATATAGTAATTTCTGCACTAGCGATTCCTAAGATATGGCAATACATAGGATTCTACATGATTATTTTATTAGCAGCAATACAAAGTATTGATAAAGAAGTATTAGAAGTTGCTGAATTAGATGGAGCAGTAGGCTGGAAGAAGTCCCGTTATATTGTTATTCCATTAATTAAAGATACTTTGATGGTTACGATTATGTTATGCATTTCCGGTAATATGAAGACTTTTGATCAGATTTTTGTTATGACAGGTGGAGGACCTGGTACTAGCTCTCAAGTTGTAGCAATGTATGCTTATAATGTGTCTATGGAACGTATGAGATACGGTTATGGTAGTACAGCAGCCATAGGAATTCTAGCATTAAGTCTTGGCCTGATTGGTTTGAGTAAATTGGTGACAAGGAGGAAACAAAGTTGAAAAACAATAAGCTTAGTAAAATAATAAGTACAATAGTATCCAATTTATTTGTAATTTTGTTCTCTGTTACCTGTATTTATCCAATCGTTTGGATGATATATTCTTCATTAAAATCGAATAAAGAATTTTCATTGGATACCGTTGGATTACCCAAAGTACTTCATTTTGAAAATTACGTTCAGGCTATTCAAGAAGGAAATATTAGTTCCTATTTTAAAAATAGTATGATAAATACAGTAGTTACAGTGGTTGCAGTAATTTTTATTTCTTTTATTACTGGATATCTTTTATCCCGATATGCATTTAAGGGGAGGAATTTAGTTTATTATTTATTTTTGTCCGGTATGTTAGTTCCAATTTATGCTTTACTAATTCCTATTTTTGTTGAATACAAAGCCTTAGGGTTGTTAAATAATAAAATTACGTTGATATTACCCTATATCGCCTTTGCCCTTCCTATGGCTGTATTTTTAATCGAAAGTTATGTTAAGTCAATACCATTTGAAATTGAAGAAGCAGCTTTTATTGATGGCAGTACATTATTTCGAACTATGTTTAGTATTATAATGCCAATCTGTAAACCAGTAATTGCTACCGCAGCGATACTTTCCTTCTTAAATACATGGAATGAATTCCCCTTAGCATTGGTACTTATAAGAAGTAATAAATTAAAGACTATGCCAATAGGTCTTACAAATTTTGTTGGAAGTTACACGGTTGATTATCCTCTTTTATTGTCAGCACTTATGGTTTCAACTATACCGGTTATCATCATATATTTGTTGTTTTATAATCAAATTATGAAAGGTATGACAGCAGGAGCAGTAAAGGGTTAAATAATTACAGTTTAACCTTATAAGTAAGTAGCGCAGCGGATTGCGAATACCCGCTTTGACTAATTGGCAAGTCATATTATATGGCTTGCCTAAAACAATATTCGGTGATATCTTAACATATGGAGGGAATACGTGTGAAAAGAATGACACGCCCCAATTTGTATGTCCGCAAAACGGACAGATGGGAGCAAGAATGAAAAAGAAACCATTTAGGATATTCGCCACTTTGCAACATACAATATTTATATTAATCCTTGGCCTTATTATCGTACCAACTACAACACTTGGTTTAATCTCATATAGTGAATATGCAAAAATTATTACTGAAAAGATTAGTACCTTAAATATGAACAATATAGAGCAGATTGGTTCAAACATAGAAGATGTATTTCATAATATACGAAATAATTCATTATCTTTTTATCAAAATGATATGGTGAGAAATTATCTTTTGGCAGAGGATAGCAAAGAACAAACAAAAGCTTTTATTCAATTGGATCGTTTTATTTTAAACAAATTAGCTTATGAAGAATATATAAAGGCTGTTGATATCCGGAGAATGGATGGAACTCAATATAATTCCAATGTAATAGTTGAGGGAATTAGTGATGAACTACATGATCAAGTTCTGAAATTAAACGGAAGGGCAGATTTTATCCAAGATATTGAGAACAGATATCAGGATAGTTATGGTGAGAAGATGTATGGTTTCGCTCGCTCTATTAATGATATCAATAATATTAGCCAACCAATTGGGTCAATGCAGCTATATCTGAATAAATCAGATATTATGGATTTGCTATCAAGCAGTGAGTTAGCGAATGGAAGTGAATACTATATTGTTGAAGCTGGGAAGGTTATTATATCACCAGAGGAAAAATGGATTGGGACAAAGCTTGAGGATATATTAGGAAAAGTTAATATGTCTCAGGATCAAGATTGTACAACCATAAATATTCAGGGAGAAGCTCAGATGCTTACTTATTACCATCTTGAATACCCCGACTGGATATTAGTTCATATTGTTCCACTAAATCAGATTAATCGAGAACAATCAGTGATTCAGCAGATTATAAGAAGTACGATTGTGTTAGCCATACTAATCTGTAGTTTGATGGCATATCTAATGTCGAAATCGGTTATTAAACCATTAAGGCGAGTGGCTCAATCCATGAAAAATATTGAGCAGGAGAATTTTCAGATTACCATACCGGAAGTGGGATATGAAGAAATCACTGTATTAGTTCATTCCTTTAATAAGATGTCGAATCGATTAGACGAACTGGTAAATCGTATCTATGCAGCTGAAATCAAAGAAAGAGATGCTCAGATAAAGGCTATGCAAGCATATATAAATCCTCATTTTCTGTATAATACCTTAGATACTATTTGTTGGATGAGCCGTATGGAAAATGCTTATGAGACAAGCCATCTAATTGAAGCATTATCAAAATTGTTTCGATTATCGGTTGATAGTACGGAGAGAACAACCACCGTAAGAATGGAATTAGAGCACATAGAAAGTTATATCCAGATTCAACAATGCCGTTTTTCCGATTCAATAGAGTTTGTTATGGACATTGATGAATCATTAAAAGATTGTGAAACAGCTCGGTTCATATTACAGCCGTTGGTAGAAAATTCTATCATTCATGGAATAGAGCCTTCAGGCAAGAGTGGTAATATAACAATCACAATTAAAAGAGTAGAAGATAAGTTAATCTATATTATTAAAAATGATGGATTAGATGCCGATATTGTGGAATTAGAAGAGCTGTTAAAACATTATGCAGGTGGCTTACGAGGTCTTGGAATATGCAGTATTAATGATAGAATACAGCTTTGTTATGGAAAAGATTATGGTTTACAGTTTGTTAAGAATCAACCCCATGGACTTCAAGTTTGGGTAATTCAACCTTTCATTATGGAAAAGAGGGATATACATGATAACAGCAATGATTGTTGATGATGAGCCAATTATTAGAAAAGGTATCACAACAGCCATAGATTGGGAATCAATAGGAATACAATTAATAGGGGAAGGCAACAATGGTAACGATGGGCTGGTAAAAGCCTTATCTTTAAAACCGGATATTGTTATTACAGATATAAAGATGCCAATTATGGATGGAATCAATTTATCTATTGCATTAAAGGAGAAGTTACCAAAGACTAAGGTGGTTTTTTTAAGTGGTTATAGTGATGTTGAATACCTGAGACACGCCATAAAAGTGGGGGCTGCCGATTATTTGTTAAAGCCCATAAGTGTACAAGAATTAATGAATTTAATGACTAAGCTAAAGAGCCAGATTGAGCAGGAAAACCGGAAATATTTGAATCAAATACAAACAAATCAGTTACTGATTCGCAATCTGCCATGGATACGAAACAAGTGCATTACTATGTTTATAAATGGAGAGATTTCAGAAGAAGAGTTTAGAAATCAAGCCAATGAAGTTATGAATATTAATTTGTCCGGACCTACCTTTCAAATGCTCGCCTTTAGTATCGACAATTATTATCAAATGGTAGGCAGTGGGGAAAAGGAAATCGATCTTTTAAAATATTCCATATCTAATATTGCAAATGAAATTTTAGAGAAAGTTGCCAAGGTAACCATTTGTGATGGTGGAGATAGTACTTTATTAGCATTGCTTAGTACAGAAACGGTAATCAAAGATATTGTAGAATGTTGCAAAGAGATACAATTTTATGTTAAGAAATATTTTGATTTCTCAATTACCATTGGTATTGGTGAAAGAATGAATCGGTTATCTGACTTAAAATTATCCTGCAGGCAGGCAATTAAAGCTGTTGAAAGCAAGATATCCCAAGGTAATAATCGTGTTATTATTATGGAGGCGAATGATAGGAAGAAGACCAATGATATTAAGCTGTTTTTAAGTTCAAAAGAAGAAAAAGAATTAAAAGAAAAAATGGAAATGCTGAATGAGCCAGAAATGCAGGAGATATTAGGAAACTTATTTCAGAAATATTTCTATGGACAAAATATTGAGCGAAAAACGGCTGAGCAATTATGCATGGGTTTAATACAAATTGCAATAAGGGAATTAGATCAAAGACAGATTTCATTAGAAACTGTATTAGAACAGAATTATCTATATTATGATGAAATATCTAAATATGAGACATTATCAGACCTAGAATTATGGATTAAATCGATATTTAATAAAATATTTTATGCTTTAGAAACCCAGCGAAGTAACAAATATAAGAATATTGTTACCATAGGAATGGAATATGCGGTAAGCCATTATAAAGAAAATATATTAGTTGCTGATGTAGCCAATGCAGTATACGTGACGCCAAACTATTTTAGTAAAGTATTCAAGGAAGAAACAGGAGAGAATTTTACAGAATGGCTGGGAAAATACCGCATAGAACGAGCCAAAAAACTATTGGTTGAACAACCTTCTATGAAGAATTATCAGATTGCAGAAGAGATTGGATTTAGTGACTATAAGTATTTTACGTATATTTTCAAGAAATATACTGGCTGTACACCAAATTCCTATAAGCAGTTACTTAGTTGATTTTAACGCCTGCCTAAGCAGGCAGATTGGAGTAGGTTGAAAAATAAAAAGCATTTTTCAACATCTTGATTTTAATGCCTGCTAAAGTAGGCAGAATGGAGTTTATTATGAAAGATTTTCTATTTGGTGCTGTTTATATTATTGAACAGGACTATACCGATAAAGAATTAAAACAGGATTTAACAAACATGAAAGATTGTGGATACAACTTAATTACATTATGGCCTATTGCAAATCCATGGTTAGCGAAGAGTTCCCATGAATGGATCTTTGATAAAACGATTCAAGTCTTGGATATCTGTGAAGAACTTGGTATAAAAGCAATTCTACAACTTTTTGGGCAGAATCAAGCTCAAGAATTTATGCCGGATTCTGCATTAACAGAAGACATGATGATACAAGATGAAAAAGGAATTACAGTTAATGAGAATTGCTTTTGGGCTAATTTAAACCATCCTGTAGTGAAAGAATACTTTGATCTTTATTTTAAAGAAGCTATCTTAACTTTAAAAGATCATCCCGCGGTTTATGGTTGGGATGTATTCAATGAAGCACATTTTAGAAGCGATGATCAGTACACCATCCGTGAATATCAGAAATGGTTAGAACGTAAATATAAGGATATTCAAAATTTAAACCGAGAGTGGTATCGTCGTTATGAGAGCTTTTCACAAGTTCTGCCTTTAAAACGTAGATCTGCTTATAGTATTTGGAGCAGTTTATTACCAGATGTGGAATATGAAAAGTTTAGAAGTGAAAATCTAACAGACATTTGTTTATTCTTATATAATACTGCGAAAAAGTATGATAATATACATCCAATTATAATTGATGGAACCTCAGCACATATATTAACCTCCGATGTTACATTAAGGAATAATGATGAGTTTGCTACCGCGTATGTACCAGATGTGTACGGAGCAACCTTCTACCCAAAAAGCTGGGGACGTAATTACCGTAGTACTCCATGGACCTTGGCAATGTATTATTCCATACCTGCAGGAGCTGCCAGAAAAGCACATAAGCCATATATAATTAACGAATTGCAGACACATACCCAATCTGTACTAACACCGGGTTCTGAGGTAAGTCCACAGGAATTGTATAACTGGATACTCATGTGTATGTTTACAGGTGCATATGGTATGCAGTTATGGCGCTGGAGACCATTTCTTCACGGTTATCAATCGACAGGAAGAGGATTAACTCGTATAGACGGAACACCAAACCTACGAAGTGATCGAACCAAGGAATTAGTTTCTCTACTGAAGGATCATTCCGATATCTTTGGTGATTTTAACATAAGCAAACCGGTTGTTAAAATAGCAATTTCATATTCCAACAGACTCTATTTTGATTCGTTATTAAAATGGAAAGGTAGTTTTTGGGCCGAGGATGTAGAAGGCTGGTATAAACTTTTCTGGAATAATGGACTACCTGCGGATTTCACGGATCTAGAACAATTGAATGAAGACGATATGAGTACAGATGTAATGGTATTACCTTCTATTCTTAGCATAAGTAACAAGACAGCTATTCAGTTGCAGGAATATGTAAATGGTGGTGGAATATTAATTGCAGATGCAAGACTTGGATCTGTTAATGAATATGGGGTTGTACCAAAAGAAGGGATTCCTGGAGGTATATTATCTAATCTGTTTCGCATCATGGAAGTTGATGTGTCCACGGAAGAAAACTTTATAGTAGATGGAAAACAAATACCGGCAAATTTTATGTGCCAAAAACTAGAAACTAAACAAAAGGCTGTAGTAATTAGTTATATGGAAGATGGGACACCAGCAATCGTATGTAATAAAGTTGGTAAGGGTTTGACTCTTTATTTCAACTCATTTATGGGAATTGAGCTTAAAAATCAATCTTATCCTGAGATTGAAAAAATTATTATGGATTTATTGCTTCAACAACATGAGAATACAGTTACGGTAAAAAAGGATGAGAGAGTACATGTTTCTTATATTACAGCGAAAAGAAGAAAAGCCGCTTTAATCATTAACTTTGCAAATAATAGCGAAACGATAATAATAAATAATATTCGTAAAGGCTTAGTGCTAACTAATATAATGACCGGGGAAATAGTAATTGCAGGACAAACAACTTCCCTTGATATACCGGAAAATACCGCATATATCTATACCTGGGAGGATTCAAACCAATGAAACAAGGGATAATTAAGTTGCCTCCAAACCGAGTACGCCGTAACTATAATGGTGGAGCAGGTATTGATAGACTTCATGGAGACACTTTTTGCGAAGATACGAATCAACCGGAGGAATGGATTGGATCATTAGTATCTGCGAATAATCCAGGTATGGAGTATATTCCGGAGGAAGGGCAGGCTTTTATTATTTCGGATCAAGAAAAAATATTATTAAAGGATCTATTTATTGCGGACCCGGAATTTTATTTGGGTGAGAGGTATAATGATGCAAAAGGAATTGAGGAAACAGACATCAAGATGAGTTTTTTATTTAAAATATTAGATTCTTCTATGAGACTTCATGTACAAGCACATCCTACAGCAGATTTCTCAAGAAGATATCTGAACTCACCTTATGGCAAACTAGAATGTTATTATATATTAGATGTACGTAAGGATATAGAACCATATATTCGTCTTGGATTCCAACATGCTCCAAGTAAAACAGAATGGTCTCGTATCATTGAAGAGCAGGATATCGCTGCTATGGATCGTTGTTTTGAAAAGGTGCCTATAGAAGTAGGGCAAGTATGGTATATTCCTGGCGGTATGCCTCATGCAATCGGAGAAGGAATTACTATGCTTGAGATCATGGAGCCATCAGACTTAGTAGTTCGTTGCGAATATGTTAGGGAAGGTGTTGAGGTGCCACCCGAAGCAAGATTTATGGGAAAAGGATTGGACTTCTGTTTGAATATTTTTGATTATAATCAATATACTATTGAAGAAATTAAGGATAAAAGCCGTGTTCAGCCAAAACTTTTAGAAACAAATGAACACTATAGTATTGAACAACTCATAGGCGCAGATATTACTACTTGTTTTGAGGTGAAAAGGATTCGAATTAAGGATAAAATGTTGTATAAGAAGGCTCATATTCCACAATTAGGTGTTGTTTGTAAAGGAACTTTTAAAGTAAAAACCAATGAGCAGGAATTAATTTTTCATAGAGGTGATAGTTTCTTTTTGGCAGCAGCATTCAGTAATTGTAGAATAGAGAATATGACTGAGGAACCAGTTGAAATTTGTTTAGTAACTGGAATCTAGCAAAGTAAGACACGACTGGAAAAAACTGTACAGTTGTGTCTTGTTTTGTGTGAAACTTTGGGTTAATTCCACTATTGACAGTAACTATGATAGTAGGTATAATACTGTGGAAAATGTTGTTTTTTAAAATAAATTGTAAGTTACTCAGATTGGAAGAGACTAATCATGACAAAGATAAAATTATTTTTTAAAAATGATAGTAATATAAAGTATATTTTGATAGTGATTTTTTTACTAAGTGTAGTAGTAAGGACTCTGTTAGGAAAAACCTTTGGACAGATGAATGTATTTTATGATGAATTATTGCATTGGAATCTAAGCAAATCCGTTTATTACCATCTAGGTAATAACTTTAGAAATGACATCTTGAATTATAAAGAGATACTATATTCAATGGCTATTTCGTTTTCTCATTATTTCGGGAATACCGAAATGCAGTATTATGTTGCTGTTGGAATTAATTCTGTGTTGATGTCTTCTGTAATATTGCCAATATATTTAATGTCCTGTAAATTTTTAAATAATAAACACCAGGCGGGTATTGTTGCTTTCTTAGGCGTGATGATACCAGAGATGGTATATACATCAAAGATTCTTCAGGAAAATCTATATTATCCAATGGCTATTTGGTTTTTTTATATATTTATTGTAGTAATATTGAAGAATCAATATAAGCTTAGAAATATAATACTATTAGCCTGTTATGTATTTCTATTAAGCCTATGTAAACAAATGGCACTGAATGTATTTGCAGGAGTCGTATTGTATTATCTTTCTCAATTCATCTTTTTTGATAAAGAAAACAGAAAAAGGTGTATGATAGGATTAATTTGGTTTATTGCAGTATTTATGGGGTTAAAGTTTGCCTACGGATTAATATTTAATTTAGTAAATGGCTTATCAACAGTATCTTCATCTGAAGTTACCATTAGTGTAATATTAGGGAATCTGTTAGATCCTTATTTATTAAGCAGATTAATCTATCCTGCATTATCTTATATTATGATGTCAACTTTGCTTTTTGGATTTTTCACAATAATATTACCACTATCCTTATCAAAAGAATTAACGAAAAATGAACGTAATCTATTCCTTATAATTGGTACCATATTGATTTCTACAATAGCTGTTATTTGCCTTAGAATCGTACCATCGGAGAATCGTGATGAAGTTATTATGCGATTTCATTTTAGATATCTATTCTTTTTATTAACACCTTTACTAATATTGTTTTTTAGCCTTTATGATAAAATCCTTAATGGTGTTGTAAATATGAAAACTCTTATTATGTGCCTAATCTTCATATTATTATTAAACTATATTAGCATAATACCAGAGAAAGGCTCAGATATTGACTGCGTAGGTGCGAATTATATAAAATATTTATTTGATAATGAGATGATGATAAACACCTTACACATGCTGATTATACTAATAATTTCCACCTGTTTATATCTACTATATAAAAAGAAAATTAAATTATTTTACGCTATCATCCTAGGAAGTTTTATAGTATCCGGAGTTGTAAGTAATTGCTACACATATACAAAATTATATACAAGTAAAAAACAATCTATCGAAAAGAAAGAGGATGCGTTCACATTAAATACTTATTTTGATGATACAATAGGTTCAGACATGGAATCTGTATTAATAATATCAGAAACAAAAGTGTCGGATGGAAAGCTAGAACTATATCTTCAATATCCAAATTACTATTTTGCAAAAAAAGAAGATTTCACCCAATTTACAACAAGCTACCCGAGTGAATCCTTCGAAGCACTTAATCTATATAGCTTCAATAATCAATTTAATACAGACAATATAGGCTATCCAGAATATATCATCTCGTATGAACCAATTTATATAAATGATTATGAAAAAGTAGACATTGACCTGACCCATTACCACCTATATACAAAATCTGATAATGATGTTCCTGAAGCCCAAAGCCCTCAATAATTAATACTATGAATATCACTGCAGTATTAGGGTGTCAAAGCCCTCAATAATTAATACTATGAATATCTCTGTAGTGTTAGGGTATCAAAGCCCTCAATATTTTATATTATGAATAAGCTGCAGGGTTAGGAAGCAAAAGCCCTCAATAATTTATATTATGAATATCGCCTGTAGGGTTCGGGTGTATAAGCCCATCAAAACTGAATTATGAATGTCGGTGTATCTATATTCTTTTTGTCGTAGACCGGCTGACAAGGCCGCTTATGTCCGACTAGAGACTCAATGAAAAACAGAGCAGCAGCGATGTTTTTCATATCCATGAGGCTCTACAAAGGACATGCCGCCGGAAGGCAAGGTAGACAAAAGGAATATAGATGCACCAACATTCATTACACAACCTAAATGGGCTTATACACATAAAACCCCACAGCCGATATTCATTACACAACCTATAAGGGCTTTTGCCCCACCAAGTAAAACCTAAAAAACAAAAAGGAAGATTAAATTGAGCCGGACAGAGAAGAAAACCACAATGTTTGTTTGGAATACGATTGGTAGTATGTGCAGTGCTGTTACATCTTTTATACTACTGATATTTGTAACCAGAATATGTGGTAGTTATGATGCCGGTATCTTTGCATTAGGGTTTGCCAATGCACAATTAATGTTGACGATTGGCAGATATGGAATGAGAGCTTATCAAGCTACGGATATAAAATCCTCCATTAAGTTCTCAACCTATTTATTATCAAGACTGATTACCTGCCTAATCATGTTAGTTATCAGTATTATTTATATACTGTGGAGTGGATATTCCCTCGATAAAGGTGCCATTGTATTAAGTATCTGTGTAATTAAAATGGTAGATGCTCTTGAAGACGTATTCCATGGGTTGTTTCAACAACATGGACGTATGGATCTTGCTGGTAAGGTTTTGACAATACGAAATATTATAACAATCATATCCTTTGTCGCAATATTAGCTGTAACGAAGGATTTACTAATTACCTGTGTTGCAACAGGAATTATATCAATCATAGCTTGTATTCTTATAAATATACCAATCACTAAGAAGATGGTTAAAATAGAATTTGAATTCTCTAAAATAGAATTGTATCGCTTATTCTTAAGTTGTTTTCCACTATTTATCGGAAGCTTCTTATCTTTATATATTTATAATGTTCCTAAATATATGATAGACCGATACCTGACGGCTGATATACAAACTTATTATAGTATTTTGTTTATGCCGACATTTGTGATCAACCTGTTTAGCGAGTTTATGTTTAAACCCTTATTAACTGATTTAGCAGTAAAATGGGAACAGAATAAGACGAAAGAATTTATAAATTATATTCTTCGTTTGATGGCAGGTATCGTTTTCATTACTGTAGTTGTTGTTGGGGCAGGTTATCTCATTGGATGTGAATTATTATCCATAATCTATGGAGTAGACTTAATGAGATATCGCAGTGAATTGATGTTGTTACTAATTGGCGGTGGATTTGGCGCTTGTGTATACTTATTATTTAATGTATTAACCGCAATGAGACGACAAGTTAGCCTCTTAATAGGGTATTCTCTTGTGGCGCTAATGGTTTCATTCCTTTCACCAATTTTAGTTGAAAAATTTAATATAATGGGTGCATCCATAGCTTGTTTCATTTCAAGCATCCTATTATTTTTTATATTAACACAGATGTTATTATTTGGAGTTATAAGAAAAAGAAGAATAACGACATAAATATTGGAAGAGAAAAGTTTGATAGAAAAAATTTCAAACATACTAATTGAGGTCTATTCTCGTTTTGAATAGACTTAAGACGAGAAAGACATAGGTATAATAATGAAAAACAAGAGGAAAATACTTATAATAATTCCAGTTTATAATGAAGCAAAGAATATAGAAAAAGTAATAGCTCAACTTGAAAAAAATGGCGGAGATGTATCTTATATTATTGTGAATGATTGTTCTAATGATGATACGGTAAAGATATGTAAGAAGAATAGTTATAATTATATATCATTGCCTATTAATCTGGGTATTGGAGGCGGAGTTCAAGCCGGTTACCAGTATGCATTAGAACATAATTATGATATTGCTATTCAAATGGATGGCGACGGGCAACATGATGCTAGATACATAGATCGAATCATTCAACCAATTATAGATGATGAGGCTGATATTGTAATAGGTTCACGTTTTCTTACCGGTGAGGGCTTCCAATCCTCCAGATTTAGAAGAATAGGTATTAATTTTTTGAGTTCTTTAATTAAAGGTTGTAGTGGTACAAAAGTAAAGGATGTTACCAGTGGATTCCGCGCAGTGAATAAGAAATTCATAGATATTTATGCGAAGGAATATTCTCAGGATTACCCTGAACCGGAGGCAATCATTGCTGGTGCTTTACATAGCGGAAGAATAAAAGAAGTTCCGGTTATTATGCATAATAGGGAATCTGGGACAAGCTCAATTAATGCATGGAATTCTATTTATTATATGATAAAAGTTTCTATCGCTATATTTATCTATCGATTTAGATTTTAGTTGACAGAATGGGAATATTCGTTTTATAAGAAGGGAATTTAATATATGCTTTCAACATCTCTAAGATTGTTTTTATCAGTTGCATTAATAATTTATTTTTTTCTTATTATTACATTTCTTAAGAGAAAAACTTTATCATTACGTTATACCTTATTATGGATATTTGCTGGAATTATGATGGAAGTTTTGATTGTTTTTCCTCAGTTATTAAAATGGGTAATTCATTTGGTAGATATTAAATCACCAATGAACGGATTATTTGCAATTAGTATATTTTTCATTTTAATCTTGCTTATGTCTTTTACCTCTATTGTATCAAAACAAAATGATCAAATAAAACGATTAGCACAAAATAATGCACTATTGGAAAAGAGATTAAGAGAATTAGAAAATAGATTAGAAGATCGTCCTTCCAAACCAAGTGAGGAGTCTTAGAATGTTAGATAAATTGCATAAAAGAGCAGATAAACTGAATATAGACAGCCACACCTTTGTGGTATGTGCATATAAAGAAAGTCCATATCTAAAGGCGTGTATTCAATCATTACTGGGACAAACAGTAAGATCAAAGATAATTATGATAACATCAACACCGAATCAATTTATCCTTAATATGGCAAAACGATATGGAATAGAATATTATGTTAATCAAGGAGAAAAAGATATTGTTTCTGATTGGAATTTTGCATATCAACAAGCTAAAACTAAATTTGTAACATTGGCCCATCAAGACGATGTTTATGCCAGTAATTATGCGGAAGAATTATTAATGAAATTAAACTTTGCAAAATATCCATTGATTGCTTTTACAAATTACAATGAGATAAGAAATGATAAAATACAAAAAAATAATACAATGTTATCGATAAAGAGATTAATGTTAACCCCTCTAAAGTTCCGTATATTGCAAAGAAGCAGATTTATAAGAAGATTAATATTATCTTTTGGCTGCCCAATATGCTGCCCTTCTGTGACTTATAATAAGGACAAACTTCCAAAAGAAATTTTTCAAGTTGGATTTCGTTCCGATGAAGATTGGCAGGCATGGGAGAAATTGTCCAAGTTAAAAGGAGAATTTATATACTGTAAAAAGATATTAACATACCACCGGATACATGAGGACTCAGCGACAACTGCTATCATTGGAGATAATGTTCGTTCAAAAGAGGATTATGACATGTTTCGCAAGTTTTGGCCTGATTTTATTGCAAAAGGATTGGTTAAGCTGTATGCACGGTCTGAACAATCGAATAATCTGGGTAAAGAAGCATGATCTTAAAATAAATGACAAATGCAATTCGTATATCTTGACTTGATGTTTGCGAAAAGCAGATAGATCGGAGTACTCATGAAAGTAGGAATTATAACATTTCATAAAGTGAATAATTACGGTGCAGTATTACAGGCATATGCATTGCAAAAGACGGTACAAAAACTAGGTTGTAAGTGTGATATTATTGATTATGGCAGAAAAAATCTTAGAGATGTCTTATTATGGCAGAAAAATAAATTGTTATGCTTTTTAAAAGGTAAACCTGACCATCAGGGGTACTCCAATATTGAATTTATAAATATGTATTTTACTACCGTGTTTTTTAATAATAAAGTAGTTGCTGATAAGTTTAACACCTTTCGAAAAGGGTTAGAAACTAGTAGATTTGTTCATAGTGGTACCATCAAAGAATTAAATAAAGAATATGATTTATTTATATCCGGCAGTGATCAGGTTTGGAACTGTGGAAGAGTTATTATGGATAAGTCTTATTTTTTGAACTTTGTTGATCAGAATGAAAAGAAAGGCAGCTATGCAGCCAGTTTTGGAATAAAGGAAATTCCTCATAAGTATGTAGAGGATTATCGATTATTACTATCTAAATATAAGTATCTATCCGTAAGAGAAACGGCAGGAGCAGATATCATCAAAGATCTGATTCATCGAGATGCAAAAGTTGTTTTAGATCCCACCTTATTATTAGACAAAGAAGAATGGTTTGAACTAATCGGTAAAGCGCAGAACCATAAACCAGTTATTGTAGTGTATATGCTCGAATATTCTGAAAAACTTTTAGAGTTTGCAAGAGGATTGTCTAAGAAGACAAATTATCCTATCAGATTGCTGAATAAACCTTATAATCGCAAGGTTGAAGAGGAATTCAGGACAGATGTTGGACCAATCGAGTGGCTTAAGGAAATACAAAATGCAACTTATGTTATAACAAATTCTTTCCATGGAGTAGCATTTTCTATCAATTTTAACAAGACTTTTTTTGTGGAAATTGCAGAAGAAAGAATAAGAGGAGCGATGGGATCTAGGATTGAACATATTTTAAAAACCTTTGAATTAGAAGATCGTTTAATTAATCAAAGAAAACAAGATAGAAACCTTAAAGATCCCAATAATTTTGATATTGATTACGATAAGATTAATATAAGACTGAGGGAACTAAGGGAAGATTCTATGTTATATCTTGATGACATGCTTGGTAAATCTGAGTCAAAGTAAATCACTACTAAAGCACTTAGATGGGAGTAATCTTGATTTGTATACGTGCTAAAGCACTTAGATGGGACTAGGTTGAAAAATAAAATTCATTTTTCAACATCTTGATTTTTATGCGTGCTAAAGCACGAAGACGGGAGTTAAGATGATTTGTTTATATGAAGGGAAAGAGCATTGCTGTGGATGCACAGCATGTATGAATATCTGTCCCCACAATGCAATTACAATGATAATGGATGAGGAAGGATTTCAATATCCTAAGATAGATACTAATAACTGCGTAGAATGTGGAGCCTGTGTAAAAGTTTGCGCTTTCCATAAGAAAGATTATGTTGAGAAGATACCAAAGGATCAAGAGGTTTATGCACTAAAACATTCTGATAATGAGGTCAGAAGAAAAAGTGCCTCAGGAGGTGCATTTACTGCAATTTCTGATTATGTACTGAATCAAGGCGGTTTTGTGTATGGTGCTATTTTTAACGATAGATTTGAAGTGATTCATAGTAAAGCAATTAACCAAGAACAAAGAAACCAGATGAGAGGTTCGAAATACGTTCAGAGCAGCCTTGGAAACATATATAAGGATATAAAATCAAATCTTGAGAGTGGTAAACTGGTACTTTTTACGGGTACGCCCTGCCAAAACGGGGGACTTAAAAGCTATCTTGGCAAGAAAGTATATGATAATTTAATATTGTGCGATATTGCTTGTCATGGAGTGCCAAGCCCTAAGCTATGGGAAGATTATAAAAAATATATAGAACAAAAATATCATGATAAAATTAGAAAAGTTACTTTTAGAAGTAAAGACAAAGGTTGGAGAAATAGTTCGATGAAGGTGGAACTAAATAAAAGTGAACATATAAAAAATATGCAGGAAGATCCATATTATATTATGTTTTTCTCTCATTTAAGCTCCAGACCTTCTTGCGATCAGTGTGTATACGCATCTTATCATAGAGTAACAGACATAACAATGGCTGATTTCTGGGGAATAGAGAATTCAGAAAAATCATTTGATGATAACATAGGAGTTTCCTTATTACTTGTTAATACTACAAAAGGAAAAGAAATCATTGAAAAAATCAGGAAGGATATACAGTTAGTTAAAAGTAATCATAGCAATTGTTATCAACCAATTTTTGAAGCACCAAGTAAAATGTCACCAAAGAGGGATACGTTCTGGAAAGAATATATTGAAACTGATAGCACTCTTTTGATAGAAAAGTATGGAAGATTATCCATAGTGCAAACATTAATAAAAAAAATAGTGGTACCTTTTTTGAAACTAACCGGATTATATAATTTTGTAGCAAAAGTATATTTTAAGCGTTAGAAATGTCTGGCTGCAATATTACATTTGACAAATAAAAGGATTAATTATAGTATTATTAATAGTAAGATAAACACAGGATTAATAATAATGTAAATTGAAAAAAGGTATCCAGATGAACGTTTTAACAAAGCATCAAGAAATGATCCTGGTCCCCTGATGGCACCAAGTTAGCATTTGTAAGCTATAAACTAAAATAGTTTACGCAAGAAAGTAGGTAATTCCATGAAAATAAAAATAAATAAAAGGTTGCGATGTATTCTTATTTGTTTTGTAATGACACTTGTACTTACTATTCCGATAACGCCTATCTATCATCTAACTACCGTATCAGTAAGTGCTGCAGTGAATATAAAACAGCCTTCCGCTGATTTAAAAGAAGGCAGCTATCTAGAAGCACAAACGATCAAACTTACATGCAAGACCAAAGGAACAACTATTTATTATACAACCAATGGTAGTAAACCGAGTACTAGATCAAAGAAATATACGAAGTCAATTACAATAGCTAAAAGCTGTAAGATAAGAGCAGTAGCAATAAAAGATGGCGTAAAAAGTAAAGAATTAATTCTGAGCTATGAAATTTATGACTATGCAGATATAATCAGTGATGTAGACCGTTTTCAGACAGCAATACAAAATAATAAAGTAGATAAACTTTCTGAAACGGATCAAAAGATATGTCTAGCTATTGAAAAAATTATGAGTGAAATTATAACAAATGATATGTCAGATTATGATAAAGTGAAAGCGGTTCATGATTATATAGTAAATCATAGTGTATATGATTATACCAATTATGTTGCTCAAACGCTTCCCGATGTTTCTTATCGTATTGAAGGAGTCATTCTAAATGGTACTGCTGTTTGTCAGGGATATGCAGATACATTCCAACTATTTATGAATCTATTAGGAATAGATAATCGTATGATGTCTGGATATGCTAAAGGTGAAGGACATGCATGGAATCTGGTTCAGTTAAATGGTAATTGGTATCATATCGATACAACATGGGATGACCCAGTTAATGAGAATGGGGAGCAGATGTTGTATTACAAATATTTTCTTGTTACTGACGAACAGATGTTACTTGATCATGAGTGGGATATTGCAGTTTACCCAGCTAGTAACAGTGATGAGATGATGTATAAATTATATGAGGGATGTATCATTGATTCCTATGTTAACTATCAAGCTAAGTTTGTTGAATTGTATAATAAAGGATTGAGGACGATCACAATTTTATATCCTGAGAACAATAAGCCAGATTTAAATTTTTATTTTTCTCTAACTGGGAAAGACACCATTACATTTTCTAATCCTATGAAATTTGGAGACTATTATATATTTACTGTTTTAGGGTAATAACAGAAGTAGTTCTAAAAAAGTCAGGAGAGAATACTATGATACCAAAAGAAATCATGATATCTATTGTAGACGGCCAGGGTGGAGGAATCGGAAAAAATATCGTTGGGAAGCTAAAAAAGCAGATTCCGAAAGATAGAGCCATAACGATATGCGCACTCGGTACAAATTCAACTGCCACAAACAATATGATTAAAGCAGGAGCTGATATCGGAGCTACTGGGCAGAATGCAATCATACGAACAGCTTCTCAATCCGATATTATTCTAGGACCCATAGCGATTATTGCTGCGAATTCAATGTTAGGCGAATTGACACCTGCAATGGCAATGGCTATCAGTTCATCACCTGCCAGGAAGATACTGATTCCTCTCAACCGATGTAACATAACAATAGCAGCTGACCTTAATTCAACTACAGATACTTATATTGACTATAGTGTTAAATTGGTTATGGAATATCTGGAATTGCAAGAGGGAAAAGGTTGACGAATTAGAAAAATATGCTATACTTATATAATCTGGCGTTAACAATTATATGCTATCAAGAAGGTCGCAGTCGATCAGATAACTATAAGAAAATAAATAGAATGAACGAATAAAATTATATAAAAGAAGATAGAATCATGAAGATTCCAGCCACTGAGAACAGTCGGCTTGATCTTCATGTTTTTTTTACAGTAGGTTGAATTTATATTCACTAAAAAGCTAGGTTTGTAACCTATTATTAATCAGAAGAGAGGAACCAATATGGATATTCTTAAAATATTAGAACAAGTAAAGAATAATGAAATTGATATTAATAAAGCAGAAGCAATTCTTAAGAAATTACCCTATGAAGATTTAGGATTTGCAAAGTTAGATCATCACAGAACACTACGATCAGGTTTTGGCGAAGTGGTTTATTGTGAGGGAAAGTCTATTACACATTTAAAAGACATCTTTAAAAGCTTTTATGAACATGATACCAATGTATTAGGTACAAGAGCTTCACAGGAACAGTATGAAGAGGTAAAAGAAATATTACCTATGGTAGAATACGATCCGGTATCTCGGATTCTTTCGATACAGAAGAAAGAAAAGATAAGAGAAGGTTGTATCGCAGTCTGTACAGGTGGAACTTCGGATATTCCAGTAGCAGAAGAAGCGGCACAAACAGCAGAGTTCTTCGGAAGCAACGTAATACGTATCTACGATGTAGGAGTTGCCGGTATTCATAGATTGCTGTCAAAGGTAGACGATATCAGAACAGCAAATTGCGTTATTGCAGTTGCTGGCATGGAGGGAGCCCTTGGCGGAGTGGTAGCAGGACTTGTTGATAAACCCGTTATTACGGTACCTACTTCCATAGGATATGGCGCTAACTTTGGTGGATTATCAGCTCTTCTTACAATGCTTAATTCCTGTGCAGAAGGACTTGCAGTAGTAAATATTGATAATGGTTTTGGTGCGGGATATATTGCTACACAAATAAATAGGTTAGCGATACATTAAATAATTAGGTAATTAATAAGGGGGAAAATATTATGCATATGGCGGATGCATTATTATCAGTAGCAGTTGGAGGTACTATGACTGCAGTTTCAACAGGAGCAATCGGATATAGTGTTAATAAGATTAAGAAGGTGGAGTTAGATGATAAAAAGATACCCATGATGGGTGTTATGGGAGCTTTTGTATTTGCAGCTCAGATGATTAATTTTACGATTCCCGTGACTGGTTCCAGTGGACATATTGGGGGAGGTATTTTGCTGGCTGCATTACTTGGACCGTTCCCTGCAGTAATTACCTTGGCGTCTGTATTACTAATTCAATGTCTGTTTTTTGCAGATGGAGGATTGCTTGCATTAGGATGTAATATCTTTAATATGGGGATAGTTCCGTGTTTAATCGCCTACCCTCTGATTTTTAGACCAATCTTAAAAAAGGGAATTACGCCAACAAGAATTACGATAGCAGCTATTCTTTCTGTTGTGGTTGGATTACAACTAGGATCGTTTAGTGTTGTCCTTGAAACACTGGCGTCTGGAATAACTGAACTTCCATTCGCAGAATTTGTTTTCTTAATGCAGCCAATTCATTTAGCGATTGGTGTAGTGGAGGGGATAGTTACAGCAGCAGTAGTATGCTTTATCTATAATATTCGTAAGGAAATTTTAGATAGTGCACTGGGTAAATCTTCACTGGCAAATGTTTCAATAAAAAAGGTAGTTATTTATTTAGTAATAGCTACTGTGTTTGTTGGAGGAATATTATCCTTATATGCTTCTTCTCATCCGGATGGACTGGAATGGTCCATAGAAGGTGTGACAGGAGCAGCAGAATTAGAGACAGATTCTAGTGTGCATTCTGCAATAAAGAGTGTGCAAGATAAAACGGCTTTTTTACCTGATTATAATTTTAAGCAAGATTCCCAGGTTGAGAGTGCAATAGGAACTAGTATATCCGGTATTGTTGGCGGACTATTTACATTAGTTCTAGCTGCGCTTACTGGGATAGTAATTCTATATTATAAAAAGAAAAAACATTCATAGGAAAAGAGTTTTATTATGTCAGATATTAAGAAGTCACTATTACAAATCTCAACCTTAGAAGAATTAACCCAAAAAAATACACCAATTCATAAATTACAGCCTTCTGTTAAACTTATAACGACAGTAATATATTTAATTGTTATTATTTCTTACAGTCCGCATCAAATAAGTGGGTTAATACCATATATCTTTTACCCAATTATTTTAATGACTATTGGTGAGATCCCTTTCAAACCACTTTTTCAGCGTATAGTAATTGCATTGCCCTTTACTTTATTTACGGGAATCTCAAATTTGATTTTTAGCAGGGAAATAGCCTTTTCCATATGGAATATAGTTATTACAGAAGGAATGGTGTCATTTTGTTCTATTTTATTAAAAACTATATTAACTGTTATGGCAGTATTAATATTAATAGCTACAACTAGCATCAATGATTTAGTGTATGTAATGATTAGTTTTAAGATTCCATCTATTATAGTGATTCAAATTATGATGACCTATCGTTATATTCGCGTTCTCTTAGAGGAGATATCAGTTATGTATCATGCTTACATATTACGGGCTCCGAAGGAAAAGGGAATTAAATTAAAGGACATGGGGTCATTTCTGGGTCAATTAATCATTCGTAGTTTTGATCGGGCAGATCGAATTTATGATGCTATGAAATGCAAAGGATTTGAAGGCAGCTTTTTATTTTCTAAAAAAGATAGGATAACAAAAAAAGGCTGGATTTACATTACTGTAGTTGGATGTTTACTTATGTTAATGCGCTTTGTGAACATGAGTGAAGTTATTGGGAAACTATTAATGTAAATAAAGACTTGGAGGTAGTAAAGTTGAAAGAAAATTTAAACGTTGAAAGGAATGCCACATATGCAATGGGTGTAAAAATGCTACAAATTGAGAAATTAAGTGTTCGATATTCAGATGGGAGCCAAGTACTAGATCAGATGAACTTTCATATCGATAAAGGCGAAACGGTAGGAATGATTGGAGCAAATGGAGCTGGAAAATCTACTCTTATTAAGTCAATCGTTGGTATTCTTCTACCCTCTGAAGGTAAGATTATAATCGATGGTCTTGAAGTTAGTAAAAAGACTCTAAGAGAAGTAAGGGAACGAGTGGGAGTTGTGTTTCAGAATCCGGATGATCAATTGTTTATGTCTAATGTTTATGATGATGTAGCGTTTGGATTAAGAAATTATGGAGTGAAGGAAGAAGATATTAAACAGAAGATTGATCTTATCATGAAGTCTTTAGATATAGACAAACTGTTGTATCATAATTCAAATAAGCTATCAAGTGGCGAAAAAAGAATTATAGCTATTGCAACAATATTGGTTATGGAACCTTCTATCGTTTTATTTGATGAACCAACTTCTTTCTTAGATCCAAAAACTAGAAGAAAACTAATGGAATTGCTAAATAATTTAAGTATCACAAAACTGATTGCCACTCATGATCTTGATATGGCCTTAGAGATATGCGACAGGGTTATTGTAATAAAAGATGGTAAAATATTTGCTGAGGGAAAGGCAATTGAAATATTAACTAATGAAGTACTAATGAAAGAAGCTGGATTGGAACTGCCTTTTTGTTTACAGGGTTATAAGACTAAAAATAATCATAATGTGCAAAGTAAATTGAACCCATTCCTTTAAACTTTTATTACCTTTGCAACTTTATACTTTATAAGTTTATCTTGAAAAAGAGATAAAACTATTTACATTTGTAAGTTAAAATGATATATTAAAGATAGAAAAGGAGTAACCGCCCACAAAGTGGTTAACCTCCGATATGCAGATTAACTGCCCACAGGACCGGCTAAGTCAGGGGCAGTTATTTTTTTGGCTTATTATTCCTATTGTCTAAATAGGTAAGCAGCGCAATGATCATAAGTACAAAAGTAAACAATTCACTATATGTAATATAATTCATCGGCACCACCTCCCTTCATGGGAGGCTAACACACCCTGTACACGATTACTCCATAATTTTATTTTATCATAGTATATTATCTATGGCAACAGAACAAACATGAATAATTTTCTATCCCAATTCTGACACCATCATAACACCAAGTTCAGTCCTGAGCAAAGTATTCCTAAGGTCATTTTATGTGATATCCATACTGCCGGAGCGGAATCCTTCTAAATCTAGTGTTATGTAGAGGAAACCTAGCTCTTTTAATTTTTTAATAATATGATTTTCAAGTTCTATAAATTTTATAAAATCTTTTTTATCTATTTCAATTCGAATAATATCACCATGTGCTCTTAATCGAACGTTATAAAAACCAAGGTCTTTAATAAATTTTTCACCTTGATCAAGACGATTTAATAATTCAAAGTCTAAGGTAGCACCGTAGGGCAGTCTTGTTGCTAAACAGGGTGCGGAGGGTTTATTTGAAGAAGCTACATTAAGTCTGGCAGCAAGGGATCTAATCTGTAATTTTGTGATTTCATATTCTAGCAAAGGACTATGTATGCCTAATTCCTTTAAGGCTTTCATACCGGGACGATAAGCTTTTAAATCATCATAATTGCTTCCATCGATTAGGTATTGATATCCTTCTTCATTTGCATATTTAATTAGAGACTGAAATAATAAATTCTTACAACGATAGCAACGGTCCAATGGATTATGCATTATTTCTGGGTCTGCAAATTCATCTACGGCAATTACTTTGTGGATTGCTCCAAAACTAGAAGCGATAGACTTCGCTTCATCCAGATCACCGTGGGGATGCAACTTTGTTTCAAAAGTTACTGCTAAAACAGGGTGATTAGTCTTTTTGCCTACGTCACAAGCAACCTTTAGAAGCAAACTACTATCAACTCCGCCAGAAAAAGCAATACAAATACCAACCTGTATATGTTCTTCCATAGAATGGGTTAATTTTTCTAAGATAAATAGGTCGGTATCCTTTATTTTTTCTATATTGTTTAAATCTTTCATGTTTGGAACTCCTCATATTTTTGGTATTTGTATTTTAAGAATGTTTGCCATCTGCAAGTACATGAAAAGTAAATTATGAAAATCGATGTATCTATATTCTATTTAGCGTAGACCAGCTGAAAGCACTGTTTATAGATCGTCAAGACTCTGCTTAAAAAGTAAGCCATCTGGCTTACTTTTTGATCGGTTTAGAGGCTTGTAAGAGATATAGTGCTAGAAGGCAAGGTAGCTAAATAGAATATAGATACGTCAATTTTCATTCGATAGTTTGTATTGGACTTTATAGAAAACAAACTTTATTTATTTGCCATAAGCCAAGGTTTGGACGAGACTATAAATTGTCATGTACTCTTGTCCGGATTCTAAGCATAGTTTTTTTATGCTCTCACACTCAGGATAAAAGAATCGTTTATCCATATAGGAGCATACTTTCACAAGGGCATCACCATAGGGCGTTGTTACAGTTTGAATTTCTCTATTCAGAGTAGTTCTTGAAGCCTCGTGTTTTCTAATTCCAATAGTAGTAGTATGTGTGAAGATAATTTCTTCTAGCGGTTCAATCATTTCCTCACTGCAGATAACACCCAACAAATAGGCTGGTCTGTTTTTCTTCATATAGATTGGAGTATAGTAAACATCTTTTGCTCCACCCTTAAATAATAAATCCATAGCGACAGATAAAGCTTCACCGGAACAATCATCAATATTTGCTTCTAGTACCCAAATCTTGTCTGCTGTTGTTGTGGTTGAAACCGAGGTAGTAGTGTCTTCAATCAGCATGGCACGTAAGATACCACTTGCCTGCTCATAATTTCGTTTACCACCACCAAGACCAATTTTCTGAATGTTAAATTCTTTTGGTAACATATCTCTAGTTTTAATTGCAGCAACAATTGCGGCTCCGGTTGGGGTAACAAGTTCTCCTTTTACAGAGGTGATGTGAAGTGGTAAATGATGTTCGGCGGCAATATTAATAACGGCAGGAACTGGAATTGGAAGAATACCATGCTGACAGGTAATTTGTCCAGTACCTTCATATAATTCGGACACAATAACATCATTAATATTTAGGTTATCCAGACAGATTGCGGCAGCTACGATATCTACAATAGAATCAATCGCGCCAACTTCGTGAAAATGTACCTCTTCTATAGATTTACCATGTGCTTTCGATTCTGCAACAGCCACAATATGAAATATTCTTCTGGCAATTTCTTTCGCATTTATTGTGATTTCAGACTGATCAATAATTGCATTAATATCATATAAATTCCTATGTTCATGATGACCAAGTTGTAAATGTGAATGCGCAAGACTTGGCTCATGATGGTGCGCATGCCCGTGATTATGATGAGAATCATGCTCATGGTCATGGTGAGAATCATGCTCATGGTCATGGTCAGAATCATGCTCATGGTCATGGTGAGAATCGTGCTCATGGTCATGGTGAGAATCATGCTCATGGTCATGGTGAGAATCGTGCTCATGGTCATGGTGAGAATCATGCTCGTGATCATGGTGAGAATCATGCTCGTGATTGTTATCATGATCTTTAGCTGAATCATCTAGAATTACATCAAAATCACAAACATTAATACTGTTTTTCGTTTTTTGGCTAATTTCAATTTTATAACCTTCTACATTAAGACTTTTTAAACCGGATAACAGAACATTTTGATCTGCACCCAAATCAAGAAGAGCGGCAACGGTCATATCACCACTAATTCCAGAATAACATTCTAAATATAAGGATTTTTTATCCATTTATTCCACCAATCTTTCCTCTTTATTAAAGATAATAGATTTTAATAATATACCTTATATTATAACATTACGGATGTTAATAACGCAAATGATTCTCTAAGAAAGATACTAAATAGGTAGCAAAATATATACAAAATATATCGGGATACATTTTGACAAAAAGAATTCATTATGGTAATGTATGTAATTGATGAGTTACGAATTAAGAGAGCTTGTGCGTGCTAAAGCACGCAGACGGGAGTAATACGAAGGAAATCGTTCGTATGTCTTTATTACAATGCCTGCTAAAGCAGGCAGACGGGAGTAATACGAAGGAAATCGTTCGTATATCTTGATTAAATGCATGCTAAAGCACGCAGATGGGAGTAATTATGAAATATAAGAATTTAGAACATATAAAAACTGTGATACAAAAAGAAATAGATTGTGGGGCAATCAATGGATCGGCAATTAAAATCATTCATAATCATGCAACTATCTATCAAGAGGAACTAGGATATGCCGATAAAGAAAATGGTGTTCCTATTAGTCAAAACACCATTTATCGTCTGTATTCCATGTCTAAACCAATAACAGCAGTTGCTACGATGATTCTCTATGAAAGGGGTAAACTAGATCTTTTAGCACCTGTTTCGGATTACCTGGAAGGTTTTCAGAATCAAAAGATATGGAGCGAAGAAGGCTTGATCGATGTGAAAACCCCGGCCTCTATTAGAGATTTATTAAATATGACTTCCGGTGTAGTGTATCCTGATCTAACTTTTGAAGCAGGACGTCAAATGGATGATTTATATGAAGATGTAGCTGCTAAATGGCGAGAGGGAAACCCGGTGGGTACCGTTGATTTCTGTAATCTAATTGGTAAACAGCCGCTGGAATTTGAACCTGGTAAAAGATGGCGTTATGGAGCTTCCGCAGATATATTAGGTGCAGTAATTGAGGTAGTCACTGGTAAGAAATTCAGTCAATTCTTGCAGGAAGAGATTTTCACGCCTCTTGGTATGGTAGATACCGGATTCTATGTTCCAGAAGAGAAGTTAAGTCGATTTGCTGTAATTTATGAATATGTTGATGAACAGAAACAATTAGTGCCTTGTAAGTGGAGTCATTTGGGACTTGGTAATTTTATGGTACCCCCAGCTTTTGAATCAGGTGGTGCGGGATTGGTCTCAACAATAGAAGATTACTCTAGATTTGCCATGATGTTGGCAAATGGAGGTACCTATCATGAGGTTCGAATACTCGGGCAAAAAACGGTAGATTATATGGCAATACCGCAACTAAGTGCAGATCAGGCAGTTTCTTTTGATTGGGATTCCATGCGCGGATATAATTATGCAAATTTAATGAGAACCTTAGTAGATCCTACAAAAGCGTCTAGTAATGGCTCAATAGGAGAATTCGGATGGGACGGTTGGACCGGTAATTACTTTTTTGTAGACCCAAAAGAGAAACTTGTTATGATTTACATGATACAACGATGCAGTGGTGGCAATACTAGCTTAATAAGAGCGCTGCGTTCCATAATTTATGGTGGAATTAATTAGAATAATATTAATTTAGACAATAAAAAGTTGGTAAAACAGATTCCTTGTATTTAGGACGTTTTTTATATAGAAAACGTCCTTTTTTAAACCCTATTATAACGAAACATATGTAAAATATATAATTACACCCAGAAAGTTCCTTCATAGTTAATAGCGTGAGCATAAGCACGCTATTCATTTCGCAACCCAAATGGGACTTTATGAGTAACAATTATATATAACATTTGACAAATAAATATTTTGAATATAGTATTATTTATAGCAATATGCATAGTAACACTCTAAAGAATAATGAAAAGTAGTTAAAAATTACTACAATAAAAGGAGAAGAGTATGATACGAGTTGTCATTGCAGATGATGAAGAAAAGGTATGCCAATTGATTTACAACCTTATCAGCTGGAAAGATGTGGATATGGAAATAGTCGGTATTGCTCATAATGGTATGGATGCTCTGGCGCTTGTTAAGGAATTAGAACCAAATTTAATCATTACAGATATCCGTATGCCAGGTTATGATGGGCTTGAATTAATTAGTCGTGCTAAAAGCGTAAAAGAAGATATTGATTTTATTATTATTAGTGGTTATGGTCATTTTGAGTATGCTCAAAGTGCCATTAAGTATGGGGTGGGGGATTATTTACTAAAGCCTATTAAGAAGTCTGAACTTATGAGTACCCTTAATAAAATGAAGGAAAAATACAAGATAAGAACAGAACAACTTTCGAATGAGGAGCATTTGAAGATTCGTCTTCAAAACGATATCGACAAATTACGTTCCGGTTTATTCACAGAAGTTCTTTTGCAAAAGGAAACGAATGCAGAAGTATTTAGCCTTGACAGTATCAATAAAAATTATCATTTTAAATTTAAAGAAGGGTGTTACCAAGTAATAATAGTAAAAATAGATTGTGGTTATGATGAAGACAATAACAGTAGTATTAAGTTATTAGAAGATAAAATTGCGCAGGTTCTGAATCATAATTTGAGAGAGAAATGTTTTGATATGGAACTATACTTTGATGATTGTATCACTTATTGTACTCTAAACTATGAGATAAATAGCAGAAAGATATTGCGTAAGCAGTTAAAAGTAGTGCTAGATGAGTTACTGGTGCAAAAAAATGTTTTTGAACAAGTAAAATTCACGTTAGGAGTTGGAACTGCGGTAGAAACGATTGAACAATTAAGAATATCATGTAATATGGCGCAGATAGCAGCAGCGCAACGTCTTATTGACGGAACCGATAAATTAATTGAGCAAATAGATGTGATAGATACGCATAAAATATCTAGTGGATTACTGGTAGAGTTAAATAAGAAAATGGGTGGTGCTCTAGAGATATTTAACAGAGACGGAGTATTAGAAAGTATTTCTTGGTTAAATGAAAGTATCAAAAAAGAATCGATTATAAGTGGTAAAGAAGTATTTAAATTAATAAAAGAAGCTTGTAATATGTATTTAACTTTTTTAAGAAATTATCAAGTTGTATTTAGTGATGCGGATAAGTTCTATGAGAATTTTAGCTTTTATGCAAACCGATGTGGATCGATAGAAGAGATCTTCGAATACTTATCAATATTGATTGGACAATCCTTAGATCAAATTACCGAAGATAAAAAACAAGCGGATTTAAAACCTATTCGTATTGCAAAACAATATATTCAACAAAATTATATGAAACCAATTAGCTTAGAGGAAGTCAGTAATTATGTCGGCTTTAATGCTTCCTATTTTAGTTCCTTATATAAAAAAGAAACAGGAAGTAATTTCTTGGAGTATCTTTCTGAAGTTAGAATGAATCAAGCAAAAGAGCTACTAAAAAGCTCAAATTTAAGTATTTCTGCGATTTGTGAGAAGGTAGGCTATATAGACTTAAAGCATTTTACTAAAAGTTTTAAGAAAACCGCTGGTGTTAATCCCAACGAGTATCGGAAATTATATTCCTAGATATAACAAACCAGAAAGGCATGATAACTATGAGAAATAAAATCAAACATTATGTTTCCTATCGGGTTATGAGCATATTCATCTTCATGGAAGTATTTATCTTATTGCTACTCTTTGGATTCACTATTATGGCAATTCGAGAGAGAGGTTATATGCTACCAGTAATTAGTTTTTATATTGTTTTTGGTATTCTTACCTATGGCAGTTACAAGTGGATCTATCAAACTTATAAGAAGAATGCAAAAGTCCTTCAACTTTTTGCGAATGGATATACCTTACAAGGTGTGTTTGAACAGAGAATATCACTAAGTCCTGAAATAGAGCAGGCAATTCAGAAATTTAAAGAAATTATTAATACGAAGGAGTTAATTAATGCTTCTAAAAAGCAGGCCGAATACCTTGCACTGCAAAATCAAATTAATCCCCATTTTTTATATAATACTTTAGAAGGAATCCGTGGAGAAACTTTACAAGCCGGGCTAGAAAGTGTAGCTGAAATGACGGAGGCATTAGCCACTTTCTTTCGCTATACCATCTCTAATGTTGAACAATTAGTAACCTTAGAGGACGAATTAAGTAATATAGAGAACTACTACATTATTCAGCAATATCGATTTGGAGAACGACTTAACTTAGGTATCTATTTTGAGGAGGAAGATGAGAAGAGGTTATTGAATTATAAACTTCCCAAACTTACGTTACAGCCAATCATTGAAAATGCTATTTATCATGGTGTCGAGCGAAAAATTGGTAATGGGCATATTAGTATTAAGATTGAGAGTACATCAAGCCGATTGATTATCACTATTTCTGATGATGGTTTGGGAATGGAGGAAGAACGCCTGGTGGAATTGAATCATAAATTGAACAATATGTCTTTTGATTATATTGAATCGGATAATGAAAAAAAGGGTGGCATAGCTATGGTAAACGTAAACAGAAGAATTAAGCTAATCTTTGGTGAAGAATACGGTATTTGTGTCTACAGCACCTTGAATGCAGGAACAGATGTTGATATTACATTACCATTAATTGAAAAAATATAAAGGAAAATAATTGGAGTTGAAATGAAAGAAGAAATATTACGATTAGAAAGTGTTACCCTAATAAAAGATGGTGTAACCTTATTAGATAATTTTAATTTACATATATTTCAGGGAGAAATTATGGGACTCCTATGTCTAAATGATTATGGACGGGAGGCCCTTATTGAGCTGCTTTGCCAAAATCATCCCATTCACTACGGGCGTGTTTATTTCAATGAAGTCTTGGTAAATCATTATGAAAACAGTACGATGAGCAGAAATAAAGTAACAGTTATAGAGAAACAGAGTAAATTGGTTGAAGATTTAACAGTAACGGATAATATTTTTGTTCTGCGCAGAGGATTTAAAAAGTATTTAATAAATAGAAATATATTAAATATGCAATTACAGGGGTTTGCCAAAGAACTAGATATTAATATTGATGGTAATGAGTTAATCAGCAACCTTACCTCCTATGAAAAATGTGTTGTAGAGCTTCTTAAGTCCATTATGGCAGGTACTAAGTTGATTGTAATTAAAGATGTGAGCAATTTTATTAGTGCAACAGATATAACCAAATTTCAAAACTTATTGAAGCATTATCATGAGCAAGGCATTTCTTTTATATATATTTGTAATCATCATGAAGAAGCATTTAAAATCTGTAATCGCGCATCTTTAATGGAAAATGGCAAGATTGTAAAAGTACTGGATTCCAAAGAATTAAGTGATGAAAAAATAATTCCTTATATTGTAGATTTTTCTAACATTGAGACAAGCATTCAGTCTAGTACAAAAAACGTGAATCAAGGTATATTAAAATTCCAAGAGGTGTATACGAATAATTTTGATGGAATGAATTTTACCATTGAAAAGGGAGAATGTGTTGTATTTATAGATGTAAACAATACGGTATTAACTGATATGGTAAAGGTTATGAACGGCGAACTGATTCCGGTATCAGGGAATATATATTTTAATGGAGAATTATATCTAAACAAAATAAATAGAAGTGCAATTAAAAAGGGAGTTGGTTTTATTGATGAGCAACCAATGAAAAGCATGATATTTAAAGAATTAAGTTATATGGGTAATCTATGTTTTTTGGTAGATCAAAAATCAACCCATATTCGTTTAAACAAGAAAGTAAGAAGAAGTATTTTACAGGAATATGAGCCTTTTGTGGGTATGGACATCACAGCCACGAATGTTACAACTCTATCTCGTACTTCTCTTTACAGTCTAATCTACTATAGACTTCATCTATGTAATCCTAAAATAGTTTTTTGCGTGCAACCATTTTATAATGCTGATATGTATCTAAGACGGCATATCATTTCTTTAATTAACAAATTGAAACAAAAAGGAATAACCGTTATAATACTTGCAGTAAACCTTGAGGACTCACTAATTATAGCTGATCGTCTGATTGTTATTGAAGAAGGACGATTCCGGAATGAATACAATAGGTCAGAATTCCATTATTTTGACCAAATGAGTATCTAATAATGCAAGGTATATGTAAATAACTGCCAAAGAATACCCCTATAAATCCAAAGTCTATCCCCTTATGATTATCGTAAGGGGATGTTATACTTAATCTATGTTAAAGGTTATTTAAAAGTAAGGACAGGTGAATATATGCAGGAGTACATAGTTGAGGCAGAGCATGTCAGCAAAAGCTTTCCTGGAGTTAAAGCATTAGATGATGTGTCTTTTAATTTAAAATCCGGAGAGGTAATGGCTCTTTTAGGAGAGAATGGTGCAGGAAAATCGACCCTTATGAAGGTACTAAGTGGTGTCTATACAAGAGATGAGGGCGAAATAAAGATTTTTGGAGACACTGTTGGAGATTTGACACCAAATAAGGCACAGGAATTAGGGGTTGCTATTATTCATCAGGAATTAAATATGTGTGCACATCTTTCTGTTACAGAGAACATTTTCTTAGGTCGTGAATTGGCTCATTCCGATATCCTTTCGAATAAAGATATGAATCGTGAAGCAAAAGCAATTCTTGACAGAATGAATATTAATATTTCACCAGATACGATTGTGGGTAATCTTTCTGTTTCGAAACAACAAATGATAGAAATAGCGAAGGCAGTCTCTACAAATGCCAAAATTCTAATTATGGATGAGCCAACATCCGCTTTAACCTCGAAAGAAATTAATGAATTATTCTTAATGATTCGAAAGTTAAAGGCAGAAGGATGTGGCATTGTATACATATCTCACCGTTTAGAGGAACTTCAACATATCGTTGATCGTGTTACGATTATGCGGGATGGCAAATATATAACTTCTATGAATTTTGCTGATACTACGATGCCAGAGATTATTTCCAACATGGTAGGCCGTGAAATTAAAGAAAAGTTTCCAAGAGTAAGTTGTGAACGCGGTAAAAAGGTCTTGGAAGTAAAGAACTTAAATGCAGGAAAACTAGTACGTAATATTAACTTAGAACTATATGAAGGTGAAATCGTAGGGATGGCTGGACTCGTAGGGGCTGGGCGAACTGAAACTACAAGAGCAATCTTTGGAGTAGAACCAAAAGAATCCGGTGAAATTATTTTGGATGGTAAACTTATTACGATACATAAACCAATGGATGCTATTCAGGCAGGTATTGTATTAGCACCAGAAGATAGAAAAAAAGATGGACTTTGTACAAAGCTTAGTATACGTGAGAATATTGCTCTGCCTAATCTTGATATTCTTTGCAATAAAATTGGCATTGTGAATAAAAAGAAAGAAAAGAAAATGACGGATAAAGCAGTCCATAATTTCCAGATTAAATTGACAAGCGTAGAAACAGATGCTGCCAGTCTTTCCGGTGGTAATCAACAGAAAGTTGTTGTTGGTAAATGGTTAGCGAGGAATTCTCGAGTGGTGATTTTTGACGAACCAACAAGGGGTATTGATGTAGCCGTAAAGGTGGAAATTTATAATTTAATGAATCAACTGAAACAGCAAGGTATTGGTATTCTATTTGTTTCATCTGAGTTACCGGAAGTGTTAGGAATTAGTGATCGAATTTTAGTTATGTGTGATGGGAAAATTACTGGAGAATTGGATATTAAGGAAGCTACTCAAGATAAGATTCTAGAATATGCCACCCAATTTGATAGTAAGATAGAAAAGTAATTGAATTTAATGCATTAAAAAAGATAAGGAGTGCCTGAAATGGTCAATAAAGAAAACAAAAGTGTCATTAGAAAGATATTGAAAGTCAGGGGTATGGGACAGGTAATAACAGTAACTTTTGGTCTTATTATTCTATGTATTGTATTTGGTATCTTGAATTCAACCTTTTTCTCTAGTAAAAATGTAGGTAATTTATTAAGGCAAATCGCACCTATATTAATTATTGGTATTGGACAATCGTATGTACTGATTACAGGTAATATTGATTTATCGATTGGCTCTGTGGTTGGAATGAGCTGTATGATTTCTGCAACCATGATGACAAAAGGAATCAACCCCCTAGTGGCCATTATCTTTACAATTATTTGTTGTATCGCAGTTGGTATCGTAAATGGAGTATTAGTAGCAAAATGTAAATTGCCTCCTTTTATCGCAACATTAGGTACTATGACAATTGCTAGAGGAATTGCCCAGATTGTAAATAATAATTATAATACGGATTCCATTGGTGATGGGGCAAGAGGATTTAGAGACTTCTTCTACTATGGAAAAACCTTAGGCCTATACAATACTATATGGATTGGAATTATAATATGGATTGGATTTAACTTTATTTTAAGTAAGACTCGTTCGGGACGTCATATATATGCAATTGGTAGTAACATCGAAGCATCAAAATTATCAGGAGTAAATGTATTTACAGTAACGACCAAAGCCTTTGTAATAAGTGCTATTTGTGCCTGTACGGTGGGATTAATAATATGTGCAACGAGTGGTATGGGAACAATGGATGCTGGTAATGGTTATGAGATGTATGCTGTTGCCGCCTCTGTAATTGGTGGTGTTAGTACACTAGGTGGGCAGGGAATTCTTCTTGGCACTGTTATTGGTGCTTCCATCTGGGGTGTATTACAAAATGGATTACAATTTGCAGGTGCTCCAGTAGCAATTAGAAATATCGTAATCGGCATTATCGTCGTTTTTTCAGTATTATTAGATATTATAGTAAGGACCGGAAAGTTTAGAAAGAAGAAAGTAAAGTAAGGGGAAGTACATATAAGGAAATTAGAGCAAAAGCTTTAATTATAAAAAAATAGGGAGGTTTTATTTATGAAACGAAAATTATTATCTTTAGCCTTGTGTGTAGCAATGGTTGCAACTCTTTTGGCTGGTTGCAGTAAGGGAGCGGAAACAACAACTACAGATAAAACTACAGAAAAGACAGCAGCCGAGGGAACTGCAAAGGAGGATCCTTATAAAATATATCTAATCACAATGGATCAAATGGATCAACATTGGGTAAATGTTGATGCAGGCTGTAAAAAAGCGGTTGAGGAGCTTGGAAATATTGAATATACATGGTTAGCACCAGACGTGAAAGATGATGCCAAACAGATTGAATGTGTCAACAATGCAGTAGCTGGAGGTGCCAATGCTATCCTTCTTGCAGCAAATGGTCCTGATGCTGTAACAGCTTCACTGGAAGAAGCAGAAGCAGAAGGTGTTAAAATTGTTTATGTTGACTCTGCTGCAGATTTTCCTGCAATTCAAACATTAGCAACTGACAATAAAGCCGCCGGCACAACAGCTGGAAGTGAAATGATCAAAGCATTAGAAGCAGCAGGAGTAAAAGAGGGTAATATAGGTATTGTAACCGTAAATGCTGCAACAGCATCAACAGTTGCTCGTGAAGAAGGTTTCCGGGCTGCATTTGAAGGGAAAACATATACAATTTTAGAAACACAGTATGGTGAAGGCGACGCAGCTAAATCAAAGGATATTGCAGCTAATTACATTACGCAGGGTTGTGTAGGAATCTTTGGAACAAATGAAGGATCAACAGTTGGTATTGGTAATGCAATTCAAGAAGCAGGTGATACTATAATCGGTGTTGGCTTTGATAAATCTGATACTATTCTTGAATTAATCAAAAGTGGATTTATCCTTTGCACAATGGCTCAAAACCCTGATGTAATGGGTTATGAAGGAATGAAGACAGCATTTAAAGCATTATCTGGTGAAGATACCGGTGCCGCAAGTTTTGATACAGGGGTATCTGTTATTAACAAAGCTTCTATAAAATAATAATTTACAATGTCATAATAAAACACGGCTGTACGGAAAGTACAGTCGTGTTTTATTATGACATTGCTATTGGCAAAGATTTGAGGTATAACAATACTGCAACACGACCTACTATGGTTATCGTAGCAGCAGTAATATTTTTTCTCACATTAATCAGTCGGCCATTGGTGAAATAATTAATTTTATCTTAAACTTTAATAAAAGCATTTACATCACAAAAGAGAATGTATTATAATGTTGTAAAACAGTTAAAAAATTACATTTGAATGATGGAGATAAACGAATGAAAGATGGAAAGATATATATTAAGATAACTGTAAATCTAATATTGCTTTTACTAGGCATAATGATCGCCATATATGCAGTCCCTCGATTACTACGGTTCTTTATGCCTTTTGTTATTGGATGGATTATATCAATGATAGCTAACCCTTTGGTAAAATTTCTTGAGAAAAGGGTAAAGATATTAAGAAAACATAGTTCTGCTATTATTATTGTCGTTGTAATAGTAGCGGTTGTGGGAGTGCTCTATGCAGCATTAGCCTTTATTTTTACAGAATTCAAGCAACTATTAAATGATATGCCGAATATTTATAACAGCATAGAGGCCCAATTCAAAGAATTATCAGCAAATCTATATGGTGTGTATGAGATTCTTCCCTCCGGTACCCAGGATTTTGTAGATAAATTTAACATTAGTTTAAAAGAGTATGGTACTAATTTAGTTTCCAATGAAAATCTGCCATCGATTAGTACTGCGGGTACCTTTGCCATGAACGTAGTAGAAGTCTTTTTAATGTCGATCATCACAATCCTTTCTGCCTATTTTTTTATTGCAGAGCGTGATAACATAGTAAGAGACGTAAAAAAGATTATGCCACAGACTATAGTTAAAAGTTACAATATAGTTGTAAATAATTTCAAAACAGCAGTAGGTGGATATTTCAAAGCACAGTTTAAAATAATGATGATATTAGTTCTAATTATGTTTGTTGGATTTGAATTATTAAAAGTAAATTATTCTTTCTTATTAGCGGTAGGAATTGCATTTTTAGATTTTTTACCTTTCTTAGGGACAGGGGCAGTGATATGGCCATGGGCTCTACTTGATTTATTACTTGGTAATTATATCAGAGCTATATTTTTATTAGTAATATATCTTATCTGCCAAATAGTAAAGCAGATTTTACAACCCAAAATGGTGGGTGATAGTATTGGTATCAGCCCACTGGCTACATTAATATTTATGTTTATTGGTTATCGTTTCATGGGAGTTTTAGGAATGATAATTGGCATACCAATTGGAATGGTTTTAATCAGTTTCTTCCGATTAGGTATGTTTGATAGAATGATACGAGGATTCAAAATTGTGATTCATGACATTAATGAATTCAGAAAGTTTTAGAAAAATTATTTCTATTTTATATAGATGTATTACGTGATAAATAGTAGAATATTGTAAATATGGTATGGATAAATACTTAATTTGTAAAAGAGTATGGATATTCCAAATGCAGGGAATATTTTATAGAATTAATATTGACCTATTTCGAAAAATTATATATGATTAGAATACTTAACATTTCTATAATAGGGTATTTTGTAGAAGACATTATACTGAAAGGGATGAAACTATGAGAGAGGAAAAACTGTCGAATGCTTTATATTCAACTATATCTGTGAATGAAATTAGGAATATATTAAGTAATTATCGAATTGGTAAAAAACCGCTTGCTAAATTATTGGGTTGGGGGGAAACTACAATAATAAGGTACATCGAAGGTGACATACCAACTACTGAATATTCAAACAAACTTAGATCAATTGCAGATGAACCGGCTTATTATTATGAGTTGCTATTAAATAATAAAGATAAACTTACTGGGGTTGCTTTTCGAAAAAGTAAGAAAGCAATCTTAGAGAAATTAATGGAATCTAAGATAAGTCTCATTGCACAATATATAAATTATCTCTGTGATGGTGTAGTGAGCCCAACTTACATTCAATGGCTTCTTTATTATTCACAAGCTTTTTCAATGGCTTTATATGACCAAGAATTATTTGAAGAGGAATATTGTGTTAATCATGTCAATATGCCATATATAAAACTTTATAATAGTATGAAAAATCATGGAACGGATGTACTTGAGATTCCTGAAGGCAGATTAATAGCGGAAGAAATTAACCTAATTAATAAAATAGTTGATTCTTTTACTTGGTATGGTCATAAAGCAATAAAAGCGCTATGTACTTCTGAACGAACTAATTTCCGTATCTCCAGAGACAAAGAGGGTAATCGAATCATAGCAAAAGAAACAATTAAGAATTATTTTAAAGAAATATTATCTCAATATGGTATACATAATCTTGAAGAATTAAATAAGTATCCTGATAGAAGAGTGTTAGAATTAAAAGACATATAAAAATAAGGTCCAACACAATATATTTTGTGCGGGACCTTATTTTTTATTCATGACAATAGAAAGTTCGCGAAGCATGCTTTCTATTGTTGCTGATAGATGTGATATTTAGCTTCCAAACGGATTGGTTGGTAAGACAATTTGGCTTTACGTAAACCTTCTTGGCCTAAGTCATCTTCACGGTTGACAATTTCAGCATCTGGAAACGAATGAATTAAAAATTGTTGATTAATATAATTATATAAGCCGGGAATATTAATGTTGGCCTTTTCAATATGAATAAAAGCGCAGCGAATATCAGGTGCATAGCTACCAATAGAGTATGCCTCCAATTTATTGTCAATGTACACACCACCAAGTTGACAATCAACGAATCCGCAATTCTGAAATATTCGGTGGATACCATTTTCTTCACTTCGAATACTGTTGTGCTTATCCTCAAAATCTCTATTATCCAACCAACAATCATGAAAGGCTTGTATTTCCGCGATATCTTTGCAATGAAGGGTTCTATACTCGAATCTGCCTTCATAATTCTTCAAAAATGAATTCAAGTGATTCTTCTTCTTGTGGTATGCCTTGCCACTTAATGTTCGTAATTTTTCAGCATCATAGATATAATCATAGCTATCACGATCATCCACAACCTTAAATTCCTCGTTAAATCCGGGAATCGACTTAAGAACTTCAAGAAAGATACCATCAATCAGATACATATTCAAAGGTTTATGAAGCACATTGTTCCAATGATTTTTGATTTCTTTAAAAACCATTGGAATATCTTCTAGCTTACATAAGGGCATCATAGGACAGTTATCCTTCTTTATTCCTGTTGTGCACATCATAAAGGTCTCATTATGGTAGCAATAGGTGTCATAAAATTCTTCCCATATATATTGATTCACAAATTGACGTTCAGAAATATAAACAGGACGTAAGTCTGAGTAATTTTGCAACCAAAGGCCTTCTGCAATATTAAATTTCTTTAATTCTATATCCATTAATATACCTTCTCTTTATTTGCTTTGACTATTTCGTTTCGTTCTCATTCGTTGAGTTGGATCTAATGTTTTCTTACGTATTCTTAGACTAGCAGGGGTAACCTCGAGCAATTCATCAGTATCGATGAACTCAAGTGCTTGTTCTAGGCTTAATACTCTTGGAGTAGTTAGCTTTAAGGAATCATCTGCACTAGAAGAACGTGTATTTGTAAGCTGTTTCTTCTTACATACATTAACTTCAACATCTTCTGCTTTACCGTTTTGGCCTACAATCATTCCGGAATAGACTTTTTCACCAGCACCAATGAACAAAGTTCCTCGTTCTTGAGCATTGTATAAACCATAGGCAACTGCTTCACCGGTTTCAAAAGCAATTAAAGAGCCTTGTTTTCTGTATTGAATCTCACCTTTATAAGGACCATAATTATCAAATAATGTATTCATAATTCCATTGCCCTTGGTATCTGTCATAAATTCACCACGATAACCAATAAGTCCGCGGGAAGGAATGGAGAATTCTAATCTGTTATATCCACCGTTTCCGGAAGAAGACATACCTTGTAATTCACCTTTTCTTTGGCTTAACTTATCGATAACCGTACCTGCGAATTCTTCGGGAACATCAATAATAGCTATTTCCATAGGTTCTATTTTTTTACCATGTTCATCCTGTTTGAAAAGGACTTCAGCTTTACTTACAGCGAATTCATAACCTTCACGGCGCATGTTTTCAATTAGTACGGAGAGATGTAATTCACCTCTACCAGATACCTTATAACATTCTGTAGCATCTGTTTCTTCGATTCGAAGGCTTACATCGGTATTTAACTCGCGAAAGAGACGTTCTCTTATATGACGAGAGGTTACATATTTACCTTCTTGGCCAGCAAGAGGACTATCATTTACTGAAAATTCCATTGCAATGGTTGGATCCGAGATCTTCTGAAAAGTGATTGCCTGTGGATTCTCAGGAGAACAGATAGTATCACCAATGTGAATATCTGCAATACCAGATATTGCTACGATTGAACCAACGGTTGCTTCACTCACATCAACTTTTTTCAAACCATCGAATTCATATAATTTACTGATTTTTACTCTCATATTTTTATTTGGATCATGTGCATTTACTAGTACTGCATCCTGGTTGACTTTAATGGTTCCATTATCTACTTTACCTACACCTATACGTCCAGTATATTCATTATAATCTATTGTACTGATTAATACTTGAGTATTTGCATCTGGATCACCTTCTGGAGCAGGGATATACTTTATAATTGTTTCAAATAACGGTTTCATATTCTCAGGTGAATCCTCTAGTTCAAGAACTGCTACGCCTGATTTTGCAGATGCATATACGAATGGGCTATCTAACTGATCCTCAGAAGCATCTAATTCAATAAATAATTCTAAAACTTCATCAATTACTTCTTTTGGTCTTGCTTCTGGACGATCCATCTTATTAATACAAACAATAACTGGAAGTTCAAGTTCTAAAGCCTTCTTTAATACAAATTTAGTTTGTGGCATAGCACCCTCAAAAGCATCTACGACTAATACAACGCCATTTACCATTTTTAATACACGCTCTACTTCGCCACCAAAGTCGGCATGTCCTGGAGTATCAATAATATTAATTTTAACACCCTCATAATATACAGCTGTATTTTTGGAAAGTATCGTAATTCCACGTTCTCTCTCAATGTCATTGGAGTCCATGACTCTTTCTTGCACAGCTTGATTAGACCGGAATACACCGCTTTGTTTTAATAACTCGTCAACCAAAGTAGTTTTACCATGGTCTACATGGGCTATAATTGCGATGTTACGAATATCTTCTCTTTTGATTCTCATAAATTACTTCCTTCCTTTAAGGGTATCATACTACCCAAACAATCGAAATTTATCTTTGTTATATGAATTTTTCTCACATAATAAAATATTAATGCTCTAACTTGAATATTGTACCATATAACAGAAAATTTACAAGGGTTTTCATTTACCAGTATATAATTTCAGCGTTTTGCTGTTGTAAATATAAATTAATAAGATTTTGTTAGGAAATTTTTTGAATTAACTTCTAAAATTTTACATTTACGCATACATTTAATAATGGAGAAAATATTTATCTTGAATTTAGGACAATTAAATTGGGAAGCCAATCCATATTGTACAGAGCAGGATTAAGAGAAGGGAGTCATACGATATGACGGATAAAGTATTTGATAACAATCAAGTAAGTATTGCAGGCGAGGTAATGAATGATTTTGTATTCAGCCATGATGTATTTGGGGAGGGTTTTTATGTTTTAGATGTGTCTGTCAGCAGATTAAGTAATTCTTACGACATCATACCAATAATGGTATCAGAGCGACTCATTGATGTAAAAGAAGATTTAAAAGGAAAATATGTAGAAGTGAACGGACAGTTCCGTTCATACAACAGGCACGAAGATAGTAAAAACCGATTAGTTCTGTCTGTATTTGCCAGAGAAATTAAAGTATGCGAGGAAGATATGGAAGGGGTAAGACCAAATTATATCTTTTTAGATGGTTTTGTTTGTAAGCAGCCGATATATCGTAAAACTCCCTTAGGAAGAGAGATTGCTGATATCCTATTAGCGGTAAATCGTCCTTATGGAAAATCAGATTATATCCCATGTATATGTTGGGGAAGAAATGCAAGATTTGCAGAGAATTTTACTGTTGGTGGGCATATCCAGGTATGGGGTAGAATTCAAAGCAGAGAATACCAGAAAAAAGTTGGTGAAATTGATTTCGAAAAGCGAGTAGCTTATGAAGTATCTGTGAGTAAACTCGAGTACTTAGAAGAATATTAAATTGGTGTGAATATGACGCTTTGCCTTTAGGGGTGTGACGCTTTGCCTTTACGGTGTTGAGAAATTCGGGAGTTACATACTGTACATTTACTGTTCAGAGAAAGAATCCGATTCGTTCTAATACTCTGATAACTGCTTATAACATCTCTGAAAAACAGGAACTCGCCATGTGCCGAATTAAGGCTCTATAATAATAGAGTTATTTTGGCACATGGCTCAAACATCCTGCTTTTTCAGAGATTGGCGCAGTTGTCAGAGTATAAGAACGAAGCGGATTCTTTCAGTTCACTGTAAATGTACAGTATGAAACTCTCGAATTTAATTTAGGCTGTGAGGCAAAGCTGTTTATTGTATAATGGAATTTATTCTTGAGGGTATGACGCTTTGCTTTTAAGGGGTGTTGAGAAATTCGGGAGTTAATATACTGTACATTTACTGTTCAGAGAAAGAATCCGATTCGTTCTAATACTCTGATAACTGCTTATAACATCTCTGAAAAACAGGAACTCGCCATGTGCCGAATTAAGGCTCTATAATAATAGAGTTATTTTGGCACATGGCTCAAACATCCTGCTTTTTCAGAGATTGGCGCAGTTGTCAGAGTATAAGAACGAAGCGGATTCTTTCAGTTCACTGTAAATGTACAGTATGAAACTCCCGAATTTAATTTAGGATGTGATGCAAAGCTGTGCATTGTATAATGGAATTTTTCATGAGGGTATGACACTTGCCCTGGCTTGTCGTTTTATGGATTTGTTTATTTAATCATTTATTATCAAATAATAATAGCATTTATTTGCTGAATGCTTAGACGCTTCGGCTCTCTTTTTTCACGCAGAGCTCAATTCCTAAAATTTTATTTTAATATTGTTGAAATAGAAACAAAAAATTGATACAATATTGTTAATGCATCAACGGGTGGGAGGATAGGCCATGAATAAAGAAGAACAGGTCATAATGGGTTTCAGGGACTTATTTAACAAGATGGCTTGGCTTAATAAGGTTAAGATGGAAGACAGTCTTAAGGGTTATAAGTCTTCTGAAGTACATTGCATCGAATACATTGGAAGAAATGTAGATTCCAACGTGACAAAACTTGCGGAGTCCTTTTATATGACTTTGGGTGCCATAAGCAAATTGACCAAGAAGCTTATAAAAAAGGGTATTATTGAAAGCTATCAGAAGCCAGATAATAAGAAAGAAATCTATTTCAGGCTTACTGAACAAGGGCAAGTAATTTATAAAGTCCATGAGGAACTGCACAAAGAGTTTCAAGATCGGGATAAAGCCGTATTTGAGCAGGTAACCGAGGAACAATTTGACAGTATGCTTAGCTTCGTGGAAAAGTATATTAAGCATCTGGATGCAGAAATTAAGAAACAGGGTATAGATGTTAAGTCGGAATAAATTTGAATAATGAAAATGAAACTACAGGCAGCCCAACTCTATTGAGAACAGGCTGCATTTTTATTGTTATTAATTTGTTGACAAGGAAACAAAATAACGATATAATAAATATTTCCAAGGAAACAAAATAATAACTTTTAAGAGGAGAATTTAAATGTTCAAATTAAGATCACACAATGTACATAACACAGAACAAACCGTAGATAAACACGCTTTAATATTTGGCCTTATCTCTGTGTTTCTTTGCGGAATAGGATTTAGTATCATAGCACCTGTCGTCCCATTCTTAGTGCAGTCTTATACAAACAATTCGGGAGATCAAGCTATAGTTGTTACGCTGCTGACCTCTGTTTATGCAGTCTGTGTGTTTTTTGCGGCTCCCGGACTTGGAGCTTTGAGTGACAGATATGGTCGTCGTCCAGTATTATTAATATGCCTTTTGGGTTCCGCAATCGGGTATGTAGTTTTTGGCATAGGAGGAGCTCTATGGATACTATTTGCCGGACGCATAATAGATGGTATAACAGGCGGGACCATAGGCACTATCTTCGCATATTTTGCAGACATCATTCCTAGAGAACAGAGAACCAAATATTTTGGTTGGGTGAGTGCGGTTGTAGGTGTAGGCACCGTCATTGGCCCAACTCTAGGCGGATTACTTGCCAAGTTTGGTTATTCTGTACCCATGTATTTTGGAGCAATAATAACTTTATTGAATGTTGTTTATGGATTCTTTTTTATGCCTGAGAGCCTTGACAAGAATAATAGACTGAAAAAAATTACCTTTGTAAGACTGAATCCATTTATACAGCTTGCAAACGTACTTTCCATGAAAAACTTAAAAAGGCTACTTGTCTCAGCGTTCTTACTTTGGATACCCAACGGATCTCTACAGGCAGTTTTTTCACAATTTACAATGGATACTTTCAGTTGGAAGCCTGTACTAATTGGACTTATGTTTTCAATTATGGGTGTCCAAGACATCATATCACAAGGTTTCATAATGCCAAAGCTTTTGATAAAACTTAGTGATACACAGATAGCAATTCTTGGAATGGTTTCGGAGATTATAGGCTACAGTCTTATTGCAGCATCGGCTTTGTTCTCATTCTATCCTCTTTTAATCGCTGGAATGTTTCTATTTGGTTTTGGTGATTCGATCTTTGGGCCTTCATTCAATGGAATGGTCTCCAAGTCTGTCGATTCTAGTGAACAAGGAAGGATTCAAGGAGGTAGCCAATCTATTCAGGCTTTAGCAAGAATAATTGGTCCTATCATTGGAGGGCAAATCTATGTATCACTCGGGTCTGCCGCACCCGCTTTTATGGGTATGATTCTGATAGCAGCCGCAATACCAGTTTTGTATAAGGGTACGCATGTAAATATGTAAACTACTCACTTTAAGTTTCGATTTTAGATGAGGTAAACATAAACTCCGCAAACACATCTACACATCACTTCGGGCCAACTTGGCCCGAAGTATGAGGAAAGACCAAAGGCCAGCATTTTTGCAATTTGCAAAGTGCTAGTCTTTGGTCTTTCCCCACAGGACAACGGAAAAAACGGATTACATACAACAATATTTCGATATGTGTCTATCTTCTAAAAATGGTTCATATATCATTAATGCGTGATTTTCGGTAACATATTCATCTGCAATTTCATTTCCGGCCATATCGTAGATTTTTCGATAAATCAAATTATGACGACTATATTTACCAAATAGCTCTTTTTTCATATAATGCTCTTTCTCGTACACCTTGTAGGTTTCAATCGGCTCTACTTTTGTTCTCCAACAACCACAGAGATGGGAATCATTTAACCATATTTTTAGTTGTACAGGAGTATTTGTATCGTTACGAATCATTAAGTCTCTATAATTATAAACACAGGTTGCACCACTACCAAAGGGTTGTGTTCTATTACTATCAGGAAAAATGTCATAACTATGTCGATAACGTTCTATAACAGTAAGAGGAGTATGTATTGTCATCCAATAGATAAGATTAGAGAGCTGACATAATCCTCCACCTATTCCTGCTTTGACAGTACCATTAAATAAAATCATTCCTTCTTTATAACCCTTTCTTTTTGTTGGTTTACCAATGAGTTTCCAATAAGAGAAGGTTTCTCCAGGTTTTACTATAACATCATTTACTTCTTTCACTGCAATTTTTAAATTTGTAATCTTATTATATTGTAGATACATATCTACATCTTTTAATTGACGTAATAAGGGAGTACTATGTGAAAACCAGGTATAGAGATATGGGTTAAAGTCTTTCGTAGTTGCAAATTTAACATCTCCAAAAACCCAATACATTCTTCTTCTAAATGAATAATAGAATCTTCCAAGTAATATTCGGAACTTACTTCTCCTTTTTGGCTTTAAACTAACACATTCCACGTTTTACCTCCTAATCAATGACTTATTTCTCAATTAGTAGCCTAATTTATTATACCTCAGATATATTCAAAACTCTACCATATTATGTAATCTCAGCAAAGCATTATAAAATTAGAGGTATTGTAGGTACGCAATAATTTCCAACACTTAACTATCACTAAAGTTAATACTTTCATCTCAAGGTATTTGGCTCAGACCTGCATTATGTTTATCAAATCAGCTTTGCCAATTAAAGTAAATTGAACTTGGGAACACCCTAGAGAGAGCTGAAAAGTCTCTTCATAAACTTAGCATGAATGAAGCAGTATCAATATTCATCTTGGCGTAGACCGGCTGACAAGGCTGTTTATATCCGACTAGAGACTCAGCAAAAAACAGAGCACCGCGATGTTTTTCGCATCTTTGAGGCTCTACTAAGGATATGCCGCCGGAAGGAAAGGTAGCCAAATGAATATTGATACTGCTTTATTCATTCAAAACCTTAAAAGAGACTTTCTTTACTCACAAGGTGTTCCCTAAGTTCTCACTACCCCCTAAGGCAAAGCGTACTTTTTCTATAATCAAAAAATTCATATTGACAAGATTTTGCGTGAATGTTAAGATGAGGGAGAAGAAATCAATTTAGGAAGCAATTAAAAATACAATTAAATATAAGATATTTTTGGTAGAGGCGCATTTTTTAATAGTAAATTGCAGGATATGACAGACATAGTTGATCGCAATGGAAAGGAAAAGATGCCGAAATTAAGGTAATACTGTGTTGCCTTAGTTGGGCATATAGTGAATAACTATATGACTGTCATCATTTTTTGATGGAGTGCTGCCTAAAGAATGTATAGCCTTTAACTATATACCATTTTTGAGTGGTTGAAGAAAAGGCTGAACTGAAAGAATTCTTTAGCGTCGACTCTTAGTCGACTTTTTTTATGCATTTTTTTGATGTTATAGAGGATTAAACTCTATAGAATGATCACATATTATTAGGAGGTGCTGTTATGGCGATTTTTACAGGAGCAGGTGTTGCAATTATTACACCATTTACAGAAAATAATGAAGTGAATTATGATAAGTTAGGAGAACTTTTGGATTATCAAATTGAAAATGGAACCGATAGTATCATTATCTGTGGTACCACTGGTGAAGCTTCAACCTTATCACATGAAGAACATTTAGAATGTATCCGTTATTCGATTGAGAAGGTAAACAAACGAATACCGGTTGTGGCAGGAACCGGATCAAATAGCACGGAGACTGCTATTTATCTTTCAAAAGAAGCAGAAAAATATGGTGCCGATGGTCTCTTGGTAGTTACACCATACTATAATAAAGCGACTCAAAGAGGTCTAACCGAACACTTTACCGATATCGCAAAGGCAGTTGATATTCCAATTATTATGTATAATGTTCCAAGTAGAACCGGTTGTAACATACTTCCTAAAACAGTTGCAGGTTTGGTAAAAGATGTGGATAACATTGTTGGAATTAAAGAAGCTAGTGGAAATATATCACAGGTTGCAAGTTTGATGCAGCTAACGCAGGGTAACATTGATTTATATTCCGGTAACGATGATCAAATTGTACCGCTGCTCTCATTAGGCGGAATCGGAGTAATCTCAGTGCTTGCTAATGTTGCACCTAGGGAAACACATGATATTGTAGCAAAATATTTAAGTGGTGATGTAAAGGGAAGTTGTGAGCTACAATTAAGATGTCTTCCACTTATTGATGCATTATTCTGTGAAGTAAATCCTATTCCTGTTAAGAAGGCTGCAAATCTTATGGGCTTTAAAGTCGGTAGTTTAAGAAAGCCACTTACTGAAATGGAACCGGAAAATGTTAAAATATTGATGAAAGCTATGACTGATAGTGGTATAATGTTAGTATAAGTGTTATATATAAAGATGGTTAGGGTAAGTCCTTCATAACTGAAATTATGAATAGCGGTGCATATGCGGCGATATTCATTACACAGCCTAAATTGGGCTTTTTACACCTAACCAAAGTTTATATTCACGACATATTTATGCAGTAATCAACTTGTAAGCAAGTTAATTATGCAGAAAGAGGATAAAATGACAAGAATAATAATGCGTGGTTGTAATGGAAAAATGGGTCAGGTAATCTCTGAACTAGTTCAAAACGATGAACGTGCAACAATTGTAGCTGGTATCGATCTGGTTGAAACTATTGGAAATGGCTATCCTGTATTTACTTCCTTTTTAGCTTGTAATGTAGAGGCAGATGTGATAATTGATTTCTCATCTCCTAATAAACTAGATGAAATGCTTCTATATTCGGAGAAGAATAAGATACCAATAGTACTCTGTACAACCGGGCTTTCAGAAGAAGACCTCTCAATGGTAGCTGAAACAGCTAAAAATGTAGCAATCCTAAGATCAGCAAATATGTCCTTGGGAGTTAATACATTAATTAAGTTAGTGCAAGTTGCCACACAGGTCTTAGCGGCGGCAGACTTTGATATAGAAATAGTAGAAAAACATCATAATCAGAAGGTAGATGCTCCTTCTGGAACAGCTTTGGCATTAGCTGACGCTATGAATGAAATTCTAATGAAAGAGTATGCATACAAATTCGATCGTTCAGAAGATCACGTAAAACGTGAGAAAAAAGAAATAGGAATATCCGCAGTAAGAGGCGGAACTATTGTTGGGGAACATGAGATTATATTTGCTGGAACGGATGAAGTAATTGAGCTAAAACACACAGCATATTCCAAAGCAATCTTTGCAAAAGGTGCAATACAAGCTGCTAAATATCTAGCTGGTAAGGCACCTGGCATGTACCAAATGAGCGATATAATTGGATAAATAAAACAGCTACAAGAGACTCCTGTTTATACTTTCAAAAAAGTATAAACAGGAGCTTTTTTTCATTATTCATGACAATAGAAAGTTCGCGTAGCGTGCTTTCTATTGTTGGTATAAAATGTGAAAATTCTGTGAACTTTTAAATTTCATATTTTGTTCACAAATTTTTCGCAATCTCAGAGTAACATGTACGTGAAAGAGTTTAAAATAATTATTTAAGGAGGAGAAAGTCTTGATAGAAGTTAAGAATTTAGTTAAAAGGTATGGAGACCATCTAGCAGTAGACAACCTAAGCTTTACAGTAGAAAAAGGTCAGATACTGGGTTTTTTGGGACCAAATGGGGCAGGAAAATCTACAACAATGAATATTATAACTGGTTATATATCGGCTACGGAGGGCACGGTAGTAGTCGGTGATCATGACATTTTTGACGAACCGGAGGAAGCGAAGAAATGTATTGGTTATTTACCGGAATTACCGCCTTTATATCCGGATATGACTGTGAAAGAATATCTGAGTTTTGTTGCTGATATTAAATTAGTTAAAAAGTCTGAGAAAGAAAAAATGTTAATTAGGATAATGAATATGACGAAGGTAACAGACGTATCGGAGCGCTTAATAAAACATTTATCAAAAGGATATAAACAAAGGGTGGGATTAGCACAGGCGATTATCGGATTCCCGGATGTGCTAATTTTAGATGAACCTACCGTAGGCCTAGATCCGATGCAGATCATTGAAATCAGGGATCTCATTAAGGAGTTAAGCAAAGAACATACCATTATCTTAAGCTCTCACATATTGTCCGAAGTAAGCGCTATTTGTGACAAGGTTATGATTATTAATAAAGGAAAATTAATTGTAAGTGATACACCCGATAATTTATCAAAACATATCGGTGGATCAAATGGACTTCATATTCAAGCAAAGGGAGAAAAAGAGAAGATTCAGGAAGCTCTTCAAACGGTTACTGATATAACTAAAATCGAATATACTGCTGAAACAGAAGAAGGGGTAGTGCAGTTTACTGCATTTTGTGATGAAGATAAAGATATTCGGGAAGCAGTATTCTTTGCCTTAAGCGATGTCAGATGCCCTATTTTAGATATGCAGTCTTCTAACATGTCTCTTGAAGATATATTCCTAGAAGTAACACAAGACAATCATGAAGATAAAGAATCTGAAATTATAGGGAAGAATCAAGAAAAGGATGAGGAGGAAGTAGAAGATGCTGGCAATTTATAGGAAAGAGTTAAAATCGTATTTCACATCAATGACAGGATATATATTTATTGCGTTCTTCTTAGCAATCATTAGTTTGTATTATGTAGTTTACAATTTAATTAATCAATATGCTAATTTTGAATATGTTTTATCAAGTGTATCCTTTATATTTGTACTTTTAGTACCTATTTTAACAATGCGTCTGATGGCAGAGGAAAAGAAGCAAAAGACTGATCAATTACTGTTTACTTCACCATTACCTGTCGGCAAGATTATAGCAGGAAAATATTTAGCGGTTATCACTATATTTCTTGTGGTTATGGGAATTATTTGTTTGTATCCTTTGATATTATTGCAGTTTGGGTCAATATCTTTGAAAGTTGCATATGGTTCTATCCTTGGATTCTCTTTATTAGGTGCAACATACATAGCAATTGGTTTGTTCTTATCCGCACTCACAGACAGCCAGGTAGTTGCGGCAGTAGTTTCCTTTATTGTAATACTAATAACAGCGCTCATGGACAGTATAGTCGGTTTATTACCAACTGATAATAAAACTGCGTTCATTATTTTTGCAGTTATTTTGATTCTGATTTGCTGGATTACCTATATTATGATGCATAATCTTACTGTTTCATTATCCATAGCCATAGTAGGAGAAGTGCTGTTAACTGCAATCTATTTATTAAAACCAACTCTTTTTGATGGTTTGGTAGTAAAAGTATTTAATTGGTTTTCCGTGATTGCCAGATTTGACAATTTCGTTAAGGGAGTGTTAGATCTGTCTTCCGTCATTTATTATATTAGTGTTGCGTTCCTGTTCCTATTCTTAACGGTTCAGGCAATTAAGAAAAGCAGATGGAGCTAGAGGAAGGGAGGATGAACAAAGTGAATAAATTAAATGAGAAAAGTGAAAAAGGAAGCATATCGACTAGTATAAAAGCATCCTTTACATCTAAAAAATTTAAAGGTGGAGCATACGCTACATTAATCTCTACTATTGTTATTATTATGGTTTTACTTATAAACATCTTCGTATCGGAATTAGATCTGAAAGTAGATTTAAGCAGTGAAGGCATGTACACATTGACTAAGGAAACGAAGGAATATGTGAACGGAGTAAATGATGATATCACAATCTATTATATGGCTCAAACCGGTAATGAAGATCCTACTATTAAAGAAATTGTTGATAAATATCCAACATTATCGGAAAACATATCAGTAGTCTATAAGGATCCGGTTCTATATCCAAAGTTTGCATCACAATATGTAGATGATACGGTGACAGAAAACAGTATATTGGTGGTTAATAGTACCAACCAAAGAGCAAAGTATGTAGATAATTATGATTTGTTTGAATATGAGATGGATAATAGCACTTACCAGTCTTATCAATCTGCAATCGATGTAGAAGGACAAGTAACATCAGCGATACAGTATGTTACAACGGAAGACCTACCGGTAATGTATATGGTTGAGGGACATGGGGAAACTGCAATTACTGATACGGTAGCCTCTTCTTTAGCTAAAGTAAATGTGACAACGAATACTTTAGCCACATTAACAGAAGAGAGCATTCCTGAAGATTGTTCCATTTTATTAATAAATGCTCCACAAACTGATTATTCAGAAGATGAGATTACAATGATCAAGGATTACTTAGCAAAAGGCGGAGATGCAATTATTCTAGCTAATTATGTCAAGGAAGGATTAACGAACTTTAATTCTCTTGTAAATTATTATGGTATTAGTTTTGTGGATGGTATTGTATTAGAAGGAAGTACAGGATATTATATGGGACAGTATGTGAACAATCTTGTACCGAGCCTTGAAAGTCATGACATTACTTCATCTATAAAATCAAATAAAACTTCTGTAGTAGTACCGACAGCAAAGGGTATTCAGATATTAGATTCTGCCAGAAGTACTACCAAGATTGAACCTTTAATGACAACCTCGGATGCTTCTTATTCAAAACTAGATGTGAATTCCACCAATGTTGAAATGGAAGCAGGCGATATTGCAGGTCCATTCTATCTTGGAGTTGCAATTACAGAAACATACAATGATGTGGAAACTAAATTAGTAGTATATGGTTCATCCCAAATGCTTGCTGAGGACCTGGTATCCTACGCTTCTATAGGTAACTTAGATCTGTTCTTAAATTCGGTAAACTTTATTTCAGATCAAGGTAATACATTGGCAATACGAACAAGAAGTTATACGCAACAATATTTATCATTAAATGCAGCACAGTCTAATTTCTGGGCAGCAACTGTTGTAATTATTATTCCGGTATTGGTATTAGTGCTAGGAGGATTTATTTGCATCAGAAGGAGGAAGAGATAATGGCAAGCAATAAGAAAAAGAGAAGTTCAACGCTTATTATATTGCTACTTGCTATGATTATCATGGTTGCAGCTTGCGTTTTGTTGATAAAATACAAAGATAAGCAAGCAAATGTGGATAGCGAGGTTGATACTGCTGAGGATACTGTTACGATAGCTACCTTAGAGACCGATACGATTAAGTCTATTTATTATAGCAATGAGAATAGTGAAATGACTCTGGTACTGGATGACGAAGGAGTATGGAAGTACTCAGAGGATGAATCGTTTCCAGTAAATCAAACATATGCAGGTAATATGCAAAGTGCTCTTTCCACAGTAACTTCAAGCAGAACGATAACAGAGTCAACAGAAGGTCTGGAAAACTATGGATTGGACACACCAACCGTTCAAGTAGTTGCTACCTTAAAAGATGGGACGTCAACTAGTATAGCAATTGGTGATGAAGCACCTAGTGCTGACGGTTATTATGCAACTGTGAATGGAAGTAGCGAAATTTATATCGTACCTACCGCTTTTTATAACAATTTCAACTATGATTTATCTGATATGACAGCAATCGAGACAATTCCAACCATAACTGCTGAAAATATCACTCATTTGACAGTAGAAAATAAAGATAAAGCTAATTTTGAAGTTAGTTTCGATGAAAGCAAATATTCTGATTTTGCAGGTTTTACTAATTGGACCATGAAGCAGCCTTATGCTACAGCAATACCTGCGGATAAAACAGCATTAACAACTTTGTTTGGTAATTATACTAGCATGTCTTTTCTCACATGTGTTGATTACAGTGCTAAGGATCTTAGTAAATACGAATTAGATGATCCAACGGCGACCGTTGCCCTAGAATACTATGAAGTATATTCAAAAGATACAGATTCCACTGAATCCAACGAAACGGCGGACACAGCAAATGCAACCGATGATAGTAGTACAGCGGATACCGACACTACAGAAGCAGAAACTACAAAGGTAAATTATGATTATGAACTAATCATAGGATCAACGGATGCGGATGGAAATTATTATGCCAAGTCAAAAGATTCCAATGCAGTTCATACAATCAGTGCAGATACAGTTGCTAAACTAATAGAAATCGATGCTTATAGTAATGCTTTCCATTATGTCAACCTTGTTAACTTAGAAGCTCTTGATGAAGTTGATGTTAATATTAACGGAGAGACCTATACGATGAGTCTTGAAAAATCTGCAGAAACAGTGGATGCTGCAACAGTAGATGCAGAAACAGCTGTTGCAGAAACAGTTGATGATGCAGAAGCAGAAGTAACTAAATATTATTTCAATGGTGAACTTGCCGATGAAACAGAATTCAAAAACTTATATCAGCTAATGATTGCAACAAGTACAGAACGAGAGATACCAGCTGAGTATTTTGAAAGCACTACAACTAAAACACCATATATGACCTTAACTTATCACTTAAGCGCAGGCAATACGGTAACCATTCAATATTTACCATATGATGAAAGCTACTATGTTGTAAACAGCAACGGTGTGGAATATTTCCTAACCGATGTAAGAAAAATCAACGAAATAGCAGATGCTATTATTAACTTTCAAAAGTAAAATCCGTCGTTACTAATACTTTAATAATCGTTTAAAGCATTTCAGCACAGCAGGAACTCCTCGATGCAGGAACCTCGTAATGTTTAGCGTGATTGGCACCAAAACATTTGACACCTGCTCTGCTGGAATATAAACGATGACTTTACCTTAAACTCAAATGAAGTACTCGAGGAGATTCATTTGGACTGTGGGCAAAAAAGTTGAATATGAAAGGATATTACTGTACATATTGGCTAGAAAAATGACAAGAAAAATGGATGAAATGTCAATTGAAATAACTGATAGTGCTGTTGTATACTAGGGCAAAATCAATATAACATAACATAGCTAGTGGATTTATTGAAAATGAAGGCGAAGATGCTAAAAAACAGAAAAAAAGAATCGTTATGGAATGGAATTTTGCTTTAAAAAGAAAGGTGAAACAGCATGAAAAAGATAGATGCACATCTGCATGTAGCAGATATTATAGCAGGTTATTGCCGTCGTGGTGAACTTCGTGCCATTGGTAATGGAAAAGCCATGTGGGGCAATGGCGAAGTTTTTGATCTGCTTCCTGAAGGATATGGTGACAGAAATTTTACGGTTGAATCTGCTTTAAAGATAATGGATCGGAATGAAGTGGAAAAAGCGGTTTTAATGCAAGGAAGCATGTATGGCTTTCAGAATCAATATCATATTGATATTATGAATAAATATCCTGATCGTTTCTGCCCCTCCTGTACCGTTGATCCATATATGACAAATCATTTCGATACCTTACTATCCTATTTGGAAGACAAAAAATTTCATCTGGTTAAATTTGAAATCAGTTCCGGAGGTGGACTAATGGGATGTCATGATTCCTTTTCACTGCTTTCCGACCGGATGATGAAAATTTATGACTTGATAGCAAAAAATCAGGGAGTGTTGGCAATGGATGTAGGGGATATTTTTATGCCAAGTCATCAGCCTGAAAATTTGGCTATTATTGCAGATACATTTCCTGGGTTGAAGTTGGTAGTCTGTCATCTTCTTGCACCAATCAGAGAAAGAGAAAACGAGTTGTGGGAAAATCTATCATTGTTAAATAAAGAAAATGTATGGTTTGACATTGCAGCATTACCTAAGATTATGGCGCCGAATATTTATCCATATCCGGATGTACACAAGACAGTGAAAAGGGCAAAGGAGCTCTTGGGAGTTAAGAAGCTTTTATGGGGAACAGATGCACCTTTTGCAGCAACACAGGATACTTATGAACATCTGGCAGATTACCTTGAAAAAATTGATACATTTACAAAAGACGAGCTGGAGGATATTTACTACAATAACGCTCAAAATGTATATTTCGCAAGATAAACAAAGTATCAATTAATGTATGAGGTAAACGTATGGATGATAAATTTATCAGAGGTATTAAGATTGATTGGAACCGAGTCGGGGAAAGCAACTATGTCAGAAAAATTCCTTCCATTCAATCCATCAATCAGCTCGATTTTAGTAATAATATTACTTTTTTTGTAGGTGAAAACGGGACAGGTAAATCTATTACTAGAAAGCATTGCGGTAGCTTATGGCTTTAATCCAGAAGGTGGAAACAGAAATTTTAACTTTTCTACAATGGAAACCCATTCAGAACTTTATCAAGCAATTACTGTCGTGAAAGGTGCCACAAGCCCCAAAAGCAACTTCTTTCTTCGTGCAGAAAGCTTCTATAATGTTGCCAGCAAGATTGAAGATTATAGAGATGGAGATGATTATAATTCCTATTATGAAAGCTATGGTGGTAAATCCCTGCATGAACAGTCACACGGAGAAAGCTTTCTGGCACTTATTCAAAACCGTTTTACTTCAAAAGGATTATATATTCTGGATGAGCCCGAAGCAGCCTTATCACCACAGAGACAATTGACACTATTGATGCTCCTATATAATTTAGCCCAGAAAGGAACGCAGTTTCTTATTGCAAGTCATTCTCCCATTCTGCTTGGTATACCAGGCGCTTCTATATTATCCTTTGATGATGAAAGTATTAACGAGATTACATATGAAGAAACAGAGAGCTATAAGATAACAGAACTGTTTATTAACAATAAACAACTGTTACTAAATAATTTACTAAATAACGAATAGATATCAAAATTGATTTTAAGATAATTTATTTCGTTTATATTACAAACTGTAAATTATATACTATTTTATTCATATCTTATATATTTGCGCAAAAAGTTTTAAAGTGACTTGTAAGTATAAATATGAACAGGCATCTAATAATTTAGGAGCTTTTCTTTTGCACATTACTTTTTAAGATGCCTCAAAATAATACCAATATATATAAAATATTCATTAACTCTAAAAATCTAGACAAACATTAATTCCATATGATATCATTAATGGCTTAGATTAAGTTAATAAGAATATCAATTAAATTCTGCTTTTAATTTTATAATTGAATTTGAAATGAATGATAGATTTTTTACTTTGCACTTTAGCTTTGTTAAACAGTTTCTGATCATTTCTCTTTCAGTTTACATTTTATTATAATCAGCTTTGCCTAAATAATGAAATAAAGCTCCGAGAATACTTCTTGGATACTGAAATAGTCTCATAATAGACTTGGCATGAATAAAGCTGTGTGGTTAGGGTGTTAAAGCCCTTCATAACTGAAAACATGAATAGCGGTGTATCTATATTTGTTTTGTCGTAAACCGGCTGACAAGGCTGTCTATGTCCGACTAGAGACTCAATGAAAAACAGAGCAGCAGCGATGTTTTTCATATCTTTGAGGCTCTACAAAGGACATGCCGCAGGAAGGCAAGGTAGACAAAACAAATATAGATACACCACTATTCATCTCACAGCCAATATAGGGCTTTGGTGCCCTAGCCACGCAGCTTTATTCATTCAATATCCTAAGAAGAGACCAGCTTCAACCCATAAAGTATTCTCGGAGTTTTAAGCCAAACTAGGCGCAAAGCGTCCTATTATATAAAAATATATTTAATTGACATATTCTCAGATGCCAAGTATATAATTTAATACAAGCATAGATAAAGTAAAAAAATAGACTGTAGATTTGTGTGGGAGCATGCAGATGGGAGCCATTTATGAAAAAGAAATTAATAATAATGGGAATATGTGTATTAGCACTTATTGTGGTATTTGCCAGAAATATTTATAAGCGAGTGAATGGGGACAAGGAACAAAATCAGGCTGAGCAAGAAATGATTCTGAGAGTTGGGGATATGATGACAATCGAAGAGTCTTTAAACTTACTCGGGTATCTGGGAGTTAAAGAGGACGAACTGAATAAGGCGATCAATGCCACTCAGGATAACTCCTTATTGCAGTCGGAAGCAGAAGTAAACCAGAAGGATAAGGATATAGTAGAAGAAAATTATCTTTTGTTTGGGGATTGTTTATCCTTACTTACTGTAGTTTGTAAAGAGCTTGAATTAGAGTCGAATACAATAGTAAAAGATTTATCCTTTGATTTAGAGGCTGAACCGGCTAATATGGCAGTATTGACGGAAGAGTTCCTGAGTCTATATGAAAGTATCTTAGCGGAAATACCTACAGAATCTGTACCTGTTGTTGAAAAAACAATGTTTATATTGGGAAGTCCAAACAATTCAGATTCACCTGGAGTATCAAATGAAGAAGCTGTTATGGTAACCGATCAGGGTAATTATACATATGAAAATGCTGCTAGTTATGAGCGCTTTTATACAAATGAAACTGGAGATAATCTGTTCCGTTTAGAAGATTATGTTGACTGTAAAATATCTGCAATGGTATGTGGGTCAAAGCTGGTTTATGTTAAAACGGTTTTGAATGAAGAAACCATTTTACATAATGTATGGATTACTACCGGATCAGAAGGAACAGTATCAACATTTCTCTGTGATATCTCAAGGAAGTTTGATACAAAGTCCAAGTTGTCGCAGAAAATCACAGGAAAAATTGGTGACTTGGTGATTCAGGATAAAAAGATAGTAAAAATTAGTATTAAGCCTGATATTATTGGTGGCAAAGTATTAGTTGCAAATCAGGAGTATATTGAGTTAGAGGGTTATGGTAAGGTACCTCTGAATGAAAATTATAAAATATATAAGATTTATGACGAATTGTCTATGGAAATAACCAATAGTATTTTAGTTGGTTATGAGGCAACAGACTTTGTAGTTGCCGATGGAGAGATTGTGGCGGCTTTAATCAAAGAAGCTATTAATGCTGAGAATATTCGTGTTTTAATTAAAACGAATAATTTTGCAGATATTTATCACAAAGAAATTAAGCTAACTGCTGATAGGGAATTCACGGTAACAATTGGTGATAAAAAGACGACCTACAAAAAAGGTAAAGAAATAACATTTTCTCCCGATGATGAAGCATTAGCGAAAGAAAGGGTTCATGTTGAGACGAAATCAGAAAATGGTAAGATAAAGTTACTTTCTCTTAATAGAAATGAAAATATACCGGCTTATCGCGGAACCATAGAAATTGCTGCAACAGAGAATGGATTAATTATTATAAATGAGCTTTCTATTGAAGAATATCTTTATGCAGTTCTTCCAAGCGAAATGCCTTCCTATTATGGGCTTGAGGCCTTAAAAGCACAGGCAATATGTGCTAGAAGTTATGCATATAATCAGCTGTTTGCTAATGGTTATAGTGATTTTGGCGCTCATGTGGATGATAGCGTATCTTACCAGGTTTACAATAACATACCAGAAGATGAGGAATCTATTTTGGCAGTGAAAGATACCTATGGAAAGGTTATTAAATACGATGATTCGGTAATTACTGCCTACTATTTCTCAACCTCTTGTGGACATACAGCATCGCTTGGAGAGGTATGGGGAAATTATAACCAGGCAGATTATCTTGTAGGTAAATTACAAACTAAAAATGATGTGATAGATGGAGAGGCTGTTACTACAGCAACTACATCACAAAATAAAGATGTAATGGATTTTTCTTCTGAGGCTGCATTTAGAAGTTTTATACTAGATCCGGCAGAGGCAACTTATGACAGTGAATTTGCTTGGTATCGATGGAATGTAACTATTTCACAGAAGGATTTGAAACAATCCATTGATAAGAACTTATCACAAAGATATAATGCCAATCCTGCTTTAATTCAAACGTTAGTAAAGGCAAGTGAAAGTGACAAGGAACAATATCAAAGCATACCGGTTAGTACCATTGGAACCGTTAAAGATATCTTGGTTAGTAAAAGGGAGAAAAGTGGGATATTATCTGAGATAATAATAAAGGGTTCAGAGTGCACCATTAAAGTATCAACGGAATATAACATCAGATCCCTATTGGCACCAATCAATGATGATGTAATAAGACAGGATGATAGCGTAGCTTCTGATTTAAGTTTGCTACCAAGTGCTTTCTTTATTATAGATAAAAAAGGGAAGGATTTTACTGTTCAAGGCGGAGGATATGGACATGGTGTAGGTTTGAGTCAAAATGGCGCAAAAGCTATGGCAGAATCTGGTAATGGCTTTGAAAATATCCTAAAACATTATTATACAGGAGTGGAACTGGGATTCATATATTAGGAAAGTTATTTCTTGAATTTATTAGTATCGCACATTGTTTTCTCTATAATATGATCCAGTGGTTTATCAATATTTTCTTGCATTTGAATCTGTTCCTGAGTTCCATATCTTTTATCATTTTTATAAGCTTTCTTTTTAAGATTGGCTTGTTTGATAAAATAAATCAAATCTCCTGAAGATAGTACAATATTAACTTCACCGCCAATAAACATGATGTACATACAGAAATAGAACCATAACATAAATAATACAATTGCGGTTAAACTGCCATACATATTGGAATAATTACCCATATTATCAATATAATAGGAGTATAAATAGGAAAATCCCATCCACCCGGCAGCTGATAGAAAAGCGCCGGGAAGTTCTTTGTATAGTTTCGTTTGGCGATTTGGAATAACAATATATATTAGTAAAAAAAATAGAGTTAAAATTAATAGACCAGCTATTGTTCTAATACTAATGATGATTAGAGCTAGATCACTAAGAATCGAAAATTTACTTTCAATCCAGACATATAATCGATTACCAAATACTAATATAATTAAAGTAACAATCATCATAATAGCAAATACTAAGGTGTAGAGAGAGGAAATAATACGAAGTTTAATACCATTTCTTGTTTCTGTTATGCCATAAACCGAATTTAGTCCTTTCACTATTGCAAGAAATCCGCGTGAGGCTGACCAAAGGGCAGAAAAAGCCGCTATTGAAATTAATGTTCCAGAGGTCTTATGATAAATCTCTGTTACAATACTAACGATTAAAGAATTGATACTAGTGGGAAATATATTAGTTAGAGTAATCAGTAAGGTACTTTCGGTTATTGGAAGATATTGTAGTAAAGTCAGCAGAAGCATAATAAACGGAAAAAAAGATATAATTACAAAAAAAGCAGCTTGGGCAGAAAATGCAGATATAAAATCATCTCGTATTTTTCTGTTAAAAGCTCTGATAATTTTATAAATATTAATAATAGTCATTGAGATACCTCGCAAGCATTCTACCCCAAGGGGTAATATCGTGATTATATTTTAGTATATGTATTCATAAGCATACTTAGTCTAAAGACATAGTAATATCTGAGATTATACCATTATTTAACATAAAAGTGTATTATATTTTCTTGCTTTGATAGTCTGATTTATTAAAGGTATAATTATCTTTATTAACTTGATTTATTTTAATTGTTGTATAAATTGTATTTATTTATTCCGTTACATGGTTTAAAATAGTTATAGGGTAATTTTACCTAAAACTAAATGTTCATTGGGATAATTAAGGAGGTACATATGAGAAGAAAATATAGCCATATTTTATTGCTAATACTAATAGGTATACTATTTATAAACAATATGAATCAAAATAACTTAGTTGTTTATGCTAATTCAGAAGATTCAGATAACAGAGAAGTTATAGTAGCTGTAATTGATACAGGGATTGACTATACACATGAGGCATTAAAAGATATGATGTGGACCAATATCTCTGAGATAGCGGGAGATGATATCGACAATGATAAAAATGGATATGTAGATGATATCTATGGGTGGAGTTTTTATTCTGATAATAATGAGGTTTATAACAACGAGAATAATGATGATGATCATGGAACCCACTGCGCAGGAATATTAGCAAGTGTAACATCCGATGTGAATGTAAAAATAATGTCAGTAAAAGTAGTTGGTGGCAGTAATCATAGTGGATCAACGGATTCACTAATTAAAGCAATTCAATACGCAGAACAAATGGGCGCGGATATATGTAATATGAGTTTAGCAACTCAATATAACAACCCTGAGTTAGAAATTGTAATGAAAGAGTCTGCTATGCTTTTTATAGTGGCAGCAGGCAATGGACAGAGTGGGAATGACAATGATTTAACCCCAATTTATCCAACCTCCTATGATTTTGATAATATAGTATCCGTTGCAAATCTAAATAATGAAGGAAGTTTAGATGATACTTCGAACTATGGAATAAATAGTGTTGATGTGGCAGCATTGGGTACGGATATATACAGTACACTTACGCACAATACCTACGGCTATATGAGTGGAACCTCCATGGCCACTCTTTATGTAACGGGAGTAACAGCTAAAGTGTATTCCTTATATTCTGAAATAACGCTCAAACAGGCAAAAGATAGTGTTTTTAATACTGTACAGGTACTGCCAACCTTAACTGGTAAAATCCGAACCGGAGGAAGCATCGATGCTTCTGTAGCAATATCCTATTATGCCCCAACTAAAGTAGCTATAGTAAATAATAAAACCTTAAAAGTAGGTAAAACATTTACCCTAAAACCAGCATTAACTCCAAGTCACGCAAGCACCACATTTACTTTCACCAGCTCAAATAAAAAGATAGCAACCATTAACAAAACCACAGGAAAAATAACAGCTCAAAAAAAAGGTACAACAATAATTACTGTAAAAACACAATCCGGATTAACTGCAACATGTACCTTAGAAGTAGTAAAATAAATGGATAATTAATTACATAAATTGTGCATATATCAGAAAGTCCTAGTAAATTTATATTGTGAATATCGATGTATATATATTCTATTTAGCGTAGACCGGCCGAGGGCACTGTTTATATATCGTCAAGACTCTAGCCAAAAGTAAGCCAGCCGGCTTACTTTTGAGCTGTATAGAGGCTTGTAAGAGATATAGTGCTTGAGGGAAAGGTAGCTAAATTGAATATATATACGTCGATATTCATTCGAAAGACAAAATAGGACTTTCCGGGTAGCAATTATAACGCCATTATCCTGAGAAAAATAATCCCTTGACAAGTGTAAATTATATGCTAAAATGAATTCATATATAAAAAAGGCAGTGAAGGTGTTTTGCATCTAGTACATTATAATGTGCTATTGCATACAAGATAATTATTTTCTAACAGAGAGAGGAAGCCATCGGCTGTAAGTTTCCTTTAGTTCAAATAATTACCCAATTTCCCACCGGAGCCGCATCTTTGAATCCAATGAATTGGTTAGTAGGAGATGACGTTGATGCACGTTACGCATAACTTTAAGTGCTTGTGCTGTTTGAAGAAGTGGCATAGGAATTAGGGTGGTACCGCGGAAGTAAGATGTTTTCATATGGCATTTACCTTATGATTTTGTCTTGTTATCATGAATGATAATACTCCGTCCCTGTTTTTTTTGAGGGACGGAGTTTTTTTTGTCCCTATAAGAAACACGAAAATTATAAAGTGGTTTTTTGACTACGCCTTAGTAAGATATTCGGACTCAAATTACAAATTGTTTGGACGTATCAGGCAGCAACAATATCAGGTATAACAATATCAGGTATCATAAGAAAGGAGATTACTATGAAAGAAAAATTAAAAGCCATTATTGATGAAGCATTAGCGAAGATCAATGCTTCAGAAGAACTAGACAAGTTAAATGACATAAGAGTCGCATTTTTGGGAAAAAAAGGTGAGCTTACTAACGTATTAAAATCAATGAAAGATGTAGCACCAGAGGACAGACCTATGGTTGGTCAATTGGTAAATGAGGCAAGAACTGCTCTAGAAGAAAAATTAGAGGAAAAGAAAGCCGCATTTGTAAAAAAAATAAGAGAAGAACAGATAGAGAGAGAAACCATTGATGTTACTCTGCCTGCTAAGAAGCCGATGGTAGGACATCGCCATCCAAACTCCATCGCTTTAGAAGAAGTGGAAAGAATCTTTGTTGGTATGGGTTATGAAGTAATGGAAGGCCCTGAGGTAGAATACGATTATTATAATTTTGAAGCTCTGAATATTCCTGCCAATCATCCTGCCAAAGATGAACAAGATACCTTCTATGTTACAGGAGATATTTTATTAAGAACACAGACATCACCGGTTCAGGTGCGTGAGATGGAAAAAGGCAAGTTACCGATCCGAATGATAGCACCCGGAAGAGTATTCCGTGCAGATGAAGTAGATGCGACTCATTCTCCAAGTTTCCATCAGATAGAAGGCTTAGTTATAGATAAGAACATTACCTTTGCTGATCTAAAAGGAACCTTAGCAGAATTTGCTAAGCAACTCTTTGGAGAAGATACCAAAGTTAAATTCAGACCTCATCATTTCCCATTTACTGAGCCAAGTGCAGAAGTTGATGTGACTTGTTTCAAATGTGGTGGTAAAGGTTGCCGCTTCTGTAAAGGGTCTGGTTGGATTGAAATATTAGGTTGTGGTATGGTTCATCCTAAGGTTCTTAAGATGAGTGGTATTGATCCGGAGTTATACTCAGGTTTTGCTTTTGGTGTAGGTCTAGAACGTATTGCACTATTGAAATATGAAATTGATGACATGAGATTATTATATGAAAATGACACTCGCTTCTTGAAACAGTTCTAAGAAGAATATCGGATAACAAATTAAGAATTTATAGGAGGTTTCATTAATGAATACACCATTATCATGGATTAAAGCATATGTACCGGATCTTGACGTTACTGCTCAGAATTACACGGATGCAATGACATTAAGCGGTACGAAAGTAGAAGGTTTTGAACAGCTAGATGCTGATTTAGATAAAATTGTTGTAGGTAAGATTTTAAAGATAGAACGACACCCAGATGCAGATAAATTAATTGTTTGCCAAGTTCAGGTTACAGAAAGCGGTGATACCGTGCAGATTGTAACCGGTGCACCAAATGTGAAGGAAGGTGACATCGTCCCTGTCGTTCTAGATGGTGGTCGTGTTGCAGGCGGACATGATGGAAGTAAAACACCTGGTGGAATTAAGATTAAGAAGGGCAAACTCCGTGGTATAGAATCCTGCGGTATGATGTGCTCCATTGAGGAACTTGGCTCCAGCAAGGATATGTATCCAGATGCACCGGATAACGGAATCTACATTTTTAGTAACAACGTGGCTTATGATGGAATTAAGATTGGTGCTAGTGCAATCAGTGTATTAGGGTTAGATGATGTAGTATTTGAATACGAAATCACCTCAAACCGGGTGGATTGTTTTGGTGTACTTGGTATTGCCAGAGAAGCAGCAGCAACTTTTGGGAAAGATTACTGTCCACCGGTAGTGACTGCCACTGGAAATGCTGAAAAAACAAGTGATTATATCTCAGTAGAAGTGGAAGACAAAGACCTTTGCAACCGATATGTCGCCAGAGTAGTTAAAAATATTAAACTTGCACCATCTCCAGAATGGATGCAGAGAAGATTAGCTGCTTGTGGAATCAGACCAATTAACAATTTGGTTGATATTACGAATTATGTAATGGAAGAGTATTCTCAACCAATGCATGCCTATGATTTAGATTTAGTAACCGGTAAGAAGATTATTGTAAGACGAGGAAAGGACGGAGAAGAATTCCAGACCTTGGACGGACAGGTAAGAAAGGTTGACTCTTCAATTCTTATGATTTGCGATGCTGAAAAGCCAGTAGGCATTGCTGGTATTATGGGTGGAGAGAATTCAAAGATTACCGATGACGTTACTACCGTATTATTCGAAGCAGCATGCTTTAATGGTACGAATATTCGTTTATCCGGTAAAAAATTGGGCTTTAGAACCGATGCAGCAGCAAAATTTGAAAAAGGATTAGATCCAAATACAGCAATGGAAGCCATGAACAGAGCTTGCCAATTAATAGAAGAATTAGGTGCAGGTGAAGTAGTAGGTGGAGCTGTTGATGTATACGATGAAGTAAGACAACCGAAAAGAATTGCATTTTCTGTAGATAGAACCAATAAAATATTAGGTACCAATCTGGATAAGGCAACTATGATTGGTTATTTCAAAAAGATTGACTTAGACTATGACGAAGCAACCAAAGAAGTAATTGTACCAAGCTGGAGACAGGATGTAGAAAGTCAAGCTGACCTAGACGAAGAGGTAGCACGTTTCTTTGGATATGATAATATTCCTACTACATTACCTACTGGTGAAGCAACGACTGGTAAATTATCCTTTAAACTACGCATTGAAAACGTGGCTAGAAATATGGCAGAACAATTCGGTTTTAATGAGGGTATGACCTATTCCTTTGAAAGTCCTAAGATTTTTGATAAATTACTATTACCTGCAGATGATAAACTCAGAGAAAATGTAGTAATATCCAATCCATTAGGTGAAGATTTCAGTGTTATGAGAACTATTTCATTAAATGGAATGTTAAATTCATTATCCACTAATTACAATAGAAGAAATAAGAATGTCAGGTTATATGAGTTAGGTAACATTTATCTGCCAAAGGCACTTCCTATCACAGAACTCCCAGAGGAAAGAATGCAATTTACTCTTGGAATGTATGGAGAAGGAGATTTCTTCGACTTAAAAGGAGTAATAGAAGAATATTTAGAGAAAATCGGTATGAAGAAAATTGTCTCCTATAACCCTAAATCAGGAAAACCATTCTTACATCCCGGTCGTCAAGCAAATATTATCTATGATGGTATCATCCTAGGTTATATAGGAGAAGTTCATCCAGGAGTACTTGATAATTATGATATTGGTGAAAAAGCATATGTTGCAGTATTAGATATGCCAGAGATCGTAGCTCGTGCTACCTTCGATGTAAAATACGAAGGCATAGCAAAATATCCAGCAGTTACCCGTGACATCAGTATGCTAATGAACAGAAATATCTTAGCCGGAGATGTAGAAACAGTCATCCGTAAGAATGGCGGACCAATTCTTGAGAGCTATCGTCTATTTGATATCTATGAAGGCGAACAAATCAAACAAGGTTTCAAATCAATGGCGTACTCCATTAGTTTCCGTGCTAAGGATAGAACCCTAGAAGATAAAGATGTCACCGAAGTCATGACAAAAATATTAAACGAATTAAGTAAACTAGGAATAGAATTAAGACAATAAACCATTAAAATAACAAAGGTCGCGTAATGTCATAGATAATATAGTTGACAAAGCGTGACCTTTAGTATTAATAATCATACCAATGATTAATACTTTATTATCGTTATCAAAGAATATCATTTTTGATTAAGCACTAAATCCATATGATACCAGTCCATCACCTTATACGAAACATAGGAAATTAATACTATTTAGCATTTAAGCTCCATGTTTTATTCGATAACTAGAATAAGTTATCGTAATAAAAGACCTCAATAATTAAATTATGAATATCAGTGCATGGTTAGGGCGTCATAAGTCCTTCAAAACTGAAATCATGAATAGCGGCGCATATATATTCGTTTTGTCGTAAACCGGCTGACAAGGCTGTTTATGTCCGACTA
>CAUQEW010000005.1:0-231880 GCA_963517115.1 uncultured Lachnospiraceae bacterium | reverse complement strand
TAAGTCCTTCATAACTGAATACATGAATATATATGCGCGGTTAGGGTGTCATAAGTCCTTCATAAATAAAATTATGAATAGTGGTGCATATATATTCGTTTTGTCGTAGACCGGCTGACAAGGCTGTTTGTGTCCGACTAGAGACTCAGTGAAAAACAGAGCTACTGCGATGTTTTTCATATCTTTGAGGCTCTACAAAGGACACGCCGCAGGAAGGAAAGGTAGACAAAACGAATATATATGCATCACTATTCATTCCACAGCCTAAATTGGACTTATGACACCCTGACCGTGCAGCGATATTCATTTCACAGCCTAAATTGGACTTATGACACCCTAACCGTGCGGCGATATTCATTCCACAGCCTAAATTGGACTTATGACACCCTAGCCATTAAGATTTATTCCTATATTATTTTAATAGCTTTCCTAAGAAAGAGTTTCCTGCAATATCAGATGTAACTTGGAAGTAATCCAGTATACTTGCCCCAATATCTGCAAAGGTGTTTCTAGTTCCTAAATTGATTCCGGATTGAAGTTTACTGCCATAGATTAAGCAGGGAGTATATTCCCTAGAGTGATCGGTTGATTCCGTACTAGGATCACAACCATGATCTGCTGTAATCATAAGAATATCTTCATCACCAAGTTCCGTTATAAAACGTGGAAGCTGGCTATCAAAATATGTTAATGCATTAGCATAACCCTCTACATCATTGCGGTGTCCATACATCATATCAAAATCTACTAGGTTGGTAAAACACAAACCTTCAAAGTCCTTCTTCATATATTCAATGGTTCTCTCAATACCTTCCTGATTATTAGCAGTACGAACCATATCAGTAATTCCCTGTGCTGCAAAAATATCATTAATTTTTCCTACAGCCAAAACATCGAAATTGTTATTTTTTAAAGCATCCAACATAGTTGTCTTTGGTGGTACTACGGAAAAATCATGTCGATGTGAAGTTCTTTTATAATCTTGCGCCTCTCCTTCGAATGGTCTGGCTATGATTCTACCAACACCCCAATCTCCCACACATAATTCTCTTGCGATCTCACAATAACGGTATAATTCCTCAATTGGTACAACTGCTTCATGAGCAGCCACTTGGAATACGCTGTCAGCTGAGGTATACACGATTAAATCCCCTGTCTTAACATGTTGTTCTCCATAATCCATAATAACCTTAGTCCCTGAATATGGTTTATTACAGATCACTCCACGTCCGGTACGTTTTTCAAACTCTTCTAATAATTCTGATGGAAAACCATTAGGGAAGGTTGGAAGGGGTTTCTCTGATATAACTCCCGCTATTTCCCAATGTCCAATTGTTGTGTCTTTACCTCTTGATGCCTCCACCATACGGGCATAATTTCCTTCTACCGTGTCTTCCTTTCGTCCACAACTTACTCCATCAATATTAAATAGTCCTAACTTTCCCATATTGGGAGTATAAAATTTTTCATTTGAAGCGACTGCTTTTAACGTATTGCTTCCCTTATCACCATAATCTCCTGCGTCCGGCAACTCTCCAATACCAAAACTATCTAAAACAATTAAAAATACTCTTTTCATATTTGGCTCCCATCTGCGTGCTTTAGCACGCCTTCTTGCACTTATTTTCTTTTGTAATTCTTAAGTTTTCCTTACTATCCATTAATATATATTAATATTATCGGATTTATGTTGTGATAATATATGCTTTGTGCTATAATCCCTTTGAATAAAAGTCCAGTATTTTTAGAAAGGATGATAACTTTGAAAAAATTAATTTTAAAATATAAGCATGGTTGGGTCTTATCCTATTTCTTTATTTACCTTATTTGGTTTTTTACCTTAGAGCAAAAAGTAACTGTGAATTATGCTCCCATACACATTCGTTTAGATGACTTTATCCCTTTTAACGAATGGTTTGCTATTCCCTATTATTTATGGTTTTTCTATATCTTTGCTACGGTAGCTTATTTCTTCTTAACATCCAAGGATGATTTTTACAAATGTACTTCTTTTCTATTTATAGGAATGACCATATGTTTAATCATTTACACTGTTTGGCCAAATGGTCAAAATCTTCGTCCTGATTTATCTCAATTAGGCAGAGATAATATATTGATCAGATTAATTGGTCGGCTTTACAGCACGGATACCGCCACTAATGTATGCCCAAGTATTCATGTTTTTAATTCAATAGGTGTTAATATTGCAATTCATCGTAGTGAAGCTTTGAAAAAATATAAATGGATTCAGAACTCTTCGTTCGTGTTAATGATACTGATTAGCTTGTCAACTATGTTTTTAAAGCAACATTCCGCATTTGATGTCATCTGTGCGATTGCTTTAGGTTTCGTAATGTACCTCTTAGTATATAGTTGGAATGATACGAAACAAACAACTAAAATAAAAGAAAAGAATATATTTGCTCAATAGATAAAGTAGTATGTTCCTAAAATAACTATTTAATATATGGTTTCAGTTCATTAACTGAAACCATATATTTTTTTGGATATTTTAAAACCAACCTGTACTATGATTCGTCCAACCTTACCAGGTAGATTCATAGATCTGCCAAGGAAACGAGAATGTATGTCTTTATATAATTTTTTATTTGATTTTTCAAGATAATCCCACAATTCCTGTTTCTTAGCTAAACTTTCTTCCGTATTTTCTTTAATTAGGTAAACAGAGGATACCGTCATCATCATACATAAATACTTTATCATATAATTCCTGAGTTTTTTATTTTTGATTAGCATTACATCATCATCATCTATCATAATCTTGGTAACTCTAATCTGTTGGTCAATACGTTTAATCATAATATTTTCATTTACTGATTGATCTTCACGTCCAATAAAATATCGATATAAATTCACATCCAAATAATACATTGTTTTTACATAAGGGAGTGGTTGATATACAAATATATTATCCACATAAAAGGTATGCTTAGGTAGTCTTAATCCACAATCCTTTAATAATTTGGTGCGATAAATGGCTGCGTGCATGATGATATACTGACTTTGCTTGAAAAACATAATGTTATTCCAAGAAAACACCTTACCTTGCGGTAATGCGGTTTTATAATCCATAACTTTATGTTTGTTAATGCTAGGTTTTTCATACACATAGTTTGCCAACATGAGATCTACACTTTGACCATCTTCGATTAAAGTCTTTAAAGTAAGTAACACAGTTTTAAGTGCATCCTCATTCACCCAATCATCACTATCCACAACCTTAAAATATAATCCGGTAGCATAATGTAGACCTGTATTCACAGCTTCACCATGTCCACCATTTTCTTGATGAATTGATTTAATTATATTCGGATATTTGGAGGCATACTCATTAGCAATTCTTGCTGTATCATCCTTAGATCCATCATCTACAATGAGAATCTCCATATCATCACCACCAGTTAACAAGGTATCAATGGCACGGTTCATATATTCAGCTGAATTATAGCAAGGTACCGCCACGCTTAGCAATTTCATTATTTTTTCTTCCTCCTTATAAATAGCACCCAGACAAATGGGTTTGTTAATTTATTATTTTAATTATAAATCATAAAGTAGAAACGATAAATAGTATTCCTAAATTTTAAGAAATATTAAACATTAGTAATGTAATCGTAAGAATTATATTATTGTGTTCATGTTAACTCGATGTTATAATGGAAACGCTATAGGAAATATTTACATAATTGAAAATTTATATTGGTAAGAAAGGAAGTAACCTTATGTCGTTTGGTACAAATTTAGAAAAAGTACGCAAGGAACACAAACTAAGCCAAGCAAAGCTAGGTAACGCTTTAGGTATTACCCAGCAAATGATTAGCAGCTATGAAAAAGATATATCATCACCTAATATTGATTCTTTAGTTAAGTTATCTGATTTCTTTCAAGTATCTATAGATTCATTAGTCGACCATATTGTAGCACCAGAAGATAAAGAATCTCAAAAATCTCAATTTATACGTTTGTTTGAATCCTTTTCTGCTGAAGACAGGGATCGTTGTTTGCTAATTTTAAGCACGCTTTTCCTTGATCGTGAAAAGACCAGAGAGAATAAGAAAAGACGAGTTACAGCTTAGTCTTAAAATTATTTTAAGTTTTCCGGATTCAGGCATTGTAACTCAGGAACAACAAAATGTCCATCTTTTCGTATTAATATGTCGTCAAAATATATCTCACCGCCACCATATTCTGGGGTTTGGATACATACTAAATCCCAATGAATTGCAGATTTATTACCATTAGGTGCTTCATCATAGCAATTACCCGGCGTAAAATGAAATGAACCCATAATTTTCTCATCAAATAAAGTGTCTTTCATTGGTTTTATAACATAAGGATTTACACCAATAGCGAATTCGCCAACATATCTTGCGCCCTTATCTGTATCAAATACTTTTGTTATTCTTTCAGTATCATTGGCTGTAGCATCAATAATCTTGCCATCCTTAAATGTCAATTTAATATTCTCATAAGTATAGCCTTGGAATACTGCCGGCGTATTATATGCAAGAGTTCCATTAATAGAGTCTTTTACCGGAGCAGTATATACTTCACCATCAGGAATATTACACTCTCCTGCACATGATATAGCAGGAATATCTTTTATTGAGAATGAAAGGTTTGTTCCTGGCCCAACAATTCGAACTTTATCAGTACGATTCATATAGTCCACCAGATTAATCATAGCTTTTTTCATTTTCGAATAATCTAAATTACAAACATTAAAATAGAATTCTTGAAAATTCTCTAGACTTGTATTCGCTAACTGTGCCATAGCATTGTTCGGATAACGAAGTACAACCCATCTTGTTTTTTTCACACGAATATCATGATGTACCGGTGTTGAATAGAATTTTTCGTAAATTCCCATTTTATCAGAAGGAACATCCGATAATTCAGATGCATTGTTAGTTCCACGAATTCCAACATAACAATCCATTTGATCCATTTCGGCAGCATCAATTTTAGCCATAAGTGTCATCTGTTCCTCAGTACAATGCAATAATATTTCTCTTTGCACATTTTGATCTGTAAAATGCGGAAAGGGAACACCCCCTGCTAAATAAACTTCCTTTATGATTTGTCTTGCTAAGTCTTGTGTAGATTCTCCAATATAGTGAATATAAACTTTGTCATCCTTTTGTACTCTCATCGAGTAATTCACTAGATTATGTGCTAAAACCTTAATTCTTTCATCCATGCTATCCTCATTTCTGCATACTTATATGCTTTGTTATTTTATTTTTCATCAACTACATATCCAACAAAGATATTACCGGCTGATTTAAACTCTTCCATGCCATCCCCTAGACCAATTTTAAAAGTTTTATGAAGTGCTGGATCGATAACAGTTATATTATACGCATCATATGCAATAATTAATACCGCATTATCCGAATCCTTCATTGCTAAAACAGGGTTGCCTTTACTTACATAATATAAAACTTCATCTAGTGTACATCCAGTCAGATTCAATACTGAATTACCAATGCTTTTATTTAATAGTTCATAGGCTGAATTCATTTTTGAACTTACATTTGCGGCATTCGTACTTCCATTATGATAATTTACCATCATCTGCGCACTTGCCATAATACTATCAATATTGCTGCTCGTATAGATTGGTGTAATCCCATTTATTTCATTCGTACTACTCTTAATTCCTCGTTCCCATATGATCTGTTGATTTTTATTTAAGACAATTCCCATCAAAACATCCGCCTGATTTATGGCATCACCGGCGTTATCATAAATTCCTTTTATGTCGCCAAATGCATACACCGTATATTGCTCCTCAGTTATTTCTGTATCTTCTAGTCGAAGAGTAGTATCCTCTGTAATAATGGTATTAATCGTATCTTTTAACCTTGGTTTCGTTTCCATTACATAACCAGATGGTAATGATATATACAGTTCAGTTAAGGTTTTCTCCGTAACCCTTTTTGTCAGACCTATGGCTGTTGTTACTGCAGTGACCTTATTTAATATACTATCAGGTTCAGCCAACTCATAATACATATCACCCGCTTGATCTCCTTTTACCATACGCTCTAAGGTAATAATATTATCGTTTACCGTAGCATTCGTCACATAGTAACCATCCTTACTATACTCTTTTAAAATATTAAGATTGGCATCTGCGATCTCAATTTGATACATGGGCACTAATAATCTGCCGTCAATTGTTGTAGTGATATCCTCTGTTTTTACATAACCGTATATAATATTGTTATCAATTTTACCTAACAGATTAAGATTTCTTCCGGCAGGTGCTACAATCTGCTTTTCTTCTCCGGTTTCTAAATCCAGAATATTAATACTAGTTGATTCGGATGGGTTATTACTATCCTGCCATACCATGTAGTGCAGTTCTTTACTTACCACATAATTATCATCGTTAATGTTTGATGCTATCACTGTTAATCCCTTAGTAATTAGGTTGTAATTATAAATCTTATTATTATAGTTAAAATAAAATGTTCCTAACTGATTCACATAACTGAAATTGTCCAAATCTTCTTTTAACCGTTGGTAGGTTGTATTAATTGGTATATACACTAACTCTTCAATCCGGTTTTCAGCACTATAAAATTTATATAGCACAATACCAACACGTCCTTCATATACACCTCTATTCATGTAACCAAACACGATGAAATTAATATTGCCGTCTTCGTCCATATTCAATATTCTTACATCATGCTCAGGATAAGTATCCCTCACATAATCTGTTACATTTTGACTAAAAGAAAATACTTTTACTGCCGAATTCTCCGCCAGATTGTAATACCACAATTCACGTTGTCTGACAAAAGATAATTTATTATGATCTATACTAGTTACAAGGTCTATATCCGACTGATTCGTAACACCTATCTTTAATTCACTTTTGGACAAACTGGTCAAATTAATATCAAATACTGACTCCATAGTTCGATCATAATTGAGTAGATACATTCTTGATGCGGTATAACGTACCCGATAAGATTCCTTAATATTATAATATTCTGTTCCGCTATCGGTTTCCGCAGATATCATATATTTCAATTCTATGGATGCCATATCTGAACTGATTTCTTTTATTGTTGGTATAATTTCACCTATCACCTGTGGTTGTAAATTACCCCAGCTTATCAATTCAAAACTGGAATGAATGTTTACATGCGCTAAGGAAGAATCATCTACATCCGCTTCTGGTTCCAGAAATATAATAATATCCTCTGCTTTCTTCTTATCCATAATTGTATTGTGAAAATCCATAACAAAGTCTATCTTTTCTTTGTAGTAGGAGGAGGGGAGTAGTTTAATCCTAGTATAATAATTGATTTTCTTGCTCTCACTAGTGACTAAAGTTATCTTAACTGCATATTCTATGTCTTCTTCTAGAACTGTTTTAAATTTTATTTTAGCTGTTTTTTTATCACTATCTTTTTCTAGAGCATTAATTGTATCTGATTCCAATAAATTGTTGTCATTTACAGCTCGCAGTTCATATATCACTCGTTTTACTTCATTCTCTTTTTCATCAATTACCACCACAAAGCTTTGTTCGTTATCTAAAGGAGCCATAGATTCTCTAACTATGTTAGCATCCAGATTATTACTGTATCCATGAAGTAAGTTTATCTCATCCTCATTAAAACGTAACTTTATAATAGGAAAGGAGGTTTGTCCCATTTCCACTGTCTTCTCGATATTAAAAACTTCTTCTTTAATGTCCCGTCCAAAATAGTATACGGAACCAATAAAAATAAATAATAAAATAATTATCCGATATAAATGCTTTAACATAAATTCACTTCCTTATAGCTATGATAATGGATGATACTCTGTTAATAGTTGATAGAGCGTTGGTTCCAATCCTAAAAATTCTCTGCAGGCTTCATAGGCAGCCAGATTCTCAGGTGATAACTTTATTTGATTTTCACTCGTAGTTTTTGCATTTCTCTTTATCTTTTTAACCGCTCGAATGAGAATGTTTTTAGGAGTATGTTCCATATCAATAAACTCCAGAATCTGTGCTTTATATCCTACTGCCTCCAATAATTCTGCCCTTAAAGCATCTGTTGCTAGTGCGGCAATACGCTCTTTTATTAATCCATAATGTAAAATAGGATTTAATATGTTACAATCTATCTGTGCATTTAATTCATGCTGGCAACATGGTACTGATAATATGACATCTGCATTCCACTTAATTGCTTTATACAATGCATAATCTGTAGCTGTATCACAGGCATGAAGCGTAACTACCATATCTACTTTGTCAACACCCTCATAAGAAGCGATATCTCCCTCTAAAAAACTCAATTTATCATAATCGTAGCGTTTCGCTAGTTGATTACAATGTCTAATAACATCCTTCTTAAGATCTAAACCAATTACTTGTATCTGGTAGCCCTTTAAAATCTTTAAATAATAGTACATTGCGAAAGTAAGATACGATTTACCACATCCAAAATCGATTACAGTAAGTTCTCTATCCTTATCTAAACTAGGCAATATATCCTCAATGAATTCCAAAAAGCGATTTATTTGCTTGAATTTATCATATTTAGATTTAACAACTTTCCCATCTTCTGTCATAACACCTAAGTCTACCAAAAAGGGAACCGATTTTCCTTCCGCTAAGACGTAGGTTTTCTCCCTATTATGGCTCATAATAGTATTGTGGCCCAAAATAGAATGATACCCTTCAAGTGTATTATCCATGTTTTGATTGATATTTAGAGTACTCTTAGATTTTATGGTTACTTTACCTTTCTTACTTATCATAATCGTAACCTGATTACTCTGAGTTCTCATTTGTACCTGTTTCATTAAATTATCCAACCAATCGGGTAACTTATTAAGTAATTCCTCTTTTGAGTAATTACTATGAAATATTTGTTTACCTCTGTACTCAGAAGCCTGAAATACTAGTTTTTCTTTTAGTAAAATTGGTCGTACCTTTATCTTAGTAAGTTCCGTATCCTTGGGGGGATTACTTATCACCATGTCTATGAAATCTTTATTTAAATTTTCGCCAATAATCTTTGTAATATTCTGTTCCATACTTTGTTTTTAGCCTTTCTAAGAGCTTGTTCATTTGTCTTATACATCTATGTATTTTACCATATATCTCAAAATAATCCTACTACTTTTCAAAACTTCATATTTGTGATTTATGCACGGTTTACCTTTAAAAGCATATATTGGTAAATAAAAAATATATTTGCTAAATCCAAGGAGGCTCTAATGAAATATTCCTTACCCGAATATTCCCCCTATACTAACCAACATGGAGTTGAACCAATGACCCAAAATTATTATCAAAACACAGTGCAATCGACCGAAAGATATGGAATACCAAATTATTCGACTGTATTGCCATCATCAATTGGTAATTCTACCGGTTATATACGTAAACCTTTAATGAATCCCAATCGTACCGGAATATCACAAAACTCTAATGGCTCTGATATGGAAACCCAACCAGGAACTACTACTCCTACTACTCCATCAACCCCGACAATGCCAACTCAGCCTAGTACTACTCCTACAACCCCAGCAATGCCAACACAGCCTAGAACTACTACTCCTACAACCCCAGCAATGCCAACACAGCCAAGAACTACTACTCCTGCAACCCCAGCAATGCCAGCTCAGCCTAGGACTACTACTCCTGCAACCCCGGCAATGCCAGCTCAGCCTAGGACTACTACTCCTACAACTCCTGCAACCCCGGCAATGCCAGCTCAGCCTAGGACCACTACTCCTGCAACTCCTGCAACCCCTACAATGCCTAGGACTACTACTCCTACGACACCTACTATGCCTCGGACTACTACTCCTACGACACCTACTATGCCTCGGACTACTACTCCTACAACCCCTACAATGCCTAGAACCACTACTCCTTCAACCCCGGTAATGCCTAGGACTACTACTCCAACAACTCCTACTATGCCTCGGACTATGACTCCTACTCAACCAACGACAACTGTTCCAGCTACTCCTACCATGCCGACTCAGCCACAAGATTCTGTACCTATGACTCCTTCTATGCCTACTCAGCCTCAGAATTCTGTTCCGATGTCTCCTACTAGGCCTACATTACCTCCAACAACCCCTGGCATGTCAGGCGATTTTATTCCTCCTACTCGCTCTCAAGAATATACTACTAGGCCAAGAATAAATTATGCTCCAAATTATGAATATACTGCCCAAAACAATAGTAATAATAACATGTATATGCCTGATATGACTATGAATCCTTATCGTATCCCAATGGGCGTACCTATGATGCCATTGTATGGTTACGATAATTGTGAAGATTCCGACAAAGATTGGGATTACATGAAACAAATGTATCCATTAACAGCCAAGAAAATATTAGGGGCAATTGATGAAGAATGTGATAAACTAGAATACGATGGCAGCTGTATGTTTGACGAATATCCTGACAAAGTGTATCTTAGTCGAATTGTAGATAGAATCTATACAAAAGTTGAATATCTTGATGAAGATTATATGGTTACTCCAGAAAGTATTTCACCTACTGCAAATCAATATGGATCATATAATAACTCTTATCTCCAAACCAATCAGTATGATCGAGATGATCGCTATGACAGAGATGATCGTGATGGCAGAGATGATCGACGTGATGATCGTCGTGATGATCGTCGTGATGATCGTCGTGATCGTCGTCGTGATCGACGTGATCGAAACTTTCCAAATAGGTTAAGAGATTTAATTGAAATATTGTTGTTTAATGAAATATTAAACCGCCGCAGACGTTTTAGAGGAAGGAATCGTTGGTTTTAGATTCTAATTCATTTATCTAATTTCTGGTCCAGATATAAAAAGCTCCATTTAGACTATGATATGAATATAGATTTATCTGTATTCATAATTTTATCTAATAAGAGCTTTTTACGTCTGGACCATATTTATTATTTACACGAGTACTAATACCCGCCGTTGATAACAGGTGTTCCCAAATAAACATTGGTACTATCCGTTGTTTCATCATAGTTTATAGCAACATGAATATTTATTTTAGTACCAATTGAACTTACATATTCCTCCAACAATCCACTATAGGCATAGATGGTAAACAGTTCCTCCTGCCTATTCGCATAAGCGACTTTCCCTTCTAATTTCTCAATCATGCCATCTGCAATTGAATTCATTTCATTTAAGGTCAATTTCCCTTTGTAATTACCCGTTAATTGCATTGTTGTCTGTAGATTTGTAGTATCTAGTTTATTAAATATATCTTCTAATAAAGTACGATAGTTTAATATGCTGTCCATATTTTTGTATATTTTAAGATTTACCAGCAAATAATGATTTATTTCTGTTATACCTGAAGTGTTCTCTTGTTCTACACTGACTATCTTAATTAACGTTTCTGCATTTTTACTATTCTTTTGAATAAATACTTCACAATCCTTATCATCTCTATTCACGGTAACTTCTTGATCTACTTGAAGTCCAATTTCGCCTGCCATGTATAGAATAAGTTCTCTCTTGTCTGCTTCGCTTAAAAATCCGGTTCCGTAATCTGCTGCCATCTCCAGTTCAAAGGAGGAGACTTCGGAATTGGTGCTGACAAAAGCTTCAAGAATATTATTATCAGTGCGAAATAGTCCATTTACTGCTATCTGCATAATAACCGCAATCCATAATACACCAATAACATATATAGTCGTTTTTGCTTTTTTACCAACAAATAACTGTTTCATCTGTTTAGAAAGATTATTTATATTGTCCATAGTTGTTTACCTCCAAACTGTATAGCACACTACTGCTTCTCTGTATTCTTACCCAAATTCAGGAATCTATACAAATTATGATGTAAAAACATTAATTACGTGATATAATGTTTCCACATACAGAATCAAGTATTGACAAACGATAAGCACACAGATGGGAGTAATGTGAAAAGAGTTTCACATGTCTTGATATAAATGCCTGCTAAAGCAGGCAGATGGGAGTAATGTGAAAAGAGTTTCACATGTCTTGATATAAATGCCTGCTAAAGCAGGCAGATGGGAGTTTTTATGGATCAAATACATTTGTATAGAAAACGTTTTATTCCGAATGAATTGGTTTATCTTAAAGATGATAAAATATTGTTACAATCGGATCGTTTAATTATTACAAAATGGACTACTTTAAAACCACGTAAGGATATCTCATCTGGTATTTCTGCGTATTTTATAGAGGAGGGTTACAAGGTTAGTAAAATATATAACCAGGAAGGAAATATTGTATATTGGTATTGTGATATTATAAATACAAAGAAAAATCCGGATCAAAATTCCATTGTCTTTGAAGATCTTCTGATTGATGTTATCGTTTATGAAAATGGTGCTGTAAAAGTAATTGATTCGGCAGAATTAGCAACTGCTTTAGATTCAGATTTGATTACTGCTGCTGTAGCCTCACAGGCTTTACACTCCCTAGATGCTCTACTTTCAATTATATATAGTGGTAATTTCAACACTCTGCAAATACATATAAATAATACAGAACAGCATTATCTGGTATAAGATAATGCTGTTCTGCTTTTAAGATTATTCTTCAATTAGATTAATTCTTCTAATATGTCTCTCATCATTGGAAAAAGGTGTATCTAGGAATGTATCTATTATCTTTAATGCTAGGCCAGGTCCAACAACTCTAGCACCCATTGCTAAAATATTCGCATCATTGTGAAGTTTTGTTGCTTCAGCGCTAAAGCAATCGTGGCAAAGTGCTGCTCGAATACCTTTTACCTTATTGGCAGCTATTGATATTCCAATTCCAGTTCCACATATTAATATACCAAGTTCACATTCTTTATCTAATATGGCTTGTGCTACCTTCTTAGCATAAACAGGATAGTCACAGGACTCCTCAGAATAAGAACCAAAATCCTTATATTCAATATTTCTTTCTTTTAAATGTTCCATAACTTCCTGCTTTAAACCAAAACCACCGTGATCACTGCCTATTCCAATCATATTATTTCCTCCTCGTTAAGCTTGTATACTGTTTTTTTAACTAGTCTTGCTAATTCAACATAACACTCTTCATAATCAATTAAAGTCCCACCATATGGATCGGTTACATCTCCACTTTCACCTACAAATTCTGCAATTGTATATACATTATCAACATAATTAAAATTATCTATTACACTTTTTTTCTGCTTTTCAGTCATTGTTAGGATTAATGTATTCTCATCAATATCTGCACCCTTCAGTCCTTTGGAAATATGACTCTCCATTTCCAGATCGTGGCTCTTTAATACTGTATCAGCCTTTGGATTAGACGGCTCAGAAAACAGAACTACTAATCCTCTGGAAATTACCTTAATATCACTATTCGTTTCTAGGCTTCGATATATGCTTTCAGCCATAGGGCTTCTACAGGTATTACCGGTACAAACAAATATAATCTTTTCGTATCTTATCATATAACCTCCATGTAAGTTTACTAGAGTTACTAAACCTTTTCTATATGATATCCAGCTGCTTTTAGCAAACGATTCATGATAGCTTGCCCCAGCTGATTATTTTCAAAGCTTTCAGTAAATATATACTCCGTTCCTTCTGAATCAAAATCTCTCAGAAGTTCAAATAAACCTAGGGCAATCGTACCTTCATCTTTTCTAGTGCCGATTGTCTTAACTAGTCCCTCTGGATAGCATTCAATTGTCTCATCTGTAGCTATAATACCAACTTTATAACCAGCTAATTGCTTATCTGCGGCGATTCGATTAATAGCACTGATAACGGCCGTGCTATCTCCCTCGTATATGGTAAGATCTCCTTTTGGAGCATAATGTTTATATTTCATACCTGGTGCTTTGGGTATAATAGTTGGATCCTTAACTCGTGATAATACCGCTTTGTCATATTCAACTGGCCCTATCACTTGTTCTATCATTTCTGCTGTTATATATCCCGGTCTTAAAATGGTTGGAACTGGCCCTGTTACGTCCACAATGGTGGATTCTAGCCCAATATCAACCTTTCCCCCGTCAATAATCATTTCAATCTTTCCATCCATATCTTCTATCACATGTTCTGCTCTGGTTGGACTCGGTCTGCCTGATATATTAGCGCTGGGTGCTGCTATATAAATCCCCGACTGGCGAATTAGTTCATAAGCAACAGGATGAGAGGGCATCCGTATGGCTACCGTATCTAATCCTCCGGTAGTACTATATGGTACTATTTCACTTTTATTAAAGATCATAGTAAGTGGCCCCGGCCAAAATGCTTTCGCTAACTTCCGCCCCTTTTCTGGGCAATCTCTTGTTAATACTTTCAACGCATCAAAATCTACTATGTGAAGTATCAACGGATTATCTGAAGGTCGACCCTTTGCTGCATAGATTTTTCGAGAGGCTTCTTTATTAAGTCCATCTGCTCCTAAACCATAAACCGTTTCCGTCGGAAATGCAACCAACCCTCCATTTTTTAATATCAGAACTGCTTCTTCTAACTTACTTGGCATAAATTCGTTACTATCTATTTTTAAAATCTTAGTTTTCATTTTTACTCCTATGTCTATCAATACCACTCATCGAAAAGTATTTCATGCTTATTATAGCACTGTAGTCCTATTATTACCATATTTTTTTGATATCCTTCATTATAGGAACCAAGACCATGTTCCTATAATCGAGATGCACGGCGAAAGATCATCGCCTTTTATCGGATAGAAACCTGCTGTTTCTCAGCAGATTTACTATTACTATTCTGATTTATGTAAGTTATCAGACCAAGATGAATCGCCCATGCTAACTTTTCTTGATAAACATCCTCAATCAGAAGTGCTGATTCCGCATAATTTGACATATATCCACATTCTACGATTACAATAGGGCACTCTACTTTCTTTAACATGTAGTAGCTATCGTTGGACTTAGCAACCCTTTTGTTTCCATCTTGTAAAGTTTTCTTTAATTGGTTCTGCATGATTTCTGCAAAATTTTTTCCCTCTTTTGAATTCGAATAATAAAATACTTGCGCACCTTTTGAACTTTCCTGTGTAAAGCTATTCTGATGAATGCTAATAGCAAGTACAGCTTCACTATTATTGATTCGCTCTACTCGTTTTCTCATATCGGCAACCTTTTTATTCGAATCACTTGCAGAATAGAGACCACTATCATCTTCTCTAGTCATTATAACCTTAATATCATTCTCTTCCAATAATTTTTTTAATTTAAATGCGATACTTAAATTAATATCTTTTTCTAGAGCATCATTCACCCCAATTTTGCCAGGATCCCTACCTCCATGGCCAGGATCCACCACTACTGTAATATTCTTTTGGTTACCCGAATCCATAGAATCACTCATCTGCTGCATTACATCTACCGATGGTACACTTAAAAACAGTAATGACATACACACTAAAAATAAAAACAAAATATTAAAATATTTTTTAAAATAACTACCTTTCCTATTCATAGTTTTCACCTGTTACACATTATTACTATATTCTATGAATGGAAACCCTTGACTATGAACCTAGCCACCTAATTTACATATTTAATAATAACATCCCAGATGCTTTCCTTCTCAAGTCCTAATTTCCAGCCGGCAACTCCAACCACATCAGCTTGATTGATAAGCTTCATCTTAGCTTCAATTGACTCATCTTCCTCAAGCCACATCTTGAATACAGCATTATCCTTTTTATATTCACCATAGTATTGTCCTGTTGTTTCATCCCACTTCAGTTCAACTTCATTGTCCTTTAGAAGATTAGCTGCATTTGTCATACTATAGGCTTCTGAAGTAACGGTTATACTGCCGTTATTAGTTTCTTCTTTCCATAGTCTTGTATAAAAAGGAATTGCCATAATTGTTCTTTCCTTTGGTACCATAGTCAAAGTTTTGTCTATTGCATCTCCAACAAATCCAATTGAGGATACCGAGCCACTCACTTCTGATCCTGCATGATGTTCATCATAAGCCATAATAATTACATAATCAGCTACCACACCTTGCTCTTCTCTATCATAATAGGCAGAATAATCTGTCGGAACATAATTATCAATGGATAATACAATATCATTATTTCTACATTTTACAGATAATTCACGAATAAATTGTATAAAGTGAGGTCCTGTTTCCATTGCAATATTCTCAAAATCAATGTTTAATCCATCTAAATTATACTTAATGGCCGCCGCAATTAATTCATTAATCAATTTCTCTCTTCTTGAAGTATAAGATAATAAATCATACATATTTACTTCTGTACTAAAGTCATCAACCAAAGCCCATACTTCAATTTCTTGAGAATGCGCGCGCTCAACATAGCTTTCATCTGCTAAAGATGTTATGGTTCCCTCGTTGCTATTCACTTTAAACCAAGTTGGTGATATGGTGGTGACTCCTTTGGTATCCCCCAATAAATTAAGTAAATTATCATTTGCATCCATATTAGTCACTTGGTGCCACACTAAATTAATAGCTCCATCTTTCGTGATATGTGAGTATTCAGGAGCTTCATAATCACTTTTCACAGTTTCATAATAAGATTCCGCAACGTATTTATTCTTCACATAACCGATAATACCATCTAAAGTCATTACCTTGCTAAAGCCACCCTCTACTGCTTCATTGGTATCTACATAAGCTAAGGACTCCTCTGTTTCTAATTCCACTAGGATTTCACTTTTAATATTGGGTTCATATCTTAATTGTGTCGGTTTCTTAACTTTAGTAAATAAATAATCACCCCAGCTATATTGAATTACAATTCTGTCTGGGTTTTCATAATATTCATATCGCATGTCTGAATACTGTTCCACATAGTCTATTGCAATATATACACTATTTCCTTTTGTCTTTACAATGGTATAATCCATTTGATTTTTATTTTTATTTACATAATAGTCTTTGCTACCTACCTCTGCCTTTATCACTTCTTTTGGAGTCGTATAGCTAAGTACATTCTCATTGACATCCCAATAAAATCTTTTGTTAAATTTGCTATTAACGGTTTCGTAGTCCAAATAAATTATTCCGTCTTCAATAATACCTTTTTGCTCATATATTCTATCTTGCATAACCACTAGGACTTCCCCGTCATTAACTTGGTAATAGTCAGTCAAATCCATAACCTGGTCATTCGGCGTTAATTTTTTAATTATAACAGCAGTTATTATTATAACTATTATTAAGATAGCTATGCTGGTTCCAACAATTGCCTGCTTTGTTTTTCTTTCCATGCTCTTCCTCCCATTTAACCTTCATTCACCGTTTTACATTATTATAACATTGAATTCGCATATCGTCATTACTTAAATCGACTTTTTTATAAATAAATCTCCATAGCAAAAAGGCTGCAAAAGCAGCCTCTTCACACCCACTATAGATTCATCTTTATCATAAACCTAATATCCTTAAAGTAATTTTAACATATCTCAGTTATTTCTTGCTACCTTTGTATTGAGGATACGACTTGGTATAAGACCTAACACAATATGCTTTATTACCTTAACCCACCCTATATTTTTTATAAATAGAATATAACTAGTTTGACCATATTTATATGAAGGTATCTTAACCAGGAAATTCGGCAAGTCGAATTCTTTTGTTTTAGAAGGTGCCATTCGTTTCACTTTACGTTCATTACTGACTACTTTTACTAATCTTCGGATAAGAAGGTCATCATTGTGATATGCTATACCTTTCCTTCAAAATCACTTATTTATATTCTTTTTATATATTTTAATGCTAAGTATTTATACCATTTTCCGAAATAATTGAATTGTATCTGTAGAAAGAGAGAAGGGATCCGGCTCATAAGATACTCCATAGATTTCTCTATGTAATTCCTTTGCTGCTTTATTTATGCCTTTGTTTTGACCAAAAGGAACCACAAAAGTCCATTGTTCGTTATACTTAATATGATTTGTCTTTTGCAAAAAGTTCTCCAATTCATGCCTTTTCCAAATAGTCAAACTACTTACTACAATCTTTTTATCACAACGTAAAAATTCATTTTTACTCTTTTGAAAATCTGTTCCCAAATCCAGTATCACACAGTCATAATCATCGCCAATAATCTCTGCTATAGCCTGTTCCTTTACATTGTTATGGTAAGTTACACGATGAATATGAAAACAGTCTTTCTCTTCCATACCTTCCGGTCCACCATAAAAATAATATTGTAAATATTGCAGGTCCTTCTGAGGATAACATTCCAAAAAGGCAGTCTTTCGTCCTAACCATTCACTCAAATAATTTGCGAGTAAAATTCCAAGGTGAGTTACTCCGGCACCCTTATGAGTTCCAAGTATCCCAATTACTAATTTACCTTGATGAGATTCTATCGTAGAAAGCCTTTTATGCAAAATTGGCTTTTTGTTCATTCTTTACCTCTCTTCAACCTATCTATTTATAAGTCTTTCTATAAAATCCTCCAGATATTTGTTTCTTTTCCAGTGAAAAGGATCCGGTTCATAAGGTATCCGATAGCAAGGTAACTGATCCATTTGATGAATAACAGTTCGAAATTGACTACCATCCATAAAATTAAATAGATATTTAATATCTTTATATCCATCCAATAATCTTAAAACAGTCTCTGCTTCCTCTATTTCCCAGTCTTTTGCTCCTGCTACGATGAGTTTTATGTCTGCTTTTAGAAAATCCTCCAGATTATCCTGGTCTAAACATCCATAATCCAGTATAGTGATTTGATAATCCTCCTTCCTACAAGGGAGCTTTATGTGATAAGCCGGCAGCATGTTACAATCAAATATGTGATAAATTCCGTTCTTTGTCTTTATATTCTGATTTCTTTTAAGAATTGTGTGAGTATGGTTTGAGTTGTTTTTTTCGACATATAGTCCTTTTCTACCCATTTTGGTAAAATAAGAAGTAATGAGAATTGCCAGATGTGTTGTTCCAATTCTGTGCTGTGTGCCTGCAATTGCAAAGCAGATGGATTCACTTGATTCAGCAGATATTTTAGATTTCCTCAGATTTAATTCTAATAAATTATTTTTTAATGCCAAAACTGTGGAATATCGAAACGAGGGATAATTTCGAAGACATTGCTCCATAATTCCTTGTAAGTTTTTGGAACAATTCTTTAATTTATCCTTTCTACTCCACTTTAGTGACGGCGTATCATAACTTTTACCGGTCACCATGAAAAAAAGCAATGTACCGATTCCATATACGTCTGTTCGCTCATCCGGTATACGTCCACCGTACAATTCCGGAGCTGCAAACCCTTTTGTTCCCATAGAATATTTCCGATTGATTAATTGATTTTTAAAACTAGAAGCACCGAAATCAATCAATTTTACCATACGGTCTGCTATAATAATATTCTCGGGCTTTAAATCTAAATAAAGTATGGGATTGTCTACAGAATACAGATAATGCAGTAAGTCACAAATCTGAATTGAAAAATCAATGATGATATCTTCTGAAAGGTGTTCACACTGTTGTCGATACACCTGTAATGATTTGCCCTCAATGTACTGTTCTATGATATAAGAGTCATGCGCGTCCTCTTCAAAATCATAGATAATCGGAATACACGAGTGCTTGAGATTTTTTAGAATATAAGCTTCATGAAGAAGTTGTTCATGTAGGATATTATCCTTGCTTATTTGTTTAATTGCTCTGAGGGCTTTTAACTTAATATGTTCTGCTAAATATACGTCAGCACTTCCCCCATGTCCTAATGACTTGATAATTCTATATTTATGAAACCATATCTGGTTTGTCATTCTCTCCTTTCCTACTAGAATAAATCCGAATAAATTCTGTGTACTTACGAACTAAATCAAGTAATCCTGTAATCTATTATATCTAATTACATTAAAATACTCAACTGTTTTCCATCTGTCTCTTTAAACAAACTTTTTGTAATTCTTTGGTCAATCTGTTTATTAATATCCTGTCAGTTTATAGAAAATGCAGTATCTATTTAATAAATCTTTCACAAATAATAATATTGACTTTAGTTAATATTTAAATTATACTTTGTATACACAACATAGATGCTAAGTACTTTCCAGCAGAATGTTGCCGCACTTTATTGTTTGTATTGCAGGCCAGCACATAGAAAAGGATGTGATTCTATGAAGATTGAGAAAATTAGCGAAAGTCAAATTCGCTGTACTTTAAGCAGAGATGATATAGTGGATCGAGAGTTACGAATTAGTGAACTCGCTTACGGAAGTGAAAAAGCAAAGGCCTTGTTTCGAGATATGATGCAACAAGCAAATTACGAATTTGGTTTTGAAGCAGAGGATATCCCCTTGATGATAGAAGCCATTCCGGTATCGCCTGAATGTTTAATTCTAGTTATTACCAAGGTAGAAGACCCTGATGAATTAGATACACGTTTTTCCAAATTCTCACCAGATGCAGATGACCAAGAAGATTTATATGATGATGATACGGAAGATGAATCTTATGCAGATGAAATTATAAATTGTTTTGGCCAAATGGATGAATTACTTGGTGATACTGTTGACGATGCGAAAGACGATTTTGTTCCACTTACCGAGGCGCTATCCACGAATAAAGAGGAAGAGCAAGAAGAAGAAACTACTGTTCAGAAAAGTGTTTCTATTCAAACTAACCTACTTAAGATATACTCCTTTCATACTCTTAACGAAGTGATAAAGTTATCGAATGTGCTTTTCACTTACTACAAAGGCGTAAATAGCTTATATAAAAACCCAATGAACTCCTTGTATTACCTGGTTATTAGTAAATCAGATCATACCCCGGAGGAATTTAATAAAATTTGTAACATTATTTCTGAATATGGAAAGACCGAGCATACAACTTATGCAAGCCCGTTCTATTATGAAGAACATTTTGAAGCCATAGTTAAAAATAATGCAATTCAAATGTTATCTGTTATCTAGCTATTTATAACGATTAAAAGAACCCAGAAAAGATATTTAACATATATCTTTTCTGGGTTCTTTTTGCTCGCCTTATTACGCTTTATTTTGTTGCAAGATATTCATTGATAGTTGCTAATAAATTATTAGGATCCATTCCATGAACCATTGCTGCTTCTTCTAAGGATTCTCCTTGGGAAGATGGGCATCCAATACAATGCATTCCTGAAGCTAATAAAATTGGAACAATACCTTGATCAACACTGATTATTTGACCAATAGTCATTTCTTTTGATACCTGAGCCATGTCTATTCCTCCTTACTTTTATCTATAAATAAAATTAATATACTTGTGAACTCCTACATTATAATCTAAGTTTGTTCAACCGTCAAGAGTATGATAAAGTTAAAATTGTTATAATTCAGCCTTGTGGTTGAATTGTAACAATTGATGCACAGAAATTATAATGCATAATTTCGCGCACGTATGTCTCGGGTTTTCTGTGACTTTCGCTTTGCTCCTCTCACAAAAAACACCTCGCCGTACCATAGGCTGAACCATAACTTAAAATCCTATCCATAATGCTAGCTAAATGAGAAATACTTTGCAATTAGTTGCAGATTTAACTTGTATTATGTCATATTATATATTAAAATAAATATGACTAAAATAAGAGGAGGAACTAAATCATGGCATATAAAATTAGTGATGAATGTATTAGCTGCGGTTCTTGTGCAGGCGAATGCCCAGTTGGAGCAATTTCAGAAGGCGCAGATAAATTTGTAATCGACGCTGATGCTTGTATCGATTGTGGAGCATGTGCTTCTACATGTCCAACAGGCGCAATTGAAGCTTAATATATTCAACTTTTGATTTCTAACAATATTTATTCTCACTTATTGTTAGAAATCAATGATAATGGGATGTGAAAGAATAAGTTTAATAAAGCTTATTCTTTCACATCCCATTATTAAATTTACATCTTATTACTATGAAAAATACTCTTTTTCTTTTTGTTCTTTTCCATTTTTCCTGCTGCTGATTCTGCGCGACTATTCTGAACTTCCCGTATAGTGCGATCAAATTGTTTGTAACGTTCTTCCTCTCGCTCTTCTTTTAATCTAAGAAGATAATCCATCTCTTTAATAACATTACTTGAAACAGCTTCACTAACGGAATCAGACAAGACTTCATTATTACTCTGTAGTGCTTCTGTAACCAAGCTATTAATAATTGTCTTAAACTGTTCCAGCCTTTCTGCAGATTTATCCATTAGCAAGTTTTCTTCCTCATCTGTTATATCAATTTTTTGAATAGGTAGTGTCGTTAGAATATTTTCTCCGGTAATTACTTTATCTAAGTTATCATATTTTTGTATCTCCGGTAAAAGCATCTTAATCGCACGTAGTTGATAGCCCTTCTCCTTTAGAATCTTAATCGCTTTAAATACCTCAATGTCTTCTTCCCTATAATAGCGATGACCCATTTCGTTTCTTGGTATGTAAAGTTCTAATTCTTCTTCCCAATAGCGTAATGTATGCTGCTCAACATCTATTCTTTTTGAGGCCTCTGATATGATGTATCGAATATCATGCATGATTCTTCCCCTCTGTCTATTGTTATTTTTTTACATTTCCTTAATTATATCACAGCACGCTTTCATTGCAATATACTTATTGTACTTTCTTAATTAACTTATCGACAGCATTAGGCAGAAGCTTGTCCATCTACCCAAGTCTAGACAAAATTATACTATATAATATAAAAAAACAGACACCCATCATAGGCGTCTGTTTCAAGGGTACTAACTCCCCTGTCTTTCTAGATTTGCAAATTTGGTGTATTGTGACAACCAAGCAAGCTTTATTGTCCCTGTTGGTCCATTTCTCTGCTTACCAATAATTATTTCTGATACTCCCGCTTCCTCTGAATCATGATTATAATAGTCATCCCTATATATAAACATTACTACATCGGCATCCTGCTCAATTGCACCGGATTCTCTAAGATCTGATAACATAGGTCTTTTATCTGGTCTTTGTTCTACTGCACGGCTTAACTGAGATAATGCTATAACAGGAGCATTGATTTCTCTTGCTAACGCTTTTAATGAACGAGATATTTCTGAAATCTCCTGTTGTCTTGATTCTGACTTTTTACTTCCAGACATTAATTGCAAATAATCAATAATTACTAATCCAAGATTATGTTCCAATTTATATTTTCTGCATTTTGAACGAAGTTCACTAATTGATATACTTGATGTATCATCTATGATTAAGTTAGAATTACCAATAGTTCTAGCACTTTCAACTAATTTCAACCACTCTTCATCACTTAAATTACCACTTCTTATCGCTTGGGAATCCACCTTGGAATGCATAGACATAATACGCTTGACTAATTGATCCTTAGACATTTCCAAGCTAAAAATAGCTGTTGTAACATTACTTTTTAAAGCTACATATTCGGCAATATTTAGTACCAAAGCCGTTTTTCCCATAGAAGGTCTTGCTGCTATAAGAATTAAATCAGATGGTTGCAAGCCGGCAGTTTTATAATCCAAATCATAAAAGCCAGTTGCAACCCCTGTAACGCTTCCCTTGTTTCTCGCTGCTGCTTCAATGCTTTCTAAAGAGCGAAATACAATATCTTTTATATTAACCATTTCTCCGGTGTTACGTTTTTGTAAAATATCAAATATATTCTTCTCTGTATCCTCTAATATAGTGTCAACTTTATCCTTATCAAGATAGCACTTGTTCGTTATGTTCTCTGTTATTTTGATTAATTGCCTCAGTGTTGATTTTTCTTTCACAATATTGGCATAATACCTTACGTTAGCAGATGTGGGGACTGATGTAATTAAATCTCGAATAAATTCAAGACTACATAACTCTGGCGGCACATCTTTTTCTTTTAATTTATTCTGAAGGGTAATTAAATCAACCGGCTTGCCTTCATTAAAGAGTTCAAGCATTGTATCAAATAAGACACCATATCGTTGCTGATAAAAATCTTCTCCCGTGATAGTTTCAGAAGCTGCCACAATTGCGTCCTTATCCATAATCATGGACCCAATAACAGACTGTTCCGCTTCATCACTATGTGGAAAAACCCTTTTTATAAATGCCTCATCCATCTACCTTCCTCCTAAATTTACTCTAGTGCATAATTGTTTGTATTTTATGAAATACAACTTTATAACTTAAATTTCTATTGTTCGCTTACATTTACTTTTAATTCTGCTGTTACTTTTGGGTGTAGTTTAAGCGGAACAGTATGTGTGCCAATATTCTTAATTGGATCTGCTAATTGTAGTTTTTTCTTATCAACATCATATCCAAACTGAGTTTTTAAGGCACTTGCAATTTCTTTAGTTGAGATGGAACCAAAGGTTCTTCCGCCCTCACCTGCTTTAATCTTAACCTCTATTGTCTTACTTTCTAATTTCTTGGCTAATGTTTGTGCTTCCTCTAATAATTCCTTTTGTTTCTTTACTTCTGCTGCCTTCTGTAATTTTAAATCGTTTAGATTCTTTGCACTTGCCTCTAATCCCAATTTCTTTGGTAATATAAAGTTTCTGGCATAGCCATCACTTACATTAACTAATTCACCTTTTTTACCTAATGCTTTTACATCCTCTGTTAATATAATCTGCATATGTTATTCTCCTTTATATTAGTAAATATTGGTTGGATTATCAATTCTAATCCTACAAATCTCCATCGTGCGCCATGGATGTTAATGTAGCTTTCACATTGTTAATTGCTTCTGCTAAAGTACAGTTTATAAACTGAACTCCTGCTACACTCATATGTCCTCCGCCGCCAAGTTTCTCCATAACAATTTGTACATTCACTTCATCAATAGAACGGGCACTTACATATATTTTCCCGTTAAACTCAGTCAAAACAAATGAGGCCTTAATGTTTGTGATATTCAATAATTCATTGGCAACCTGTGCCCCTAATACTGTTGGACTGTTAATTCCTTCACCGGAACACACCGTAATTGCATAGTGTTCTAAGTATACTTCTGTTGCTGTAATAGCAGCTGCCTTGGTCTTATATTCATTCATATCACTTCGAAAAGACTTACGTATTCTAGTTACATCTGCTCCACTTCTTCGAAGAAACGCTGCTGCTTCAAAGGTTCTTACACCTGTTTTGGTAAGAAAATTATTCGTATCAATCATCACACCTGCATACATAGCATCTGCTTCTATTTGTCTAAGTTTTAAACCATCCCCGATATACTGCAGTATCTCAGCTACCATCTCACAGGAAGAGGAAGCATACGGTTCAATATAAGATAACACTGCATTCTCGATAGCTTCACCGGTTTGACGATGGTGATCTAAGATTACAATCGTTTTAGTTAAACGCAGCAATTCTTTGCATTCTGTATAACTTGGTCTATTTACATCTACAATAACCAGCAACGTATTATTATCCACCGCTTCCATTGCTTGTTCGCTTTTTAAGAACATATCCTCCTCATAATCCGGATTATTTATAAATCGCGTCATTAAAGGCCTGACAGAGGAGGTCACCTCATTTATAACGATATGTGCTTTTTTGTTAAGGGTTTTAGCAATACGATAAATGCCAATCGCAGCACCAAATGAATCTACATCTCCTATGGCATGACCCATAATAACAACTTTGTCTTTTGCTTCTACAAATTCTTTCAAAGCATGGGCTTTTACTCTTGCTTTCACACGAGTACTCTTCTCCACCTGGATACTCTTTCCCCCATAATAAAGAAGTTTTTCCCCGTCTTTTACAACTGCTTGATCCCCACCTCTACCCAATGCTAAATCTATTGCAGCTCTGGCATATTCATAACTCAACAGATAGGAATCTGTATTCACACCAAGTCCCATGCTAATTGTTACTGACATTTCGTTTCCAATATTTACTGCTCGTACTTCTTCTAATATATTAAATTTATTATTTTGAAGTTGTAGAAGATATTTTTGCTTAAACATAAATATATATTTATCCTTTTCCAACTTCTTAATAATAGCATCAATGCTCTGCATATATTTATTAATTTTACGATCTACTAATGCAATTAAGAGTGAACGTCTAACTTCATCAATACTTTCCAAGGCTTCTTCATAATTATCTATATATAAAAGTCCGGTAATCATTTTCTGTTGATAATTCTCACGAACCAAAGTTTTAATCTCTGTTTCATCATAGATATACATGGCAATTAAGCTATTGGAGTCACTTAACTCTAGGTTATCATCTTGAAAATCCCATAGCGCATTCTCCGAAAAATCAAGTGCAACAATTTTTCTTAAAACAATTTTGTAATGGTTTTCATTTCGTACTACCTTAATGATCTTATCCTGCATATCTCTTGGTAATACCGCTTGTGTAATCTCAGGAAATATATTAGATATTGATCTTTGTGCGGACTTTTCTTTTTCAATAATGTCCTGAAATTCATTATTTCCCCAAAGTAATCTTCCTTCATAATCCAAGACAGCATAGGGAAGCGCCATCTCTTTGAGTAATTGCTTCTGTACCTGACCATAATCTGCAGCATATCGAACAAGTTCTCCTATTATACTAGGTCGATTAAAAAAGTATAGTAGCATCACTATCACTATATATAAACACACAAAACCAATGGTTACCATACCAGCCTTTTGGTCTATCATATATATACTGATATTCATGCAGACCAATAACAGCGATAGAAAAATTGGCCAACGCAAATATGTTTTTAACACTCCTCTAACTTTTATCTTTGTTCTCATTCTTTTATGCTCCTTATGAAAGCTATGTTCTATTGTTAAATACCATTACATTTATCCGGAATTTGTCCTACTTTCCCTTTTAACTTTTATGGTAAAAACATTATACCATTTATACGGTTGGAATTAAAGCGGTTTTTTATTTTAAAGATTTTTACTATAATATGGCAATATAATTAATATAATTATAGTACAAAAAAAAACAGACCAGCGTATCGATTGGATACTTTTGATCTGTTCCTATTGCATGATTATTCAATAACTTTTTCAGAAAGACAATACCACTATATCGCTCTCTCAAATTATGTATTTTTGAAATAATCTACTGTTTTTCAAAATATAATGTCGTACCATCCTGATCCATAGTCATTACATTATCTTTTAATATAACTGTAATTGAATCGCCATCCATTTCAATGGTTATTTCTTCGCCATTCTCAGAGTAGGTACCTTCTGAAGTTGTTCCAGCCACACTAGCTGTTACAGCAGCATCTGCTTTAAATTCTAATGTAAAATCGCCCATTCCAACTGCTGCCAAATTTTCTTCTGTTACTTCTATACCAGATACATCTTTTCCGCCAGTCATTTTCCATGTAGTACCTTCAAGGGCAGATTTTGGACTGTCGCTTCCACAGCCAGTTAAAATAAAACTAAATAACAATAATACTGATACTAAAACTGATACACTTTTTTTCATCTAATTTCTCCTTTATTATTTATAATTCGCCACGTATCAATTATATTCATATTGTCATTTATGTCAATAAGTCTTTTGCATCATTTTTCCATTTCCTTAATAATATTCCATGTCCTTTCCAGCTTCTCTAGTCTGCCTTCTGATAACCGATAAACTCTATCCATTCCTACTAAGTTTTCATACCTATGTGTTATCATTATTACAGTTTTTCCAATAAGCTCATTCAATATAATATTATGTAGATAAAAATCAGATTCTACATCATATCCAGATGTAGCTTCATCAAGTATTACAATTGGTGAATCCTTCACTATTGCTCTTGCTACTGCAAGTTTCTGTTTTTCTCCACCAGAAAGCTTCGCCCCATTTCGTCCCACCATACTGTTTTCCTTCTCCGGCAATTTATTGATAAATTCGCTTGCTCCGCTTTGTAAACAAGCTTTGTCTACCATATTCTCTCTTCCATATTTATCTAGATTAATATTATTCTGAATTGTATCATAAAATAAATAAGGTTCCTGACTTACTACCGAAAATAACGAACGATATTTTTCTAAACTAATCTGGTTTATATTTTCATTACAAATTTCTATTGCACCGCTTGTTGGATCAATGAACCGCAATAATAAATTTACTAAAGTTGTTTTTCCACTACCATTTGACCCAATAATTGCAACTTTCTCACCTTTTGAAACCGAAAAGTTGATGTCTTTTAAAACTTCTCCCTTCTCCATATATGTAAATGATACATTCTTAAACTGAATCTCTAGATTTTCTTTGCTTATCTCTTTCGTATTATCCGGATTATATTCTTCATCTTTTAAATCAAGAAATTTAAAAAGCCTTTCACCAGACGGATAAATTCGGGATAAGAAATATTTCAAATTAATTATTGAAGAAATTGGTCCTGTGACATAATTACTATATGTAATAAACGATAAAACTCCACCGATTGTCAGAGATCCATTAACAACAAGAATTCCGCCAAGAATATAGAGTATGCCAGTCACTGACCACCCTAATATGATCTCACAGAACATATTATATGTGTCCAACATCGTATTTTCTCTCTCACTATTTAAGATGTTTTTTAGCTTCTTTTCAAAAAATAAATAACGTTGATTATAGAGATTCCAAAGTTTAATATCTTTAATACCATCTATATTATCACCCAGCCATGAGGAAAAATCACAGAAATTTTCAATGAATTTCTCCATTTTCTTTTTCTTTTGTTTAGAAATAGTCCGCACTACCAGATACTTTACCGGCACCATTGCAAGAACTATTAAAGCGAGCTTCCAGCTAATGAAAATCAGTCCGGCAATACCGCTTATTACTCGGAATAAAAAGCTGATGTTTAATATCATAAAACGGTCCATTATGGATGAAACACTATCAACATCAGTCTGTAAACAATTAATAATCTCTGAATTGTTTTTATCATTATAATATTCCATTTTGAGATGCAATATTTTATTGAATGCCTGATTCCAGATTGTGAACTTAAATTTATTATGAATATCAGTAAAAATCTTTGTTTGAAGAATTTCTAGAACTTGGTTAAATAGAACTAACCCTAACAGAGTAATAACAGACACTATGATTACATGCAAGTTCTTCTGTATCAAGCCATTATCGGTTATACGTCGCATTATAAGGGGTTGGAAAAAACCTAATACTGATGATAGAATAAGGCAGACTGTAATAATCCATATCTTTTTTTTAAAAATTTTTAAATAACTTAAGATTCTTTTCAGAAACCATAAATTGGGGTTTCTTTTTAGCATTAGCTCCTTCACTCTACCTTTCGTTTTGATATTTGTATTATTTATGTGTATCCAAAGTATAGAATTATTCAAATATTTCTTCTATCTTATTAAAAATATGTTGTGCTAGAGTTTTACAATTTTCGGGATTCTCACATATAAGAATTGACTTTTCTTTTTCCCAATAAACAAATTTACTACATTCGTATCGTATGATTAAATCCATGAATCTATCTCCTTGACAATTAAATAAGACTGATTTAGGTAAATGCAGCAAAATGATATCTGATGAAGTTATATGTATATATTTTATAATATCTGATTCCATTTTTTCTTCGTCTATATTGAATACATTATTTTCTATATTACAATCCATACTAGCACTAATTAAGACTCCATTATAGTTATTCATACATAAAATATTATGTAAAGATAATGACAATTGAGCCATATCATCGATTTGATCATTATCATAGATCAAACCAATTACCGGAATTTCAATGTTTTCTAACATTAATAACAAATCTTCCCCTTCAGCTGTTGGAAAACTATCCTTAAACTCTATAAGATTTGCATTTATGTACAATCCAAAATCTTGCTTTAAATGCTCTAAGGAAATATAATTTTTATTATCCTTCCTAATAAGTTTAATGATTTTTGATGTTACATATGGCGTAACAATGCTATTGGCAATAGGGGGCACAAAGTTATAATCCTCTCTTAATTTTATTAAAATACTCGATTGTGGCATATCTGATTCAACATCAATACCATCTATTGGATTTTTAATTAATGACATATATTTATACTGCTCATTCCTATATCTTACTCCAATAACCGTTGGCAGAGCAGCTGGATAGGTAATAATACCATTATTTGAGCCTGCAGCTACTATGATAATTCTCTTCATGGCAAGTGTATGAAACAAAGGTAACAGCATCTTAATTTCGAGCAATCGTGTAATACCAATACTCATGCAAATTACATTAACCTGATTATTGATACACCAAATGATTGCAGTTTCTAAATTTTTAACTGGTAAATTACCTTGCTCATTTAGAGATATGCTTAGTAACTTAACATCACCAGCAAATTCGCTCAAAAGAGCTGCACATACCGTCCCATGATTTATACCATATAGATAGGTATCTCCATCATCCAAAATACAAACCCTATCCTGTATTTTAAATGATTTAATATATTTTCCCGTAAGCTCATAATATATTCTTTGATTTAAACCATTATCGATAATAGCCACTTTTATTATATTATTAGGCATTGGTCACTAAAAGCTTGCATAGAGCATCAGCCATATTATTTATAGTGTATTCATCTACACTATGTATAAATCCGTTTAGATTTATGTTATATTTTTTTTGAAGTTCCATACAAACATCCAGCATATCCCCAGATGTAAAATCATAATAACGTCCAAATAAGTCCTTATCTAAATCATTTATTTCGCAATCTTTAACATCTTTTAAAATTACAATCAAATCAGCTATTTTTTCATCTCGTTTATCCATAATTATCCTCCCACCTATAGATTCTCCTCAAGTTCGCACAATATTCTATTGCATGCTTCTCTCATGCTTATATCATCTAAAGCGTTAAACAGGAAAGCATCTTCATAATGGAATGTCTTTATTATATTATCAATAATGTGTGCTGATGGAACTGTAGTATATTGACACTCTTTTTCTTCTGGTGAAATAAGAAAGTCCGTGTTTGCTATGTTTATGTAGTTCACTTGATAATTCAACTTATACCTGCAGAGTTTAATCAGATGATCAAGAAAATCCTGATTCAATTCCTGGCTATATAGACTCAAAATACTTATATCACTTTTTATTGCATTACTGATTATAAATGCCAGCTCACCAAATTCACTAAATTCATATGGATTAACTTGCATGATACCACCGGGCACTCCTATAATAACAACTTCCGGATTATCCTTCATAACGCTGTTATATATATATGAATTAAACTGTCTTATCTTCATGCCGTTATCCATGGGCTCAAATAAGAACTGCGGCAGTGCCTCTATACCAAAAAGCTTACTAAAATCCTTAGTTCCGCAGTTTAAAACACGATAACCCTGTACAGAGAAGCAGTTCCCCAATTTCACCTGAATACTAAATTTATCACATCTGTCCCCAACCCCAACAATCATGATAACAGGGACAGGAATTGATAATAGACTTAAAGTAAGACCATCTTCTTGTTTACTATTCGTATAATCAATAAGTTCTACTGGCCCAAACTCATCTGTATCACCAAGAAACTCCATTAGCTCTTTTGTAATAAACACCCTTTTTTTTAAAACAATCGCTTTTCTTATTTTCTCTTTATAGCTTTCAACAGATATATTTGCTTCTATGTATCCAAAAAATGCCGCATCTGCTTGAATTATATTTACATCATAATCACTTGATATCTTAATATTCAGAGGATTCCCTCCATCACAAACACTTACATCTTCTCCTTCCATTCCAAATCCTTTCGGAGCAATTGGTATTACTTTATTAAATTCTTTTAAAGCTTCCTTGCATCTGGCAAATTCACTAAACTTTCTACAAAATGGATATATTAATATACTACTCATATATTTCATCCTTTCACTTAATAAGTTCATCTCGTTCAAATAATCATTAACTTATATTGTGTTAAACTAATTCAAATCTAAACCCATATTCTTCAAGGCGTATTATGTTCTTAAGTGATTCCAGTGTGCCTCTTCTCACTCCATTACATTTACTAAGTCTTTTTTCTGCTGAAATACCATTTTCATCAATTGAGGCTACCACACAAGAAGTGCAGAAAATAAAAGCCCAGCAATTCTGACATTGCTTTTCTGTAATGCGAGCGATATTCATCATATATTTAGCTTTTTCTACAGATATTCCCGTATTAATGTTTCCAAGTGTCATTTCTTTACATTCGGGTACCTTTTCGCATGGATAAATATTTCCGTCAATGTCTATGAAAGTTTTCTTCCCACCTGCGATACACGGTCCGCTTGGATGTCCCTTCTTTGCATGCAAACCTCCCATATGCAATGAAATGTACTTACGATGCATTTCATGATCATAGTCACCAAAAAGCGACTTAGTGGAACTATTATCAATCTCACCAAGCATAAATAGCATTTGTTTCAATTCATCTTTACGCTGTTCGATAAATACAGTATCCTCATAAACAATGGATCGATTAGTTGACGCATCACTAATGAATGAAACTTTTGAATTTAAACTTTCCATTACATCATCTTCCATGAAAAACTTTTGTATACAATCGTATTCCTGATTTGGGCTTATAACTGTATTAGTACTGCATTTTCTGTAATATTCGGGATATCTTTCTTTCATCCTCGATAAATTTTTTATAACAATATTATAAGATCCTATTCCATTTTCAAAACAGCGGTTTAAATCATGTATGCTTTTAGGTCCATCTATACTTATAGTTAACCAAACATTCTTTGCTACTAGATAATTAACAATTTCATCCGTAAGAAGCGTAGCATTTGTTGTCATTGCGTAAGTAAATTCTTTTCCCTCATAATTAGATTCTATGTAAGATATTACATTTTTTATAAGGTTTATTTCTAATAATGGTTCACCGCCATAAAACCCTACTATACTTTTTTTTGTGCATCTTGAATGTTTTACGAGAAAATCAATTGCTTTACATGCTGTCTCAAAGTTCATTCTCTTTTTTGAGTGTGTACGGTTATTATATTTTCCTGAATAAGCACAATAATCACATCGCAAATTACAATTTTGAGTTACCTGTAGTGTAATTTGTTCAATACCTTCATTTAAATAAAACTCTAAATTTGCTGTATTAGGATGTTCGATTTCAACTAATTCATTTTCCTTACATAATCCATACTTTTCATATTTTTTTATGACTTTTTCGTTTTCTTCTGTTATAATTCCTTTTTCTAATTCACAAAAACAATGATAATCATCTTCCTTTATCTTTACAATCCGATTTTCCTGACGATCATATAAATATGAATTTTTATTTGCCTTAAATACCTTATAAATCATACTAATCTCCCTATATGTTTATTCCTTAAGATATATACTGCCTTCTCTATTATGATTTGCAAAGAACATTTGATTGTATAATATAAACAATCAAATGTTCTCATAGCTGATCAAATAATTATGTGTGAGACTCCAAACCACTTCTGTAAGAAGTTTCAAAAGCCGCCGTAGTACTACCGTAATTTAAATTTGCTGTACAACCAGCGCAGGTGCATGAACCACAGCCACAACTACTATTCAGATCATAAAATGTACTGAGCATATTAGCATTATGTGACTTATTTAAAACCTTTTTACCTTTTTCCATACTTATTCACCTCCTTAACCATAATTATATAGTTACATCACTCCTAAATTAAGCATAGGAAATGATTAAACTCCAGAATATGTATAAATTATATTTCTCTTTTAATATACAAATTTTACCATATTTTTTATGATTTGTATATATATTTTTTACATTATTTGTAAAATGCTAAGTCATACGTGTATAAAATGGGAATCCAAGGATGCCTCTAATCTTTTATGTCAAATTCTAATATCCCAAGCTGGGCGCGTCAAAAAAGACCACTGCATAAACCGAAGTTCATGTAGTGGTCTTAACTAATCTCTTAAAGTGTGTTCAAATCGTGTACTTTGCTAACACAATGCTATAACCCTTGTAAAATCAAAGCTTAGTCCATTGTGTAAGGCATTAAAGCGATATGTCTTGATCTCTTAATTGATACAGTAAGAGCTCTCTGATGTTTTGCACAGTTTCCTGTGATTCTCCTAGGAAGAATTTTACCTCTTTCAGATATATATCTCTTTAACTTATTCACATCTTTATAATCAATACCTGTATGATTCTTGTCTGCACAGAATACACATACTTTCTTTCTTCTACGAGTAGTTCTTCTTCTCATTGAAGAATCGCCTTTATCGTTTCTGTCATTTCTATCATTTCTGTCATTTCTATCATTTTTATTGTATGGCATAACCTGACCTCCTTATCCGATGAATACATTTCAATGTATTTCTATATTATTCTTTATGCTTTAATTAAATGGTAACTCCTCGTCTATACCGTCCGGTATATTCATGAATCCATCTCCAGCTGCCTGACTAGGTGCAGGTCTGGATGTTTGCTGATAGCCTGAATCACCGCCATTAGAAGCTTTGCTTTCAGCAAATTCGTGATCTTCTACGATAACTTCTGTTGTGTAAACCTTCTGACCTTCTTTGTTGGTATAACTACCAGTCTGAATTCTTCCGGTTACTGCGATTTTAGTTCCTTGCTTTAAATACTTTTCAGCAAATTCAGCGGACTTTCCGAATGCCACACAGTTAATAAAATCTGCATCTTGTTCTCCTGGTCTTTTGAATCTACGATCTACTGCTAAGGAATATCTTGCTATAGCTAAGGAATTCTCTCCCTGAGAGTATCTTACTTCTGGATCTCTAGTTAGGCGACCCATCAAAATGACTTTATTCATATTAAGGAATACCTCCTTCTATTATGCGTCTCGTCTAATGCATAAGAATCTGATAACATTTTCCATAATGCGAATACGATCTTCAACTTCGCGTGGGCATGTTGAATCAGCATCGAATTGGATGAAGTAATAAAATCCTTCTTTCATTTTCTGAATTTCGTAAGCTAATCTCTTCTTACCCCATTCATCAATATTTGTAATTGTACCGCCAAATCTTGCAATAAGTTCTTTAACGGCTTCTACAGATGCTAATCTGGCTTCATCCTCGATTTTTGCATTTACAACTAAGGCTAATTCATATTGGTTCATAGTTGTGTGCACCTCCTTCTGGTCTCTGGCCCTTTATCGCAATGGACCACTGTGGTCAACATTGATAGGTTGGAATAGCGCATCTATCCGCCTATGTGTAAAGAGCAAGGAAAATTTTGTATAACATATCACGAATATTAATTTTAACATAGTTTTACAAGCTTGGCAAGGGTTATTTTAATTTTTTTGTGATTATAGGACGCTTATAGGACGCTTTGCTCTGGAGGGTATTTAAAACTCCGTGAATACTTTATGTGTGTTTAGTGTTCAGAGAAAGAATCCGATGTTTCTAATACTGTGATAATCGTTTAAAACATTCCAGCGACGCAAGAACTCCGAGACGTAAACGTCTCGTCAGACAGCTTGCTCTGCTGGAATATAAACGATTAGCACAGTATAAGAAACAATACGGATTCATTCAATTCACACTAAACACACATAAAATACTCACGGAGTTTAATTTCATTTTTGAAGCAAAGCTGCTTATGCAATTATGTAATATGAGAAGAATTAATCCATGATTGTTATTAAATCAAACTAGAATTTCATTTAAATAAATTATATCCAAAGTTTACTTAGTAAACTTGTATATCTTGTATATCTAGTATCAAAAAGTTAATCCTACCTTTCATATTCAGCTATGCCCCAAAAACTATATTAAAATCCAGGAGCGGCAGGGTGTGTTTTTACTGTGAATTGTAAGAATCCGTGGTGTTTCTTATGCCCTGGTAATCGTGCCAATCTCGGGTGAGCGTGATGTTTGAGGAGGCGTTTACGCCGACGAGTTCGCGCTCACCCGAGATGTTTTCAACGATTATCAGGGTATTAGAAACACCCGGATTCTTACTCTGAACAGTAAAAACACACCCTGCTGCTCCTGGATTTCTAGATAACCCCAGGGCATAGCGTCATGTGAAACACATTAATCAAAATAATCAGCTAATACATCTTTAACAGTTCTTATTTTGTCTTCCATAAAGGCATTGGCTCCGCAGAATAGGAGGGCTTCGTCTAAATTTCCTCTTGCTGCGTTTTCTAGGGCATCGGTAATACAATATGGTGTTTCTGCAGGGTTACAGTTTTTAATGCAATTGTAGCATCTCTTTACGGGGATGCGGGCTAGATGTGCTCGTTCGGTAAATGCATTTTTAATGGCTCGTCCAGGCATTCCAACTGGGCTTTTGACTATTATAATATCTTCTTCTTTACAGTTAAGATATGCTTGTTTGTATTTTATATCTGCATCACATTCCTCTGTCGTTACGAATTTAGTTGCTACTTGAATACCATCAGCGCCTAAGGCCAGATAATGTTCCATTTCTTGCTTATTTTGTATTCCACCAGCAACAATTACTGGGATTTCTTTTCCATATTTTACTCCATAACTCTTTGTTAATTCAATGATATTCTTAATCTCTTCATCATAAGCCACAGGATCTATATGTTCTAATTGTTCCGGCTTAAAACCTAGATGACCACCTGCTTTAGGGCCTTCAATTATAATGGCATCTGGAGTAACATTATTCTTTTTATCCCACATTTTGAGTATGATGCTGGCAGCTTTTACAGAGGATATGATTGGTATTAATTTCGTCTGGGTGCCTTTTGCAATTTCAGGTAGTTCTATAGGTAATCCGGCACCGGAGATTATAATGTCGATTCCATTTTTAATGGCTTCTTTTACATATCTGGCATAGTGTTGTGTTGCTACCATTATATTAACACCTAATATTCCTTCCGGTGCTAATTTTCTCGCTCTCTTAATGTGCTCACCAATCATTCTTAAATTAGCTTCTAATGGATTACGATTAAAATCCGGTTCCGTGAATCCTATTTGTGCCGTGGATATTACACCTATGCCACCTTGTGCCGATACAGCACCGGCAAGTGAGCTTAGACTGATTCCAACGCCCATGCCTCCTTGAATAATTGGCAGTTTTACTGTTAGGTTTCCGATATTTAGTGGTTTATACATGTTACCTCTTTTCTAAGTTTGATTCTACTAATCAATCACTATTTCAAAATTTAGGTTTCATTATACTAATACACTTATTTTTGATAAACCTTGCACATTAATTATTGCTTTTTAACCTTTTAATGAACCACTGGTAAGCCCTTCGATAAAATATCAACTGAATTTTAACGAAATAATAAAAGATCGTTTGTAGTATAGGAATACATCTATGTGGTAAAGATAAAAGGACTGTTGCAAAATAACTTAATTTACTCTTTAGTAAGAATTGGAGTTTATTAAATCTATTTTGTAACAGCCCATTTTACATCATATTTCCTTTAATATAATATCTGTCCCTCTGCGCTTATGTTTTTCTGGTTTCTCATTTGGGTAACCAATCGCTATAACTGCTGTAACTTCCTCCGTATCAGGAATCTCTAATAATACTGCTATTGCAGACTCGTCAAAGTATCCCATTATTACTGTGCCTAATCCCTGTTCATTGGCCGCCAGGCAAAAAAGCATATTGGAAGCTCCGCAGTCATACATCTGCCAGCCTGCTCCTTTTGATGTATCGCTTTCTCCCTCTCTATTGTATCCGGAACGGTATTTCACTACTGTCACTACCATAAGTACAGGAGCACTTTTAGCTGCCGGCTGATTAAAGCTAGGCAGACATTCTACTACCCCTTGTTTCATTTCCTCTTTTGTTACAGCGTAGTACCTTGTAACTTGGGTATTCTTCCAGGAAGGAGCATAAGTCGCTGCCTCAACCGCTTTTTGAATACATTCAAAAGGTACTTTATCATCCTGATATCTTCTGATACTTCTGCGTGTTGTTATACATTTTTCTAAATTCATCGATACTACCTCCTTTTAAATAGTAAGATACCACATATACATTATATTAATCAACAACATTTAAAGTCAAGTACTCAATATTCGTTTGATTTAGATCTTCATCGGTTGCAAAGTACTTGAGTTCATAACTGCCCGCTTGGCTTGTATGATATTCGCCATGAACTTGAATTCTACGCCACAGATCATCGTTATTATCTTTATCATCTTCTAATTCCTCAATAACGGAATAAACATTAAATACAAAACCCTTTTTTATTGTTATCTCATTACTGCTAAGTTTAATATAAGGATATCCACTTTTACTCTGTTCTGGCAGCTCAGTAGAAATCATGCTATCATCAATATTTTCCACGACGTCGTTTGTATCCACTGCAATAACAGGCTCAGAAGTGTTAGAAGGCTCCGTAGTGGCAGAAGGCTCCGTAGTGGCAGAAGGCTCTTTCGCATCATTAAGCGCTGATGTATCAGTAGCTTCTGTGGTATTTACTGAATCATTGCCACCCATAGTTGCATTAACATCTTGGGACTCAGTTGGCACTTCTATCGCTTCAACTGCTGGAGGAAGTGGTTCATAGTCCACAATCAAATTAGTAATTGAGATATTATTGGTACTATCTTTAGCCACATATTGAACTTTGGCAGTAAAATTGTCTGTTAATGGAATTACGCTAACAATCATCAAGGAATCTGTTACATCACCATCCACATTATCTGTTGCAGTTACCCCAGCTAATAGATCATCATATGTATTTCCTTCACTATAAATAAAGTCAGTCGTTTCGAATACAATTACAGGTCCTGTCTTATCTGAAAGTAGATTCAAAGTGACCAATGTTATTGCTATTCCAACTAATAAGATTGATCCTATTACAATCCATAACTTTTTCATGTAATCCCCCACTATTATTCTTCATCACCACTATTATTATTCTTTACCATTTTTATTCTTCACATTATTATTCTTCACATTATTATTCTTTACCATTATTATTCTTCGCTATTAATATTCTTCACCGTTTTTATAATCTTTTCCATAATATTTACCATAGTATTTACTATAATATTTGCTATAATAACCTTTTTCTCCAATTTCGACTTTATTCAAAACAGTACCTAAGATACGGCAATTACTTTTTTCTAATTGGGATTTTACTCTCTGGGCGAATTTATAGCTAATGGCATTCGCTTCTATAACAAGTATTACACCATCACAGTTCTGTGCAATGATTGCGCTATCTATTACACTACCTAATGGCGGTGTATCAATTACTATATAATCGTACTCTTCTCTTAATTCGTTTATCATGTCACTAAATCTCTGATTACCTAATAATTCTGCGGGATTTGGTGGAACCGGACCTGTAAAAATAATGCTTAAATTCTCAATATTGGTCTCGTATAGGACTTCGTCTAATTCTTTTAATCCTGATAAATAATGAGATAAGCCATCAACCGCTTGATCTACCTTATATTTTCCGATAAGTACTGACTTACGCATGTCACCGTCTATAAAGATAACCTTTTTACCACTTTCCGCAAATGATGAAACTAAATTAAAGGACACATTTGACTTACCTTCATTGGGTGTGCAGCTCGTAAGACCAATTACTTTAACATTGCTGCCACAAAACTGGATATTTGTTCTTAAAGATTTATAAGCTTCGTTACTTCTAAAATCTAAAACATCTAACTTACCAAAATTTATCTTTAACATAATATTTTATACCTTTCTTCCCATTCTGTTATATATCATCCTAATTACTTTTTTTAAGGTTTAATTTCTTATTATTTTTATGCTTTTTAGGATCTTCTGTCAATGGAATGGTTCCTAAGGTATTTAATCCTAGATACTTATCTACATCATCCATAGTTTTTATGGAATCGTTTGTTATGTATATAAAAAGTACAACGAAAGTGGATACAAATAAACCAAGAACTCCACCAATCAAGGTATTAATTTTAACATTAGGACTAGATGGTGTAAGTGGTATATTGCCCTGTTCTACAATATTGACCTTCTCAATATCCATAACAGAGACCATACGCTCTGAAGAGACTTCCGCTACTGAATCCGCGATTTGCTTTGCAATATAAGGATCAGTATCCTCAACTATAATCTCAAGAATACGAGTATCTGCTGGTGTATTAACTGTAATCTGGGAAATTAACTTTTCATGAGTTGTATTTAAATTAAGGTCACTTATAACCTGTTCCGTAACGGGGCGGCTCTTCACTAATACTAAATAATCCTTTGTAAGCTGAGTACTACTTTGAAGATCGCTTAAGGTAGTAGTATCACCATCCTGCCTATTAATAACATAAATCTTAGTAGTGGAGGTATAGAGCGGTTTCATTACCAATTGGCTAAAGAGACCTGTACATAGGGCAAATAAAATTCCTACCGTTATAATAATCCATATTCTTCCTAATATAACGAAGAATAGTTCTTTAATGTCAATTTCAATTTCATCATTTTTAGCATATGTTTCCATGAAAAGCTACTCCTTTATAAGTATTTATTCTCTAATAACAAACCTGGATTCTTGAGTACAAGAATCTCTGCTGTTTCTGTTCCATACTTCTTCGTGATAACATGAATTCCTTTTGCCATATTAGGTGGTCTATAATCATCATTATGAGCATCTGTTCCTATAAAATGAACCATGTCTTCCTTAATTAATTTCTTACAAAAAAACGCCCTTTTATTCGCAATTCCACCAAGCAGGCTAGATATATTAATCTGTATATATGCTCCTTCCTGAATCAACTCATCAATCCGTTCATGAGCTTCAACAAGACATATATAGCGCTCTACATGAGCTATTATGGGCACATATCCATTTAATACAAGATTATGAATTGCTATTTCAATCTGCCTAAATTGTATAGATGGTAAGAATTCAACCAATACATACCTGGTTCCTGCAAGAGTCAATGCCTTCCCTTTTTGTAAATCTTCGATTATATCCTCACTATAATATAGTTCATTACCAAGATAGATTTTTATATCCATATCCAAGGCAAGAGCTTCCTGTTGTACTTGTTGCCTTATCTCCTCTAAATAAGAGACGTCCTTGTTTTTATTGCCGATAACATAATGAGGCGTTGCTATAATAGAACGGATACCTTCTGTATAAGCGATTTTTAACATTTTTCTTGATTGTTCCATGTCCCTAGCACCATCGTCTACGCCAGGTAAAATATGGTTATGTATATCTATCATATAATCAACGTACCTCTCCCCTTTATCATTCAAAATAAAAAGAGTTCCAAAAAGTATTCTAACATAAGAATAGTAATTTTACAAGAAAAGGTAATAATTTTGTCAATAATTACTATTTTATATCAAGTGGCAAAAACACAGGAAGCATTCCTTGCGGAATGCTTCTCAATAAAATAACCATAAGGAACAACGCTAAAAAACTTTTTGCTTCAAATATCGTATTATCGTTAATAAACCAATAAACAAGACGATCCCCAAGGCACCAAGATATAAGAAAACAGTAATATCCCACTGGAGATATCGCATAATAAATATGTAAAAGTATTCAGGAGAGATATGTAGACGCTTATAACTACCAGAGAGTAATAATATAGTTGGCATAACAATTAGCATAAAAGATGCCGCTAAATCGGCATATGCTATATAACGGACCGCCTTATGCTTCCAACGTTGCATTTTTAATAATGTTGCTATAATAATTACTGCCACTCCAATTAATATAGGTAAAGTTACAGCCATTATCTTTTTATAGATTGCTTTATACTTCACATAGTAATTAATAAATGGGAACTCTAACAATCTGGTATATTCCTTCTCCACAGAGTCAACCAAAGCTTCCATTCCCTTACTGATTTCCTCAGTTTCCTCGATTTTCTCTTCTTGCATATAGTTCTTTAAGTTTTGACTAAATTGATTACTCATACTTTTACTATTTATAATTACGGTCTGTCCCTTGAGATTGCCCTCAATGTAATTCTTTGCATTAATATAAACCCGTTCTAGTGTAATTACATCGTCTAATACACTATCTGGTAAGCCTGTTGGCAGTAAGATACTTATAAATCTGCTTTCAATGGATTTTTGTACTTGTTCATAATAATTTGATCGATTTAATTGGTTTAAAATGACACTTTCATTAAATACTCCAATATATATGCCTGTCACCCCTGCAGTGAGAAATATAATAATTGATAGCAAGAATGAAAGGAAGAAACTAATACTTGTCCTTATTTTTTCTTTATTTTTATATTTTTTACCATGAAGGCGATTATGTCCCTTATGATGTTCTTGTTTTTCCATCTTAATTTGATTATGTTCATCTGATGCTAAATTAAAGTCTGCCATGGCTATCCTCTTATTTCATTAAATCTTATTATTGAATCACTGGACCTGCTATTTTATCTGCATAAACAAAATACCTTTGGCTTTTATTACCAATAACAGTACTAAATGGGTAACAGGTATATAAAATCAATTCTTCTTGATTTTGGCTTAAATCATATGCACTTACATCATTGGCTGTGGTAACTTTCATTCCTGTTACTTTATATTCATAATTACCATAATTTGTTGTAATTTTAATAATGTCCCCTTCTTGTGTATGTTCTAAAGGAGCAAAAAACGTGGAGTCATGACCGCCAATTAGTATCGGCTTCCCATATCCAGGCATATAACTGCCCATATACTGACCAGCTCCGTTTTTGAATACATTGTCGGAATCACCAAAATAAATTGGCGCAGATAATTCTATCCTGTCACAATTCATCTTAGCATAACAGGTTTCGTATGCCGGCACCTCCACCACAGCTGCATCTACGAAATCTTCCGCTTTTTGGCCATTCTCATCGAAGATAGTATCCATTTCATCATCGAAATCCGGGGTACTTTTTGCAAAAACCATTCCAGATACCGATGACGTCATATCTACGATGGGTTTTCCAGCAAGATAAAGAAGACCATATCCCAACACTGCCATTAAAGTTGGTGCAACCATATATATTAGGAGTTGTTTTATCTGTTTCGTTCTCATCCCTGCTGCCCTCTTGTTTTAATCAATCTTCCTCCTGAAAGCATTTCTCCACTAGAGATCATAGCTTCCTCCTCTTGGAAGGAGAATAAATGTAACTTAGCTGCTACAACAATACTACAAACCAATGAACACAATATAAATCCAGCAATTATAACTGTGGTGTTCAAGGAAAACCCCGTGTTCTTAATTGTTTTATTTGCTGCAAGTACTGCCTTTCCTTCACTGTTAATAACTTTTATTTCATTGGCTTCTAAATCATAAGAAACACTAATATTCATATCTTCTGTAATCGCTTTGGCAGATTCAATTATTTCACTCATGGACATTTTTTCTGTTGCTTTTGAAATCGAATCATCTTTCTCCTTAAGTTGGGTGCTTGAAACAAGATCAGTCTCGGCATTAGAATCCGTATTATTACCGACCTCTGTCTCCTTATTGGTTAGATTGCTTCCAACTGATTCAGCCAAGTCTTGATCCTTAATAATTTCACTTGCATGATCATCAGCAACTACAGGTTTCAAATAACCCTGTATTACTCCTTGCGGTGCCATCTCTTCCAACTTCGCTAAAATGCTTGCCCTTTGCTCCGCTGTTATATTAACATCATCACGGCTAAGGTAGTTCACTCCTTGATTAATATATTGACTTCCCACGTAATATTGTATTCCATCTACTGTATACCCTGCCCTAATTCTATCTACTATGGCTTGTTCCTCACTGTTAATACCAGAGGCTGCCATTGTAGTAATAGATGGCATGAACAGTATAATGATTATAGCAAATGTTAAAAAAACTTTTTTTCTCATGTCTTCTAGCAAACCTCCTGTTTATGATTTATGGGTATAGCTCTATTATATAAAACCTCTCTTAGTATTATATTGCCCAAGAGAGGTTTTATATAAAATTACTACTTATGTTTGACCCATTTTTATTATTATTATTGTTTTTGTATGCTATCAATTCCAGTGAATATATCCATATATGTTACAACAAAATCGTAACCTTTTGCAGTCTTTGTAATTTTAAAAGTATAGGTACCATAAACTTGCTTATTGCTGGCACTGCTACTGGTTACACTTACTTCAAATGTGTTACTTGATTTAATACTAACAAGCTTTGCAGTAATACCTTCAATCGTTTTTTGAGTATCTACTGATTGACTTAGCAATAAAGATGCCCATTCAGATTCACCAACAGTAATACTTGCACCATTGCTGAATTTAATGACTACTGCACTAGCAGGACTTTCAAGAGAAAAACTCTTTGTAACTTTACTTGTTGACGGTGCTGGTGATCCTCCACCTGATCCTCCACCTGTTCCTGTTGAAGGTGGTGTTGTAGTTGGAGCACTTCCTGTTGTAGTGCCACCACCTACAGATCTACCATCTGCAGTTGTACCAGTAACTCCAGTAGCTACAGCTACTGTTGTTCCTTTTGTAGCAACATTAACATCATTTCCTTCTACCCTAACATCCGTAACGGTACCTTCTCCTGTGATTTGTGTGCTACTTCCACCTGCCGTGATGCTCCCTACGACAGCATTTTCTGCTACACTTAACGTAGCTCCTTCACCAGTTGTAGTTACTGAAGTAATTGTACTGTTAACAGTAATTGCTGTAGAAGCACCTGCATTTAATAATGTAGTAACAGGTCTGTCAATAGCAAGTATTGCACTACTAGCATTCAAGCCAACAGATACTGTTGTTGTAGGAACATTAACAGTTAAATTAATTCTTCCTAATAATGACAAATTATTAATATATGATGTTAGATCTGTTCCAGCACTTGATAATGTTAATGTTTGATTGGTTGCACCACCAGTAATTGTAGCGCCTTGAATTCTACTGCCCACTGTATTAATCGTTACATTGGAATTATTTGCTGGATTAACCTGTAAGGAACCATTGAATCCATTAAGTTCTAAAAATAAATTATTTTGTCCATTTGCTGGGCTAACATTTATTGTACCGATTCTTCCGCTTGTAGCAGTAATAATTGCCGCTTCACCTACAAAAAAATTAGTTATTCTAGCACCTACAGAAGCAATGAATGTTGGTCGAACTGGTATAGTAACCGCTTGCGCTGATATAGCAGAACCTGATACAACTGCTACTTCATTAATTGAACTCTTGGTTGTTTCTACTGTATATGCTGCACCATTTTCTAATAATAGAGATCCTTTTATAATAGCTTTATTTATTACAACTTTTGCTTTATCTACTGTTTTAGAAATAGTAACATTGCCATATGTACCGGCTTTCAAGGTAGCTACACCATCTTTTACATCTTTATTGGTAATAGTTGCATCTTTATATACTGTAACGGTAATCGTTGTGGATTTTTTGCTGCTGTCAGCAGCTTTTACAGTAATTGTTGCTTTTCCATCACTAATTGCGGTAATCTGACCTTCTTTAGAAACTTTTGCAACTTTAGCATCCGAGGATGTATAAGTCAGTTTCTTATTCGTTGCATCCGATGGTTTAATTGTTGCTTTAATATCCTTCGTATCCCCGATGCACAAAGCAGTTTTCGAAAAGTCTGCTTTTACTTGAGTTACCTTTACCTCTTTTGTTTTTGCTGCAAATGCTGTAACAGGATTTACGAACAACCCACTTAATACCATTGCAAGAGTTAATGCAATCGCCATTACTTTTGAAAGTGTTCTCTTCATCTCTCAATTCCTCCATTCATATATTTTGTTTGGTGAATACCCCTCATCCAAAAAAAGAATACTTAATTTACCCTTATGATCAATTGGTACTAAATCACTATATCATTTTTGGTATTCCTGTATCCAACTAGGTTATAGTATAAACCCATTTATTTGCAATATCAAGTAATTTTTTCCATATTTGGTTTATTTTTTATTCCATATTTATGCATGACTTGTAGTAATTACATAGCTACCATTTTTTCTCTATATCTGGGCATACCTGTTTTGCTATGACTGCACGAAGTTCAACATAACATCCGCAAATTCGACACATTCCACTCATCAGATTGTCGCATTCTTTACATAAGGAAAGTCTTCTTTCATATTCTGCCGATTCTGCTTTCAGATCTTCATCTAATCCCGCAATATAATCATATAAATTTTTGAAATATGTTGCCTCCGGCATATCCTTTAATAAACATTTCCTGCAAAATCCTCTTTCATTTATTGAGTTATCTGAATTGATCATATATATTCCTTCCATAAGAATAGTGCCACAAAACTACTTACGAATAAGTTTGCGGCACTTCTCTAGTTTAGTCTACTGTAAAATGAATGATACTGCATGGGGGAATCTTAAAGTCTATTCCCTTTTCAGTTATCTTAAACTCGGTAAAGTCCTTTGGGCGAACTAGGTTAGGATTTTCAAAAGTATTAAAAGCACCCATTTCATTGCAAAGGATTTCAGCTTTAACCGATTTTATTACTTTATCAATAAGGATACTATTTACTTCGTATGCTTCTGTTATTGAAAGATTATTAATTGTGATATTCAATTTACCCTCTGCATCAACGGAAGCCGATTCGTGTAGGTTCTGTACTTTTGCATCATCAATTCCAACTTCTTCTGTTTCAACAAAGCTATCGACCAAAACTGCATCCTGATGACATTTGTACATATTGAATACATGGTAGGTAGGTGTTAAGAGCATCTTCTCACCTTCTGTTAATATAACAGATTGTAAAACATTAACTAGCTGGGCTATGTTAGCAATTCTTACCCGATCGCTATGCTTATTGAAAATGTTTAGATTAACACCCGCAACAATAGCATCTCTCATGGTATTTTGCTGGTATAGGAAGCCTGGGTTGGTACCAGGTTCTACATTAAACCAACAGCCCCATTCATCTACTGCCAAAGCAATCCGCTTATCCGGATCATATTTATCCATGATCTTACCATGTCTTGTCACAAGTTCTTCCATATAAAGTGTTTTCTTTAGGGTATTGTACCATGCTTTTTCATCAAAGCCGGTTGCAGGCCCTTTATCTTCCCAGTTTTTTTCTATCGTGTAATAATGTAAGGAGATTGCATCCATGAAAGGATGTGCAATTCTCATTACCGTATCACACCAATCATAATCTCCACCATTGGGTCCACATGCTATTTTAAAGAGTTTATTTTCACCATAATTTCTAGTATACGTTTGATACCTTCTATATTCATTTGCGTAATGTTCCGGTGTCATATTCCCACCGCAACCCCAGTTTTCATTACCAACACCAAAGAAGTTCACCTTCCAAGGCTTTTCTCGACCGTTTTGGACTCTTAAATCCGCCATTGGAGATACACCGTCAAAGGTTAAATATTCAACCCATTCTGACATTTCTTGTACGGTGCCACTTCCTAAATTACCGTTTATATAAGGTTCACATCCGATTTGATCACATAATTCCATGAATTCGTGTGTGCCAAAGCTGTTATCTTCTAAAACACCGCCCCAATGAGTATTAATCATTCGCTTACGATCTTCTTTTGGACCAATACCATCCTTCCAATGGTATTCGTCTGCGAAGCAACCTCCCGGCCAACGTAGGAGCGGAAGTTTCATATCTTTTAAGGCTTCTACAACATCAGTTCTCATACCCTTCTTATTTGGTATCTTAGAATTTTCACCTACATATAATCCCTCATAGATGCATCTACCCAGATGTTCTGAAAAATGTCCATAAATTTCTTTGTTTATCTTGGATTTTTGATTGCTTACATTAACCACTAATTTGCTCATAAAATACCTCCATTTATTACTTACTTAAGTATTATCTAAACTATTATATATTTATCTCAATTTATTAATATATTACTATAACTGTACATTTTTGTCAATCAAGGTTAAAGAAAGTTATCTTGATTTTTTACTATATTACTACTATATTTTTTACTTTACTTGGGTTACAATAGTATGAGATTTGACAAGACAAACCTTTGTCATGTAAATAGAGTATGGAGGTATATTTAATATGTTATTTGGTGCATTAGAAGCAGGTGGCACAAAGATGGTACTTGCTATAGGTAATGAAGATGGTGAAATTCTGGAACAAATTTCAATTCCTACAGAAACTCCTTCCATTACCATTCCTAAAATTATTGATTATTTTAAACAGAAAAATATTGTAGCTTTAGGCATTGGTTCTTTTGGCCCTATTGATTTGGACAAGAATTCGGCTACATATGGTTATATTACTTCTACCCCAAAATTAGCTTGGAAAAATTATGATATAGTAGGTAATATAAAAAAATCCCTTCCTATCCCAATCGGTTTTGATACAGATGTAAATGGATCTGCTCTTGGGGAAGCAACTTGGGGAAGTACTAAGGGAATTGCTTCTAGTATTTACATTACAGTTGGTACCGGTATTGGTGTTGGTGTTTATCAAAATGGCAATCTAATGCATGGCATGCTTCATCCAGAAGCCGGACACATTTTATTAAGTAAACACCCTATGGATACATTTGAAGGAGTTTGCCCTTATCACCCTAATTGTCTAGAAGGTTTAGCTTCTGGGCCTTCCATTGAAAAACGTTGGGGTAAAAAAGCCATTGAACTACAGGACAACCAGCAGGTATGGGAAATGGAAGCTTACTATCTGGCGCAAGCCCTAGTAAATTATATCCTGACTCTTTCTCCACATAGAATTATATTAGGTGGTGGTGTTATGCACCAAGAACAACTTTTCCCTCTCATTCGCCAGCAAGTGTCAAAATTACTCGGCGGTTACATTAAGACATCTCAATTAGAAAATTTGGAACAATATATCGTACCTCCTTCCTTAAATGATAATCAAGGCATCATGGGATGCATTCAATTAGCTAAGTTAGAGTTACAGAATTCCTAGAATTGATGGTTTTGAGGCTCTTGTACTTTAAATTCTACGTTAGTCTATGATAACAGGCGTGGCTGTAGGGATATATTAATAGAGTTTTTCTGTTGCTCTGACACTTTCTGACAATTGTGCGCTTTGTGAGAACAGCACAAATCAGCTGTTCTCTCTAATCGTACGATTGTCAGAAAGCGTCTCCGCAAACGAAAAACTCTTTATTAATATATCCCTACATCCCCACCTGTTAATTTAGGTTATTGATAGAATTTAAAGTACAAGAGCGCCGGGTGACCACCTAATCTATTAATGCTTTTATTAATAGAAACTTAAGACGAAAAACAAATTAAAAGTTATCATTTCACACTAGAACCTTATTTGGCGAAATTAGATTTATTTATCTGTCTGTTTGTTGTTTGTCTCGGACTTTGAAATTATGTTATTGCGGTGCTTTTTTTGTTATTTGTCTGATACTTTTTTCTACTTGTTTTCTTGGTAGCATGATTTGATGGCCACATCCGGTGCATTTTAAGCGAAAATCCATTCCTTCTCTAAGAACTTCCCATTCACTACTTCCACAAGGATGTTGTTTCTTTAATTTCAATATATCTCCAACTTGAATATCCATTATTTATCCTCCTCTTTTAATAGAACGCTCTGGGGCACCACATTAAGTTGATTTTAACAAAACATTTATTGGAATTTTACCCATAATTTTTATTTCTTTTATATAAATTTCTTTCGGAATAATTTATTTCAATTGCTTAATTATAAGGCATAAATATATAATTAACAATTTAATTTTACTAAAGTATCAAAATTTTATCAATACATTTTTAATTTAAAATAATAGTATCTCAGTTTAAAAGTATGTTATAATTGCCCTATGTTTAAACTCTATTTATCAGTTAAGTTTCTAATGTAATATACTAGACTTGGAGGCAGTTTTAATGAAAAGTTTTTTTGTAAATAATGGATCTGTAAAAATACATGTTTTGGAGAATGGAGTTCCTTCGAATGACACTCCATCGCTACTTATAATCAGTGGGCTTTGGGAGCCGGCGGAACGTGCAATTCCAATACTTTCTGAGATTTCCAGTCATGTTGTAGCTTTGAGTTTACGTGGCCGTGGTCTGAGTTCAACACCTGAGAGTGGCTATAGTTTGGCCGCTCATCTTTCCGATATTGATGCAGTTGTTAAGTTATGCAAACTGGAAAAATATTGTGTTCTTGGTTTCTCACGGGGTGCAGCTTATGCACTTGGATGGAGTTTGGAAAATCAGCAACACATGTCTGGACTTATTCTTGTTGACCAACCGCCAATACATACCAAATTAGGTACTGAGCAAGTAGAATTTTGGTCTGATCTTGAGTATTTAGGAGTTTCAATACTCAATTTTATGAGACGTACGGCAATTGAAGGCCTTGGGAAAGAAGCGAAGGAAGTTGATTTCTCTTCTCGAATATCAGAATTGAATATCCCTATTGCTTTTTTTGTTGGTAGAAATAAGGAAGCAAAAATACCAACTAATGTCTCAGATGAAACTTTACAGTTTTATAAACAAACATTACCGTCTTGTAAGGTCATCGAATTTCTGAAGTCAGGTCATATGATTCCAGATGAAGAACAGCAAAAGTACGTTGAAGAAATCGCTTCGTTTATTAATGAGGTAAAGTGTAACTATAGTTCAACAAAATAGTACCTATAGGTTAGTTCCCTTAGTATTAAAAAAGAATAGAAATAAAAATACCACATTATTCAAACTGAATTTTGCGGTATTTTAATTTTAGTACAATATTTAGCCGATGGTAATTTTAAATAATCTTGCGGTTTTTTCCTCTAATGACACATGTAAAATTCCTGTTTCCTTGTTCCACTCAAAATTAGTCAATAATTTTTGTGGATATAATACTTCAACCGTCTTTACTTTAAAGTTTTTACGGTTTAGCGGAATCATTACCTCTTTCCTATTACCGGTAATTCTCCAAACTGCTAAATATTGTACAGAATCTGTAGAAATTCCTGTACACAAAAACTCAGAGGACATATCTCCAAGACCGATGGGCCAGATTGGGAATCCACTTTTAATATAGGAAGTAATTTCTTTATAACAGCGGATTCCTTCTTTGACCAATGCTAAACGTTCTTCTGACATCTGTGCCATATGCCCGCTTTGATGAATTCTCATCAACATGGCATTTATCATATTAAATACGGTTTCTTCCTCATCTCCGTCAAATAAAGGATATGACCAGATACCTGCCTGCTCCGGTGTAACAGCAGTCATACAGTTTGCCGCGATTGCTGCCATTTTCAGATAATCTGTCTGGTCCGTAACGGATTGTATGCTTTGTCTTTGAAGATAAGAATAAGTAAAACGCATTCCACCACTGCCGCAATTTTCTATGGTAAGTTCCGGAAAGGCTTCAAAGATATCATCTAACCATTTGAGGTACGCCCTTGTATGGGAGAGTAATCCTTCTCCCATACTGTCAGAATTATGTTCGGTACCTGCACCAAAATTAACATTGTAGTCCATTTTAATATAGCCTACCTTGTAATCTTCCACCAGACGCTTCACTACTTTAAATGCATACTCCCTTACTTCTGGATTGCGAAAATCCAGCTGATATCTGGAACGTTCTATAACCGGTTTTCCAGTCCTAGTAAAAAACCAGTCCTTAGAAATCTGATTTACCAGAGGGCAGTTAATCCCCATTCCTTCAATCTCTAGCCATAATCCCGGTATCATGCCTTTGGCTTTAATATAATTCAAGGGTTCTTCAATACCATTTGGGAAGCGCTCTCTGGACGGAAGCCATTCTCCGATGTTGTCCCACCAGGGCCCTTTATCATACCATCCGGCATCAATGCAAAAATAATCACAGCCAGCTTCTGCAGCCGCATCAATTAGCGGTAATAGCTTTTCGGTTGTAGGATCACCAAACAGGCAGTTCATATAATCATTAAAAATAACAGGCAGCAACTCATTATCTTTATTCTTTCTGCGTATCCGACGACGGTATTTAGTCATCTCCTGTATACTATCTTCGAAATCACCTCGGACAATAACGATTGCCGCAGGCACTGTTTCCCAGCTTTCTCCCGGCTTAAGTTGTAGTAAAAACTGGTTTTGGTCATAGGTTGGTCCATAGAGCTGTAAATACAATTCATCCACACAGTCGCTTATTTCCCAATTCCAAGAACATGAAGTTTCTATTTGCCAGGTATAAGTAATATCCTCATCTTCATTGATAAAACTTCCCATTGGCAGCATTTCAAGAGAAGGCCAGGTACCGGTAGAAGAAGCCCCTATCCGTTTCATGGAAAATAAATTAACCGGATCATACCCCAACTCATTCATGGTATAAGATTTCCATTGTGCCTCCCCATACCAGGTATTATGAGGCAAATATACTCTGCTGTTTTTGTCACGCCCAGGATGCTTTCCATTTTTTATACCGGTTAAAGCAAAAGAAGAGACATATTCAACAGGTTGGACTTCATCTGATTCGTTTATCAGTTCCGTGCTGCTCTTAATTACGGATATTCCGTCGAAAAATTGTAAATGGCTCACCACATACAGCTTGCCATATTTTTGTTTTATCTCAATTTTTCTTCCGAATTCATTTCGATAGTCTTTATGTGAATCATAAATCAGCATATCTCCCGGACTTGAGCCCATATGTCTGCTGCCTCTATGATTAACTTGATTACATCCTGACAGCTTTACTTCCACTAAATGGAACCACTGCCTTTTTTCTTCTTCCATTTCCCTGACCATGGGTATACCAGAACAGTGTTCCAACGTAATCATGCCATTATCCGTCAGACCTATATTCATATAAATATTATTTTCATTCACTTCTAATTTCATGTTAACCTCTTTCTGCATAATCAACTTGCTTGCAAATTTAACCTCCCTTAAAGAGCCTTCAAAACAAATAATTCAGCTATATTATCTTCATAAATAGTCTGCATAGTTAATCCAGCATACATTAAGGCTGAACCGGAAAAGATCCTTTCAGATTTATTAATCTGATACATTTTATCTTCCACTAAGCCCTGGAAATATATTTTAACGAATGGAGCATTACTTCTTGAAAATTTTTGCAGATAACACATCACGGCCTGGGTTTTATCTTCATTCACACTACACCAGGCAATATATTCCTTGTGTTCATCTGCATTTGTCAGCCTGTAATAATCACCATACATGAAAATCTCGTAATACTTATGGAAAAACTGGATCTGTTCTCTTACCTTCCTTTTTTCCTCTTCGTTTATCTCATTAAAATCAAGTTCATAACCAAAGGTTCCATAGTATGCAACTGCTGCACGGGTATCAATAGGAACGCTCCTTCCGGTCTGCTGGTTAGGACAAGCGGAAACATGAGCCCCTACGGTACTTACCGGATATATAAAGGAGGTCCCATATTGAATTTCTGTTCTTGCTATGGCATCCGTATTATCACTACACCATATCTGTGGCATATAATAAAGCATCCCAACATCAAACCTTCCGCCGCCACTGCAGCAGGCTTCCCATAAAATATTAGGAAATGCCGCTATCAGTCTCTCCATGATAGAATACAATCCCAAAACATATCGGTGCATCACTTCCCCTTGTTTCTCTGGGGACAGCTGTACCGACCAGACATCTGTAATACTTCGGTTCATATCCCATTTGACATATTCAATAGGCGCACTGTGAAATACCTCGGACAAGCTGTTAAAGATATAATCCTGCACCTCTTTCCTAGACATATCAAGTACTAACTGGTATCTTCCTCGTGCTGGATTTCTTCCAGGTGCTTTTAAGCACCAATCTTCATGTGCCCGATATAAATCACTATCCTCATTCACCATTTCGGGTTCCACCCAAATACCGAATTTCATTCCTATACTATTTATTTTTTTACCTAAGCTATCAAGCCCTCCAGGCAGTTTCCGTCTATCAACAACCCAATCTCCCAAGCTTTGGTAATCATCGTCGCGCTTTCCAAACCAGCCGTCATCCATAACAAACATCTCGACTCCCAGGTTCTTGGCTTCCTTTGCTATATGAAGCAGCTTCTCTTCGGTAAAATCCATTTTTGTAGCTTCCCAATTATTGACTAAGATTGGTCTTTTTGCTTTCTTATAAATCCCTCTGCAGATGTGGTCTCTGATAACATGGTGAAAATTATTGGATAGTTTTGAAAATCCCCGGCTGCTAAAGGTAATCAGTACTTCCGGTGTCTCAAAGCTTTCTTTGCTGCAAAGCGTATAACGAAAAGTATCCGGATTGATTCCCATTACAAACCTAGTCTGATTTACAGAATCCACCTCAGCTGTATAACTGAAATTCCCACTGTAAACAAAAGCAAATCCATAACAATTTCCTTCTATTTCATTCGTATCATGTCCTGCCAATATAGCAGATGGATTATAATGATGACTGGAAACTCCTCGCGCGCTGTCCATCACGGTTTTACCATGTCTTAACGGTTTTCTCTCAAGAAGCCTCTCTCCGGTCCAATGCCCGTAAAAGGATAGTAAATCATAATTGCAATGGTCAAAATCCAGACACATGGACATTGCTTTATTTAAAATAATATCCTTGTCAGTAGTATTTACTATTTTCACTGCTCTGGTTATTAGGTCGTATTTTTCCAATACCCCATATAACAGGATTACTTCCATGCCCGTCCCAATTTCAGAAAGCGTAACCTCCAAGGTATCAAATTCCTCTCCATATGCTGCAGGCAATCCTTCTAACTTATATTTTCCCTTATATATACGGTGCTCCTTATATCTTAAATCTGCAATTTCGGAACCATCTGAATTAATTATATTTAGTGCACTGGTGCGATAATCCGATGCTCCAAAGGTAGAATATTCCTGTTCCAAGGTATCAATGGTAAAAACCCTGTCCCTACCTGCATCGTGGGGATTGCATATAAAACTTCTTTTTAACCTACGCTTCTCCCACGCTAAATCCCCTGTTATCTTTTTTCCATAATATAAATGTTCCAGATAGCCATATTCTGCTATCCTCATCTGATATGTTGTATTCATGGTTTGTAAACTAAATATTTTATTTTCTTTATTATAATTAATGCCCATGTTTTAACCTCAATTTACTTAAGTGCACTGTCTATCGCGCCTTGGATAAAGTATTTCTGTAAGAATAAGAACAATATGATAACCGGTGCAATCCCTAATAATGCTGCTGCCGAGGCCCCATTTATGTTGCTGGAATCCTGTGAGAAGAAACCTGAAATTGCCAGTGTGACTGTTCTCATTTTAGGTGCCTGGAGCAGATACAGTGCAAACTGATAATTGTTCCAGCAATTGATACCAGTAATAATGGCAACAGAAGCCGTAACAGGTTTTAACTGGGGCATTATAATGTATAAAAATGTGCGTAACGGACCGCAGCCGTCAATAGAAGCTGCTTCTTCTAAACCTATCGGAATTGCACTGATGAAGTTGCAGAATAAGAAAACACTTGTCGGCAGCTGAAAGGTAACTAAAATAAGAATGATTCCCCAATAAGTAGAAATACCACCTATTTGTGCCATAAGGGAATAAAGAGGTACTAAAATACTTAGTGGGGGAATCATCATGACTCCCATAATAAATCCTTTAATTAATTTATTAAATTTAGTTTTATTCCTAGCTAGGGGATAAGCCGTTATGGAACCAATCAAGGCAATAAACAAAACTGAAATAAAGGTTATTACTGTAGTGTTACATAATGCCCTGGCAAAATCACCCCTGTTAAGTGCAGTAACAAAATTCTTAAGATATAAATATCCCGGCAATACCCATCTTGAAGTAAGATCCAGTGGAGATTTAAAGGATACTGTAATCAGCATATAAATCGGAACAAAGTGTATTCCTATAATTAGAATTGAAAGTACATATTTCCACCAGTTTGATTTCTGCAAGCTTTTCATTACATGTATACCTCCTTCTTATCAAAATAACCGGTAACAATATTACTGATTACCATAATCAGTAGGAATGTAAATATTCCGATGGTGGAAGCATATCCTGCATTTTGTGCCGAAAAGTACTGATTTGTAATTAAGGTTGAAAGTGAATGGCTTGAATATCCCGGTCCACCGCTGGTTAACGCCATAACTATATCAAATAATTTTAAACCACCAATTAAATTAATGACTGTTGAGGAAGAGATTGCAGGTACGATAAGGGGAAATGTAATAAATTTAAACTGTTCCCATCTACTGGCGCCGTCAATATCCGCCGCTTCATAATACATGGTTGATATATTCTGGAGTCCTGCCAGATAGATAATCATTGCCGTTCCGACGAATTGCAGAATATTTATCACTGTCATTATAAGCACTGCCGTTTTCCCGTTGCTCATTAAATCCACTCTCTCCATACCAAGAGCAATTAAGATATCATTAATTGCACCGCCGTCATATTGTACAAAGAAATACATAATATATCCCATGATTAAGGGTGCTATCATAACCGGTAAATAAACGACTGTCCTTACGATGGAACGGAATTTGAATTTACTGTTTAGAAACATAGCATAAGCCAGTCCTAAAACATTCTGGACGATTGTACTACCGATACCATATATCAATGTATTTTTTAGAGCGGTTCTTACATTTTCATCTTTGAAAATATTGATATAATTATCAAAACCCACAAAATTCATTTTCTGCGAGTAACCATTCCAGTTTGTAAAAGAAATTTTCACACCATATAGTAATGGATATACCACAATCACGATAAAGAGTATAACTGCCGGTACATAAAACAGATTTATATAATTTTTTTTCTTTCTTGACAAAGTAATTCCTCCTTTAAAATAGGGTGTTCCATACTAATTAGGAACACCCTATTTTCATAATACTTGTAATGCTGTTAATTGGCTTGTGATATTTTTCCTTCATAGCTAGTTTTCATCTGTTCAACTGCTCTATCCAACGCATCACCTTCAAAGGAAAGAATCAGTGCGCCTGTTGTGCATAAATCATTCCACATACCGCTTGGTAAATATGCACGGTCAAAATATGGAACTGTTTGTATCCCTGCCTCTGAATATTTGGCATATAAATCAGACAAATTTCCAGTATCACTTGTGACATTTGATACACCTGACGGCATTCCGGCTACACTAGCTAATTCTGTACATACGCCTTCTTCCATTAAGAAGTTTAATAATTTTAAAGATTCCTCCTTGTGTTGAGAATCCTTCCAAACCCCTACTGCAAAATGTTCTCCGATTAATAATGACTGTTCCGAGCTGTCGTCTTTGCCCGGCAATGGAATAAATCCTAGTTTTGCTTCAGGATTTAAAGCATAAGCCTGTGCAAGGCCATCTGCTCCGTAGAAACCAAATCCCACATCACCTTTGCTCATGGCTTTAACACTGGTCATATAATCTGAGGTTAAACAATCCTTATTAATATATCCTTTCTCATTCCATCCTGCCAACATATTTGCTGCGTCACCCCATTGACTCCAGTCAAAGGTACCATCTAATAATGCCTTTTGGTTTGCTTCATTTCCGTTGGTAAATAAGGTAGGTGCTATGTCATTAAATATATTTCCAATGGTATAACTGTCTTTACCACCGATATGAATTGGAGTTTTTCCGCTATCCAGTATTTTTTGGCAGGCTTCATTAAAATCCCCCCAAGTCTTTATCTCCTCCGGATTGATACCAGCTGCACTTAATACATCCGCATTATAAGCGATGCCCACTAAATCCATATCAATAGGTGCTGTATAGACATTTCCGTCATCCCCGGTAATTAAGTCTTTAATTTCCGGTTTAATATATTGTACAAAATCCTGATCATTTAATGGTTCCAGATATTCACTGTATCTTGCAACTGCCCATCCATGGGTTGTCCAGACATCCGGTAGCTGTCCTGCAGCCATTCTTGTTTTCATAGTATCACTAAAGCTAGAGCCTGGCATAATAGCCTCAACCTCAATACCGGTTTCGTATGTGAATTTTTCACAGGCAGCCTGAATTGCATCGCTCATTGCTTCCCCATTTAAATTGTATAAGAATTCAAGCGTAACACCTGTTAATGGAGCTGCCTCCTGGTTTGACTCACTTGATTGGACTGTTTCCTCGGAAATAACATTTTTCTCTTTTGTTCCTTCCGTTGAAGATTCCGGATTTGCAGAACATCCTGCTAATAATGTAAATGACATTGTACTTATTAATAACAATGATAATAATTTTTTAATTTTTTTCATAATTTTCCCTTTCGTTATTGTAGTTTTTACTAATAAACGTTTGGCCACCCGTTGTTTGTAATATTATTATATCTTAACTATAGTTTATTGTATATTGACACATATCTACGATTTCTGCGCTCTTTTTTACTATATGAGCTTTTTTCGGCATTAACCCTTGAATTTATGTTTTCCGGTATGCTACACTTACGACTATACTAAAGGAATTTTACAATTAGGAGATCTTACGTGAAACATTATAAAACACTAAATTCAAGTTTACTGATACTTTTCCTTACCAGTATTCTGATTCCACTGCTGATACTAACTGCCTTTTCCACTACCTATTGGCAGCATAATTATCTAAAAGTACAAGAAAATCAGTATTCCGCCCTATTATCCTCCGTGGCAAGAAATATAGAAACATATACTGATGATTTAAAACGGTTATCCTTATCGCCTCATGCATACAGCGATTTGATGTCATTTTATAGTTATGTTCAAACCGAAGATTATAATGATCCAAGCAATCCTTACCGCCAATTTATTCTTTCCAGAAATTATGCGGGTACCATACAGAACCTACTTGCTACTTCCCGTGAAGACACCCTTGGCATCTGCTTTGCACCAATACGAAAAAATCATTCTAATTTCTATATCAGCAGTAAACTATCTGAATTGACGGTTTTAGATAATTATGCTTATTGGGACGAACCTTGGTATCAACAGGCATTAAAGAATAATGGCAGTGTTATATATACAGCTGCCGAAACAGTGAACTACTATGGTAAAAAAAGCATAGAAACCTTTTCTGTAGTCAGACGCGTGCGGGATGTTTATACGAAAAGGGATATCGGAGTAATTAAGGTTGATCTTACACAAGATGTCTTACAGGATATTTTTAACGATATGGACAGTTCAACGAAATCAATCTTAGCTTTAATTAATGATGATGGCAGCATTATCTGCTCCAATTCATATCTTTCGGGCAAGCTGGGGAAGGATGCCCTGTCAACTGATAAAATCATAACTGATAATGACACCTACCTTATTAAACGGAAGGGAATTACGGATACTTCCTGGCAGCTGATTTATTTTTCTTCCCAAAATGATATTTCAAAACAGGGTTACGCAAACTTTGGATTAGCTTTAGGAATGTCTATTCTTGCCTTTGCAATTGCTTTTGCGGTATTCAGAAAAAGATCAAAAAAGATTACCTCTTCCGTTCAATGTATTTTAGACACCATGGAAGAGGTCGGTCGTGGCAACTTGAATGTACAAATCAATCCGGAGGAACTTACAAGCTATGAGTTAACTACCCTGTCAAATCATTTTAACAAAATGACAACCAGTTTAGATTTACACATTAAAAATGAGTATCAAGCGCAATTAAGCCGTAAAATCGCGGAATACCGAGCGCTACAGAGCCAGATAAATCCGCATTTTCTATATAATACCTTAAATATATTCGTTACCCTTAACCGTCTGGGATATAAAAAAGAATTGGAAACTGCAATTATTGAGCTATCTAATATCTTCCGTTATACCTGCAATAATGAAGAATTTTGTACCATCACTCAGGAATTTGAATTTGTACGTCAATACTTGCAGCTGCAAAAATTCCGATATGAAGAACGTCTGATCTTTCAGATTTCAGCCGATGACGAAGTACAGGATGTTATCATCCCAAGGTTAATCGTACAACCACTTGTTGAAAATGCCATAAAGCACGGAATGGAACCTACCAGCGATCCCATCACGATTAAGGTGCGTGCCCAGAAATGCATCCTAAACCTGGAATCACCAATGGATTACGCTGTTATCATAGTTTCCAATGATGGAATTAGTTTCGATCCGAATCATAAAAAAGCAAAAGACAGTATTGGTCTTGCCAACATAACAGAACGGCTTAATCTGTTTCACAAGGATTCTTTCTTTCATATCAGAAGCGGCGAAAACCGATTAACGGTAGAATATATCTTAATTCCGTTAGTTACTAAGAAATCACTACAAGGGGATGGTCAGCTTAACGGTTAACTTAAGGGGCAGACAGATGGGAGTTATTATGAAAATATTAATAGCAGATGACGAGAGAATGGTTCGTCTGGGACTTATCAGTATGATAGAAGAATTATTTCCAGATAAATATACCTACTTGGAAGCATCAAATGGTGAGGACGCCCTTATTATTGCAAATAAAGAACAACCTAGTTTAGCATTCCTTGATATCCGCATGCCTAATAAAGATGGCTTGACGGTTTTAAAAGAATTAAAGGACGCCTATCCTCAGTTACAGATTGCTATTTTAACCGGTTTTGCGGAATTTGATTATGCGCAGAAAGCAATTCAATACGGCGTTCAGGAGTATCTATTAAAACCTTGCAGTTTAACTGATATTGAATTGGTTATCAATAAAATGGACAACCAATTTCATTCAGAAATCAAAAACCAAAGTAGTAATTTTTCTTCCCAGATAACCAATATGATGGATTTATATTTTAATGTGGGCATTACTCCCAGTGATGAATTTGATTCTATGGGGCCTTATACTTTTAGTATTTTCTATATGGATGCTCCTCTTAAGGAACAAATTGGCAACCAATGCAATTATGTGATAAAAGCTTTAAAACAGTATCAATCCCTTTCCAAGTTAAATTGGTGTACCTATTTTTTACCAACTGGTGAACTTTGTATCTTATCCGTTGGCAGCGACAGTGAACAATCACTTTTACAATTTATCAATGCCCTGCCTAAAAATTATATTTCATCAACTACCCAAGTATATATGGTAGATACCACGCTTAAATCATTGTTGGAAAAGGTATCCTTATGCCAGGAATTCAGTTATTTACGGTGTTTTCATTTTGCCAATTCTATCAGCTTGCAGGAATTACTAAGGCACACTGATTCAACGGTGCAAAGGAATCTATCCCACTTTGTTGAAATTGCTGCCCTATCCTATAACCTGAATGATGAAACAACTTATAAAACTGCAATTATGAAGCTGGAAAATCGAAAAAATAATACACATATAATTCATTCCTTTGAGCTGACAAATATGTTTTCTTTCTTCCAAAGCATAACAGGATACCCAATTACAGCAAAAACCTTAAATCAATTTATAGATGAATTGCCTAGTTCCGTAAGCAATCGGGTTAGTCTTAACACATTGGACGGTGACATTATTGATACCATAAAAGATTTTATCAATAAGAATTTTGACCAAGATATCAGCATAAAAAAAATAGGGGAATTATTTAATATATCCCCCAACTATTTAAGTAAAATATTCCATGATAAAACAGGAATGTGCTATATCGATTATTTAACTGAAATAAGGATTAATGCGGCAAAAGATTTGCTTCGATATAACACCTCTCTAAAGATTCAAGAAATCAGCATAAAAGTCGGCTATTACAGTACCAGACATTTTACGAAAACTTTTCAAAAAAACACTGGACTTTTACCAGTCGAATACCGAAAAAGCTTACATTAAATGATCCAATACAAGAGAGGGCATATGCAACCAATGCCAACTTAATGACATTGGTTTTGCACAGCCCCTTTTTTTTTTACTATGTGTTGCAATTTTATTGTATCGTAATTGTATGATAATATTATAAAATATTATTGTTTTCTCGAAATTCTCTCCATACATTTTCAAAGAAATAATCACTTTGCGGTATATCTCTAACCTTTCTCCATTGAAATGAGCAGGTATCATTTTGATATAACACTTCTTGCACCAGATTATTTTTAGAACCGTCATCTACACAGAAGGTAAAAATGTCAGGTAAAAATTCGTAAGGGCAACTACCTTCTGCATTTGTGTATAATGCTGAGCCTCTGCTTTGCCCACCCTGATTCACATAATCCGTCATTGCTGATAAGTAAACATACTGGCAAATTAATACGTCATATAAACGGTAGACTTTTTTTATTCTTTTATAATCCATGATTTTAACTAACGATGAAAAATATTTCAGCTCAGCCAGAACTTCAGATTTAGCCTGTTCTAACGCTTTTGCTTCTCGGATAGTTGCACCCAGGCGACTCATCCGTTTTGTACTTGAGTCCCAGATTGCATCTACATTATCTTCATTTGAAAAGCAACTCTCTCCAAGTGTAATGGAGGCTGTAATCTGGTCAGTACAGAATTCCAGCAATTCTCTCGTCGTAACGGAATCTCCCAGCCTTTTTGCAGCAATATACTGTGCAGCACGCATAGATCCTACCTGCCCTGCATTCAGTGCACTGCCGCCTGGTCTGTATATACCATGACTCGCGCTTACCTCACCTACTGCAAAGAAACCTTCAACATTGGTTTGCCACCAGATATCAACATCCAATCCGCCGTTGTTATGTTGTGCACATAATGCTATCTCCAGAGGCGTAGTTTCCAGATCCACACCTCTTTCTTTATAGAAATCAACAGCAGGCTGGTTCATATGCTTCAAACGTTCATAGGGTGTTCCAAAAGTAGCCTTTGCATTTTCCAAATACTCTCTTGCTTCCGCTGACAAGGTTGTAAAATCCAACCGTTCATTTTTCGAATTTTCTCTATAATCCAGAAAAACTCTTCTTCCCTTGATATAGGTTTCAATATAAACTAATATATCAATTATTGAAGATCCGGCTTCAATCTTTCTTACATCAAAAGGCCACTGATAACCTTTCATAAAAACCTTACTCAGGATATCACCTTTCTCCGTAAAATAATCAAAGAGAAACTCCTTTTCGTCATTGCCATCTGCATCTGTTGAGATAAATTTAGGAATTACCTGCATATAGGTTCCGGATACATTCCAACGCGGTTTTACAGATGCAATACCATACTGCCATTCTGTCAGATTCTTACCCCTCACCCCTGCTTCAAAAGCAAGACCTGTTGCACCGTAATGGCCAAAAGGGTAAACAGACTCCGAATAGATACCCGCGGGTCCACCAGTTGCATAAACAATATTTTTACAATTAAAAATTACATACCGGTCCTTCGGATCTTTCGAATCTAAATTAAGACATAATAATCCATAACTTTTATCTTTATCAGTCAATACTCTGATACATTGTAATTTATTAAAAATGTGAATATTTTTTTCTTGTGTTGATCTTTCTAAACACTCTGTCATTCTTTTTGAGGTATAAGGCCCTACCGATGTAGCTCTTCTTCTCGGATCGTGATCTGTTTTATAACCAATATATTCACCATAACGATTTCTTGGAAATGGAACACCAATCTCAACAAGTTTTAAGAAGCATTGGGTGGAAAGTGCCGCCTCACAAAGTGCAAGATCACCATCGACACAGCCTCCATCAAACAAAGTCTTAGCCATTTCCTCCACAGAATCCGGTGTGCCGCCGGATAATGTAAGTTTATAGTATGTTTGTTTATCAGAACCAGTGTTTCGTGAAGTACCTGTATTAATATTTTCGGTTACTATGGCAATATCTGTCTGCCCATACTGATACAGTCTATCCGCAGCATTAAAACCAGCCGCCCCAGTGCCTACAACAATTGTATTGCAAGAATATACTAATATAGATACCCCATTTAATTCTATCACTTCAGTTTTCATTATCACAGACTCCTATAATCTTTGAATATGGAACCCTCCATCTATATCGATATAATTACCTGTTGTATAAAGAATCATATCTGAACAGAATACGGATACTGCATTGGCAACATCTTCCGGAACGCCCCATCGGGCAATCGGAAAGGTACCTTCTGCAACCAATTTATCATACTTTTCTTGTACCGCATTCGTCATATCGGTACTGATAACTCCCGGACGTAATTCATGTACTAATATTCCTTCTTTCGCAAGACGATCCGCATACAAGGACGTCAGCATGGAAGTACCAGCTTTTGATATACAGTATTCACCTCGGGTTATTGATGAAACAACTGAGGAACAAGAAGAAATATTTATAATGGTTCCTGTTTTCTTGAAGATTTTTTCCTGCTTAATCATTTGATTCGCAACTATTTGAGACACAAACATGGTTCCTTTTGTATTAATTCCTATTACACGATCAAAACTTTCTTCTGTCATCTCTAGTAAATCTTTTCTTTCAATTGGTGCAACTCCTGCATTGTTGACAAGAATATCTACTCGCCCAAAAGTTTCAATTGTTTCTTTCAGAAGTCTTTCCCGATCATCCTTATTATCTATACTACCTTTAATATAAAGATATGGAATGCTCTCTGCCTCCAGTATACTTAAGGCTTCTTTGTATTTTTCAGCAGGCTGGGTTGCGAGAATTACAACATTACATCCATCTTTTCCTAATTGATGTGCAATTGCATACCCTATACCGCGACTGCCTCCTGTTATAATAGCCGTTTTATTCACTTGTCATTCCCCCTGATTATTTTTTTCTGTATTTATGGCTCAATAAGAACCTTTATCGCATTTTTCTCTCTATTGAGACATGTTTCCAGTCCTTCTTGCAGCTGTTCTAATTTAAATTTATGTGTCACTAACTTTTCAAGAGGAATTGTCTTTGCTACACTTAATGCAATTGGAAAATCCCAACAATAACCTTGTGCACCTTGAACTTTAATTTCATGAGTTATGAAGCGGGTTGCCGGTATCGTTATATTTGGATTTTCAAAGATACCGATAATTGTTGCTAATCCATTCTTCTTAATACTCATCATTGCTTGTAAAAATGTAGCTTCCAAGCCAACACATTCAAAGGATTTATCCATACCGAATCCATCGGTTAATGTTTTTACAACCTCATAGACATCCTCCTTCTGGGGATTAATCGTACGGGTAGCACCCATTTCTAATGCCATATTCAACCTTGCATCAGAAAAATCCACAACAACAATCTCCACTGCTCCACTTTTTTTACACAATGCAGCGATCAACAAACCAATCGCTCCACTTCCTAAAATGATTACCTTTTCTCCCAGCTTGATATCTGCTCTTCTCACAGCATGCGTAGCAACAGACAATGGCTCAATTAAAGCACCTTCGTCATAGGACATATCGTCAGGAAGCTTGTAAACATAAGGTTCCAATACTGTAATATAATTAGCCATTGCTCCATCACCTTTACGGTAGGTGTAGCTGATATTTTCACAATAACCATAGTTACCGGTTTTACAAGCCACACATTCACCGCAGACAATACAGGGCTCAACGGTTACCCGATCTCCAACCGATATCTTTGATACATCCTCTCCAACTGCTATAACATCACCTGAAAATTCATGTCCGATGGTCACCGGCAAAGGTGCAGACGGATGTTTACCTTTAAATATATGTAAATCACTACCGCAAATACTACTAGATACAATTTTAACTAAAATTTGGTTTCCCTTTGGCTTTTCTACCGTTCTTGTAAGAAAATCCACTATTCCTGGCTCAATTACTCTTCCAATTTTATTCGTCAACTGCTCCATATTAAACTCCAATCTGCTTATTTTAAGGCACTTTCTCTAGCTTCTTTATATAACGGAGCATAAACGGAAGCATCTTTTATAACACAGCCTGTGCGACCATGATCACGCATAATCTGTGTACATTTACTACAGGTAATACAGCTTTTTTTAGGATCCATTTTACCATTTAATAAAATATCCTTTGTTGCATCCGGATATGCAAAACCTTGACGACCCAATCCAACAAAAGAACAGGAACCGTCAGCTAAATTAGCAGAGCCGGAATAAGGAATAAATTCACGTAACCAACTATAGCCGTTACCAACAACTGGTACATTACCAGCCACCTTTTGAATCTGTCTGGTAAAATTAAAGAGACGAGCAACGCTCTCTAAAGGATGCTCCGTAGGTACTTCTCCACCTAATGCAGGAAGATCGAAGGGACGGGTTACCTGTGGATAACTAAAATATGGATTACCAGCAGAGTTACTTAATAAATCAATACCATTTTCACATAATAACTTAACCAGCTGTAATGGCTCTGTTAAATCCTCTTTCCAACAATTTTCCTTATCAACACCCCAGCCATATGGGTACGGATGTGCATCAAATACATTAAATCTACATGCTATGATAAAATCTTTACCTACAGCAGCACGTACCTCTTTTAATATCGTTAATAAAAGTCGAGTTCGATTCTCAAAACTTCCACCGTATTTACCTTCTCTGGTATGACTTGCCAAGATCTCTGATAATAGGTATCTGTGACAGGATTTTAAATCTACACCATCAAATCCTGCTTCTTTTGCAAGAAGTGCTGATTTCACATATTTTTCTACTAAGCTATCAATATATGCATCGGTAACAACAGGTGCATCAGGATGAAGTCCTACTCTGGGATCTAATAATGGGTCATGCTGTGGTACCAAGGGTTCAGCTAAATCTACCGGGCGTGAATATCTGCCGGAATGAGTAAGTTGTAAGATGTTTACCGGAACATGATCACTACCACAAGAATCTGCGGCACATTTTTTTGAGTAATCTACTAATTTTACAAATTCACTAAGGTTGTCCTTTGTTAACATCATCTGCAAAGGATTTGCTCTACCTTCATTTACAACTGCATTTGCTTCCCACCAGATAAGTCCTGCTCCACCTGCTGAAAAACGATTATATCTTCTATATACCAACTCTGAAGGACTTCCATCAGCATTACTGTCACAGCCTTCCATAGGCAGGATTGCCATGGCATTTGGTGCTATCTTATGTCCAACTTTTACTTGTTTTTTTATCGGTTCCAAATCTTTAGAGAGTTTAATGTCTACTCCAAGCTCATCTATTTTACCTTTAATATCTTCATAAGAGTTAAAATTAAATTTTTCAAAATTTGCCATTGTATTGCCTCCATTTTATTACTTCTAACTATTTAGTTTACGTAAAGCTTCGATTCCTTTTTTTGCTACTATATCGGGTTCATCTAATATATTCCATCCACAATCATAGACACCATTTGCAAAGGTTTCCATTGTTATATGTCCCGAATATTTATAATCTTTTAGAATTCCTAATAATTTTTCAAATGGAACATGACCCATGCCAGGTGCACCACGATTGGAATCACTGGCGTGGAAATGAATGAGATGTTCAGATTTGCATACCTTTATTAAAGCTTGTGCGATATCCCGTTCTTCAATATTAGCCTGATACGTATCAAATAAAATACCTACATTATGTTTTCCAATATCTTCTATCATCTGCAATACCTGGTCTACTGTATTGACAACACTGGTACGGTAACGATTTATAGGCTCTATTCCGATATTCATTCCATAATTCGCTGCTATATCTGCCATTTCCTGCAATCCGGTTACTGCCAGATTCCACTCTTTTTTCTTGTCCTCAGGATTTAAAAGATGAGTTTTGCCTCCTCCTGCAAACACAGGACCGACAAATAGATTCGCACCAATCTTTTCTCCTGTCTGAAAGCATTCTAACATATATTTCTTTGTTTCTTTTCGAACAGTCTCATCGAAATTGGATATATCCCTTCCTTTTCCAAGAGCTGCACAAAGAGTAACTTGTAAATGATGATTATCTATAACTTTCTTTACTGCTGCCGAATCGAATATGCTCTTCTCCATACCAATTTCTACAGCCGTAAAACCCAGAGCTGCCGCTTTTTCAATATATGAAGTTTTAGACTCATCAAAGGCAGCAGTCCAATTCCATAAATTAATGCCAATTGGATTCATTTCCATCACCCTTCTTATCTCGTAGTCTTACGGATAATAATTTCAGTATTTAAAATATCAGTTACCGGTTCCGATGGCCTATTTCCATTTATAATATTAATTAATTTTTGCGCTGCCAGGATACCCATTTCATGCAAAGGTTGGGAAACTGTGGATAGTGGTGGATTAAGCATACTACTTATCTTAATATTATCAAATCCCATCACTGAGATATCCTCCGGTATCTTAAGTCCAAAATCATTTATTGCTTTCATCACTACAATTGCTTTCGGGTCACTTGTGGCAAATATGGCATCTATGTTAATCTTTTTACGCAGTAGTTCCTGTACCGCTTGATAAAAACCATTATTACCACTGATTTCTTTAATAACCAACTGCTCGTCATATTCCAAGCCCGAATCACAAATAGCTGTTTTATATCCTTCTAATCTCTTCTCATAAAGAGATAATTCTAACCGGCCTACTGCTATCGCTATTCTTTTATGTCCTGTTTTTACCAAATACATAGTTGCATCATAAGCTGCCTGATAGTTGTCAATTACGACAGAATTGATAGCATCTCCATAATATCTGGAAACCAATACGACCGGAAACCCATCCTTTTCTAACTGTCTGATATGATCACTTTCCTTAAGCATAGAACATATAATAAATCCATCGACCAAATTTTTGCTAAGTTTATTAATGTAGTATTTTTCTATTTGAGAATCTTCATCCGTATTGCATAAAATAACTGTGAAATCTTTTTTTCGTGCAATTTCCTCCACACCTCTTACAATTGGTGGAAACATTTCATTATCAATACTTGGTACGATAAGTGCAATATTGTTGGTACGCCCGCCCTTTAAACTTTTTGCATGTAAATTAGGCGTGTAATTCAACTCACGCACTGCTTTTAATACATTTTCTTTTGTTTGGTCATTGACATAATATTGTTTATCACTAAGAACCCGTGAAACAGTACTTATCGATACACCCGCTTGTTCCGCAACCATTTTAATATTTGTCATTTTATTTCACCTTACTTTCAATCCCAATATACAGTAGCACCCCTATGAGCTGAAGTACAATTTCTTTTATATAAGCCTAACCAACCTGGTGATGGCTTTTCTACCGGTATCCAAGATTCCTTTCGCTTAGCAAATTCTTCATCAGTTATATCGACAGTTAAAATTCTTTTCTCAATATCAATGTGAATTTTGTCATTATTTTGAATAAATGCAATGTTTCCACCTTCATATGCCTCGGGTGATACATGGCCAATTGCCAAACCACCGGTAGCTCCGGAAAATCTACCATCAGATATAAGTGCAATCTTACTGCCTAATCCTTTTCCTAATACAGCTGCCATAAAAGTTTCCATGTGTGGCATACCCGGGGAGCCCTTTGGTCCTTCATATCGAATAACAACTACATCACCGGCTACTATTTCATCCTTTAGTATAGCATGCCAGGCATCATCTTGTGAATCATAAACTTTAGCTAAGCCATCAAATTCCCATGCTTCTTTATCAACAGCAGAAAATTTTACAATACAACTATCACTTGCGATATTACCTGAAAGAACAGCCAATCCACCTTGTTCATGAATTGCATTCGTAACAGGATGTATTACATCTGTACTAGTATTTTCTGAAAGAGCAATTTTATCAGCCAAAGTTCCAAACATACCCTTCGCAGAAGTATCTATTAAATTCTCTTTTGCAAGCTCCAACATTACAGCACCTAACCCACCGGCTTTACTGAAATCTTCCATGGTGTAAGTAGGATGATTTGGATAAATGGTACTAATAACAGGTACTTTACGGCTGATTTCATCAAATATTTCCGGTGTAATATTAATACCTGCCTGCCTGGCCATTGCTGGAATATGTAAGACAGAATTCGTGGAACCACCGGTTGCCATCATATAACGGACAGCATTTTCAAAGTTTTCTTGTTTAATAATGTCACTTGGTCTAATTTCCTTATTTACTAATTCAACAATTTTTTCAGCTGCACGGATTGCCATTTCATGCCAATCCGGTGTTTGTGAACGGGCACTTGCCATACCATGTGGTGATAAACCCAGTACTTCAGCTGTTGCACACATTGTATTAGCTGTTCCCATAAATGGACATGCACCCGGAGTAGGACATGCATTTCGAACAACATCCTTATATTCTGATTCTGTAATATCTCCTGCTATATAAGCTGCATAAGCCTGCTTTGTATGCGTTAGTGTTAACATCTTTCCATTCAGGTTACCCGGTGCCATGTAACCACCGGTAAACATTACAGTTGGAATGTCTACACGCAATGCACCCATAATCATTCCGGGAACTACCTTATCACAGGTACCCATCATAATCATACCTTCTAAACTATTTAATTCAGCTACCGTTTCTACTTCAGTAGATACCATATCACGAGCAGGTAAAGTATAACGATCACCTGGATTGTTAGAACAAATACCATCGCAGATACCGGTTACAGGAAGTTCAACTGCAAAACCACCAGCCTTATATATGACTTCTTTCATCTCAGCAACAACATCTTTTAATGGAAAATGTCCAGGGTTCATTTCATTCCATGAATTTATTATACCAATAATTGGACGTTTCACTTCTTCTTCACTAATGCCCATTGCAAATAACAAAGCATTCCTATGGTCTAAAGATTCTTCATTCCATTTACGTATCATCTTATCCTCCTTGAATATATATTTAATTTTGTAATAAATGAACTGCAAATCCCGCAATTTCTTGTTTTAAATAAATAACCAATATTGATCCATCTTCATTATACTTAATAGAATCATGATTAAATTCATGACCTAGTGATTCCAAATACATCATTGCATCACAAATGTCATTCACCGCTATCCCAATATGTCCATTCGTACCGCGTCCTTTTCCTTTCATTAGCTCCAAAAGGGGACCGGTAAAGATTGAATCCTTACCCACAACCTTGGGAATCTGAAACATCTGCTCAAATTGTTTTGCAACATCCATAGCTGACCCATCATCTTCACAGTTGATTCCGATGTGTACAACCTTAAAACCATAATCTTTATCATTCATATTCTTAGCCTCCAAGATAAGCCTTCTTTACAGCAGGTGAACATAATAGTTCCTGACCGGTTCCGTGAAGAACTACTTCTCCATTTTCCAAAACATAAGCTTCATCGCATATACCAAGTGCTTTGTTTGCATTCTGTTCTACTAAAAGTACTGTAATTCCAGAGTTGCGAATCTCTTTAATTAAATCATAAACTTGATTTACAATAATTGGTGCTAATCCAAGTGAAGGTTCATCTAGTAAAATTATTTTTGGATGAGACATAAGACCTCTGGCAATAGCAAGCATTTGTTGCTCACCGCCGGAGAGTGTACCTGCAAATTGGTCTCTACGTTCTCCCAAGATTGGAAATAATTTAAAGTTTTTTTCTAAATTTTCTTCATTCTCTTTTTTGCCAAAGAGGTATCCACCAACCAAAAGATTATCTCGAATAGTAAGTCCCGAGAAGGTTTTTCTTCCTTCGGGTACATGAACAATCCCCTTTTCTACAACCTTATTCGGCTTTGATGGTACCGGTTCTCCTAAAAAATTGATTGTGCCTGCCACAGGTTTTGTCAAGCCTGAGATACTACGAAGCAATGAAGTTTTACCAGCACCGTTGGCACCAATTATAGATACGATTTGACCCTGTTTCGCTTGGATAGAAACGTTCTTTAATGCTTTGATATATCCATAGTTTACAGAAAGATTATTAATCTCAATCATCGTTGTTTCCTCCTACATTGTCGTTGCAATCTTCACACTCATCAGAACCAAGATAAGCTGTAATAACTTCTGGATTTGCTCTAACTTCATCCGGTGTACCAACCGCAATCGTCTTTCCGAAGTTTTGAACATAAATTTTATGTGAAATTCCCATTACGAGCTCTAATCTATGCTCAATCAAAATAATTGCAAATCCAAAATCTTTACTTAATCGTAAAATCAATTCTGTTAATTCTGTAACTTCAGTAGGATTTAATCCCGCTGCCGGTTCATCAAGTAATAATACCTTAGGTTCACACATTAAAGCACGAGCAATTTCAAGACGTCTTTGGTAGCCATAAGACATATTAGCCGGATCCTCATCTTTATAGTCAGATAGGCCTACTATTTCAAGATAATGCTCACATAATTTACGACCACGTTTTTCCTCTGATAGTCTCTTTGGAGTAGGTAAAATACTGCTTAAGAATGAATATTTTGATTGTGGATCAAAAGCGCACATAACATTTTCTAAAACAGAAAGACCTTTGAATAATCTAATATTCTGGAAGGTACGACCGATACCTAACCTTGTTATCATATGCTGTTCTAACTTCGTGATATTTTTGTCTTCTAATAATACAGAGCCTTCATTTGCACTATAAACACCGGATATAACATTGAATATCGTTGTTTTTCCTGCACCATTAGGACCAATAATTCCGATAATATCTCCTTTTTCAGCAGTTAAAGAAAAGTCCTTTATTGCCTGCACTCCACCAAAGTTTTTACTTACTTTCTTTACATCAAGCAACATGATTTTTCTCCTTTCCACCTTTATGAAGAATTTTTTTGATATTCTTAGGAGTTAATTCCCAAGTGCCAAGTAGACCTGACGGTTTGAAATTAATAACCAGCAATACTACAACAGCATAGAATACCATTCTATAATCTGATAAGAATCTTAAGCATTCCGGTAAAGCAGATAGAATAATAGTCGATACAACAGCACCTGTTAAACTATTTACACCACCAAAAAACACCATAATAACCCATTCTGCACTTTGCTTCCATCCAAATAAAGTAGAATCAACGTATGTAACAAAAAAAGCATACATAACACCGGACAATGTAACTAAACCAATTGAGAATAAAAAAGCAATCATCTTAACTTTTGGAACATTTATTCCCATAGCTTTCGCAGCAAGTTCATCACCCTTTAATGCAAGACATTGTCTTCCGAATTTAGATGACTTAAAGAATGCTACTAAAGTTACGCATATTATTGCAAGAATAATTGCAAGAGGTGCTGTAATTATTTTAGGTATACCCGAGAAACCGTTCGCACCGCCGGTAATCCCTTTCATCTGGTTTAAAAGAGCTGTAATCGCTTCACCAAAACCTAGTGTTACCAAAGAAATATAATCACGACGTAATTTAACAGTTGGAAGCCCTATTAAAAATCCGATACCAACGCTAATTACAATAGCTCCGGCTGCTGCTGCAAAAAATGGCCAACCAAGCTTAACAACAAAAATACCTGAAGCATAGGCACCAATTGCCATGAAAGCGGCCTGTCCTAAAGAAAACATGCCTGTTAATCCAGTCAGAACATACACACCAGCAACAGCAACTATAGAAATCATTGTAAATGTAATAATAGACATATAAAATTGCATCTGTGCACCTCCTTATGCTTTCTCTTGTACGTTGGATCCTGCAATACCACGAGGTCTTACAATCAGGAATATCAACATAATAACAAATACAACAACCGGTGCATAACCAGAACCGATTTTGTAAACTAATATAGTTTCAGTAACTCCTAATAATACCGCACCAATTACAGCACCCGTAATACTACCAAGTCCGCCAATTACGGAAGCGATAAAGCCTTTCACTACTAAATTACCTAACTGAGCTGTTAAGGTGAAACTGTATATTCCCAAGAATACACCTGCTAGCCCACCTAACATTCCTGATATAAAAAAGGTTAATTGAATCGTTCTGTATACATCAATGCCCATTAAATAAGCAGTATCCCTATCAAATGAAACTGCTCGCAATGCACGACCCATCTTTGTTTTCTTAATAAAGAGTACTAAAATAACTAATACAGCAGCTGAAATACCAAGCATCACTAAACTACTTGTCGAAATTACTAAATCACCGATCCAGATTGCCGGTTTTTTAAAGAACTTAGGATATACAAAATATCCGGCTCCAATAATTATTGTAATGATTGATTCATAAAATGTACCTAATGTAATAGAAGATACAAAGTAGTAAAATGTTGGTGAGTTTCTTTTTGTTATATTTCTAAAGGCAACTATTTCACCAAACAGAGCAACTACACCTCCTGCAAGCATAGAAACTATTAAAATAGGGAATAAAGACCAACCTGTTGCTACGGAAATAAAATAACCAACAAATGCGCTCACTGTCATCAAAGCACCGTGAGAAAAATTAGAGAATTTCAATATATTAAAAACCAGAGCAAAACCGGTTGATATCAATGCATAAACTGCTCCGACGGTTAGACCATTTAATAAAATCTGTATATACATATTACCTCCTATGTCACTGCTCCCCTTATTTGATAAATAAGAGGAGAAATGGCAATATATTAATTAACTTTAATGTTGTTCTTATTCTGCTGAATATTTCATAATCATCTTAGACTCACCATTTACAATTTCATGGATATACATTTCAAGTCCAATCAGCTGATGAGTTTCAGGACTCATATTAAATGTACCGGTTAAACCTTCATAACCGCTAATTACTTCTGTTGCATCTCTAATAGCTACAGGATCTGTGCCTACTTCACCAATAATCTTAGCAAGAACACGCATAACATCATAGCCTATAAAGAATTTGTTTGTAGCATCTGTTTTTGTTACAGATTTATAAACTTCCATAATTTTTGCAATGTTTTCATCCGATTCTGTAATATTATTTATGTAGACTACACCATCCGCATCTTCACCGGTAAGAGAAGAAAAAGGAGGTGCTGCATCTAATCCGCATATTAATTTGCCTTCGTAACCAATGGCACGTGCCTGTTGAACGATTGCTATTAATTCTGTTGTATAGTTTGGAGCATAAATAATATCAACTCCCGCATTCATAATCTTCATTAACATTGTACTATAATCTGTATCTGTAGCTGTATACTCAACCGTTTGTACGATTTCTGCATCTTTACCTTCCAAATATTTTTCAAATCCATCCACTAAAGAAACTGAATATGCATTATCGTTTCTATAGATAACACCGATCTTAGATGCACCTAATTGTTCTGTAGCATAAGAACCCATGATTGCACTCTGTTGGTCAGCCGAAGGTTGGAATAAAAACATATTCTTATATGTTTTTCCTGTAGCATCATGCAATGTTGCTGTATCCGTAGCGAAACCTAAAAGCGGAACATTATATTGTTCAGAAAGAGGTGCAATTGCAAGTCCAATATTTGCAACCGGGGGCCCTATAATTGCACTTACACCATCCTGTGTACAAAGAAGTTCGTATGCGCTGATTGCTTCTGTAACATCACCTGTGGTATCACGTGTAATCAACTGAATCATCTTACCATTAAGACCACCTTCAGAGTTAATTTCATCAATAGCATATTGTGCGCCTGCTTGAATCATCTTGCCTAAAGTAGCTGTTTTACCTGTAATATCCTGAAGACAGCCAATTAAAATGACATCTTCTGCTGCAGCAACTCCTGCTTCAGTTGTTGCTTCCGGTTCAGTTGTTACTTCCGGTTCATCCGTCGCACCCGTTTCTGTTGTACCAGTTACTGTTTCTTTTGTCGTTCCGTTTGAACATGCTATTAATGAAAACGACATGCATAGAATCAACAATAATGCTACTACTTTTTTCATTTTAAAATCCTCCTTTTTTTTCAACAACATTCACCAATTAATTCAAGTTGCTGCAGTTAAATAATATTTTTCATAAATGAAATTACATATATATACATAAATTAGTGTGAAAACGTTTTCATATCCATATTTCAGTAAATTTTTATAAAATACATGTACTTTTCAGCTATGTTATATACATAATACAAATTTACTGCTAAAATGTCAAGTTTTTTATACTTTTTTGATTATAAAAAATAAATAATTGCATTTTCTATTGTTGTTATTGCATGAAAACGTTTTCATATATTGATGAATCTATATAATAATTTTAAAAGAACCTATTATCCCTATAACATTTTTAATTTATTGTTGGATGAATAAATAGGACTAAGTCACAAACCCTTTTTATTAGTGAGTTTTTTGACTTAGCCCTAATCTATTGTATATTATCATGATGAGATTCTTATATCCAAGAATAAAACTAAATTATACAAAATACTTCTCCCCATCTCTGATATTAAATTGAATATTCAGCATGATCGAAGCATATAATATCAAGATCTTATGTCACAGCAGTAACATAATTGATCCAATACAAGCATTATCCTATGGATATGCTTTTTTATTGTTTTACTCTTCCATATTAAAATAATTCTTGCTTTATCTTGCCATGTGATGTAGTATGGTTATATAGTTAATGTGGTTACCAATACTATGTGTTGCGATTTTCTTATGTCATTAATGCATGATAATAAAATTTTGATACATAATAGTGATATATCACTATTAAATTTAGAAAGGAAGATTACTATGTCAAAAAAAATTATGAAAGCAAAAGATCCTGGAAGTGCAATTACTCATTTAATTGGAATGTTAATGGCCCTATTCTCTGCACTTCCTTTACTGATGAAAGCATCGAAAGCCCCTGGTCTGGTGCACTTTATCTCCTTAGGTGTCTTTGTCCTAAGTATGATATTGTTATATACTGCTAGCACAATATACCATACCTTTGATTTATCTGACAAGATTAACCGACGCTTAAAAAAATTCGATCACATGATGATTTTTATACTAATTGCAGGTACTTACACACCAATCTGTTTGATCGTTTTAGGTGGAACTTTAGGTATTGCATTACTGAGTCTAATTTGGGGTATGGCTCTCCTGGGTATTTGTTTAAAGGCCTTCTGGGTATACTGCCCAAGATGGGTTTCTTCTATTATATATATAGCAATGGGTTGGACCTGCGTATTGGCCTTTACTCCATTACTTCATTCTCTCTCCGCATCAGCATTTAACTGGTTACTTGCAGGCGGCATCATTTATACTGTTGGTGGAATTATATATGCATTAAAACTTCCTATCTTTAACAGTAGACATAAGAATTTTGGCTCCCACGAAATCTTTCATCTATTTTGTTTAGGCGGCAGTGCTTGTCACTTTATATTAATGTATCAATTTGTTGCCTTAATGCCATTATGATATACCTTGACTTTATTAACACCTTATGCTAATATTAATAATAATTACTATTATTGGAGGCGGCATATGGCTACAACTCTCAAATACAGCAGACAGCGTGAATCTATAAAAGCATATTTGGCTCATACGAAAGAACATCCTACAGCAGATACGATATATATGAATATACGCACAGTTTATCCAAATATAAGTTTAGGAACCGTATATCGTAATTTAAACTTATTAGTTGACCATGGTGATATAATGAAAATCTCCCACGGAGATGGCTGTGATCGTTTTGATGGCAACCCTTTGCCTCATTATCATTTCCTTTGCACGGAATGTTCCTGTGTACAGGATATGGAAATTGAACAGGGGAGTCTTGATCATATTAATCTAATTGCAAGTTCAGGTTTTGATGGTGAGATACAAGGTCATTCTACCTTTTTTTATGGAAAGTGTTCAAAGTGTAAAGTTAATTCCTAAAATCAGAAGGCTCATCTCTAATTTTAGAAGGCTGATACTTGTATTAGCAGGCTAATACTTATATTAGCCTTACATATATAAAATATTTTTTTAAAAAGGTATTGACAATCCATAAGTATTATTGTATTATAATATCAGTAATAATTACTATTATTAATTCGATCTAATAAAAATATGAAATTAAAAGGGAGATTAAACACTATGAAAAAATTTATATGTCAAGTATGTGGTTACGTTCACGAAGGAGATTCTGCTCCAGAAGCATGTCCAATCTGTAAGGCACCAAGTTCTAAATTTGCAGAACAAGCAGGAGAAAAAAGTTGGGCCGCAGAACATGTTGTAGGTATTGCGCAGGGTGTTAGTGAAGATATAATCAAAGATTTAAGAGCTAATTTTACCGGTGAATGCAGCGAAGTTGGCATGTATCTAGCTATGGCTAGAGTTGCACATAGAGAAGGATATCCTGAAATTGGTATGTATTATGAAAAAGCTGCTTTTGAAGAAGCAGAACACGCAGCAAAATTTGCTGAGTTACTTGGAGAAGTACTTACAAACAGTACAAAGAAGAATCTAGAGTTAAGAGTGGATGCTGAAAATGGTGCTACTGCCGGTAAGTTTGATCTTGCAAAACGTGCTAAGGCTGCTGATCTTGATGCTATTCATGATACCGTTCATGAAATGGCTAAAGATGAAGCAAGACACGGGAAAGCTTTTGAAGGACTTTTGAAAAGATACTTTTAAATAAAACGCTAAAATGCTTATTTCTATAGTATATATAACCCCCCATTATATATACTCCCCTTATATATTGTTCCCAGTACAGACCTGCGCCCCGCTCCCAACGGGGCGCAATTTTTTTATCTTTATTATTTAGGTTTTTCTGAAATTGGGAAAGGTGTAGTTTACTTATATTTCTCCTGTTGCTTCTTCCCAGTCAACCAGTAGATTATAGCGCTGCGTTTTGAAACGCAAAACACAATAATTCGGGTCTTCCGGCCCACTGAAATGGTTAGCTAGGCCCCCATACCACATTTCCTTTTTCACATTCGGGTCGGTCAATATTTCTATTGTACCAACCAGCGTGATATTGTAATCGCCAGCATTAAAACAAACGCTGGCCCGGTTGCATTTGTTAATCCGGTTGGTTCTTGTCCCACCCAACCCGGTACAAAAGGTAATCCAATTGATACCATCTGCTTTTGAGGCAGATATTGTGGATGCTGTTGGATAGCCATCCAGGTCAATCAGCGCCAATACACAATAGGACCCCTCCCCGGTATTTTTCCCTACTATTTCACCGGCTCTTGCAATAATTTCCTGATTCATTTTTTATCCTCCTTATTATATCATGAACAGAAAGCGTGTTCATGATCTTGTTACTCCAATCGGAATCTGCAAGCAAGCTTGCAATTCCTCATTCCGCTTTCATTATATTCTATTCTGCGAAAAGACACCATCGAACTTCGAATTTGTCAATAAAATCAACCATGCATGGACTAAAGAAAACCGGCCCAAGCGGAACATTCGTCCGACTGCCTTCTTTCAAAATTTCATATGCCTTCTTTACATCCTCTTCGTTTTTCATTCTAACATCTATTTGAAAAACTGTACCTGTTATTGCAGTGTCCTGGGAATCCCCGATCGCGATTTTTTGTCCATGCGCAATTATTTCTGAATGAAGAACAGTTTTTTCTGGAGTGTATTCAATATTCTCCAGTTTAGCGCCAAAGGCTTTTGTATAAAGTTCAATGGCTTCTATTGCATTTTTTACATACAGCTGTATCATAAATTCCATGTTTTTACCTCCTCTCTGATTTTTATTTTCATACTGAACCCTCCTTGTTTTGATAATCTTATCATCAAAAACATGACAACAGTATGTCATGACTAAAATAGAAATTTGTCACCCCTTCGGAACTTGTCTGTTCAAGAATCGTATTAAGTCAATTTTCAACACCTAATAAATAACCGCATTACATATATTGTAAATACAACCTCTTTATTTGTCAATCTTATAAACTTTAGATAATATTATCTCTTTAATAGTTCTAAGTTCTTAGCAATCAAATCACATCTTTGCTGTACACATTCCACGCTGCGTTGTGGATCTACTGGTGTATTAAAGGTATAATCAATTAATTTATCTATTGTTGTCGCTGCAACATGAAGTCTGGTGTCAGAGGAAGCGTAATAAATGTAGACATCTCCATTATCTTTTACAATTGCTCCATTGGTAAAGGCTACATTGGATACATCTCCCACTCTTTCCTCACCAAGTGGTGCAATAAAGAATCCTGAAGGTTCTGCAATTACTTTTGATGGATCTTCTAGGTCAGTTGCAAAAACATAAATCACATATCTTAATCCTGCCGCAGTATTTCTTACACCATGAGCAATATGAATCCAGCCCTTTTCTGTTTTAATCGGTATCGCGCCTGCACCATTCTTTGCTTCCGTAATGGTGTGATACTTTCTTTGACTAGTAATGATTTCTTCATCAATTACTGCAAAGTTAATATCCTCGCATAAACCAAAACCGATACCACCACCGGAACCGGTGTTAATAAAGTCATCCATTGGCCTGGTGTAAAAAGCATATTTTCCTTTAATAAATTCTGGGTGTAATACAACATTTCTCTGTTGAGGAGAATTTAAAGTCTTTAAGTTATTAAGTCTCTCCCAGGTCTTAAGGTCTATAGTTCTAACAATACCAGCTTCTGCTTTAGCAGCCGATAGATCGTTGTTAGTAAGATCTTTGCTCTCTGAGCAGAACACACCATAGATATAGCCATCCTCATGTTTGGTGAGTCTCATATCATAGACATTGGTTTCTTCGGGGCAAACATCAGGTAATAATATCGGATAATCCCAAAATTTAAAACCGTCAACCGGACTGTCACTTTCTGCTACACCAAAGAAAGATTTTCGATCATTACCTTCAATCCGTGCAACTAAATAGTATTTACCATTTAACTCTATTGCACCGGAATTAAATACTGCGTTCACGCCTAAACGTTCCATAAAATATGGATTGGATTTTTCATTCAGATCATATTTCCAGAACAATGGTATATGTAGGTTAGTTAATACAGGGTTCACATAACGGTCATAGATTCCATTATAAATAGGGCTGATTTCGTTCTTCTTTTCAATTAATCTATTATATTTCTCTAATTGTATGTAATAATTCGGATGCATATTTTGTACCAAACCTTTCTAAGTATATGTTTACTATTTACCAGTCAATATTTCTCTTTATTACCTCAAAGCACATTCTGCCATTATGATATGGGCATTTCCATGGTCCTACGATTTCTTTACGGCTTACAGGTGCCCCATTCTTATCCAAATCATAAAACCACTCTGAACCTGAACGTTTATCTATCATATAAGTTTTTGTAAACGCCCAAATCTTTGTGGCAGCATCAAGGTATGCTTTCTTACTTGGGTCTAACTGATAACCATTGATAAAGCCGAGGATTGCTTCTGCTTCAACCCACCAAATCTTTGTTCTGTCCACTTCACCTTTAAAACACTCATTATTCAGTGAAGTGCCATCAAAACCTTCTTCCAAAATATGTGCTCTCAAGACATCTGTAATCTTCCGCATCTTAGCAGTATATGCAACATCACCTAGTACTTCACAACCACGATCAACTAACCAGGAAGCTTCTATGTCATGTCCATAGGAATTTAAATCTGATAGAGTTTTCATATTCTCATCAAAAAAAACTTCTAATATTCTTCGGTTCGGATTAAATAGTACATCAGCTAACTGATCCATCATCCACTTTAGGCAATTCCCTACTTTTTCCTGCCTGTCCACACGGTACAATTCCGTGTAAGCTTCAAATACATGCAGCAAAGTATTCATAGTTTTACTAGCCATAAGGCCATTCTCAGAAAGCTTATCGTTGTCTATGGGGTTGAATTCCAGGTCAAAGGCTTCCAGATATCCAATTGCATCTTTACATTTTGTTTCTAGCAGATCATATAATTCATAGGCAATTTTTAATGCTTCTTCATCCTTAGTTGCTTCATAATAGGAAGATAGTGCATAAATTGCAAATGCTTGATTGTAGGTGTGTTTTGTGGTATCTGATTGTTTGCCATCATAAGTAACTGACCAATACACACCTCCATGCTCTTTATCTAAGCATTGATTCTTCAAAAATTCATAAGTATGTGTTGCATACTCCAGGCATTCTTTATCACCTAAGGTTATGTATGCATTAGTAAAGAACCATAATATTCTACTATTTAAAATGACACCTTTTATAGCTTTCTTATCTAATTTCAAATCGTAATCTAAAAATCCATAGTATCCACCATATTCTTCATCCCTTAAGTTCTTCCAAAAAGGAATAATTTGATTCGTTAAATTATCCTTCACTTCATTAATAAACATTATATTTCCCATCCTTTCCAAGTTTTTTCATCTTCATTATATCACATTTTAATTGTATTTCAAGCAACTAGTACAAGATTAATGCACTATTATTGCATCTATAATAGTGCTAAATTATTGTATTATTATCATTCATTCGCTTTTCCCTAAAATTGAAGAGAATACATACTTCTTAGCGAATCTACCAATACTAACATTGAGGTGAAACATCTAGATTTGTATGCGTGCTAAAACACGCAGATGGGAGTTAAAATGCATAAATTAAAATTAGAAAAACAACAGCAAAAAAGAGAAAACGAAAAGTTTAACAGTATTACGAATAAAGTAAAAGTAGAGAACCAAAACCAAACTCACAATGTTGTAGAAGAAGGAATAGGTCCAATAAATCAAAAAAGATAAGAACACCCTGATGATAAAAGCGAATCATAGACCATGATTCGCTTTTATCACTTTAATATTCTTATCCCATCATTTAATTTCTAAATTGTCTCAGCCTTTGTTACTTGTTCTCCTTTTTGTACACCTCCTAACCTTAATGCTTCTTGCTCTTTTACTTTACGTTGGGTATCCGCACTAATGATGATTAACACGATAAAAATAAGTAAAATAATTACTATTATCAACATATTAATATCCTCCGAGCTTTTTTTTAATTATAGCACAATATGCCATTTTTTAACAGCTATTTAATTATTGTTCTAATAATATCTAATAATATCGTGCCCTCACCGGATAAAAATATACGGATAACAAAAAATCACCCTTTCCTACTGGTATTACCCAATATGAAAAGAGTGATTGTGTATCTGTACGAAACATATTCAATTACTTACCTATGCTTCTAATTGTTTATATAATGAATAATTACTTGCGATTGGCTGGTTCGATATTAATGCTTTTTCCTTTGATTTTTGCGTCCTTCATAACTTGAATAACTTCAGGCGCATATTCTCTTGGAACCTCAACAAAGGTATACTTATCATACATATCTATACTGCCGATTAATTTACCTGGCATTCCGGTTTCACCTGCTATGGCACCTAAGATATCTCCAGGTTTTGCATTTTGGTTCTTACCTATATTGATGAAAAGTCTAACCATGCCTGCTTCCGCACCAGTATCACCAAAATCTTGATAACTAGCCTTCTCTTCGATTTGTTCACTACCCTCACCCATAGCCATCTTTAAGAAAGCTGCAGCTATATCAAGGGAAGTATAATCTTCTGTATTTACACGCGCTTCAATAACATCAATAATTTTTGATAAATCTTCTGTTTCAATGATTTTATTTATTTTTTCTAATATCTTTTCTGCTTTTACTGCAGTAACATCATTGATTGATGGAATTGGTTGTGCAGTAATTTTAGTGTTGCAATATTTTTGGATGTCTTTTAGCTTATATACTTCCTTGCCAACAACTAAAGTAAATGCTCTGCCCATTCTTCCCGCACGGCCAGTTCTGCCAATACGATGTACATAATATTCATCATCCTGTGGAATATCGTAGTTAAATACCGCTTCCACGTCATCTACATCAATACCTCTAGCAGCTACGTCTGTAGCAACTAATATCTCAGTTTTTCCATTACGGAAACTATTCATAACACGATCACGCTGTTGTTGTTTCAAATCGCCGTGAAGTCCTTCTGCAAAATATCCTCTACCCTGTAAGATAGTAACTAATTCGTCAACTTTTCTCTTTGTATTACAGAATATTAGGGATAATTTAGGGTTATACATATCGATCAATCTGCATAAAACTTCATCCTTATTCTTCGGTTTTACTTCATAATAATACTGTTCTATCAAAGGAACTGTTAATTCCTTCTTTACAACCCTAATAATCTGGGCATTCTTTTGATAAATTTTTGCAATATCCATAATTGGTTTTGGCATAGTTGCTGAGAATAAAACCGTCTGTCTATCTTCTGGTATATCCTTTAGAATCGTCTCAATGTCTTCACGAAATCCCATGTTTAACATTTCATCCGCTTCATCCAAAACAATTACTTTAACTTGATCAAACTTAACTGTTTTTCTTCTCATATGATCCATAACACGTCCAGGAGTACCAATTACAACCTGTGTGCCCGCTTTAAGAGAACGTATTTGCTTTGATATTTCCTGTCCTCCGTAAATTGGAAGCACTTTAATTCCATGAAGAAAAACTGCTAATTTTCTAATTTCTTCTGCTACCTGAATCGCTAATTCTCTAGTTGGACATAATACAACTGCCTGTAAATGTTTATCTTTTGGATCAACTGACTGTAATAATGGAATACCAAAGGCAGCTGTTTTACCTGTACCTGTTTGTGCCTGACCCACTATATCTTTTCCTGCTAGCATGGTAGGAATTGCTGTCGCCTGAATTGGTGATGCTTCCTCGAATCCCATCTCTACTATTGCCTTTAAAATTGGCTCGATAATTTCTAAATCTTCAAATCTTACTGTTTCCATTTGTTTGTTTCCTTTCTTTCCTTGAAAATCCCTTTATTATTTTATCCTGCGGTGGTTCAATATACTCTTATGCTAACGATAAATTTAAATATTTATCTTCACATTGCACTAGAATTCCGATTAATAAAATTCTTTTTTCACACACCCCGCTAAGCATCTACAAAAGGATATCTCTGTATAGAGAGAAAACCCATAAAAAAAGCTCTTGGTCTTTTGAGACAGAGAGCTTAAATATATCATAATTTAACCGGTAGATTACGAATATCCCCTTTGGTTTATCAATCTTATTCTTAAACTATTTCTATGCTCTAGATGCTTAATCCAGATAAATGTACCGTAGGAATTATATCACGATGAAATCCCTGTGTCAAACTATTTTTTTAAATATAATATTTGCAATAATGCGGACACCATATTAGCCCATGGTTTTACCCTATATAATGCATGAATAGATGGATAATCCCCATGGTTTTAATACACCGTTCGTAACATCCTGTCCAAATAGCAGTCTCTGTTCACCTAAACTTGGCACAATCTCATCCTTATCTGAGACATTCAGTGCCACTGTGATTTTTTGATAATCATCAAATCTTTCATATACATATAATCCTGAACCTCGCTCTGCTTTTACTGTATGGTAGTCGCCCAGACGAAGAGCCGAATTTTTATTCCGCAAGATAATTAGATGTCGGTAGAATTCTTCAATTTCGTTACCCCAGTTATCCCACCTCATAGGCTGGCGGTATTCTTCTTCCACTACGCCAAGAAATCCTTTTTCATCCCCGTAAAATATCGATGGCGCACCTACAAAAGTCATTTGGAATGTAACTGCTAATTTCATACATTCCAGATTGCCTTGACAAAGAGATAGAAAACGGGAAACATCATGGCTGTCCAACAGATTTAACTGACCATATGCAATTGTTTCTGTATATCGCATCAGCATCTGTGTAACGCGACTGTCAAAAGCATAACTATCCAACTTTCCATTAGCAAAAAAGTCCCTACAATTTTTTCGAAAATCATAATTCATAGTAGAATCAAACTGATCCCCTAACAGCCATGTAGGAGCACTTTCCCACACTTCTCCAATTAACACGCAATCAGGGTTTGCAGCTTTCGACGTCCGACGAAAAGCACGCCAAAACTCATGATTTACTTCATTGGCTACATCCAGGCGCCAACCGTCAATATGAAATTCACGCAACCAGTAATCGCATACCCTACAGAAATATTCCTGTACCTCAGGGTTGGCTGTATTAAGCTTTGGCATCCTGCTCTCATAAGCAAAACAGTCATACCCAGGTATTTCATCCACACTCTGAGGGCGAACCACCGGATAGGATAAACGATAAAACCAATCCTTATACCTGGAATTCTCTCCGTTACGTACCACATCCTCAAAGGCAAAAAACTTCCAACTGCAATGGTTAAATACCCCATCCACAAGAATTTTCATTTCATTGGCGTGACAGGCTTCTACCAGATCTTTCAAATCCTCGTTTGTACCAAAACAAGGGTCCACGTGGTAATAATCCAGTACATCATATTTGTGATATTCTCCTGCCGTAAAAATAGGATTCAGATAAATGCAGGTAATTCCCAGATTCTTAATATAGTCCAGATTTTCCAGCACACCTCTCAGAGTTCCTCCATTTTTGCTTTTGCAAACCTGCGCCTCTGCTGGTTTTTCCAGTCCCTGAAGGGAAATATATTTTTCTCCCGTGGCAAAGCTGTCGGGGAAAATATTATACACAACCGCTTCTTTTATCCATTGCGGAACCTTTTCCAAATCCTCAGGGTGATTAAAAGGTAATTGATATAATTCAGAACGCTCCGCCGGTAGTTCCTTTGTAAAGATATCAGCCAGATAAAAGATAGTATTCCTACCATCGTCCAGTTCAAAGTAATAGCACACACGGGTATAAGTCGTTTCAATCTTTACTTCAAAATAATCAAAAAGTTCATCTCTCGCTGAAATGGACATATCTTTTTTTGTAAAAACAACTGGATTTTGGCGGAATGCACGGTCTCCGTAATAAAACACGCAGCTTTTTAAATCGCCTCTAGCAGCACGCAGACGGAACACCATATGGGTCTCGTCCAAACCGTAAGCATAGTTGGAAAGCGGAATGTGTAAAATAGCGTTTTTTTCCATAGTAATCTCCTTATATGTAGTTATCCTTTCACACCGCCTGCAACCAAGCCTGAACGCATTTGCTTTTGTACCAAGAAAAATACGATTAGAATAGGCAAAGATGTCATGAGCGATGCGGCAGAAAATATTGGCCAGTTACGGGTATATTCCGTAGCCTGAAGTGAATATAGCCCTGCGGCTAAGGTATAATGATTAGAGCCAGTCATAAAGGTAACGGCAAAAATATACTCATTCCACACAAAAATCAATACCATAACAGCGGTTACAATAATGGTAGGGCGCGCCAAAGGTAATATGATTTTTAGGATGGTCTGAAAGTCATTGGCACCGTCAATTCTGGCTGCCTCTTCAATTTCTAAGGGAATAGTATCAAAATAACCCTTCATGTTCCAAAGACTGAAAATGCCCATAGTACCAATGTAAATTATAATTAATCCAGCATAGGAATTGATTAAATTCAAAGGTTTTAACAGACGGTACACTGCGAACATGGATAAAATTCCAGGGAATGCATTTAGCATCAACAAAATATACAGCAATGGCTTTCGTCCTTTAAAACGATGGCGGGAAAAAGCATAGGCCGCCGGTATGGACAAAGTCAGTGCTATCATTACCGTAAATAACGCCAGTATTGAGCTGTTCTTAAACCATAACAAAAATGGCTGGTCAAACAGTACCGATTTATAGTTATCTAAGGTGAAGTGTTTTGGAATAATGGAAAAATCCGAGCTCATAACACTGTTTCCTCCATTAAGAGATACAGAAAATGCATATATAATAGGGATAAGACCGATTAAACACAGCATAATAAAGACAATATTCAGTAAGATTAACTTGACTTTTTGTCTGGTATGATAGGTTCTCATAAGCCTTCCTCCTTCATATCTTTGCGAGTAAACACAGAAAAACCAATAAGTATCACGAAAATTAAAACAGAAACCGCCGAGCTGTATCCATAATTATTTGTAATAAAAGCTTTTTCATAAGCGTATGTAATGATTGTATGGATATCAGCACCCGTTTTTGCTCCTTGCTGCTGCGTAAGCAAGTAGACAATGTCAAACTGCTTAAACGTGGTAAAAGTAGTCATGACAACCGCAGGCATAATAATGGATCGAAGTGACGGTAAGGTGATGGTTCGGATTTTTGTAAAAAATCCAGCTCCGTCCATCATGGCACTTTCATAATAGGAACGGTCAATACTCTGCAAGGCTCCATCAATGGTCATAATCATAAAGGGCAGGGCAAGCCACAGATTCACTGTGGTGCTGGAGAAAAATGCAGGTACATTCTGGCTAAGCCACCGTACATTTTCAATCCCCAGTGCATCCAGCCAATGATTGAGTAAACCGAATTCTGTGTTAAACATCCCCATACGCCACAGCAGTATTGATACATAACCGGGCATAGCCCAAGGAAACATCAGCAGTGTTTTGTAAAGTGTTTTCAATTTTAAGCCTTCGGTATTTAATCCTAAAGCAATGAAAAACGCGAGAATCATTTGCAGTATCATATTCAATACAGTCCATAAAATAGTACGCAATAATGCAGGCAAAAAACCGGAATCAAACACCAGCACAGCGTTTTTGTAATTCTCTAATCCGATAAACTTAAAATCAAACCAATGGTACACATTCATGTTGGTAACGGAGATATATCCGGTGTATAGTATAGGAAACAGGATAATCAAGGCTATGACCAATAGGGTAGGAAAAGCATACAGATACGGCAGAAGTTTTTTCTTCATGGCATCTCCTTTCAATAAAGGAGGTGTCACCAGTAACTTGAGAAACTTCATTTATCTCCCAGTGTTCCTGGTGGCACGTACCTTGTCTATCATACTATGTAAATTGTGAAATTAGATTACTTCATGGCAGCAATTTGAGCAAGGGCATCTTTTTGAGCCTTTTCGCACTCTGTCTGTACGTCACCGTCATTTTTATTAACAGCTGCCAGCATATTTTCTGTAGCAGTCCACATTACATCCATCTCGGGAACATTTGGCATAGGCACTACGTTTGCGGCAATTTCTTTCATGGCCACAATCATTTCATTCCCTGCAACATCTGCATTATCATAGCACTTGTTATTCACTGGAGCACAGCTTGCAGCTTTTGCAAGAGAAATACCAATGTCCGTCTTTAACAGTTGCTTAAGCACTTTGGTAATTGCATCTTTTTTCGTTTCTGCATTAGCCTTTAGTACACATACACCCTGAACACCAGAATATGGTGTCAAAGGTTTTCCAGTTGAATTCACGGTTGGCATAGGTGCAATACCAAGATCAATTCCAACTGCTTTGATTTCCGGTACCAACCATGGTCCGCCTATGATAGCGTGAGCTTTGCCTTCTTTAAACAGAGTGGTTATGGTGTTGTACTCGCCGTCAATCGGCATATATTGTACAAACTGTTTATGATATGTAACAGAATCCATTGTTGCCTGATTATTCAGGCCTGGCTCTGCATTCTCGTTAATAATAAGACCACCGAAAGCGTGCATCCAGGAAGAAGCATAGTACGCAGTGCTGTGTTGTTCTACAAAACCGTAGTTACCGTCCTTTGTATTTGCTTTCATATAAGCCAGCAGATCATCTGTAGTTTTAGGAACGTCCTTCATCAAAGCTTTGTTATACATGAACATCTGTGTTTCAAAATAAACCGGAAGCTGATAAATTTCATTCTTGTAAGTTGCAGCACTAATGGCCATAGGCATTAAATCACTCATATCCTCTTTGCTGATAAAATCTGTTACTGGTGAAAGAATTCCCATCTGGGCAAAGACGCCAATTTTATCATGTGCAAAAAAATATATATCCGGAGCACTGTTTGGATCGTTACCAACCAACTTTAAAGCATCACTCATTTTCTCTTTTCGTTCCACTTTTACTATTACATCCGGGGCTAACTTATCAAGTTCCGCCTGAATGGAATTAGCGATGTCCTCCGAGGTTTCATGCCAAATAGTGATGGTTACCGGCTCTGCTTCCTTGGTTGTGTCAGAAGCGGATGTGTCAGATTTCGAGGCGAGTGTTTGGGACTCACCAGTGGTTTTTCCACAGCCAGACACTAGGCCTGCCAATAGAGTAACCGATAATACAAAAGCAAACAATTTTTTCATCATTAATCTCTCCTTTTGTTTTGGTGATACGATAATGCTTCCATGCTAGTGCATTATCGTTAATGACAACCGTGAGATCTCTCGCATGGCGTGGCTCTTTTGGTTGTTGTTTTAATTATTTAGGAAAACGCTTTCGTATTCCATAGTTGCCAATATCTTGTTTCCCTTAATCATATATACTATTATACCTACGATTTTAAATTTTTCAATAGATTTTTAGTGAATCTGCTTGATTTATTTAGGAAAACGGTGTAATATCAAGTAAAGCGTTTTCCTATAAATTATAAATGAGGTGTACTATGTCAATTACTATTAAAGATGTTGCGAAAGAAGCCGGTGTATCCATTTCCACTGTGTCAAAAGTAATAAACAAATCACCAACCATTAGTGAATCAACTGCAAAGCGGGTAGAGGCTGTTATGAAAGAACTGCATTATTATCCGAATCTGCGTGCAAGGAATTTTGCCCAAAAGTCCACTCGCAACATTCTTTTCATGACACGTTTGCAAAAAGATGTTGCCTTTATGAATCCTCATATGTTTGAAATTATGTGCGGCGTGCAAAAAGCGTTAGCAGCAAAAGGCTACAACCTAAGTGTTTTAAGCATCGATGCCGATAAAGAGCCTGCAGACGAAGCAGAGAAAATTATTGCCGAGAAAAGTGCAGATGGACTTATCATACATGGCTCAGCCACAACAAGAGGACTTTCCTTATTGCTGCCTGGGTTGAATTTCCCCCATATTATTATTGGTAAGCCGGACTTTGAAAGCCAGTTATGCTGGATTGATACCAACAACTGCCTGTCCGGTGAAATTGCCACCAATCACTTATACAATTGTGGCTATAAACATATCGCATTTTTGAGCGGCTACGAGGCAGACCAGATTTCGGCCCAGCGTCTGCAGGGGTTTGAAAATGTAATGAGTGAAAAGGGACTGACCCCTGCCATTGTTTGCTATACTGATTCCTCAAAGGACACAAGTTATAGGGTAATGTCAGAAGTGCTGTCTGGTGAAAAAAGACCGGATGCAGTAATTTGTGAAAACAATAGCATTGCTCTTGGCGCTCTCAAAGCGATTAAAGATATAGGACTGCGTATTCCAAAGGACATAGGTGTCATTACCTTTGATAATTATCCTTTTTCTATGATAATGGATCCAACTCCTACTGTAGTGAATATTGACGTATACGACCTGGGGTTACAGGCTGCTAGTATGTTGATTCGCAAGATTAAAACACCTTCGTTGCAGGTACAGCTCTATACTACACTGCCCGAACTGATCGTTCGAAACTCCACGAAGGATATATAAACTTATGAAAAAAGCAAGTAAAATACAATTTTCTTTGCATTTTACTTGCTCCTGTTCCGACCACTATGAATTATCTTGTTTGAAATTTATTGATCAAATCATTCAAGTCCTTTATCATTTCATTTAACTGAAAGACAGTTCTTGTAATTCCATCCATCGTCATGGATTGCTCTTGGGCAGAGGATGAAATTTCTTCTATATGAGTCGAATTCTTTTCGGCAGTTTCTGAAACGTTGTTTAACATTAGAAGAATATCATCCTTTTTATGATTGATTTCATAATTATAGTTTACTATGGTTTTAATATCATCTGTTAAAATCTGTAATTCGCTAGATATTCTATTGAATATATTTTCCGTCTTTAACACTGTGTTATTGATTTTTTCAACTCCTGATTTATTCCTATATACAAAATCTACCGCTGTCTTAGATTGCACCTGCATTTCATTTACTTTGGCTCTTATATCTTCTGTCGCTTTCGCTGTCTCAGTTGCTAACGTACGAACTTCATTTGCTACTATGGCAAAGCCTCGTCCTTGTTCACCAGCGCGGGCAGCTTCAATATTTGCATTTAAGGCCAAGAGATTCGTTTGATCTGCTACCCCTGCAATAATATTAATAATCTCTCCTATTTGTAGAGACCGTTCATGAATACTGTTTATTACTATTTCTATCTCCTGCGAGTTTGTATTATTTTCATAACTTGCTTCTTTTAAATCATTCACAGTGAGTAATCCTTTTTCTTTCAACTCTATGGTTTGGAAAGCCACTTGCTCTATTTCAGAGCTTGCATTGGCTGTTTCTTTTATATCATTACCTAATAACGTCACTTTTTGAACACTATTAAAAGTATCTTGGGATTGCTCCTCACTGGATACCGTCATCTGATAAATTGCTCTTGAGACTTCAACACTTGTTTCCGACACACTATCCGCAGATTCCTTTAATCCTACCGCGAACTGATTTAGGTTATTACTTGATACCATCATTAATTTTATTATATCACTCAACTTATCTATTAAGCGATTTACGGAATCTCCTAATAATTTCGTTTCATCCCTTGATTTTGTGTTGATTTTGCTTACCGTTAAATCACCGTTGGATACTTTATATAGTATATTAGAAATTATTTTAATTGGTCCAGTTATTTTTCTAGTAATTAAAATCGTTATGGATAATGAAATTAATAAAATAAACACTAGGCTAATGAGATTATAATTTAGTATGATATCAGATCCTCTTAACAGATCTGCGTCATATATTACTGCTGTAATTGTCCAATCCCAATATGGAAAATATTGAGTATATACGGTTTTATTCCCTGTGACTTTACTACTTTCTTTATCTAAACTATAATTTATAATTCCACCGCCGCTTTTTGCCTTAGCTATGATATCTTGGACAATAAATCGTCCATCTTCTGATTTTAATTCAAAAATATTTTCACTTAAAAATGGATGAGATATCACATCACCACTTGAATTTACTATAAAAAAGTATCCACCTTCTCCTAAATTCAACGTGTGATACTTTAAATCCGCATTCTTTGTAGCACTGGATGTAGCATCAGTCTCTACCTCAGAAGCACTGGATACTGTGTCAACTTGATTACTATGTAATTGATTAATTGAAGTTAATGAAGCTTCTTTCGCCTCTTCTTCTGTCATCCATTTTGTTTCTCCTGAAGCATAACTATAATTTTTATTGATTTCAAACAGAGAAGATTCAATCACATTCTTTAGAATAATCTCATTGGAGCGAGAAATCTCCTTCTTTGCAATTGTATAATTAATTACAGATATACCCAATAAAGATATAATAATGATTAAGGAAACCAAAAAACATATTTTTTTGTTTATACTATTTAACTTTATAAATCTCATTTTATCACTCCTATTTCTTAATGCTTCTAAAAGAATATAAATCAGCCTGAAAAGTTACTCAATTCTTTTTGGCTGTTAATCCAATTAATATGATGGATTTTGCTTTGAAATATTAAATTAGTGCCTCATATACAATATAATGACATATTTTTCTTGGAATAGCAATAAGAAGGAATTAATAAAAGTGACAGGAAGTGACTTTTTTTCTCATTAAAATTAACGCATTGCATCCTCAAAGTCAATATATTCGACATTATATTACATTATTTCTACATTGACTATATACTTTGAAAATCAGTTAGTGTATATTTAATGAACGAACGTTTATAAACCTTATCAAGTACAATCTCATTATTTTTAAATCAAACAAAAGAGATGCATAGTAGCATTGAAAAAGCATTTTTTGAATGCTTTTTAACAAAAAATGCACCAGTTGTAGATTATATTATTACCTTCTTTCGATTGCTAGATGGGTTTATTATGGATGTGGTGGCAAGAAAAAAGGTTTATAAATTGGAAGAATTGGATATGCAATGGAATACATACTGGAGATTAATACAAGAATTATAAAAAAGGTGGTAAAGTATGAAAATCAAATGGAAAATTGTTTTACAAGTTTTATTAATTATAAGCAGTATTATTATTGTTACAGGCATCTATTTCCGCAAATCAATTACTGATTTAATCAATCAAGAAACTACAGATGAACTTTCTAATTATTCTATTCTAGGAGCGTCTCTTATTGACGCAAATTATCCAGGAGAGTGGAGATTAGATGGTGATCAATTATACAAAGGTGATACTTTGATAAATGACAATTATGAACTGGTCGATGAGTTTGGTGAAAAAACCGGAATATTAGCTACTATATTCGCTGGTGATACAAGAGTTTCTACTACACTTAGAGATGAAGATGGAAACCGAAAAGTAGGTACTCAGGCCGACGGTATAGTCGTAGATAATGTTATTAAGAATAATTCGGATTTTTCTGGAAATACAGTTGTGGCAGGTAATAATGCATCTACCTATTATATTCCTCTTCATGACAAAGATGGAGCTGTTGTTGGTATGTGGTTTGTAGGTGTTTATACGGATGTAATTGAGGCCAAGGTTACAACAGTTATGTCAGCAATAATAGGAGTACTAATATTCCTATTATTAATAGGTTGTATATTAACATACCTATTAGGCGAAAATATAGGAAAAGGTTTTAAACAAATTAAAGGCCATTTAGAAAAAATGGAAAATGGAGATTTCAAGATAGAATTCCATGATAAATCAGCTAAAAGAAAAGATGAAATTGGAGATATTACAAGATCATTTATACATATGCAAGAGAAAATCAGCACTACTATATACGGAATTAAAGGGGAAACCGTTAAAATAGAAGATTCTACTTTTATTCTTGCCAATAGTGCAGATAATGTCTATAACGATGTTGAAGACATATCGGCTACTACACAACAGCTTTCTGCTGGCATGGAAGAAACAGCTGCCTCTACACAAGAGATGAATGCTACAGCAGTTGAAATTGAGAGAGAAATTGGAAGTGTTGATGATAAATCAACGCAAGGACAAGTGATTGTAAAAGAAATTAAAATTAGGGCTGAAAAATTAAAGAATTTATCATTAGAATCGCAGCAAACAGCTGTTCAAATCTATGAAGCTGCAAATAAGAAGCTTAGACAATCAATCGAAAAGACTAGTGCTATTGAAGAAATAAGGACACTTTCTAAAACAATCCTTAACATTACTTCTCAAACCAATCTTTTGGCACTTAATGCTTCTATTGAAGCTGCAAGGGCAGGAGAAGCCGGAAAAGGATTTGCCGTTGTTGCAAATGAGATAAGAGTACTTGCAGAAAATTCACAAAGTGCAGTATCAAAAATTGAGTCAATAACAAATGAAGTATCAAGTGCAGTAGAGGCTTTGGTGGTTGACTCTAAAGGTATTCTAGAATTCGTTGATAATAAGGTAATACGGGATTATGAAATGCTTGTTCAAACTGGAGAACAGTATAATGAAGATGCCAATACCGTAGATAGTATGGTAACTGATATTAAGAATTCAACCTTACAATTGTCAGAATCTATAAAGTATATTAAACAAGCCATTGATGAGGTTACAATTGCTACTACTGAAGGTGCTTCCGGTTCATCGGAAATTGCTGAAAAATCAGCATCAATAGCTTATAAAACTAATCAAGTTAAAGAGCAAGCTAATGCAAATAAGGAAAGTGCTACTCGCTTAAATGACATGGTACAATTCTTTCAGATTTAGCTTAGTTCTTTCATTTCTGCGTATAGGAAATGATGAATAGTTTACTCCTATTGTTAAAATTTTATTATTAATTACATGACCCCCTAGTTTACTTAGGGGGTCAAACTTTACTCAGTAATAACTTTACCTTGTAATATCGTCTTTCAGTATTTCAAGTTCGTTATTTTCTCACTTTGCGATTAGGTCGATTATACGTTGTTCCACTAATCTTCCCATCTCTTTTATTTCTTTTTCTGTAGATAGGTTAGGTAGAAATCCTGCAGCCATTGTAGCATGCCCTCCACCATCACCGAAACCTCTTAACGCCTCTTTAATTAATTTTCCCGCATCTACAGATTTAGCTTCACTACGTATTGAGAATTTTAACCCTCCAACCCTATAAGCGTATACTAAAGTACAATCAATCTCAGATAAGGTTAACAGAAAATCAGAAATACTTCCAATAATTGCTTCCGAACAATCATCTCCAATTTTTGCAATCCCTAACCTTCCATATAATTTCAAGTTGGAAATTGCGTCTTGATATGCTGTTAGGTCTTCCTTTCTTAAGCTACAATTCTCGAAACTTTGTAATATTTCTAAATCTGATTTTTTATAGAGATAGGAGAACATATCTATATCTAGGTTGGACACTCTTCTGGATAAGTGTGCCGTATCCATCTTGATTCCATAGTTCAATGCCGTTGCTACATTCATTGGAAGTTCTATATTATTTTCTACAAAATATTCTGCAATAATTGAGGAACAAGCCCCCACTTGGCTTCTTATATCGTAGAATCGATAATCAGTTATTTCTTGAATCGGATGATGATCAATGCAGGCAATTTTATTACCCACAAAATCCTCCATATTAATATTGCCCTTCTGACCATCCACTAGGATAATCTCATCTCCCGCTTCCATGTTAAATTCGTCTGCATTAAATATAGCAATATCAAGTCGTTCAATCATCTTTATCGTATTATATTTATCAATCTGCCCATTGTAACAGATTGTGGTTTTTTTACCCTTTTTAGCAAGTAATGCCTGTAGTCCAAAAGCAGAAGCGAGTGCATCCTGATCCGGATAATTATGCATCTGAATATAGACATGATTTTTTGTAATAACATTCATTAACTCATCTAGTTTGGTCATTAACTTTCCTCTCTTCGTTTGTTACATTATTCGCTTCTATTAAAATTATTATATATTAATTATGCACAAATTGCACCAAAATATTAATGAGGCAGCAAAAGCCGCCTCTAAATTAGAAAAGTTGCTATTTAATTGATCACTCTGATGTTATAGAGTTGAAATGGTGTCTATTATTTTACATGTGCAATTAACTTACTACTATCAGCATCGATCACAATGGTATCCTGTGCATGAACCTGATCACTTAAAATCAACCTTGCACTTAAGGTTTCCACATTCTTTTGTAGATACCTCTTTATCGGTCTAGCACCATATACCGGATCATACGCTTGCTCGATTACAAGTTCCATAGCTGCTTCTGTTAATTCGATTGCAATTTCTTTATCGGAGAGTCGTTGGTTTAAATCCGCAATTAGCAAATGTATGATACCACTTATATTATCTTTTGTAAGTGGTTTGAACATAATAACCTCATCCAATCTGTTTAAGAATTCAGGGCGAAAATGATTTCTCAAATCATTCATAACCATTTTCTCAATATTACTGGATATATTACCATCTTCCTCAATTCCATCTAATAGATAAGAAGAACCAATATTGGAGGTCATAATTAAAATCGTATTCTTAAAGTTCACCGTTCGTCCCTGTGCATCGGTAATTCGTCCATCATCTAATACCTGAAGCAAAACATTGAAAACATCCGGATGAGCTTTCTCAATCTCATCAAAAAGGACTACGGAATAAGGTTTTCTCCTGACTGCTTCTGTCAATTGGCCACCTTCTTCATATCCCACATATCCCGGAGGAGCTCCAATCAATCTGGATACCGAATACTTCTCCATATACTCACTCATATCAATACGAACCATATTCTGCTCATTGTCAAACAGGGATGCCGCAAGAGCCTTAGCAAGCTCTGTTTTACCCACACCGGTAGGTCCTAAGAATAAGAAGGAACCAATGGGTTTCGTAGGATCTTTAATACCTGCTTTTGACCTTAGGATGGCATCCGTCACTTTACTTACGCCTTCCTCTTGACCAATTACTCTTTTATGCAATTCATTATCTAGGTGAAGGGTTTTATTTCTTTCACTTTCTGTCAGCTTTGTTACCGGAATACCCGTCCATCTAGATACGATCTTAGCAATTTCCTCTTCGCTAACACTCTCATGCACTAAAGTATGTTGCTCTCTCTTAACCTTATCTTCTTCCGCTTCAAGCTGCTTGGTGAGTGCTGGTAATTTACCATATTTTAATTCTGCAGCTTTATTCAAATCATAATTACGCTCTGCCAATTGAATATCATTATTCAGTAATTCTAACTCTTCTCTTAATTTCTGAACTTTCTCTACCGCGGATTTCTCATTATCCCATTTTGCCTTCTCTACTGCAAAATTTTCTCTAAGTTCTGCTAACTCTTTCTGTAATGCCTCTAAGCGTTCACCACTCAATCGGTCGGTTTCTTTCTTAAGCGCTGCCTCTTCAATCTCCATCTGCATAATACGTCTCTGGAGATCGTCTAATTCCGTAGGCATGGAATCTAATTCTGTTTTAATTAAGGCACAAGCTTCATCCACTAAGTCAATGGCTTTATCCGGGAGAAAACGATCCGAGATATAGCGATTGGATAACGTGGCTGCGGATACAAGTGCTGCATCTGTTATCTTAACACCATGAAATACCTCGTATCGATCCTTTAGTCCTCTTAATATGGATATGGTATCTTCTACGTTTGGTTCATCCACTAGAACCGGTTGAAAACGTCTCTCTAATGCAGCATCCTTTTCAATATACATTCGATATTCATTCAAGGTTGTGGCACCGATACAATGCAACTCACCCCTAGCTAACATAGGCTTTAGCATATTGCCGGCATCCATTGCACCATCCGTTTTTCCTGCTCCTACTATGGTATGCAATTCATCGATGAATAAAATAATCTGGCCTTCACTATTCCTAACTTCCTCAAGAACAGCCTTTAATCTTTCTTCGAATTCTCCACGATACTTTGCTCCTGCTACCAACGAACTCATATCTAGAGAAAATACCTTCTTATCTTTTAGTGCTTCCGGTACATCGCCACGAACAATACGCTGTGCCAAACCTTCCACCACTGCTGTTTTACCAACTCCGGGTTCACCGATTAGTACCGGGTTATTCTTTGTTTTTCTGGACAGAATACGAATCACGTTACGTATCTCAGAATCCCTTCCGATAACCGGATCTAATTTCTGCTGTTTCGCTTGTTCTACCAGGTCCGAACCATATTTCTCTAAGGTATCATAAGTAACCTCTGGATTGTCGCTCGTCACCTTCTGATTACCTCGTACTGTCTGCAATGCCTGCAGAAAAGAATCTCTCGTAATTCTAAAGTCCTGGAACAACCCTTTTATCTCACGATTTGGCTGTTTTAGCATACTTAAGAAAAGATGCTCTACGGATACATATTCATCTCCCATTTGCTTTGCTTCATTTTCTGCATAGATGAGTACCTTATTTAAATCATTGCTAATATATGGTTGTCCGCCAGTTACCTTCGGTCGCTTCTTTATTAATCCTTCCGCTTGTGCTTGAAAAACTTCCATGGTAATATCCATTTTTTTAAGCAATTTTTGGATCAAGCTGTCTTCAACGTTAAGTAAACTATAAAGCAGATGTTCTTGGTCGATTTCTTGATTTCCGTAATCGAAAGCAACTTTTTCGCAATCTTGTACAACTTGCAATGATTTTTGTGTGAATTTACTGATGTTCATAATATTACCTCCTTATTATTGTTTGTTCTATAACTAATATAACACGTGGAATAAGGTAATGCAAGTGGAATTTTAATTTTTTGTTTTTCTGCAATTAATTTTGCAAGAGAGCTGGTCTACCGTTTAATTAATTGACAAACGGATACATTACTATTATACTTTAAATATTACAATTGTAAGCATAAGGAGGATTTTTATGAAAGATTTACCCCAAATTTCAGAAGCTGAATTTGAAGTAATGAAAATTGTATGGAAATATGCACCCATTAGTACAAATGAAGTTATTGATAAACTCACAGAAACTAGCAAATGGAATCCAAAGACCATTCAAACCATGTTATTAAGATTGGTAAAAAAAGGAGCTTTGACTTATGAAAAGAGCAGTAGAGTTTTTGTCTATACTCCTTTGGTACAAAAAGATGAATATTTTGATCGTGAAAGTAGTTCCTTTTTAAATCGTTTTTATAATGGCACACTTAATTCAATGGTATTGAATTTTTTAGAGAACGATAAATTATCTGAAAATGATATTTCAAAATTACGAAATATTTTAGCTGAAAGGTATAAGAAGGGAGACAGTTAAATGTATACTCCATTTTTTATTCGTTTTTTTTTATGTAACTTAGTAATATCATTCTTAATTATTGGAATCTTACTTACAAAAAAGATATTTAAAAAACATATTTCTGTCAATTGTCACTATTATATTTGGTTCATTTTTCTACTTATACTATTGATTCCCTTTCTACCAATTAAGCCTTTTCATTTAGGAAATATTTATAGCTGGATAGCAACCTTTATTCAAAGTGATAACGGCACAACCAGTTTATCCGCTGTAGATAATGATTCCAATAATATGATTTTGAATTCTGGCTGGATACAGGATTATTCGGTTTCTGTAAATAGGTCGACCCCTAAACTTTTGAACTCAGCATTAATAGCTGTCTGGCTTACTGGATTAGCAGCTATGATATTAATAACTATTTATGGTAACCAAAAAATAATAAGAATTAAAAAGACAATACAGAAAATAAAAGATACTGAAATTATTTTTCTCTTTGAGCAATGTAAGAAAGAAATAGGGATACATAAAAACATTAGATTATGTTGTTCACCTTTTATAGATACACCCATTACATTTGGTTTTTTCAAACCTTTTGTAATTTTACCAGGTAACAACACATCAGGTTTCTCACTAAATGATATTCGATATATTTTTCTTCATGAATTGCAGCATTACAAGCATAAGGATATTCTAATCAATTATGCTATGTGTATTTTCAGAATATTATATTGGTTCCATCCTCTTGTAGGGTACGCTTTAAAAGAAATGAGTATAGACCGTGAAATAGCCTGTGATATTTCAGTATTAAAGATACTCGATGAAGATAGATACATAGAATATGGAAATACAATTATTAATTTTGCAGATAAAATATTACATTCCACTTCTATTACTTCTGTAGCTGATATGGGTGGTTCCAAAAAACAGATACAAAAACGTATTCTAAAGATTGCTTCTTTCCATATTGAATCAACGTGGATGAAAATAAAAAGTGCTATAATATTTACTACAATAGGAGTAATTGTATTAGTAAGTATACCTAGTCTCTCAGTAATTGCAGCTGAGAATTATGAATATACTTTTGCAAACAACAGAACCGAATACGAAGATTTAAGTCCCTATTTTGAGGGATATGAAGGAAGTTTTGTATTATACGATGCACTGGCTGATCAGTATCAAATCTACAATGAGGATAAAAGCAACGAAAGAACTTCACCAGATTCTACATACAAGATATATAGTGCATTGTTCGCTCTAGAAACAGGAAATATTACGAAAGATGACTCGTCTTTTAATTGGGATGGAACATATTATGCTTTTGATTCCTGGAATAAAAATCAAGATTTATACTCTGCAATGAAAAATTCAGTAACTTGGTATTTTCAGGCGTTGGATAAAAAGACTGGTTTAATAAACTTAAAGACATACTTAGAACAAATTAATTATGGTAATTCCGACCTGTCTGGTGGACTATCCGAATACTGGTTGGAGTCCTCCTTAAAAATTTCTCCTATTGAGCAGGTTGAATTACTAAAAGCCTTTTATACAAACCAATTCGAATTTGAAGAAAACAATATTCAAACAGTCCAAGATTCCCTACTTCTGTCAGAATCGAATGGAGCAATTCTTTCAGGTAAAACAGGCACTGGTGTTATAAATGGGAAAAATACCAATGGTTGGTTTATTGGGTATGTTGAACGCAACGGAAACACCTACTTCTTTGCGACTAACATCCAGAATGATGACTATTCTAATGGTAGTACCGCCGCTAAGATTACACTATCTATTTTAGATGATAAAAATATTTATAAAGCAAAGTAACAAAATGACTGTCTCAATCTCAGAGACAGTCATTTTTATTATAGCTTTTGGCAACGTTCACTCTACTCTTCAAACACTGACTTAATGATAGGAATCACATAATGGCTTCCACCTCGCGTCTTTACATCTTCAACCATAGATAAAGCCAAATATTGTTTATCTTCCGTTTCATTTACTGTAAATGCAGTGAACCATCCAAGTTCAGTACCTGTAATATCATCTTTTGATGCTTTAATTTCTGCTGTTCCGGTTTTTCCTGCAATTGTAATTCCTTTCACCCTGGCACTATGGCCTGTTCCGTTGGGATTTTCAACGACCTGGATTAAATCATTACAGATAGTTTTTGCAGCCTCTTTTGAGAAGATATGCTTTTTCCAAAATTCAGGAGTTGGATTATCCTTATACTCCAGATATGGTTTTATCATATTTCCTTCATTTACAAATGCGGAATAAATGGAGGCCATATGGATTGGATTCACCAGTATTTTTCCTTGCCCATACCCACTATCTGCTAATTGTATTTCCGTTTCAAATAGATTATAAGATCCAAATTCTGAAGACGCCAAGCCAAATTCAAATGGAATACTTTCATCAAATCCCAACTTCAGTAACTGATCTGCCAAGGTATCCTCACCTATTTTGAGTGCTGCTTTTGCAAAGTAGATATTGTCAGAATAAATTAATGCATTTTGCATATCCACTTGGCTACCATATTCCTTTAAAGTAGTTACTTTATAATTCCCCCAGCTTGCATCTTTCTGCCAACTAAGTCCACTTCTCCCAAAGTTATCATCCTGATTAATAATTCCTGTGGTTATTCCAATTGCTGCAATAACTGGTTTAAAGGAAGATCCCGGACACAAGGCTGCTTTGAATCGATTGTACATAGGTTTGTCTTCATCTTTATTCAGCTTCTGCCATCTTTCACTTGACATTCCTAAGATAAATTCATTCGGATCATAGGCTGGTGTACTGATCAGTGCTAAAACTTCACCTGTTTTGGGATTCATCACAACTGTACTACTCTTATCATCTTTTAATTGATTATAGAGCTTACTTTGTATGTCTGCATCAATAGTTAGCTTGACATTTTCACCGTTATGCGCCTGTTTTTCCACCAACGTTTCTTTTTTATTACCCTCTTTATCCACGATATTAATGGTATAACCATCAATTCCACGAATGCGTTCTTCTAAAAGTTTTTCTAAACCAGTATTTCCTATCACACTGTTCTCATTATAACCTTTTCCGTCCATTTCTTTTAATTCTTCTCCATTAATGCTTTGTACATATCCTGTTAAGTGTGCAGCTTTCTTCCCCAATGGATACGCCCTTACTTCTTTATCCGTAATCATAATTCCTGAAATCTGCAAAAGTTGTTCTTTCATTTCAGATTCATTTTGTGCAATAGCCTTAAGTGGTACAAACATATCCGGTTTAATATAAGATGCATTCAGTTTCTTCTTAATCGTAGCTTCTGACATGGATAATATTTTTGATATTTTTTTAATATCATCTTCAATATTTTCGCTCATTTTTCCTGGTACAAGTCCTACTGATGCTACTGTACCTTTTCCTGCAAGGACTGTACCATTTCTGTCTAAAATACTTCCTCGGTCTCCTATGATTTTATTAACTCGAACTCGGTCCTCATTAGACAGATTAGGAAATATAACCTTTGAATCCCACTCAATGCAATAATCTTTTTTTTCATTTTGGCTCAAATTAACACCATTCATAAAATTCAACTTACCTGCTGTGGTTTCCATGATAGTCTCATAATTTATGATTTTACCACTGCCATTCTCAGAAACTTCGCTTATATCTATTATTAGGTTTTGAACCTCTATTCCTTCATAAATTTTTTTATTACGACTAATAAAATCCTCTTTTAATATAAATCTTTTGCTCTGTTCGCTAAGCAATTCATACATTTTTTCATAATCTTTCGTATTAATGTAAGACATATATTCTAATAGGACATCTTCTGGACCGGCGATTTTTATCTCCTCGGTAACTATATTCCCTATCCCTTCTTTATGGAATCCACCATAACGTATATATCCGTAAAATAAAACTAGAGCCAATATGAACAGTTCTACCAAAATGCTGATAAGTAAAATTCTTCTTTTCTTTCTTTTCTTCCCTTCACTCTTCCTCAACGGAGTCTCCTTTTAAATAATAGTCCCATTGTAATAACATTATCTTCATAATATTACTTATAGTCATCAGTTTCATATATTACACTTGTAAGTTTTAAGAATAAAAAAATTTTATATTCATGCAAACTAATCAATATGATTATTACTCGAAGCCTGCGATGCTGTTCCTGTCAAAATTGAAGTCTTCTTTTCTAAATCAAAATAATAGTTAAAGACATCTTTTGCAACTCCTACAGCATTTCCAGAACTATAACCATTTGCGATGCGAACAGCAATAGCAATCTTTGGTTCATCGGTTGGCGCATATCCGATGAATAAACCATGGTTAGGTCTACTTACTACTTCTTCCGCAGTCCCTGTCTTACCTGCTGCACTTATTTTTAAATCTTTTAGAATATTATTATTTTCAACAACCTGCTGCATTCCTGCATGTACATCATTCCAAATAGCGGAAGGAAGTTCTACATGACTTTCAATTTTAGTGGGGAATTCCTCCATTATACTTCCATTCTGGTTCATTACCTTATCTAATATAGATAATTGATAACTTGTTCCGCTATTTGCCAGAGTAGTTACATATCTAGCTAACTGTGCAGTCGTATAGTTATGTGTACCCTGTCCTATCGAAGATGGAATTGCATACCTGTCTGTGATATGTGGGTTTGACTCTGTTAATTCAATTCCAGACTTTTTGTCCAAATCGAAAAGTTTTGCATAGGTCTGTAATTTTTGAAGGGCCTGATTTTCAGAAAATTTACTATTCCCTTCTATACCCAGCCGATATGATATCTCGCAAAAATAGTCATTGCAGGAATTTTTAAGAGCACTTTTAACAGATGGGACATCTCTATGTCCTTGCCTGTTCCAACAATGTAAATTAGGTTCTACTTTATCAAATACACCATCACAAAATACATTAGTTTCCGAAGTAATTACAGGTTCCTGCAAGCCAGCTATAGCGGTAATTGGCTTAAAAGTAGATCCTGGTGCCGTTAACTGTTGTGTTGCACGGTTGTATAGAGGTAAGGATAAATCATGGATCAGTTGATTGTAATATTCACTATCCATCTGATTAGCTAGCCGATTAGGATCATATCCCGGATACGTTACGCATGCTAACAAATCACCCGTTTGTGGTTGTACTATTACTACAGAACCAGAACAAGGATCTAGGGCTAATTGAGCTGGAGTGATTTCTATTTTTTTGATTTTTTCTATTATAAATTGATAAGAATTTATCTGACCGTTTAAAAGTGCTCGATAATCCGTGTCTTCTATTGATAACACGTTTTGTTCACATAAAAGCTAGCAGATTTCAAAACCTGTAAGTTCATTATCTCTTAGCATATACCGATACAGTTTTTTGCTAAATCCTTGATCTGATTGCAATTGACTTATTATTTCTGCATTCACTAATTGCCTTGCTTGTTCAGAATCTATATAAGTTATATCTGACGGAATTTTACTTATATCAAACCATCTCTTTTTAATTGCGTAATCTATATACTCTTTTAAACTTATTGATTGTTTTTGGTTCCAGGCAATATATGTTTCATCCTTCTTATCGATATCATCTTTCGATAGTACTCCTAATTTATTTTGGAGTAGTTCCTCGACAATATACCTTTGATAGACCTGCATTTCCTTATCTAAATCTTTATAGACTGTTGCTTTTTCTGTCAATTGATTAGAAATTTCATCCAGTACACTTTTTTGTTTATTTATAAATTTTTCGTATACTTGCTTTTCTACCTCAGTCGCATTTGGCTCTCCAAAATGCTTGATATTTATAATATTATTATTCAATAAAGCATAGTACACATCATTGATTGGAATCACAATATCAGAAGCATCTTTCACTTTTGATTTATTAAATTCTTTGACACTAGATATATTCCCTACTAATATGCCTGCAATACGCTGTTCCAAAATCTTATATACAGCTATTTGTAAATCCTTATCAATACTTAAATAAACATCCTTACCTGAAATAGGTTCTACCTTAGTATCTTTTTTATCTAATACTTTACCAACATTATTTACATAAACCTCTTCCAAGCCATCTGTTCCCTGTAATGAACTTTCCATATATTGTTCAATACCTGATTTTCCTACAATGGATGCATTTGTATAATTTTCATATTGCGGCTGTAACTTTGATAATTCTTCAGAGGAAATTTTCCCTGTGTAGCCAAGCAGATGCGCAAAGGACTCATCTCCCTCATAGATGCGAATACTATCTTCTGCAATATCTACTCCTTGTAAACTATTTATGTTTTCCAATATATAAGCAATCGTTTCATCTGAGATATTAGTTGCCACTGTCACTGGCAGATACCTTTGATATGAATTCAAAGATATCATATAACGGATTCCTATTATATTCAAAATATCATTCTTCGTATAAACTTTCGGAAGTCCATATAGTTTCAATTCTTCTTCCGTATACATCTTTTTATTTTCTTGATAAAGGGCAATTTTTTTTTCACTGCATAAGTATTCCATTATATCATTCGCTGTTGCTGTTGCCTGTTCCTTTGTCATTTCATCTATTTTTGCCACTCCATATACATCTGCTCGAAACCGATTCAATGCTATTCCTTCTATATTAAAGACGTAGCTTCCATTTTCATCAATAGTTATTTTCAAATCATTATTTAGGATTTCTTTATTTGAATCTACTATTTTTATAATTCTAAGGGCAATACTATTTAAAGTTAACTGTTTCTCTCTCGTTGTATCATAATTTCCATTATCTTCGATCGTTATGCAGTACACTAAATGGTTGCTGGCAAGAACATTTCCATTTCGATCATAAATATTACCTCTTGTATTCTTTAAAGTACGCTCTTTTACTATTTTTAGTTCAGAATTATTCTCAATATTCTCCCCATACAGGATTTGCAAGCAATATAATCGATAAACTAGAACAGAAAATACACCCAAAAAAATGAAACAAATAATTGATATTCTTGAGTTACGAATTTGACTAACAACCCCTTTCATTCTATTTTTACTGTTTATCTAAAATCTAATCTTATTTGTTTTTTAATTATTACCTCCAATTTCCTATATACTTTTATTAAACTTACAAGTGTAATATTTAATATATTACACTTGTAAGTTTAAAATGTCAAATATACCCTACGATAATAAAACGGGAATGGTCACAATCTCATGTTTTACTCAATGATAAGCTGTACACAGCTCATAATATGGCAGTTTCTCGATTGGCGCCTTAACAATTTTTGTACAAGGACCTTCCACGATTTGTTCATCACTGTCTTTCCAACATCCCGGTGGAAACACTACGGTTCTCTCATATTGATTTTTCTCAAGCACTGGTGCAACCAGTATTTTATCACCCAGCATGAATTCATCCTTAATTGATGCATATTCCTCTCCAAATTCAAAACACAAGGATCGCAAGATCGGAAGGCCCGTCACAGTTGACTCTTTTGCCAAGTTTAAGATATAGTTACCATATTGTTCGTGCAACTTAGCTGCTTCCTTGCATAATTCGGCGTTTTTTTCATTTAGAACCCGCCAAGGCGCAACGGAAAACTGCATCATTGGAAACAAGGCGCTGCACTGGGCATATCTAACCACCAGCTCCTCATCCAGATCACAGGCACCTTCTAGAAAATTCTTAAATTGCCCGCCGCCAATCATATCCGGGCATACATAGGCATATCCCATCAGCCCTTGTGCGATGGCATTAGGTATGAGACTGGCCAGTCCATTACTTCCCCAACTATGATCTTTATCGCAAAGTCTTTGTACCAGAGGCAATCCTGCCATTTTCCAAGAGGTTCTATATTCATTTAGTGGAAAAGACAGGCCGACCATGGCATAATAGCGGCTTTGATCCTGTCTGCCGCATGGTTCGTAGATACAGTCCTCTTCCCTATAAAACATGGAATCCCCACCATCAAATTTAAACCCGTCTACACCATAGTGTTGCATAAGTCCATTCAATTCGTCACAAAACCATTCCCTTGCATGAGGATTCGAGCAATCCAGCAGCGCGCTATACCCATTCCACCACTTTCGAATCGCGACTTCCCCAATGGAATCCTTGATTAAAAGATCCTTTTCACATAATTCACGAAACAAATAACTGTCCGGACTTATGAAGGGGCTCACCCAAAGCATGACTTTAAATCCCAGCGCGTGCAGCTGATCTACCATACCTTTTGGATCTTTGAATCTTCCGTGATGGAACTCCAACACACCATAATCTTCTTGCCAATTGTCATCAATCATGATGACTCCAGTCGGATATCCTTCTTCGACGATTCGTTTGGCATACTGAAGGATCTTATCCTCCGTCTGATCATACATCATCTCAATCCACGTATTGTATTGGGGCTTTTGAAACAATAATTCATCCGGAAGTTCCTGATTCCCGGGAAAGTACTTATTCCTTGCAATCAGAAATCCTTCTTTTTGCGAAGTCGCACTTTTATCTACTACAAATGGCTTTTTACTCTGCAGCAGTAGCATACCCTCTCGAATCTTATATGCAAACGGAGCCTCATTCCAGATATATGTTCCGGATTGCGAAATCAGAAAGGGCATGGCCTGATTTTCACCGTTTGTCAGTTCCAAATCCCTTATCATATCTTCTTTTCCATATGGCATTCTGATGCCATCCGACACCAATCCACCCCACCATAATTGTTCCGTATTTGTAATCTCAAGTGTGTGTTTTTTCATTGTATCCATCTCCTTTTCTATAGCTACACTATAATGATTCAAAGGGCTTGTAGCTATGGGAAAATGTGTCACAAATATGGACAAATGTGTTCATCTATGATATATTGAAGAAAATATAGATTCTATTTCCCAGAAAGGAGCTGTCGGTGTGATCAATCTAAAAGACTATAATCTCGTACAAGAAGGTGACTTGACTTTATACCATAAAGGAGAGCAATGTTGTTTCTCTGGTTACGCCTTTGGCCCCTTTATTCGCGACCACTATCTCTTACATTATGTTGTGGATGGAGAAGGCATTTTAAAGACAAGCCATGGCACCTATCCCGTAGCCAAGCATCAGTTTTTCCTGATCACACCGAATCAGCTGACCTTTTACCAAGCCTCTGCCATGAATCCTTGGCATTATATTTGGATTGGGTTTCATGGCGACCAGTGTGCCAGATTGATTGCTTCCTGTATGTTGTCCGAAGAGAACCCCGTCTTGCATATTCCAGCGTCTCATGTTGCGGATGTGGAAGATATTCTAGATCATTTGCTTCAGATCAGGGACAATAAAAGTGAGTTCGAACTATTAGGTAATGGATATCTGCGTTTATTATTGCACCATTTAAAAGATAGCAATGAGGTCCAGTCACCAAAATATAATGCTGACCGCAATGACTATATACAAAATGCCCTCCAATATATACAGCGTAATTATAGCTCTACCGTTAAAGTCCAAAACATCGCAGCCTATCTCGGTCTGGACAGGAGTTATTTTTCCAAGTTATTCAAGCTGCACACGCTTATGTCACCACAGGAGTATCTGGACTTTGTTCGGATCGAACATGCTAAAGATTTTCTTCAGTATTCAGATATGTCGGTTTCATCTGTTGCCTATTCGGTCGGTTATGGAGATGCCTTGTATTTTTCGAGGAAGTTCAAACAAAAAACCGGCGTATCGCCACTGGCATATCGGAAAACATAAGTCAGTAACTACCCTGTGTTAACGCTGCAGCAAGATTATTCGCCTTCACACGGTCAACGGTCCAATCAGTCATGACGTTCCTCCATGTTATCGTATATTTCACAGAATCTTCCTGCAAACGCAGGCTTTTCCCCTGCTGCATACAGATGTGAAATATCACCAAATGAACTCATTCTAAAGCAGGCTATGCCTTTTCTGCGCTCCTCAGTAATCAGAGTAGTCACTGACGTAGGTGCAGCAAAAAAACCATGCCACAAAACCATAGGCGAGATTCCCAATAGATGCCCCAGCATTACACACTCAACGCCAAAATGGCAGAATAGGATAATGGTATCATTGTTTGGCCTTACAACACGGTATACATTCTCTTCACGTTCGTATCCGTGCTCTTTTAATATCTCATCAAGTCCGGAATAAACACGGATTGTTTCATCAAAAACACGCCCGGTGTGCATAACCGGAACAGTGTGCCAGAGATTTTTGTCATAAAACTCATTAACTGCAGTCCAGTCAGCAGGAAGCCAATCCCAGGTTATACGTTCCTCTCCAGTTTTTTCATCAATAATCGGTGCCTGAAATTCCCTGAGCCATGGAAGTACCTTTGCATTACAATTCATCTTTTTAAGAGTAATAGATGCTGTATCTTTTGCCCTGCCTAAGGGAGATACATAAAACTCCTTAACATTCATAGCCATAACTCTGTTCGACAGCAGTTCAGCTTCCATCCAACCTTTTTCGGTAAGGGAATCAATTGAATAATCGGGATCACCGTGACGGATTATTATCAGTTTCATAAATAACACCTCATGCAAATAGTTTTTCTGCCTGTTTCATACGTTTAACTATTGATACTCTAAAAGGACATCGTTTCTCACAAGCTGTACAACTTATGCAATCTGATGCATTTGCCGATAAATTGGTATAGTGAGCACGTATGCTAGCAGGAATTTCTTTCTGCATTACCGCCAAATCATACAGTTTATTAACCATTGCGATATCTATGTGAGAAGGACATGGGGCACAATGACCGCAATATGTACATTGACCTGAATATGCATGATATGGCGCATTTGCTAGTACACTGGCATAATCCTTCTGTTCCTCTGTGGCAGTTTCGTACGCTACAGCAGCATCTACTTCTTCTGGTGTATTAAATCCTACCATGACGGTAGCCACAGCTGGACGTGTAAGTGCATAGTGAAGACACTGTATCGGGGTTAGAGCAACACCAAATGGTGAATTTTCAGCGCTAAATAATCTTCCTCCAGCATATCCTTTCATAACACTAATACCGACATCTTCACTTTCGCAAATCTGATACAGTTCTTCACGCTCAGGTGCGATTCCTCTCAATCCTTCGTTGTAATGCTCACTAAAAAGCTGATTAATATCTTCACTTGCAGGAAGCATATCGAAGGCAGGGTTAATACTGAACAGTATCAATTCAATTTCACCACTCAGGGCTGCTAGCTTTGCAACATCAGGATTGTGCGTACTAAGCCCAATATGACGGATTGTTCCGTTTTCTTTTAATTCTCTAACGTATTCAATGAATTCTCCATTCATGATTTTATCATACTCTGCTGCTTCATCCACAAAATGAATCATACCAAGGTCTATATAATCTGATTGAAGACGACTTAATAAGTCATGAAAAGCTTCTTTTACTTTTCCCATTTCTCTAGTACGTACATACTGCCCATTCTGCCAGGTTGAACCAATATGCCCTTGTACAATCCATTTATCGCGATGCCCTGCTATGGCTGCACCAATATTAGAACGTACATTAGGTTCAGACATCCAGCAATCCAAAATATTAATACCATAAACCTCGCAACGCTCAACCACTGCTTTAACTTCAACAGCATTGTGACGTTCTAACCATTCAGCCCCAAGTCCGATTTCACTTACATGTAATCCTGTTTTACCTAACTGTCTGTACTTCATAATACTCCCCCTTTCTTCTTTCAACCTTTCATTATTACTTATATAACTAGATAGTGTTCAATTGATAATTTATACCTATAATTTAGCTAAATTGTATCTGGATCGTTCTTTCTTAACAAAGATTATACTATATATATAGGATATATTCAACCTATTCTAATGGTCTTATAACAATATAAAATCTTTTATAGAGTAGACTTTCATCTTTATATTGTGGAAGCTATTCACTCCTTAACGCATCAATAGGGCTCATCTTAGCTGCCTTACGAGCAGGTAGATATCCAAATAAAATTCCTATTCCGACAGATATACCAAATGACAGCATTACGGTATGTAAGTTGGGAAATACTTTCAATTTTACTAATTCTCCCGCTTTCATTGCTATTACTGTTCCAAGCAGAATGCCTAATAACCCTCCAAGGGTACTCGTTATTCCTGCCTCGAAGACAAACTGTCGCATAATATCTTTATGTTTTGCGCCAAGGGATTTACGAATACCAATTTCTCGCGTTCTTTCTGAAACAGAAACGAGCATAATATTCATGATTCCAATTCCTGCAACCACCAGAGATATTCCTGCGATTCCTGCTATGACAGAAGTCAATATTCCCATCTGACCTTGTATCTCCGTTAATATATCGACCATATTTGATACTTTAAATAACTTAGAATCATGATATGTATTAAATAAATATTTTTGTAAAGTTTTTGTTTCTGGTGTTACAAGCTCACTTTTCTTTATAAAGAATGTATAACTATTGACACTGGCCATACCAGAAAAACGCATTGCAGTCGTATAAGGAATGTAAAAGCAGTTGTCTTCAGACCATTCCGATGAGTCTGAAGCTTGTGCTAGAATACCACATATCGTAAATTCTTCTCCATTTAAACGAACGGTATCACCAATCTTTGCTTTACCCTTAAATAGTTTCTGGTTAATATAACTTCCAATAATACCAACTTTATTACGGATTGTGATATCTGAATAAGTAATGGTATGTCCATCCTCAATCACTTTCTTCATAATATTAACATAGTTTTCATCAATTCCTTTTAACTGAGTATAATCTACCGTTTCTCCACTTTTGCTTAAGGTCCCCTCAGCTGATACATTAGGCGAAACTCCCAATATTGCATCCGAATGTTCCTTTGCATACTGATACATATCCGCTTCTTTTAAGATCATATTACCATTTCTTCCTTTAATGGTGACATCAACATTATTAATTCCCATGTTAGTATAAGATGCAATCGTGCTATTTAAAAATCCTTGCATAAGACTAACCAGAATAATAACAGAAGCAACTCCAATAATCATTCCGAGCATGGTTAAAAATGATCTCATGCGATTTCCAATAATATTACCCCAGACTATTTTTATTGTTTGCCATAATTTCATTATTATACTCCTTTGCTTCTCCGTCAAATACTACTATTCCATCCGCTATTTTTATAACCCTTTCTGCCTCATTTGCAATCGAATTATCATGGGTAATTAAAATTATGGTATTTCCCTCCATATGTAGTTGCTTTAATAAATCAAGAACTTCCCTACTTGTTTTAGAATCTAAGGCTCCGGTTGGCTCATCTGCCAGAATCAAAGAAGGCCTTCCCACTAATGCTCTAGCAATGGATGCTCTTTGCTGCTGGCCTCCTGATAATTGTGTTGGAAGGTTCTTATATTTATTCTCCATTCCTACTTTTTTCAGAACTTCCATACAACGCACCTTTCGCTCCTTGTCTCCTACTCTGGCATACATTAAAGGTAATCCCACATTTTCCAACACCGTCTGTTTTGGTAGAAGGTTATATTGCTGAAATATGAATCCAATCAATTTATTTCTTATATCTGCAAGGTCATCACCCTTTAACTTACTAACGTCCTTTCCTTCAAGAAAATACTGTCCGCTAGTTGGTGTATCGAGTGCACCAATAATATTCATAACAGTTGATTTTCCACTACCTGACTTTCCTACAATTGCTACCATTTCACCTTTGGATATCGTAATATTAATTCCATTGTTGGCAGTAATCTCGGTATCTCCCACATGGTAAATCTTATATATATCCTTTAATTCAATTAATGTTTCTTTTTCCATCATGATCTGGCCTCTCCCTACTCTGCATACATGTTATCATAATATCCCATCACACTATCATCAAATGGAATATAGACCATATCGTCTTGTGTAAGTCCTTCTTTAATTTCTACATTGGTTCCGTCATTAATACCTATCACTACCTTAACCGACTTAAATCCGCTAGGTATAGCTGGATCCTCATTTTTAGTGGCATCCTCTGTCTTAACATACACAGTATTATCAATTTGCAGCGCAGAGCTTGGAATAGTTAGAACGTTATCTGCTTCCTCAATCATAATCTTGCCGGTAATATTCATTCCGGGTAAAAGATCCCCAAACTTCTCAACCTTAACAATAACCGGATATGCGGTTACACCATTATTGGTATTACCTTTTAAGCTAATTCGATCAACTACTCCATCAAAGGTATCCCCAGGAAAGGCTTCTGTTGATATGGTAACCTTTTGTCCCACTTTGATGTTACGAATCTGAAGTTCATCTATGTTCATCTGGAAGGTCAAATAACCCATATCATAAATAATTGCCATAGGGCCTGCTTGTGAATCAGAAGCTGGGTCAATGGTGTCTCCTTGTTTCTTACTTTTTGTAATAACCTGCCCTGCAATCGGTGCTTTAATTGTGTAGGACTCCATCTGATCTTTCTGAGATTCTAAGGAAATTTTTGCTTCGGTAATTCCCATGTCTGCATTCTCTAATTGACTTTCTAATTCATTGGAGGACAAAGAGAGAACCTTATCACCTTTTTGTATCTGCTGACCTTCCTTAACAATAAGACTTTCTATCTTCCCTTCCGTTACTGCCATAAGTGTAGTTTCTGTTTCAGCACGAAACGTACCGGTACCATTACTTGCAACATCTCCAATGGAAGCCTCTGCAGTATCTCCTACCATTATTCCACCTTTATTATTTACGCGGATTGTTACTTTCTTAGTAAGAATGCCTCCTCCCATTACTTCTTCCATGCTGCTGACATTGGTAACCACACCCTTGGTTACTTCTCCAATTGCCTCCAGAGACACGGATGCTGCTTTTCCAATCCACGATTTTTTCACTTCATCAGAAGGAAATAATACATCAATATACATAATATCTCCATTGTAAATATCGGCTATTGTCTTACCAGCTTGTAGTGTATCTCCTTCCTTTACATATAACTTCTTAATGTATCCAGTATCTTCCGAACATATAACTAGTTTATCTTTTTTCTCAACACAATCCTTATACGCATTTTTTGCTTTTTTTACATTAAGTTCTGCAGTTTTAATACTATTTTCTATATCACTTGTACTAATTTGGTATAGAAGTTCTCCTTTTTTTACCGTATCTCCCTCTTCAAAAGATGCTTTTAATATCTCACCTTTTACCAAGGACTTTACCTCATACTGGTTCGCAGGGCTAAGTGTTCCATTACCCGAAATAACCGACTCCACTCTTCCTATCACAGCCTGCGTGGTCATTGTCTCTTGCGTTTCAACTACTGGTTTTGCCTTTTTTAAGAAAGAAAAAGCCACAAATACTATTATTACAAGAATCAACATTCGTTTTCCTAATTTTTTTTTATTTATATTTTTTAAATTTATCTTTTTTAAATTTATTTTTAAATTTATCTTTTTCATCTTTATACCCATTGCATAGCGCAGACATGTCTGCGCTACTGCCTGCCACATATAGAAAAGGTTGAAAGAATTAATATGTGGCATCCCTTTCCTTGATTAAATTTTCTTTCAACCTTGTCAATCCTTTCCTTAATTATCTACTACGATAACACCAATTGATCCTTGATTTTGTTTCATATATCCATACATATAATAGTTATTTAATTTAGTAATATCATCTACCGTGCCTCTATAATATTCTCCGTTTTTACGGAAATAGACCTGCACATCATCCTCAATTCGATAAACTGCATCACCTGCATTGGCCTGTTTTCCACTTATGTATGCGATGCGTACTTCTTTTAATTCCTGTATTTCTTTCATCTTATTTTCCTCAATTCGAACTGCTTTTGGACCAAGTTTCATACTCCAGCTTGAATTATCCATCTCATAGATTGTTTCAGTTCCATTTATGTCAACGGTAATCTGAATGGATGTACTTCCTTCCTCTTCATTTGGGAATACTATTTTCTTAAGAAGTCCATATTGATAGAGGGAATCTGTTGTACTTCTAAGAATTAAATCTGTAATCTCACCATTGCTATTTAATTTACAATAAATTACACTTCTTTCACTCCACTTCGATTCATTAAGCTCTGCAACTGATACTTTTGAATAACTTTGCTCTCTTACTTCAATAATTCTTGCCTCTTCTGTTATTTTTTTACCAGCTATATCAGATAGATTGGTTGAGGCACTTATGTCTTTTCTTGTTATGATTGCTACACCGTATTGGAAGGTAACCTCAACCACAGTGCCTTTTATAATTGTATTATCTGTACAAGGGAATTCTCGTATTACTCCTTCTGTATCACAAATACGAATTACCTGTTTAACTAGGCTTTCTTGATTTTCATTCTTAACCACCTTATTATCCACACTAAGTACATAGCCAACTATAGAAATTGGCATCTTCTCTACCGGATAGATGTCAGCTATTTTGCCATTATAACCAAATAATAATACTACATTGTCTCCCTCTTTTATTCCATTTTTACGAATGCTATTTCCCCATTCATTTTCTACTAAATTCTCTGAATTTGTATCACCATTATTAATTGCATCAATAGAAAGCGATCCTAAGTCATATGTTTTTCCTGCAACGATTATTTGCTCTGGTGCAGAGACATTCGGGCTAATTGATTCCAACACACCATATGCTTTTTTACCGTATACCCATATTGTATTTAGTTCCTTGGAATAATAAATTACATCGTTACTCTCAATGTTATCACTTGTGCTCTTTATCCCATTCTTAAAAATAATACCTTGATTCAAATCAAAGGCAAGCTGATCCTGCCAATTGTTCTCTGCCACCACACAAGAAAGAGGTAGTGCATTAGACACTTTATTATCCCAACCAAATAAAAGAACAACTGGTTTACCATTACGAATGGAAGCCGTTTTAAATACTTTCTTCATTTCCTTTGGATTCTCTACTGTATAATTGGTTCCCGTCACCGTAAGTTCCTTTGGTTCGCCTTGATTAAGAACTATACTATCCAAAGAACCGAATACTTTTTTATCAAATGCCCATACAGTTTTTAATTCCTTGGAATAATAAATTACATCATAATTTTCAATCGCTGAACTAATAGTCCTCTTATCATTTTTATAAATAGTTCCTTCTTTGATATCAAATGAAAGTTTGTTCTGCCAATTACTCTCTGCTATCGCTGAATTGATAGGTAATATATAGGCTACTTTACCATCCCTCCCAAATAAAAGGACAACAAACACTCCTTCCCTAATCGAAGTATTTTTTAATATCTCTTTCATCTTTTTTGGATTCTCCACGGTATAGGTTGTTCCTGATACCATCAGTTCCTGTGGTTCACTCTCATTAAAAGTTATATTATCTAAATTACCATATTCTTTTTCATTGTATACCATAATTTTCTTAACGTTATCCGTGAAATAAACAATGCTATAATCATTAATATCAGCACCTGTTATCTTTTCGTTATTTAAGAAAATATTATAGGATGAGAGCTTTGCAGACAGTTCTTTTTCCCAACCCTTATTTACAAGATAAGGGCCTTTTGTTTTTTTGTCTAATAATGCCTGGTAATCAATTTCTTCATCATCATTTAGGGAATAACCAAGAGTTTTACAATAGATTTCTCCAGATTTTTGCTTCGAATTCAATAGATTATAAAACAGGTTTTCACAATCTTTTGCAGTCAATTTATCCGTTTCACTACAAGTAATATTCTTACTAAGTCCTAATTCCTTATATTTTTCATATCTGGCATTAGAAAAATTGCCGGTGAAATCTTCATTGGTATAACCGAGAAGCCCAAGCGTACCATAGATTGCTTCTTTTAAAGTAATTGCCTTGCTTGGTTTAAACATTCCTCCCAGATACCCTCTCATATATCCTTTTGATGCGGATATCTGTATATATGCAGCCTTATTACTTTTTTTAGACACATCTTTATATAATTTAACTTGATTTGTCTTCTCTACTTCTCCCACATAAGAAGATGCCTGCACTAGCATTTGCGCAAACTCTTCTCTTGTCACATATTTTTTCTTAGCAATAAAATCTCCTTTTTTATCTCTCGTTATACCAGTAAGTGTTATAATATCACTTGTTTTGTCTTTTGTTTCTGCATGTGATTCAATCCTTGATACTCCAGAAATTAGCATTCCAAGTACCAAACAGGTTAAAGTCATGCAAATTGCATGTTTCAATCTCTTCATTCCAATGATTCCTCCATTAGTAAATATATTACTTATCTTTCTTGTCATTTTAATAGGAACATTTTAACAGTTAATTCTTAATTCTTTTTTATCTTTTTTCTTAAATTTTCTTACAATTTCAATAGCAAAAACACTGCCTATACTAACTTTTTTTTTATAATTAGTAAAAAATCCTCAAGGCCGAATGGTCTTTATCTCCATATCACACCTCAAGGATTCTTTTTATTAACTCTTTATTCTATATTATCCTTTTAACAATTTTATAATAGGTCTTTGCAGTTAATATATAACTGAATGCATAAAATGCGGTAAAGACAGCTATAATTCCAAGTGCACATAACACTATTAATTTGGTGTTATAAAGGTTTAGTGCATATAGCAAATTAATCGTCATACTAAGTCCCATAAAAGTATGAAGGATTGCAGCTACTAATGGTAATCCGAATACTAACATAATCTGCCTATGGATAGTTGCTTTCACATCCTCATCGCTCATTCCTACTTGCTGCATAATATCAAAATTCTGCTTGTCTTCTATACCTTCTGAAATTTGTTTATAATACATAATTAATACCACACAAATCGTAAAAATCAGTCCAAAGAACACTCCTATAAATAATAATCCACCATCCATTGATTTTATATCATAACCCCAAGCAATAATATTACCGCTACTATAACCACCTAGCATATCTGAACCGCTTTGATCTACATCAGCCAAAAATGCTTCTTTATCAATGGTTTTTCCCTCCATATTGAAGCGTATCGTATAATAAGGGGTCGCACTTCTTCCATTAAAAGTTGTTGCTATTTCCTCCATACTCTTGTAATCATTTATGATGAAATATAGATTCCGATTGGAGTAACTATTCTCCTCTTTTGGGTCAAAGCTAAGTGAACTGACTTCTTCTTTTACTTTATATTCTTTTTCATTCATAATAACAGAATCGTATTTAAAATCTTTTGTGGTTGAATATATAAGTATTTCATCCTCTTTTAGTGTTTGGTTCTGCGATTCTATACGATTATAATCAGAAAGTGACAGTGTCCTAACCGTGATTTGGTTATCCTCTTGAACATCCGTGGTATCCGTTGAAAAACGATTCCCGTCTATAAGTGTTGTAATAGGAAAATAGCGAAAATCAATTTTATCGGTTACTTGCACATTATGGTCACCCGCAAAACCCAACATATCTGTTTCAAAATCATCAGTATTTACCATTTCGGAAACTTCAAACTCATAAAAAGCATCCAGTGGAAAATCGAACCGAATCGCATCCTTTTGTCCAAGAGTTAAAGAAACGGTACACAATAAAGTAATAATGACCATGGTACTAAATATGCAAATATTCACTAAACTTGCCGCACTTTTTTTCATTCGATAAATCATGCCAGAAACAGTAATGTAATTACTTTGGTTATAGTAAAAATTTTTATTCTTTCTAAGTGCTCTTAGTAATGCAATACTTCCTGATGTAAACAAGAAATACGTACCAACAACAACCATGAAAACTGCTAAAAAAAAGGTCACAAAAATCATACTGTCTACCTTAGATATCAAGGCAATATAATATCCCCCTCCTAAGAATAAAACTCCAAGCAGAGTAGGAATCCAAAGATGTTTGGGCTCCTTCTCACCTTTTTTAGGACCGCTTAGTAAGTCACTGGGGTTAGCAGTTGTTACTTGAAATAGATTTGTTAACAGATTAAGTAATGACACTGCTCCAAAGAAAAGAAAGGTTGACAGGAAACTGCCAAGGGTCATTGAAAATGTGGTATCAACCGGTAGTCCACACGCATTAAGTAAGATTAAAAAGGCTAATTTTGCGAACACAACTGCTGTCACTAGCCCAATTGTCATGGAAATTATATAGATGAAAAAGGTTTCCATAAACATCATAATACCGATGTGCTTTTTCTCTAATCCCAATATACTAAAAAGCCCAATTTCCTTTTTACGTCGCTTAATTAAAAAACTGTTTGTATAGAATAAAAAGGGGACTAAGATGATACCTAGTAAGACTTTTCCAATCTCCAAAAGCGCCATTACATATGCTGCATGTGGTACATTCTTAAGAAAATCATTTTTTATAATACAATTGAAGATAAAAAATACGCATACGGAAAAAGCAGTTGTTAGAATATAGGGTAAATAAACAATGCCATTTTTTCGGATTCCAGTCACTGCCAGCTTTGGCAAAAGAATTGCTTTATTCATGACCCCCAACTCCTTCCGTCTGAAGTACAGCTAACGTATCCGAAATCTTATGATACATCTCATCATCTGAGGAATTCCCTCTGTAAATCTGATGAAATAAATTACCATCTTTGATAAACAAAACTCTACCAGCACACTTTGCTGCTTGCGTGCTGTGAGTAACCATTACAATTGTCTGACCAGCCTTATTAATATCAGAAAACATATTCAGAAGACTGGTTGCTGACTTCGAATCCAATGCTCCCGTTGGTTCATCCGCAAGAATAAGCTTTGGATGTGTGATTAAGGCCCTTGCCGCTGCCGCTCTTTGTTTCTGACCACCAGATACTTCATAAGGATATTTTGATAAAAATTCTGTGATTCTAAGTTGTTTTGCTAGTGGAATTAATCTCTCCTCCATTTCACCATATGGTTTTCCTTGAAGCACTAGAGGTAAAAAGATATTATCCTGCAAAGAAAAGGTGTCTAATAAGTTAAAGTCCTGAAATACAAATCCAAGATTATCTCTGCGGAATGCACACAATTGTTTTTGCTTGATTTTAGAAAAAGATTTTTCATCTAATAGAATCTCTCCTTCTGTTGGTTTATCAAGGGAGGCTAATAGATTAAGCAATGTGGTTTTGCCAGAACCAGATTCTCCCATTATCGCAATGTATTCCCCCTTTTCTACTGAAAAACTAACATTTTCTAAGGCTTGTACCTGATTACCACCAAATCTTGTGGTATATACTTTTTTAAGATTTTTAACTTCTAAAAACGCCATAATATTCTCCTATTCCATTAGAGTACTCTCGGAAACTCTATAGTCTGTTTTACTTTCTGTACCTATTATAGCAAAAAAAGAAATGTCCTGCCTTTACTTTGGCTTACATTTCTTCTGCGAAACTTTCATTATTGTAAGATTAACTACCTCAATCCAATTCTCCAACTTCTGCTCCACTTTTTTGTTTTCCAAACTGTATCTGAAACATAGTTCCTTTCCCTACTTCAGAAGTAACTCGAATGGAAAATCCTAGCTTGTTTGCAACTTGCTTACATAAATACAAACCAATTCCTGTTGATTTCCTATCCATTCGCCCATTATATCCTGTAAAACCTTTTTCAAAAATACGTGGCAAATCTTCTTCCTTAATTCCGATTCCGGTATCTGAAATACATAAAACTGTATCGAAAGAAGTAACTCCATATGCGTGTTTTAGTCTATCATTTACATATAAATTATGATTTGTTTCGATATAATCTATAGTAATACTACCACCTTTTAGTGTATATTTAATGCAGTTAGACAGTATCTGCTCTATTACAAATCCAAGCCATTTTTCATCGCTTATGACAGCACCGTCGAATTCTTCCAAGTTCAATGAAATCTTTTTCCCAATAAAACTAATGGAATATTTTTTAACTGATTGCTTCACGATCTCATATAGATTGCATTCTTTTAGTAGGATATCCGAAGACATGTACTGTAAGCGAAGATAATGAAGTGCCATCTCTGCATACTGTTCAATTTTAATTAATTCTTGCTTCATAATCATGTTATTACTCTTTGAATCCTCTGTCTGAAGCAGCAACTGCATGGCTGCAATTGGTGTTTTAATTTGATGAATCCAAAGGGTATAATAATCTGTGCTCTCTGATTCTTGCTTCTTCATTTTTGAGTATAAGTCACTACGGTTGTCAAATAGTTCTTGGAGTAATTCTCTATATAATTCTTCTATATAAGTGTTTGGTATTGGCAACCTACTTAATGTTGATTCCATATTCAAATATGTTTCATACAAAGCTTTATACCTGTTTTTATACTTGATAAAGTCATAAATCAAGCAACAACATCCTAAAAAACCGCAGATTAATAGACTGTATAAAACGGGTTCGATACTGGTTTCATATTGTAATATTGTTATTAAGAAAATAATTCCGAATACAAGAAAAAGACCAATATATTTCAATTGGTCTATGAACCATTTTACAAATAATTTACCATTTGATAAAAGTTCCATATAAGTCTTAATCCTCCAACAAATACCCAATTCCCTTTTTGGTAGTAATAAAATCATTTAGTGAAACTTCCTCTAATTTTTTTCGAAGTCTTGTAAAATTAACCGCTAGTGTATTATCGTCTATAAAGCAATCACCGTCCCAAAGATGTTTCATGATTGCTTCTCTGGATACCGTTTCGCCCTTATGTTCAAATAATATTTGTAATATTCGAAATTCGTTTTTTGTTAGTTCTACTTTCTCCCCTTTTACTTCCATAGAAGCATTGGTAAGATTAAGTATGACACCTTTATACTCTAGTAGATTGGACTTTCCTTGAAAGGAATACGCACGGCGAAGCATCGCCTGAACCTTAGCTGATAATACTGCGAAGTCAAATGGTTTTGAGATGAAATCGTCTCCACCCATATTCATAGCCATAATAATATTCATATTATCACTTGTGGAAGATAAAAAGATAATTGGAACCTTAGAAACTTTACGAATCTCAGTACACCAATAATACCCATTAAAAAATGGTAATGAAATATCTAATATAACCAAATGAGGGTCGAAACTTACAAATTGTGTTAGAACATCATTAAAATCACAAACAGTCTCTACTTCAAAGCCCCAGTTAGTCAAATATTTCTGTATTTCTCCAGAAATAACCAAATCATCTTCTACAAGTAATATCTTATATTTCATTATTGGCTCCCATTTATTGATTTGTATTTTCATAAAATTGAATTTTCATTCCATTTGGATCTGATATATAAAAGAACTTAGAATGTGGATTCGGTTGAAATGGTCCGCTTAGAATTTCAATACCTTTCTCCTTTAAAAAAGACATCATATTATCAACTGAGTCTACTGTAAATCCCCATGAAATATCTTGACCAAGCTTTATCTCTTTCTTTTGTTTGTTACAGACTAATTCAATCTTTGTTTCTCCATCTCCTAAGAAGGCAATTTCTGTCTCTGGACCTGCCGGAAATCTTCTGTCCACCTTAAGTCCTACGATTTCTTCATAAAACTGTATTGATTCATCCATATCTTTGACCATTAAAGTACTCCAACAAAATTTCATTTTTTATACCCATTGCATATCGCAGACTTGTCTGCGATACTGCCACATATAAAAAGGTTGAAAGAATTAATATGTGGCATTCCTTTCTTCGATTTAATTTTCTATCAACCTTATTACTCCTATAATCTAGCTAAATTGTATTTTATTACTTTCTTAACAAAGATTATACTATGTATATAGGATATAATCAACCTATTCTATTCCCGATATCTTCAGATATATACCATTAGTTCTTTCGATTTTTTTGTGCTTCAACATATGTAAGCGGAAAATCGGATTTTAGTACCTGTTTGAAACGTATGCAAAATCCGTTATTTTCAAGAAATTCATAATAGCGTTCAGTTGTCCATTTATGGTATGCCTTAAAACCAAATAGCTCCATAATTCTTGCTTTTATTCTTCCTTTTCTATCATTGCCGGCGTGAGTAAACGTCGGTGCAATCAGTACGCCATCGTTCTTTAACACGCGACTGATATTTTGCAGTGCCAGCTCAGGATTCGGCATGATATGGAGTGCATTTGATATGATGACGCAATCAAAACTTCTATCTTCATAAGGCAGGTAACACGCATCCTGTACTGAGAAATTCACATTGTCGGGTATCATCTTCTTTTTCGCTTCAGCAATCATTTTTGGTGAAAAATCGGTAGCTTCAACATGGTTCACTCTATCAGCTATTGCTAATGAAATTAATCCGGTGCCGGTGGCAAGCTCCAAGATGTGCATATCGGGACATAATCTTCTACGTATGAGAGAATACATTTCTTTGTAGGCATTATTGTCTTTCTTCATAAACACGTCATATATACCTGCGAAACAATTCCAAAAGCTGTAGTTCGCTTTATCCTTCATAGCTTTTATCCCTCTTTTTCTGTAAATACTGTTCCAGTGCATCCCATGCAGGTGTTGGAATAGCTGCATGCTTTTTCAGCTTGTCAAAATCATCACTTAGCGCTGCCATTTCGGCCATGGCATGCATGGCATGATCGCTGGCGGCAAGGCGCCCAATAAAAGTTTTAGCACATATCCATAACATACGATAATAGTTGCCGCGTTTATAGCGAACAAAGTCCTCATCTTCGGCAGGAACAGGTATGTTATTAGCTTTCAGAACCTCATATCCCTCGGTGGTGGCATTCATAATTTGATTAAAAAGAACTTTATCTGCCTTTTTCAGATTCCCATTTGTGGCATAGCAGGCATAAGCGATGGGCATAATAAAGGCCACATGGCTAATTAGATAGGCCTCCATATCCTTACGGAAATCTAGCTTATATTTTGTACCCGCAAACGCCTGCAGCAACAGATGTTGATTCGTTGAGAAATCCTCACCATGCAGTGTACCAATCGGCATTTTGACGCCTACATGGATACTAATCACCTTACCGTCTTCACGTCGTCCTCCGGTACCCTGAAAACCAAATAATACTGTTTTATTGGTACTGTTTCCACAAATGGCAGCTTTCATATCAGCAGGCGTAACATTATTTCCCACAAGAACAAACAGTTTACTTTGATTTCCTGCAAGCATGGGCAATATCCCTGATAATTGTGTATACTGCATTACAACAAATATAATGTCATAAATATCATCTGACTCCAAGTATTGTATCAAGTTTACTTTATTCGTAGTGGTTTTCATTTGTACTGTATGCCGAATGATGAGACCATTTTGAACCAATTGATTGTATCGATCGTTGCGTGCAAGTAGAGTTACATCATTGCCTGCTTGCACAAGAACATGTGCAAGATAGCTGCCTAAAACTCCTGCTCCGTAAACCAGCACCTTCATGTTGTTGCACCTTCTTTCTTTATTTATATAAGTATATAAACAAACAATCAAGTTGATCCTATTTCAGTTCTTATGGTACACTATAATTCTCGGATAATAGTGACAACTTGTTTATCTTGGTTAGTTGTGGCTAACCTAATATTTACCATATCACTATATTGTAATATTGTCAATTATATTAAAATATAAATCTTATGCTTTCTATCACCTACCGTACCCACGTTTTCTATAAATCAATTGCATAAAGGCATCATAACAAACTATTATAAGGATTTTATAAGGAAATGAAAACTTTATAATCAATCTATTCCTCATTATATATCTTGGTAAAACTGACAAGTTCCTCTGCTGCTTCGTTCGCTGTAATATGACTACTATAGAACTCATCAGCTACCTCCAAAAGTTTTTTCTCAATGGTTTCATTTATAAAGATTGGCGTATCTAATTTTTCTATCATATCAGCGTATTTTTTCAAATTATCTTCTGTAGGTGTCTTTACATTATACAAACTAAATTCACCGTTATACGAATAACCATATGTAATTATGATACCCTCCTGCGTTGGCTCTAGATTCTTTAAAGCACTTTTTTTATTGAACGAGATACCTTCATCGTTATACAGCATACTTATTTTATCAGACATGAGTACTTGAAGAAATTTTTCAGCCATCTCTTTCTGTTTACCGGCTTTATTAATACCTACTGTAAGGTCAGGTTTATATTGGTTATTATAGACTGTCCATGCTCCATCAATGTCATCTACCACTTGCATAGCGCAAGCAAAATCCTCAATCGTCCCATAATTCCGCATTCCCAGCTGAGCTACACCATGTAAAACACCCATTTCACCCCCACAAGTATCTTCATCATAATCTTTCACACAATTTGTCTTCTGTGCCAATATCTTAACGTTATTAAAAAATTCAATTAATTCATCCTTCTGAAACTCTCCAGCTTCATTCACAAATTCATCATAATATCGTTCATATAATATTTGTACCAACTCTCTGTATGTGATATCGCCAAATAAACGCTGGCCCTCTTCCTTAACAGCATAATTCACCAGCTCTTCTAACGTATTGCTTTCTTCCACAGCCTCTTTTTTTCCATAAATCAATGGAATTTTTATACTAATTGGCACTGCCAGTATAGCGTCATCTCTTCTATAAGTATTCGCAATATTATCATACAATTCTTCTGAACCATTATTGGATTTTTTTATAATATCTTTGATATCCTCTAAAATACCTTTTTCGATATAATCATTAATATCTAAACCATTGAAAACTATAATGTCAGCACCATTTCCCGCAAGCAACTCAGTATTCAAAGCTCTTATATAATCTGATGTATCGATATTCGGGTCATTGTCACTAATCGCAACACGGTAATTAACTTTTACATCCTGATTCTCTTTCTGAAATTTAACGATTGCCTGAACTAAAGTTTTCACCTCATAAAGAGAATATATTGTTAACTCATTGGACGGTACTGCTGGAACCTCTGAATCATACGCGTATTTATAAATCATATAATTACCAACTTCATCACAGCACAAATTATAAAAATTACCATTGGCATCCTGACAGAAACTATAACTATTATAACTTGGCATACATAAGGTATTCAAGCTGCCATCAATTATTGTCTCCCATATGGTACCTCCTTGGGATAATGTATGTATTCCATCATAATTCAAAAGACAAATTTTCTGGTTATTTCCACTGATCATATGAATCTTCCAATAGTTTCCATTATAATATCCTCTGTTATATACATCAATACTTTTAACTTTTTCACCTGTTTCAATATCATATACAAATACCTTATCCGCTGTATCATTTAGTATATAGAACTCATTCTCATTAACCGTTATGCTATCACCACTTCCTTCTTCATATGTGACGAGTTTCTTCCCGTTATTATCATACAACACGGCACCAGACCAATAGCCAATTAATATTCTCCCATCCTCCAGTATACATATCTGCTCTGGCAGTGCGTATTCCTCCGATTCTCCTATTTCACCACTTATTTCCTTTGTAACCCCAGCAGCCGTATAACAATAAAGATGTGTTTTTCCAACGTTCTCTTCACTATCATATTCATAGAGTCCTACGAATTCATTACCCTTCCTATCCTGCGTATAGACTGCCTGCTGAATTTCACCCTCTATTCCTAATTCCTGAAACCACTCCTTGGTTTCAGTCTTCCATGTACCCTCTTCTTCTCTAGTATATTTCGTAAGATGGTCATCAATCGTATAAAGTTCCAGCTGGTTGTCCTGATTCACTCCCAATGCAGAATATATACAGGATGATATATTTACTGGCATATTAACTTCTTCTTCCATGTAACGACCCATAGCGACACTGTTACGTTCTTCCTTCTTACAGCCTGTAAGCTGAAGAACCATTATAACAATTAGTATATAGACAATTCTCTTTTTTAATCTCATTTATTATCCCTCCATTTCACAAAACACTATATCATCCTGTTCTATAATCTGTCTCTAAAATTAATCATTTTTTTGGCAGCTCTGAAAGGTAGATGAAAATAATTTGTTACAAAATAATTAAATTTATCACTAAAATAAAAATCAAATTATTGATTTTCTATTTTTAGTTTGTTATAATTAATTACATAATTTTTACAATAGTCATATGTACAAAAAAGGAGATCTATATGAAACTAAAATATAAAAAAATGATTATAATAGTTAGTATGAGTACAATGGGTATTGGAATGGTTACATTCTCTATCAATTATAAACCAAATAGTTTATCAACAGACTTTGCAAAATCCCAAACCAGTGTTAAGAATATTTCAGAAGCAGCTAAAATATCTGAAGAAAATGATGTACAGTCATATTTACCAACTGTAACGCCATCCGTAACTCCAGAAGTCGATATTATATCTAAAGTTGTGGACACAAATGTATTAGAAAAAGATGCTTATAATGATATTAATAAATTAATTGAAAAATATTATGTTGCTAAGCTTAAGAATGACATAGACAATTTTAAACCTTTAGTAAATGATTTTAATTTATTTGACATGGAATATAATTCTAGAAGAACTAAATATATAGATGATTATAAAAACTTAGCTTGTTACACTAAGAAAGCATTAGAAGAAGGCACATTTATAGTATATGCATACCAAGAAGTAAAATTTAAAGATATTGAAACCCTTGCACCTAGTTTGGATAGACTTTATGTCAAAACAAATGATAAGGGAAAACCATATATTTATTTTGGTGAAATCGATAAAGATACTGAAAAATATATTAATGAAACACAAGAATCAGAAGATGTAATGAAATTAATTAATATTGTTAATAAAAGATATGAAAAAGCAGCAGCGAAAGATAGTGTATTATACGAATTTAAACTGAAGTTAGAAGAATCTATTCAGAATGTTGCAAAGGATGAATAGAAATATTAGAGAATAAATTAAGTATAATTATATTAACAACCGACCTAATATTTGGTTGGTTGTTTTTTCACTAATAAGGGCAGCTGCCGTAAATCAGGATTTCCTCCTCTTAACGGCAACTGTCTGTTGTATTATTAGAGATTAAATCACTGCAACCTTTTGCGGTGGTATAAAAAACTAGAGGCATTTTCTACCTGATTTGATCAAAGATTTGGGTGCGGGAAATAATCCAAGTCACACAACCTATACTGATTATGACATTGAAGAGATTTTATATACTGTTATCATGAAAAATGTATGTACTATTAAAAATAAATATCCACAAGACCTAAAACTAACCTAATTAGGGGAGACCCCAATAAATTTACCTTTCAGAGCTGTTTTTTTGGAGATATTTTAGAGGTTTCAATGATATTGTGTTATTATAGATAATATCAAACGTATTTTGCAAAGAAACACGTTTTGACTTAACCACAATATCCCTAATAAGGAGTAATTCAATGCGCTTACTGATTATTGATGATGATGAAAAACTATGTCAAATAATGAAGAAACAACTAGAAAAGGCAGGATATACAGTTGATAGCTGTTATACGGGGGATGATTCGCTTTATTATGTAAATAAGCAGCTGTATGACTTAATAATATTAGATCGGATGCTTCCTCATCTTGATGGAATGTCCATATTACAGATTATCAGAAATAAAGGAATCACTACGCCGGTCATTATGGTTACAGCCCTCGTTGGTATTAATGATAAAATAAATGGGTTAGATGCCGGTGCCGATGATTATCTGACAAAACCATTTGTAATTGATGAGTTATTGGCCCGGATACGCGCTTTATTGAGGCGGCCACAGACGATACAAGATTTATGCAATTTGAATTTCTCTAATATGCAGTTGAATATAAAATCTCGGATACTTACAACCGATACGGCTTCCTGCGAACTCTCCAAAAAGGAATGTGATTTATTAGAATTCTTTATGAAAAACACTGGGCAGATACTCGAACGTGAATTGCTATTAACCAGAGTCTGGGGACCTGATGTTTTTGCTACTGACGGAAATCTTGATAATTATATCTCTTTTCTCCGTCGCCGTCTGAAATCTTTACAATGTCATGCACAGCTTAAGACAATTCACTGTATCGGCTACCGTTTGGAGGAATTGTAATGCTAAGTAAATTGAAAAAGCACCTGGTTATCATCTACACAGTTTCTACTGGTGTAATTCTTATCGCAGCAATGGTTGTGACCTATCTGTTGAACGTTTCCGAAGTTCAAAAACATACTATGGAAAGCTTTCTGCTCAATGCCGATTCCCTTATGAACCAACTGCAATCAAACAACATGCTTAATCTATCAGATCTTGCAGTAATAGAAGCTTCTAATCATATGATTATACATATTGAAGACAACGGCCTGCCTATATCCTTTTCTGGTTCGTATGTAAGTAAGACCGATCGATCGATTCTGATTCAGGAAACCAAAAATAGTGCTAAATTAGAAGGGATAAATACCAGTGTTGGTACCAATTTTATCAACATACAAAGAAGCAGTGTTATGAAGATAACCGGTGAAGCGAATGAAACATATTATTGCTGTGTTATCGTCATACCTACGGCTTCTTCCATTCGCAGCCTCACTCTTGTCTGTTCCCTCTTAAATGTACCTACCTCCTTAAGTGCAAATGCATTGGTTTACATTGGAATTACACTAACTGGTATCTTGTTCTTATTTTTTATCAGCTATTGTTTTATTGGGAAAACATTAAAACCGGTCAAACTTAGTAAGGAAAAACAGGTGGAATTTGTAGCTTCAGCATCACATGAACTTCGTTCTCCTCTTGCCTATATCCAAACTGCTACTAGTACTCTGACTACTGACTGTCTCCCATACCTGCCTGAAGATGCAAAAAAAACACTTATGGATTATGTCAATAATACAAATGAAGAATGCACCAGAATGTCAAATCTCATTGAAGATATGTTAATTCTTGCTTCCGCAGACAATAAGTCGTGGAGTGTCAATATTGTGCCGATAGATAGTGATGCATTTTTGATTGAAAGTTATGATGCTTTTAACAGGATCTGTAGTACCCACTGTCATCCCCTCGAGTTAAAGCTGACAGATGATCTACTTGGTGAAATCCCAATGGACCGTCAACGTATTTATCAGATTATGCAGATTTTAATTAATAATGCAATCAATTATACCCCTGAACACACATCAATTGCAATCGCACCATACATAGTAAAGAGACAGCTTTATATTGACATTATTGATCACGGTACTGGTATTGCTAATTCTGAAAAAGAAAAGGTCTTTGACCGCTATTATAGGCATAATCAAGCCCGAACTGATAAAAACCACTTCGGTCTTGGCCTTAGTATTGCAAAGGAACTAGCTCATCTACATCATGGCGAGCTTACACTTCTGGATACTGCAGGAGGCGGATGCACCTTCCGAATTAAGATTCAAACGAATAAGGACGGCTAATTTTATATTACACATTGTTATTCGTCTGTGATATAATAACAATATAATTTATGTAAGGATATTCCATTAATGCAATATCCTTACATAACAAAATATTGTTTAAAAAAACTTTAGGAGGATGAATATGAAACAGGTAAAAAGAATTATTTCTCTGCTTTTCGTTGCTGTTATGGTATTTTCAATACCGAATATAGCCCGAGCAGCAGAAAACTACACGGATGTACCAGGAACTGTTGCCGAGGTACAAAAATACGGCAACCTTACTATGGATATCAAACCTAATGCTCTATATGATGTAGGTTACGAATTAGGTGATATCCTCAAGGTGACGGTAGGTGATAACGAACTAGAAATACCTTTCGGTACCTCTTACAGTGATGTAGATACCGGAAGTCTTGTAGTACGTGATGACCAGGCAGCAGATTTACTCGTTGTTGCAATCAACATGGGTAACTTTTCCACTACCTATAAGGTAAAAGTGGGTGATAAGGTATCCTTCTCCTTATTTGAAAAAGAAGGTTATCTTTCCGAGTATTTGCTCCGTCAGCTAACGCGTACAGATATTCGTTCTGATTATGCAACAGACTCTATATTTGCTAACTTCCGCGGTATTACAACTACCGGAATTAAGCCCGCAGTTTTATACAGAAGTAGCAGCCCCATTAATAATGAATTAGGCCGCGCAACTTATTCTGATGCACTGGCCAAAGCTGTCGGTGTAGGGACAGTACTTAATTTGGCGGATTCGGCGGATGAGATAAAAGGTTATATAACCTCCGACGATTTTAATTCTAATTATTACAAGTCACTTTATGTTGCAGGTAATGTTAAATTACTTGATATGGATGTTGATATTACAGGCGAAGACTTTGGGGAAAAACTGGCTGAGGGACTTCGTTTCTTAAGCAAAAATAACGGACCTTATCTTATTCACTGTACAGAGGGTAAAGACCGTGCAGGTTTTGTAAGTGCTGTATTAGAGTCTCTTATGGGTGCAAAGCTTAATGAAGTAGTTTCTGATTATATGACTACCTATGAGAACTATTACAAAATTGAAAAAGGCAGTGAGCAGTATACTTCAATAGCGAACAGTAACATCATAGCTTCCTTAACTACAGTTGTTTGCGGATATAAAAAAGGAACAGACATTTCAAGTGTAAATCTTGCATTGGCGGCCGAGAACTATCTTAAAAAAATTGGAATGACATCCGATGAGATTACCGCTCTTAAGACAGCTCTTTCCACTGATTCCATTTATAAAACACCAAGTACATCAGGTACCGTTACAGAGATAGAAAAATACGGACATGCATCAACAGATATTCTAATTGAAGATTTCTATAAATTAGGCTTTAAACCAGGTGATAAGGTAACAGCTATATTTGACAATGGATTTGTACTTGAAGCACCATTTTTGGATGGTTACTATGTAGAAAGTGGTAACCCATTGGTTCGTGCATATCCAGGACATACCAATATTGCAGTATGTATCAACTATGGAAAGCTATATGAGATCGCTGACGTAAAGATTGGTGATAAAGTAACAATTATGCTTACCGGTGCTGAGGATTATCTTGTTCAGTATGAGATTCGCAAATTAGAGCGTACCAATGACCGTGCAGATTATTCCTCCGATGAGGTATTCGCTAACTTCCGTAGTATTACAATGGGTGAAATTGCCAAAGGTCTACTTTACCGTAGTTCAAGCCCAGTAAATAACGAACTGGGTCGTGCTTCCTATTCCGATAAACTCATTAAGGATGCTAAGGTAAATACGATTGTCAATCTTGCTGATTCAACTGAGAATATTAAGACATATCTAGGAGCAGAGGGGTTTGCATCCCCATACTATGCAGAGCTTTATAAGAATAATCAAGTATTACCTCTGAATATGGGACTTTCCTATTCAAGTGATGAATTTAGAGAAAGTGTTATAAAAGGCCTCATATTTATGTCAGAGAATAAAGGTCCTTATCACTTCCATTGTACAGAAGGCAAGGACCGTGCGGGCTTTTACGCAGCACTGATAGAATCTTTAATGAAAGCCACGAAAGATGAGATTGTTGAAGACTATATGCAAAGCTATATTAATTATTATAACGTTAAAAAGGGCACCGAGCAATACAAACTGATTTCTGAGGATGTATTAGCAATGCTTACGTTTATTACAGGAACCGATAAATTAGATACTGCAGACCTTGCAACAGGCGCAGAGAACTATCTCCTTTCAGGTGGTATGTCAGCTAAACAGATTAAAGCATTAAAGCTTAATCTTTCTACGGAACTCGTTGCTACTGCAGAAGAAGAAAAAGCTGACGAGATAAGTAATGTTTATAATAACGATACAGAAGATACCACAGTAGCAACTTATATCGTAGTTAAGGGTGATAGCTTGTGGAGTATAGCTAATACACAGCTTGGCGACGGCACACGCTACATAGAGATATATAAGCTTAATACTAATACAATCAATAATCCTACTATGATTATGATTGGACAGAAGCTAGCTCTTCCAATGAAATAGAATTGTTAAGAAAAATTCAAACAATACAGAACAGGACTTTGCCTTTAAGCAAAGTCCTGTTCTAAATTATTGGATCCTTCCACACAAGTAATTAACATTTCTTTAACTGTACCTAATACACTCTTAGAAATTGATCATTTATATTTCAGGTAATATTTTTTCTATTTCATATTGTGAATTAATAACTAACCACATTTGTGAGAAGAAGTTCATAATATTCCATATACCAACACCTGAGAAACCATATTCCGGTACTAATTTTATTATTGCATCTACACTTCTTGCATCTTTAAACAATACTACATGCGGTATTGGTATTCCAGTACTAATATCTAAATATGTAAAAAATGGTGTCTGAGAACTTTCATCAAACTGTATAACAGCACCTACTTCCCCTGCTAAGGAAACAGCTGCATCAAAAGTAAGAGCATTCGCCCTTGAAGTACCTATTATATATGGTAGTTGCCAGTCGTAACCAATAATTGACAGCCCAATGTTAGTCTTTTCCGGTGGTATCTTTGTAACGAAATAATTCAAAAATTCTCTAGCATTATAAATGGATGTTGCTGTCGTAGGAGGTCCAAATGAATAGCCCCATTCATAAGCTAAAAGCATTATGCCATTTGCTGCCTGACCAATACCTGAATAATCTATTTTTTCGAAACTAACCTCGTTTTCACCATAAACTATTTTAGGATTAATTGTTACAAATACGAGATAGCCTTCATTATTTAAACGTTTCATTATTTTATTTAAAAAACTTTCATAAAATAATCGATTTTCTGTATTTATGTACTGAAATGATATATTTATTCCATAATAACCTTTTGTCTTTAAAATACTGAGCATATTATCAATATGATTATCTTGAAATTCCGGGTTATATAATATGCCAAATGCAACGTCTAAATTGGCCCCTCCTTGACCTGTTAATGTTGTTAATAACATAATTGGCGCTACGCCATATTCCTTTGCAATTTGAATAATTTCTGTATCATCATCTCCAATTATTCCACCATCTGCTGTGATCCTATAATTAAATATCGTTAGATAGGTTAGTAATGGTAATGTTTTTCTAAGTATCTCTTTATCTATAAATGGATAAGCATAACCGTTTGTTACTATTTTAGTTTTATTACTAATACTATTATAACTAATAACTATTGTTTCTCCAGGATAAATGAATTCTCTATCTGAAAGATAAGCATTATTTCTTAGTAATTGCATTAAAGTAACTCCATGAGTATCAGCAATACTTATTAATGAGTCTCCCTCCTGAACAGTATAAGTCTGCTCTGGATAGATAATCACTATAGTTTGCCCCGTTACTAAATTGTTTGGACTTATTATCCCATTATCTTGAATTAATCTTGCAACGGATATTTTATATGTTTCTGCTATTGAATTAATCGTCTCGCCGGGTTGTACTACATGAATAGTCATAATGTCCTCATTTAATTATAATAATTATATTATATGATTAATTCATTTGATAATAACCAGTATTACTGAAATTGACTATAACCATAGTAACAGAAATTGAAAGCTCGTGTATGTTTACTCCTTTTTAAATATTCTATTTCATCGCCGCACGATATAATGCTTTAATATCTTCTATGGTTGTCTCTCTTGGATTGACCGCAATATTCCCACTCTTCATGGCATCCTCCGCCATAGCAGAGATCCTATCCTCCATAACTCCTACTTCCCTAAGATTTTTTGGAATACCAAGAGCAGCTGTTAAATCTTTCAGTTCATTTACAAGTAAATCCGGCGTAAAATCTTCTGGAATAGTTTTTCCTGGTATTAAACATCCATAGATCTTTTTATAACGTCCTTCATCTGTAAGGGCATTAAACTCCATTACGAATGGCAATAAGATAGCATTGGCAACTCCATGTGGAACATCGAAGAAGCCTCCAAGAGGATGAGCCATAGCATGAACATTCCCAAGTCTTGCCCAAGCAAATGCCAGTCCTGCAAACATAGAACCAGTTAACATTGCAGATGCTGCTTCTTTATTATCCCTGTCCACAACGAATGAGCGAATACTACTGCCAATTAGCTCCATGGCCTTTTCTGCCATGGAATCCGAGAACGGTGATGCTGCTTTTGATAAATATGCTTCAATCGCATGTACCAAAGCATCAATCCCAGTCGCTGCCGCAACGGATTTTGGAAGTGACATAATCAGCTCCGGATCCAAAAGTGCATACTGCGGGATTAATTCATAGCTGAATACCGTAAGTTTATAGTTTCTGTTATGGTCTGTAATAACTGTAAATGCAGTGACTTCACTTCCGGTACCGGCCGTGGTAGGTATGGCAATAATAGGAGTGATTTTACCTGGTACCTTACCGCCGCCTTCATAATCCTTAATGCTGCCGCCATAAACTGCAACTACTCCAACTGCCTTGGCTACATCCATAGGGCTACCACCACCTAGAGCAATGATACAATCTGCACCGCTTTCTTTAAAAGCATTAGTTGCCTTTTCTACTGTCTCTATGGAAGGATTAGCCTCAACCTCATTAAATAATTCTGTTGTATATCCTGCCTTTTCAATCAGCTTTACAACCCTCTCAACTACTCCAAGTTTAGTCAAAATCTTACCGGAGATAATAAAAGGTTTCCTGCATCCGCTCTTTAGAATTAAATCACCTAACTTTAATAGTGAACCTTCACCAAAAATAATATCCTGGGGCACTGCAAATGTAAAATCTTTCATGACTCCTCCTTATGTTAAAGAAAGTACTGTTTCTTTAATAATCTCATATGCCTTATCGCAGTCATCTTCTGTTAAGATAAGTGGCGGAACCATACGGATAATACTGCTTCCGATCGCAGTAATAATCAACTTTCTGTCAAAACAGCCATGTTTTACATCAATGGCTTTAATGGTATTATCGAATTCAACTCCAACCAATAAACCGGCTCCACGAACTTCCTTAACATGAGGAAGGGTTGCTAACAGGCCTTTGAAATACTCACCCATATTTGCTGCATTGTCTGCAAGTTTTCTATCAAGAAGCTCGTTAATTTGTGCCAACGCTGCTGCACAGCATACCGGATGTCCACCATAGGTCGTGCCATGTGAGCCCATGGTAAAAGCCTTGGATACCTCTTCTGTTGCACAAATAGCGCCGATTGGCATACCTCCACCCATTGCTTTCGCCATAGATACAATGTCCGGCTTGATGTCATACTGCATATAACACATCACGGAACCGGTCCTGCACCATCCAGTCTGAACCTCATCCAATAATAAAAGCATTCCCTTTTCATCGCAGAACTCACGAAGTCCCTTCATGAATTCCATGGTTGCAGGATGAACACCTCCTTCTCCCTGGAGCGGCTCAATCATGATGGCAATGGTATTATCAGTGCAAGCTGCCTTAAAGGATTCTAAGTCGTTAAAATCAGCATAACTAAATCCAGGAACCATATCTCCAAAACCAAGCTGGCAGGCATTATCTGGCTGTCCCGTAGCAGACATAGAACCAAAGCTCCTTCCGTGGAAGCCCATTTTTGCAGTTACAATATTATATCTACCGGCTCCGAATTTCTCGACTCCATATTTCCTAGCCATTTTAATCATTGCTTCGTTTGCTTCTGTTCCCGAATTCTGGAAGAATATTTTATCCATACCAATGGTGGTACAAATCTTTTCCGCAAGAAGTGCCTGCGGAATGGTAAATGGATAGTTAAAGGTATGCATGATATCCTGTACCTGATCAATAACTGCCATTACTACCCTCTCATTACAGTTTCCTGCACTATTTACCGCAATACCGGCATAAAAGTCCAGATATTTATCACCATCCGCATCATAGATATACATATCTTTTCCAGTTTCAGCAACCATATCAAAACGCTCATAGGTATCTATCATATATTTATTAACAAGACCTTTGATATCTTCTTTTGTCATTCCTAACTCTTTCAGTTTCATCTTATACTCCTATCTGCGTGCTTTGGCACGCATTAAAATCAGGAGGGTGATATATCTTTTGATTTCACCTTACTCCTATCTGCGTGCTTTAGCACGCATTAAAATTCTAATCAATTCTAAAACCTTGCATAAATATGGACAGCAGCTCTATACCATATGAGGCTAATGGGTAATTCCCCTCACATATACACCAATCATAGAGAATAGAGCGCTCCTGCATTGCATATATTTTCATTAATTCCCTGGAGGAACGTTCATTTTTTAATTGATTTTTCTTCTGGCCTTCCTCAATAATTACCATTAATATCTTATAATAATACCGGCTCTGGTTTAAAAGATGCTTTTCCCCTTTCTTCGTTACCTGTGAAGAATAGAGATATGCCAAAATATCTACCGGCACCTTATCTTCAATGTATTTAAATAAATGCTTCGACATATAAATCAGTTTATCAAAGCTATGAAGAGAGGGATCTAAATCTTTTACTATAATCTGATACTGTTCATCAAACAAATCCGAAAGTGAACTAAACAGATCAGTTTTAGCACTAAAATAGTGATAAAAAGTTCCCTTAGAAACTTTACATTCTACGATAATTTGTTCAATGGTTGTAGCATCATATCCTTGCTCATAGAATAACCTCCATGCAGTTTCTATGATTTTCTTCTTTTTTATGCTTTCCTGTACCATCTTGTCCACCTCCGTAATTCTCCTAAATCATAATTAATATACTGCGATTACTGAAAAAGTCTCTCTACAAACTTGGCATGAATAAAGCTATATCTATAGTCAGCTTGGCGTAGATCGGCTGACAAAGGCTGTTTATGTCCGACTAGAGACTCAGTGAAAAACAGAGCTACTGCGATGTTTTTCATATCTTTGAGGCTCTACAAAGGACATGCCGCCGGAAGGCAAGATAGCCAAATGACTTTACAGCTTTATTCATCTGCTACCTTATAAGAGACTTTTTCCGCCCTTCACATTATCTTTTACAATTAAACATTGTGTCTGTATTCATAAGGAAGTACTTTTAATTCACCAAAGGACTTCATTTCTACTACTGCCTGTAAGGTATCTTTTAAGATTGCAGTCTGCATCTCCTTGTTGTTTGGTTCACCTGCATTGGAACCAATAGGAACGTGAGGCGCCGTAATACGAGGTGCTCCTTGCTGTCTTGCAATAGGTGGAAGTGCAGCTATAATAACAGTTGACATACCCAGCTTCTCACAAGCCCGTTCCACGATAACCGCGGAACGATGGCAGGTTCCACATCCACCGGTACAAACCACAATGTCAACACCCTGTTCCTTTAGTTTACCTGCAATCTCCGGACCAGTTTCTTGGATAAACATATCTACATTTCCACCGCCGCCCATGAATCCAAACATGGTATCTGCAAGGCTTCCTATATATCCTTCTGTTACCAATTCCCTAAGTCTGTCAAGAGGGAACATTGCATTCGGATCTTTGTTAATATCGGAATTATCAAATCCGCCATGGGTAACCATAAGTTCGCTGGTAGCGATGTCTGATGGAATCTCTCTGTAAGAATAATCTCCTGCCGTATTATACGGCTTTTGTGACTTCTGATGAATACCGCCTGCTGTAATAAATGCAACCTTGCATTCACTTAATGGTTTTGTTAGCGGAGTCCAGACTGCCTCCGGTGTAATTGGTACAAAAATCTCTGATTTCATCCCTGTCGCTGTTGTTAATTGCATATATTTTCCTCCATTTCTATTTAAGAATAACTTAATTATCTAACCATCATATAACTAAAGTAAAACTCTACGTCTTGCCCAATCTCTAAAGGTTTATCCGTAAATATCCATCTTAATGGAACCATGATTACTCCCAGCCGCCCCTGAATACTGACCTTTACAGCGGTATCATTGATTTCTATTATTTTTGCCTTGGTAAGCTGTGGTACTAATTCTACCTGCATCATGTTATGCTCCTTCTCTATTACAGCATTGGTAACTTAGGCATTGGTAATTAAGGCATTGCTGTAATAATGCTACTACTACTTTATCAGCTTCTGATTGTTATCAATGACATTTTGGGACCACTTTCTGTTAGCCGCTTCAATCGGGATTCCTGCCATCTTCGTCTTTAACATCAATATGGCTCTACTAGCATCCTCTGGGCAGATGGAACTGCATCCAAGGACTTCGTTTTCAAATCCTTCTGCATCCTTGTTTAGTTCAATCATAGCATCCATATATTTATTACCTACAACAAGCTGTCCCTGATAAGCTGAGAAGGTTGCTCCTACAACAGGAATGTCACGACTTCCGATTTCTGCAATGTGACTTGCGAAATCAATGTGGTTGTTACCAAAACCTTCGGTGGTTACAATTGCACCATCAAGTGCCATGGTTTCCACTAATACTCCAAGTCTTTCTGATACATAGAGCTTCTCATCATTTACCTGCGGACTACCAATGAAAATAACACCAACTAAGTCTAATTCTTCGTCTTTTGATAAAGCATGAACAAGCGGTTCCCTAAAGTAATGTCTTGTCATTTCTTTTGTAGCAGGCCCGATACAAGTAAGAGCATGAATACCGCCGTCAAGGACTTCATTCGGAGAAAGCATAACCGGAACATTTCCTAAGTCTACATTCTTCTGTCCGCCAAGAACGCCAGCCGGCTCTATTGGGCAAAGGATGTTATCATGCATCGCTCCCTGTCCCATGATTTCCTTAACAAGAACAACTCTTGGGCGGCCATACTTATGTACATCACAGTGAATATCTTCGCTGGCAACCGGCTCTGTGGTAGTCTTTAATACATCTCTGATTTCCTGAATAATAACATCACATGCACAATGGGCTGCAAAGGGACCCCTTCGTTCCATACCGGTGCCTTCTTTAATTACTACATTGACACGAATCATGATGTCGTTTTCATCCGGACAGCCCGGTCTGCCAAAAGCTACTTTCTCATCTATGTACCCTTCACAGGAACCAAATTCATGAATCTGAACACCGCTCTCATCTAAACCTGTTAAACAAAATACAGCACCACTGATAACAGCTGTCACACCCTCGCCAAGTTTACCCTGAACTTTAGATGCAATTGGCATGATATCCATAATTGTATTCGTAAATATATGATGATTATCCGGTGTAATAATATCCATTTGAACGGATTTTACTAGTGGATTGCATGCTTTTGCCTTTTCAATTAATCCTTGGTTTATGCTTAAAATACCTCCTTGAAAGGATGTAGTATCTCCTATAACAACTTTTTCTACCTTATACTCCTTTTGAACTAAAGTACGGATTATCTTGTCTTCCTTCTTAGGCTCTGCTGATGTCTCCGGTGTTTGCGCAGTCTTTGCTGATGTTTTTATCATACCTGATAAATCAAATGCTCCTACCGGAATATCAAGACTTAATCCTTTCAGTTCGTTAATAGATAGGTGAATCATGCCATCTCCTCCTGTAATCGTATTACTATTTTTAATTTCCGACTCTTTCACTACATGTTCCATCTTAACAGTTTCTTCCTTTCTTATTATTTCGCCTTCTAACATATCCATGGTAATAGGCGTTAATGCTTCCGTATCTAGCTTTAATGTCCTTCCTAAAACCTCTTCAATGTTTAAACCATCCTCAGAAAGAGTCAACAACTGTGATTCTACTAAATCTAAAAAGATGGTTGGATCCTCTAAATCAGCTTCACTGATTACAAGGCCTTTTTTTCTCTGGCAACAAAATATAGCAGGATCCTTTAAATGTTTTTGTATTGTTTCTTTTGAAATTGACATAATTTTTCTCTCCTTTATTCTAGATGTATTTTTCTAACAAGTTTCTTCCCTGCTGCACGAAGGGCACCATCGGTACAATGGTATACCGGCATCTTTAGCTGGGGAGCAATTGTCATTACCGTATTGCTGCAATCAGTACAATTACTGATTAGTAGGGTTTGTGCTCCGTCTTTCCGAAGCTGCAAAACCTTTTGGGACTGTCCCGGACATTTACCGGGATTATCGCACTTTAAAGTCCCCTTCACCATATGGGCTTGCTTACAGAATTCAACGCCTACTACATTGGCTCCCATAGAAACAGCAATTTGACGTAATCTTTCCTCGTTGCCGCCGCAGGCACAGACTAACAAGCCCATATTTCTTTTATCCTGAATAAATGGCATGGTTGCAATAATTCCACCGGTTGTCTTTACTATGTACTCCTCGCGTGTGATTCTTTTCCCAGTAAAAGGGCCGCCCATAATCAACTCCCCTACATCTTCCTTTAACCCGCCGGTCTTTTCTAATAGAAAACTCACCTGAGTTCCGAGTGGAACATCCGAGTATATGGTGGTGCCATTATTTACTGCGCCGCCCACAGTGATATCCTTTGTCATCACAGGTTTTTTAAGCATCACCGCTTCATAGACCCGATAAACTGTCTCCAGATTAATCACCACAGTATTAGCCGATGATGGTAGCGACTGCGTATCAAGGAGTTTCCCAGTCACCTCACGAATCACTGCCCGTTCCTCTCCCATTGGGTATAAGTCTGGCAGCAAGAATATTTCCATGCCTTTCTCTAGATATCTTTTCAGAATATTAATAGCCTCCAAATTCTTTTCCTTCATTACAAAGACTCCTTTGGATGCATTCGTAATCTCCATTACTATACGGAGTCCTTCAACCACTTCCTTAGGACTTGCCTTAATTCTGTGAATATTGTGCTCCAAAATCGGTTCACATTCTGCAGCATTGACAATAACCATACCACCCTGACTTAAATTGGTTCCTAACTTTACAAAGGTAGGAAAACCTGCTCCCCCCATACCACATAGTCCGGCTTCTTGTACAAGTTTTAAGGGATCTGTTTCTGTTAAATGTATGTATTCCTCTGTTTCACCATGGATCTTCCTGATATCTATATATTCCCCAGTCACTCGTGTTATAATGCCTGACACACTGGCATGGACATTTAAACTTAATCCTTCCTCCGCTCTTCCAATTAACTCGCCAGTTTTCACTTCATTACCTAGGCTGACACAAGCAAGAGCAGATTTTCCAATATGTTGTTTTAGATAAATACGGTAGTTTTCTTGTTCCATTTTTATACCAATTTTCCTTTCCAATATATTTTCTTTCTAGCTTATAACTTAGAGATCTGTTGCGATTCTTCAATAAACAGAATCTTGACCATATTCTAAACTACGGTCAGTGCAGAATAAAAAAAATAATCTATTCCAATATAAAAATTACTCTAATTTAAAAACTGTTTTAAATAAATAGGTAACATCTTTCGACTACATTCTGCTAAATCATAAGAAGCATTGTTTACACACCAGTCATAAATCATTCCCCTCTCAAGTTGGGAATATGCTTTGGAGATTTCATTATAACTGCAATCGTCGGTAAACTCACCCTTACACTGCCCTTCTTTTATAATCTGGTCTAACAATCGGTAATACAAACGTTCCTGATTCATCAAGGAATTATGATCTTGATTTTCCATTTGCTTTGAATACGAATATCGGATAAGCTCAAACGGAACATCTTTTTCAATCATCTTAAACAACTCCTTGTTCAAATAGAGTAATTGCTCATAATGGCTTATCCTGGGATTCATCTCCACCATAAGTTCTTCATAAGTTGCATCGAATAAATCGGACAGAGTATCGATTAAATCATCTTTTTCCTTGAAGTACCTATGGAAAGCTTCCACGGAAACTCCTGCTGCATCGCAGATTGCCTCTGTTCCCGTTTCTTCAAATCCATTTTGCTCAAATAATTCCCATGCACTTTTTATTAAGTTGGTGCGTTCACTTTGTTTCTTCACTTCCTTGCTTTTACCAAAGAGAAAGCCGTTTTTTAGGGTGTCCGTTTCATCAATTACCCATTTATTAAAACCTGTAATATAGGCACTTCCCGTAATCTGCGGAATCACTGCTTTGTAGTCTCCTATTTGGATTTCCTTGGTTATGACTCCTTTAAACATAGATCCGGTGATGCTTTCATATATAAATTCTTCACCAATCTTTAACTCACCTTTTGCATAAAGTAGGGCAAGCTTTGCACTGGTTCCCGTACCACAGGGAGAACGGTCTACCTGTCTATCTCCAAAAATCACTACATTCTTCTTATTGGCCGATGGGTTCGTAGGACTAGAATAAAATTCAGCAAGGTCAACTGAGGTTATATCTAAGTATGGATGACTGATCACTACGGTATCGTTAACTTTTTTAATAATCTTCATTCCAAGATCAGTTATCTGCTCAATATTCTCTGTATTTATGGTTAATCCAATCTTCTCAGCATCAATGAGAGCAAAAAAACTTCCGCCAAAGGAGATATCCAAGACTATTTTTCCGTATCCTGCTATCTCAATCTCAAGATCCTTACAGTACAGAAATGCCGGAACATTTAAGATGCTGGTTTCTATGGCCCTTCCATTCTCAACTTTAACTCTTGCACGAATCAATCCTGCCGGTGTATCTAACACTACTTCTGTATAAGGCTCTGTTACCTTGACTAATCCAGTCTCCACAGCCACCGTCGAGAGGCCAATACTTCCATGTCCACACATATTCAGATATCCGCCGGTATCCATAAATATTACGCCTAAATCCGCTTCTTCACTAATTGGCTCTGTTAATATTGCTCCAAACATATCCTTATGTCCCCTGGGCTCCAGCATTAGTGCCGTTCTATAATGGTCAAAATACTCTTCCAGATACTTCTTTCTCTCGATCATGGTATTTCCAACTAAATCAGGAAATCCCTTCGTAATAATTCTTGTGGGTTCTCCCATGGTATGTGAATCTATTGTTTCAAATACTGTATAATTAAGTTTTTGCTTAGGCTTTAAGTCCATGTTTTCCTCCTTGTACAAAAAAAATGGTGTCACAAATAATTTGTGACACCATCGTCATTTACGAAATATGCTTTATAACTCTTTGTACTTAGTTCGAAATCTTATGTACTTTATTCTAGACTACGTTCTAGTATTTTGTCAAGTTATTTTTTAACTTCTTCCAATAAATTTATATTTCACTAATCTATATAAGGAATATCAATTTTAAAATAGGTGTGATAATCAATATGGTGTGCCGCATACATAGGAATAAACTTCAGACTTTCGTAAGAAAGCATTGGCATTTTATCCTTCCATACAACGGTAAAATCATTCTGTAAATCAGGAGAAAGTGTCAACGTAATCCAGTCTGGTGAACTATTTTCTGCTACCATAACAAAAGGACCGTACATAACACTGGCTACCGGTAAATCCAATTTATCAGGAGTATACTCCAAAGATATATCATAAGGCATATATACTTCTAATATATCATTATCTGTCCAACTCCTCGTCAAGGATATATAACCAGGTATATAATCGGATGCTTGGCTTGGGTTCTCTATTATCTTGCCGTTTAGAAGAACACGAAATCCATTCCTGCACCAATTTGGAAAACGAAGACGACAGGTGAACATATTACAACCGCTAACTGTTATTTTTATCTTTTCAGAAGGAAATCCCCCCGATTGTATCAGCATAATTCCGTGTTCTTTCCAATCTATTTTAGAAGGAATATATAAATTAATATACAAAATCTCTGATGCTATATCAGTGTAATAGATACTCTCCTGATACTTTACGTGATTTTCCATACCCGTACCATGGCAGCAGGTAAAATCATGATAATCGCTCCCATATTCCTTATGCTGTCCTGGTCCTATTGGCAGCATGTACGTAACACCATGATGTTTGTGTTCTGTAACAATCGGATTTTGTGAGGCAATAATCTGATTAAAGAGGGCTTTTTCATAATAATCCATATATTCACCCTTCTTTGGGTCATAACAATATAGAGACTTTGTTAACTTTAGCATATTGTAGGCGGCACAGGTTTCACAATTTCTGTCAGTTTCAATATGACCGGCAAGAATATCAGGTTCTTTAAAATTCTCCCCTCGTCCTACCCCGCCAATGGAGTAGGTATAATGCTTCGTAACCAGGTGCCAAAAATAATAGGCTGTCCGGTAATAGTGAATCTGACCGGTTGCTTCATATTCTTTCAGCGCACCAATCATCTGTGGGATATGCTGATTGGCATGTAAGGAAGTAATCGTATCCTCATTATTTGCCAATCCATTAAAAACCTTAGGATTATCAAAGAGACGTGCAGCTTCTAAATACCTTGGATTCTTTGTTATTAAGTATAACTGTGATAGAGATTCATTCATCCCACCATATTCTCCTGCAATATACATATTCCACATCTTTTCCAACTGTACAGAGGTACAATGGGATAGCCGATCGTATACCCAGTCACCAATTCCACAGGCTATCAAAAGGGCAGTCTTATTCTCCACATACTCATAACAATCTAACAGGCCTGCCAGTATTTTATGTAAGGTGTAGTATGGTGCCCAAATGGTAGGATAGGTTGTATATTCCTCCAGTAATGCAAACTGGTCCGGCGGATAAGCACTAATATACCCCTCTCCCCATTCAGAAGGATTCCTGCTCCATTTTGATTGGGCGGCATCCTCTTTTGTACACAAAGTTTTGAATTCACAAGGCTTTCCTTTCGAAAGAAGCTGAAGATCTCTAAGAGAAACAATAAGATAATCAATTTTGTTTTTCAACCCTATCTCTTTCGTTGTACCATATGCCAAAGCCAATCCTGATAAAAAGTGCCCCGTGGAATGCCCTCTTAACAGACCTAAGGGTTCATCCCATCCACCTAAGGGTTTTGCATTTTTTGTATCCTCACAAAAGGTTGCCCGAAATGCATATAGCATACGGTCAACATCAAGCAATTCTAGATATGCCAGATCTCTCTGATTATTCTGAGTTAATATACTATCTTCTAACAGGTAGGTTTCTCCCAGCATTGTTTGGTTATTTATTGCTGGTTTTACCCCAATCTCAGTCTCACTTTTAATATTCGGAACAAAAGCCAACTGTTTTCTATTATATTCAGGCAGGATAGTTACCTTATAAGTTTTAGTCAGTTCCATACCCTCGTAGTTAAAAACTGCAGTTAACTCTAATTGTTTTCTCCCTTCCAAAAGACTTCCCCGATGCACTTTCCCGGCAGGAGATAACACAGAAGGATCACTGCTTTTCCAGCAGATATTAGAACCTAATTTCCCTTTGTCCGGAAGTTTTATATCTTTGTATCTATGATGAAGTTCCGGTAATTCAAGGGTATCCGCATCCTGTTGTAAAAGTTGATTATTAGAAGGTAGGGCGCATACCTTCAGCTGATAAGTATATTCCCGTTTCTCCTGTTTATGCGTTATGGTAACCCGCATATCAACAATTACATCTTCCTCACCTGATAGTGGTCTGTTTACCTTTCCTGAAGAGGAGAGTACATCTTCTCTTGAAGAGGAATATATAAAATTGGATTCATATTGCCCTTTCCCGGGAAGTACAATATCTTGTGTTATTAGCTTTGGAATAACTTGATCTAATAATTCTTTATCTGCTTTTATGTTATCTTCATCGGCAACACAAAACAGTTCTCGTACCTCATTCTGTGATAAAACCCTGTTAAATATCTTAAACTCAGCAAGTTCAGCATTCACAGGTTTTGCTCCAAATATTCCGTTGCCAATCAAGCAATTATTCTCTTTGGATAAAGCAACAGAAGAAACACGGTTTTGCACACATTGTCCGGCCAGTTTTCCATCCACATAGTAGCTTAAATGAGAAGGAATTTTTGCTTCTAAGGTTACACATAACTGATACCACCGACCTGTTTTTAATGTAGTCTCCGAATTAGCAGACTGTTCCTGACTCTGTCCGCTGTTAGAGACACATGGAATGCAGGAAACTTTTTGATTCGTTTCCTCCTTCAACATTTTTATGTACAGTAAATTATCATGTCCAAAGGAAAGCAGTGTCTGATATTCCTGATTTGATCTCAGCTTGCACCAAAAACTTATGGTGATACCCTCTTGGTTTGCCAATATTCCATTAGGAAGTTCTATATATCCTCCATCCTCTCCGCCCGGAAGCAGAATTGTTTTCACCTGCCTTCCATAGATGTCCGCATTCTGGAATACAGCTCCGCCAGCATCATAATTTCGAATAATGCCTGCATATCCATTACCTGACTTATCACGAATAATCGTACTGCTTATTTCCGTAAAATCCAGATACAGCTGCAATCCATTTGTAATTGAAGTATTGTTATCCACCTTGTTTTCTCCTTTTTTTCATAGAGTACTCTCTTAAACAGTCCTACTCGAGATTAACATCGCTCGTCATAGACCAAGTCGTTTTAATGAAAAGTTTGTTCCGTTCTTTCTATGATTTCATCCTGAAGTGCCTTGCTTAAATTTCTGAAGTGATCACTATAGCCGGCAACTCTTACAATAAGATCCTTATACTCTTGCGGCCTTTCCTGTGCATTAAGCAAGGTCTGTCTGTCAATAACATTAAACTGAATATGATGACCATCCAGTTCAAAGTACGCTCGCACTAAATTAGCCATCTGCTCCAAGCCAATCTCACCGGCAACCACGGAAGGCGTAAATTTCTGATTCAATAAGGTTCCTCCGGTACGAAGATGATCCATCTTGGAAGCTGACTTTAGTACAGCTGTTGGTCCATATACATCTGCACCCTTTTCCGGTGAGATTCCCTCTGATACCGGTTTATGTGCCAGACGCCCATTGGGACTGGCAATCATAACGTCACCGAAATACACATGGCAGGTAGTCGGGAGCATATTAATAGCGTAGGTGCCTCCTTTTACATTAGGTCTTCCAGTTACACTATTACAATAGTAAGTGAATGCTTCCTGCATAATTTTATCTGCATATTCATCATCATTGCCATATTTGGGGGTATGGTTTAAAACCAAATTAAGGATTCTTTCATGCCCAGCAAAGTTATCCTTCAAGGACTGCAATAATTCTCCCATGGTAAATTTCTTCTTATCATAAATATTGTATTTAATGGCTGCCAGTGAATCTGTAATCGTTCCAATACCAACACCTTGTATATAATTTGTATTATACCTTGCACCACCTGCATTGTAATCTTTTCCACTTACGATACAGTCATTCGTAACGATTGACAGAAACGGTACCGGCATATAATCTGCATATATTTTTTCAATTATATTGTTACCGCGTATTTTAATAGTAAGGAAATAAGTAATCTGCTTTTTGTATGCTTCAAATAGTTCTTCATAGGATTTAAAGTCTTCCGCACAACCTAATTTTAATCCTAATTGCTGTCCACTCATATGATCAAAACCATTATACAAAGTTAGTTCCAAGATTTTAGGAAGATTGAAGTACCCTGTAAGGATATAAGCTTCATTACCAAATGCACCGGTTTCCACACATCCACTGGTACCTCCCTTTCTTGCATCTTCGATGGTCTTACCTGCATTTAACAGTTCTTGTATGATAGCTTCTGTATTATAGAATGCTGGCTGTCCCCAGCCTTTTCTGGATATTTCACAGGCTTTTAATAAAAATGCTTTCGGAGTCTTCTTACTAATCTGTACATTGGAGCTTGGTTGAAGTAATTTCATCTCATCCATACATTCCAGAATAAGATAACTTACATCATTAACACCATCCTGTCCCTCAGGCGTTATCCCACCCGTATTAATGTTGGCAAAATCCGTATAGGTACTGCTTTCCTTCAGGGTAATACCTACTTTTGGCGGTGCTGGCTGATTATTAAACTTTACCCAAAGGCATTCTAATAATTCTTTTGCTCCGTCACAATTTAATAAACCCTCTTCCATATCTTTTTTGTAGAAACGAATCAGATGCTGGTCTAATCTCCCCGGACTATAAGCATCCCAAGGATTTAATTCTGTTGTTACACCAAGATGGACAAACCAATACATCTGTATTGCCTGCCAATATGTTTGTGGCTTGTTTGCAGGAACAACCGCACAATTCTCCGCTATCTCCAGTAACTCCTGTCTGCGTACAACATCCTCTTCCCTTTCTGATAATTCTATAGCATAATCATGATAACGCTGCCCTAAGATTATAATAGCATCACAGGTAATCGCCATCGCTTTCAGCTGATTCTCTTTTTCCAGTGCTTCCTTATCTTGAATATAGTCAAGTTTTGTAATGGCCTTTTCAATATCTGATTTATACTCCAGAAAACCTTTGATATATATGTTCTCAGACCCAACCGTATGCCCAGGACCTCTTTGTTCCATAAACTCTGTGAAAATACCATTGTTATATGCTAATTTCCACTCCTCTGACATATGTTCAATTATCTTATGCCTGATGGAACGTTTTTCCCAATAAGGGATGATTTCTTCTTCCTGGAATTGGTAGTCATTTCCCTTAACCTTGAAATTGATTAAATCCCTGTCATTCATTACATGGAAGTCTTCTATCGTATGACAGCATAACTCTGGAAATGTAGGAGTTGCCTGGGGTCCGTCCCCTTTTTCTCCTACAATTAATTCGCCATTTCCAATATATAGTTTTTTATTTGAAAAATAGTATTTCAGTGCCAATGCCCGCAGTTCTGGAATCGAGACACTTCCTTCATATTCCTTATAAGCCTGTGTATATAATTTGGCACGTTCCATATCAATGTGGGCCGGAGTTTCCATACTGGTTTTTCTTAAATTCTGAATACGTTTATTCATTCCTCGTTCCATTGTTTAACCTCCTATTTTTGTATTATAGAATCCATATTGCTGAAAAATAGTTACATAATAATCCAGATCGGCCGCCGTTGGAGTTGTAAACTTCTCTCCCATATACTCGCAATTCAAGCGTTTATATTTACCGCTTCCGGTATTATGATAGGGCAATAAATTAATTTGTTTCATAGAAATATTTTCATCTTTCAGAAATTTAGCAGTCTCTTCTATATTTGAAATCGTATTATTGACACCACCGATGACCGGAATACGTATCCATATAGAGGCTTTCTCCTTGCTAAGTTGTTTCAGATTTTCTAAAATCAAATCATTATCAACACCTATCTGTTTTTTATGTAAAGCTGGATCCATGATTTTTACATCATATAAAAAAGTATCAACATATGGCAAAATTCTTTTTATGTTATGAAAAGGTGCATATCCAGAGGTATCAATATTCACTCGATACCCTTTCGCATACAATTTTGACAGCAACTCTTCTATATACTCAATATTCTGGGCTAAAACCTCTCCACCTGAAAGAGTCACTCCACCATTTGACTGTTCGTAAAACACCTTATCTTTCTCAATCTCCCGGATCAGATCATCAACGGTATAATACGTTCCCGATATTTCCCTTATATTTTGAAGGCAATATTCCAGACAGACACCACATTGGGTACAGGTTTTATAATCTGTCACAGCAATACCGTTCTTAATCGTAATAGCTTTTAATGGACATTCCTGAACACAACTTTTGCAACCGATACATCTTTCACTATTAAATAATAATTGACTTGAAAACTCCTTGGTTTCCGGATTATGACACCAGGAACAGGAAAGCGGACATCCTTTGAAAAAAACTGTTGTTCTAATTCCCGTACCATCATGAATGGAATACTTTTGTATATCTGTAATTAATGGTTTACTCATTCGACTGCCTCTCTTATACTTGTGTTTATACCTTAGTCTATTGAAATTTTATACGTAAACCCTCTATTTGTCAAGATATACTTTGCCAAAGTAACGCTACCTTCAAGCCATTTTATCCACAATAATTACAAAAGGTATTCCTGCTATTGTACAAATAACAAAAACACCTTGAGCATATAATATTTAGATTTTTTCAACGATCCGGTCTTTTCTAATTGTCTTTATAGGAGCAGCAATAATCACCATATTCCTTTACAATTATCTTAAATTTTGAATTAGACGCAACTATAAAGCTTTCACCCTTTTTGTAAGTAGTAAAGGTTGTTTCTCCCGGTAGGCAGATATCCATCTCCCCACCTAACACTTCCATGTTTTCCTCAGCAACCGTACCGAATTCATATTCTCCGGGCATCATAAAACCTAAGGTCTTTCTCTCTCCGTCCTTAAAATAAATAGTCCGGCTTGTTACTTTTCCATCAAAATAAACATTTGCTTCTTTTACAATATCAACATTTTCAAATTTCATAGATTATAATCCTTTCGCTTTCTTGGTGCAGGCTTTCATTGCCTCAATGATGGTACTTCTGAATCCATATTTCTCCAATACCCTTACTGCCTCAATGGTAGTTCCTCCCGGCGAGCACACCATATCTTTCAATTCACCTGGGTGTTTACCAGTTTCTAAAACCATTTTTGCACTTCCATAAACTGCCTGTGCCGCAAATTGATATGCCTGGGCTCTGGGCATTCCATCTGAAACTGCAGCATCTGCCATCGCTTCTATGAACATAAACACATAGGCGGGTGAACTGCCACTTACCGATACCACTACATCCATCAGGTTTTCAGATAAAACTTCCACTTTTCCAAAACCCCTTAGAATTTTACAAACACAGTCCAGTTCCTCTTTTGTAATCAAGTCATTATGACAAACCCCTGTAATTCCTTCACATACCAATGCAGGAGTGTTTGGCATACAACGTACGAGTTTCACTGGTTTTTCAAAGATATCCAATAGCCACTGCAGGGTTTTTCCGGGAGCAATTGTTATAATAATCTGGGATTCTTTTATGATATCTTTTATTTCCATAATGACTGATTGATAGTACTGCGGCTTTACGGATAAAAACAGAATATCTGCCATAGAAGCAACTTCTTTATTGTCTGTTCGTATCTGTATCTTTAACTTTTCTTTTGTTTTTTCTAAGGCAGGTACATAGGCATCCGAAGCAAATATGTTATCCGCACTACATATCTCATTGTTTATTATACCACTAATCATAGCTGATGCCATATTACCACAGCCAATAAAACCTAATTTCATATTTTACACCCATTGCATATCGCAGACCTGTCTGCGATATTGCCACAATTAAAAAGGAGTGAAAGAATCGCTTTGTGGCATCCTTTCTGTTTTTATAATTTCTTTCACTCTTAGCTCCATTCTGATATATATTTAATGTAAAATCGGAAAATGACAGGCCACTTTATGGCCTTCTGCCATTTCTTTAAGGCTTGGTATCTTACTATGGCATATATCTTGTGCCTTGGAGCAACGTTCCACAAACCGACAAGCTTCCGGTGGATTAATAGGACTGGGCACTTCCCCTTTTATGGAAATACTCTCTTGTTTTCTTGACTTTTCCGGGTCGGCTACAGGAATGGCAGACAACATTGCCTGGGTATAAGGATGATAAGGATGTTCATACAATTCCTCTGTCTCTCCTATTTCAACTATCATACCCAGATACATAACAATTACACGATCGGATATATATTTAACCACACTTAGGTCATGTGCTATAAAAAGATAGGTCAGACCCATCTCTTCCTGGAGTTTTTTCAGCATATTGATAACCTGAGCTTGAATGGATACATCTAAAGCCGAGATAGGTTCATCACAAACAATAAGTTTCGGTCCTACCGATAAGGCCCTGGCAATTCCAATACGCTGCTTTTGTCCACCGCTGAATTCATGGGAGAATCTTGACATATGGTCTTTATTCATTCCAACTTTGCCTAATAGTTCAATTACTTTCGCATCCAGTTCTTTCGCCGAATATTTCTGATGTAGCTTAATTCCTTCGCCCACAATTTCCTTTACTGTCATTCTTGGATTGAGAGAAGCATAGGGGTTCTGGAAAATCATCTGTACATTTTTACAGAATTCTCGTTTCTGCATCTTAGTTTTAATCTGAACAATATCCTGATTTTCATAATATATATTACCCTGTGTCGGTTCATAAAGACGTAGTAGGCATCTGCCAAGTGTGGATTTACCACAGCCACTCTCTCCAACAACTCCTACGACTTCCTGCTTAAACACTTCAAATGATACGTTATCAACTGCTTTCAGGGTTTCCTTTGAAGATATATGAAAATATTTACATAACCCTTCTACTTTTAGCAACGGTTCTTTTTTATCCAAGGCCATCTATTCACCCTCCTCATTCTGCTGATAAATACCATCTACCTTCGGTGCATAGGGATGTTGCAGCCAGCAGTAAGAAAGATGTTCTTCCGTAAAAGAAGTTTGTTCTGGCATTTGTTCATAACAAACCTCCATAGAATATTCACATCTGACAGCAAACGGACATCCTTTTGGGGGAGAGAATAGATCCGGAGGAGTTCCTTCAATAGGAACAAGTTCATCCTCTTTCTTCATATCCAGACGGGCGATAGACTGTATTAATCCCTTCGTATAGGGGTGCGCTTTTTTATAAAAAATATCATCGAGTAGTCCACTTTCCACGACCTTGCCTCCATACATTACCAAAACCCGATCGCAAATCTTAGCAATAACACCCAAATCATGAGTGATAATAATAACCGCTACTTTCATAGTCTTACAAAGAGATTTTAATAAGGTCAAAATCTGTGCTTCTATTGTAACATCTAAAGAAGTGGTAGGTTCATCTGCGATGATTATACTTGGCTTCCCTACAAGTGCCATAGCGATGCCGATTCTCTGTCTCATACCACCACTTAACTCATGAGGATACTGTTTTAGTCTGCGTTTTGGGTCTGTAATACCTACCTTTTCTAATATTTCTAAGGTTTCACTCTTAATCTGAGTCTGAGTCATATCCGTTCGCCCTAAGAATATCTCTTCAATTTGCTTTCCAATACGCATGGTTGGATTTAGAGAGGTCATGGGATCTTGAAATATAAAACCAATTTCATTTCCCCTTATTTTTCTCATATTCCTATCTGATTTTGGAATAAGGTCTTCGCCTTTATACAAAATGGAGCCGCCTTCGAAGAATCCAACTGGTTCCGGATTTAATTTTAGGATACATTGTGCCGTAACACTTTTACCACAGCCTGATTCTCCAACAATACCAAGAATCTCTCCTTCTTTTACATTGAAGCTTACATCCCGAACAGCTTTTACAATTCCACCATAGGTATGAAAGGAAAAGCTGACATGTTTCATTTCTAAAATAGTATTATCACTCATAATCGTCTTTTCCTTTCTTTATTCCGATCCTCTCAGTCTTGGATCAAAAGCATCTCTTAATCCATCACCTAAGAGATTCAGTGCTAACATTGTTGTGCAAATAAAAAATGATGGTATAATAAGTTGTTGTGGCGAAACACGTAATAACTTAATTCCTTCTTTGGCAAGTATACCCCAGCTGCTATTCGGTGGTGCCATTCCAAGGCCTATAAAACTTAAAAATGCTTCAGAAAAAATAGCAGATGGTATGGCCATAGTAAGATTTGTTATAATAAGTCCCATAATGTTAGGAATTAAATATTTCAAAATAATATTAATATCAGAAACACCTAATACTTTCGCAGCCAAAACAAATTCCTGTCCTTTTAATCTCAAAACTTCTCCACGGACAAATCGACAACTTCCAATCCATCCGACGATAACCATTGCTATAATTAAACTAGTTACACCACGTCCGATTATAACCATAATTAACATGGTAATAATTAAATGTGGAATACCATATAATACGTCTACTAAACGCATGATAAACATATCAAGTTTACCACCACAATAACCGGATATACCTCCGATAAATGTACCTATAATTGCATTAAGCAATGCTGCAATAAAACCGATGGATAAGGAAACTCTTGCTCCCATCCACAAACGTACAAAGATATCTCTTCCAAGAGAATCGGTTCCAAACCAATGCTTTAAGGATATAGGATTATTAATGATATCAGCATCCTGCGTTGCCATATTATAATGGCTAAAGATAGGAGCAAAAATTGCAAACAGCACATAAATGACGATCAGCATTAAAGAGAAAAATGCTACTTTATTCTTGCGGATTCTTCTCCAAGCATCCTGCCAGTATGATAAATTGGGCCTTGATATACTTTCCATTTGCTCCAGGTTCTTACCTATAACTTTGAATTTATCTTTTGATATTGTTATTTCATCTGTTTTCATTATCACGCCCTCTTTCTTTAACTTACTCGGATACGAGGATCTACAAGTCCATATAAGATATCAACAACCATATTCGCTACAACAAGGAATACTCCATAGAATACCGTCATACCAAGCACCATAGTAAAATCATTACCACTAATACTCTCTACGTAATAACGACCCATACCCGGAATGGCATAAATAGACTCAATTACGAAGGTGCCTGTTAATATGGATGCAACTACCGGTCCCATTACTGTAATAATAGGCATGATTGCATTACGTACCTGATGCTTATATACAATCCTGAATTTCGATAAGCCTTTTGCTTTGGCTGTTTTAATATAATCTTGATTAACCACCTCTAGCATACTTGAGCGCATAACTCTTGAAATCATAGCAAGAGTACCAAATCCTAAAGCAATCATCGGTAGAATCGTATACTCAACTCCTTTGTACTGAGCCACCGGAAGTAGCCCCCATTTTATGCCAAAGAAATATTGCAATACACCACCCATGATAAAATCAGGGATACTAGTACCAATAATTGCAATGAAGATACAAATAAAATCAAGTTTTTTCCCTCTGTTTAATGCAGCTATGATACCTAATACAAGACCAAAGGAGATTGAAAAGACAAGCGATCTAATACCAATATCAAAGGAGTATGGAAAGGATTCAATAAGTACTGCATTAACTGTTCTATTCATATATAGCATTGAATATCCAAAGTCACCTTGCAATAGATTTCCTAAGTAAGTAAAATACTGTACTAAAAGCGGTTTATCGAGACCATAATAGGTCTCCATAATCGCTTTTATCTGTGGTGTCATCTTTTCACTAGTAAAAGGACCACCTGGCATTAATCTTACAAGGAAAAATACAGCGGTTACCAATACAAATATAGTTATAATTGATATTCCGATTCGTTTTACGATATATTTTCCCATGAAATTCTCCATTCTGCCGTTAAACCGCGAATTTGGGCAGCGGCACAAATTTGCCGTGTGAATTATGCTTTTCAATAATTCACGCTAACCTCTTATTCTGTGATATCAGCTGTAATATAGTTTAAGTTAGTTCCAACAAAATAAGTTTTGAAATCTGTAATCTTATCACTAATCAAATAATATCTATAAGTTAAATCCGTAGGAATCATAGGCAGATCATCGCAAATAATTTTCTCTGCTTCATATAATGCGTCATATCTTGTTGTAGGATCAATTGTATTCTTTGCTAACTCAATGTATTTATCATATTCAGGGTTACTGTAAAGTGAAGCATTGTAACCATTTCCTGTTTCAAAGAACTCTAAGTAGCTGAATGGATCGGAATAATCTGGAACCCATCCGGTAGCCATTAATTCAAATTCATGTTTTGCAGAAAGTTCATATAACTGCTTGTAAGGAAGCTGATTGACTTCAAGAACAATACCTAAGGTAGTCTGTATCTGTTCCTGGAAAACTTCAGCGGACTTACGGGATGAATCTGCATCCGCGGTATTTAAAACAACCTTAATATCAGAAGCGTTCTCAATATTTAACTCTTTCATCGCCGCTGCTAAATATTCTTTTGCTTTTGCTTCATCAGCTTTTGTGCTAAAAGCCTCTAACGGATACTCTTCTCCGTATGTTTTTGTAACACCGGATACAGTAGGTAATACATATCTTGATGTAACTTTACTTATATCGGAAGTAGCAAGCTTAACATACTGCTCACGATCAATTGCTGTGCTTATTGCCTTACGAAAGTTCTTATTTGCAAGAATATCATTTGCTGTAACATTAAACTGTAAGTAGCTTACAGCACCTGTGCTATAGCTCTGTGCATCCGGATAACTTGCAACCATTTCAGAAGGTAATTCAACAAAGTCTAAATTGCCTGACTCATATAACCCGAGTGCTGTATTCGGGTCCGTTACAACCGAAATATCAAGACCACTCAGTTTTACAATATCTTTGTTCCAGTAGCTTTCATTCTTTGTAAAGATAAGCGTAGCTGCATGTTCCCAAGATGTTAATGCGAAAGGTCCGTTATATACAGCTTTATCAGCGTCAGCTGCAAAATCTTTACCATACTTTTCAACTAAGTCCTGTCTGCAAGGATAGTAACCACAAGTAGATAATACGCCAAGGAAGTATCCTGCAGGATTCTCTAATGTAATCTCTACTGTAGCTTCATCGATTGCTTTTACTCCTAAATCAGAAACAGGTAATTCACCGTTCATAACTTTTGTTGCATTTTTAACAATGCCACCCATAAAGGAAGATGGACTTGCAGTTGCAGGATCGCAAAGACGTTGAATACCATATACAAAGTCATTTGCAGTAAGAGCAACGCCATCACTCCATACTAAACCATCTCTTAAATGGAAGGTATAGGTAAGACCGTCATCTGTTAATTCATAAGACTCTGCACAAGCAGGTTCAACGGTACCGTCGTTGCTTCTCATTAAACCTTCATATAAATGATAATCAAGTGTTGCACCATACATAGAGTTAACTAACTGTGGATCAAGTGTAGGTGGCTCATTGGTGATTGAATATCTGATTACTTTCGATACTGTAGTTGTTGCTTCCGCAGGTACCTCACTGCTTGTGCTTGTGCTTGTTTCGCTTGAAGTAGTCTCTTCTTTTGTGGTATCCTTATCAAAAACACCGCTACATCCTGTAAGAGCTGAAATGCTTAGTACTACTGTCATTGCTAGTGCTAAAAATCTTTTTCTCATAATTATTCCTCCGTTTTTTTATAATTCTATCAGTTCCTTCGTAGCATTTATCAGGTTTTCACATCCGCATTCCGTAATAAGCACTTGATCTTCAATTCGAATGCCACCCCATCCTGGGATGTAAATTCCTGGTTCTACCGTAATAATGTTGCCTGGTGCTAATTCATATTTCCCATTTGCCCCCATAAATGGTGGTTCATGTACAAATAGTCCAACACCATGTCCAATTCCCGAATAATTATATTGCATATATTCGGTATCTTTTATTGCCTGTATTGAAGCCTCATATGCTTGTACACTTGTAACTCCTACTTTTAAGATTGCTTCTACATCTGCAACCATCTGCTGCTCTAAGCTATATACTTCTCGTTGTTTATCCGTAGCTTTTCCTACCACAACAGTTCTTGTCATATCCGACATATAACCTTCATACTGACAACCATAATCCATAAGCACCAAATCACCATATTCAATTGATTTACTGGAGGGAATCCCATGTAATAATGAGGTTCTGGTTCCCGATATTACGATACCACCATAGGGTTTTGTATCTGCACCTTCCATCACCATATAATGTGACAGCATAGAGGCAATTTCTTTTTCTGTAACCCCCACCCTGATATCCTTGCATATTTTTTCAAAGGCCCTGGAAGCGATATCACAGGCAACCCTGGAACATGCGATTTCCTGCGGGCTTTTATTAGAACGAAATACTTCAATCACTTCTGCTGTAGGTATCAACTCGATTCCCATCTTTTCCTGAATTAGGTTGTACTTCTCAAAAGTCAAATGACTACTTTCAAATCCAATATTACTTATCTTGGTTTTATCTACAAGTAGCGCAATTGCATCTCCCAGATTCTTACCCGGCAACCTCCAATTAATAATTTCATATTGTGGGCATTCATAGGATGCCTGTTCGGTATACCTTGGGTCTGTTAAAAAATAACTTTCTTCTTTTGTAATAAATAGATAAGAATCCTCTCCGGTAAATCCGCTTATGTATCTTACATTCTCAGGTTTGGAGATATAAAACCCTTCTAAGTGGTTTTCTTCCATATAAGTTAATAGTTTCACATTCATGTGTAGCTGTAACACCTCCTATTTTTCCTTATACAAAAACAAAGAGTGGCAAAGCAGTCGTATATGACTGCTTTGCCACTCTTTATTTTATACTTGAATTTAACTGTTGACTGTATTATACTATGTTCTAAACTATAGTCTACATTATAATGTTGGATATAATATTTGTCAACATGTTTTTCAAATATTTTTTAATGAAAACATGAGTTTATTTCGACAATTTTATATATATTTGCAGCATACATTCTAAAAAAGGAGAACTAATAGTATGAAGAAAGAGTTTCACAAAGAAAACAGAGAATCGCTTTATGACAGCATGGAACCAGGCTCTTTGGCTATCTTATTCAGCGGCCATGCTCCACGAAAAACAGGGGATGAATACTACCCTTACTTTGCTAACCGCAGTTTTGTTTATATGACTGGCATTGAGCAGGAGAACAGTATCGTGTCAGCATATAAAACAGACTCCACCACAAAAGAGATACTCTTTTTACTTCCTCCCAATCTATTGGAAGAGCGCTGGTCCGGCAAACGGTTAACCGAAACAGAAGCACAGGATGCCTCCGGCGTAGAACAGATTAAGTACATACAGGAATTCAAGGGATTTGTAGATCAGATGATTCGGACAAACCAGGTAGAAACAATATATTTAGACTTTGATAAATTAACAGAAGAAGAACCTGATAATGACTCATACAAATTAGCTTTCTATGTTAAAAGCAGATATCCTTTTATTGTAATCAAAAATTTACAACAACAGATCAGAAAACAGCGAACCCTCAAAAAAACCTGTGAAATCGAAGCAATGAAAACGGCAGAGCAAATCACTAAGGCCGGTATTATTGCTATGATGCAGTCTTCAAAGCCCGGCATGTATGAATACCAATACAAAGCAGAATTTGATTATACACTGGCAAATCACGGAATATTAGCTCCCGGATTTCCCTCCATTGTATCTGCCGGGAAAAATAACTTTTGCATCCATTATTATTCCTATAAGGGTCAGGCCTTGGACGGGGATATGATTCTAAATGATGTTGGAGCATGTTATGATAATGTGATTAACGATGTCTCAAGAGGATGGCCATGTAACGGAAAATTCAACGAGAAACAGCGTCTTTTATATGAATGTGCCTATGCAACTTCCAATCATATGTTTCGTATATTAAAGCCTGGAATTCCTATGAAAGATGTGGATTTAATGGCACGTGAATATAATTTTGAACAATTAAAGGACATTGGCCTTTGCGATAAATATGAAGAAGTAGGGAAATATATCTGGCATGGCGGTGCCCATCATGTAGGTTATGATGTCCATGACTTAGTATCTTCACCAGAAAACATGATTACGGCTCCAGGAATGGTATTTTGTGTAGATATAGGGATATACTGCGAAGAATGGGGTATTGGTTTCCGTTTAGAAGACAATTGCCTGATTACTGAGACCGGTTGTGAAAACCTTTCTGCTATTACCCCTAGAAGCATTGAAGATATTGAAGCTGTTATGGGAAAAAGATAAGTTCTATATCCCGAGAAATGAAAAATGTATATTAATAATACTGATGCGAGCCTCCGGTATAATATCGCTGGATGCTCGCATCGGTTATATTTCTATTCTATTCATATTAATTTTCTTTTAACGCCTGCATCATAATAGGCATATATTCTTTACTATATTGAGCTAAGGAATAACTCCCTCTATTTAAACACCAATCAGAAATTAATGCTCGTTCGCAAAGGGTATAATATTTTGTAATCTCACGGACGGACATATTCTTGGTTATCTGTCCCCGCTTTTGCCCTTCTTCGATTATATCAGTCACTAATTTATAATAGACTCTATTTTGATCAAGCAAATTCGAATTCCCCTTAGTTAGCAACTGTGTGGAATATAGGGAAGCAAGTAAGTCAATTTCAATCTGAGCTTCAATAAATACATGCATCTCATAATTCATAAAGAGCAGCTTATGATAGCTGTTTAGTTCCGGTTCCATCTTTTTTTGCAACTTTTCATATTCATGATCGAATATAGTAGATAGAGTATCCAACAACGCATCTTTCCTATCAAAATAATAATAGAACGATCCCTTAGAAGTCTTTGCAGCAGCGATAATATCTTCTACTGTTGTATTTTCATACCCTTTTGCATGAAATAATTCCCATGCGGCCTCAACTATTTTATCTTTCGTGCCTATTTTTTCTGCCGTGGCTATTTTTCCTGCCATAGTATCTCACATTCCTTTCCTAAACCTTAGTACATAACTAAATACTATTATATCTTTCCTCATATAATTATGCAAGTTTTGTTCTTTTTTTGCTGTAAAGCCCGCTTATATCGAGACTGCTGAAAAAGTCCCTTCCACAAGACCTGGCATGAATAAAGGTGTATCTATATTCATTTAGCGTAGACCGTCTGACAAGGCTGTTTATGTTCGACTAGAGACTCAGTGAAAACAGAGCCGCTGCGATGTTTTCACATCTTTGAGGCTCTACAAAGAACATGCCGCAGGAAGGAAAGGTAGCTAAATGAATATAGATACACCTTTATTCATTCAACAGCCTAAAAGGGACTTTTCAGCAGTCCCCCTTATATCTAGCTTCACAGCACTTCATTAGTTCTATATCAAGAATTCATATAACATAACCACAGCTGGCATCGTTATAATACAAAACATAATAGACATTACATTTATAATACTAGAGTAGCCAGAATCCCTGTCGTAAACCTGCGCCAACTGGGTAACGGTAGCTGCTACAGGAGCCGCTGCTGCCAACAGCACAACAAGCAGAATCTGCTGTGCTTCCGGATGAAGACCAGCTATTCCGCTGAAACAAAATATCAGCGTAACCAACACGGGATAAATGACCAGCCTTCCAAAGCAAATCAAATAGGTTCTCTTATTTGAAAATACATCTTTCATATTCATATCACCAATCAGCATACCCATGACAATCATAGATAATGGGCCAATCATAGAACCTGTGCTTTCTAGAGATGTTTGAATAAACATCGGTAACGGAAGCCTTGTTAGAAATAAAATCACACCTATAAAGATAGCTATTACATTAATATTTAAAAGAATCTTTTTCAGATCCAACCTTTTTACTCCGCAAATTAAAGATTTCCCATGTGACCAAACTAAAAAAGTCTGAACAACTACGTATGCACAACAATAAATAATCCACTCTTTTCCTAGCACGGCACCGACCAGTGGAATAATAAGGTTTCCAGCATTTGAATATATTAAGGATGCCTGCTCAATTAGTTTTAAATGAAAAATCTTATTTGCCAGAATGGTAATGATGATATAAAGTAAATGAACAATCACCGCTCCTAGAAAAGCAATTCCTAAGCCTGCTAGTTTTTCTTTCGTATATGTAATCTGAAAAGCGCTGATAATAGTACATGGTATAATTACATAAAGTAGAACTGTAGATATTTTTTTGCTGTCTTCCGATTTTAATAACCGTGAACGAACCAAGATAACTCCAAAAAAAAGCATAATAAACATACTTCCAATTTGTTCTGTCAATAGATAGCTTAAATGCATTACTCTATTTACAACCTCCGCTCTTTCGTATAGAGATACAAACTAAACCTTATCACTAATATCTCCAATGAGTAAAATAGTACTAATTATTAAAGTATACATCATAACTTTTAAATTATCTACTTTATTTTCAATCCGATAGAGCATAAAGACTACAATGTTCTTTTGCTAAAAAGATTCATTATCACTATTTGATGGTTTCCCTATTAATTTTTTAAATGTTACTAAAATAGTTAAAATAATTACTATAGCACCGATAATCCAAAGTTGAGGTAATGAAACATAATCTATTATTATACTATCTACCAAAGATCCCGTCAGCACACCTACTTGCAAAATTAATGAATTAACGGATAATACGGAGGCACGGATTTTATTGGGTATTTCACCGTTTAATATAACTGCTTCCGGTATATTGGCCATACCAAATAGTAAATAAGTGGTTGAATACAGTGTTATAAATAACCCTATATTCGTCTGTATGGCTGTTAATATTAGTGAAACAGCTAATAACAAACGAAGAATTATAAACATTATTCTAGAATTTAATCTAAATTTATTCATAATCTTATTCGATAGTATACTTCCAATCATGGCTGCTGCAAAATATAAAAATGCCATGATACCAAGAAGGATCATTAGCCTGTTATCAGGTAGTAATGATTTCATATGAGGTTGCCAGTATGTCTCCAAAGCACTTATGAAAAAACCCGTTGCAAAAACTGAAATAAAGATACAGATTACCGTGCTATTTTTAGTAACAAACGATGAACAGTTATTAATATGCTGCTTTAAAGATATTCGTTCTTCTTTTTGTATTGTAGCTGTATCAGTAATAAATATAATGGAAAGCGCCGCAACGATTATAGTCAATACTATTCTGATTATCAAATTTAAATCATAGGTTCCAAGGGAAGGAAACCTATCATTTACTATTTTCGGGAAGAATCCTCCCGATAAAGCTCCTACTGATAACCCTAATGTACTTAAAACTGATAAGCGTGTAGTAATGCTATGTAACTTATCTTTACCAAATGTGTCAATATAAGAATCTATGAACAGGGCATCAAACGAACCTGAGAATAGTGCTCTGCTCACTCCATATAATATAATTCCAATGCACATAATAAGAACTCCATGTCCGATCAGAATAAATAAGAAACTTAGTAATGATACAAAAAGCGATAAACAGAATGTTTTTTTTCTTCCAATAACATCTGCCATAATACCGGTAGGAAGTTCAAGGACTATTACAGTAGCTGCATAAATACCCATGACAATAGATAAATTACTTAATGACGCTCCTTTTTCTATTAACAATAAGCTTAATATAGGTACAAGTAATCCTGAGAGATAAGAATTTAAAAAAATTATTATAGAATATACTTTTACCTTCATAATTCACTTTCCTTTTCCTTCTCATTTTTAAGGTCAGCCCGATATGCGATTAATGCATACTCAAAGGGATGAGTATCTACAGATGCTTTTGAATGTTTGTCTATAAAATCATTTATCATATCATACAACTCATTTGATTTTTCAGTAGTTAAGTGAATAACACCCGACAGCTGATCTATCATTATATTTCCTTTGTTATATTCCTCCATCAGTAAAGGTTTCCTATTCTTTATAATATCCTGGTAACCATTATAAGTTTCAAACAAGATGTTTCTTGCTAATACATCACGCTCTGAAGATAAATCATCGTCAATATTTTGACCTATACTAATCGTTTTATCAGTTAGTTTAAGGTATTTTGCTGTTATTCCATTAATAATTTCATTATGATCAAATTCTATTATTTCCAATAATTGTAACTGTTTAATATGATGCTGGGCTGACGAGGGAGCGATCTTTAATTGATCTGCTATGTGTTTCGATGTAACAGGTTTACCTTCAATCCTCATGATTTTAATTATTTTTTGCCTTATAGGCGACATTAAAATTTTAAGTTCATTTTCCGTTGTAAGAACAATCTTATTACTATTTTTCATAGATACCTCCTAATTAGTATACGTTACATCTATTATAACGTTACATTTATTGTAATGTCAAGGTTAAATTCTTTAATTGTTTCCTTTTTTAAAAATATGGTATAATTTATTGCAATGTACCGTAAAGAATTAGTCAACTAGATGATTATTCTTTTTTACTTTAATTAAATCAAATTAAATAGCACATTTTAATTTTTGAAACATATAAATTAGTAAGAGTAAATCTGATGTTAGGTAATGGTAAATTTATGAATGATGAGGACAGATATAAGATTGTAAGCAATGATTATGCAGATTTATTAATAGAATATAACGATGATATAAGTAAATTAATTAATTATCCAAATTATTCTTACAATTTAATTGATCGTAAGTATGCCGTCGTTCATATTCCAGTAAGTCAAATGACACCAAATGCTGTTTATAAATTCAGCTATTCCCTTATTCCAAAATGCTATGGTTTAGTAACCTCACCTAGTTCAAATTCTTCTGGTATCTGCAGGATTCATAATGAAACGGATTATGACTTACGAGGTCAAGGAGTATTAGTGGGTTTTGTGGATACCGGTATTGATTATATGAATCAAGTATTTAAACATTCAGACGGTACCTCACGGATTATATCTATTTGGGACCAGACAATTGATAGTGATAACCCTCCGCGCGATTTTTATTATGGCAGTGAGTTTAGTATAGATCAAATTAACAGTGCCATTAAGAGTGATACTCCACTTGATATTGTACCAAGTACAGATGAAATCGGTCATGGGACTATGTTGGCCGGAATAGCAACCGGATCATATGTAGTGGAAAATGGCTTTATGGGTATAGTACCAGATTCAGAACTTGTTATTGTAAAATTAAAACAGGCTAAGCCGTACTTAAAAGAATTTTTTTATATACCTGATGAGGCAATTTGTTATCAAGAGAATGATATCATGTTTGGTATCAAATATTTGTTACAAATTGCAGGACAATTAAAACGGCCTATCGTTATTTGTATCGGCATCGGTACAACACAGGATGCCCATGACGGCCACAGTTTTTTAAGCAGATATTTGGATCTTTCCGGTAATACAGCGGGTACAGTTGTTGTAATCGCTGCTGGCAACGAAGGCAACTTGGGTCATCATTATTATGGTGAAGTTAACCCTTCCGTAGGATTTGATAATGTAGAACTTAATGTACAAAAAAATGACATGGGTTTTTCTATGCAATTATGGGGAAGTGCCCCAAATACATTCGTGATTGATATATTTGCCCCTACCGGTGAATTTCTTGCTCGTATTCCATCAACTATTGGACAAAGAAGAACCATACAGCTATTCATCGAAGATACCACTATTTTAGTAGACAATCAAACGAAAGAGATAATAACAGGAGATCAGCTTATATTATTTCGCTTTCGAAATCCAATGGCCGGCGTATGGTTATTCCAGATACAAGCAGAAGGAGATTTACCTCTGAACTATCATATTTGGTTACCGATGGAAGGGTTCATAACAGAGGGAACCTTCTTTTTAAAGCCTAGTTCCTACACGACGATTACTTCACCGGGAAATGCTGATGTACCAATAACAATAACTTCTTATAATCACAAAACCCAAAGTTTATATTACAATGCAAGTAAGGGAAATACCAGATTAAATGAGCCAAAACCTGATTTAGCCTCTCCAGGTGTCAACGTCTATTGCCCAACTATTGGTAATCAGTTTGTTAGAAGTACTGGTAGTAGTATAGCTGCAGCACATGCGGCCGGCGTGTCAGCCATGTTATTAGAATGGGGAATATTAAGAGGTAATCTGACTTCAGCTAATAGCATTGCAATTAAAAGGTTACTAATTAAGGGTGCAAAGCGAAATCCCATGATTAGTTATCCGAATCCTGACTGGGGTTATGGTATTTTAGATATTAATAACACATGTGAGCTGTTGAGAAATTCTGTGGAGGTTCTATAAGGTTTCATATTAATAGGGTACTGAAAAAAGGCTTTTATAAAGCGGCATGGATAAAGCTGTATCAATACTTATGCCGAACCTTTTATAACAGCCTTTTCAGTGCCCTCATAAATTATTAATTATTATGATAAAATTACATTATAATACATAAGCCTTTAATAATCTTAATGTGTTATTAAGTGCGCTTTTATGGGTTCTCTCCATTCCATGAGACGCATGTATTCCTTGTCCAATTAATGCCCCACGTATATCATTGCCACCCTTTAGGGCAGCAGAGACATCCGAACCATAGTGTGGGAAAATGTCTATTACATAATCTATTTGATTTTCTTTTGCAAGTGAAATGAGTTGATTAGTCATATCATAATCATATGGTCCAGAAGAATCTTTTGCACAAATTGAAACTGCATATTCCGTACCATTTAAATCGTCACCAATGGCTCCCATATCAATTGCTATGAATTCGGTAATTTCTTTCGGAATCCAACTTGCTCCGAATCCAACTTCTTCATAATTACTGATTACCAGTTTCAGATTCTTCTTAGGTTTTAAGTTCCCTTCTGACATATCCTTTAACATACCAAGCAAAACTGCAACGGATGCTTTATCATCCAAATGTCGTGATTTAATAAATCCAGTTTCTGTATATTTAAAATTAGCGGCAAAACTTACATAGTCTCCGCTGTTAATGCCGAGCGCTAATACATCCTCCTTGCTTTTAATGATCTCATCAATACGAATCTCCATATTTCTCTCATTACGATCCAATGTCCTAGCATCATCATAACTATGTACTGAGGGGCTTTTTGCCAATATGGTACCGGTATATATTCGACCGTCTCTAGTATGAATCCTGCAGTAGCTGCCTTCAATACTTTGCATTGTATAACCGCCTACTAACGTAAACTTAAGCATTCCCTCTGCTGTTATGGAACGCACCATAGCACCCAAGGTATCCACATGCGCTGATAAGCCTAATGTTTCTTCACTTTTTCCCTCTATTGATATAATTAAGCCGCCTTTATGACTCATTTCACAAGAATATCCAAACCCTTCTGCTTCCGATTTCACATAAGCCATAACATCTTTAGTGAAGCCGGATGGGCTGGGAATATTCACTAATGATTCTATTTTTTTTACTATATATTCTATGGTATCCATTTTAACTCCCATCTACATGCTTTAGCACATTTACAAATCAAGATATCTTCTACAGTTCAATGAGTACTGCTCTACAAGGCGCGCCATCACAACCACCCATTTTAATTGGTGCTGCAGATAATAAATAATTACCTGACTGTACTTGTCCTAATCGAAGACCTTCTAGTAGAACTACTTCTTTTCCCAATAATTCAAGGTGGACCTGCATAGGAGCACCTACCGGACCAACACTTTGTCCTTCTATACCAATTAATTCAATCTGATACTGGTTTAAAAGCTTTGCAATCTCCATTGTCACTTCTGCTTTTCCCTTTATCAAGAGTCTCTTCTCACAGTTCTCTAATATTCCCTGCATTTTCTCTATACTTGGTTGTGTATCAAGCTCAACCACTGTACAATTACCGATACACTTGGTTAGCTCTAACTGTTCTATGGTTTTTCCTTCATCATAAAAATGATAAGGAGCGTCCACATGAGTTCCATTATGGGCACACATATTTAATACTGTAAGATTACAAGGCGCACCTTCTTTTATCTTTAACTGCCGTATATATGTTGGCGGTGTATCACCTGGATATACTTCACTTGAAAAAAGCTCTTGTGTAATATCATATAATTTCATTTTAACTCCTATCTGCGCGCTTTAGCACACGATATCTAACTCTACCGGGCAATGATCGCTTCCAATTACATCTTTGTGTATCACACTGTCCTGAATCTGATTCTTGATTTTATCGGATACGATAAAATAATCTATACGCCATCCGGCATTGTTCTCTCTTGCATGAAACATGTACGACCACCATGTATAAGCTCCTGTCACTTCTGGATAAAGGTAGCGATAAGAATCCACATAACCACTGTTTAAAAGTTCCGTCATCTTTGCTCGTTCTTCGTTTGAGAAGCCTGCATTGCCTACATTTGCTTTTGCATTTTTTAGGTCAATCTCTTCATGTGCTACATTCAAGTCCCCGCAAAGAATCACAGGTTTGTTTTTCTCTAATTCTAATAAGTAGGCACGAAAATCATCTTCCCACTCCATGCGATAATCCAGTCTAGCCAAACCTCTCTGGGCATTGGGCGTATAGGCCGTAACCAAATAAAACTTCTCAAATTCCAAAGTAATTGCTCTTCCTTCATCATTATGTTTATCCATTCCCAAGTCATACGACACAGATAAAGGCTCCATCTTTGAAAATACTACTGTTCCAGAATATCCTTTCTTAACAGCACTGTTCCAATACTGAGTATATCCCTCCAAAACTAACTCTGACTGCTCTGGTTGCATCTTCGATTCTTGTATGCAGAATATGTCTGCATTCACTTCTTTGAAAAAGTCTTCAAATCCTTTGGTAAGACAAGCTCTTAATCCATTTACATTCCATGATACTAATTTCATATTTGGCTCCTATCTTCCCGCTTTGGCGGGAACAAATCAAGGGTTATCATGTGTTTTTCTCTCACATTTCTCTTCTTATCCTAATAGAATTTCACCCAGATCCTTTACTGTTTCAGCAATTTGTCCTGCCCCTGCTTGTACTAATTCATCTCTGCTGCCAAAACCATAGAGAACTCCAATGGATTCAATTCCGTTTTCTTTCGCACCTACCATGTCATGAAGGCGATCACCTACCATAATTACTTGATCCAATTCCGTGACATGATTTTTCGTTAATGCATATTGAATTACTTCACCTTTTTTTGCTCTTGTATAATCCATATTACTGCCACAGATATCAATAAAATATTGTGCTAAATTAAAATGTTCCATTATCTTCTTCGCAAAAACCTCAGGTTTGGAAGTAGCAACAATAAGTTGTTTACCCGCTTTCGTTAATCTTTGCAGTAATTCTCTCATCCCAACATACTCTTCATTCTGAAAGATACCGGTAACAGAATACTCTTCCCGATACTTCGCTACTGCCTGTGATGCTTCTTCTTCATTAAAATTCCAAAATTCTTTCAATCCATCCTTAAGTGGTGGTCCAATATGTTTGCATAGGGAATCTAAATCCTCTACTTCAATTCCCATATACTTTAATGCATATTGCATGGATTTTGTTATTCCCTCCTTGGGGTTGGTTAAGGTTCCATCTAAATCAAATAAAATATATTTTATCACGATAGTATAAGTTCCTTTCTAATCATTTTAGTTTATTTAAATTTATAACCAAGATTCGGGTGACAGAAGCCCTCAAAAATTCGAATTATGAATATCGATGCATATACTTTCATTTTGTCGTAAACCGGCTGACAAGGCTGCTTATGTCCGACTAGAGACTCAATGAAAAACAGAGCAGCTGCGATGTTTTTCATATCTTTGAGGCTCTACAAAGGACATGCCGCCGTGAAGGCACGGAAGCTAAAGCATCCGCGGTAGACAAAATGGAAGTATGTGCAGCGATATTCATTCCAAAATCTAAATCGGGCTTTGTCCCCCGAACCAACTAATCATATAAACAACTATAATCATCCAGCCTTTTCTTCAATAAAGTAAAAATATCTTCAAGAGACATATCTTTTGCCCTATCAACTCGTATAGAAAATGGCGGACATTTTATGTTTTGGTTGGATCTGGCCATCCCTTGTTTTACAGGTGAAAGTTTATCAATAAAAGCCTCTTCATCTTTTGGTATTACACCAATGACCTTCTTCCCGTACAAACTGATTATATTAAAGCATTCAATATCTTGGAATGCAATGTATCCAACAGAACCAGCAGAAGAACTATCAATAATACCATCGAAGGTAATGGTCAATAAAGGTTTTCTTTCTAATGTTCGTGTAAGTAATACTAAGAAATATATCCCAAAGAATATTGTCGTAATAAAGCCAGTTACCCCATACAATATTTTCTTTTCTCTCATTCCGCTTATCCAAAGTACCACTGACACTATTAGTAAGATCAATGCTGCTATCGCCATTAATATTGCTTTCGATTGTCTCTCTTCAATTACAATCTTCTCCACTTCTAAAATCCCCCCTATACCCTACCTCAGTTACTCTACTTTATTTTATATGGTAATATAAAAAAATGCAATATAAATTGCAATTGACGTAATTATACCCATGCCGTATACTAATTATTATGAATAAAGGCCTGCTAACGTGGGCAGACGAGAGTAATGTGAAAGTTTTTCACATGTCTTGATTTTAAGGCCTGCTAACGCAGGCAGACTGGAGTAATATCAAATGAGAGTCTTATATATATCTGATTTAGATGGCACCTTACTAAATGACAAAGCAGAACTCTCTCAGTATACTATTGATACATTAAATACTTTGACCAGACAGGGTATTCACTTTACCATAGCTACTGCAAGAACGGCTGCTTCCGTCACCAAAATTTTAGCACCCCTTGCTATTAACGTCCCTATTATACTTATGAATGGCGTATTAATCTATGATATTTCAACTAAAAAATATCTAGACGTCAAACGTTTATCAAGGAGCTGTATTTCTTATATTATTAAAGTTTTAAAGGATTATGACCTTACCGGATTTATGTATGAAATTAAAGACCATGTCTTAACAACGTATTATGAACAGTTAAAATCCAAAGCACAACAGGAATTCTATGACGAACGGGTTAATAAGTATCAAAAACCTTTTCTTCAGGTAACTGATTTCGCTGTCGTAGAGCCCGAACACGTTATTTACTTTGCTCTATTAGACACAAAAGAGCATCTTGAGCCTGCCTGCCAAATGCTTAAATCAAATCCAGATATCGCTGTTGCATATTATAAAGATATTTATTCAGAAGAAGATATATGGTATCTGGAAATATTCAGCGCAGATGCTACCAAATATAACGCTGCTTGTTACCTACGTACTTTGTATCAATATACTTATTTAATTGGTTTTGGTGACAATTTAAATGATTTGCCATTATTTCGAGCTTGTGATGAAACCTGTGCCGTATCTAATGCAAAGGATGAGTTGAAAGCAGTTGCGGATCATATTATAAATAGTAATATTAACGATGGCGTCGCCCATTGGTTGGAGGAAAACTTATGAATCATACTTATTTCTATGAAACTAAAATTGGAAAGATTGGAATCGCTGAGAACGGGTCTGCAATTACCTCTCTTTACTATAGTAAAGATATCTTGCCTGATGATATTAATATAGAGGAAACTCCATTGCTGAAAGCTGCTGCACAACAGCTTACCGCTTATTTTTCAGGTGAACAAAAATCCTTTACCTTACCCCTTGCACCAACTGGCACCGAGTTCCAGCAGAAGGTATGGAAGGTATTGCTTACTATCCCCTATGGTGAAACATGGAGTTATAAGAAAGTAGCAGAATCTATCGGTAATCCGAAGGCCTCCCGTGCGGTTGGTATGGCAAATAATAAAAATCCGATTGCCATTATGATACCTTGTCATCGCGTCATCGGAGCAAATGGGAAACTTGTTGGTTATGCTGGTGGCCTAGACCTAAAAGAACAATTACTAGAACTGGAATGTCTTAATAAGTCATAATAAAAGCATAAAATATCTATTGCTATATCCTGTAAAAAAAGTTAAACTGTACTACGGACTATTAACAAAAACAAATTATGGCACAATCGGAACAAAAAAGTTGACAGATTGGATATGCATTAGGAGATACCATGGAAAAATTAGCAAGACAATTAACGATTAAATATTCTTTTTTACAAAGTGCCTATTGGATTAGCCAATGTTCAATCTTTAGCTTTGCTGCAGTGTACCTTCATTACAAGAATTTCGATAATGTGCAGATTGGTTTAGTGCTTTCTTTAGCTGCTGTATTATCTATTATATTACAGCCCCTTGTTGCTTCCTTTGCAGATAAATCAAAAACAATTTCTCTTAGACATATTGTTATAGCACTTATGTGTATTGTATTTGCATTAGCACTAATTTTATTTATATTACCAGATTCGTTTTTCTTAATTGCGTTTACCTTTGTTTGCATTAATGCGATCCAATTTACACTAAATCCTCTGTTCAATTCTCTCGCTCTTGAGTATATTAACAAAGGAATCCCTATGAATTATGGGTTGGCAAGAGGTATGGGTTCAATCACCTTTGCATTTACGTCTTATATAATTGGACTTTTCGTTAATCAATTTGGTCCCAATATTTTATTAACTGCTTTTCTATTATCTTATAGTTTTGTAATTTTAGCCGCTTATAACTTTAAACTCTCAGTTCCAAAATCAATTGCTTCCACCTCAAATCTACATAACTCTACAGATGAAAACTCGAACAGAGAATCAACTGACGAGAAAGTCGAAGGAAATACTACTTATGCACCAACCGGAATTCTTACATTCTTTGTTAAGTATAAAAAATTCTCCTTACAATTAGTTGGCCTTATGTTGTTGTTTTATTCTCATAATTTGATAAACACCTATTTGATCAACATAATCGAACATGTTGGAGGCGATAGTTCTAATATGGGTATTGCTCTATCAGTTGCTGCTGCTTTTGAATTACCAGCTATGGCCGGTTTTATTTTTTTAGTTAAAAAAATCAAATGTAATAAACTATTAAAGATATCGGCATTTTTCTTCTTCGTAAAAGTATGTATAGCATGGCTTGCTCCAAATGTTTTTACCGTATATCTATCACAGGCTTTTCAAATGTTATCCTTTGCCTTGTTCACTCCTGCATCCATGTTCTATGTTAATTCAATTATAGATGAACAGGATAAAGTTAAGGGCCAATCAATGCTGGGTGTTGCCACTATGGGTATTGCGGGAACCATTGCTAATATCACCGGTGGAAAGATACTAGATACAATAGGCGTCTCTGATATGTTACTTCTTGGAACAATTATTGCCGCAATTGGATTCTTTGTTGTTTATTTCTCAACGGAAGACACAAAAGTGAAAGCATAAGTCATAGGTCTGAATAATAAGAAAAATACCCATAGGATAAACACTTAATTCAAGTATCTATCTTATGGGTACCATTATAAAAACAGCTCTTCAATTCGTAGATTCCAACTTACTATTATAACTATTTATATGCTACTTTTGCACTTGCCGGTATCGTAATCACATGTTGAAGTGGTTTCCATACAAAGATTGCAATTCCAAGATCTATCATGCTGTGTATCAAAGTTCCAATTCCTACAAGGCATACTACAGATATTAAGTAACCACGTTCGTAATATGCGCTAGTCATACCACTTCCCCAATAGAAGAATGTAACAACTGCAACTTCGCATATAGCGTGAACCGCTGAAATCAATATACCAAATATGAAAGTACTCTTACCTGAAAGCAAAATGTTTCCATTCTTTTTTAATACGAAAGCTCCAATCGAAGCGAATATGATATGAGTTAACGCACGCAAAACCACAACGATAGGAAATCCTGCAAATAAAAATCCAAAACCTGTAATCAATGCAACAGAAGCTGCCACCCATGGTGAGATAAACATAGCGATAAATATAGGAACATGACTTGCTAACGTAAACGATGCCGGCTCCAACACGATCTTAGGAGCAAACATAGGAATAATAATTCCAATTGCACAAAGTAGTCCAGAAATAACCATTGATTGTAATTTGTTATTGTTTCGATTCATAGTATACACCATACCTTTCCTTATGTTACACCTGTCTTGTCAGTTGTAATGTTAATTGTTATTTTATCGTAAAGAGATTACATTGTCAAGAGTTAAAAATAATTATTAAATTTTTTATAAACTCATTGTAAATTGTGAAAGTTCGTTTTATAAAAGGGGAAGCACAAATAAGGGATCTCTTTCATCTTCCTTTATTACTTTGCGGATATAGTTTAATGGTAAAATGCTAGCTTCCCAAGCGGAATAATAATTTTAAGTATGACTTTAAGGCATCGGGCTTAATGGCTCGATACCTTTTTTATATGTCCCCGGAGTTAATTTTATTTGAGGTATATGTTCATTAATTCCAAAGCTCGGTCTATTGCAACATCACTCAACTTCGTGTAACCACCCGTAGTGTCTTTCGAACTGTGCCCCATAAAAGTATATTGCATTCAAGAAGTTACCTTTTCATTTTAGAAAATATTCAGAAATATACTATTGACATTGACCTTACGTCAACATGTATAATAGTTGTAAGGCGGTGATGTTTTTGGATTTGATCAGAATAAACGAAGTTGTTGACAACTTCGGTATATCGAGTAGGACACTAAGATATTATGAGGAAATGGGGCTTTTATGGAGCAACCATCCTGATAACAAAACCCAACGTTATTATGATACCTCCGCGCTTGAACGGTTGAAACAGATTATAATTTTACGCAAATTACAAATCCCGGTTAAGGATATGGTCGTTATATTCAAAAGTGAAAACACGGCGGCATTGATTCAAGCGTTTGTGGACAAGCTCGAATCACTTGACACGGAAATTTCAGCCTTATCTGAACTAAGGCATCTTGTCGATGATTTTCTTCATAAAATGCTAATGAGCGGTATCAAGAAAATATCGGCCATAACTTTGCTTTATGAAGAAACCGAAAAAAGGCTTGCAACAGCAGAAAAAAATGAGACGGTCACATTTGAAAAGTTGTCGAAAATCAGCCGTGAAGCATTAAGGCTACATGATGTTCGGATTATTCGATTACCACCTATGCGTGTTCTTACTTCACGATTGAAAACAGGACAAGCAGAAAATCTAGATGGGGATAAAATGCAGAACCTGTTTGTGAAATTTGGGTTCACACCAAGTCCCGGATTGCGTAATTGTTTTTACCGCAATGAACCAAACGATGAATGGATTATGCTTATCAAAATACCAAGCGATTATGAAAATACAACAGAATACTCAGATGAAAAATTTACAAGCGGGTTATTCGCCATAGCCAGTTCCTTCATGGAAGATATGGATGATACTTTTATTCTGTTGAAAGACTGGGTAAACAAGAGCGACCACTATGAGCTTGACGCTAATGCGGAAGGAGAATTGCAACGCTACGAAATGATTGAGGAAATTCTACCGTGGGATATAGCGAATAAATTGAACAGATACCAACAAGATATATTTATTCCGATACTAATAAAAAACGAGAAGGGGCTAAAAGAAAATGGCTGAACTGCCTGCCAAAAAGAATAATGCAAAAATACGCCAACCCTTTTTCATACTCTCGGTTGGTGAAGGATGCCCTTAATGGGTTAATAGGAGGAGGTTTTTTATTATGAACATATTGGAAATCAAGCAGACTATGATTGACAAAGGTATTCCGAAGGAAGTAATAGAGCAATTTGTTTTTCCAAAAAGTAAAGATGAAACGCCGGAAGAAAAAATTGCATTTGTAAATCAAATGGATAATTTACTTTCAAAAGTTCAAATTCTTTCCGTTATGGAGGAGCAAGGTTGCAACAAGAATGAACCTACCGCTGGATTTATGCTAAAACTTAAAGATAAATCCATCGAAGAACGCATTAAAATACTAAACGCAATGGATATGAATGAATCAGCTCGCTGTAGATTAAATGATGATGGAACGTTGAGTATATTCTGGAATTTTGAGGATGACGGAAAATATAGGTGCGTATGCTCAATTATAAATAAATTGTCAAAACCCGCAACCGTTTCCCTTACATATTGCGGTTGTTGTAGTGGACATGTAAAATATGGTTTTGAAAACAGTCTCGGCGTGACGCTACGACTTATAGAAACTGTATCTTCACCTATCAATTCTAACGGTGAAAAACAATGTGAACACCTTTTTGAAATAATTTAAAAATATAATACGAAAATACACCAACTCTTTTTCAAACTCGGTTGGTGAAGGACGCCCTTAATGGGGTGATAGGGGGGTGCAACCATGAGCGAAAAAACAGAACTGCAAAAGGTCAGCGAGGAAACCATGCGCTTTCTGCGAGGAAAGTATGTTTTGGATGAAGTGGGCAACGGCAAAGATGAATTGAAATTACGCAAAGGCGGGAAAACGGTGTTGACTATCTATATACGCGAAGACCGTTATGATTTTCTCGTTATTTTCGGAAAAGCAGAACGTGAACTATTTGAGGCGCGGCGTATTGAATTTCCACAGAAGATACAGGAAATTTACGATAACAGCAAAACACATCATGACGGTAAATGGATGTTTATTTCCGTTGCCGATTTACATACGATCGAAGCTGTCGAGCAGCTTATTTTGATTAAGAAAAAACCTAACCGAAAGCCGTTTCCGAAAGAGCATGCGGTCTATGCCAGTTGCGGACACCGTTGCGATTTGTGTGTGCATTATAACGGCGGAACAATCAGCGAGGAGTTCCGGTCGGAGTTGAAAGAGCGGCTGATACGTGTATACGCGGGGGGTGTAGGCGATGGGGGGTATTGGGGCGATGATATGGAGTTGTGTGATGGCTGTCATACAGGGGGATTAGATAAAAGCTTTAACTGCGATTCATTGAAATGCGCGGCGGAAAATGACGTTGATAAATGTCAAAATTGTCATAAAAATCCTTGCGATAAGGCACATAATTTATATCAAGGGCTAAAACCTAAAATCCACACAAATACCATTGCTGCCGACGATGTTACATGGGTAATTCTGCCTTATGTGTATGAGCAATACGGAAATTAAGGGGGATAACAACCATGTAATAGATTTTTCAGTGTTTTTTATGCTGTTTCTTTCAGTGGATGCAGATGTTGTCCATACCCATACCTTCCGACTGAATTTTCGAGTGCAGTTTGTTCATGTTATAACCAAAACACAGTAGGATAAACTCGGTTTTCACACTGTTTTTTCCTCTGGTTATAAAACGTGTGACATTATAATCGTTTTTGAGAACCCCGAAGGCTCCTTCCACCATACTACCATAAGCAGCACAAACAAAGGCAGCAATGAGCAATAGACGTGGGTTCTCCTCAGTACCCAAGTGGGATTACCGTAAACTTGGTTGATACATCAGATGATTTTATCCGGTATTATAAGAGGCAGCTATTTCAACTTCAATGAGTAGCTGCTTTTATGTTATCATAAACCGAAGTATTTAGCATATTTTCATACATAAAATTTGTCCCCTATTTGTCCCTTGTTTTTCTTTTCAAGTCATCCGTGTGCATACGAAAGCAGACGAAATAAAATTTTCTGTAGACACGAAGTCTGGCCTGTGGTATAATAATTGGAATTGGTGAAAGCCTTATAAAATCAAGTTGCGGGCATGATGTAGTGGTAGCGTATGACCTTCCCAAGGTTAATGTGTGGGTTCGATTCCCATTGCCCGCTTGATGGAAATTTAATGGATTGAATGGTAGAACACGAGCTTCCCAAGCTTGTGTTGCGGGTCCGATTCCCGTTATCCGCTTAACGAAAAAAGTAGCAGTGGCACTGGTTTTAGTGCTACTGCTACTTTTATTGAACTGTATAATTAATAGAAATGATGGTTTTTATATGCATCTGTTGTATCTAACATTTAAAACTTATTGTTTAATCTTAGGAGGAATTGTTTTGGCACACTTAATTAAAAAATATGATATTAAAAGGTCTAATAAGTCAAAAAACCCAGAGAATTCTGGAGTAATACTCGAAACTGGAAAGCCTTTATCACAATCTATGTTGTGGAAATTGCAAACAGACTTCTATGCAAATCAAGGTCCAGAAGCATGGATTAAGGGAATTGTACCTCAATATATAACAACAAATCCCTATATCGCAAACCTATATGCTAAAACTGTATTTGGGTACTGTAGAGATATAGCATCTAGAGAGGATTTTGATAGAAATACTACCATCTACATAATGGAGCTTGCGTCAGGAGTAGGCCGATTTACATATACTTATCTTAAGAGATTTTTACATATAATTGAAAATTCTTCACTAAAGGAGCTAAAGTTTAAATATATAGTAACGGATCTTGCTGAAAGGAACGCCACCTACTGGCAAACCCACAGCTTTTTAAAGCCTTATTTCGAAAGTGGAATACTTGACTGTGCAACCTTCGACATAGCTCAAGATGAAGAGATTCGATTAAGAAATAGTGGTAAAGTTCTAAGTGAAGGCAATCTTAAAAATCCACTCATCTTATTCGCTAATTATACCTTTGACAGTCTTCCTCAAGATACTTTCTATGTAAACAAAGGAGAGCTTTATGAAGGTCTGATTACTATTACTTCCAAAGGTGAGCAGGTCGATCCTGAAGATAAATCAATGTTGGCAGGTTTAGACTATTACTATACAGACAAACCTATACAGGGTAGTGGTTATTACGAAGACACTAATATCAATGATATCCTTCTGTACTATAAAGATTGCTTGAAGGATACCGCCTTTTCCTTGCCGATCATTGCCTTTCGTTGCATTAATAGATTAAAAAAATTGTTCAACGATGACATAATCCTAATTTCCGCTGATAAAGGATATAAAAATGTCGAGTCTATGTACAAAAACTATCACCCATATTTAACAAAACATGGATGTATATCCATGACTGTTAACTTTCATGCTTTGGAATTATATTTTAAGGGCCTTGGTGGAAAAGCAATTCACAGTATATATGAACATGAAAATGTAACTATGTCTTTGTTTTTGCTAAGTCAGAGTTCACATGATTTTTTAGAAACTACAATGGCCTATAATGAGATTATTGAAAGCATAGGACCCGATGATTTTTATATAATAAAAAAAGCAGTGGTACCACTAAATAAGACTTTTACAACAAAAGAGCTGCTGACCTTTCTAAGGTATACTGTTTGGGATGCAAGAACCTTCCTTGAATTCTATAACACATTACTTGAAAGAATATCTGATGAAGAGGATTTTCCAAAAGACGAACTGATTGCCGTAATACATAAAGTTTGGGAACATTATTTCCCTATTGGTGAAGAGGGAGATTTAGCCTATTGTTTAGGTTCAATATTAGGCTATTGGGGTTATGATAGTGATGCTATCAAGCTATTTAAGTCTTCCTTAGAATTTTACGGTGAAGATGCCGGAATAAATTATGAAATTGCACTATGCTATTACAATTTGCAAGAACTTGAAGAAGCCATGAACTTCATAGAAAAATCACTTATTTTAGATCCGAACTTTGAAGAGAGTAAAAATTTAAAATCCTTAATTGGAGAGCTATAAATTTATCCTTTAGACATAAGTTTTGAAGTTAAAGGTTAAAGCATCCATAAAGCCACAAATATGTTTGAAACATTGAAAAAAGTGCGTAGGCTATCAAATAGCTCCTGTTTTAAACTTTTATAAAAAGAAGAAGAATCCACTAATGATAGGATTCTCCTTCTTTTATTTTGTTTACTATTAAGAATCAATTTGTCAGAAAAGTTATAAGGTGTGTAAATTATAACCGTATAATAATTATTACTTCAAATTTAAATCATTTGTTTAGCAGATGTAACTTTTATCTCTAGCACTCTGCTTAAAAATGAAAATTTCTCTTTCATCATATCAAAGTCTATACCTGCTTCTAGATAATTTGCAGTTCCTTCGACAACGAAACCTGTTCCTTGGTAATCTTTGTAACCTAAGACTTCTTTACTACCTAAAGCCAACTTAACTTTATTATTATGATTTACATTTTTTTCTGTTCTGCGCATTCCTGCTGCTGGAATTAAAATTCTTTCATCCGATGTTACAACAATAAATGAATTCCAAGTGTTAACTACATGTGGTTCAGCTTCTCCCCATGATATTATTGAAACTATACCTTCCTTTTTTAAAACATCATAAAATTTTTCTGTAAGCATTGTCCATTTCCTCCTAATATTTATTAACTTCCACATAAAAGTACATATAATACATTCGTATATATCATAGATACATATTATCTACGTTTATTATACTATTCATTTTTGTAATAGTCAATAGTAAATAACTACATTAAAGATAACTATTGTCTTTAATTCCACTTTATAGATATTGACTAATAAAATATAATGAAGTACTATGTTAGAAGAATATATTGTCATATTGGAGGGTGGTTCTATTGCAATTTTCTATAGGTGTTGAGTATGCATTACATTGTTTATTATATATGGTAGATCTTCCAGCTGGGAAATCGGTTGGGATTAAAGATTTAGCAACCTATCAAGGAGTTTCAGAGACTTATTTATCAAAAGTATATACAAAATTAAGAAAATCAACTATTGTCAAGTCTATTCCCGGTGTTAATGGCGGGTATGCCTTAGCACGTATTCCAGAAAACATAACATTTTGGGACATAGTTGAAGCAGTAGAAGGGACTTCGCCATTATTTCAGTGTGCAGAGATTAGGCAAAATGAGCTCCTAGTCGATAAAAATAACTTACCTGATACCTATACAAAATGTCCTTGTCTAATAAAAGTTGTTATGTTAGAAGCAGAAGATCAGATGAGACAGTATTTAAGTAATAAGACTTTAGCTTGGTTACATGAACAAGTAAAAAATAAGATTCCTGAAGAACATAGCAAAGCAACGCTTGAATGGTTTAATAATACTAAATCAAGGTAAATTTAAATTTGCTTACAAAACATCTTTATACCAAAAAAGCACACAAATGCACCAACAAATAATGTAAGTAACTTGATAATTTCAGTCGAAAAAAATATTCCTATGTAATACCCTATAATCGTTACTAGACTTAAAAATATTATAGTTGATAAAACGCAGCCTAATCCATACCCGACTAGTTGTTTCTTACTAAGGTCTTCGCTTGCTAACTTAGTCGTTAGCACTCCTGCCCAAAATAAAATGGTCAATGGGTTAGATGCTGTTAATATAATTCCTTGCCAAAAAAATGATTGTAATTTCACCTGTGATAATATGTCTATAACCGGTAATATGGCTTTATCAAAAACTGATAACATTATATCTAGACCAAATATGAATAGAACAAAGCTACCTACAACCACTAATACCTTTTTAACGATTTCATTATTTAAGAGCGCGGTTATTCCTAATAATGCGAATATGATGTATATCAGATCCACTAATGAAATAGCAAGCACTAGCGATATTGCAGAAAAAAAGTCTTTTGTACTTGCGGTATTAAATACCAATAAACACATTGGCCCTATTGAAAACTGTAGTAATAATCCAAATCGAAAACCTTTTAAGATGATAGCCCCTCTCCCGCTTCTACTCATAAGCATTCATCTGTTCCTTGAGAGTTGATAATACAATAGTTGTAGTTGACGCTGCTACTCCCTTAATTTTCTTTAGCTCATTACTTAAAAAATTTTCTAATGCCTTGGTATCTTCTAACAGTACTTTTAACAGATAATCAGCTTGTCCGGCAATATGATGACATTCCAGTACCGCAGGATATTTTATAATCTGACTCCTGAAGTTTTCAATATTCTCAACACCGTCTACCGTTACACTGATAAAGGCCATCAATTTCATATTAGACTTTTCTCTATCAATTTTAATTGTATAAGAATTAATAATACCATTATCATCTAGTTTACGGATACGTTCTGCAACGGCAGGAACAGACATATGGATTTTTTTACTTATCTCAGAAGCACTTGAACGGCTATTCCTATTTAAATGTCTTAATATTTCATAATCTATTTTATCCATTGAGCATTCACTTCTTCCTTATATATTTTAAAGTCATTATATACTTCTATTAAAATTCAGTAAATAGAATTATAGATTTCCATATAATTTTAAGTATTGTAAGAAAAATATTAATAAATATAAAGTCTTCCTTCAGCAAATAGCTGCCTGTCATTAATGAAGCCAAGTGAATTTTCACTTGGCTTACAATAAAAAACTGATACAGTTATTTTGTATCAGCTAACTTATACCTATGTTTTTTGTATATCTTCACTTAGCCCCGCATTGTAAATGTACTTTTCTTAAATAATAAATGTTTCTAATTCTTTTAGAATATAATCCATATTATTTCTTGTATTAATATTCATCTCAATTGGTTTTAATAAGTTTAAACTAAAGATACCCATGATAGATTTTCCATCAATCATATATCTTCCTGAAACCAAATCTAAATCACAATCCAATTTAGATGCAAGATTGACAAAGTCTCTTACTTTATCAACAGAATTTAAAGAAATCTGTACTTTTTTCAACATATCGCCTCCCTTATGTTTTGCGAAAATTTTTTATTATTTTCACTATTATAATATCATAGCTGTACTTCCATGTTTTTTCATACAATTATTATATAATTTATTGGAACTCCATAAATCTTCTATTATTTTGCATTCTCTTCATTTTCTATACAACCCTAGTATAAAGAAGGAATGTAAAATTCAATATCAATATGCTGTTAAAGTAACGTAAAAATATAAATATTAATTGTAATAATGCATCATGTATTTATACACACTATCGTACAGTATATTCTTTAATTTCATATATATGATTAAAAATTGTGTTACTTATAAAAATTTCTACTGAAAATAGATTGACCTCTTCAGTAATACATAAAAAACACTACCAGTATAAGCATTGTTTTGCTCCCATTGTACTAGACAAGGGTCACTTCACATGACTATACTGATAGTGTCTCTATAATAAATCGTTATTAAATCTATATTTGGTACCTTTGTAACTTTACTTTAGTAAACTCTCTCTCTCGGTAATTCAACATCGCTATTCTTTCTTTCCTTCTGCATAAAACTTATTCCCTGATGACTTTTTCTTTTTTGAGCTTATTAATTTTAATTCCCCAAACAATAGCGACAATTAAAACTACTAACCCTATAAAAAGGTTTAAAGAACTTGCAAAAATACTAAAAGGCCTTACATTATCATCAGACAATGCGATGCTTAAATTGGATATTCCAATGGGGAGATTTAGAAACATTGCTGCAAATAGTAACGTATAAAGCCGCTTATAATGCTTGATTTTTGAATCAATGTCAGAAAAGAGATTGAATTCTCCCTCTGTTGCTTTTTTCCTAAGATACACCCAACGCAATACTGAACCGATATGTTGGACACCAGTTTCTTCAAGAAAATGAATATAGGACATACTTGCTGGATGTGAGGGTACATTTTCCAAAAGTTCTAATCTATATATATACTCGCTAGGTGTACTTTCTTCAAATGTATATTTGCATAAGCCAACTGAAACAAGTTGCATTCCTTTTGCAGACATTTCATTCAACCACTTTTCTTCTGTTTCAAAACTCCATGCCCAGAACCATTTATAAATTGTATGTTTCATTGATTTGCACCTCCTACAATATTTTCACCATTCATTATCAACTCACGAAGTCTTTCTATTTCATTATGGACAACAGCCTTTCCTCTTTCTGTAATTCTATATTCCTTTTTCCTAGAATTACTTTCACCAGGTAATGCCTCTATCCATCCCTTTTCAAGCAGCGTAGTAATTGCACCATATAATGTTCCCGCTGCTAAATTCACCCTTCCATTACTCAGGTTCGCTGTATTTTGCATAATCCCGTAACCATGCATTGGCTCATACAACGATAGAAGAATATAATAAACAGCTTCTGTTAAGGTAATGTTTTCGCTCACTGTGGTACCTCCTCTTTATTCGTTGTCCGTTATAACGTCTTACGTTATATTGTCTTACGATATAAATATAACTCCTACTATTACCATTGTCAATAGGGAAATGGAAATAAATGTAGAGTGCTTGATATTCTGTTTATTTATTAAACTTGCTATGTTATACTAATAAAAACAGTGATTTTGAATGGATGAAAGTTTTATGATCAGCATAGGAAACACCTGTAAAAACAGGTTGTAATAGTTTCCGAGAATACTCTTTAATTATATGGAGGTAAACTGCATTGAAAACCCTATATGTTACTGATTTAGATGGTACATTACTCAATAAACAAGACCGAATATCAGAATATAGTATTGATGTTATCAATACATTAGTGGAAAAAGGAATGACATTTACTTATGCAACAGCACGTTCTTTGTCATCAGCATCAATCGTAACAAAAGGGTTGACTACCAATATTCCTGTTATTGTTTATAATGGAGCTTTTATACAAAATGCTGCAACTGGTGAAATCCTATCCTCAAGCTCTTTTGATGTAATGGAAACACAGTTTATAGTGAAGTTGCTCACAGAGCACAACATCTATCCATTGGTGTATGCTTATATAAATGGCCTTGAGAAAGTTTCTTGGATAATTACAAAGGAAAATGATGGATTTAGACGTTATCTTAACTTACGTATAGGCGATAAACGATTAAATCCCCTTACATCACAAACAGATTTATTTACTGGTGATGTGTTTTACTTCACCTGCATTGGCGAGAAGGAAGAACTGCTCCCAATTTATTACGCCCTAAAGGATAATAAAAATTATAACTGCATTCTTCAACAAGAGCTGTATCGAGAAGAATACTGGTGTGAAATAATGCCCCGCAAGGCGACAAAGGCAAATGCGATTCAGCAACTACAAACATTATTAAATTGTGATAGAGTTGTATCCTTTGGTGATGCATTGAATGACATACCTATGTTTACGATTTCGGATGAATGTTATGCAGTTGAAGATGCAGTACCTGAATTAAAAAGTATCGCAACTGGTATTATTGAGACAAATGACCAAGATGGCGTTGCTAAATGGTTATTTAGGGAGCATTTAGGATGAATACGAATTCTTAGAAGTATTAGAATTTACAAGGACTTTATGTTTTTTATTTTTTCTCTTTACGTTTGCAATATGGTGGTGAAGGATGTTTCTTGGTTTGATGATAAGTGATACATTCCTCACATTTTCCATGACGTTCACATTTCTTTTTCTTACAATTACACTCTACTAAACCATTCTCTAGCATATCAGCTACTCCTTTCAATAAATATAAAATTCTCTATTTATCAATATTATAATATAGGTTCTACTGACTATCAATATAAATTATTAAAGCAAGCTTGCAATTCCTCATTCCGCTTTCATTATTCATAATTAACTCTGCCACAACAAAATTGGCAAATCATCACCCTTTTGTTGTGGCAGAAACTTCTAAAATTTTCATTATAAAAGCACTCTAGTAAAAAATGCATATTGGATATTAACCTACTTAGAATATTTTTTAATGGCATTCTCAAAGATAGTAAAACCAGCCTCAAGTTGTTCATCGGTAATTACTAATGGAGCTAAGAATCGTACCACATTATTGCTTGTTCCAGCACCTTCTATAATAAGGCCATGGGATACACATTCCCCAACTAACTGACTCACGATTTCACTGTTTGGCTCCTTGCCTTTCTTATTTTTTACAAACTCAATTCCAAGCATAACACCAATTCCTCTGACATCTCCAATGACTTCATAGTTATCTTTCCATTCATTGAATTTAGCAAAGCATTTTTTAGAAAGTTCAAGTGCACGGTCACATAAGTGATCTCTTTCAATTATCTCAATTACCTTTAAGGCAGATGCGCAGGCAACAGCATTTCCTCCAAAGGTTCCTCCAATCACGCCCGGAGTAACACCATCAAAGATTTCTGCTCTTGCTGTAACTGCAGATAGAGGCAATCCACCTGCTATTGATTTCGCACTTGCAATGATGTCTGGTTCACATCCGGCTTCTTTCCAATAATCCGATACAAAGAGCTTGCCCGAACGACCAAATCCACATTGCACTTCATCAGCAATTAGTAATATCCCTTTTTCATCACAGATTTTTCGAACTGCTTTCACCCATTCTATCGGAGCTGGTACGAATCCGCCCTCACCTTGTATTGGTTCCAAGACAATTGCAGCAATGTACTCTGCTGGCGAAGATTCCTCGAACACAGAAGTTAATCTTTTGATATAATATTCAATTGCTTCCTCATCACTGTATCCTTTCGGTTTACGATACAGATAAGGAAACTCTGCACGATATACACCATCTGGGAAAGGGCCTAATCCAACCGAATAAGCTTTTTTAGAAGTCATAGTCATCGTAAGAGTCGTTCTTCCGTGAAACGCACCGGAAAAGACAATAATATTCGGCCTTTTCGTATAAGATTTAGCTATCTTGACTGCATTTTCATCTGCTTCTGCTCCACTGTTTGCAAACATTGTTTTCTTAGTATCACCTTTTACAGGTACGATCTGATTCATTTTCTCTGCTAAAGCAATATAGCCCTCATGAGTTACAATATTCATCATTCCGTGAAAATATTTCTCGGACTGTTCCTTAACTGCTTCAATTAATTCCGGTTTGCTGTATCCAATATTTAGAACACCAACACCTCCCACCCAGTCTAAGAATAAATTGCCATCCACATCTTCTAACATTGCACCCTCTCCACGACTAATAACCACTGGATAATTGCAGCGTATGACACCTGGAATTGCATTATTTCTTCGGTTAATTATTTCTTTTGCTTTGGGCCCTGGCAGATTTTCCGTAATAATTTTTGGTAATGCTTCTCTTAACATAGTAATCCTCCTGATTCTTTTAAGTGGTGGTACGGGTGACAAAAGGCCAATTTAGGTTGTCGAATGAATATCGATGCTTATCTATTCATTTTGTCTACCTTTCCTTCCGGCGGCATGTCCTTTGTAGAGCCTCAAAGATATGAAAAACATCGCGGCTGCTCTGTTTTTCACTGAGTCTCTAGTCGGACATAAACAGCCTTGTCAGCCGGTCTACGATAAAACGAATAGATAAGCATTGATATTCATAATTCAGTTTTAGGTGGCCTTTTGTCACCCTGCCTTTAATTAGTTTAATAAAGCAATTGGTATATCTTGTATATAGTATCTTGGGGTAATTCTACGTAATTGTTTGCCATTAGGCGGCCTTGCTTTTGTATTACGGATATGGTGAATTCTTCTAGTTGTTCTTTGGTTACTCCGTATTCTTGAAGGGGTTTTTTAGGAATAATGTTATTGAATAACTTTTCTATCGCATCATATACAGTTTCAGGGCAACATCCTAAGATGGCGGCTAAGAATAGATTGAGATCTTTCATCTTTCCGTCCGGATTAATACTTTGATACATTTTGAATACTCCGGAGAATATGGCATAATTTGATTCTCCATGAGGGATATGATAAGCTGCACCCAGAGGATAACTCATGGCATGGACTGCTCCTGTTCCGGCACTTCCAAATGCAATTCCGGCATAGGTACTGGCTAAAAGGAAATCTTCCATCATAGGGATCCTGGCTTCTTCTCCGGATGTTACAATATGCTGGTATCCTTTTAGGATAATCTCCATTGCCTGAATGGAATAACTTTGTGTAAAAGGATTTGCTTTCGGTGAAAGATAGGATTCAATAGCATGAATGAATGCATCAATTGAACTGGTTGCAAAATATGGAAATGGTAACTTTTCCAACAATTCAGGAATCAAGACCGCATAATCTGGATATAACTCATCGACCGCAAGGCCAAGTTTAGTACCTCTGGAGATTAGTTCTAATATGGATATATTCGTTACCTCGCTGCCAGTGCCGCAGGTAGTTGGGACAAGAATCAACTCTTTCTCTTTTTGGAACTCTAATTTGTGATCAAAAAGATCTAGTACTGGTGTGATATTCTTTAAAGCAAATAATTTTGCGACATCTAGAATAGAACCTCCACCAATTCCAAATACCCTTTTATAAGATAGTTCCTTTATATCACAATATATGGCTTCTACCATCTCATCTGTTGGTTCCCCATTGCCATAATCTCTAAGATAGATAACAGAAGCACCGGAAACTGCAATTTCTAAATAATCTTTGTAGATGTGCTTACTTGTAATTATTAAGTCATTTACCCCCATCTGATAATACTCTAAGAATTCCCTGCAATTGCTATATTGTTGTATGGTTGTTTTTAATCTAAATTGTTTCATCCATCATCCTCTTCTCTGCATATAAACTTCTTATAATGTGCTATCCTAACACAAACAATATCCTGTTTCAACGTCAGTGAGCCTAAAAAAACATTTAATCTTTGTGCTGGACAACCAATATGTTATTTATTATAATAAATATATGATAAAGCCCAATTTAGATTGAGCTCTTGTCACCCAAATATGTATTAATATTTATAATTGATTAGGGTGTCATAAGTCCTTCATAACTGAAATTATGAATATATATGCGGCGATATTCATCGTATAACCTAAATTGGGCTTATGACACCCGAACCATTTATAATTAATTATAAAGATTGTGAGGTTACCATATGGCAGTTAGTTTAAAAAGTTTATATCAAGAGTCAAAAAAGAAATTTAGTTTAGAACTGCTAGCAGGTGAAGAAGGATTTGAGAAAACTGTAAGCTGGGTTCACTTAATTGAAGATGTCTCCACTACGGACTTTATCAGGGGTAGTGAACTTATTATCACTACAGGCCTTGGAAAAAATGATGATTATTGGCTGGATCGTTTTATTGAGAATCTGGTTCTTGAACACGCAGTAGGTCTGATCGTAAATGTAGGCACCTATATCAAAGAGATATCAGGACATACCCTTTTACTTTGCAACCAGATCGGTTTTCCCTTATTTGTCATGCCTTGGAGGATACATATCGTAGATATTATGCAGGATTTTTGTAACCGAATTATTCTAGCCGAACAAACCGATAAGAATAGATCCACTATATTTTTTAATGCTTTATTTACCCCAGAAAAAAAAGATTCTTATGAACCTGCTCTTACGCAGAATGGGTACGAGGTAAGCGGTTCTTATAGCGTGCTTGTCATACATCCGAATTCCCAGGGCGAAATTCAGATCCAAAGCGAAGAAGAACTTTATAGAAAGTATAAAATAACCATAAGTAACTTCTTAAACCATTATTCTATCAAGTATCATGTGCTTGCGCATAATGAGGATCTGATTCTTATCTTTCATAATATCAAGAAAGAGGACATCGAGAGATATGTTCACAAATTATTTGAGGAATTCCAAATGAAATATGCTGACAATCACATCCGTTTTGGTGTCGGTCCCATGGTAGAAGGGGCAGACAACCTGTTTAATAGTTATAAAAAAGGGTACTCTGTACTACATATTAAAAATCAGAAGAAGGAAAATCTTCTCTTCTATGATGAGATTGGTATATACAAAGTTATTTTAGCAGTTGGGGATCATCAGGTCTTAGTTAAGATGTACGCAGAAACTCTTGGTGTTCTAGAAGAATACGATAAGAAACATGAAACAGATTTTGTAGAGATCTTAAGGCTGTATATCCTATATAATTCAAGTGTTCAAGCCGTTGCTAATCACACATTTACTCATAGGAATACCATTAACTATAGAATTAAAAAGATAAAAGAACTTCTTGGTACCGATCTTAATAACATGGAAGAACGTTTTCGGTTTCAAATGGCTTTTTATATCAAAGACACACTAGAAGATGTATAAAGTACAACGAAAGGAGTACCGATAATGAAAGTAATCAATAAATATATCCCCGTAATTGAACGAATAGAATTTGCAGTCACTTATGCCTGCACCAGCAAATGTAAGCATTGTTCCGTTGGTAAAGTCAGTTCTTCTGCTCATATAGATACCAATTCGGCCGTAAAAGTCATAAGAGACATTGCCAATCATTTTAATGTGAATTCCTTGATGACTTTTGGTGGTGAACCCTTGTTGTACTCGGATACTGTTTGTGAGATACACAAAATGGCAACCGAGTGTGGTATTATGAAAAGGCAGATTATAACCAACTGTTGTTTTACAAAAGACGAAAATAAAACAACTGCTGTTGCTAAAATGCTTAAAGAAAGCGGTGTAAATAATATTCTGCTGTCCGTCGACACCTTTCACAGTGAATTTTTGTCTCTAGAACAGCAATACAGCTTTGCTAAAGCATTGCGTGACCTCGATTTTGAAAACTTAAGACTGCATCCAGCGTGGGTTGTAAACCGTGAACACAAAAACAAATACAATGCAGAAACCGAAAAAAATCTTGATTTCTTTACCGATTTACAAATTCCTGTTTCAAATGGGAACAACATTTTCCCTGCCGGAAATGCAAAGTTATATTTGTCGGAGTTTTATCAAAAAACCGATATTGATACGAGCTTTCGGTGTGGACAAGCACCCTACACAACAAAGCTTGATGAGGTTAAAGAGATTTCCATTAACCCCAATGGCGATGTAATAGTATGTGCATTTCCAATTGGAAACATATATAAGAACAACATTCTTGATATTATTGCTAACTATGATCCATATAAAAATCCAATGATGTCAGCATTGATTAACTTTGGCATTAACGGTATTTATGAGTTGGCTAAACAGCAAGGAATAACGGTTGAATTGACAGATTATTATTCACCCTGCGATATATGTCATGTGATTATTCAAAAACTGGATCCAACAAAATAAGTTTTAAACTAGACATTGGCTACCAAGAAGATAGTATTTAATTTTGCCCGTACCTTGACATAAAATAACCTCCTGTATTAATATTTTTATAATCCAGGAGGTTATTTTTAGGAGTCTACACTAAAGCATTTATACAAATGATTCTACTTAAAAGAATCTACATGAAATAATTATCAGAAGATATAAAGCCATCTTCCGATAAGTTTTAATATCATCACATGTCTTATCTTATAAGTTATCTATTTACCACAATTTCTTATATATTTCAATCAAGTCCTCTTTCGTTACTTCCTTAATGGTATTAGATGGACTACCGCTTGCCATTGCATCCTGTGCCATTTTTTCCATAACATTATCATATTTCTGCTTATCAATTCCATACTCTTTTAAAGTCGGAATTTCACAAGCCCTGCACAGCCCCTCTAATGCCTTTATGAAAGACTTTGCAGCCTCTTCCTCTGATGCTGTCTCATCTGTTGCTCCAATTGTTCTGGCAATTGTGGCAAATCTTTCATAGCATCCATCCATTACATAATACAGACACTCCTTAATCAACATAGCATTTGAAATACCATGAGGAACATGAAATATTGCCCCGATCGGTCTGCTCATTCCATGCACAATTGTTACTGATGCATTATTTATACATACACCAGCTTCAAAAGACGCCAGCGACATTTCACTTCTCGCCGTTTTATTGGTTCCATCCTGATAGGCTATAGGCAGATATTGAAATATTTTCTTGATTGCAGATAAAGCGTACATATCTGTCATAGCATTTCCTTTTCTTGATGTATACGATTCCACTGCATGAGTTAACGCATCCATTCCTGTGGCTGCTGTAATTCCTTTTGGTGCTGTCATTGTAAACGCTGGATCAACAATAGCCAGATCCGGAAGCAAAGCCTCACCTTTTATTAACATCTTTACATCTTTTTTTGCGTCTGTAATAACGGTATACTTCGTAGCTTCTGAACCTGTTCCCGAAGTTGTTGGAATTAATACCATAGGCGGGAATTTTCCTGTGATTTCTTTTCCCATATAATCAGAAATACTGCCCTCTAAGACACTCATTGCTGCAATTGCCTTTACACTATCTAGTGGACTTCCACCACCTATTCCCACAAAAAAATCACAGTTTGAAGCTTTGAAGGTTTTAACACCAACCTCAATCATTTCGACCGTTGGTTCTCCAGTAATATCATTAAAGATTTCATAGTTGATATCTAATTTTTCTAAAAAGTCAGTGAGGATCTTAACTGTTCCAAGCTTTGTCACTATTTTCCCAGTTACAATAAATGCTTTTTTCCCAAATGTCTTCATGATTGCTTCACTGGACTTTAACGCGTTTTCGCCGATAATCGTTCTTCCCGGTACCGTAAATTGATATGCCATAATACAACGTTCACCTCTCTATATAAACTCTTTGTCTACAATACCAAGAACCTCATCTAATTTGACAAGTTCCTCTACCAACTGTTCCTCTGTAATAATTAAAGGTGGTGTTACCAGAACCATGTTTTCATGTGAATATGTCATGAATTTACGTTCCTTTAGCATACCAATAATTTTACCCATTATACCATCTGGATCCTGACCATAAGGGACTAATGCCTCTTTTGTATTTTTATCCTTAACAAGTTCGACTGCTGAGAATAGTCCGATATATCTTACATCTCCTACACATGGATGAGCTGTCTTCATTTCTTCTAGTTTTTCACCCAACACTTTACCAACTTTATTTACATTATCAAGGATATTTGCTTCTTCATAAAAGTTGACACAGGCTACACCTGCCGCACATGCCAACGGATGTCCACTATAAGTAAGTCCACAGGATAACAGGTTATCATCAAAATATGCTGCTATCTCTTTACTTACTGCAACGCCACCGATCGGAACATAACCACAGGTAACTCCTTTTGCAAAGGTAACCATATCCGGCTTAACTCCAAAATTCTCAAATGCAAACATCTTTCCGGTTCTGCACCACCCCGTCATAACCTCATCACAAATCAAAAGTATTCCGTACTTATCACAAAGTTCACGTACGCCGGGGAGATATCCTTTCGGCGGGATGATGATACCATTTGATCCTGTAATTGTTTCTAGTACAATTCCTGCCACACTACTGGATCCTTCATAAATAATCTGCTCTTCCAATTTTGTTAAATAATACTTTGTCGCTGCTTCTTCCGATGTAAATTCAATGCATTCACGATATAAGTATGGATCATAGAATTTAATAAATCCAGGAATACCTGGCTCTAATGGGTATCTTCTTGGTTCTCCGGTTAAATTACCAGCACCAAAGGAAGATCCATGGTAACTTCTGTAACGGCTGAAGATCTTATTCTTTCCTGTAAACATTCTTGCCATCTTTATAGCATTTTCATTGGCATCGGCACCGGCATTCGTAAAAAACACCTTTCCCATATTATCAGGCATCAGTTCAATGATTTTCTTTGCCAGTTTCGCTCTTGGCTCTGCACCATAGGATGGTCCCACAAAACAGTATTTATCTACCTGTTCTTTGATAGCATCTCCGATAGCTTTATTTCCAAAACCAAGGTTCAAGTTAACCAACTGTGCTGACATATCTGAGTATCTGTTTCCTTCATAATCCCAGAAATAGATACCCTCAGCTTTTTCTACCGATATTGGGTTTATATTTTTCTGTTTACTCCAGGATTGGAGACTATACTCCTTTAATGTGCTTTTAATTTCTTCACTTGTCATAATAAATCCTCCTTTTAAAATACAAAAGAGTACCTTAATTAATAAGAGACTCCGTTGCCATGAATATATTAAATTAAGCACATTCTACCTTACATTAGAACTAAATTCAACTATCAGCCGACCAAACTTTTTTGTGCATAAGACCAACTAAAGAATATCCTGAATATTATAGGCTATATATAATTTCACTTTATCCTCTAAATCATAAGGATTATAACCGGTAATTTTTTCGATCTTTTTAAGCTGATTATTCACTGTATTTCTATGAATATATAACTTTTCCGATACCAATTGAGGGCTAGCGTTGTTTTCTAAATATGTTTTTAAAAATCCTACTAAATCAGTACCATTTTCGTGATCATAATTTTCCAGCGGCCCTATGGTTGTTTGATAATACTCTCTTAGAAGTGACTTATCACGAACTGAGAGCAATATCTTGTAGAAATTCAAATCATTATAATATACTAATTTTTCTTTCTTTTTAATTGCTAATTCCATTGCCGAGAGTGCTTTTTCAAAATTGATATCCTGGGTTTCAAGTCCTTGCATATTTGAGCCAATTCCTATCCGTATTTTCATCTCATTACTTTTGATTGCTTTGCTTTGTGTTAAATTTTGAACTAGAAGTTTCGTATCCTCATTACTATAGTCTACCAATACAATAATTCTGTATCCGATATAAGAAAAAGACAAATACAGCTCATTAATGCTTCTTGCTGCTTTCTCTGCAAATTCCTTTAAATTTTGTCGCTTGTCTTCATAGTTCGTATCACTTTCATTTTCAAAAGCAATTGCCAGAAAACAGAAATAACTATCTCTTTTATATCCGTACCGTTCCATTTGAGAGATTTGCGTCTGCAGGTCCCCTGTCCGGAATATAATATTTTTTATGGTAGTAGCCACATTATCTTCTACTGTATCGTTATGCATAATCCTGTGGCAAAAATCTCTGGTCATATCAACCATTTTAGTTTTCCAGGGTATTGTGAACAGTGGCATATTTACTTCATTACAAAAATCAATAACTTCCTTCGGTATGTTTTTTGTATAAGGACCAATATTTACAACAAAGGCACTTGCACCTGCCTTATATAAATTTTTTGCAAAGTTTATTAACCAGTCTGGTTCCTTATTCAGTATTCCAGCGGTAAAAACCAGTTCATTCCCATGAAGCAGTAAGCCGACCTCAGCATCCTCAATAATGTGAACCCATTGTACCAAATTGTTTAATCCTTCCTGTCCGGCCAGCAGATTCATATTATAAAGCGCTATTCCATTTTTAAATAACTTTTTTACTGTAATTGCCATTATACATCACCCTTTCAGAAGAATTTAACACATTTATTATACCTTATAATAAGTTTTTCTTCTATACCAAAAAGGAAATAATAAAATCAATTTCTGCGTCTTAAGCAGGGACTTTCTACCATTGACTCTCGTTAAAAGTAGCTCGTTATCATCAGCCATAAGGGCAAAGTGATAATCGAACAAAGAGTTGTCAACATAACACAATTTGTTGCTAAATGGTAATCTCCTTTATATTGCCTTGCAAAAATAGCCGTACTTGCTGCTGAAGGCATAGCAAACATAACGACCAGCACCATATCTGCTAATGTACTGTTATTCTTTAATACAAATAGAATAAAAAATAAAATAGCTGGTATTAAAATTATTCGGAACAGACTTATCTCATATGCCATCTTTTCCTTAAACAAAGCCTTAATTGAAACTTCCCCTAACCCAGCACCTACTAAAAACATAGCAACCGCTGTATTTGCTTCTGACATAAAACCAATTGGTTCTGCTAGTATATTCGGAATATTAACATGAAATAAAAATATAACCATCCCTATAATAACACTAAGGAATCCAGGTGATAACAAGGATTTATAATCCATTTTCATCTTTTCACCTTGTCCGGACTGAATAAACATAATACCTACTGAAAAAATGAAAATATCATTTACCAGTTCTACTATGGATGCTAAAAATAAAGCTTCACTGCCAAGTACTGCTTTTATAAACGGCATTCCAATCAGCCCTGTATTGTTAAAGGCTATTGCAAATACCAGCATGCCGGTTAGTACTTTTGGAGTCTTCCTTATTTTCAAATAGAAAAATCCAATGACTACTGATATAACATAAACAAGGAAAGTTATTCCACCAGTATAAATAACCCTCCTAAATATTTCGTCATTAATCGTTACAGACGCCATAGCATCTATTACCATAGCGGGCCACAAGAAATTCACCAAAAGCACGGACAACCCATCTATCTGTACCGATGAAAGCATTTTTCTCCTACTGGCGAAAAATCCAGGCGCGGCCAGCAAGATGAACACCAGCACACTGTTCATGCAGGTTACAACACTTAACGTTTCCATAAGTAATCCTCCTAAATAAATATTTGCACATTTGCTGTTGATTATATTAACACAGTCCACTTATAATGCAAGTAGAATTTTCTTTTTAACCTTATTATACTGTTTGAAATTGTGCAAGTGCATATTATTTTATATATATCTGCACATTGACAAATAACATTTCGTTTGATAGTATTAGGCATTATATTTGATAAATGCAACGGAGCACGTGCTACTAAAGCCACGTACTCCGTTTTTTTGTCATTAAAATTAAAGGAGGAATTATTATGAAAAAACAATTTAGAAAGCTACTTACATTGTCGATGTCACTCGTAGTATTAGCAACTGTATTAACAGGCTGCAGTTCTTCTACACCATCCACTTCTTCTACATCATCTACTTCTGATGCAGCAACTACTTCTGATACAGCAACTACTTCTGAAGCAACAACTACTGCTGATACAACAACTACTTCCGAAGCAACTTATGACAATTCATATTCCGAGAATGGTACAGCAAGTGATACACTTACTGCACTTCGTGAAAAAGGTACCTTAGTTGTTGGTTCATCAGGTGATGCTCCATTTGCTTACATTGATAAAGACTCCAATGAATTTTCTGGCGTTGATGCAGAAATAATTAAAGAAGTTGCAAAAAGACTTGGAATTGAAAAAGTAGAGATGAAGTTAATTTCCTTCTCCGAACTTATATTAAATTTAAACTCCGGTAATATTGATATTATTAGTGATTGTATGTATATCCGTGCAGATAGAGCTGAACAGATTTATTTCGGTGAAATCTGGTACACACAGGGTGGCGGTCTTCTAGTTCCTTCAGACGGTGCTATCAGTGGTGTTGAGGATTTTGATCCAACTTCAACAGTAATCGGTTATACCGCCGGAACAATATGGCAAACAATTATTGAAGGCTGGGCAACCGATGGTCTGATCAAGGAAGCACGTGCAACTGGTGACCAGTCAGAATCAATTGTAGCTCTTCAGTATGGTAAAATCGATGGCTTCTTAACAGATTCAACCGTATTAGAAAACTTATTTGCCAACTCTCCTGAAACAGTTGATGGCTTAAAAATGGCTGAAAATTATGTGGATGATGCAACTTCTGTCGGTCGTATTGCACCTTCAGTCACTTTTGATAATATTGCCTTCATGAAAGAAGTCGATGCAGTTGTTTATGAATTAAGAGAAGAAGGATATATCGATCAAGTATTTAAAGATTATGGCCTTGATCCAGCCCTTCATATGATAACAAACAGTGAAGAAGATCGTACTCATGATATTAATACTCGAACAGAGTAAGTAATCTGCTTTCTTAATCTTTGCAATTAATATCGGTACCTAATTTCAAAGCCTAATTTCAAAACCATTCAGTATCTATTTCAGTAAATAATGTTACGTATAACATTGCAGGTATGAAACAGTACCTGCAATATATTTTTAATATACTCTAGAACTTAAGTAAAGTAATTATGTTTGCCGAGAGGCAATTTTAAAATAAGGAGGAAAACCAAATGGCTTTATTAGAGATAAAAAATTTACAAAAGAATTTTGGCGAACTCAAAGTATTGAAAGACATTAACATATCTATTGAAGAAGGCGAAGTTTTGGTTTTGATTGGTCCTTCCGGTTCTGGGAAGAGCACTTTCCTCAGATGTTTGAATCTCTTGGAAGCTCCGACTTCAGGGATAATTACATATGACGGAGAAGATATTCTGAAACATAAATTTAATGTAAAGAAATACAGACAACACGTGGGTATGTGTTTTCAACGTTTTAATCTATTTCCTTTTATGACAGTAATTGATAATATTGCTTTCTCGCCTATTCATGCTTTGAAAAAGAAGAAATCAGAAGCATATGAAAATGGATTAAAATTACTAGAGAAAGTTGGGCTGGAAAGCAAAGCCAATGTATATCCTGAAACTTTATCCGGAGGACAGCAACAGCGTGTAGCCATAGCCAGGGCTTTGGCAATGGAACCTAGAATAATGCTCTTTGATGAACCTACTTCAGCCCTAGACCCTGAACTAGTTGGAGATGTATTAAATGTAATGCGTGATTTGGCTAATGAAGGCATGACAATGGCTGTTGTTACTCACGAAATGGCATTTGCAAAGGAAGTCGCTGACAGAGTTATATTTATGGATGGCGGATATGTTGTTGAAGACAGTTCTCCTGAAGAAATGTTTACGAATCCAAAGAATGAGCGAACCAAAGCCTTTTTGTCCCGTGTTTTAAGCAAATAACATTCTAGGAGGGAGTTTATATGAGAGTATTAGAAAATTTGAATTTTCCGAAAGCAGTTTCTGATTTACTTCCAAAATTGTTAGGAAATGCCTTACAAACTGTTATCATAGTGACTATAGTGGGCTTTATATGTGCTATCATTTTTGGATTCATACTTGCTTTAATAAGAGTTTCAAAACATAAAATTCTAAACAGTATTACCGTCTTTTTTCAGGAGATAATTCGAGGAACCCCTTTACTTGTTCAATTAGTTTATATTTATTATGTTGTTCCTTTACTAATTGAAATTATAGCATATTACCTTGGTTTTAAAGATTTCCACTTTGAAATCTCCTCATTAACCGCAGGTATCCTCGGCCTTACCATCAACTATGGATGTTATATATCAGAAGTTATACGTTCAGCCATTATCTCCATTGACGTTGGTCAGACGGAAGCTGCCCTTGCATTAGGTTTATCACCAAATCAGGCTATGTTCCGTATCGTTATTCCACAGGCTTTTCGAAATTCCATCCCTGTATTCGGTAATTACCTGGTAATGATGGTAAAAGATACTTCCTTAATGGCTTACATAACCGCTCAGGAATTTTTAATGACGACAAAAGCATACACCGCGCAAACATTTCTAACCATTGAATCTTACACTATTTTGGCATGCGTTTATCTAGTCATATGTATTCCTTTATCATTTCTTGTTAAGGTCTTGGAAAGAAAATTAGGAAAAGGAAGACGTTAATTCATTTAAAATATATAATCTTGATTTGTATGCGTGCTAAAGCACGCAGAGAGGAGTTAGAATGAAAAAATATATTATTACAATTAGCAGAGAATTCGGGTGTAATGCCCGTGAAATTGCTCGTAGGCTTGCCAGTAAGCTTGGCATTCCTTTTTACGATAAAGATTTAGTTGATTTAGCCGCTGAAAAGGCTAATTTAAACAGAAACATTATTGAAGAATCTGACGAAGTGATTAACATGAAACAAAGCAGACTGTTCTCTGAATTTGGTTATGGTTCCTCCTCATCTTTTTATTCAGAAAAGGCAATAGCTGCCCAGGCTGCAGTTATCCGCGAAATTGCAGATAAAGAAACCTGCATATTTTTTGGACGTTGTTCCGATTATATACTACGTGAATACTCCAATGTTTTTAATATATTCCTTTACGCACCAATTGAGGAACGCATAAAACATATTGCTGAATCTTATGAGTTAACGGATAAAGATGCTGAAAAACTGGTTAAGAGAATCGATGTACAGCGTCATAACTATTATAAATATGTAACTGGAAAAGACCGCGGTGACAGACATTGTAAGCATCTAATGATAGATGTAAGTAACTTTGGTATGGAAAGTAGTGTGAACTTGTTATATGATGCAACAAAGCACCTTTTTCCGGATAATATATAGATTATAGAAGGTATTACTATCGACTAATACCATTCTTTCTGCATTGGTAGCCCAATCTGCAAGAGAGTTAACTTTCAACTTAATGAATAACAGATAGGATTAGAGTACACATCTGCAGAAGTTTTAAGGTCGGTAAAAATACAATAATAACTGCAGCAAACATATCCGTCCGGTCACCAGTATATTTTAGAATTAATCATGGAATACAAACCAACTGCTACCGACCTTAATTCATAGTGCTATAAAAAAGTAATCAAAAAAATCTCTTCCCAAATCAAAAGAGATTAATTGATGATAAATTTAAAATAGAGGTGGCGTAACCACGCATAGTATTTCCAACTCGGTATCTTCTCTATTCTGCACCTGATGAATCTTATTCGATGGAAAATGAATCGTCTCTCCAGCACTGATACTATGCTCTACTCCTTCTATAATGAAGATTCCGCATCCTTTCAGCACGTAGTAAACCTCTTCTCCGTCATGTCCACTGGCCTCAAAATCAGTAAATTGCGGTTCCATTACCAAATGAAAAATGTCCATTTTCCGATTGTCAAATCTACCACTTAGCACACTAAAATGTTTGTAATTACGCTGTAAGCCCTGTAATTCTATATCGCTGTCTCTTCTTACAAACTCTTCCTTCATTTCCGGTTCTGTAAATAAATCCTTTATTTGTATATCCAAAGCAGATGCAATTTTTTTTAACGATGTCAAAGTAATTGGCGATACACCACGTTCCATTTGCGATAAAAAGCTAATGGAAAATCCCGTTTTTTCACTCATGTTATTTAACGTCATCTTTTTTTGCTTTCTAATATTTTTAATTTTAATATAAACTTCCTGTTCCACTTTCTCTATCCTTCCACTTTCATTATACATAAAATATACACAGATTTTCTTCCTTTAACCTTATAAACAGACCGTAACAAAAAATTATTTCATCAACCAGCACTCCGGTAGTTCTACATTTTTCACTCTGACTGGCTCTGGGTATTTCTGTCCGAACAGCTGCAATTGTACTTTCTTTAGAACCTGCGGCTCTATAGGTTCATTCACTATGACTCCATGTGCCGGATAATTTGTGACTGGAACCGTCTTCACTTTCTCAAGACGATATAACTCCTCAATACCTTCCGTAACTTTTCCAAACACAGGATAAATTCCTTTCAGCTCTGGGCAATCACGAAGTGGAAAGAAAAACTCACAGCCCGCAAGACCCTTTTCGCCATATCCTCCCATAGCAACACATCCCAGATGTAGATCTAACGGTTCAATCTCAGGATGCAGGGTAAATTCCGGGGGAATCAGATATTTTGCTGCTTCTTTGCCAAATGCTCGGTAACTCATGTCAATCCATGAGCCTGGTACAATTCTTTCAACAGAATGATTGTTATAAAAGCCCTGTTTTGCCGCATAAATAAAACTATTGACTGTATTGGGCGCAGCCTTTGGAAGTAGTTCAATTACAATCTTATTTCCATTTTCCATAAAAAGTGTCGCAATCGGATTCATTCCACAATCTCCAGTGCTTTGGTATAATGATTTAATCGGACACAGCCCTCTTCCGTTACCAGTACAAGATCTTCGATACGTATTCCCACATCATCATTCAGATAAATACCAGGTTCAATGGAAAAAATCATACCAGGCTTTGCAATGTCTTCATTGGCAGAAGAAACATCTCCGTATTCATGTACGCCAAGGCCAATAAAGTGTCCCAGGCGGTGTGTGAAATTCGGCCCATAACCCGCTTTCGTAATAACATCCCTTGCAATCTTATCCACCTCTTTCAACTGCATTCCCGGCTTTAATTCTGCAATGGCTGTTTCGTTTGCTTCTTTAACAATTTCATATATTATTCGATGTTCTTCAGAGACTTTTTTATAAAAGAAGGTGCGTGTCATATCAGAACAATACATATCTTTTCGGCAACCAACGTCTATCAGGATGCTATCTCCTTCTTTTAATACAGTATCGTTCGGTCCATGATGTCCTTCTGCTCCATTTGCCCCAAAGGCAACCAATGGTTCAAATGAACAGTCTTCTGCTCCTAGGATTTTATAGATATCTAACATTTGCTCCGCCATCTGTTTCTCCGTAACTCCTGGAACAATCAACTTTTTAAATTCAGCCATGGCGAGATCATTGATTTTGGAGATAATCTTCATTTTTTCCTGTTCTTCTGCATCCTTGCATCCTCGGGTTTTATCAATACAGATAGAAGCATTCACAAATCCGACTGCTGCTTTTTTCTCTTCCAGGGGAAGTAAAAATCGGGCGGGTAAATCTTTATCAACACCAAGCACAGCCTTATTATCCATACGTTCTGCTACCATATCCATAATCGGATTCACATCACCATACCATACTTTATCAATCCCCAGTTCTTCTGGTACTGCGAATAATTCGTTGATAAAAAACAGATGTTTCCCATTTTCATTTAGATACAAAGCATAAAATCTTTCTCCCGGATTCAAGTACTTTTCAGTCAGATAGTAAATCGAGAGAGGGTCACAAATTAAAAATTGTGATAACTGATGTTCTTTCATTTTCTTCAATACTTTTTCTACTCTGTCATTTTTCATATCATCCGCCTCTTTTCATTAAAATTGTTTTCTCAATTTGGGATCTATTAAGTCACGCAAACCATCGCCAATGAAGTTAGCGCCGACGGCCATAGTAAAGATAGCCAGACCAGGGAATCCTGCCACCCAGAACTTATTAAAATAATCCACGCCATCCGATACCATCATACCCCATTCCGGTGTTGGTGGTGCCGAACCAAGTCCAAGGAAACTCAAAGTGGAAAACATTAATATCTGGTTACCTAAGTCCGTAGTCGCCATAATTAGAACGGAACTAATACTGTTTGGGATTATTTCCAACATCAGAATTCTCCATTTAGAAGAACCCAAGGCCGTTGCCGCTTCTATGTATTCATTTTCCTTTACCGTGATTACTACACTTCGCATCAACCGGGCGTAAGTAGGCCACGCCACTATAACTAGGGCAAACATGGTATTAAACAGGCTGGAACCTAATGCTGCATTGATACACATTGCTAGAATCAGTGAAGGGAAAGATAATATCATCTCAGAAATACGCATCATAATATCGTCCACCAGTCCACCCACATATCCTGCAATTGCGCCATAAATGGAGCCGATAAATGCAACAATCACTACAGTTACACAGCCTGCAAGCAAAGAATATCGACCACCATACAAAACACGGCTAAAAATATCCCGTCCAAAATTGTCTGTTCCAAAGAGATGCTGCAGACTTGGAGCTTTCAACTGCTCCCCTAAATCCTGTGTTACCCAACTATAAGGCGCAATCACGTTGGCAAATATTGCTGCAAGAATCCAGAACGTGCAGATAATACAGCCCAATGTAAATAAATAATTGGATTTCATTAGTTTCTTCAAAGATCTTAGCATTTATTTACACCTCACCCTCGGATCAATAATTCCATACAAAATGTCAACTACCGTATTGATTATCATATAATTCAACGCTATCAAAAGTGATACGCCAATAATTGATGGATAATCCAGCGATTTTACAGACTTATAAGCAAACTGACCTACTCCAGGCCAGTTGAAAATTGTTTCAACCAATACCATACCACCTAACAGGTTACCGAAACCGAGACCGATCACGGTCAAGACAGGAATCAAGGTATTGCCAAGAGCATGATGTGTGATTACTTTTCTACCTGGAACACCTTTGGCCTTTGCAGTTCGGATATAATCGGTTGACATCACATCCAGCAAATTCGAGCGGGTAGTTCTTGTAATCAATCCCATAGTAAATGCAGCAAGTACACTTCCTGGAAGAATCAAATGCTTTAACGTATCTAGAAACTTGGGTATATTACCTTCCAACAAGCTGTCAATTGTATAAAATCCAGTCACCGCTGTCGGTGCATCAAATGCCGTGCTTAAACGCCCGGGACCTGGAAGAATATTCAGCTTATAGTAAAAAACATAGAGAACGATTAAGGCAAACCAAAAGCTGGGAATGCTAACGCCAGTCACAGAAATTGCCCTTACAACCTGGTCAACTACGCTATTGCGTTTCATGGCAGAAACAACTCCAAATAGAATACCAAATAATGTTGCTAGAACTATAGAAAAAGTTGCCAATTCCATTGTTGCCGGAAAGCATCTTTTTAGTTCATAAAGAACCAGTTTATTGGTTCGCATTGACGTGCCCAGATTCAATTGAAAGATATTTTTAATATGCACAAAATACTGAACGACTATCGGTCTATCCAATCCATGTTTTGCTTTAAATGCTGCCACAATATCAGGGTCATTTAAACTTCTCTGACTTAAGTTTGCCACAACCGGATCTCCAGGAATGAGTTTGGTAAGGATAAATACAATCGTTGCTACGCCAACCAACATCACCACAAGAAGAACCAATCTTTTTAAAACAAATTTAAACCGTTCCATTATACACCCCTTTTCTTGTCTGTCTTTTTTATCAGATTACCAGACAGATATTGTTCTGCCTGGTAATCTTACATTAATAATTTATTTCACATTTACTGCAGTAACATCAACTCGATATGTATCAGAGAAGTTCACTCCATCAAGTCTGGAATTGTACCCTACATGGCACGCCGCCTGTGCAATCATGATAAATGGGGAGTCATCTGCAATTTTATCTTGTACCTCTGTAAGAAGTTCAGAACGCTGTGTACTATCCGTAGCAGCTAGAATCTGATTATACATGTCAGTAATGTCATCATGTCCATCTGCAGTCCATTTTGCACGCAATCCAACTTCCTGTCCTGGCAGGAATACCAACTGTACATTCGGATCATTATAATCAATGCCCCAGTACATTACGGTAAAGCCAAGAGCACCATTGCGGTAATCATCGCCATAGCCGCCAGCCCAATCTTTCTGTACGATGTTAACATTTATATTAATAGCAGTCAAATCCTCTTTTACCTTCTGTGCAAAATCAAGAAGCGATACACCTTCCATGTCCAGTTCACAAACCGGCATATCAATGTCGAAACCATCCTCATATCCAGCTTCTATCATTAATTCTTTTGCTTTATTTAGATCCTGTGCAATGGTAACATCTTTCTCACCCTTGCTACCCATAAATCCCACCTGAATTATGGATTCTGGAGTTACAGAACCAGAGCCACAAATGATCTGAATACCTTTGTAATCCAGCGCATACTTAATTGCCTGCTGCACTTTTAGATTTGATACTGGTCCACCTATGGACTCATCTTCATTCATCATTAGGAATCCAACGGTCTTGGTAGATGTATTAATGGTTGCAACGTTTTCACTTTTACTCAGTTCACTTATGGTATCATCTGTCAGATTCAATGCAATATCAATATCACCACTGGAAAGACCCATCATCTGGGTGTTCGCGTTATCCTGTAGTTTGATGACGTATTCATCTACATTTGTAGATTCTCCATAATAATTCTTGTTCTTTTCAAGAACAATCTCTTCATCTGGTGTATAGCTCTTTAGCACATACATTCCAGAGCCAGCACTAGTAGAATCCAGATAACTCTGTGCGGTATCAGCGGTAGAAGCATCTTCTGCGTCAGTTCCTCCGTTCTCTTTCACAACCTTACTATCCAAAATGCTACAAGCTGCATAACATAATTTAGAGAGTAATGCACTGTCCGGTGTTGTCAACTGAATTACAACGGTATAATCATCCGGGCATTCAATACTGCTGATGGTATCACAGATGAAGGATGGGTTTCCCTGTAGGTTCTTGGTACGGTTAAGCGAAAAGGCCACATCCGCTGAGGTTACCGGATTACCGCTTGCAAACTTTGCATTCTGGATAAGCTTTATTGTACAGGTTAAGCTGTCTTCTGAGAATTCATAACTTTCTGCCAAACTTGGTTGTGGCTCATCTTTACCATCTACAAATTTAAACAGGTTTTCATAGCAAGCATTTGCTACTAATGTTGGATTCTGTTCATACATATATCCCGGATCCAGAGTTGAAAATCCAGAACCCATCGCAATTACCACTGTATTTCCACCCGAAGAAGTGGATGGAGAAGTAGTATCACCTCCACTTTCGGTAGATGTCGTACTTGTACCACTGTCAGTACCACATGCGACGCAGCTAATTGCCATCATAGTAGTTAATAACAGCGCTAAAATTTTTTTATTCATTATCTAGTCCTCCTTAATTTTTTATGTAAAACAATATTTCGTTGTTTACACTCGTTATTTTATCGAGCCTTTGATCCATAGAGATGACAGGCAACATAATGACCTTGTTTCACCTCCTGAAGTACCGGTGTTTCTTTTGAACATCTTTCATATGCTTTCGGGCACCTGATATGGAAATGACATCCGGAGGGCGGATTGGAGGGACTTGGTACTTCTCCCTCTAGGATAATTCGCTGCTTCTGCTGTTCTTTATCCACCTGTGGAATCGCTGACAAAAGTGCTGTAGTATAAGGATGAAGATGATATTCATACAGACTATCGAAAGGCGCAATCTCTACCATTTTCCCTAGATACATGACCCCAACCCGATCACTAATCTGATAAACCACATTTAGGTTATGTGAGATAAAGAAATAGGTTAGCCCCAGTTTCTTTTTCAACTCCGACAATAGATTCAGAACTTGTGCCTGCACCGAAACATCCAGTGCGGAAACGGCTTCATCACAGATAATTAACTCTGGCTCCAGAGCAAGTGCTCTTGCAATTCCAATCCTCTGCTTCTGCCCGCCGGAAAGCTCATGTGGATATCGGCTCAGATGATATTCTGCCAGTCCAACAAGTTCCAGCAATTCTTTTATTCTGTTATCTATATACTTCTTATCTGTGATTCCATGAACATAGAAGGGTTCCATAAGTATCTGTTTTACAGTTCTTCTCGGATTCAGACATGCGGAAGGGTCCTGAAAAATAATTTGAATTTTCTTACGCATATTCTTCATTTCTTTTTTGTTTAATTTTGAGATATTCTTGCCATTAATTATAACGCTACCGGAAGTCAATGGTAACAACCGAATAAGACCACGCCCCAGAGTACTCTTGCCACATCCGCTTTCACCAACCACGCCGAAAACTTCACCCCGCTTAATATCCAAATTCACTCCATCAACTGCTTTTACAACCGATTTATTGTTTTCTTTCTCATCAAAGTAAATTTTTACATCTTTCACCTTTAAAAAAACTTCATTTTCATTTCTTTCCTGCTCCATAACTTAGGCCTCTTTTTTCTGACTAACATCAACAAATCTCCAGCATGTTACTTTCCGTTTCTCATCTACCTGTACCATTGGCGGTACCTCTTTCTTACATTGTTCTGTCGCATGTTTACATCTTGGCCAAAAACTACATCCCTCGATTTTTTCCATAGGATTTGGAACAACTCCTTCAATCGTTGTAAGTAGATTTCTCTCTTTCGTGATTCTAGGAATTGCACTAATTAAACCAATCGTATAAGGATGAAGTGGATTTTTGAAAATGGCTTCTGCAGGTGCTTCTTCTACAATCCTTCCCGTATACATGACGATAACCTTTTGACACAGCTCGCTGACAACTCCAAGATCATGGGTAATCATAATAACCGCTGTACCGGTCTCTTTATTGAGATTCCGGATCAAGTCGAGAATCTGTGCTTGAATAGTCACATCCAATGCGGTTGTCGGCTCATCACAAATTAAAATCTTAGGTTTACAGGCAAGCGCCATAGCAATCATTACCCTCTGCCTCATACCACCAGACATCTGATGCGGATATTCATGCACCCGCTTTTCCGGATTGGCTATACCAACCGCTCTCATCGCTTCAACTGCTGCCTTCATAGCCTCTTTCTTTTTCAAACCGCGGTGCAATGTCAAGGATTCAGCAATCTGTTTGCCACAGGTTATAATAGGATTCAATGAAGTCATCGGTTCTTGAAAAATCATAGAAATCTCATCTCCGCGAATCTTTTCCATATCCTTTTCAGAAATCTTCGTTAAGTCTTTTCCATTATAAAGAATTTCTCCATTGACAATCTTTCCTGGCGGATTTGGTATTAACTTCATAATTCCAAGAGAAGAAACACTTTTACCACTTCCGCTTTCACCCACAATACCGAGAGTTTCTCCTTCATCCAAAGAATAACTAAGATTATTAATTGCGTGAACCGTTCCTTCTACTGTCTGAAATTCCACACTGAGATTTTTGATATCTAATAATGGACTGCTCTGGCTCATTTTTTCCTCCTTTCAAAAAAAGGCCACTTCCGAATAATTCGGAAATGGCATCTTTGTCATTTATATTATTTTTAATCTAAAAAAGTTACGTATCTCTTATAATATTCCAAAGGCATTAGGGATATTTTGGATAAATTTCCTTTGAGTGTTTAAAAAAGGATAACAGAAAATATTTACATTGTCAACATAATATTTTTACAAATTATGCTATTGGTGAAATTTATTGATTCTGATCCAATTATCACCCCTAGTAATTCTTACTTCATTATACAAATCAAAACTGTCTTTATCGCAAAGCAAACAAAAAGATGCACATCTGCAGACGTTTTAATTTTCGCAGATGTGCATCTTTTATAATTTACATTATTTGATAATATGCTTATATCTGAAAGTGACAACATATAGATTTTAGATTTAGTCTCTATACAGAATGTGCTCCTTGTTTCTTTCTCATGTCAAAAAGCATCTCGATCAAACTGCGATAATATGGAACAAATATCCCATCGTCAAGCATTTGTAACATATCCTCTTTGGTAGCCCATTTAACATTCTGAACTTCTTCATATTGAAGCACCAATTTATCAATGTCATCAATATCTCTTTGCAACAGATAGAAATCATCGAATCCATCATTGAAGTTTATTGTAAGAAATGGTCGCTCATGAGACAAATCTGTACAATATCCAATCTCTTCAGAAAGTTCACGTTCTGCAGCTATTGAACTTGACTCTCCTGTTAGTGCACTCCCTCCAACTGTTATATCCCACATATTTGACCATCCCTCTTTGAAAGGTTGTCTCTGTTGAATTAGCATTTCGCCCTTAGCATTGAATATACAAATATGAACTACCAGATGATAGTCATTATCCCTAAACTCACTGCCTCGTTCCATTGTACGGTCTGTCCTATTTCTGTCCTTATCATAGATATCCCATATCTCCATGTTATCACCCCTCAGTATATATTTATCACTGCTCGTTCTACATTTCTTATTCTCTTCACTCTACTTAAATTTCAGTATAGCCTCTTCTAGTTGCCCCGCTAAGACTTTTAGCTCCTGGGCATGACTTGTTACTTCTTCCATCGCAGCTAACTGTTCTTCCGAAGTTGCCGAAACTTCTTGTGTTGCTGCAGAAGTTTCTTCTGTAGATGCAGATATTGATTCAATATTGTTTACAATCTCATCTTTCATCTTACGCATTTGCTGGCTTTCATTCGTAATATTAGCCACGCCGTCGAATAGATGTCTCATTTCTTCTGCGATATCTATAAACACCTTCTTCATATTATCAACTGCTGCTGTCTGCTCTGCTAAAACATCAAACACAGTGGACATCGTTTCCACAGAAGAATTCGAGTAAGTATTAATTTCACTAATCGTAATCTTTATTTCGCTTACTTCTTTTTGTGAATGCTCCGCAAGTTTACGAATTTCATCTGCTACTACTGAAAATCCTCTTCCTGCCTCTCCCGCTCTTGCAGCCTCAATAGATGCATTTAGTGCGAGTAAGTTTGTTTGCTCAGAAATCTGGACGATTGCATCAGAAATCATATGTATATTATTTGCACTTTCCATCACTTTATTAATAACTTCATTAATCTCATGTGTAGCTTTATTGGTTTTATCCATAGACTTTGAAAGAGCCTCAACTGCAATCAAACCTTCCCCACGTAAGTCATCTGTTTTATTTGCTATATGATTCATCTGTTCAGTTGAAGCTACTACAGACTCAATGTTCTTTGCAAGAACGTCAACCTTATTTACGGTATCTCCAATACTAGATGTCTCATCTGCAACAGCACCAGCCACTTCTTGGATTGTAATTGCTACTTCGTTAATTGCCTTCGAGGTATCCTCTGTAATATTAGCAAGTGAATCAGAAAAACTTAATACCGTACTAGAAGATTTCTTCAATGTAGCAATTAAAGCTTGCATATTACTTAACATAAGGTTAAAAGAATTACCTAGTAGTCCTGTTTCATCATTATTTTTAACAATCAACGGTTGAATACTAAGATTACCTTTCGATACTTCCTCTAAAGAAAAACTAATTTGTCTAATAGGTACTGATAAATGGCGAGCAAATAATAAAATAATAATAAGACCAAAAATAATCGACAAAACTAATACGATTATTAATGTATGTAAAATTTGTGTGGCGCCTTCATTATAATCTTGGGAATAAGAACCAGCTGAAACAATCCAACCCCAGTCGGAATCTTGCTCTTGATATGATATCTTTTCAGCAGTTTTTTCTGAATCAGGTAAACTCCAAGTATAGGTGACATAATCACCACCATAGATACCAGCACTGATCTGATCTTGAACAAACTTAAATCCATTACCGCTTTTGTCTTCTACATCCCATACATTTTGCCCTTCTAATGAAGGATGGGCAACTTCATTACCTTTTTCATCATATACAACAAAATAACCATGTTCTCCTAAATTTACAGTTGAATTAATCGTGCGCTTACCTTCTGAATCCATTGGTCCAAGTAACGCAACTTTAACTTGTTCTTGCGCCTCTTCCAGTGTTAAGTTACCTTTTTCAACCTCTTCTTGTTTGGCATCAATCAGTTGAAGTGCTTGCTTAACAGTGTTTTTTAATATAACTTCACCTTTTTTATTTAGCTCTAACTTAGCCGTTTGGTAACTAAAGATACCGGTTAGTAGTAATGGTATTATAAGCAATAGACATGAAATTATAATCAGTTTATACTGAATGGTAAACTTAACCGATGTTTCCTCTTTTTTCATTTACAATTTCTCCTTAAGTTGTTTAATAATGTTACATTTTTAGATACACAATCGAAATTATACTTGATATATACTGCACTGTCAATTTATAAAGTGTTAGTACCTATATGTTTTATAATGTGTGAGTACCTATATGTATGTTTCAAAACAAAATTGTTGTGACCTTCCTTTTCTTATTAAAACTTTTTAGCGAAAGCAATTTATAATTGCTAGAATAGAATATTAAGTAAATAAAAAATGTTCAAAACACATTTTACTGTATTTTGAACATTTACTAAGAGCGGCGACACTTGTTTTTTACAGTTTGACTTCTACGTCAAACAAGTTTAACTTATCACTCCTATGCGAAGTGATTAATATAATTCGATTCTTTTTTTCTTTCTTAAGAATATCTGAAATATATTCCACCTTTTCTGAATCTAATGCTGAAAAAGGTTCATCTAGAATCATGATTGGCCTTTGGCTTAATAAAGCTCTTGCAGTTGATATAGCTTGCTTTTGCCCTCCTGACATATCATCATTTGTTACAATGGCATTTATTCCATCTGACAAAGTGGATATCCAACTTTCAAACCCTAATTCAAACAACAATTTTGTAACATCTTCTGGAACAATATTATCATATCCTAAAGTGATATTTTCATAGATAGTCATGGGAAATATGCTTCGATCCAAAGATGCATAGGTTATGTACGGTTTTAAAGTGTCTATTCTATTACCATCCACTTTATAAGTTCCTTCCGAGCTAGAATATAAACCAGAAAGTATCTTAAGTAATGTTGATTTTCCTGTTCCGCTTGAACCAAATAACCCTGTTATCTTCCCTTTCTCCAGGAACAAGCTTAGATTATTAATAATTGGTGACGATTTGTCATATGAAAATGATAAGTTCTCAATTTTGACATTATTAATCTGCGTACTCTCATTTTCTGAATTTATACTCTCACCACTAATATTGAATTTATGCATTATTAGTTCCCAGCTAGCAGATGACATGACCAGTGTAGACATCCAGCGAAATACTACCTCAATAGGCATTATAATTTGCTTGATAAGATAAATAAACATAGTAACTTCACCAAAAGACATCAATCCATTGATTCCCATATAACCAAGATAAGCGACACTGCTGTATAGGCAAAGATTTTCTACAAAGTTGTACCATATTGTACGGATGGCATTCACTTTGGCTGATTTTAATTTATTTATACAATATTCTTCTTGCTTAACTAAGTAATTGGATAATACAAAATCCTTTGCCCAATATGTTTTAACGGTCGATATTCCTTTAAAAGTACTTTCTAAGGATTGTGTCATTGCTCCTAAAGAATGTTGTGCTGCTTTTTCATATCTCTTCATCTTTTTAAGGATTAATTGGTTAATTGCAGTGGCAATTAAAACAATCATAACTGCTATCATGGTTGCCCTAACATTTGTATGTAGCATTACCCAGATAGAAAAAATAAATAAGAAAATGTTATTTAATATCCTGGATAATATGGTATAAAATGCTTGTCCTGCCTTAATAGAATTGTTTTGAATTAATGACTGCAACTCACCTAAAGAAAACCCTTCGTAAGTTAAAAATGGAATCCTTACCAAATGCTTGAACAATGAAATCCGTGTCTCATATGAAAACTTTTCCATCAAATATCGTGGAACAATAGCACCCAGCCACCTAATAACATACGATGCAAATGTAAGAGCACCACCAATAAGTATAAAAGATAGCAAATGATCAAAATAGTTGCTTTCTAAAGCATCCGTTATTCGTTGAAGGTAAATTGCACCCACACTCTTGCTAATGCCTGAAATCATGTTAAGTAAAATGCATACTAATACGAGAAAAATATTATTTTTAACAAATAGGAGAAAGCGATTATATTGCTTCATTTTGTACCTCCTCAACTATTTTTCCATCATAAACAGTCAATACACGGTCGAATTTCAAGTCTATAGGTTCGTGTGATATCATAATAATTGTTATATCTTGATACATTCCTTTCAATATCTCTAAAATATTCTTTCGATTACCCTCATCAATATTAGAAAAAATTTCATCACCCATAATAAATGCAGGTTTATTACGGTAAAGAAATCTTCCAATGTTCAATCGTTGCTGCTCACCTTGAGAAAAACTTTCCGGGTTTTTATTTTGAACATCTGACAGATTTAGGTAGTCAAGAATCTCATTAACTTTGTTCAATACGGCATCATTATTCAATGCTATATTTGTAGGCACATCCCCTTCCAGCATATTGCTGTGTTGTGATATGTATCCATATGTATCAGCTAAACAACTTATATGTATATCTCCAATATTTTGGTTTCCATAAAATATCGACCCCGAATCTGGCCGGTACAGTCCAGCCATTAATTTTAGTATTGTTGACTTGCCTGTCCCATTTACTCCTTGAAGGAGAATTTTTTCTCCTGGATTAATTGTAAAGTTGGTATTTTTTAATATTTGTTTACCGCCATAACTAAAAGATACATCCTTAAAACAAATCGGGAAAACAGTGTCAAAAGAATCTTCATATGAGCCTTTTTCCAATTCAGTTTCCATTGAAATTCCTTCGATAGACTCTTGATAAGCCTCTGCCTCAGCGCGCATTGTTAAATAATAAGATATATTATTTATTCCAATTGTAAAAAGATCATTAGCAAAAACAAAAGTTAGTAAAACACTTATATCTGTTAAATTTCTTACAATAAGCCAAGATCCTACCCCATAAACAATAATAAATTCAGCTAATTTAGAAAATGCCCAAATAAAATCTTGATATCCGTTGTTCCAAACAAAACTCTTCCAATTAGCTTTCATCACTTGTTGTTCTTTTTCTTTGAAATGCTTACTTAAAAAATCACGATTGGAATAAATGCGTACTGTTAGCATATTTGATAAAAGTGAAACAAGATAGTTTCCACTCAATCTCATAGCATCTGTCGCATCTATACTATTCTGCTTTATTTTTCTTTCAGCAAGAACTGCAAAAAAACGGATGACAACATTATACACCAATATGCACAATGCTAATTTCCATTCTATAATCAACATATAAGTCATTGTTAATATAAGAGACATTACACCAGTACTAAATTCTGAAATTGCTGTAACTGCTGACGCAACATAATTTTCAACATTCCTGATTAATATCGTGCTAACATCTCCAAATTGTCTTTGATCTAGTTTACTCATTTTAGTGTCAATCAACTTTCCCAACAATAAGGAACTTAACGTTTTCTCGTATTTATTTTTTGTAATTACTATATAAATATCTTTTCTATATGTAATAATCATGCTTAAAACGGCTGCTACTGCTGCAAATATCATTGTGTATATTAATGATTGTACATCCTTATCGATTATAGCAGTAGTAGCTCTTTTAAGTACTTCTGGTTGAGCTAATGATAATGCAGCTATAAAAAAATTCAGAAAAACTAAGTGTGTTAAATTTTTACGAGTTAATTTATGTTTGTAAAAAAAGTTTAAGATTTTTTTCATTATAAACCCCCTTCTCAATACAATATTAAGTTCGTTCCGTCTTTATGCCGCCACCTTATCCTCGACCAAAAGGCGGTCTGCGGTACCGTTCTTTTATTATTTGTTGTATAACAGATAAAATTGTCACAGATATAAACATTATTATTGATTGTTTTAAATCGATAGATAAATTTTCTCCTGCTTTCATCAGTAATCGAAGGATTTCTTGAAATACTAGAAAGTCAAATAAATATATCTCATTTTTAATTATATTCTTTATTATTTTCAAAATATCTACCTCCAACTATTATCATTTTTATATTCATTATCTGTAACCTCAATAATTTGTAGTTCATAAGTCTCTAAAAATCTCAATAACCGTATATAGTTTATCATTTATTCCTTTAAATTACAACATATTCCAATAACGATTACTCATCACATTTTACTATTCTTTTCAGAATTAACAATACCCGCCGCCTCAAAACAGGACCGGGAGAAATTGCATATAAAAAGCTCTAGTTCCTTAAATGATAAGGATTAGAGCTTTTCTATTTGAGAGGCGGGAACCGGATTTGAACTGATTTTAGATTGCATAAAAATTCAAACCAGAACTGAATTTAATTCCATGTATCGCCTTTTTTAATTTTTTTTACCATTTTTCCATCTTTATCTATTATATATAATGTACTCTTGTCAGAAAAACTATAATTAGATATAAATTCTGTAGAATCTGATTTTATATTAACACTTCCATTCTGGTTCCATGTTTTCCCGTTATCAGAAGAGTAATAAATAGTATAAGACGGTTTCTCATTCACGTATTCTAAAATCATAATTCCATCTTTACCTATAAAATATGGTGGATAACCGGTAATATAGCCTTGAGAACTTGTATCATTCAAACTTTCTGATGGCTGTATAGTTAAAATATTCCACGTTTTTCCCTGATCATTTGAACTATATAAATAAGCGTTATTGTTTCCATGGTAGGTATTTGCTATAAATCCAATACCACTCGTATTAAATGACATTCCAGTAGGATAACCATTCATATAAGATAAATCTCCGACTTTCTGAAACGATTTTCCGCCGTCCGTAGTTTTATAAAGAATTTTCTTCATCTGTCCGACTGCTGCTGCTCCGCAGTATAAAACGTATCCATTTTGATTATCTGTAAAGCTACTGAACAATTGATTTGCACCACCATCTACATCAGAATAATCAATATAACTTTCACTCCATGTATTCCCCTCATCTTTAGAATTGTATACACCAATGTTTTTATTTTCTGATAAAAAGCCCACTACAAACAGAGTATTATCTGTATATGTTATAGATGGTATAGATGCTTCCTGAGCATTCCATGTGAATTTATATATCTGCTTATATGTTTTCCAATCATTGTTTGTTGCTATAAGACCACCATCACTTACTATTCCCCACCCATTTTTACTGTCTTTCATAAATACTTGTTTCATATTATTTGGTAATTCTATTTCTTGTGATATCTTTAATATATAGAATAGTAGTAAAAATGCAAAAATAATAACTCCTATTAAGATATATCTAATTTTTTTTATTATTTTCATAAATAATATTCCCCCATTTTATAAATTTTTGATTTCTATCGTTTACATTTGAAACTCATATTTCTTTTTAATATATATGTTAACAAGATTAATATTAGATTCTCTTCTTTAGGCAAGATGAGATCGATAGACGCCGAATATCGATTAATATTTATCTTCTTAACAAAAACAAAATAAAGGAGATTAAAAATATGAGTCTTGGTTTTGATACAGCTACAACCTTAACTAGTACAAATGTTACAGCCTTAGCAGGTCAGGGATTTTCTTTTGCTTGTAGGTACTTGACTGGTACATATGCTATGACAAAAACAGAGGCACAAGCTATCTCAGCTAAAATGGGCGTAGTATCTATATTCGAACGTAGCATCAATCCTACCTACTTTACTGCCTCACAGGGTTCTATTGATGCAGCTGCTGCAATCACAGCAGCAAAATCACTTGGTCAGGGTACAGTTACACCCATTTATATGTGCGTGGATTTTGATGCAACAGCTTCACAGATTACATCCAACCTTACTCCTTATTTTAATGCAGCAAAACTCACATTTGATACTGCATCATTAAACACAAGTAATTATCGACTTGGGATATATGGATCAAAGCGTGTTTTAAAGGCTTTCGAAGGAATTTGTCCATATAGATGGCTTGTGGATAATTCTTGGGGAAGTGGAGCTCCTGCATACACCAATTACAATCTAAGACAGTATAATTGGAATGTTGTTGTTGCTGGCGTTAATATCGATTATGATGATACTAACGGTGCAGTTGGTTCCTGGAAAATTTAACTGTTTCTGCTTACTTTAATCATCCTTATTCGAAAGGCAGGACAAACTGAAGTATTGTTTGTTCTGCCTTTTTACTATATATTCCATTTTTGAAATTGTCAAGTGAATATTTATTATTCTAATATTGTCAAAACAGAATACATCATTCACTATACGAATAATCATTACAGTAATTTGCGAATACAGTGAACAGTATAGTTTATCTTTCCATTATACATTCTTTGATAAACTTCTTTGATTGCATCATGACATCCTCGATTAGGTCTGAATCCATATGTACAGTTTAGAAATCTCGGCTCATAGATTGCTTCCAAATACTCAAAAGAATGGGGTTCTATCCACTTCTAATTTTTGTGTACATATTAGTGCACCTATTTTATACATAAAAATTTAGAGATATTTGATTCATTTGACTGGCAATCCCGTTGCTAAATTGTAATTTATACTATGAAAGTTTAACTGCTAATTCCATAGCCAATAATGAAATTCTATCCTTCTCCAAAATTTTTGCTGAATTTGACAGGCTTCGTGCATCCCATTCTTCATTATCCAAATTATCTGCAGCATAAAAAAAGTGGAAAACTTCTTTTTCTCTAAAAGCCGCCAATGCGGCAACTGCTGAACATTCCATATCCACACAAATGCATCCCGATTCTTTACGTCTGTTTACTTTTTCACGGGTTTCTCGATAACAAGCATCTGTCGTCCATACCTTTCCCATTGTATATGAACAATTATGTTGTTCTAAAATTTGTATAAATTCATCCTGATACTTTTTATTCACTTGGATTTCATCGGATGCATATGCATAATGGAAACTGGTTCCCTCATCTCTCATCGCAATGTATGGTATGATAATGGAACAGTCTTTTATCTCACTGTCCAATACTCCGCAAGTTCCAAAAAGTACGATTTTTTCTACTCCCATTGCAAATATATCCTCTAATACAGCTACACAACCAGCTGCTCCCACATATGACATAAACAATGCGATTTCAGTTCCATCATAGATAACTTTATATACTGGAATTTCCATATTTGCCATTCCTGTCGATTCAATTAGAACACCATTCAGTTCTTTGAGTAGCCTATCAAATGTTACGTGCGAAAAACATGAAACAGCAACCTTAGGGAAATCTTCTATAGGCTGAATCATATCAAATGCATTAATAACCGCATTTTTAGTGGAATCAAATTCTTCAATCAACATCAATGATTACCTCCTTAAATTCATATTCATAAATTTCTAATATCATAATATCATAGTAGATAAAATAAATATACTAAATTTACCAGTAATCTGTGTACACCAATTTTCAAAGTATACCTCCTACACTTCCTTAAATGGTGTATGCTTTTCTTCATAGCATAAATTAAAAATTCCTTTTTCGCATGAGAAATGGCTATTAAATAGTGTGTAATATAAACTCTCCTCGAAGCAATAAGCTTTTCGAAATGTATCATGCCAGTGATATATCCGCATTATAAAAGGTGAACTCGAAAACTATTCGAATAGGAACATTAACCAGTCCCATACCAAATTCAACAGCATCATTGAAAACGATACCAGCAACGAAGCTTCCGAAACTCCTTTGGCATTCTACTCTGGCAATGACCCTTCATTATTTAAAGGATATTACTCCGGGAAACGATTGCTATGAGCCAATGGTCGATATATTAGTATGTAATTCCTATTTATATTTACTGGTTACGGAGAATATCTGCCAACCTGTTCCCAAGTTAAGTTCATAGCTTCCAAAACAGATATAAGCCTTCCCTGGCTTCAGATAAAATTTAAACTCCTTAGCATCAAAGGTATTAATTGTATTCGAAATATTCTTCCATAAATCTGCATCAAGAGCAATTTCGTTTTTGTTAAAGTATTTCTTGGCACTTGATACTACCTTACTTGATACTTCTTCTGGCTTCCCCCCGATTACATCAACTGCTGTCAGCGTTTTGCCGGTCTCTAAATTAAATGTATAGCCGTAATCATTCTGATTATAAACTCCACCTGCATACCACATTTCTTTCATATGCATGCTAATAATATTATTTTTATTATAGGTTACCTTACAAGTGGTTTTCCAATACAACTGTTCTGTATATTCAGAAAATAGCTTATTATCAATGTAATATAAGGTACTTTCCTTAATTCCTTCTACATTTTCATCATCTGCCATAAATGCTTTCATGGCATTTTCTAAGACTTTATTGATTTTAGCTATTTCATTCGAATCTCCTTTTAATTTTGGATATTGAAAGCTAACAATTCCTCTTACAATATCGCCATCCTTCCATTCGACCTTTTTATTTTGCATTACATAGCTTGCTTTAGTGGCCGCTTCAACAATATTTATTGGTAAATTTGATAGACACAAAATAATACATAAAGTTAGAGCAAATATTATTCTTGGCTTCTTACTACTAAGCCTCTTTACTTTGATTAATAAAAGCGAGGGTTTCAATCTCAGATATCTTTTATACATTTATCTATCTCTCCTTTTGTAAATCCTGATTACTTAATAATATCATATTGAATACTATAAATAAACTGATTTTTTTATTAAACTGATAGCACCTACCAACTATTTATACCCTTTAAACTTTCATAATGTATCGTGCTTTTAACATACATAACAAACAAAATAAAACAGTACCATAACTAACAGAAATACCATCTTATACAAAGCGAGGCATTTTTATGAATCAACCTAAGACAGAAACAAAAAAATAAACACAAAAAGTATAAGTGTAAACACTATAATATTAGATATAAAAGATATAAGAGGAATAATGGTTTTTATCTTATCATTCAATATAGCGTTCTCTCTCACTATATTTTGTATTTCATTAGGATAAGAAGGATAGCTCTTTAAATTCTTCTTGTCACTACCAGTATTACGATAACATATTAAGAAAAATAGCATGCACAAAACAAATATTTCTGTCATCAGCATTGCTTATCACCTCTCATTCATATTCCCGTTCTGTTCGCCATTAAATCGATAAATTCGGACTATAATGATGTTAATTACGTTCATACTTCTACAAAGAAACTGGAACTCTTTTATCAGAATAACCCAATAATAAAAACTAGTGAAGCTGATATGAATGCAACAACGGTACCTATTGCACATCCTTTTAACGCTCCTATTATATGGTGCATTGGGTTTCGATATTCTTCTTTCATATCTTCAGTACCTGAAATCATCAGTTTTTTACTATGACAAAAAATAATTAAATCAAAGACAATTAAGTCGTACATATTTACAACTAAAAATAATACAAATACATGAAAGAATGCCTTTTCAAACGTCACTTTCCCTGAGAAAAATACCACCACAGCTAATAACACCGCAATCAGTAATGTTCCCAATATTTTTCGTTTCCAATTCTTGTGTTCCACGGAAGCTATAAAATCTTTATACTGTGGTAATTCATAAACACGTTTCTTTATCGCCGTTGGATATGACGCAAATTGGGACAGTGGATCTCGATATTGTGCAGGCAGAATCAGAATTGTAAATAGGATACATAGTATTAGGCATTGAATAAATAATATCATCTATAAGCCCCCTTATTCCAATATAGTTAGTTACTATTAACTACTAGTTTAGATATAATAATCAGCATTGTCAATTATAACTCATTTAACGATAATTTTTTTCATCTGATAATTTTTTTTAAAATACATATGTTTAGTGTTCAACTTAATTTTCATTTTAAAATTTAGCTACTATTTGATTCAAATTTCAGATTATAACTAGTAAAGTCATAAATATTGTTAATACCTTGGAGCCTATACACAAATAACTACACAAAAATAGATATGAAAAGATAATAAAATACGGTATTAAACGTTAAATAACCGATCTTATTGTTCTTTTCTAAACATGAAAAATTCCCCAAAACTCAACGTTTCTGGGGAATTTCTTGAGAGGCGACAACCAGATTTGAACTGGTGATCAGGGTGTTGCAGACCTATGCCTTACTACTTGAGATAAATGTGTTCTATTCTTTAAAGAACTTCACCATTACTCAGTATCACGTTACGATACCAGTATGCTGAGTCCTTCAAAGTCCTTTTCTGTGTTTCATAGTCTATATGGATCATACCGAATCGTTCCGTATAACCGTTGGACCATTCATAGTTATCCATCAATGACCAGGAAAAATATCCTTTTACAGGAGTACCATCCTCTATCGATTTGCCAAGCTCAAGCAGATAACGCTGCATAAAATCTATTCTTAATGGATCATGTACCTTACCATCCATGCTTACCCAGTCAGACATGGACAAACCATTTTCCGTAATATAAATTGGCAGATGATATCTTTCATAAAGAAAATTCGGCATATAATGCAGGATAGCCGGTGTAACACCCCACTTAAAAGCGGTTAGGTCAAATCCAGGCTTTCTTGGCACGATCACTGGTTCACCGTTGTCATCAGCCTTAATTTCAGTTCCCTGATAAAAATTACATCCAAGAAAATCCATGGGCTGCGAGATTAATTCCATATCACCCGGCTGTATCATTTCCACTGGAAAATCTTCTTTAAATTCCATGATTCCGTCCTCTGGGTATTTACCAAGGATAATCGGATCCAGCCACCAGGTGGAACACCAGAGATTTCTGCCTGTTACACGAAAGGATATTTTTTTCGTTGCCTCAACATCTTCGTTACTTTTCGTAGCCGGATAATATGCCAGAGGATTTGGTGCTATACCAATTTGAGGCTTTTTAATAGCATATTTCCTGATTGCCTTTACCGCCTTACCATGTGCTTTCAGAATGTTGTGAATCAGATAAAAAGCTTGTTTATCTGATACGCGGAGCTTTGGTGCACATTCTCCTTGAATATGTCCGATAATGATATGACATTGTGGTTCATTCAATGTCATCCAGTAAGTCACCCTATCTGACAAGGCTTTTACCACCACTGTAACATATTTTGCAAAGATCTCGGGCATGTCTGGGTTGAACCAACCTCCAAGGTCCTGAAGCGCCTGTGGGAAATCCCAGTGAAACAGTGTAACATAAGGCTCAATCCCTGCCGCCAACAATTCATTAACCAGATTACTATAAAACTCAAGACCTTTCTGGTTCACATTACCGCTTCCCTCCGGCAGAACCCTAGTCCAGCTGATGGAAAAACGATAAGCCTTCAGTCCCATCTCCTTCATATGCCGGACATCTTCTTTATAACGGTGATAATGGTCGCAGGCCACCTCTCCGGTTTCTCCGTTTAATATATTCATCCGGTTGCGTATCGGATCTATTTTTTTATCTTGGGCATAGGAATCCCAGATGGAAGATCCTCTTCCTTCTGAATTAGCACCGCCTTCAATCTGATGAGCTGCGGTTGCCGCTCCCCAGGCAAAATCTTTTGGAAAACTCATAATTGATTCACTGACAATGTACCAAGCTACACTGCTTTTCTCCTTATATATAATTAGCCTTAGCCTTTGACCGCACCTACCACAATGCCTTTCACAAAGTATTTCTGAAAGAACGGATAGATAATCAGTATAGGTAACACACCAACTACCGCCACTGCCATACGAATGGAGGTAGAGGGCATTTTCATAGTAGCAGCTCCAGAGGAAGCTGCATTTTTTATCATTTCAACATTCTGCAGCATTTTATTGAGCAGCACCTGGATACTGTAATACTTATCATCATTCAGATAATATAAACCATTCAGCCAGTCATTCCAATAACCAAGACCTATCAATAAGGTCAATGTCGCAATAATCGGTTTGGCCATTGGTAGAACTATTTTAATTAATGTAATAACTTCTCCTGCTCCATCTGATTTTGCAGCTTCAATCACTTCTTCCGGTATATTGGTTGTTAGATATGATCTCATCATAATAACATGAAAAGCATTCAAAAGCAGACCGGGAACGACCAGTGCCCACAGGGTGTTTTTAATATGAAACATCTGGGTCCACATGATATAAGTCGGAACCAATCCACCGTTAAACAGCATCGTGAAGAAAATAAAAAATGAGAAGAAATTCCTTCCCGCCATATTCTTTCTGGATAGCGGATATGCAAATAACGTAGTCAGAACCAGACTGCAGAAAGTACCCATTGCTGTAACGGATATGGAAATGACATACCCTCGCATAATTGACTTCGATCCGAATATCAAATACTTATATGCTGTCAAATCAAATACTTTCGGGAAAAATGAATATCCGTATTTCACCAAATAATCATCTGCCGTCAAAGAAGAACTGATTAGCAGCATAAAAGGAAGGACGCAGATCAGACACAGGAGAATCATTATAATATTTACAACGCCTTGAAAACCTCTATCGTTTTTTACCATTTTACAATCCTCCTAAAATAAAGCATTTTCCTTACTCGTCTTTCGAACAACATAATTCGCGGAAAGAACCAGTATAAACCCAACTATTGACTGGTATAAACCAGCCGCTGCCGCCATACCGATATTGTTCTGTTGTGTCAAGCCGCGATATACATAGGTATCAATGGTATTAGTAACATCGATTAATGCTCCGCTGCTCATGGGAACTTGATAAAATAAGCCGAAATCCGAGTAAAAAATTCTACCGACAGACATTAATGTAAGTGTAATGATTGCCGTCTTTAAGCCCGGCAGAGTAATGAATTTAATCTGCTGCCCGGTAGAAGCTCCATCAATAACTGCCGCTTCATAATAGCCTTTATCAATGCCAATCAGAGTCGCATAATAAATAATACAGCTGTAACCGAAGGTTTTCCATATATGAACAAAAACCAGAATATATGGCCAGTATTTTTCTTCCGAATACCAGGAAATTGCATTCATACCCAGTTTTTTTAAAATCGAGTTATTAATAAAACCGCTCTGTGTATTTAAAAAACCATATACGATATAGCTTACCACTACAATAGAAATGAGATATGGTATTAAAATCAAAGTTTGATATGCTTTCTTTGCTTTTTCATTTTTAATTTCATTCAGTAGGATTGCTATCGCTATCGCTATTACTGTTCCAAGCACAATGAAAATAATATTATAGCCTAAGGTATTCCTAGTTATTGTCCAAGCATCACTTGTTTTAAACAAAAATTCAAAGTTTTTAAAACCAATATTAGGACTCCAATACATTCCCTTTTTCATATCATATTTCTTAAAAGCAAGCACAATTCCCGTCATTGGAATATAATTATTAATTATTAGATAAATAAGTCCGGGCACCATCATTAAATATAATGGTAAAGACTTTTTTATATTTGTAAGTTTTGTTCGACGCGATATTTTTGTTTTTGTTTTCATTTATTTAACCTCGCAGTGTGAAAATATCTGGCGGCAGATCTTGCCGCCAGATATCCTGTCAATACCTATCGTTATTCTACTGTTCAGCAATCCAGGCATCTAGCTGTGCTTGTTTTTCTGCAATTATGGTATCTATTCCGGCTGCCCTCAAATCTTCATTCATTTCAGGAATCGCTTCCTCTGGATTAAGACATCCGGTAATCAAACCGTTTTTATATTTATCTATTACATTATTACATGCTGTTACTTCATTCAGTACACTTTCATTGTTGAATACGAACCCTTTCGCAGGTGAAGATTGCGCTGATGCATTGAATTTACTTAACTGATCCCAAACATCTGGTTCATCGCCATTCCATACATGGGTAATCTGCTCATTTGGCCATGCCCAGCCTACTACAGAATAGTTGGTAGTAGTCGCATCCACACCCTCTGCATAATTAATTATCTTATTACTTTCATCAACAATTTGATAATTAACTCCTTCAATACCATTAATAAATAAGTTGGAGATTTCCGGATTTGTATACATTAAGTTAAGCATTTCCATGGCTTTCTCAGGTTTTTCACTGTTTCCTGCAATACACCAGCACGCATTAACCATGGATGTTGTAGAATGAGCCTCATATAACTGTACCACCACCATATCTACACCGCATTTTCTGGTTTCCTCTGCTTCAAAACCTGCTTTGATCGGTGTAAATGTACCAAATCCAATTCCTGAACCTATATAGGTATCATAGCCTTCATCCGTATTAGCACCATCCGGCATCATTAGACCGTCCTGTGTCCATTGATAGATATAAGAACAATACTCCTTAAAGGAAGCGGAATCAAACAGGTTGACCACCTGCGTACTTTCATTTAAGCAATTTTCCAGTACACCAAGACTGTCACCAAGAACATCACAGGACCAGGTAGGAAAGTTCATGCTGCCTGAATTGGGTACACAAGGATACATATCGGGATAAGCCGCCTTAACCTTCTTTAAATCTTCTTCTAGCTCCGCATAAGTAATTGGCTTACTATAGTCAATTCCTAATTCATCGGCAATCTTCTTGTTCATTTCGAAGCCTCTTGCCTGTGCCTTATCTTTATTCATCGGTAAACCATAGATGCTTCCACCAACTGTAACACAAGACCAATCATCATCTGAAATGGCTGCTTTGGTATCGGGTGCATAGTTCGTAAGTAAATCATCCATTGCAACAACTTCGTTACTGGCTGCCATGCTAGAAAGGGAAACTTCCCAAGGAAATGCATAAAACAGATCTAGTTTCTCACCAGAGGTTAAAGTCAGATTCAACTGATCCTTTGTAACTCCTCTGATAAGTTCCACATTACAGTTGATTAATTCTCTTGTAATCTCGCTGACTTTTTCTGAAACTGATTCACATGCTTCTGTTGTTGCATCATAGGGAGCATAAATGGTAACAGTGTATGGCTCCTCGGTCGAATTTTGTGTTGTTGCTCCATTACTGTCAGTTGCTGCATTATCAGCATCCGTACTTTCAGGTTTTTTACCACACCCACCTAAAACGCTACCTATCATAGCTACTACTAATAACATAGCCAAAAGTTTTTTTGCTTTCATAACGTTCCTCCTCGTATTTGATGTTACCATTATATAAAAAAAAATTAGGACCAACCACCTTGTCTGTGTCTTCTTTCCATCAAATTTGTAATCTCTTTTACATCTAATTTTTCATTCTAAAAAAATGTAACCTTCCATTACCGGAAATGTTACATTTTCCTGTGATGCATCGTTATCTTGTCACAAATATCTTCCAGCCTACCTACGCTTTCCATTCATTTCGCGATCTTCTACCGGAGACAAGCCGTTGATTTTCTTATATACCTGAGCAAAATAAGAGAAATTGTTATACCCGACTTTCATCGTAATTACACTGATTGGCAGATTTGTATTCCTGACCAGCTCCTTACCTAACTGCATCTTTTCTTCCATAATGTATTCCTTCAGTGATTTTCCCATCTTATTTTTAAAAAGCCGGGAAACATAATTCGGATTCAGATGCACTGCCTCTGCTATCTCTGTCCGCCTTATATCAGATTCAATATTACTTCTGATATACTGCAAGATATAATCCACCTGTGTCTTCTGCTTTTCTTCCGATGCACTTTTTTCATTAAAGATGCCAGTAATATATCGGATCAGCCATTTCATTTCTTGTACAGAAGAATATGCGTTCAAAGAGCGTTCCCTGTCATCTTCCTCATCAAAGATTTCAGAAGATGAAATCCCGTATTTCTCTGCCGACAAATACATTACTCCCAGAAAATCCTGATAAAATCTTATCAAGGTATCCGCATTAATCAATTTGTTCCCCGACAGTTCATCTAACAGGGACACTGCATCATCACAAATGTTATCATATAAATTATTCTCAATCAGAATACTTAAATTATCAAAATAATGCTTTGCCTTTTCTCCACCTGACAATGCATTCCTTTCTATGTACCCATTGATTACTCCCTGATCCAGGGCTACATTATTGGACTTGATTTGTTCCAACTTCTCTACCGCCGCTTTTAATTCTCTGATATCATTGCAAGGTACGATATAGCAAATAGTCGTACAGCCGCTAAATTCCTTATAAATGTCTATAAAACGTTTCAACTGAGCTTCAACAATCTCTTTTTCGATGGAACATGGTTCCTTCTTATAGATATAAATTACATAATCCCTACGCGATTTAGCATATAGCAGAATTCCATACCCATAACTGGATAATAGTTCGTCCAGAATGTTTTCTATAGAATATTGAATTAGATCATTTTCCCAGTCGTGAAGCAGCTGATTATCGTTCTGTATCTGAATATATATTACGAAGGTCCTGCTCATCTCTTCCACCGATATACCAAGATTGTGCAGATCTTTAACAGCCTCCTCCTGGGCAGAACCTGTTTCAAGAAGAAATCTTTGTAAAACTGCATCTAAAAACAAATTCCTCCTTCTCTGAATCAGATTGCCACAGTACGCCATTTCTTCCTTCTTTCTGGTAATCCGGATTTTATCCATAGCTTTTATAAGCGCTTTTTCGATGTCTTCATATCTGGCAGGTTGTAATATATAATCAAAACTTCCCATGCGAAGTGCTTCTTTGGCATACATGAAATCAGCATGCGATGTTAAGAAGATGCACTCCATTGGATAATTATTATCCTTTGACCAGGCAAACAGGCTTAAACCATTCTCTACCGGCATTTCAATATCACATAAGAGAATATCTACTTTCTGAGAGCTTATAATCTCCTTAGCCTCACTGGCACTATAAGCCTTTTGAATTTTTGTAATTCCTATTTTTTTCCAGTCTATTCCAAATATCAGACCACTTACCACACTAATCTGATCATCTACCACTAATACTGTCATCTGCTCCTACCTCATTCCCGCTCATTGGAATATAAATTTCCACACAAGCTCCATTGGAACTGCTGAAAAGAATCGTTCCTTTTCCATGATACAAAAGTTCAATACGTTTACTAATATTCATTATGCCAATATGCTCCTTAGAATTCACATCATACTGTTCATCGGATGCATAAAATTTGTCCGAGGAAAACCCAGGTCCGTTATCCAATATGGTAATACAAACATACGCTTCCATTTCACCAATCAGCTTGGACACCCGGATGGACAGCATCAGTCTTTTATCAGTAACCCAGCCATACTTTACGGAATTTTCAATAAAGGTTATAATGGACAACGTTGGAATTTGAAACTGCCAGAGCTCCGGATCCACATCAATAGTGCATTCCAGTAGATCCAATCTGAACATCTGCTGAAGCGCAATATAAGTCTTGACCCCATTAATCTCTTCCTTAATGCTAATCAGAGAAGGATTGGTTTGAAACATACTTCTCAGATACTGGGATAACAGAAGAATCATTTCCTGAATGGAGTCATATTGCTTCTGACTTGCCATTGCATAAATATTCTTAAGGCAATTCAAGAAGAAATGAGGACGTATTTGGATGTGCAAATACTGCATCTGAACATTTTTATAATGAATCTCCTGTTCGTAAGCACTGATTTTCAATTCCTTGATTTTATCTACCATTGAATTAAAAGTATCCTTAACCTGCAAGAATTCTGCTATTCTATAGTCTTCATCCATATGCGCATCCATTTGACCTGCGCCGATGGATTTCATGGTTGTTACCATGGAATCTAATGGATTGAACAATGTCTTCTTCATATGGTAAAAACCTATCGGTATGGAGAATGCAATCCCTATTGTAATTATCATAAGCAGAATCTGTACGATATCTAAATATCGGAAGACTCCTTTGTATGGACTGACATAAAACTGTTTGATATCTGCATAGGGAAAATCCTTCTGTACAATCATATAGCGCTTTACATCACTGCCGGATATATAGTAGTTTTTGGAGTTCGGTTTCAGTGCAATACTATTATCTGCAATAAAGTCCCTCATTGTTAACGGTGTATTATCCTTCGCTGTATAGATAAGATAACCACTCTCAACCTCATCTGCTTCCATCTGCGGTGTGGTAATCAGCGAGAAATCTATAACAATAATTACATAGACATTACCATTTTTTAAGATTCTTACCAGATAGTTTCTATCTGTCAGGGAAAATAATTGCCATCCTACTTTGTAGCAATCATCATCCTGCATGAATAGGGCTATATTATCTTTCAGTTCACATTTTTCCTTATAGGTATATTTACTTGAATCCGTAAATACCATTCTTGTAAGATTATACTTCGGTGAACAAATGCCTAACGCTCCAAGACCTTCCAATTTTGAATGTACTAACGCCCTGAAATCGGATGCAATATCATTACAGCAGATATAGGCTTCTATGTAATCAATTGCGTAATTCAGCTGCAGCATACTAGCATCATTCGCTAGTGAATTTGCCATGGAATAACTAATGTACTCAATATCCTGTACTATTGGTTTTTCATAGATTGATAAAGTATCGCTGTTGTTCGATGCCACCTGATTGTTCAAAACTTTCAGTGTATATAAATTATATGCCACTAAAACTACTAACAGCGGCATAATCAGGGTAAACATCCATAACATTATTTGTGATTTTAATCTCTTCATTTTCACACCCATTCGTCAAAAATAGCCATGCACCTACATTATCACATCGCTTTATACTATTACAAGACAATTATAATATGTTTTTATATATGAGCAGGTCCTTCTCTATATGGTACAATCCCACAGGCGGCTGAACAGCTAAATTAGTATTCCTTGCTGCTGTTAATTATGCACGATATTATTAAAATCGATGTCATTGACAAAGTAACTCCTTTTCATCTTTAGATATCGCCATTATATTTTTTCCACCATTTCTTAGCTATCAACTATGTATACACTTTCTATAAAAAATGAAACTTCTTTTATAGAAGTTCATAAAAAAGTAAATAATGTTACATTATACTATTAAAATTGTTACATTGAAAAATTAATTTGTCTAAAACAGATAAAACACCAACCCTATAATCACTTGGGTTTAAGGAGTTGATGAACTAAATCAAAGCGCAGTCATGTTGATAAGTATGAAAAAACCCTAGTAAATACGCTTATCAACGTACTTACTAGGGTTTTAATTGAGAGGCGACAACCAGATTTGAACTATTTTTACATTACAGTATTAGAACGACAAATTGAAATTTATATAAAACGCTTTACTATTTCTAAATTATATTCCAAATCATGATTTCCATACAATGTTATCTTCTCACATTGGAGCATTTTCTCCCATTCGTCATGTTTTGCTTTACTTCTCATATCTTTATCTCCATTGTCATATGCAGCAGCATATTCTAAAAATTCCATATGGTCTTTATACATATCTCCTCCAATATCAATTCTCGAACCAAAATGTTCTCTTTCTCTTCTTTTTAATCGTTCTATTCTTATATTTGTATCTGTTTTCAATCGAACAGCAAGTGTAAAAAAAGGTATAAGATCATCTCCCCAATCAACAAGTGAACCAGAAATAACTACCCTCTCTGCCTTTTCAATATCGCTTTTCATCATTGCTAATCTCTCATCAACATTTCTTTTTTTAGTATAAGGTGGATTTGTTGGTTGCCAAAAATAATCATCCGTATCCATAAAAAAATAGCCTAACTTATCTCTTATATATTTTCCAAATGTCGATGTACCAGAGCCAGATGCTCCAAATATATGAATAATTTTCTTTACCATGTTATTTTCTCCAAATTGAAATTTTTAGTTTCACCCATTTTACCACATTATTACAATAAAATACATTTATTTTTCTCACCACAAAAAGCTTACACCTCCCCAAAAGTGATAGAACTTCATATTAAACTAATTTGCTATACTTGTTTACTTTTCTACCTATTATCTTCATTAAGTCCTGCAATTGCTCTTTGTTCGTAATACGGTAATTGAGCCAACCTCCGCTTCCACAAGGATATTTGCTATCCCATACAGCTTTGGCATAAATACTTAATTCATTGTAAATCGGTTTGATTGCATCATCTGAAATACGGATTAGTACCATAAAAGCACTAATTTCAGCAAAGACGTCGCATATATGTTTGCTTTTATAACTATACTTCATACTCCAGCCATATTTGTTCCCATACGGAAAGCGAATACAACCTTTCATATCAAAAATATCCTTTAGGTATTTGTCCAACTCCGTCCACAACTCTCCGGCATCGTCGCAATATGAAATCATTTCATCAAATGATGGTACCGTCTGTTTATCCAACATTCTTTCATACAAAGTGTTTACACCTCCTAAAACCATAGCTATTTCTTCTTGATTGGTAGCCAAAATCTATATTCTGCTTGAAATTCTTCAAAAGCGGGATGATGTCCGTTAGGAGCATAACCGATGTACCTTCTAGCTTCATAGTCATTCAAATTTTTTACAGCCATTCGCGCATTCTATTCCACGCTTGCTTTTAAGGCTCCTTGCAATGTGCTTGAAAAGACAGTGCTTTTAATTGTTTAGTTCTTCAATACGAACCAACGGTTTAGAACCTATCATCATATTGCCTCCGTTTATATTTATTTGGAAAGAGATTGGATGATAGTTCTTAGATATTCCTAGCTTTCGAACGACAGTAGGCGGCATACCGTGAAATGCCTGAAACGCTCTTGTAAATGCCTCCGGAGATTCATATCCATATTTTATAGCTAAATCAACTACCTTAACATCGGCATTTTTCAAATCTTCCGCAGCAAGTAACATTTTTCTGAACCGCACATAATCCCCAATTGTCATATCCGTTATGAAAGTAAACATCCTTTGAAAGCGAGTTAAAGAGGAACAGGCAATATGGGCTACTTCATGATAGTCGATTTTGCCCTCCAAATTTAACTCTATATAATTCAAAGCATCGTTCATCTTGCTTAGCCATTCCATCGCTAATCTCACCTCCAACTGCAATATAGCATAGACTCTACGATAATACCTTGCAAAATAAATATGTTATTGCAAGACTTTGTTGTGGAAATTATATAAATAATCAATATAACATATATTCCTGTTTAAAAATTCCTTAATGCAATATTAACATATCATATATAATAAATCCAACATTTCAATAATCAATGTACACCAATTTTCAATATGTACCTTCTACACTTCGATAAATGGTGTATATTTCCTACCTTACAAGAAACAAATAACAGTTTTTAGTCTTTATCAGGAAATCAACGAAGGTAGCTAAAGCCCTTTTTAGGAGAAAAAACCATGAAAAGACTTATGTCGGCATAGTTCCATATTCTTCAAGGAGGAATTTAGATATCTACACCTTAGAGGAACGAAGAATGCTTTTAGAATATCTATCAACGAAAGATGATATTTATTCGCTTGCGATTCAATTGCATTTCCGCATAATTGCAAGAATTGGTGAGCTTAAAGCCTTAATGTGGAGTGATATCTCAGGGAAACAAATCCGAATACAGGGACAGTTATTGGAAGAACAGACCATGAGCGATGATTTGACATTTAATCAGCGAATCCATAATCATGTTGATTATGTCAAAGGTCATACCTCCGATGGATTCCGTGATATACCTCTTACCCTAAAGACTCAAAAACTATTAAAGAAATTAAAGGAGTTGAATCAAGAAACTCCTTGGGCATTCCTCTCTGGCAAAGCCCCTTCATTATCTGAGGTATATTACTCCAGAAAACGATTGCTATGAGTCAATGGTTGATATATTAGTTTGATAAATAGGGGCTTGCATACACTTGCATACAAAGTTCCAAAAACAAAAAAATCTCTAAACCCCTATTTCTAAAGGTTTAGAGACTATTCTAAGAGAGGCGACAACCAGATTTGAACTGGTGATCAAGGTGTTGCAGACCTATGCCTTACCGCTTGGCTATGTCGCCATATCTATGTCACTATTGTATTATAGCAACAAACTTTTTATTCGTCAAGCCACGAATTAATTTATGTGATAGTAAACATCTATCACTAAAATAAAGTGAAGAATCTCAGATTGAGATTCTTACTAATTCTATTTTATTTAATTAGGCTTTATTATTAAGTAATTTAGTAACTCAAATTACTTAATAGGAATAAACTCCCCGAGCTGGGCTCGAACCAGCAACCCCACGGTTAACAGCCGTGTGC